>JBBDXF010000038.1:39147-84233 GCA_040902485.1 Myxococcota bacterium | reverse complement strand
CTCGACGGCGACGAAGGCCTGCGCGAGAAGCTCGGGCATGCGCGGAGCGCGCTGCGCGGTCACAGTCATCTCGATCCCGAGCTCGCGGAGCCAGAGGCCGCGCTCGAGCGCGCGCGCCTCGAGCTCGACGAGGCGTCGCTCGCGCTCTCGCGCTACGCGGCGCGGCTCGAGGCCGATCCCGAGCGGCTCGCGCAGGTGGAACAGCGGCTCGGCGAGCTGCGCCGGCTGCAAACGCGCTACGGTGCGACGCTCGAGGACGTGCTCGCGCACCGCGCGCGCGCGAGCGAGGAGCTCGAGAGCCTTGCCGGTGGCGAGGAGCGCACGGCCGAGCTCGAGCGCGAGCTGGCGGGCAGCGCCGAACGGCTCGAGGCGCGCAGCCGCGCGCTCTCCGAGGCGCGCCGGAGCGCGGCGAAGACGCTGGAGCGCGAGGTCGCGGGCGAGCTCGCGGCGCTCGAGCTCGGGCGCGCGGCGCTGCACGTCGAGTTCGAGGCGCTGGCGGCGAAGGGCCTCGACGGCCTCGAGCCGCCCTCGGGCCCGTCCGGCCGCGAGCGCGCCTCGTTCTGGCTCGCGGCGAATCCCGGCGAGACGCCGGGCCGTCTGCGCGACGCGGCTTCGGGCGGCGAGCTTTCGCGTCTGTTGCTGGCGCTGCGCAACGTGCTGCGTGAGGCCGACGCCGGCCGGCTTCTGCTCTTCGACGAGATCGACGCGGGTCTCGGCGGGCGCACGGCGGTGCGCGTCGGCGAGCGCCTGCGCACGCTCGCCTCCCGCCATCAGGTGATTTGCATCACGCATTTGCCGCAGCTGGCGGCACTCGGTGATGCGCATCACAGGGTGGTGAAGTCCGTGCGCGGCGGCCGAACACTCACA
Source organism: Myxococcota bacterium (assembly GCA_040902485.1). Classification (GTDB taxonomy): domain Bacteria; phylum Myxococcota_A; class UBA9160; order SZUA-336; family SZUA-336; genus VGRW01. Next base: position 83,366 of record JBBDXF010000038.1, on the reverse strand, counting down.
CGTGTCGAGCGCTTGGAGGGCGAGTCGCGCGTCGATGAGCTCGCGCGCATGGGCGGCGGGCGTGTCACCGACGCTGCGCGCGCGCACGCGCGCGAGCTCCTGGGCGCGTCCCGGCCCGCGCGCGGTCGCTCCGTGTGACCGGCATCCTCAACTTTCCGTAGGCCTCGCCGATGCCGTTTCTCGAGTGCACAGGGCAGGAATCCGCCCTGGCTGCACGGGAGGCGTCAACGTGGCCGACTCGAGAGCCCAGAACGCGGATCAGGCGGTGCCGCCGGCGGCGCAGCGCACGCGCCTGCGCATCGACAGCGGCTTCTACGAGGGCCTGGAGTGGGAGCTCGACCGCCCCAGCACCGTGATCGGCCGCGGTCGCAACGCGGACCTGGTGCTGAACGAGGCCACCATCTCGCGCGCGCACGCGCTGTTCGGCTACGACGGGCTGGAGGCGTTCGTGCAGGACCTGGGCAGCACGAACGGCACGCTCGTGAACGGAACCCGCGAGCACCGAAAGCAGCTCGCGCACGGTGACGAGCTGCGCATGGGGAAGCTGGTGCTGAAGGTGTGGCTCGACGCGGCGGCCTCGGGGAGCCACGCCGGTGTCTAACCCCAGCGCGCCGAAGCAGGACGATGTCGTCACGTTCATGATCGTGCCGGGAGGCACCGGCTCGATCCGCCGCTTTCACGTGCCGCGTGTATCGATCAAGCGCGCGTCGCTCGCCGGTGTCGGCGTCGCGATCGCGCTGCTCGTGCTGTCGGTCGACTACGTGCGCGTGCGCGTCAGCCTGTCCGAGCTCGAGCGGCTGCGTCGCGAGACCGCCGCGCAGCGCAAGGAGCTGCACACCTACGCGGAGCAGATGGAGACGATCTCCACCAAGCTCGGCCAGATCGACGGCTTCGAGCGCAAGCTCCGCGTGATCACGAACCTCGACCCGGCCGATCCGCTGCCGCTGCCCGGCATCGGCGGCACGGACGGACAGCTGCTCGACGCGGACGACGTGTCGTGGTTGTCGCGCGCGAAGCGCCACGAGATCATCCGCGAGGGCCTGGAGACGCTGGCCGACGCGGCGGACGCGCAGGAGCAGAGCCTGCAGGGCCTGATCACGCACCTCGAGGACCAGGCGGTGCGACTGGTGCACACGCCCTCGATCTCGCCGACCCACGGCTGGATCACCTCGTCGTTCGGCTATCGCACGTCGCCGCAGACCGGCGGCCGCGAGTTCCACAAGGGGCTCGACATCGCCGGTCGCACGGGCACGCCGATCCTGTCGCCCGCGGACGGCGAGGTCATCTACGCCACCTCCAAGCGCTCGCTCGGCAACGCCGTGAAGGTGCGCCACGGCTACGGCGTCGAGACCGTCTACGGCCACATGCAGGAGCTGCTCGTGAAGCCGGGCGAGCGCGTGAAGCGCGGCCAGCAGCTCGGCCTGATGGGCTCGACCGGCCGCAGCACCGGCCCGCACCTTCACTACGCGGTGCTCGTGAACGGCAAGGCCGTCAATCCCCGCAACTACATCCTGGACTGATTGACTACGCGCGGCTTCGCCTCGCTGCGCGCGGCTTCGCCGCTTGCGGCTCCGCGCGCGGGCGGCCGCGCGCTGCGCCTCCCCCCGAACGACCGCCGCGCTTGCTGATTCCGGCCCGCTGGCGGGTGTTTCCGTGGCCCGCGGACAGGCCCTTCCTTATACTCCCGCCCGCCCCGGGAGACTCCCATTCGCGAGTTCGCCACGAAGATCTTCGGTTCGGCCAACGAGCGCCTGATCAAGTCGCTGCGGCCGGCCGTGGCGCGCATCAACGAGCTCGAATCGCGCTACGCGCCGCTCTCGGCCGATGATCTGCGCATCAAGGCGCGCGAGCTGCGCGACCGCGTCTCCGCCGGCCAGTCGCTCGACGTCGTGATGCCCGAGGCGTTCGCGATCGTGCGCGAGGCGGCCAAGCGCACACTCGGGCAGCGCCACTACGACGTGCAGCTGATCGGCGGCATGGTCCTGCACCAGGGCAAGATCGCCGAGATGAAGACCGGCGAGGGCAAGACGCTGGTCGCCACGCTGCCCTCGTTCCTGAACGCGCTGACCGGCAAAGGCGTGCATGTGGTGACCGTGAACGACTACCTCGCGCGCCGCGACGCGGAGTGGATGGGCGCGGTGCACCGCTCGCTGGGTCTGTCGGTGGGCTGCATCGTGCACGGCATGTCGGACGCCGAGCGGCGCGAGGCCTATGCGGCCGACATCACCTACGGCCAGAACAACGAGTTCGGCTTCGACTACCTGCGCGACAACATGAAGCCCGCGCTCGAGCTGTTCGTGCAGCGCTCGCCGAACTACGCGATCGTCGACGAGGTCGACTCGATCCTGATCGACGAGGCGCGCACCCCGCTGATCATCTCCGGACCCGTCGAGGACGACCCGGAGAAGTTCCGCCGCGTCGATCGCATCATCCCGCGCCTGATCGAGAACAAGGACCACTTCTCGCTCGACGAGAAGGCGCGCTCCGTGCAGCTCACCGAGGAGGGCGTGGTCGCGGTCGAGCGCCTGCTCGGCGTCGACAACCTGTACGCGCCCAATCACATGGAGACGCTGCACGTCGTCCAGAACGCGCTGCGCGCGCACATCGTCTACAAGGTCGACGTCGACTACGTGGTCAAGGACGACCAGGTCATCATCGTCGACGAGTTCACCGGCCGGCTGATGGAGGGCCGGCGCTGGAGCGACGGGCTGCACCAGGCCGTCGAGGCCAAGGAGAAGGTCAAGGTCCAGAACGAGAGCCAGACCTACGCGTCGATCACGTTCCAGAACTACTTCCGCATGTACCAGAAGCTCGCGGGCATGACCGGCACCGCGGACACCGAGGCGCAGGAGTTCGCGAGCATCTACAAGCTCGACGTGGTGGTCGTGCCGACGCACCGACCGATGGTGCGCAAGGACCACGAGGACGTCGTCTATCGCACCAGGGCCGAGAAGTGGAAGGCCGTGATCGACGACATCGAGGACTGCCACAAGCGCGGCCAGCCGGTGCTGGTCGGCACGATCGCGATCGAGACCAGCGAGACGGTGGCGGCGAAGCTGAAGAACCGCGGCATCCGCCACAACGTGCTGAACGCCAAGCAGCACCAGCGCGAGGCCGAGATCGTGGCGCAGGCCGGCCGCTACGGCTCGGTCACGATTTCGACCAACATGGCGGGCCGCGGCACCGACATCGTGCTCGGCGGCAATCCGATCATGATGATCCGCGCGCGCGGGCTCGACCCCGACGCGCCCGAGAACAAGGACGAGTTCGACAAGCTCATGCAGGCCTGTCTCGAGGAGCGCGAGAAGGTGGTCGCGGCGGGCGGGCTGCACGTGCTCGGCACCGAGCGCCACGAGTCGCGGCGGATCGACAACCAGCTGCGCGGGCGCTCCGGCCGCCAGGGAGATCCCGGCTCGTCGCGCTTCTTCCTGTCGCTCGAGGACGACCTGCTGCGCATCTTCGGCGCCGACCGGATCTCCGGGCTGATGAAGCGCCTGGGCATGGAAGAGGGCGAGGCGATCGAGGCGCGCATGCTGTCCGGCGCGATCGAGCGCGCGCAGCGCAAGGTCGAGGTGCGCAACTTCGACATCCGCAAGCACCTGCTCGAGTACGACGACGTCATGAACAAGCAGCGGACGAGCATCTACCGCTGGCGCACCAACATCCTCGCGAGCAAGGACATGCGCGCGGAGTATCTCGAGCTGGCGACCGAGCTCTCGGCCGAGATCGTGGCGGTGACGATCCCGACCAAGGGCGACGCCGACGTCGAGGGCTTCGTGCGCGAGGTGCAGGCCCAGTTCGCGATCGCGCTCGATCCGAGCGCGCCCGAGCTCAAGGAGCCGAACCGCGAGCGCGTGCTCGAGAAGCTGCTCGCCGCCGTCGAGGCCAGACTCGACGAGAAGGTCGCGATGTTCGCCGACATCGAGCGCCAGTACGCCGACTTCCGTCCGCCGTCCTTCAACGGCGTCGCGCGCGGCATCCTGCTCCAGACGCTCGACCAGCTCTGGAAGGATCACCTGCTCACGATGGATCACCTGAAGGAGGGCGTCGGCCTGCAGGGCTACGCGGGCAAGGATCCCAAGCGCGTGTACCAGACGGAGGGCTTCGAGCTGTTCCGTGTGATGTTCGATCGGATCGGCGCGCGCGCCGTCGAGCAGCTCTACCGCGTGGTGATCGAGCTGCCGTCGGCGGAGCGCATCGTCGAGCTGCGCGCGGCCGAGGAAGCGCGCCGCGCCGCGCACACGCGGCGCCTGCAGGAAGTGCACGCGGGCTCGCCTTCGGAGGCGCCGGTGGTCGAGAAGACCATCACGCGCGAGGGCCCGAAGGTCGGCCGCAACGACCCGTGCCCGTGCGGCTCGGGCAAGAAGTACAAGAAGTGTCACGGGGTCGCGGGCTAGCGTGGCGATCGAAGTTCCGGGCTTCCTCGCCGCGGGCATCGCGTGCGGGATCAAGCCCAGCGGCAAACCCGATCTCGCGCTGATCGTCTCGGACCGACCCGCGGCCGCGGCCGCCGTCTTCACCACCAGCCGCTTTCCGGGCGCGCCGGTGGTGGTCTCGCGCAGCCACATCCGCGGCGGCGTCGCGCGCGGGGTGGTGGTGAACAGCGGCATCTCGAACGTCGCGAACGGCGCGCGTGGGCTGGCCGACGCGCGCGAGATGACGCGGCTGGTCGCGCGCGCGATCGGCGCGCGAGCGCGCGAGATCCAGGTTTCGTCGACGGGCGTGATCGGACGCACGCTGCCGATGCAGAAGCTGCGCGAGGGCATTCCGCGCGCGGCCGCGCAGCTCTCGGCGCGCGGCTTCGAGCGCGCCGCGCGCGCGATCCTGACCACCGACAACAAGCCCAAGCTCGTGCACACCCGCGCACGCGGCTGGGCGCTGGCCGGCATGGCCAAGGGCGCGGGCATGATCATGCCGCGCATGGCGACGATGCTCGGCTTCATCGTGACCGACCTCGCCGTCGAGCCGTCGTTCCTGCGCAGCGCGCTGCGCGAGGCGGTCGAGCCGACCTTCAACTCGCTCACCATCGACGGCCAGACCAGCACCAGCGACACCGTGCTCGTGCTCGCGAACGGCGCGGCCGGCAACCGCCCGATCGAGGCCGGCTCGGCGCGCGCGGGCGAGCTGGCGCGCGCGCTGCTCGAGATCAGCCGCGAGCTCTGCTACCGGCTCGCGCGCGACGGCGAGGGCGTGACCAAGCTCGCGACGGTCGCGGTCGCGGGCGCGCGCAGCAGCGCCGACGCCGACCGCGTCGCGCGCAGCGTCGCGAACTCCGCGCTGGTGAAGACGGCGCTGTTCGGCGGCGATCCGAACTGGGGCCGGATCGTACAGGCGATCGGCGCGGCCGGCGTGCGCCTGCAGCCCGCGCAGGTCGACGTGCGCATCGGCGGCGTACAGATGCTGCGCAGCGGCGAGCCCTCGGGCGGCGCCGCCGGCCTGCGCCGCGCCGAGCGCGCGATGAAGAAGCGCGAGGTCGCGATCGAGATCTCGCTCGGCCGCGGCCCGGGAAGCGCGCGCATGCTGACCACCGACTTCTCCTACGAGTACGTGCGCGTCAACGCGGAGTACACGACCTAGTGTCGGAGGGACGAAAGATGCTCCGGCACGTCGTGCTGCTGCGCTGGCACCCCGGCACCACCGCCGCGCAGCTCGACGCCCTTCTGGCGGCCATCGCGACGCTGCCCGCGCAGATTCCCGAGCTCCGCGCGTACCGCTTTGGCGCCGATGCCGGGCTCGTGCCCGGCAACTTCGACTTCGCGATCGTCGCCGACTTCGACGACCACGCGGGCTTTCTCACCTACGCCTCGCACCCGGCCCACCAGCGCTTCATCGCCGAGCACACGCGCCCCCTGGTCGCCGAGCGCGCGGCGGTGCAGTTCCGGATCTTTGCCTCGTGATCGAGGTCGCCCTGGTCCGGCATGGTCAGCCGGACTGGGAGCCCGCCGGCCGCGCGGTGGACCACCCGGCGCTCTCCGCGCACGGCCGCCTGCAGGCGGAAGCCCTGGCCGAGGCGCTCGCCGGCGCGCGCTTCGACGCCTGCTACACCAGCACGCTGCAGCGCGCGATCGAGACCGCGGCCCCCGTCGCCGCGAGGCTCGGCGTCGAGTTCGAGCGCTGCTCCTGGCTCGACGAGCTGCGCCTGCCGTCGCTCGAGGGCCGCACGGCCGAGGAGGTCGAGCACTTCTTCGCCCGCGCGCGCGCGCGCGACCTCGAGCAGTGGTGGGAAGGCCTGCCGCCCGACGGCGAGTCGTTCCGCCACCTGTACGAGCGCGTGTCGGCCGGCATCGAGGGCCTGCTCGCCGACAGCCACGGTCTGCGCAGCCACGACAACTCGGGCTTCCGGCTCTGGCACCCCCCCGAGCACGACCGGCGGATCCTGATCGTGGCGCACGAGGGCACGATCTCGGTGATCCTGTCGGTCCTGCTCGACGTCGAGCCCGTGTCCTGGGCGTTCGTGCGCTTCTCGAGCTACTGGGCGGCGATCACGCGCCTGGTGACGGTGCCGATCGCGGACGGCTACGCGTTCTCGCTGCGCGCCTTCAACGAGCTCGGCCACCTGCTCCCGCTGGGCCTGCCGCCGGGCTCGAGGCGAGGCTGATTTTCGTTTGATTCCAGGAACTTGTAGTTGAGCCCGCGCGGCTCTTCTGCTATACGACCCAGCCATCCATCACGCCCCGTCCGCTCCGGGTCGGATCGGCGCAAGCCCGCGGGCTTCCCCGAGACGATGAGCGGCGGCAATGGGCCGAGGGGCGGAAGCAAAACCCGAGAACGGAGCACCTGCGTCCAATGACCGCGACCCCCGTCTCCATGCGAGACCTGCTCGAGGCCGGCGTTCACTTCGGCCACCAGACCCGCCGTTGGCATCCCTCCATGAAGCCGTTCATCTACGGCGAGCGGAACGGCGTCCACATCATCGACCTGCAGCACACGCTGCCGCGCTTCCGGGACGCGCTCGAGTTCGTGCGCGAGACGGTCGCGAGCGGCGGCTCGGTGCTGTTCGTCGCCACCAAGCGCCAGGCGCAGGACATCATCGCCGAGCAGGCGCGCGCTTGCGGCATGCCGTTCGTGCACCGACGCTGGCTCGGCGGAATGCTGACGAACTTCCGCACCATCCGGCGCGGCATCGATCGCTACAAGGAGCTCAATGAGCTGCTCGGCCGCGACGAGGCGGAGTCGGATCTGTCGAAGAAGGAGCGCTCGCGCCTGGTGCGCGAACAGCTGAAGCTCCACAAGGCCTTCGAGGGCATCGTCGACATGGAGCGCGTGCCCGACGCGGTGTTCGTGATCGACGTGCGGCGCGAGGCGATCGCGATCCTCGAGGCGCGACGGCTCGGCATCCCGGTGATCGCGATCGTCGACTCGAACTGCGATCCGTACGGCGTCGACTTCACGATCCCCGGAAACGACGACGCGCTGCGCGCGATCCAGCTCTACTGCGAGAAGCTCGCTGGGGCCTGCCGCGACGGCCGCGAGCTGCACAACGCGCGCATCGTCGATCAGCGCTCCGAAGCGCGCGAGTCCGAGGAGTCCGCGCCCAAGCACGGCAAGCGCGTGGTCGAAATCACGCAGCCCGCGCGCCGGCCCGCGCGCATGGACCGCATGGCCGAGGAGCGCAGGCGCGAGGTCGTCGAGGCGGCGGCGGACTTCGTGCTCGGCATCACCGACTCGCCGATCCCCGAGGAAGAGCCCGCCGAGGCGGCAGCCGACGCGGCCGTCGAGACCGAGGCCGAGCCGACGCCCGAGCCACCGGCCGCGTGAAGTTCGCGTAGACGAGCGAGTAGCGGGAAGGGAGACAGGACTTGGCGGAGATCTCGGCAGCGCAGGTGAAGGAGCTCCGCGAGCGAACGGGCGCGGGCATGATGGACTGCAAGAAGGCGCTCGCCGAGGCGAGCGGCGACACGGCGCGCGCGGCCGAGATCCTGCGCGAGCGCGGCATCGCCAAGGCCAGCAAGCGCGTCGGCCGCGCCGGCTCGGAAGGCCGCGTGAACGCGCTGGTGTCGAACGACGGCCGCGTGGGCGCGCTGGTCGAGCTGAACTGCGAGACCGACTTCGTCGCCAAGACGGACGACTTCACGGCGCTCGCGGACGCGCTCGCGAACGCGGTGTGCGAGAAAGCGCCCTCCGGCGTCGACGCGCTGCTCGACGCGAAGATCGGCGGCGCGACGCTGCGCGACACCGTGAGCAGCGCCGTGACCAAGCTCGGCGAGGACCTGGTCGTGCGCCGCCTCGATCGGCTCGAGGCGCCCGCGGCGGGCTTCGTCGCGGCCTACGTGCACGCGGGCGGGAAGATCGGGACGCTGGTCGCGGTGGCGTCGGACACGCCCGCCAAGCCGGAGGTGCGCGCGTTCGCGCACAATGTGTGCATGCACGTCGCGGCCACCAGCCCCGCGAGCCTCTCGCGCGACGATCTGCCCAAGGCCGTGGTCGAGGCGGAGCGCGCCGTGCTCGCCGCGCAGGCCGCCGGCGAGGGCAAGCCCGCCAGCATCGTCGAGAAGATGATCGAGGGCCGGCTCACCAAGTTCTTCAAGGAAGTGGTTCTGCTGGAACAGGGCCTGGTGATGGATCCCGACAAGTCCGTAAGCAAGGCGGCGCAGGAAGTCGGCGCGAGGATCGCCGGCTTCCGTCGCTTCCAGCTCGGGGAAGCCGGCGAGGAATGACACCGGTCTACAAGCGCGTTCTGCTCAAGATCTCGGGGCAGAGCCTCGCAGGCGAGCGCGGCTGGGGCATCGACTCCAAGACGATCCAGAAGACGGCGCGCGAGATCTGTGAGCTGTCGGGGTTGGGCGTCGAGCTCGGCGTGGTCTGCGGCGGCGGCAACATCATCCGCGGCATCACCGCCTCGGCCGAGGGCATCAACCGCACGGCGGCCGACTACATGGGCATGCTCGGCGGTGTGATCAACGCGCTCGCGCTGCAGGACGCGCTCGAGAAGTGCGGCGTCGACACGCGCGTGCTGTCGGCGATCGAGATCAAGTCGGTCGCCGAGCCGCACATCCGGCGGCGCGCGATCCGCCACCTCGAGAAGGGCCGGATCGTGATCTTCGCGGCCGGCACCGGCAATCCGTTCTTCACCACCGACACGGGGGCGGCGCTGCGCGCGATGGAGATCGGCGGCGAGGTGCTGTTGAAGGGCACGCGCGTCGACGGAGTCTACGACTCGGACCCCGAGAAGAACCCGAACGCGCGGCGCTTCGATCGCGTGAGCTACCGCGAGTTCCTGCACCAGAGTCTTGGCGTCATGGATTCGACCGCGATCTCACTGTGTCAGGACAACAAGCTGCCGATCGTGGTCTTCAACATGAGCGTGCCCGGGAACGTGCTGCGCGTGATTTCCGGGGAGGCCATCGGCACGCTCGTCACGGCTTGACGGAGGAGAGAAGGGGATGTCCGACGAGAACAGCGAGCTGGTCCTCTCCGAAGCGAAGCAGGAGATGCAGAAGAGCATCACGGGTCTGGCCCACGATCTGGGCAAGATCCGCACCGGCCGCGCGAATCCCGCTCTGCTCGAGGGGCTCTCGGTCGACTACTACGGCACGCCCACGCCGCTGAAGAAGCTGGCGCAGCTGAACGCCCCCGAAGCCCGCCTCATCACCGTGCAGCCGTTCGACCGCAGTGCGATCTCCGAGATCGAGAAGGCCATCCACAAGGCCAACCTCGGCGTGTCGCCGATCTCGGACGGCAAGATCGTGCGCGTGCCGATCCCGGAGCTGACCGAGGAGCGGCGCAAGGATCTCGCCAAGCAGGTCAAGAAGCTCGGCGAGGACCACAAGGTGGGCGTGCGCAACGCGCGCCGCGACGCGATCGCGATGGCCAAGGACCTGCAGAAGGACGGCGACCTCGGCGAAGACGATGCGCGCCACCTGCAGGACAAGATCCAGAAGCTCACCGACGACTTCATCGCGCAGATCGACAAGGCGGTCGACGCGAAGGAAGCCGAGCTGATGAAGGTCTGAGGAGTCCGGGTGCACCGACTCGACGCGAGCAAGATCCCGCGCCACGTCGCGATCATCCCCGACGGGAATGGCCGCTGGGCGGAGAGCCGTGGTCTGCCGCGCGTGGCCGGCTACCGCAACGGCGCCGAGGTCGTGCGCGCGGTGGTGCGCTCCGCCCACGAGCTCGGCGTGCAGTGGCTGACCTTCTACGCGTTCTCGACCGAGAACTGGGCGCGGCCGCGCGAGGAGATCGACGCGGTCATGGGCTACCTCGAGGAGTACCTCGAGCGCGACGCCGACGAGCTGGCGGCGAACGGCATCCGCGTCGACGCGATCGGGCGCATCGTGGATCTGTCGCCGCGCATCCAGACGCTGCTGCGTGACCTGTCCGCGCGCACCAAGGGCAACGACGAGATGCGGCTGGTGTTCGCGCTCTCCTACGGCGGCCGCACGGAGATCACCGACGCGGTGCGCGCGATCGCGCGCTCGGTCGAGCAGGGCAAGATCGAGCCCGAGGCGATCGACGAGAAGTGCGTGCAGGCGCACCTGTACGCGCCCGACCTGCCCGAACCCGACCTGCTGATCCGCACCGGCGGGGAGCTGCGGCTCTCGAACTTCCTGCTCTGGCAGATCGCCTACACCGAGCTGTGGAAGAGCGACGTGCTCTGGCCCGACTTCACCAAGAGCGATCTGGTCGATGCGCTGGCCGCGTTCCAGCAGCGCGAGCGTCGCTTCGGACGCACCAGCCGCCAGGCGCGGGAAGACTCGTCGTGAAGCGGCTGGCGCTGCTCGGCTCGACCGGCTCGATCGGCACCCAGACCCTGGACGTGATCTCGCGCTTCCCCGACCGGCTGCGCGTCGTCGCGCTCGCCGCGGGGCGCTCCGTCGATCTGCTGATCCAGCAGTGCAAGCAGTTCCGGCCCGAGCTGGTCTCGGTCGCGCGTGCCGAGGACGCGCGGCTCGTGCGCGAGGCGCTCGGCGATCCGAAGCTGCGCGTGGTGTCGGGGCCGGAGGGGTTGATCGAGGTCGCGATGCACGGCGCGGACCTCGTGGTCGGGGCGCTGGTGGGGAGCGCGGGCCTCGAGCCCGTCGTCGCCGCGCTGCGCGGCGGTACCGACGTCGCGCTCGCGAACAAAGAGGTGCTGGTCACCGGCGGGCCGCTCGTGCTCGACGCCGCGCGCGCGAGCGGCGCGAAGCTCTTGCCCATTGATTCGGAGCACGTCGCGATCGCGCAGTGCCTCGCCGGCCAGAGCTCCGCGTCCGTGCGCAAGATCTGGCTGACCGCCTCGGGCGGGCCGTTCCGCCTGTCGACGCCCGAGGCGCTCGCGGCCGCGAGCCCGGCGCAGGCGCTCGCGCACCCGAACTGGGAGATGGGCGCGAAGATCACGATCGACTCCGCGACGCTCATGAACAAGGGCTTCGAGGTGATCGAGGCGCGCTGGCTGTTCGATCTCGAGCCCTCGCGCATAGGGGTGCTGGTGCACCCGGAGAGCATCGTGCACTCGCTGGTCGAGTACGCGGACGGCAGCTGGATCGCGCAGCTCGGTGTGCCGGATATGCGCATCCCCATCTCCTACACTCTGGGCATGCCGGAGCGGCTGCCCCTCGACGACGTGGCGACGCTCGACCTGGTGGCGCTGGGCGCGCTCCACTTCGAGGCGCCCGATCTCGGCCGCTTCCCCGCGCTGCGGCTCGCCTTCGAGGCGCTCGCCGCCGGCGGCACCGCGCCCGCCGCGCTCAACGCCGCCAACGAAGTCGCGGTCGCCGCGTTCCTGGCCGGCGAGCTCGCGTTCACGCGCATCGCCTCCGTAGCCGAAGAGGTATTGGGCAGCGTCGCGGTCCGGCCCGGCCGCTCGCTCGAGGAAATTCGCGACGTCGATGAAAAGGGCCGCCGGCTCGCGCGTCGGTGGATCGAGGAGCACGCCCCGTGAACCTGCCCGGAATCTTCGACGTCGTGATCCCGTTCGTGCTGCTGCTCGGGGTGCTGATCTTCATCCACGAGCTCGGCCACTTCGCGGTGGCGAAGTGGCTCGGCGTGAAGGTCGAGAAGTTCTCGATCGGCTTCGGCCCGTCGCTGTTCACGCGCACCGTGGGCGAGACGGAATACGTCGTCGCCGCGCTGCCGCTCGGCGGCTTCGTGAAGATGCTGGGCGAGATTCCCGGCGAGCCGCTCGCGCCCGACGAGGTCGGCCGCGCGTTCAACCATCGGCCCGTCTGGCAGCGCATCGCGATCGCGCTCGCAGGACCGGTCATGAACCTGGTGCTGCCGGTGTTCCTGATCGCCGCGATCCTGATGGCCGGCGTGCCGACCATCACCTCGCGCATCGGCGGCGTGCTGCCGGGCTCGGTCGCGGAGCGCGCGGGACTGCGCGAGGGCGATCGCGTGGTCGCCGTCGGCGGCGAGCCGATCTGGCGCTGGGAGGATCTCGAGACGCGGCTGCGGGCGCCCGGCGCCGCGGCGCTCGGGCTCGAGATCGAGCGCGAAGGCGCGACGCGCTCCGTCGAGCTGGTGCGCGATCCCGAGGCCGACGGCGGCTTCGGCGCCGCGGGCCTTTCCTGGCACGCGCCGGTCGCCCGCGTCGGGGTCACGGATCCTGCGTCACCCTCGGCGCAGGCTGGCATTCGCACGGGCGATCGCATCGTCTCGGTGAACGGCCAGCCGGTCGCGAACTTCTACGTGCTGGAGCGGCTGCTAGCGACGCTCTCCGCGCCCCTCGAGGTCGAGCTCGTGCGGCCGCTCGACGGCGAGACCGAGACCGTGCGCACGACCCTCCGCGAGCTGCCGAGCGCGAGTCCGACCCCGGCGACCCTGGGGCTCGTGCCGGTGGGCGTGCGCATCGCGGCGGTCGAACCCACCAGCCCCGCGAAGCGCGCCGGACTCCAGTCCGGCGACGTGGTGCTGTCGGTGAACGGGGGACTCGCGACCACCAGCGAGCAGATGAAGGACCTGATCTGGGGCAGCGGCGGGGTTCCGCTCGAGCTGCTGGTGGTGCGCGACAAGCAGGAGCTCACGCTCCACGCGACCCCGACCGAGCGGCCGATGTCCGTCGAGGGCCGCACGGAGACGCACTGGGGGATCGGCGTCTCGCTCGGCCCGTCCGACGAGGGCGCGGAGTACAAGGACGAGGTGGTGCGCAACCCGTTCGTCGCGCTCGCGCGCGGCGCGGAGCGCACGGGCGAGATCCTGGTGATGATCGTGGCCGGAGTCGCGCAGCTCGTGACCGGGCACGTCGGCATGAGCAGCCTGTCCGGCCCGATCGGCATCGGCGAGATCGCGGCCGACGCGTATCAGACGTCGTGGGCGCAGTTCGTCTGGCTGATGGCCGTGATCAGCGTGAACCTCGCGATCCTGAACCTGCTACCGATTCCGGTGCTCGACGGCGGCCAGATCGTGCTCGCGGCCGCGGAGGGCATCAAGGGCAGCCCGCTGCCGGCGCGCGCGCGCGACGTGGCGCAGACGGTCGGGCTCTCGCTGATCCTGCTGCTGATGGGCGTCGCCTTCTGGAACGACATCGCGCGCCACTGGTCGGGCGTGGTGCAGTTCTTCTCGACCCTCGGTTAGGCCGCGGGTGTTGCTCGCGCTCGACACCTCCGCGGAGCGCGGCTCGCTCGCGCTGTTCGACGGCGAACGCCTGATCGCCGAGACCTGGCTCGACGCGGGCGAGCGCCACGCCGCCTCGCTCTTGGTTTGCCTCGATCGTCTGCTCGCGCAGAGCAAGCGCACCCTCGCCGAAGTGGATCGGATCGCGCTCTCGATCGGGCCCGGCTCGTTCACCGGTCTGCGGATCGGGCTGGCGAGCGCGCTCGGGCTCGCGTTCGGCACCGAGCGACGGCTCGTGCCCGTGCCCACGCTCGCGGCGCTGGCGACGCAGGCCGGTGTAGAGGACCGCGCGATCGCGCCGGTGCTCGACGCGCGCCGCGGCGAGGTCTACGCGGGCCTGTACCGCGCGGACGGAACCGCGCTGCGCGAGGACTCGTGCAGCTCGATCGCGGACTTCCTCGCCAGCCTGCCCGCGCATGGGCCGATCGCGTTCCTCGGCGGCGGTGTTGGACCGCACCGCGCCGCGTTCGCCGCGAGTCTGGGCGCGCGCGCGGAGTTCCTGCCCGATGCTGCCGGTTGCCTGCGTGCGGCGAGCGTGGGCCGGCTCGGCGCCCGGCTCGACGCCGCGGGCCTCTCCGTGGACCCAGAGCGCGTGGAGCTGCGCTATCTGCGCCGCGCCGAGGCCGAAGCCAAGCGCTTGGCTTTACACCCCCGCATCGGTCCCATACCCTAGCCGCCGCCCCCCGGGACGTAGATAAGGTCGCGGAATGCAACGCTATCTGCGTCCTCCCAAGGAGTCATCGCCATGCGCGTGTACTACGACAAGGACGCGGATCTCGCCCGTCTCGAAGGCAAGACGGTGGCCGTGCTCGGCTACGGCAGCCAGGGCCACGCCCACAGCTTGAACCTGAAGGACAGCGGCGTGGACGTCGTGATCGGGCTGCGCTCCGACTCGCCCACGGTCGCCAAGGCGAAGGCCGCGGGCCTGCGCGTGATGTCGGTCGCGGACGCGGTGGCCAGCGCGGACGTGGTGATGATGACGCTTCCGGACGAGACCATGGCGCAGGTGTTCGAAGCCGATATCCGGCCGAACCTGAAGCCCGGCAACTACCTCGCGCTCGCGCACGGCTTCAACTTCCACTTCGGCTGCATCACGCCGCCCGAGGGCGTGAACACGTTCATGGTCGCGCCCAAGGGTCCGGGCCACCTGGTGCGCGACGCGTACGCGAAGGGCGGCGGCGTGCCGTGCCTGGTCGCGGTCGATCGCAACCCATCGGGCAACACGCTCGAGATCGGGCTCGCCTACGCGAAGGGCATCGGCGGAGGACGCGCGGGCATCATCGAGACCACGATCCGCGAGGAGACCGAGACCGATCTGTTCGGCGAGCAGGCCGTGCTGTGCGGCGGGCTCACGGCGCTGATGCAGGCGGGCTTCGAGACGCTGATCGAGGCCGGCTACGCGCCCGAGATGGCGTACTTCGAGTGCATCCACGAGGTGAAGCTGATCGTCGACCTGATCTACGAGGGCGGCATCTCGAACATGCGCTACTCGATCTCCAACACCGCGCGCTTCGGCGACCTGACGCGCGGGCCGCGCATCGTCACGTCCGAGACCAAGGCCGAGATGAAGCGGATCCTGGCCGAGATCCAGTCCGGCCGCTTCGCGTCGGAGTGGCTGCAGGAGGCGCGCGTCGGCAAGCCCGTGTTCACCGCGCTCGGCAAGCTCGGCGAGGAGCACCCGGTGGAGAAGATCGGCAAGGAGCTGCGCGCGATGATGCCGTGGCTGCGCGAGACCCGACTCGTCGATCGCAGTCGGAACTGAGGGCGCGCCGATGAATCCGGGCGAGCGGTTCCGGGAGCGCAGGCGCCGCCGCCGCGGCAGCCGTCGTGGCCGACGCCGTGCGGTGTTCCTGCTGCCGAACGTGATCACGGCGGCGGGCATGATGCTCGGCTTCTGGTCGATCACGCTCTCGATCCGCGGCGAGTTCGAGAAGTCGGCGCTGGCGATCGTGCTGGCCATGTTCACCGACATGCTCGACGGCCGCGTCGCGCGCGCGACGCACTCGCAGAGCCGCTTCGGCTTCGAGTTCGACTCGCTCTCCGACCTGACCGCGTTCGGTCTCGCGCCCGCGCTGCTGATGTACAACTGGACGCTCGCGCCGCTGGGCCCGCGCGGCTGGCTGATCGGCGGGCTGTTCGCGCTGTGCGCGGCGCTGCGCCTGGCGCGCTTCAACGCGCGCGCCGACGAGCCCACCACGAAGTACTTCCAGGGCATCGCCTCGACGTTCGCGGGCGGCATGGTCGCCGCCAGCGTCTGGTTCATGCACTGGCTCGAGATCACGCCGCCGTTCCCGCGCCCGCTCGGCATGGTGGTCACGAGCTTCTTCGCGTTGCTGGCGCTCTTGATGGTGAGCACGATCCCGTACCCGAGCATCAAGGCGGTGAAGCTCGAGGGCCGGCGCGGCTACTCGGCGCTGGTCGCGCTGATCGTGTTCATCGTGATCGTGCTCTTGAATCACGAGCCCATGCTGTTCGGGCTCGGCATTCTGTACCTGCTCTCGGGCCCGATCGTGTGGTGGCTGGAGCGAGGCCGGGCGAAGTCCGCCCCCGCCGTGCTCGAGGCCGAGATTCCGACGGAGACGACCGGCGATGTCCGATGACCGCGTCCTGATCTTCGACACGACCCTGCGCGACGGCGAGCAGTCGCCCGGCTGCAGCATGAACATCGAAGAGAAGCTCGTGATCGCGCGCCAGCTCGAGAAGCTCGGCGTGGACGTGATCGAGGCTGGCTTCCCGATCGCCTCCGACGGCGACTTCGAGGCGGTGCGCACGGTCGCCCGCGAGGTGCGCCGTCCGATCATCTGCGCGCTCGCGCGCACCTCGAACGAGGATATCGACCGCGCCTGGGAGGCGCTGCGCGAGGCCGCGCACCCGCGCATCCACGTGTTCATCGCGACTTCCGAGATCCACATGCGCGACAAACTGCGCATGAGCAAGGAGCGCGTGCTCGCGGAAGTCGTGCGCGCGGTGTCGCGCGCGCGCGGCTACTGCGAGGACGTCGAGTTCTCCTGCGAGGACGCCACGCGCTCGGACTGGGAGTTCCTGGTCGAGGTCTGCACGCGCGCGGTCGAGGCCGGCGCGCGCACCCTGAACATCCCCGACACGGTCGGCTACACCACGCCCTTCGAGTACGCGGAGCTGATCTCCCACCTGCGCCGAAACGTGCCTGGAGCGGAGCAGGTGCGCTTTTCGGTGCACTGCCACGACGACCTCGGGCTCGCGGTCGCGAACTCGCTGGCCGCGATCCGCGGCGGCGCGCGCCAGGTCGAGTGCACGGTGAACGGCATCGGCGAGCGCGCGGGCAACACGGCCATGGAAGAGGTCGTGATGGCGCTGCGCACGCGCGGCGAGTACTTCGGCGGCTGCGACACCGCCATCGTCGGCAAGGAGATCTACCCGTCGAGCCGGCTGCTCTCGTCGGTGATCGGCGTGGCCGTGCCGCCCAACAAGGCGGTCGTGGGCGACAACGCGTTCGCGCACGAGGCGGGCATCCACCAGCACGGCGTGCTCTCGAACAAGCTCACCTACGAGATCATGACACCGGAGAGCGTCGGCCGGGCCTCGACCGAGCTGGTGCTGGGCAAGCACTCCGGCCGACACGCCTTCGGCGAGCGCCTGCGCGAGCTCGGCTTCGATCCCGAGCGCCTCGACTTCAACCAGGCCTTCAAGCGCTTCAAGGACCTCGCGGACGCCAAGAAGACCGTCTACAACGAGGACATCGAGGCGCTGGTCACCGATCAGCTGCTGCGCGTCGAAGAGACCGTCAAGCTGCGCAACATGCACGTGGTGTCCGGCACGTTCGCGACCCCGACCGCGACCGTCGAGATGGAAGTGAAGGGCGACGTGCGCAAGGTCGCGTCGATGGGCACCGGTCCGGTCGACGCGATCTACAGCGCGATCGAGCAGGCGACCGGCTGCAAGGCGCGGCTGCTCAAGTACCAGGTGAGCGCAGTCACGAGCGGGATCGACGCGCAGGGAGAGGTTTCGGTGACGCTGGAAGAAGACGGAATGCGCGTGATCGGACAGGCCGCGGACACGGACGTGCTGGTCGCGTCTGCGAAGGCCTACGTGCACGCGCTCAACAAGCTCGAGCAGCGCCACAAGGTCGGCGTCGCCTCGCTGCGCGGGATCTGAGCATGGGTAGGGTGCCCGTGCGAACACCGGGCGAGATGAGCCGGGTGCTGGTTCTGCCGGGCGACGGCATCGGTCCCGAAGTCACGGCCGAGGCCGTCGCGGTGCTTGCGATGGTCGCGCCGGACGTCGCGACCGAGAGCGCGCTGATCGGCGGCTGCGCGATCGATGCCGAGGGCGCGCCACTCTCCGACGCGACCGTGGCGCGCGCCAAGGCCTGCGGGCTGGTGCTGCTCGGCGCGGTCGGCGGCCCGAAGTGGGACAAGCTCCCGCCCTCGACGCGCCCCGAGCGCGGTCTGCTGCGCATTCGCAAGGAGCTCGGCCTGTACGCGAATCTGCGCCCCGCGGCGGTGCTGCCGGCGCTCGCGGACGCGAGTCCGCTCAAGCGCTCTTGTGTCGACGGCGTCGACCTGGTGGTCGTGCGCGAGCTGACCGGCGGGATCTACTACGGCGAGCCGCGCGGCCGCTTCGACCGGGACGGCGTGCGCCGCGCGCTCAACACCGACGTCTACGACGAGCACGAGATCGCGCGCATCGCGCGCGTCGCGTTCCGCACCGCGCGCGCGCGCAAGAAGCTCGTGACCAACATCCACAAGGCGAACGTGATGGAGGTCTGCGCGTTCTGGAACGAGATCGTGGGGGAGGTCGCGCCCGAGTTCCCCGACGTCCGGCTCGAGCACCAACTGGTCGACTCGGCCGCCATGGTGCTGCTGCGCGACGCGCCCAAGTTCGACGTGCTGCTGTGCCCGAACCTGTTCGGCGACATCCTCTCCGACGAGGCGGCGATGATCACGGGCTCGCTCGGCATGCTGCCGTCGGCGAGCCTGGGCGACGAGGGTCGCGGCCTGTTCGAGCCGATCCACGGCAGCGCGCCCGACATCGCCGGCCAGGACAAGGCGAACCCGCTCGCGGCGATCCTGTCGGTCGCGCTGCTGCTCGAGCACGGGCTCGGCCGCATGGACCTGGCCGAGCGCGTGCGCCGCGCCGTCGAGGTCGTGCTCGACAAGGGCTTTCGCACGGGCGATCTCGGCGCGGGCCCGGGCATGACGCTGGTCGGCACGCGCGAGATGGGCCACCAGGTCCGTGAGGCGCTGCGCTGATGGCGAGCGCGGGCTTCCGCGTGGCGGTGCTCGGAGCGACCGGAGCGGTCGGCGCCGAGATCCTGCAGGTGCTCGACGAGCGCCGCTTCCCCGTGCGCGAGCTGATCGCGTGCGCGTCGGCGGACTCGGAGGGCGACGAGATCGAGTTCCGCGACGGCTCGGTGAAGGTCTCCCGCGCGCGCGGCGATCAGCTCGCCGACTGCGACCTGGTGCTGTGCGCGGCGCCCGGCCTGCTTTCGGGCCTGCTGCCGGCGATCCGCAAGGGACGCGCGCGCGTGATCGACGTGACCGGTGCGCTCGAGCTCGATCCCGAGGTGCCGCTCTGGCTGCCGGGCCTGTCGGCGCTGCCCGCGGGCCCGACGCGGCCGCGCCTCGTCGCCGTGCCGCGCGGCGTGACCACGGGCATCGCGCTCGCGCTGGCGCCGTTCAGCGCCGCGGGCCTGTTGCGCCGAGTCACCGCGGTCACGCTCGAATCCGCCTCGGGCGCGGGTATCGCGGGCGTCGGCGAGCTGACCGATCACACCGTGCAGGTCCTGAACCGCATGAGTGGCGAGCGCTCGGAGTCCGAGATCTTCTCGCAGTCACTCGCGTTCGATTGTCTGCCGCAGATCGGAAACATCGAGGCGGACGGCGAGACCACCGACGAGCAGCGTCTGCGCGCGGTGCTGCGCCGGCTGCTCCGAAGTAGCGAGCTCCCGATCGAGCTCACGCGCGTGCGCATTCCGACGCTAGGCGGAAGCCTCGCGGCGGTGCACGCCGAGCTCGCCAGGCCCGTCACGCTCGACGAGGCGACGGGGCTGTGGGCCGAGCAGAAGGGAATCGGGATGCTCGGTGACGAGGAGCTGCCCACGCCGCGCGGCTCGCTCGGCCACGACGACGCCGCCGTCGGCCGCGTGCGCGCCGCGGGCGAGCGGCTCGCGTTCGTGGTGGCGCTGAACGATCTGCGCCTCGGCGCCGCGCTCGGAGTCGTCGGCGCGGCCGAGGCGCTCACGACCTGAGCGTGCGCCGCTTCCGGCTCACGCTCGAGTACGACGGCACCGACTTCTCGGGCTGGCAGGTCCAGCCGAGCGGGCGCAGCGTGCAGGGCGTGGTCGAGGAGGCGCTGCGCGAGATCACGGGTGAGTCGCGGCGCGTGACTCCCTCCGGACGCACCGATGCCGGCGTACACGCGATCGGCCAGGTGGCGCACTTCGACTGCGAGACGCGCCTCGAGCCGCCCGCGCTCGGCCGCGCGCTGAACGCGGTGCTGCCGCGCGACGTCGCGGTGCTCGGCGTGCGCGTGGCGCCGAACGACTTCCACGCGCGCCACAACGCTTCGGGCAAGCTCTACCTGTACCGGATCCTGAACCGGCCCGAGCCGAGCCCCGTGCGTACGCGCTTCACCTGGCACATGCGCTTTCCGCTCGACGTCGCGGCCATGGCCGAGGCCGCCGCGAGCGTCGTTGGTACGCACGACTTCAGCGCGTTCCGCGGCGCGCCCGGCGGGGTCGATGAGGACATGAGCCCGCGGCGCACGCTGCACCGGCTCGACGTGTTCGCGGACGAGGACGAGGTCCGCATCGAGGCCGACGGCCGCAGCTTCCTGCGCCACATGGTGCGGAACCTCGCGAGCACGCTGGTCGAGGTCGGGCAGGGCCGGCGCCCCGTCTCGGATATGGCCAAAGTGCTCGAGTCGCGCGAGCGCGCGAACGCCGCGCCCACCGCGCCCGCGCAAGGGCTGTGCCTGGTGCGGGTCCACTACCCGGAGTCCGAGTCCGGCTGAAGCGCGCTTTACACAGCTTTGCACGCGCGACGCGGGGCGGAAACGCGCGCGCGCGAAGCTCCGCGCATGACGAATCCAACCATCCGTAGACTTCGAGTCCGCCTGCGCTTCGCCGTCGCGGCCACGTTCCTGCTCGCGTCCTCCGCCGCGGCGGAGAGCGAGTTCGAGCGCACGGCGAGCCTGCTCGGGCTCGCGCCCGGCATGACGGTCGCCGAGATCGGCGCGGGCGACGGCGACTTCACGGTCGAGCTCGCGCGGCGCGTCGGTCCCGAAGGGCGCGTCTACGCGACCGAGATCGAGAGCGAAAAGCGCGACCAGAGCGCGGCCGAGGCGAGGGAGGCGGGGCTCGCGAACGTGCAGGTGCTCGAGGCGAAGCTCGCGTCGACCGGGCTTCCCGAAGGCTGCTGTCGCGCGGTGTTCATGCGCCACGTCTACCACCACCTGACCGATCCGGCCGCACTCGATCGCGACCTGCTGCGCGCGCTCGAGCCCGGCGGGCTGCTCGTGATCGTGGACTTTCCACCCACCTGGTACCTGGTTCCCTTCGCGCCCGAGGGCGTGGGCGAGGAGCGCACCGAGCACGGGATCGAGATCGACGCCGCGCTGCGCGAGTTGGTCGCCGCCGGCTTCGAGACCGTGCGGGTGATCGAAGACTGGGACACCGGCTGGCTCGGACCCGACAGCTACGCATTGGTCCTGCGCAAGCCGAGCGCCGACCGCGCGCCGTGACGCGGCAGCTCGGCGCGTGGAGCGCCGGCGCGCTGGTGGTCGCGAACATGGTCGGCTCGGGGGCGTTCACGGTCTCGGGCTTCGCGCTGGCGGAGCTCGGCGAGCCGGGTCCGGTGCTGCTCGCCTGGGCCGTCGGCGGCGCGATCGCGACCGGCGGCGCGCTCTGCTATGGCGCACTCGGCCGCCGCCTCCCGCTCTCGGGCGGCGAGTACGCACTGCTCTCGCGGACGGTGTCGCCGCTGGCTGGATTCCTGGCGGGCTGGGTGTCGCTGGTCGCCGGCTTCAGCGCGCCGATCGCGCTCGCCGCGCTGGGCGTGCAGGCCTACGCCGACGCGGCGCTCGGGCGCTCGGCCGGGGCGCCGTGGCTCGGCGCGCTCGCGATCGCGGTCTGCGCGCTCGCGCACGCCCTTCGTACACGGGTCGGTGTCGGCCTGCAGAACGCGGCGGTCACGCTCAAGCTCGCGGGCATTGCGGCCTTCGTCGCGATCGGCGCGCTCGGCGCCGGCGCGCGAATCCCGGACGCGTTCGTCTGGTCCGCGAGCGTCGATCCCGGCGCGTTCGCGCTCTCGGTCGTGTGGGTCTCCTTCGCCTACTCGGGCTGGAACGCCGCGATCTACGTCGCCAGCGAGCTGCGCGAGCCGGCGCGGCTCTCTCGCGCGCTGGTCTGCGCGACCGCGCTCGTCACTCTCGCCTACCTCGCGCTGAACGCGGTGTTCCTGAGCGCGGCGCCGGCCGCGGTGCTCGCCGGTAAAGCGGAGATCGGCGCGATCGCCGCCGAGTCGCTCGGCGGCCCGGCGCTACGCCGCGCGCTCGCCGCGCTGGTCGCGTTCGCGCTGGTCACGTCGATCTCCTCGATGCTGATGGCGGGCTCGCGCGTGTACGCGCAGATGGCCGAGGACGGCCTGCTGCCGCGGTTTCTGCGCGCGCGCGGCGGCGTGCCGCGCGCCTCGATCGCGCTGCAGGCCCTGCTCGCGCTGGCGCTCAGCGTGTCGAGCGGCTTCGCCGAGCTGCTCGGCTACGCGGGCTTTCTGCTCAGCCTCTCGTCGGCCGCGACCGTGCTCGCGCTCGTGCGGCTGCGCCTGCGCGAGGGCGCCTCGCGCGTGCCGCTGCCCGGCTGGCCGTGGCTGCCGATCGCGTTCGTCGCCGCGACCTCGGGCTCGGCGCTCGCGCTGGTCTGGCGCGAGCCGTTCGTGCTCGGGCTCGGAGCCGTGACACTCGCGTCGGCGCTCCCGGTGTATCGCTGGATGGCCGTCACGCGCGCCCGGGCTCGGGCGCGCGCGAGCAGCTCGCGTGCGGCGCGTTCGCCGGACTCGAGCGCGCCCTCCATCGCAGCGAAGAACTCCGTCGCGGTCTCCGAGCCGGCCCAGTGAATGCGGCCGACCGGCTCGCGCAGGGCGGCGCCCGAGTGCGAGAGCGCGCCCGGCATGGTAAAGCCGGCCGAGCAGCCGCCGGTGAACGGCTCCGCGGTCCAGTCCTGCTCCAGATAGTCGACCGCCTTCTCCGCTGCCGGTCCGAAGAAGTGCGCGAAGTCCTGCAACACCGCACGGCGTCGCTCGTCGACGGGACGGCCGCTCCAGGCGCGCAGCCATCTCACGCGGGGCTTTCCGATGGGCGCCTCTCGGGCGAGATCATCTACGACCACGACCCCGTCCCTCGACTGCGCGATCCGCCGCACGGGCGCGTTCAGCGTCACGCGCTCGCCGAGCTCCGTCGCGCGCGCCGCGCTCCACGGCGCAGCGGCGGGCACCTGTTTGCGCAAGCGCTCGAGACGACTCAGCACGAGCTGGAGGTTCACGAGCGAGAGCACCGGCAGCGCGGGGATCGCTCCTCCGTAGCTCCTGGGCCCGCTGCCCAGATCGAGCCACGTGCGGCCATTGAACGGCGTGGACGCGGTGCGCAGCCCGAACTCGCGCGTGAGCCCGCGCACGCGCTCGTGCGTCGCGCCGATGTACTGCGCGCCCAGGTCGAAGACGGCCTTGCCGATCTGGCGGCTCAGCGTCCGCCCGCCGACGCGGTCGCGCGCCTCGAGCACGGCCACCGACAGACCCGCCGCGACCAGCCGGCGCGCCGTCGAAAGCCCGGCGAGGCCGGCGCCGACGACGACCACGTCGACCGGATTCACGAAGCGCTGAACCGGTAGCGGATCGGGATGCGTTTGGGCGCGCCGACGAAGGTCGCGGCGGTGTACTCGGTCGGGCCGGCGAGCTCGATCGACTCGAGCCGAGGCAGCAGCTCCGCGAAGAAGGCCCGCAGCTCCATGCGCGCGAGCAGCGCGCCCAGGCAGAAGTGCACGCCGGTGCCGAAGGCCAGGTGTTCCGACGCGTTCGCGCGCGTGACGTCGAAGCGCATCGGGTCCGCGAACACGTCCTCGTCGCGGTTCGCCGACAGGTACGACATCAGCAGCACGTCGCCCTTGTGGAGCTGCACGCCGCGCAGTCGATAGTCCTCCTGCGCGTGGCGCAGGAAGTGCCGCACGGGCGTGACCCAGCGGATCATCTCCTCGACGGCGTTCTCGATCCGCGCGGGCTCCCGCTGCAGCAGCGCGAGCTGCTCGGGATTGCGGATCAGCGCCTCGAAGCCGCCGCCCAGCGTGCTCGAGGTGGTGTCGTGCCCCGCGGTCGCGACGATCGCGTAGTAGCCGATCGTGCCCGCGTCATCGAGCGGCCGGCCGTCGGGGAACTTCGCGTTCGCGATCACCGACGCCAGGTCCTCGCCCGGCTTCGCGCGCCGGTCCGCGGTGAGCGCCGTGAAGTACGCGATCATCTGCGCGATCACCGCGCGCAGCGCCTCGGGCGCGCGGCCCGGCCCGAAGTCCTCGTCGTCGGCGCCGAAGATCTTCTGCGTCAGGTCGAGCATGAGCGGCTCGTCGGACTCGGGCACGCCCAGGATGCTCATGATCACCTGCAGCGGATAGAAGCGCGCGATGTCGAGCGCGAAGTCGCACTCAGCCCCGAGCTCGGCCATGCGGTCCACGTACTTGCGCGCGAGCTCGCGAATGTGCGGCTCGAACGAGCGCCGGATGTTGCCCGGCTTGAACCAGTCGTTGGTCATGCCGCGGTAGGCGCGGTGCTCCTCGCCGTCGATGTTGATCAGCGTCTTCAGGATCGCGTCCGGCCCGCGACGCGAGATCGGCGCCAGGATCGAGTTGGAGGTGTTCAGGAAGCGCTCCGGCTGGCGCTCGACCTCGATCACGTCGGCGTGCTTGGTGACCGCGTAGAAGGGCGCGAAGTCGGGGGCCTCGACCCGGCAGACCGGCTCCTCGCGGCGCAGCCGGGCGGCCACGGCGTGCCAGGATTCGGGGTCGGCATAGGCCTCGGGAACCGTGAAGATCGACACCATGGCCGCCACTTTGCCGCCGCCCGGCTGGGAAGTCGAACGACCCCGGCCCGGTCGCCTTGACCCGCCGGGGGCGATCGGATATCCCATGGCCGCTCCCGAGCCGTAGGGGAAGTCCTTGCCCAATCCGAAGAATCCGACGCGCAGCATCGGCGAGGCCGACGTGGTGCGAAGCTGGTACGTCGCCGATGCCGCCGATCAGGTGCTCGGACGCTTCGCCTCGCGCCTGGCCACGATCCTGCGCGGCAAGCACAAGCCCACCTACACCCCGCACGTCGATGGGGGCGACTTCATCGTGGTCGTGAACGCCAAGAACGTGCGCCTGACCGGCCGCAAGCTCGAGCAGAAGGAATACGTGCGCCACTCCGGGCACACGGGCGGGCTGCGCACGGTGACCGCGGGCCGCATGCTCGAAACCCACCCCGACCGCGTGCTGCGCGCTGCCGTGAAGGGCATGCTGCCGAAGGGGCCGCTCGGCCGGCGCATGCTGACCAAGCTCAAGATCTACCCCGGCGCGACCCACCCGCACGCCGCCCAGTCCCCGAAGACCCTGGAGACCCGCTGATGACGATGGCGCGACAGTCGGCCCGTTTCTACGCGACCGGGCGCCGCAAGCGCGCCACCGCGCGCGTCTTCATTCGCCTGGGCACGGGCGACGTGAAGATCAACCACCGCACCCCCGAGGACTACTTCCCGCGCGAGATCCTGCGCATGCATTACCTGGAGCCGATGCGCACGGTCGAGCACATGGGCAACTTCGACATGTTCATCACCGTGAAGGGCGGCGGCGACGCGGGTCAGGCCGGCGCCATCCGCCACGGCATCGCGCGCGCGCTGCAGAAGTACGATCCGACCCTGCGCCCGGCGCTGAAGCGCGCGGGCCTGCTCACGCGCGACGCGCGCGAGAAAGAGCGGAAGAAGTACGGCCAGAAGGGGGCGCGCGCCCGCTTCCAGTACTCCAAGCGCTAGCGGTCGGACCCAAGCGGTGAAGATCACCGCGATCATCCCGGCGCGCTACGCCTCGACCCGCTTCCCCGGCAAGCCGCTGTTCGAGCTGGCCGGCAAGCCGATGATCCTGCACGTCGCGGAACGCGTGGCCGCCGCGCGCGACGCGGGCGTAGTCGACCGCTTCCTGGTCGCGACCGACGACCGGCGCATCGCCGACGTGGTCTCGGCGAGCGGCTTCGAAGTGGTGATGACCTCGCCCGACCACCCGACCGGCACCGACCGGCTGGCCGAGGTCGCCGCGGGCCTTTCCGACGAGATCGTCTGCAACGTGCAGGGCGACGAGCCGCTGGTCGAGATCGAGACCATCGCGGCGCTGGTCGCGCCGCTGGTCGCCGACCCGAGCCTGATGATGGGCACCCTGAAGACCCCGCTCGACCGGCCCGAGGACCGCTTCGACCCCAACCGCGGCAAGGTTGTGGTCGACGAGCGCGACCGCGCGCTGACCTTCACGCGCCTCCCGATCGTCGAGGACGTCCCGCCCGACCAGCCCTATTTCAACCGCGCGCGGGTCGAGGCCGAGCACGCCCGGCGCGGCCTGGTGGTGTGGAGCGACATCGGCGTCTACGCCTACCGGCGCGAGTTCCTGCTGCGCTACGCGCACCTTCCGCGCACGGAATTCGAGCAGCGCGAGCGGCTCGAACAGCTGCGCGCGCTCGAACACGGCTTCGAAATCGCCGTTCCCACCGTCGCGCACCGCGCGCTCGAAGTCGACACGCCCGAGGACGTGGCCCGCGTCGAGGAAGCCCTCCGGAAGTCGGCCTTTACGAGTCGGCGATCCTGACGTATCTCTCCGATGGCCCGTGCCCCCAAGCCGGAGCGATGCGATGAAGCGCGAGACCAAGTTCATCTTCGTAACGGGGGGCGTGCTGTCGTCGCTCGGCAAGGGTCTGTCCTCTGCCGCGATCGGGGCGCTGCTCGAGGCCCGCGGGCTGCGGGTCAACTTCCTGAAGCTCGACCCGTACCTGAACGTCGACCCGGGGACGATGAACCCGCTGCAGCACGGCGAGGTCTACGTCACCAACGACGGCGCCGAGACGGACCTCGACCTCGGTCACTACGAGCGCTTCACGCACGCCACGCTGACGCGCCAGAACAACCTGACCGCCGGGCGCGTGTACGAGCGCGTGATCCAGAAGGAGCGCGACGGCGAGTACCTGGGCGCCACGGTTCAGGTCATCCCTCACGTCACCGACGCGATCAAGGCGCACGTGCTGTCGCTCGCCGGCGAGCGCACGGACGTGCTGATCGTCGAGGTCGGCGGGACCGTGGGCGACATCGAGTCGCTGCCGTTCCTGGAGGCGATCCGCCAGCTCCGCTCCGACGTCGGGCGCGAGAACGTGCTCTACATCCACATCGCGCTCGTGCCCTACGTCTCGACCGCGGGCGAGCTCAAGACCAAGCCCGTGCAGCACAGCGTGAAGGAGCTGCGCTCGATCGGCATCGCGCCCGAGATCCTGCTCTGCCGCACCGACCGCTACCTGCCGCGCTCGGTGAAGAGCAAGCTCGCGCTGTTCTGCGACGTCGACGAAGAGGCCGTGATCACCGCCAAGGACGTCGACACGATCTACGAGCTGCCGCTGGTGTTTCACAGCGAGGGCCTCGACGACGCGATCGTCCAGAAGCTGAACATCTGGACCGGCCAGCCGAACCTGGAGCGCTGGGAGCGGGTGGTCGCGGTGCTGAAGAATCCCGAGCAGCGCGTGCGGATCGCGATGGTCGGCAAGTACACCGACCTGACCGAGTCGTACAAGAGCCTGAACGAGGCGCTCGCGCACGCGGGCATCGCGCACGGCGCGGTGGTCGAGATCGAGTACGTCGACTCCGACAAGCTCGAGGGCAG
Source organism: Myxococcota bacterium (assembly GCA_040902485.1). Classification (GTDB taxonomy): domain Bacteria; phylum Myxococcota_A; class UBA9160; order SZUA-336; family SZUA-336; genus VGRW01. The sequence goes on along the minus strand of JBBDXF010000038.1, from coordinate 55,927 downwards.
CGCGCTCGACGCGATCACCACCGTCGACGGAATCCTGGTGCCGCACGGCTTCGGCGCGCGCGGTGCCGAGGGCAAGATCCAGGCGATCCAGTACGCGCGCGAGCACGAGGTCCCGTATTTCGGCATCTGCTACGGCCTGCAGATGGCCGTGATCGAGGCCGCGCGCAACCTCGCGGGCCTGGCCGGCGCCAACTCGACCGAGGTCGATCCGCAGACCCCGCACCCGATCATCGACTTCATGCCAGGCCAGAGCACGCGCGCCGCGACCGGCGGCTCGATGCGCCTCGGCGCGTACCCGTGCAAGGTCGTGCCCGACACGATCGCCGCGCGCGCCTACGGAAGGACCGAGGTCTCCGAGCGCCACCGCCACCGCTACGAGGTGAACCCCGCGTACCACGGGCGCCTCACGGACGCGGGCGTGGTGATCTCGGGCACCTCGCCCGACGGCAAGCTCGTCGAGATCATCGAGCTCGCCGACCACCCGTGGTTCCTGGCCTGCCAGTTCCATCCCGAGTTCCAGTCCACCCCGTTCGACCCGCACCCGCTGTTCCGCTCGTTCGTGGGCGCGGCGGTGCGGAAGAAGACGAGCGCCCGCTAGCGCGCGGCCCCCGGGGCGAGGGCTACGAAGTCGATCTCGTCCTTCGCGGTCACGGCCCTCGCCTTGAAGAGCAGCGCGCCGTGCGGCTCGAGGTAGGGGATGCCGCCGCTCGTTCGGCGGGGATAGGAAGAACAAACGCGGTTTTCGCCGGGCGTTCCGGCAAGGGATGTTCTGTAGCGTCCTCTCCGACGAACGATCGGGCCTTTCAGGGGCTAGGATTGGGCTCAAGGCTGAAGATCGAGCGCTCACCGAGCGGCAAGCCGGATTGTCGTTGGGCGAAGGCGGTGGCGACCGCGAGTTAGCCGGCCGCACACTGAATCTTCAGCACCATCACCCGCGAGATATGCGAGGATCCGGTCCGAGCAGATCGGATGCCGGTTCGCCTCTATCCACGAGTCGCTCAAGATCCGGCGAAGATTCGCCTGTGGCTGGGTGTGTTGTCGGATCAGTCGGTCGCGCCGACTCTGTCGTGGAGCACTCCGGGCGCGTCGGGCTCGCCGCAAGCGGTGCGGGCACTCACGGCGGTCAGACCCGGCGGTCGTGTCTTCACCGGCGAGTTCGAGGTCACGGGAGTCAATCCAGCGCACATACATCGGATCTCGGTGACGGCAGGGGACGAGACCGCCGTTCTCCACACGCGAACGACTCCCGCTCGAGTGCCCGACGACGGCAGCCCTCTGAACGTCCTCGTGGCCTCCTGCTTTCACTACAAAACGCAGCGGAACCCAGGAATCGCCAGTTTCATCGGATCGGTGATCGCTCAATCGGGAACGCGTAGCCCGCATCTCTCGCTCTTTCTGGGCGATCAGGTCTACCTCGACCTTCCGACCTTCGAACCCTTCGAGGACGACAGCGCCTGGCTGGAGCAGCGGTTCGAGGACGACTACGTACGGAACTTCATCGAGCCGGGCTATCTGTCCGGCTTGCTCGAGGCCGCACCCGCCGCGTTCCTGCCCGACGATCACGAGTACTGGAACAACTACCCAGAGGCCTTCTCGCTCGCCTCGAACACGTGGACCCGGGCGGGCAGAGTTCTGTGGGCGGGCGCGGCTCGACGGCTCTACGAGGCGTTTCAAGCCTCGAGCCCGCACGGTAAGCCGCAGGAGTTCGAGGTCGAGCCGCTCGCGTTCTTCCTCGCAGACACGCGCTCGTTGCGAGAGAACCACCCCGGAAACGCACTTCCGGGGGAGGCGGGCACGCTCCACGCTTGGGTGTCGAACATCATCACCCGGCGCGACGCGATCGGTGTGGTGGCGGCCGGTCAATCCTTCCTGGACGAGGCGACCGGATCCGTGCAAGGAAAATGGAGCGACTACGCGCTGGCGGACTATCTCGACTACCCGACCCTCACGACAGAACTCAAGCGACTTCCGGAGAGCGATCGCCCGCTCCTGCTCCTTACCGGTGACGTCCACTACGGCCGCGTGGCGTTGGCTCGACGGGTGGGCGAGCGGCTCAATCTGGCGGAGGTGATCTCCTCGCCGATGTCGTTGGTGGAGGTCGCTGGAGTCGACCCGATCCGGGAGGGCTGGGCTAGCGCGAAGAGGATCTTCGGAAGCAAGGAACAGTGGCCTCTCCATTCCGATCCCAAGGACCCGCCCGCATACTTCGCGGGGGACAAGCACTTCGAGTTCGAGAACAGAGAGGGCACCGTCGGACAGCGAGGGGATCACGTCAGCGTGCTGTCCTTCTTCCGGCAGGGCACGGGAGTTCGCGTCGAGGTCAGAACCTGGATTCTGCACATCGACGCGGTCTCACCGCACGAGATCGCGAGATTTGAGCTCCGCTAGAGCTCATGGAGATTTCAGATGGCCGGAACGATTGCCTCGCGCGCGCAGACTCCGAGTGACAGCTTTCGAGAGGTGGTTCGGGCGCAGCGCGAAGACAACCTTCAATGGCTGGCGAAGCGGGCAGCGAAGGGGCAGCCTAGCGTCGTCCTGTTCGGAGGCGTCGACGCGATGTCGTTTCGCCTGCGCGTCGCGCAGTCGCACATGCGCCACGACCTGACGCCCAGCCACTGGTCGCACGTGGGCCTGCTCACGAACGGAGTGGCGAGCGAAACCGTGGTCGAGGTTCCGCTGGATCCCGAGCAGGGCTTTGACTTTCCGACCCCGCGGAACGGGCGTCAGGACACGCCGCTCCGGCGCTTCCGCAGCGCGGCGGAGTTTCCGAACATCGCGGTGTTCTCGTTGCCGCTCGGCGCGGACGACGTGAGGGCGGCCGTCGATCGGTTCGAGAAGACCCGCCCGACGCTCGACGCTCTGCGGTTCGTGCTGCAGTGGCTGGGATTCCTGTGGGGCGTGAGCGGAGCGGGCAATCCGTTGCACGAGAACGTCGGCATCCCCTCGGCGATCATGCTCGAGTTCGTCACGGCCTCGCTGCGCTTCGATCTCACTCCCGGCCTGGAGACGCGCGCAAGCTGCCCCGAGGCGATCTGGCAGTCCGCGAAGTGGTGGGAGGGCTACTACACGCGGTCGCGTGAGGTACGGTTGACCGGCTCCTACACGCTGCAGCACGTGATCGATTGGCCGGTGCGTGGCCGCCGTCCTCGTCAGCCGGACTGAGCGCGCGCCTTCCGCACCACCTCGTCGACATACGCGTCGAGCGCCTCCGCGTCCCACGACGCCCGCAGCGCGACTTGATGTCGCTCGCGCCGGCGGCGGCGTACTGCGCCAGCCGCTCCGCCGTGCGATCGGGCGTGCCGACGAGCGAGCCGGAGAGCATGCGCTCGGCGGTCGGGCCAGGCCGCGCGCAGATCCTGCTCCACGCCCTCCGCGAGCGCGGCGTCCCTCGTCAGGTGGAACGACAGATTCACGGTGCGCGTGATCGACTTCTGGTCGCGCCTCGCCTTCGCGCACCAGTCGTCGAGCACGCCTGACAGGCGCTTGAACTCGACCGGCGAGACGTAGGCGGCGTTCCACCCGTCGGCGTAGCGCGCGGCGAGGTGAAGCATGCGCTTCTCGCCGTGCCGCCGATCCAGATCGGCAGCCGCGTCTAGATCGGCGCGGGCAGACACGACGCGTTCCGTACACGGAAGTGTTTTCCCGCGAACGTCGTACGCTCCTGCGTGAGCAGGCCGCAGATGCCAGAGCATCCTATGCCGCTGGCGAGGAGGCTGTGAAGGGCCCTACCCCCACGCGACGATTTCTCAGTGAGCTTCAGCCGCGGACCGTGAGCTCGAGCCCGCCCTCAAACGGCAGCGTCAGCGTGCGCAGCTCGTGCTTCGGATCGTTCACGAACTCGAAGTAGTCCTTGTAGGGCTCGCGGAACTGCGTGGTGTTGTCGCACATCACGATCGCGCCGCGGCGCAAGTGCGGGGCGACGAGCTCGAGCGCGGGGCGCGACATCGGCGTCCAGATGTCGATCAGCATGAAGTCGATCGGACCGTCGATCGATTTCAGCGACTCGCGCAGGTCGCCCTCGCGCAGGTCGATCCAGTCGGCGAGGCCCGCTTCTGCGAAGTGCCCGCGCGCGATCTTGGCCTTCTCGGGCTCGTACTCGGTGCCGACCACGTGCCCGCTGCCGCCGTCGTCGCGCAGGTTGTCGCGCACCGCCGCCGCGAGGTACAGCGTCGAGACGCCGAACGAGGTGCCGGCTTCGACCACGCGCCTCGCGCGCAGCGCGCGGCACAGCGTGTAGCAGAGCTCGGCCTTGTCGCGGTCGAGCGCGACGAACTTGTCGCGCATGAACTGGTCGGTCTTCGCGTCGAACTGCCGCCAGTCGAGATCGCCGTCGCGCATGCGCTGCACGAAGAAGTGCATCAGGGCTTCGTTCTGCGCACTGCTCTGGGCGTGGAGACGGTCCAGCAGGGCTTCCAGTCGGGGGTCGTTGAGGATCCTCATGACCCAACGCTACTCGAAGCCCGCCGTGGCGCGCTGTCGACAGAGCGGCGAATGATGTCTCGGTCGCGTCAACTCGCATCGAGGCGGATCAGAGCGGGGGAGTGCCCCGGACGCGCGAGCGACTACAGTCTTGGTCATGGCAGCGAAAATGAAGAGCCGCAAAGCGGCCAGGGTGGGGGGCAGAAAGAAGGCGGCAACGAACAAGTCGAGCGCGAAGCGCAGCGCTCCCACGCGGGCCAGGGCCAAGAGGAAAGCCGCCCCCGCGAGCAGCAAGAAGGGAACCGCTGCGAAGCGGAAGGCTGCGCCGGCGAAGGCCAAGCCGGCGCCGAAGCCGGCGGCCAAGCCCGTCGTGAAACCGGCGCTCGCGAAGCCCGCGCTCGCGAAGCCCGCGCTCGCGAAGCCCGCGCTCGCGAAGCCCGCGCCGCGTCCTGCGCCGACGCCCGCGCCCGCAGGCGGGGTCAACACGCGCGAAGTGAACCGAGGTCACGTCTTCGCGCTGCAGCCGCGCGTCAACACGGGCTTCAGCCCGCAAGCCTTCGACGACGCGCGGCGCGAGCTCTCGGACGTGCTCTACGGCACGATCGACGAGGCGGCGCGAGCCGTCGCGGAGCGCGCGCTCGAACTCAGCAACGAGCGGCCGGACCGCGACCCGTTCCAGCCGAGCTAGTCACCCCTTCCCGCCAGACAGCGCGGCGCCCCAAGCGTGGCCGGGATGGATGATTGCGAGCGCGTCGCGCAGCCAGGCGCGCGCGGACGGCGCGAGCCGCGGCGCGACGGCCGCGAAGTCGGCCTGGTCCTTCGCGACCAGGGCCTTGGCCTTGTAGAGCAGCGCGCCCTGCGGCTCGAGATAGGGGATGCCGTCGCGCGTGCGGGCCACCATCTGCGTGCGCTTCGCGCGGATGCGCTCATCGCGCCGGAACACCCAGGTGTCCGCGTCGCCGGGCTCGAGCATCACGTCCATGCGCCAGGCGTTCGCGCGCGGATCGAGCAGCCAGTTCTGGTGCTTGTCGGCGGGCGTCAGCTCGCCATCCGCGAGCGCGCGCACGTCGCCGTCGCCGACCGCGTGCAGCGCGAAGCCGGCCAGGTGCTCGCGCACGCGCGCGAAGTCCGTACGCGCGATGGCAATCTCGAGGTCCGAATGCGCGCGCGTCTCGCGCCCGAGGAACAGGTCGATCGACCAGCCTCCGACCACGCACCACGGCACGCCCACGCCGGCGAGCTCGCGCGCGGCTTGCTCGGGACGCCACGCGTCCCAGGCTTCGAGCGGCGGGCCGTCCCAATGCAGCGGCGCAGACGCGGGCACAGCCACTGACGCTGGCACGGGCTCAGGCGCTGCGCCAGCTCCACTGCCAAAGCAACGCCGCGACCGCAGCCGTGCTGCCGAGCGACCCAGCGCCAATCAGCGCGAACGCCGTCGTCTCCTGCCACGGCTTCGCGCGCAGGCCCGCGCCCGCGATCGGCAGCGTCTTGCCCGTGCCGAAGATCGCGCCGACCAGAAGCCCGATCCACAGCACGTAGAGCGAGATCCACAGGCCGTGCGCGATCGCGGTGGCCCAGCCGGCGGAGAGCTCGAGCCGCGCGCCGAGCAGACCCACGGCGATCAGCGCGAGCCCGCTCTCGATCGCGGCCACGTGCGCGGACAGCGCGATGCGCGGTGCGCGCACGGCCGGGATCGCGACCCCGGTCAGCAGCCCGAGCAGGAAGAGCAGCACGCCGCTCCACGCCAGCAGCGCTTGCAGCGCGTCGCTCATCGCGCGAGCCCGGGCTGCGCCGCGCCCGGCGCGGAACCGACCCGCGGTCGGCTTCGCCGCGCCCGATCGCGCGCGGTCGCGGCGCCGGCGGGCGAGGGCGGAAGCGGCTTCGCCACCCGCTTGCGCCCGCGCGGCACGAAGCCCCGCGAGCGGAGCATCACTCCGCGCGCGGCGCCGAGAGCGACGGAGAGGAAACCGATCAACGCGATCCAGACGGCCAGGGACTCGCTCATCACGTACCTCCGGTCTACACTGGGGGAGAAACGTAGAACCGACTATCGGTCCGTAAATACAGACCATCGGTCGGTATGTCAATGATCTGGATCCTGCGACCGAGGAGGGGAGATGGCGCGGCAGGCCGAGCGGTCCGAGGCGACGACGAGGGCGATCGAGGCGGCGGCGCGCAAGCTGTTCGCGACGCGCGGTTTCGCGGGCACCAGCATCGACGACATCGCGTCGCGCGCGGGCGTGGCGAAGGGCGCGGTCTACCACCACTTCGCGTCGAAGGAGGCGATTTTCGAGCGCGTGCTCGAGGCGGTGCAGGCCGAGCTCGCCGCAGCACCCGTGCCCGCCGTGTCGCGCAAGCTCAGCGATCCGCTCGACGTGATTGCGGACTCCGTGCTGCGCTACCTGCTCGCGGCCAGCGCGCCGGAGCGTCGCCGCATCCTGCTCGTCGACGGGCCCGCGGTGATCGGCTGGCAGCGCTGGCGCGAGATCGACGCCAAGTACTTCGGCGCGACCACGCGCGCGGCGGTCGCCGCTGCGCTCGGCGAGAGCGCCTCGCCAGTCGAGATCGACGCCGCCGCGCACCTCTTGCTCGGGGCCTGCGGCGAGGCGGCGCTGATCTGCGCGTCGTCCGACAACCCGCGCAAGACCGCTCGCACGCACGCCGCGGCGCTGCGGCGCATGATCGCGGGGCTCGTGCTAACGTAGCCGCCACTTGGGCGATTAACTCAGCGGTAGAGTACTACCTTCACACGGTAGGAGCCCCGAGTTCGAATCTCGGATCGCCCACCAGCTTTCATTCGACCCAGTAGCTCAGCTGGATAGAGCGTCTGCCTCCGGAGCAGAAGGTCGCAGGTTCGAATCCTGCCTGGGTCGCCATTCCGCGCTACGTCACGTGTCCGAGCCGTGCTGGATCGGCCTGCATGAACACGAAGCGGATTCGCCCGTCGACGACGGACAGCAGGATCGCGGTTCGCGGCTGACCGTCGCGCAGCACCAGCATCGCGGGCTGCCCGTTGAGTTCGCATTCGCGAGTCTCGAGTCCCGCGGCGCCCTGGGGCGTCACCGCGGCCACGAATGCGGCGACCTTCGCCGCTCCGAGCAGCGGACCGGGGAGGTTTCGCACGCGCCCGAAGCGGCCTCCCTTCGGCCCGGCATCGACGATCAGCACGGCGTCGTCCGCAAGCAGCCTCGCGACCGCGTCGGCGTCGCCGGCTGCCGCCGCGGCCAGGAACGCGCGCAGCAGACGCCTGTGGACATCGTCCGGCACGCGGATGGCACGCCGCTCGTTCGCCACGTGGTCGCGCGCGCGCTTCAGCAACTGCCGGGAGGCGGGCTCGCTTCTCTCGAGCAGCTCCGCGATCGCGGCGTGATCGAACTCGAAGACCTCGTGCAGCAGGAGCGCTGCGCGTTCATCGGGCGTCAGGCGCTGCAGCAGGACGAGAAATGCCATCGACACGCGGTCGAGGGTGTCGATCCGATCGAGCACCGTGCGCTCGAGAGCCACCGGCTCGGGCAGGCGATCGCTGCGCGCCTCCTCTCGACGCGCGCGCGCCGAGTCGAGCTCGTTCAAGCACAGACGGGTCACCGTCTTGACGAGGTATCCCGCGGGAGCAACGACCATGGTCTCGCTGCGTTCCCAGCGCAGCCACGCATCCTGCACGACGTCCTCGGCGCGCCCGAGGTCGCCGAGCATCCGATAGGCCAGCGCGAGCAGCGACGGGCGGCACGACTCGAAAACCGTGACGTCGTGCTCCATCGGCTAGCGTGGGGTCGCCAGCCAGTCGAGCACCAAACGCGCGACGCGTTCGCCCGACGAGAGGATGGGGAAGTGCTCTTCGAGCGGAATGATCCGCACGACGCTGTTCGGGAACAGGCGGCGAAACCGCGCAGCTCCGCCGATCAGCCGCATCGGATCGAACTGTCCGTAGAGGATCAGGGTCGGCGTCTTCGCGAGGCGCTCGCGCGCGAGCGCGGCGGTTTGGTGCATGAACGCGTCGTCGCGCCCCATCTGGTCGAACAGGTCGATCACCCGGTCGCGCTTCGCGGCTGTGTCGAACTGCTCGACGAGCAGCCTGCGCTCGCTCGCGGGAAACGGCCGCAGCCAAGGCGCCACGGTCGCCACCAGCCAGGCGAAGAGATTCAGGCGCCGATTCAGCCAGCGCGTGGGCCGTGCGCCGACGACGTGCTTCAGGATCAGCTTCACGGCCCACGCCGGACCCGTGAGCGGAATCGGCACCGTGTCGGCGACCACGAGCCCTGCGACGTTCCCTGCCATGCGCGCAGCTGCGGCGATGCCGAAGCTTCCGCTCGAGTCGTTCAGGTAGAAGACGATCCCCTCGAGCGACAGCGCGCGACAGAACTCCTCGACGAAGGAAGCATGGCTCTCAAGCGTACCGGAAAAGCCGGGGCTCGCGTGGGAGTACCCGAAGCCCGGCAGGTCCGGGGCGAGCACACGGTGGTGCATCCGCAGCTCGCGAATCACGCGCACGAAGCCGAGCGACGTGAACGGCGCGCCGTGCAGCAGCACGATCGGGGCTCCTTCGCCCTCGTCGAGGTAGGCGATCCGACCGGTTGTGAGCTCGATCGAGCGAAGCGCGAATCCCAACACGGTCTGCGGCGAGGGCATACCCTGGAGACCGAGTAGCGACGGATTTCGTGACGGCCCGGCCAGCGAAGCGGCCGCGGCTTCCCGGCTGGCGATTCCCGCGCGGTCGGTGGAGAATCGCGCGTACGACGGAGGACTCTCGCATGATCCGCTGCAACGGCGTTCACCACCTGGCCGTGAGCACGGCCGACATCAAGGCGCAGATCGCGTTCTTCAATGACGTGCTGGGCCTCGAGCTCGTGGCGCTGTACTGGATGCACGGCGTGGCGGGCGCGTGGCACGGGTTCGTGAAGCTGCACGACCACTCGTACGTCGCGTTCGTGCAGACACCGGAGATCGCGAAGCTCGAGGGCACCCTCGGCCTGACGCATTCCGGGAGCCCCGGCGGCGCGTCGGCGCCCGGCACGCTGCAGCACCTCGCCTTCAACGTCGACGGCTACGAAGAGCTGCTCGCCATGCGCGACCGCATTCGCTCGCGCGGCGTCACCGTGATCGGGCCGATCCACCACGGCCTGTGCGACTCGATCTACTTCGCCGGACCCGAGGACCTGTCGCTCGAGATCGCGACCTCCGAGTCCGCGATCGACGGCCGGGCCTGGATCGATCCCGAAGTCGTCGCGCTCGCGGGCATCTCGGCCGAAGAGCTCGCGCGTTTCCGTAAGCCCGCGGAGTTCGCCTCACAGGCCGGGCCGCTGCCGCAGCCGCCGCTCGCGCCGGACAAACCGCGCATGCGCGGCTGGCCACCGGGCCTGCTCGAGCACTTCGTCGCGATGCCCGACGAGGAGTTCACCGCGCAGATGAGCGAGACCGAGCCGCCGGTCCGCGTCGAGCGCTCTTGATCCCGCTGCAGCACTGAGGAGACGGAACCATGGCCAAGCTCGAAATCCACCACCTGAACAACTCGCGCTCGCAGCGCGTGCTCTGGCTGCTCGAAGAGCTCGAGGTTCCCTACGAGATCGTGAAGTACCAGCGCGATGCGGTGACGAACCTCGCGCCGGCAACGCTTGCGGCGATCCACCCGCTCGGCAAGTCGCCCGTGCTTCGGGACGACGGGCAGGTCGTGATCGAGTCGGGCGCGATCATCGAGTACATCGTGCGCAAGTACGGCAAGGGCCGGCTCGCGCCGGATCCCGCCAGCCCCGATGGCGTGAAGTACCTCCAGCTCATGCACTACGCCGAGGGCTCGGCGATGCTGCCGGTGATGCTGCGGCTGTATCTGTCGCGGCTGGGCGAGGCCGCAAAGCCGCTCGAGCCGCGCGTGGTGAGCGAGATCGAGAACCACATGGGCTATCTCGATTCGCTCCTGCAGGGCCGCGACTGGTTCGTCGGCAGAGAGCTCTCCGCGGCCGACATCCAGCTCTCGTTCGCGATCCAGGCGGCGCGGCTGCTCTACGGGCTCGAGAAGTTCCCGAACCTGGCGAAGTTCCTGGACCGCATCCACGCGCGGCCCGCGTACAAGCGCGCGCTCGAGAAGGGCGGAGCGTACGCGTTCGGCAGCTAGGCGCCGCTCGCGCTCAGTCGTCCTCGCGCCGGCCCCAGGCGAGCTGACCGCGGGCGGCCACCGCCATCGAGTCGGAGCGCTTGCGCTCCAGGTGCTCGGACAGGAACAGCACGAGCGATTCGCAGTCCTCCGCGGAGCGGCGCATCTCCTCGGGCGAGCTCGCGTCCACCGGCAGGATCGCCTTGAAGTCCTTCGCGCCTTCGACGCGCACCACGGCGCGCGCCTCGCGCGGGCCCGACCAGCGGTACGAGAACACGAGCGTCGCCAGATCGCGCCGGCGCCGCTCGAGCGCGTCGTCGCGGCGCCGCACCGCCAGGTCGTAGTCCTGATCCAGAACGTCGAGCAGCAGGTCTTCGAACTCGCGCTCGAGCTGCTTGTGCTTGCCGTTGCTTGCCACGACCGACTCCCTGCCGCCGTTCCGGCGGCCTCTCCAGCTACCCCTCGGCATGCTTCTTCGGCGCGGGCGCGGCGGACTTTGAGTACAGCGTTCACACTTGTCGTCGGATTTCGCTTCTGCGCTCGGCTTGCGTGTTCGTGTACGCTGCCCGCTCGATGACCCAGCCGATCGTTTTCGGAGGCAATCCGCTCGATCGCGTGAGCCACTTGCGCCGCGACGGCGCCTGGCTCTCCGCCGCGCTCGACAACGAAGCCAGCCGCTTCCTGCCGTTCCACCGCCTGAACGTGCTGGTGAAGGAGGGCAAGCCGGAGCTCGGCTGGGCGAACCCCTCGATCAAGAGCGTCATGGACGCGCGCACCGGCGCGGTGCTGCTGGGCGTGCGCGACGGGCTCGCGCACTTCGCCGTGGATCTCTCCGGACTACACGACCCGGTGACGGAGCTCGGGCTGGCCGGCGCAGCGAACTTCGCGGACGTGCGGCAGGTGGCCTCGAGCCTGGCGGGCGGCGACGCCTCGATCGTGGCGCACGGCCGGCAGATGCTCGACTGGCACGCGCGCCACCGCTACTGCGCGGTGTGCGGGCACGCGACCCGCGTGAAGGAGGGGGGCTACCTGCGCGAGTGCGACGAGTGCGACGCGCAGCACTTCCCGCGCACGGATCCGGTCGTGATCATGCTCGTGCACGACGGCGAGCGCTGCCTGCTCGGCCGCCAGGCCGGCTGGCCCGCGAAGATGTGGTCGGCGCTCGCGGGCTTCGTCGAGGCCGGCGAGACGCTCGAGGACGCGGTGCGCCGCGAGGTGATGGAGGAGTCGGGGATCGCAGTCGGCGAGGTGCGCTACCACGCCTCGCAGCCGTGGCCGTTCCCGTCCTCCCTGATGATCGGCTGCATGGCGCGCGCGCAAGGCACGGCGATCACGGTCGACAAGACCGAGCTCGAGGATGCGCGCTGGTTCCCTCGCGAGCGCGTGCTGCGCGCGCTGCGCGACCCTGCCTCGGAGCCGGACTTCTTCGTCCCGCCGCCGATGGCGATCGCGCATCACCTGGTCAGGGCCTGGGCGGAATCCTGAGCCCACCGCGAACCCGAAACCGCCTTCGGGGAATAGCAGGGAGATGAGTCCCGCCAGCGACGCGGACGTGATCGGGCGCTCGCTCGTCGATCCCCAGGCGTTCGGTGCGATCTTCGACCGCCACGCCGAGGCCATGCTGCGCTACACGGCGCGTCGCGCGGGACGCGAGGTCGCCGAGGGCTTGATCGGCGAGCTCTTCCGGATCGCCTTCGAGCGGCGCAAGAGCTACGACTCGTCGTATCCGAGCGCGCGCCCGTGGCTGTACGGGATCGCGGCGAACCTGTTGCAGAGACACCGCCGAGCGGAAGCTCGCCGCCTGCGCGCGACCGCACGGCTCGCGGCGGAGCGCCCGGCACGCGACAAGCGGCGCGCGACGAGCGCCGCGGACGCGCAGCTCTTGCTGCCTGCGCTGGTGGAGGCGATCGAGGCGCTTCCGCAAGGCGAGCGCGAGGCGTTGCTTCTGTACGCCTGGGAGGAGCTCCCCTACGAGGCGATCGCGAGCGCGCTGAACGTTCCCGTCGGCACCGTGCGCTCGCGGCTCAACCGCGCGCGTGCGCGCCTGCGCGAACTCGATCCGTCTGACCGGAGAACAAGCAGCAGGTCGAGTCAACCCGGATCCGCGAGGCGCCGCCCATGAAACCCCTCGACCGAGTTCGCACGCTGCGGCGCGACGCCGACCTCGAGCGCGAGGAAGTCGAGCGGATCCTCGCACGAGAAAGGGCGCGATTCATGACCACCATCGAAGCAGCGGCGCGACGCGAGCTCGGCGCTCGCCACGTCGCACAGCGCATCATCCCCCAGCTTCCGTACCACGACGTTCCGGCGGCGCGCGACTTCCTGGAGCGCGTGTTCGGCTTCACGGAGCGGCACGGCGCGCGCGTCGTCGACACCAAGACGGGCGAGCTCGTGCACACGGCCGTCGAGCTTCACGGCGCCGAGGTCATGCTCGGCGGGCACGGCGGCCACGGCGCCAGCTCGCCCAAGAGCGGCGGCGTGATCAGCCAGGTCCTGACGGTGTATGTCGACGACGTGGACGCGCACCACGCGCGGGCGCGCGCGGAAGGCGCGCGCGTCGTCGAGGGGCTGGCCGACAAGTTCTTCGGCGACCGCACGTACGAAGTGCTCGACCTCGAGGGCCACCGCTGGCGCTTTCACCAGCGGATGCGCGACGTGCCGCCCGAGGAGCTGCGCTGGAGCAGCGAGGACGACGGCTGATCAGGCGCGCGGCGGAAGTCCGAGCCGGGGGATCTCGAGCTTCGGGCAGCGGTCCATGACCACGGCGAGGCCCGCCGCGCGCGCGCGCTCCGCGGCCGGCTCGTTGACCACGCCGAGCTGCGTCCAGACGGCCTTCGCTTTCGCCGCGATCGCCTCGTCGATCACCGGCCCCGCCTCTTCCGAGTTGCGGAACACGTCGACCAGATCGATCCGCTCCGCAATCTCGGAGAGCGACGCGCGCACGCGCTCGCCCAGGATCATCTCGCCCGCGCAGACCGGATTCACCGGAATCACGCGGTAGCCGCGCGACTGCAGGAACTCCATGACCCCATGGCTGTCACGATCGGGGCGCGGGCTTGCACCCACGAGTGCGATCGTCTTGGTTTCGGTCAGGATCTTGGTGATCTCGTCGTCGCTTGCGCGCCTCGTCATGGCCCGAGTCTGCCATAATCGCGCGCGTGATCGACTTCGAACCCACGGAAGAGCAAGCGCTGATCCGCGACACCGTCGGCGAGTTCGCGAAGAGCGAGATCCGCCCGCGCGCGCGCGAGGCCGACGAGGCGGGCAAGATCCCGAGTGACGTGCTGTCACACGCGCACGAGCTCGGTCTGATCGCGAACGGCCTGCCCGAGCCGTTCGGCGGCGGCGGCGAGCGCAGCGCGCTGACCGGCGTTCTGATCGCGGAAGAGCTCGCGTACGGCGACCTCTCGATCGCGCTCGCGATCCTCGCGCCCGGCCTGCTGGCGTACTCGGTCGCGGACTTCGGCACCGAGGCGCAGAAGCAGGCTCTGCTGCCGGCGCTGATCGCGAGTCCGAGCGCGCTCGGCACGATCGCGCTGCAGGAGCCGCGCTTCGACTCCGACCCGTACCGCCCGCGCACCGAGGCGCAGCGCAGCGACGACGGCTGGCGGCTCGACGGCGCGAAGTGCCTGGTGCCTTGGCCGGAGAGCGTCGAGCACGTGCTCGTGCTCGCCAGCGAAGGCCAGTCGCTCGCCGGATTCCTGGTGCCTCGCGACGCCGCGGGCCTGCGCGCGACGCCGGACTCGTACCTCGGCATCCGCGCGCTCGCGACCGCGGAGCTCACGTTCGACGGCGTGCGCGTGCCCGCGGACGCGCGGCTCGGCGGACCCGGCGGCGGGCACCTGCGCGCGCTGGTCGCGCGCGGGCGGGTGGGGCTCGCGGCGCTCGCGATCGGCGTCGCGCGCGCGGCCTACGAGCTCGCGCGCGACTACGCCAAAGAGCGTCAGGCGTTCGGCGCGCCGATCGCGACCAAGCAGGCGATCGCGTTCAAGCTCGCCGACATGGCGATCGAGATCGACGCCGCGCGGCTGCTGGTCTGGGAGGCCGCCTGGCGGCTCGACCAGGGTACGGACACCACGTGCGAGGCGACGCTCGCGATCCAGCAGGTGCGGCGCGTCGCGCTCGACGTGACCGACGGCGCGGTGCAGGTGTTCGGCGGTCACGGCTACATCCGCGAGTACCTGCCCGAGATGCTGCTGCGCAACGCGCGCGGCTTCGCCTGCTTCGAAGCACTCACTCTCGTCTAGGAACAAACGCGATGATCTCCTTCGATCCGACCGAGAACAGCGTGCGGGCGCGCGACTTCTACCGGCGCGTCGCGCTCGAGCGCATGCGGCCGCTCTCGCGCCGCTACGACGAGGAAGAGCACGCGCTGCCCACCGAGTGGGTCGAGTTCTACTGGAACGAGGGCCGCAAGGGCGCGCCCGGCAACCTCGGCGGCGAGACGGACGGCTTCGTGCAGGTCTGCATCCAGGCGGAAGAGCTGTGCTTCGGCGACGCGGGCCTGTACCTGCGCATGCCGACCGCGGCGCTCGGCGGCTCGGCCGTCTCCGCGGCCGGCACGCAGGAGCAGAAGGACCGGTTCCTGCGTCCGTTCCGCGAATCGCCGCACCCGATCTGGGGCGCGATGGCGATCACCGAGCCGAGCGCGGGCTCCGACTCCGCCGCGATCCAGACCACGGCGCGCTTCGACGCGGAGCGCGACGAGTGGAGCTTGAACGGCACCAAGATCTTCTGCACGGCGGGCGAGGGCGCGTCGCAGATCGAGGGTGGCTTCGTGGTGGTGTGGGCCACGGTCGACAAGACACTCGGCCGCGGCGGCATCAAGTCGTTCGTGGTGCCCGCGCGCACTCCGGGCATGAAGCTCGTGGGGCTCGAGAAGAAGCTCGGCATCCGCGCCTCCGACACGGCGACGCTGGTGTTCGAGGACTGCCGCGTGCCGTCCGCGAACCTGCTCGGCGGCAAGCCCAAGGCGGAGAAGAAGAGCGAGCCCGCGCGCGCGGGCGACAAGGGCTTCAAGGGCGCGATGGCCACCTTCGACGCGAGCCGCCCGATCGTCGCGGCCATGGCGGTCGGCGTGGGCCGCGCAGCGCTCGACTTCCTGATCGAGGAGCTCGAGCGCCAGGGCGTGAAGATCCACTACGACTCGGCGCCGCGCACGCAGACGGCGCTGGAGCGCGACGTGCTCGACATGCTCGCGGAGCTGCAGGCCGCGCGGCTCCTGACCTGGCGGGCCGCCAGCATGATGAACCGCGGCAAGCCCAACAGTCTCGAGGCCTCCATGGCCAAGGCGAAGGCGGGGCTGGTGGTCACCAAGATCACCCAGAAGGCCGTCGAGCTGCTCGGCCCGCCCGGCTACTCGAAGAAGCTCCTGGTCGAGAAGTGGATGCGCGACGCCAAGATCAACGACATCTACGAGGGCACCCAGCAGATCAACCAGCTGATCGTCGCCCGCCGCATCCTCGAGTACTCCTCGTCCCAGCTCCGCTGAGCGGAGCCCCTAGGTTGATTTGGGAACGCGGCAGAGTCGATAATCGCCGCGCCTCGAACCCCACAGGAGATACGCGATGGCAGAAGCATTCCTTTCGGACGGCTGGTTCACCCAGGCCGAGAAGATCCAGAACGACGTGAACCCGCCGGTTCCCGCCGCGATCAAGGATCTGACGATCAACATGCAGGTGACCGGCGGCCCGAGCGGCGACATCTCGTTCCGCATGGAGTCCGGCAAGCTCGCGAAGGGTCACGCGGCCGAGGCGCCGACCAAGCTCGTGATCCCGTTCGACACCGCGCGCGCCATGCTGATCGACCAGAACCAGCAGGCCGTCATGTCCGCCTTCATGTCCGGGCAGATCCGGGTCGAGGGCGACATGGCCAAGCTGATGCAGATGCAGATGGCCGGTCCACCGAGCCCCGAGGCCCAGAAGGTCTCGCAGCTGATCAAGGAAATGACCTCGGCCTGAGACCGTACGAGCGCGCGTCGGCGCGCTTCAAGTGACCGAGGGGAAGGGCCGAAAACACGCTCGTGGCCGGCCCCCCCTCGGTCGTATTGCTCGATGACGGCGAGCTGGAACGCGTTCGCGTGATCCTGGAGCGCCTGGGTGTCGAGTTCGCGCTGTGTCGGCGCATCGCTGACGCGGCCGCGGTGCCGCGCGCGCGCGACCTGCTGGTCAGCACCGGCCGACGCGCGCTGGCCATGCCGGAACTCGGCGCGCGCCCCGCGACCGAGGCGCCGCCGCTCTGGCTCTGCATCCACGGCCAGGATTTCGACGAGTTGCG
>JBBDXF010000038.1:0-39137 GCA_040902485.1 Myxococcota bacterium | reverse complement strand
CGCGCAGCGGCGCGCGCTCGGCGTGTCGTACCTGGTCCACAGCGCCGTCGACCAGGAATCCCTGCGGCTCCTGATCGAGATGCTGCTGCACGGCCAACACGACCGGCGCACGGCCTCGCGCCTGCCGGTCGGCTGCGAGGTCAGCGTGCGCGTCGATCGCACGGCGCAGTTCGGAAAGCTGCTCGACCTGTCGCGCGCCTGCGCACCGAGACGGCGCTCGCGGTCGGCGACCGCGTGGAGGTGGACCTGCCGCAGGAGCTGCGCGGCAAGGCGCTCGCGACGCTCTCGGGCCGCGTCGCGCGTGTCGAGTCCTGTCCCGCTCCCGGCGGCCGCAGCGGATTCTCGGTCGCGGTCGAGCTCGAGCCGCTCTCACCCGAAGCCGCGCGCGACCTGGACGCGATCCTCTCCGGCACGAACCCCGCGACGCGCATCTCGGCGCTCTCCGCGCCGCACAAGCGCGAGCGCCGGCGCACCGAGCGCCGCGCCTACCGGCGCCGCGTGGCGGCCCTGTCCGCGGCCGACGCGGGCTCCCCGCGCGTCGCGCTCGGGCACGACCTGTCGGTCGCCGGAATTCGCATCGCGCGGCAGCCCGGACTGAGCAAGGGCACCCGCGTCGCGATCGGGCTGTACGGCGCCGAGGGCGGCGTGCCGCTCACGCTCGAGGCCGAGGTCGTCGCCGATCACGGCCCGCGCGGTCTGGGACTGGCGTTCCTGCGCGTGACCGTGGAGCAGCGACTCGCGCTCGAGAAGCTGGTCGCGGCTCTGCCGCTGCTCGAGTCACTCGCGAACGACGGCGACGGCGGGCCGGCGCTCGTGGTCTTGAGCGTGCTCGCTCAGAACGCGTAGTCGAGGATCGCGCCGCGCGCGCGCAAGCGCGCCTGCAGGGCGCCGACTTCGATCTGGCTGGCGTGTCCCTGCTGCTCCAGCGCGAGCCCGGCCGCCACGCCCGCGGCCTCGCCGGTCGCAAGCGCCGGCGGGATCTCCTTGGTCGCGTTGTGCGTCTGGTGGTCGACGGAGATACACCGTCCAGTGACGAGCAGGTTGTCGAGCTCGTTCGGCACCAGGCACCCGTACGGGATCGCGTAGACCGCGCCGTACTTGGTCCAGTGGCCGGTGATCGCGATCGCATCGGCCTGCGGCTGCTGGCGGTCGGCCCGCAGCAGCACGCGGCGGCCGACCAGGCGGCGGCTCTCGGTGATGCCGATCAGGCGCGCGATCTCGCACAGGTGCGCGTCGCGCAGCTGTGGGAACTTCGCGCGCAGGCTGCGGAACTCCGCCATGACCAGCCGCCGGCACTCGAGCTCGGCGTAGCTGAGCTCGCGCGGATCGGTGGCGTCGATGCGGCGGTCGAGCCGCGCGACGCTGCCCCAGGGCAACAGCGCCTGGCCCGGATTCGTGGTGCGGAAGATCGGCGCGCCGGCCGCGATCGCGGCGTCCACGTCGGTCACGCCGCCGATCCGGAACCACAGCCAGGGATGCACGCGCTCGAGCTCGAACGCGCAGCCGGCCGAGGCCAGCACGTGGCCGTCGCCGCTGGCGTCGATCACCACCCCGGCGGTGATCGCCTGCCGTCCCGCGCGCGACTCGAACGCGACGCCGAGCACGCGCCGCGCGTCGACCAGCGCGCGCGCTCCCCAGGCGTGGAACAGCACCTCGACGCCCGCCTCGACGGCCATCGCGTTCAGCGCCTCGCGCATGACCTCGGGGTCGTAGGCGACCGAGTAGCGCACCACGTGCTCCGCGCGCGCCCCGCCCCAGACCAGGCCGAGCCGAGCGTAGCGCGCGACCAGCTCGGGGTCGGGCTTGCCCCAGTGCTCGGGTGGCGGCGCGAACGCGCCGCCGAGCCGCGTCATGCGCTCGACCAGCACCAGGCACAGGCCCGCGATCACCTGCTTGCCGCGCCCGTCGTCGAGCGTGAGCAAGAGCGCGATCAGACCGTTGGTCGCGAGCCCGCCGAGCGAGCTCGAAGCCTCCGCGAGCACCACGCGCGCGCCGCCGCGCGCGGCCGCGATCGCGGCGGCGACGCCGGCCGCGCCGCCGCCGACCACCAGCACGTCGGCGTGCATGAGCACCGGGAGCTCGCGCGCGTCCTCGTGCAGCGTGCGCGCTTCGGCCACGCCTCAGGGGCTCGCAGGCCGCGGCACGAGCGCCAGGCAGTACTTCCCGCCGTCGTTTCCGAACCAGCCGAGCATGCGGTCCGTGAAGCCGTACTTGGCGCGGAACACCTCGTTCACGCGCGCGCGCAGGCTCGCGTCCTTCACCAACTCGGCGCGCAGCGGGTACTCCACTCCGCCGACGCGCACGACCACGTTCGGTTCCGCCGCGATGTTGCCGTGCCAGCGCGTGTCGCTGGTGCGCACGTAGCCGACGCCGTCGATCACGCCGACCCAGACCTTGGTCTCGCGCAGCTCGCCGTCGGGATCGTGGCTCAGGATCTCGATCACGTCCTCGTCCGCGAACGCGATCCAGTTCAGCGCCTGCGCGCGGGCCTGCGCGGAGAAGAGCACGAGGCCGAGCAGCAGCGCCCAAGACCGAAGCACGGACGTCGTCATCGGCCGATTGGAGCACAGCCGCTCGCGCGCGTCGCGGATTCTCTCGCGCATGCCCGGACCCCTCAGCGGCTCTCGCGCTCGTCGAGCTCGACGTCGAGGCGGCCGAGATCGCGAGCTTGCGCGAAGCGCGCGTGGTCGCGTCGCGCGCGTCAGTACATCGCGCCCGGCGCGTCGAGCCCGAGCAGGAGCTTGCCGTACACCTCGCGGTGCGCGTCGAAGTCGAACACGATGTGGCAGCTCGCCACGTTCGCGTCGCGCAGCGCGCGCTGCAGTGGGTGCTGCAGGAAGTGCGCGCTCGCGCCGCTGCCCTCGGAGACGTCTTGCAGGATCTGGCGCGCGCGCTGCACGGCGTACGCGCCGGTCGCGAGCCAGCGCGAGCGCTGCACGGGCGTCGCGCGGTTGCGCAGCGCGCGCACCTCGTCGGCCACGTCGCGCAAGCCGAGCTCCGCCTGGTGGATCTCGATCGCCGCCTTGCCCAGGCGCATCTGCGACGCGGCCTTCTCGCTCTGCGTCTTCGTCGTGGGCGACAGGCGCACGTGCTGGAGCAGCCGCTCGCGAAAGCCGCGCACGATCGCGCGCGCCTGGCCCACGATCGGCGTCGAGGCGGCGAGCACCAGGATCGGCAGCATGGGGGTGTGGTAGAGCGGCCCGGCGTGCAGGCGCGAGCCCGGCGCGACGCCCTCGGTCAGCGCGCGGATCGAGACGGTCCGCTCCTCGGCGACGTACGCGTCGATCACGATGTCGTTGCTGCCGGTGCCGACCATGCCGTCGACGTACCAGGTGTCGTCCACCTTCACGTCCTCGATCGGCAGCGCGAAGAAGCGCATGTGCGCGGGGCTGGGCAGCTCGCCGGGCTGGAGGTCGGCCAGCGCGCCGACGATCACCCAGGAGGCGTGCATCACACCCGTGCCCCAGAGCCAGCGGCCGCGCAGCCGGTAGCCGCCCCCTTCGCGCAGCGCCACGCCGCTCGGCGCGATCACGCCCGGCGCCAGGATGTGACTCCTCCCGGTGTAGAGCTCGCGCTGGAAGCGCTCGGGGAACTGGCACAGCATCCAGTTGTGCTCGACGCAGAAGCTGGCCACCCAGGCGAGCGAGCTGTCGGCCTCGCCGAGCGCGAGCCCGACCGCGAGGAACGTGTCCAGATCGAGCTCCAGGCCCCCGTACGCGCGCGGCACCATCATGCGGAACAGGCCCGAGTCCTCGAGCATGCGGATCGAGGCGTCGGTCGGGCGCCGCAGCCGCTCCGACTCGGCGGCCTCCGCGGCGAGCGCGGGCAGCAGGGCCTCGATGCGTGCGAGCAGCGCCTGTCCTTCGGCCGGAAGTGCGTTCATGCGCGGAATTCTACGCGGGCGTGGCGCGCGGCGCGGGCGCCGCCTTGCACCCGGGGGCGTCCGGGTGAAAAGCTCGCGCCAGCCAAACCCGCAGGAGTCCCGACATGGCCGCCCCAGTCGTTCTGATCGACGATCCCGCGCCGCACGTCCGGCGCGTCACCCTGAACCGGCCCGAGAAGCGCAACGCGTTGAACCACGCGCTGCGCGGCGCGATCGTCGAGGCGCTGCGCGCCGGCGACCAGGACCCCGACGTGCGCGTGATGATCGTGCGCGGCGCGGGCAAGTGCTTCTCGTCGGGCTACGAGCTGGGCGGCGGCAACGAGGGGCAGGAGTTCCCCTGGTACACACCGGGCGGTGATGGCCACTGGCCGCGCCACGTGACGCAGGGCTGGATGAGCATCTGGGAGCTCGGCAAGCCCGTGATCGCGCAGGTGCACGGCTACTGCCTGGCCGGCGGCAGCGAGCTCGCGACCTGCTGCGATCTGGTTTACATGGCCGACGACGCGCAGATGGGCTACCCGGCCGTGCGCTTCGGCGTGCCCGACAACCACTTTCACGCCTGGTTCGTGGGCATGCGCAAGGCCATGGAGATGATGCTCACGGGCGACTCGATCTCGGGCGTCGAGGCGGCGCAGCTCGGCTGGGCGAACGCGTCGTATCCCGCCGACCAGCTCGAGGCCAAGGTGCTGGAGCTCGCGGCGCGCATCGCGACCGTGCCGATGGATCTCGTGCAGCTCAACAAGCGCGTGGTGCACCGGCAGATGGAGATCATGGGCCTGCACACCGGCATTCGCGCGGGCTCGGAGCTGTGCGCGCTCGGCACGCACCAGAAGAGCATGCACGAGTTCCTGGCCAAGATGCGCGAGCAGGGGCTCACGCAGGCGCTGCAGCAGCGCGACGCGCCGTTCGGCGACTACCGCGTGACCGAGGCCAAGCGCGCGAAGCCGAGCAAGTCCGCCAAGGCGGCGCGCAAGCGCCGGTAGCGGTCCGCAAGCGAGGGCGCTATCTCGGCCGCGATGGCGCAGGCGCCGGGACGCAAGGTCCACATCACGCCCGAGGGCGCGAAGAAGCTAAGGGCAGAGCTCGAGCAGCTCTGGCGCGTCGAGCGTCCGCGCGTCACGCGCGAGGTCAGCGCCGCGGCCGCGCTCGGCGATCGCTCCGAGAACGCGGAGTACATCTACGGCAAGAAGCGCCTGCGCGAGATCGACCGGCGCATCGAGTTCCTGCGCAAGCGCTTCGACCTGCTGCAGGTCGTGCAGCCCGGTCAGGTCGCGCGCGACAAGGTCTACTTCGGCGCCTGGGTCACGCTCGAGGACGGGGCCGGCACGGAGCTGTGTTACCGGCTGGTGGGACCCGACGAGAGCGACGTCGAGCAGGGTCTGATCAGCGTCGAGTCGCCGCTCGGCCGCGCGCTGATCGGCAAGTCCGAGGGCGACGAGCTGGTGGTCGAGCGGCCGGCGGGCCGCGCGCACTTCACGCTGCTCGAGATCCGCTACGAGAGCGCATGAGCGCGGGCAGCGCAGCGCCCCTCGCTCGCCTGCTGCGCCGGCTCGAGCTCGAGACGCTCGGCGGCGACGTGTTCGCCTCGCTCGCGGGCAGCGGCGGCGGACGTCTGTTCGGCGGCCTGGTCGCCGCGCAATCCGTGGTGGCCGCGGGGCGCAGCGTCGCGGACGGCTTCGCGCTCCACTCGCTGCACGCGTACTTCCTGCGCGCGGGCCGCGCGGATACCGGCATCCGCTTCGAGGTCGTGCGCACGCGCGACGGCCGCCGCTTCGCGAGCCGGCGCGTGACCGCGTCGCAGGGCGAGCGGCCGATCTTCGAGATGGTCGCGAGCTTCACGCGCGCGCTCGACGGCTACGCGCACCAGGATCCGGCGCCGCTGCTGCCGCCGCCCGACGGACTCGAGGACTGGGAGCAGGTGCGCGCGCGGCTCACGCAGGACACGCGCGCGCGCATGGGCTTCGAGGCCTTCGACGTGCGCGTGCTCGAGCCCGAGCGCGACGCGCCGGGCTGCGTCTCCGCGCCCTCCCGCGCGACCTGGATGCGAGCGCGCGGCGCGGCGCCGGCGGCTCCGTTGCTCGCGTCCGCGCTGGTCGTGTACGCGAGCGACCGGGCGCTCCTGCGCTGCGCGGGCCGCCCGCACGCGCTCGAGTGGGGACTGCGTCCGCCGGCAAGCCTGGACCACGCGGTCTGGCTGCACGGCCGGCCGCGGCTCGACGACTGGTTCGTCTACGACTGTCACAGCCCGGCCGCGCACGGCGGACGCGGGCTCGCGTTCGGCGCCATGTACGGGCGCGGCGGCGAGCGCTTCGCGACCGTCGCCCAGGAGGGGCTGCTCGAGCCCTGACGAACGCGCGACGGCCCGGCCGAACCCCGCGCCGCGGTTGACGAACGCCCGACTCGGGCAGATCCTCCGGGTGCCCCCGGACAAGCCCGGGCACGGACGTGCCGATGGGAGCAGGGGAGGCGGAGGATTCGCGCATGTCGTTAGCGATGCTCGCCCGAGCGCTCGGTCGGCTTGCCGTGCTGGTCGCGCTGCTCGGCCTGGCGTTGCCGGCGCAGGCCGGACCGACGCGCTACGACCCGCGACGGGCGGGACATCCGCTGCGCATCGCCGCCTACATCGCGCACCCGTTCGGCGTGATCCTCGACACGCTGATCTTCCACCCGGCCTGGTGGATCGGGCAGCACGAGCCGTTCCACACACTCTTCGGTGTACAGACCCAGCTCGACGACAACGTCGAGGTGCGGGTGGTCCAGGCCGAGCCGGACGCGGACATCGAAGACCCGGCGATCGAGCCCGACGAGGACTGAGTCCCGAAGCCCGGACGCGCCCCCGGCCCGAGGCGGCGGCGCTCCGCATCGCGCGGTATGCTTTTTGCTTGTGAAGGGCAGGCGACCAGGAGGGAGCGGGCGAGCGATGCGCCGCGGCGGACTCGCCGCCGCGCTCTGCGCCTCCACCTTCGGCCTGGGCTGTAGCTCCGGCCTCGAAGCGCTCGACGCGCCCCGCCTCGCAGCCGAGGGCCTGCCGCCCGCGGAGCTCCAGGGCGTGATCTTCGAGGGCTACCGCGGGGAGCAGCGCGAGCTCAAGGTCACGGCCGACCGGGCGACCATCGACCTGGTCGCGCGCGTCGCGGACCTTACGGACGTCACGCTGCGCTTCAGCGAGGACAGCCGCGGCCAGATCGAGGTGGCGGCGCCCAGCGGCGAGCTCAAGCTCGACGAGGACGACTTCGTGCTCTCGGGCGGCGTGGTCGGCTCCGCGCAGAAGGGCGAGCGCTTCACCACCGAGAGCGTTCGTTACGTCGCCAAGAGCCGCCAGCTGATCAGCACCTCGCCGGTCGAGCTGCACCGCGAGAATCTCGACCTCCGCGCCGATGGCATGACGCTCGGCCTCGACGAGCGCCGCCTGCGCCTCGTCGGCAAGGTCGAGGCGCGGGTCGTACCGCGTTGAGACGGAGCACCGCAGCACTCGTCCTGGTGCTCGGACTGGCGTCGCGGGCGCCGGCGGAGGAGCCCAAGTCGACCGGCGAGGCCGTTGATCGGCTGGGCCTGCGCTTCACGCCCAATGCCGAGCTCGTGATCACCGCCGACCTCGCCGAGGGCATGAAGACCGAGACCGGACAGGAGAGCGTGATCTTCAGCCAGAACGTGCGCGCGTCGCAGGGCGACATGCGGCTCGAGTGCGACTGGCTCGAGGCGGTATACCCGAAGAACGCCTCGGGCCGGCCCGACAAGATCACCGCCCGCGGCTCGGTGGTGATGACGCAGGGTACGAACCAGGCGCGCTGCACCGAGGCGTCGGTGGACAACGTGGCCTGCACCGCGGAGTGCCGCAGCGCGGGCGAGCGCGCCTCGCTGCGCCGGGGCCAGGACGACATCGAGGCGAACGCGATCTACTTCGATCTGTGCAAGGGCACGGTGCGCGCCGTCGGCGACGTGCTGATCCGCGTGCGCGAGCGGCCCGGCGAGCCGCCGAAGACACCCGAGCCCGCGGCGGAGCCCGCGGCCGAGCCGGGCGCGGGCGGCGAATGAGTCCCACGCTGCACGCCCGTGACCTGTGCAAGAAGTTCGGCGCGCGCGAAGCCGTGCGCGACGTGCGCATCGCCGTCGGTCCCGGCGAGGTCGTGGGCCTGCTCGGGCCCAACGGCGCCGGCAAGACCACCACGTTCAACATGATCGTCGGGCGCGTGCGGCCGACCTCGGGCCGGGTCTACCTGGGTGAGGAAGAGATCACCGATCTGCCGATGTACATGCGGGCCCGCAAAGGCATCACCTACCTGCCGCAGGAGCCCTCGATCTTTCGCAAGCTCACGGTGGAGGAGAACGTCCTGGCGATCCTGGAAACGCTCGACCTCCCCCGACGCGAGCGCAAGAAGCGCGCGCGCGATCTGCTCGGCGAGCTCGACTTGCTCTCCAAGGCCAAGCAGAAGGGCGCCACGCTGTCGGGCGGCGAGCGCCGCCGGGTCGAGATCACGCGCGCGCTGGTGCTGAGCCCGCGCTTCATGCTGCTCGACGAGCCTTTCTCGGGCATCGATCCGATCGCGGTGATCGACATCCAGAAGATCATCGCGCAGCTTCGCGAGCGCGGGATCGGGATCGTGATCACCGATCACAACGTGCGCGAGGCGCTCTCGATCTGCGATCGCGCGTACATCATCAAGGACGGCCGTATCATCCGCGAGGGCGCGCCCGGCGAGATCACCGAGGATCCGACGGTGCGCGAGATCTACCTCGGCCAGAACTTCAGGTTGTAGCGATGGCACTCGAGCTCAAGCAATCGATCCGGCTCTCCCAGTCGCTGGTGATGACGCCGCAGCTCCAGCAGGCGATCAAGCTCCTGCAGCTCTCGCGACTGGAGCTCGTGAACACGATCCAGCAGGAGCTGGTCGAGAACCCGGTGCTCGAGGAGTCGCTGGACGAGGAGTCGCCGGTCCACGAGGTGGGCGGCGACGAGAACGAGTCCGAGCTCGCGCTCTCCGACACCGCCAAGCCCGACGCGCCGCCCGAGGCCGAGACCGCCACGCCCAGCACCGACGACATCGTCGGCGACCTCGACTGGGAGAACTACATGGAGTCGCGGCCGCAGACCAGCCTGTCGCGAGGCGACGACGACCGGCCCGCGCTCGACGCGAACCTGACGCCCGCGACCTCGCTCACCGATCACCTGATCTGGCAGCTCGGCTTTCTCGAGATGACGGAGCTGGAGCGCGAGATCGCCATGCAGATCGTCTGGAACCTGAACGAGGACGGCTATCTGCAAGAGGAGCTCGAGGCGCTCGCCGCCGAGGTCGCCAGCGACCTCGAGACCGTCGGGCGCGTGCTCGTGCGCGTGCAGGAGCTCGACCCCGTCGGGGTCGCGGCGCGCAGCCTGAAGGAGTGCCTGCTGATCCAGATGCGCGTCGCGGGCATCAGCGACGGGCTGGTCCTGCGCATGGTCTCGCAGCACATCGACGGGCTGCAGAAGCACGACTTCCGCGGCATCGCGCGGCTCGAGAACGTGTCGATCGAGCAGGTCGCCGACGCCGCCAAGCTGATCGCGAGCTTCGAGCCGCGCCCCGGCCGCCAGTACGCGGGCGACGAGCCGGTCTACATCACGCCCGACATCTACGTGCACAAGCTCGGCGACGAGTACCACGTGGTGCTGAACGAGGACGGCATGCCCAAGCTGCGCGTCTCGGCGGCCTACCGCGACGTGCTCTCGCGCAAGGACGGCGAGGGCAAGGAGACGCGCGAGTACGTGCGCGAGAAGCTGCGCTCCGCGATCTGGCTGATCAAGTCCATCCACCAGCGCCAGCGCACGATCGTGAAGGTGATGGAGTCGATCATCCGCTTCCAGCGCCAGTTCTTCGACAAGGGCCCGGAGCACCTGCGGCCGCTGAACCTGCGCGACGTGGCCGACGACATCGGCATGCACGAGTCGACCGTCTCGCGCGTGACCACCGCCAAGTACGTGCAGACCCCGCACGGGCTGTTCGAGCTGAAATTCTTCTTCAACTCGAGCATCCGCACCGGCGACGGCGAGGGCATCGCCTCGGAGTCGGTGAAGGAGAAGATCATGCAGATCATCAAGGCGGAGGACCCGAAGAATCCCCTGTCGGACCAGAAGATCGCCGAGCTGCTGTCCGACTCGAGCATCGAGATCGCCCGCCGCACCGTCACCAAGTACCGCGAGGCGCTGCGCATTCTTTCCTCCACGCGACGGCGCCAGATCGGCTAGATTCGCCGGCCGCGCCAGGACCCCATCCATGAAGCTCACCGACATTCTCGTGCGCGATGCCTGCCAGGTGGACGTTCACGGCAAGACCAAGCCGGAAGTCCTGCGTGAGCTGTCCGAGGCGCTGGTCGCGGCCGTGCCCGAGCTCGACCGCGCGGAGCTGTACGCGATGCTGGTCGAGCGCGAGAAGCTCGGCAGCACGGCGATGGGCGACGGCATCGCGATCCCGCACGCGCGCATCGAGTCGCTCGACCGCGTGCTCGCGGTGTTCGGGCTCTCGCGCGGCGGCGTGGACTTCGATTCGCTCGACGGCCAGCCCACGCACCTGTTCTTCCTGCTCGTCGCGCCCGGCCGCGAGGGCAGCGCGCACCTGCTCCTGCTCGCGCGCCTCTCGCGCCTGCTCGGCATCGACGCCTTCCGCGCGCGCCTGCGCGAGGTGGGCACGACCGACGAGCTGTTCCGCGCGATCGAGGAGGAAGAGTCGAGGCACTGAGATGGCGATCGCCCCGTCGGCGCCGGCTCGCGTTCACGGCAGCCTGGTCGAGGTTGCGGGCGTGGGCGTGCTTCTGCTGGGCGGGAGCGGCATCGGCAAGAGCGAGTGCGCGCTCGAGCTGGTGATGCGGGGACACCGCCTGGTGGCGGACGACGTGGTGATGATCAACGCCGACCGCGACGGCGCGCCGATCGGATCGAGCCCGGAGCTGGTGCGCCACTTCCTGGAGCTGCGCGGGATCGGCATCGTGCACGTACCGAGCCTGTTCGGCGCGGAGTCCGTGGCGGATCGCGCGCGCATCGAGCTGGTGGTGCGGCTCGAGTCCTGGGGCGTGGGCGAGGTCGAGCGCATCGGCCTCGAGCGCCGCAGCGAGGACGTGGCCGGCTTCGCGGTCGAGGTCCTGCACCTGCCGGTGGCGCCGGGCCGCAACATCGCGTCGCTGGTCGAGGTGGGCGCGCGCAACCACCTGCTGAAGAGCCGGGGCAAGAGCGGCGCGGAAGAGCTCGACGCGCGCGTCTTCGCGCTGCTGCGCGGGGAGGGCACGTGAGCCTCGGGCCGCGGCTGGTGATCGTCTCGGGTCTCTCGGGTGCGGGCCGCACCACCGCGATGAAGGCGCTCGAGGACCTCGGCTTCTACTGCGTCGACAACCTGCCCGTGGTGCTGCTCGAGCCCTTCGTCGAGCTGTTCCGCGAGGGCAGCGACCGGCTCGCCGTCGCCGTCGACGTGCGCGAGCGCGCGTTCCTGTCGAAGTTCCCGGAGGTGCACGCGCACCTGCGCCGGAGCGGCCTGGCCACCACGCTCCTGTACATGGAGGCGAGCGACGAGGTGCTCGCGCAGCGCTTCTCCGAGACGCGTCGCGTGCATCCCGCGCGCGGCAGCGGCTCGCTGTTCGAGGACATCTCGCGCGAGCGCGAGCTGCTGGTGCCGATCGCGCGGCTCGCGGATCTGGTCGTCGACACCGGCCAGATGAGCGTGCACGACCTGAAGCGCCAGATCTCGCGCCACTTCACCGGCAGCGAGCGCAAGGCCGGGATGGAGATCGAGCTGGTCTCCTTCGGCTACCGGCACGGCGCGCCCGAGGCCGCCGACCTGATGATCGACGTGCGCTTCCTGCCCAATCCGAACTTCGAGCCGGGCCTGCGCGCGCGCACCGGGCTCGAGCCGGACGTGGCCGCGTTCGTGCTCGACTCACCCCATACCCGTGAGTTCATGACCCGGCTGTGTGAGTTCCTGGACTTCCTGATCCCGCGCTACGAGCAGGAGGGAAAGGCCCGCCTGACGGTGGCGCTCGGCTGCACGGGCGGGCAGCATCGCTCGGTGGCGGTGGCCTGCGCTCTGGACCGACACCTCCGAGAGCGCAAGATTGACGTCCGCGTGACCCACCGGGACGTGGCGCGTGCCCGAAGGAGCGAGCCGTGATCGGCGTATTGGTCGTTTCCCACTATCGACTGGCGGACGAGTTCGTGGCCGCGCTGCAGCACATCGTCGGCGAGGTTCCCCACGTGCGCGCGATGGGCGTCGACCCCGCGACCACCGCGCCCGAGGAGATGCGCGCGCAGATCGACAAGGCGATCCATGAGGTCGACCAGGGCAAGGGCGTGCTCGTGCTGGTGGACATGTTCGGCGGCACGCCCTCGAACCTCTCGCTCTCGTTCCTCGACGAGGGACGGGTCGAGGTGGTGACTGGCGTGAACCTGCCGATGCTGGTGAAGGTCGCGCGCCAGAAGACCGGCGCCGACATCCACGAGCTCGCCGAGCTCGCGCGCGACTACGGGCGGCGGAACATCTCCGTCGCGAGCGATCTCTTGTCGAGCCGGGAGCCCGGAAAGAGCCCCACGTGAGCCGAGCCGAGCAGGTCTGTCAGATTCAGAACAAGCTGGGTCTGCATCTGCGCGCGGCGGCCGCCTTCGTGAAGGTCGCCGAGCGCTACAAGAGCGACATCTCGCTGGAGCGCGACGGCACGCGCGCGAACGGCAAGTCGATCATCGCGCTGGTCACGCTGGCGGCGTCGCTCGGGACGTCGGTGAAGATCGTCGCCGAGGGGCCCGACGCGGAGGAGGCGGTGGGTGCGCTCGCGAAGCTGGTGGAGGATCGCTTCGGGGAGGGCGGATGAGCCTCGGCCGCACCGAACGACGCGGCATCCCCGTCTCGCCGGGGATCGCGATCGGTCCGGCCTACGTGCTGCGCCGCGAGCGCATCGTGATTCCCGAGCGCCGCATCCGCCCCGACCAGGCCGACCACGAGATCGAGCGCCTGCGGCTCGCCTTCGCCCAGACGCGCGCGAAGCTCGAGGAGATCCGCCGCCGCATGCAGGGCACGGGTCTGGTCGGC
Organism: Myxococcota bacterium; assembly: GCA_040902485.1. GTDB lineage: Bacteria > Myxococcota_A > UBA9160 > SZUA-336 > SZUA-336 > VGRW01. The sequence continues at coordinate 26,213 of JBBDXF010000038.1, read as the reverse complement.
ACGATCTTCGACGCGCAGTTCCTGTTCCTCGAGGATCCGACGCTGATCGTGCCCGCGGAGGCGAACATCCGCGAGCACCTGTTGAACGCCGAGTGGGCGCTCGAGCGCGAGTGGCGGCGGCTCGAGCAGGTGTTCGAGTCGATGCACGACCCGTACATCCGCGAGCGCGCCAGCGACATCGGCTTCGTGGTGCGGCGCGTGCTCGAGGCGCTGATGGGCCGCGAGCCCGAGGGCCTGCGCAACGCGCCGCCCGGCGTGATCGTGGTGGCCGAGGATCTGTCGCCCGGAGAGGTCGCGCAGGTGACGCGCGACGGTGTCGCCGGCTTCGTGACCGAGACGGGCTCGCGCACCTCGCACGTCACGATCATGGCGCGCAGCCTCGCCATCCCGGCCGTGGTCGGCGTGGGCGGGGAGCTCGTGCGCGAGCTCTCCGACGGCGTGACGCTGGTGCTCGACGGCCGAACCGGGCGCGTGCTGGTCGATCCCGACGCCAACACGATCGCCGAGTACCGCAAGCAGATCGCGGACCTCTTGGTCGTGTCGCGCGAGCTGATGCGCTTCGTCGACCTGCCGGCCGAGACCAAGGACGGCGTGGCGGTGCGGCTGCTCGCGAACGTGGATCAGATCGACGAGGCGCGCGAGGCGCTGCGCTACGGCGCCGAGGGCATCGGCCTGTACCGCACCGAGTTCCTGTTCCTGAACCGGCACGACCTGCCGAGCGAGGACGAGCAGCGCGCGGCCTACGCCGAGATCATCGAAGCGGTCGCGCCGTACTCGGCCACGATCCGCACGCTCGACCTGGGCGGCGAGAAGGTGCCGACCGGGCTCGACCTGTCCGAGGAGCAGAATCCCGCGCTCGGCCTGCGCGGCGTGCGCATGTCGCACACGAGGCCAGACGTCTTTAGAACCCAGCTGCGCGCGCTGATGCGCGCGAGCCCGGCGGGCCGGCTCAAGATCCTGCTGCCGATGGTCTCGAGCCTGGCCGAGGTCGAGTTCGCGCGCGCGCAGCTCGAGTCGGTCAAGTCCGAGCTGGCCGCCGAGGGCGTGGCCTTCGACGGCGACGTGCCGCTCGGCGTGATGATCGAGACGCCGGCGGCGGCCATGATCGCCGACTTGATCGCGCCGCTCTCGGACTTCCTGTCGATCGGGACCAACGACCTGCTCCAGTACACGCTGGCCGTGGACCGCAGCAACGAGCACGTCGCCTACCTGTACGAGCCGCTCCACCCCGCGCACCTGCGCATGATCCAGCGCATCGGCCAGGCCGCGCGCCGGGCCGGCATCGTGGTGGGCATGTGCGGCGAAATGGCTGGCGATCCGCTGCACTGCTGGGTGCTGCTCGCGCTCGGCATCGGCGAGCTCTCGATGGCGCCGTTCGCGATCCCGCTCTTGAAGCGGATCCTGCGCGATTCGACCGCGGCCGAGGCCCGCGAGCTGCTGGCCGAGGCCCTGCGCCTGGGCAGCGCGGCCGAGATCCGGCAGCGCGTCGAGGACCGCATGCGCGTGCGCTTCCCGGCGGCGTTTGAGCGGAGCGTCCTGCAGGGCTAGGATTCGCCCCGGTCAGCACTCGGGCGGAAGGGAAGAGCCATGGCGCGCAGGTTGTTCACGTCGGAATCGGTCTCGATGGGCCATCCCGACAAAGTTGCCGATCAGGTCTCGGACGCGATTCTCGACGCGTACCTCGAGCAGGATCCCAGGAGCCGGGTCGCCTGCGAGACCCTGACCAAGACCGGCTTCATCTGCGTGGCCGGCGAGATCACGAGCCAGGCGCGCGTGAAGATCCCCGACGTGATCCGCAAGGCCGTGCTCGAGATCGGCTACGACGACGCGGCCGCGGGGCTCGACGGCGGCACCTGCGGGATCCTGGTCGCGCTCGAGGAACAGTCGCCCGACATCTCGCAGGGCGTGACCGAGGGCGAGGGCCTGTTCAAGGAGCAGGGCGCGGGCGACCAGGGGATGATGTTCGGCTTCGCCTGCACGGAGACCGAGGAGCTGATGCCGCTCCCGATCATGATGGCGCACAAGCTGGTGGCGCGGCAGGCGGAGTGCCGCATGTCCGGCGAGCTCGAGTTCCTGCGCCCCGACGCGAAGTCGCAGGTCACCGTCGAGTACGGCGCCGACGGCAGCCCCAAGCGCATCGACGCGGTCGTGCTCTCGACGCAGCACGACGAGAACATCTCCTGGGAGGCGCTCAAGTCGAAGGTGCTCGACTCGATCATCCGCCCGGTGATCCCCAAGAACCTGCTCGACGCCGACACGCGCATCTTCGTGAATCCGACCGGGCGCTTCGTCGTCGGCGGGCCGCAGGCCGACGCGGGCGTGACCGGCCGCAAGATCATCGTCGACACCTACGGCGGCATGGGCCGGCACGGCGGCGGCGCGTTCTCGGGCAAGGATCCGAGCAAGGTCGACCGCTCCGCCGCCTACGCCTGCCGCTGGGTGGCCAAAAGTCTGGTCGCCGCGGGCGCGGCCGAGCGCCTCGAGGTGCAGGTCAGCTACGCGATCGGCGTGGCCGAGCCGGTCTCGATCCGCGTCGACTCGTTCGGCACCGGCCGCGTCGACGACGAGAAGATCGAGGCCGCGATCCGCAAGCGCTTCGACCTGACCCCGCGCGGGATCATCGAGTCGCTCGATCTGCTGCGTCCGATCTACCGCCAGACGGCGTTCCACGGCCACTTCGGCCGCACTGGCGACGCGTTCACCTGGGAGAAGACCCGCCGAGCCGACGACCTGCGGCGCGATCTCGGGCTGTAGGAGGAGTCCTCGCGATGCACGAGAGCGAACGCTACAAGGTCGCCGACCTGGGTCTGGCGGAGTGGGGCCGCAAGGAGATCCGCCTGGCCGAGCACGAGATGCCGGGCCTGATGACGCTGCGCGCGCGCTACGCGCCGAGCCAGCCGCTCCGGGGGGCGCGCATCATGGGCAGCCTGCACATGACCGTGCAGACCGCGGTGCTGATCGAGACCCTGACGGCGCTGGGCGCGGAGGTGCGCTGGGCGAGCTGCAACATCTTCTCCACGCAGGACCACGCGGCGGCCGCCGTCGCGGTGGGCCCGAACGGCACGGTCGAGCGCCCGAGCGGCGTGGCCGTGTTCGCCTGGAAGGGCGAGACGCTCGAGGAGTACTGGTGGTGCACGCGCGAGGCAATGCGCTTCGCCGCTGGCAAGGGTCCGAACCTGATCGTCGACGACGGCGGCGACGCCACCATGCTGATCCACAAGGGCGTCGAGTACGAGCAGGCCGGCCGCGTGCCCGAGTACAAGCGCGGCGTGGACTCCGAGGAGTGGGGCGTCGTGCTCGGCCTGCTCAAGATCGAGCTCGCCGCACACAAGGGCGTGTACACCGCGATGGCCAAGGACCTGCTCGGCGTGTCCGAGGAGACCACCACGGGCGTGCACCGGCTGTACCAGATGGAGAAGGATGGAACGCTCTTGTTCCCCGCCATCAACGTCAACGACTCGGTCACCAAGTCGAAGTTCGACAACATCTACGGTTGCCGGCACTCGCTGCCCGACGGCCTCGCGCGCGCGACCGACGTGATGCTCGGCGGCAAGGTCGCCGTGGTGTGCGGCTACGGCGAGGTCGGCAAGGGCTGCGCGCAGGCGCTGCGCGGTCAGGGCTGCCGGGTGATCGTGACCGAGGTCGACCCGATCTGCGCGCTACAGGCTGCGATGGAGGGCTTCCAGGTCACCACGCTCGACGAGGTGGTCGAGACCGCGGACATCTTCATCACCGCCACCGGCTGCCTGTCGATCATCACCGTCGACCACATGGCGCGCATGAAGGACAAGGCGATCGTCGGCAACATCGGCCACTTCGACAACGAGATCGACATGGCCGCGTTGAAAGCCGGCGAGGGCGTGCGCCGCATCCCGATCAAGCCGCAGTACGACGAGTTCGTGTTCGCCGACGGCCACAGCGTGCTCATCCTCGCCGAAGGCAGGCTGCTCAACCTGGGTTGCGCAACCGGCCACCCGAGCTTCGTGATGTCGGCGTCGTTCACGAACCAGGTGCTGGCCCAGCTCGAGCTGTGGACCGCCAACGGCAAGTACGAGAAGAGGGTCTACGTGCTGCCCAAGCACCTCGACGAGGAGGTCGCGCGGCTGCACCTGGACCACCTCGGCGTGAAGCTCACCAAGCTCACGCCGGAGCAGGCCGGCTACATGAACATCCCCGCCGACGGCCCTTACAAGCCGGACCACTATCGCTACTGAGCGGATCTCCCCGCGCTGCGACGGCGCGCGAAGGCGAGCAGCGCTCCCGTGCCGAGCAGCAGGATGCTGGTTCCCGGTTCGGGAACGAGCGCCAAGAAGCCGCGAATCTCTCCCGCCGGGTACAGGTCCGAATGGATGTTCAGGTATGCCGTACCGGAGTTCATGCCCGCGAACAGCGCCGCTTCGGCGCCCGCCGCCGTACCTCCACCTACGGTCAGGAAGCCAGCGGTGTACGTGCCGTTGAGCGCGAGGTCGAGGATCGGCACCGTCGTATAGGAGCCGCTCTGGACCCCGACCGGGAAGCCCGGCAGGGTGCCCGGTGTCACCGCGACCTGAACCGTGCCCGCGCCGGGCGTAGCCACGCAGCAGTGGATGTGCGCGACGGTGGTGACTCCGCTGAGTCCGGTCCAATCCGTGGTGATGCTCAGGGAATGCAGCACGTCGTTGTACACGACCGTGGCCGTGCCCGAGCCCGTCGCGCCGACCACCTCCGGGCTGAGCGTGACGTCGTACGTGAACGAGGCGGCCCCGGCCGGCGAGGCGAGGGCCCAGACCAATGCACCAAGCAATGCACCCAGCGAGAAAAGCCATCGCATAGGAATCCCCTCCTGCGGCTAGCCTACCCCCGCTCCGCCGCCGTGGAGGTGAAATTCGTGGGGAAAATGAGTCGGGTCGCCGACTCCCGCACGGCGCCTGGCTCGAGCTCCCGATCCTCGCGAATTCATTGACGGAACGGGCTGCTTTTGCGATACCTGCCGCCGGCATGCGGTGGGGGAGGCCCTTGGGCGGACGGCGAGTCCTCGCGGCAACGGTCGCGTTTTTCCTCGCCGCGCTACCCGCGGCTGCGGAGACCTCCGTGCGCGTGCGGATCGCGACCGCGAAGACCTCCGTGGCCGTCGCGGGGAAGGCGCTCGCGGTCGACGGCCGGCCCGTCGCGGGCGAGCTGCTGCGCGCCAGCGTGCGCGGCGGAGCGCTCCAGATCGGATCGCGCAGCTACCGCTCGCCCGTCACGCTGAGCGCCCGCGGCGGTCTGCGGCTCGACGGCCGCGCGTTGCCCGGCAAGCTCCGGCTCCTGCCCCGCCCGAGCGGCGGCTTCGACGTCGTGAACGTGGTGCCGCTCGAGGCCTACGTCGCGAGCAGCGTCGCGAGCGAGACGCCGGCGAGCTGGCCCAAGGAGGCGCTGCGCGCGCAGGCCGTGGTTGCGCGCAGCTACGCGCTGCACGAGCGCGCGCGGCGCGCGAACGAGCCGTTCGATCTCGAGGGCAGCGTGATCTCGCAGCGCTACGCGGTCGGCGCGGTGCGGGAGAGCGCGCGCTCGGCGGCGCGCTCGACTTCGGGGCAGGTGCTGGTCCATGGCGGACGGCCGATTCTCGCCGCGTTCCACTCGTCGTCGGGCGGCGCGACCGCCTCGGCCGCCGAGGTCTGGGGCGAGGACATCACGTACCTGCACAGCGTGAGCTCGCCCGACGACGCCGCGCCGGACTACTTCTGGAGCTACGAGATTGCGCTGCCCGACCTCGCGGCCGCGCTGCGCGAGGCGGGCTACGCGCCCGGCCGCGTCGGCGACGTGCGCATCACCGAGCGCAGCGCCTCGGGCCGCGTGCTGGTGTTGCAGGTGGGCGCGCTCGAGCTCGCCGGCCGCGACCTGCGCGAGGTGCTCGGCGGTCGCGCGCTGCGCAGCGCGAAGTTCGACGCGCGCATCGAGGGCGAGCGCGTCCGCTTCCTGGGCAGCGGATCGGGACACGGCGTCGGGCTGTGCCAGTGGGGCGCGAGCGAGCTCGCGCGCCGGGGCCGAAGCTATCGTCAGATTCTGGCACATTACTACCCCGGCACGAATCTCCGGCGCGTGGGCGCGCCCGGGCCTGTGGCCGGCGACTGGAGCGCGACGCGTTGAACACACAAGCAGAGATCGAAGCTCCATCCGCGCCGCTGCGCGCGCAGGCCGACGGCGGCGGCGGCTTCGGGGGAATCCTCGGCAGCCCGATCTTCTTCCTGCTCGCGATGCTGCTCCTGATGTGGGCGCTCCTGATCCGGCCGCAGCAGCGCAAGGAGAAGGAGCACAAGGCGATGCTCGCGCAGGTGGAGAAGGGCGACAGCGTGATCACCACTGGCGGTTTGCACGGCAAGGTGACGGGCCTGGCCGACGACGTGCTGACCGTCGAGATCGCGCCGAACGTGCGGGTGAAGCTCTCGCGCGGCGCGATCGCGACGCGCATGCCCGGCAAGTCCGAGGGAGACAAGTCGTGAGCCTGCGCGCGCGCTGGATCATGATCGGCTCGATCACACTGATGATGGCGTACCTGGCGTTGCCGAGCTTCTTCTCGCAGGAGGAGCGCGACAAGGGGCACTGGTGGCTGCGCCCGGACGGCCTGACGCTCGGGCTCGACCTGCAGGGCGGCGTGCACTGGCTGCTGCGCATCGACTCCGAGACCGCGATTGCGCAGGAGCTGAAGCGCCTGAAGAGCAGCCTCGAGGGCTGGGCCGAGGACGGCAAGGTCGCGCTCGCGAGCGCCGAGCTGCACGGTGACTCGCTGGTGATCGAAGGCGACGTCGCGGGCCTGCGCAAGATCGTCGACGAGAACCTGGAGATCGTCGACGTTGCGGAGCAGGACGGCGCGCTCGCGCTGACGCTGTCCGCGCGCTGGCAGGCCGAGGTGATCGACCGCGGCGTGCAGCAGGCGCTCGAGGTGCTGCGCAAGCGCGTCGACGGGCTGGGCGTGCGCGAGCCGGTGATCGCGCCGCAGGGCGCGGGACGCATCCTGGTGCAGATGCCGGGCATCCAGGACACGGCGGCCGCGCGCTCGGTACTCGAGTCGACCACCTTCCTGCAGTTCAAGGCCGTGCTCGATTCCGCGCCGAGCAAGGAGCTCCTGCTCGCGAAGCTCCCCAACGGCGTGCCCGAGGAGCAGGAGATCGTGATCTCGCAGGGCCGCGACGGCGGCGAGACCGAGGCTCTGCTGGTGCCGAAGGCGGCGATCCTGACCGGCGACATGCTGGAGGACGCGCGGCTCGACTTCGACCGGCGCAACCGCCCGATCATCACCTTCCAGTGGAACAACGACGGCACCGCGGTGTTCCGCGAATTCACCGGCAAGCACATCGGCGACCGGCTGGCCGCGATCATCGACGGCAAGGTGGTCACCGCGCCGGTGATCCAGTCGAAGATCGGCCGCAACGGTCAGATCACCGGCGACTTCACGCGCGAGGAGGCGGCGAACACGGCGGTGCAGCTGCGCTCCGGCGCGCTGCCGATCCCGCTGGTGATCGAGGAGGAGCGCACGGTCGGACCGTCGGTGGGCGCCGACTCGATCCGCGACGGCATCCGCGCGTCGTTGCTCGGCAGCGCGCTGGTGTTCGTGTTCATGGCCGTCTACTACAGCACGACGGGCCTGTTCGCGAACGTCGCGCTGATCGTGAACATCCTGATCCTGATCGGGCTGATGAGCATGGCGCGCGCGACGCTGACCCTGCCGGGCATCGCGGGCGTGGTGCTCACGGTCGGCATGGCCGTCGACTCGAACGTGATCATCTACGAGCGCATCCGCGAGGAGCTCCGCTCCGGCAAGAACGCGCGCACGGCGATCGCGGCCGGCTTCAACCGCTCGTTCTCGACCATCTTCGACTCGAACCTGACCACGCTGCTGACGGCGGTGATCCTGCTGACGTTCGGGCGCGGGCCGGTGCAGGGCTTCGGCGTGACGCTCGCGATCGGCCTGACGGCCAGCATGTTCACGGCGCTGGTCGTGACGCGCGCGCTGATGGACTTCTTCTACGGCGCCAACCCCGAGAAGCTGAGGATCTGATGGAGTTCTTTTCCACGCGTTTGAACCTCGACTTCGTGGGCTGGATGAGGCCGATGGTCGTCTTCTCGGTGACCGCGATCGTGCTCTCGATCGCGCTGATCGCGACCAAGGGCTTCAACTTCGGGATCGACTTCGTCGGCGGGACGCTGATCGAGGTGCAGATCCCCGAGGCCGCAGGCCCTGTCGACGAGGGCCGGCTGCGCGGCAGCATGGCCGAGCTCGGCCACGCCGACGCCAGCATCGTGCGCGCGGGCCCGGTCGAGGAGCGCAGCTACCGGATCAGCATGCTCGGCTCGCAGGAGGAGAACCGCGATCTGTCGGTGCAGGTCGTGAACGGCCTGGGCGAGAAACTCGGCGCCGAGCTGACGGTCAAGACCATCGACTCGATCGGACCGCGCGTCGGCCGGGAGCTCCGCACCTCCGCGCTCTACGCGATCCTGTTCTCCTGGCTCGGCATCATGGCCTACATCTGGTTCCGCTTCGAATGGCAGTACGCGCCGGGAGCGGTGGTCGCGCTGATCCACGACGTGCTGTTCACGGCGGGCATGTTCTCGCTGTTCGGCTGGGAGCTCGACATGAACGTCCTGGCCGCGCTGCTCGTGATCATCGGCTTCTCGATCAACGACACGATCGTGATCTACGACCGGATCCGCGAGACCGTCGGCATGCGCGGCACCGCGGAGCTCGAGAGCGTGGTGAACGAGGCGATCAACGCCACGCTCTCGCGCACGATCCTGACCTCGGGGCTCACGCAGGTGGTGGTCGTGGCGCTGCTCCTGCTGGGCGGCCCGGTGCTGCGCGGCTTCGCGCTCGCGCTGTTCATCGGGATCACCGTCGGAACGTACTCGACGATCTACGTCGCGAGCGCGCTCTTGATCTGGCTGTCGCGCCGCTACGGACATCCGGCGCCGGCGAAGACCGCCGGCCGGGCCAGCGCGGCGGTCTGATCCGCGAACGCCGCGCTAGCTGACCTTCTGGATCGCGGGCGCGCTCGGCGCGGGGGCCAGCTCGGGCTTCTTCTCGGCCGGGCGGACCTGCCCGAGCGAGCCGGCTTCCTTCATCGTGATCGCGCCGTTGATGACCGCGCCCTCGGCGACGGTCAGGCGTGGCGCGATCAGGTCGCCCTGGACGCGGCCGGTCTCGCGCACCTCGATGCGTTCGCTGGCGATGATGTTCCCGACGATCTTGCCGACCACGGTCACCTGCTTGGCTGAGACTTCGCCCTGCACGTCGCCGTTCGGTCCGATCGTCAGGTGGAAGTTGCGCAGCGACACGCGGCCTTCGACGCGCCCCTCGAGGATCGTGTCCTCGTCGCCGACGACGTCGCCCTTGATGCTGATCGACTTGCCGATGTTCGCCATCTCGTTACCCCCCGGGTGGCGGCGCTCGCCGGAACCGATCGGTCCCGCGGGCGGCGCGTAGCTGGTCACTCTGGTCGGCTCCGGCTTCTGCTCAGCAGGAAACTCGCCATCGCCTTTGTTCTTCCACAACGCCATGGTCCCTCCTACACCTTGCGGTGCGTCGGGCGCCGCGGTCCGTGAGACGGATCACACGCGAACGGCGTCCGTGAGAGTGCGCAGGGTAGCCCCACGCGGGCGGACCTGACAACCGCGTGCTCGACACGGCTCAGAACTCGCCGACGCCGCGCTCGCGCTCCTCGATCACGTCGATGCCGAGCTTCTCGAGCAGCGTGCCCTGCGCGCGCTCGAGCGCCGCGATCGCGGTGCGATACACCTGCAGCGCGCGGATCTCGTTCGACTCCGCGAGCCGCAGGTCCTCGTCGAACTCGAGCACCGTATGCGGCGTCGAGTCGCCCAGGCGCAGCCGCTCCTGCTCCGCGCGCAGCGTCTCCTCGGACGCGGCGCGCGCGCGCTGCGACGCCTTCACGCCGTCGATCGCGCTCTTCAGGTCGCGCACGGAGCTCCGCACGTCGACGATCACGTTCTGCTCCTCGATCCGCAGGCGCGTCTTGGCGCGGCGCAAATTGATCTTGCTCTTCACGTAGCGCGCGTCGGCGGAGTCGTTGCCGATCGGCACGAGCAGGCCGGCGCGGATGCCCCAGCTGTGCTCGCCGTCGCCGCTCATGAAGTCGTTGTCCGCGCCCCAGCGGTTGGTGGGGAACGGCAGCGTCGGCTGGATGATCGGGATCGGATCGAACACGCCGGGCGTGCTCGGGTCGTCGCGAAAGCCCTGGGGCGTGCCGGGCGGAATCTTCTGCTCGCCCGACAGGCCGGAGTTCGCGTAGCTCGCGATCACGTTCAGCTCGGGCAGCTTCTGGTTCCAGGCGTAGTCCTCGTCGTAGCCCGCGTTGTCGACCTCGAGCTGGGCGCGCATCAGCTCGGGACGCTGGGCCTTCGCGCGTTCGAGCGCCGCCTCCGCGTCCACCTCGTAGGGCACGAAGGTCGGCTCCTCGGTGCGGATCCGCGTCGAGGTGTAGTCGCCGATGCGGGGCGCAAGGATCGCCGTCAGCAGGCGGTCCTGCGCGGCCTCGGCCGCGTTCGTGCGCACGATGCGATCGAACTCGCGCTGCGCGAGCCCGGCCTCGGCCTCGGTGACGCGCACCTTCGACACGACGCCGACCTCGTACTGCACCTTGGTCTGGTCGAGCAGGTCCTGCGCCGTCTTCACGCTCTGCTGCGCCGCGCCTTCCAGCGCGCGAGTCGCCGCCAGCTCCCAGTAGCTCGCCTCGACCAGCGCGACCGTGTCGCTGAGCCGGGCGCGGAAGCTCTCGTCGCTGATGCCCTTGAAGATCTGCGACTTGCGCACGATCAGGTCCGGAGCGCTCCAGTACAGGTTGCGCAGCAGCGGAATGCCGAGCTCGGTGCGCCAGGTCGAGGTGTACTGCGGGTCGAGCGCGAAGAAGCTCGAGTTCGAGCGGAGCTGCTGCATCAGGTAGCCGGATTGATAGGAGAAGCCCCACGGCAGGATGCCCTGCAGCCCGGCGTCGTAGACGTAGTAGTCCTCGGTGGTGTTGTCGGTGAGCGCGCCGGCGAAGAACGTCTGCACCGCGCTCGCGACCGGCGTCTCGAGGTGCTGGCGGTCGTAGCCCGCGACCAGGTTCGGCTCGAACACGCCCCAGGCCTCGCGCACGTTCTCGCGCGCGATCGCGGGATCGAGGCGCTCCACCTGCAAGCCCAGGTTGTTCTCGAGCGCCAGCGCCACCGCTTCGGACAGCGTGATCAGGCGATCCTGTCCGAGCACCTCCTGCGGACTCGGCGCTTGCGCGCGCGCCGCCGGCGCCAGGGCGAGCAGAACGAACAGGGCGTGCAGGAAGGTGCGGCTCATCGTGGGGACTCCGTCGTGCCGACTCCGTGCAGGAAGAAGTCGACGATGGTTGCAGCGTCCGCCTGGACGCTCGAACGTGTGGGCTCTCGCAGTCGCTCCAGGATCGCGCCGCGCATGGATTCGACCAGGAAGCGCGCGGCCCGCCGCGCGTTGCAGGTGCGCAGCTCGCCGCTCTTGGTGCCGCGCTCGATCACGCCGGCGACGAAGCTCACCAGCTGCTCGAGGTTGTGCTCGAGCCTGGCGGCGAGCAGCGGTGGATTCTCGGGCGCCAGCTGCCGGTGCTCCTGCAGCGCGCGAAAGATCGCCTCGTTCTCGGTCGAGTGCTCGAGCGCCGCGCACAACAGCGCCGCGAGCTTGCCCTCGGCGCCGCGCGCGCGCGCCGCGCCGGCGCGAGCGCGCTCCATCAGCACCGCGAAGCCGTGGTCGGCGACCTGCGCGAGCAGCTCCTCCTTGTTGCGGAAGTAGAGATAGATCGTGCCCTTCGCGACGCCTGCCTCGTGCGCGATCCGCTCCATCGACGCGTCCGCGAAGCCGAGCTCGCCGATCACGCGGCGCGCGGCCTGGACGATCTCGCCGGTGCGGAAGTCCTTGAGGACTTCCTCCTTGGTCCGGCTCGCGGTTCGTAGAGCCATCTCGGTCGCTCGCTGGGGGAGGGGTTCAGTCGTTTGAAACGTCGTCCAGCCGACTGAACGGTTGGTCAGCACCTTACGTCCGCGCGCAACTTCGTTGCAAGCGCGCGACCGAGCCCGGCGAACGGGCGCCAAGTGGTAGAGTGGCGCAGTCGTTCGGGTACGGAAGCGTGATCGGGGGGCGTCGTGGCCACGACCGTCAGGAAGTGGGAAGCGAAGGTCGGCGAGCTCGCCGTCTACCCCGGCCATGGCGTGGCCCGCATCGAGGCGCTGCAGATCCGCGAGATCGGCGGCCAGAAGCTCGAGTTCCTGGTGCTGCGCAAGCTCGACGACGAGTCGCGCATCCTGATCCCACGCGATCGCATCACCGAGGTCGGTCTGCGCCCGCCGATCGAGCGCACCGAAGCGCAACGCATCTGGAAGATCCTGAAGGAGCGCAAGCGCACCAAGGCGCGCGCCGGCATCGCCTGGAGCCGTCAGTTCCGCGAGCTGCAGGAGAAGCTGAAGCTCGGCACGATCTTCGAGACCGCGGAAGTCCTGCGCGACCTGCTGCGCTTGCAGCACACCAAGGAGCTCAGCTTCGGCGAGCGCAAGCTGCTCGAGAACGCGCGCTCGCTGCTCGTGCAGGAGCTCGCTGCGGCCGAGGACATCGGCACCGACGAGGTCGAGGCGTCGATCCGCGCGGCGGTGAAGTAGGCGGGGCGTCGCCGCAAAGCCGCCGCGGGCGATCTCGTCGAGATCGCGCCGCGGCGGCGGCGGACGCTTCGCTCAGTGCTCGTCGATCTGGCGCAGCTCGTCCTTGCTGAGCCGGCGGTGCCTGGGCATCGAGCGCGGATGGCCCTTGGACGGCTGGTAGTGGGGCGCGCCGCTGCTGTCGATCGGTCCGAACGCGGCCGGCGGCTTGCGGTGGCGGGTCGCCGCCTCGTAGGCCGAGGCGATCTCGAACAGCGTGTGCTCGGCGAACGGCCGGCCGAGGAAGTCGATCCCGACGGGCAGCGCGGCGGGAATCGGCGGCAGCAGGTTGTCGTCCGCGTCGCGATCGTAGACCACGGTCGTGAAGCCCGCGGGCACGGTCATCGCGGGGAAGCCGCGGCTGTTGATCGCCGTCCAGACGCTCGAACCGCGTCCGTTGCTGCTCGGCTCTCCGGGCGAGGTCAGCAGCCCCGGGGGCACGCTGCCGGTCGGGTAGACCACCGCGTCGAGGTCGTACTCCCCGAAGCACTGGAGCAGCGTGGTCTGCAGCGTGAAGCGGAACTGCGACGCGCTGCCCGTCGCCAGCGTCAGGTTGCTGCTGGCGATGTTGCGCCGCGGGATCACGGGGTCGGTCCAGTAGTTCTGCTTCGACACGAGCTCCGCCAGAGTGCGGATCTCCGAGTCGCCGCGCTCCGTGATGTACATCTCGAAGTTGAACCGGCCTCCGCCCGTGTCGCCCGGCGACGGGCCCATGCTGCGCAAGGTCGGCGAGCCGGCCGAGGTGTGCGGAACGAGCGAGGTGTCGAAGAACATCTCGATCAGCGTCGCGATGTGGTCGGTGGTCGGTGCGCCCTCGGCGTCCACGGGGAAGACGGCGGGAAACTGCCCGATGAAGAAGCGGTTGTTCCAGACCGGCCAGAACTTGTCGATGCAACCCTGGAACAGCGCGCCGCCCTCGCCCGGGTCGACGATCGTCGCGCCGAGCGCCTCCAGCTTGTCGATCGCCGCGTCGATCAGGTCGAGGCTCTCGGCGTCCACGATGCTGAACGCCGCTCGGTCCATGTATTCGCGAATCACGCCGATCCGGTAGCCCTTCAGGCTCCGCTTCTTCGCGTACTCGTGGTAGGGCTTCGGCGGCGTGCGGCCGACCGCGAACGCGGTCAGCTCGTCCGCGGGGTCGAAGCCGGCGTACGCGTCGAGGATTCGCGCGGTGTCCTCGACGGTGCGGCAGATCGGACCGACGCGCGTCGTGAGGCCCTGCTGGATCATGCCGTCGGCGCTCACCAGCTCGCGCGTGGGCGCGAGGCCGACCGTGTTGTTGTTCTTGGCGGGCTCGCGCACGGACGTGCCGGTCTCCTCGCCGATCGCGCAGGTCACGAAGTTCGCGGCCACCGCCATGCCCGAGCCGCCGCTCGACGCGCCCGGATCGCGCTCGGTGTCGTAGGCGTTGCACATCATGCCGCCGAACGAGCTACGCGTTCCGGTGACGCCGCCCGCGGCGTATTCGCCCATGTTGGCCTTGGCCAGGATGATCGCTCCGGCGTCGCGCAGCCGCTTCACGAACGTGGCGTCGTCGGGCGGGCGGTCGTTGGCCCAGAAGGCATCCGCGCCGGAGGTCGTGCGCATGTCGAAGGTGTCGTACTGGTCCTTGATCGCCATCACCACGCCGTGCAGCGGGCCGACGAGCTTCCTGGTCCGGGCGAACTTCGTGTCCAGTGCGGCCGCGACCTCGAGCGCATCGGGCATCTCGGGGTCGTCGTCGATCGCGTCGGTCATGCTGCGCGCCTTGCGCGCGTCGAAGCCCCAGGCCACGCGCGTCTTCGGCCGCAGGTTCAGCGTGATCAGCGCATTCAGCTTGCCGGCGTTGGGAATGGTCGAGATCGCGCCGAGGATGCCCTCGGCTCATTCACGCAGGTGCCGTTGTACGCCTTGATGCGCTCGAGGTAGCGGTACACCAGCTCCTTGGTCGTGATCTTCCTCGACAGGATCGCCTTCTGGATCTCGGCGATGGTCGCCTCTTCGACCACGAACTTGCCCTTGCTCCCATGAGCCGCTGCTTCCGCGGCGGGAAGCAGGGCGAGGAACGCGCCGGCGAACGCCGGCACGAGCCGCGCGATGACAGACTTCAGCGTCATTGCGAACTCCCATCTCCCTCCCTCGGTTTTCGCTCCGCAGCAGGCAGCTCGTGTGCAACCGACGTGCCACTGCGCACGGCTCCACTCCACGGGCGTCGTCCGCCGGCGGCGTGACTTCGAGCGGGTGCCGACGTCGCGAGCAATCTCGATCGCTTGCCCGACGCTTTGCGGTGTCACTCGCGCCCGAGCCCGGCGCGCGGGCGCGCGGAGCCGCGGCCGGGCGCTGCCAGGTTCCTGGGCGCGCGTGCCGACGCTGCGCGCAGTCGGGCGCAGGCTGCGCGGCGCAGCCCGCTGGAGTGGCGGTCAGCCCGCTCGTCGCGCGGTGATCAGCACGTTCGCGAACGGCGTGCCCTGGCTCGCCGGCTCGGCGGTCGCGCGCAGTCCGAGCCGCTCGAGCGCCGCGAGCCAGGCCGCGACGCTGCGCGCGTGGAGCTGCCATACGAAGTGGCCGCGAGTCAGCGCGCCGAACCGGTCCGTCGCGCGCGTGAAACGGGCTCGGCTGCCCGAGCCGTCGGCGCAGACGCGCATCAGCACCATGCCGCCCGGGCTGAGCGCAGCCGCGATCCGCTCCAACAGGCGATCCTGCGCCTCGGGCTCGAGATAGTGGACGACGTCGAGCAGCGTGATCAGGTCGCTGGACGGGAGCCGAGCGAAGCGCAGGTCTCGTTCCTCGATCGCGCCGTCCGCCGCCAGCGCGAGGCGTGCTCGCCGCACCGCGATCGGTGATCGCTCGATCCCGGCCAGCCGGAGTGTCTCGGGCGGCGCCGGCCAGCCGAGCGGCCAGATTCCCGCGCGGCGGAGACCGGAGGAGACGGCGAGCAGGCAGAGCAAGAGCGCCTGCCCACAGCCGAGGTCGAGCACGCGCGCCCCGTTCGGAATCACGGCGTGCTCGAGCAGCCCGAGATAGAGTGGATCGTGCGCGAGCTTGCCGCGTGCGAAGAGCTCGGCAAACACCCCGGAGGGGCGGAACCGACGTGCCACCGCGTCGATCAGCGCGCGTCTCACGCGCCGTGTTCGTCAGCCCAGGCGGCGCGCAACGAAACCGCTCGCAGGCCGCGGTCCACGAGCTCGTCGAGCAGCGCCGGCAGCACCGCCAGGACCGTCGCCTCGCGCGCTCGCTCGCGCGTGAGCACGCCGTCGTGCAGCAGCAGCACGTCGCCGGCCGCGAGACCCGTCAGCAGCCTGCGCAGGACGCGCGGCGCGCGGCGGTCGACCATGTCGAGGCCGCGGCGGGTCCAGGAGACGTAGGACAGCCCCAACCGCAGGAGCGTGGGCTCGAGCATCGGATTGCGCGTTCCGAACGGGGCGCGGAAGAAGCGCGGGGCGGAGCCGCAGGCCTGGGTGATCGCGCGCTGCGCCGCTTCGATCTCGCGCAGCAGCCGCCAGGGTCCGTAGAGCGCGAAGGCCGCGGAGTGCCGCTGGCTGTGGCTCTCGACCGCGTGCCCGCGCGCGACGATCTCGCGCATCAGCTGTGGCTGCGCCGCGGCGCGCTCGCCGATGCAGAAGAAGCTCGCCTTCGCGCCGCGCGCGTCGAGCAGATCGAGCACGCGCGGCGTGAGCTCCGGATCCGGCCCGTCGTCGAAGGTGAGGGCGAGCTCGCGGCGGCGCACCGCTGCCTCCGGGAGACGCGTCCGATTCGTGCCGAGCAGGCGGCTGCGCGGCGCCACGGTGCCGGCCAGCAGCAGGCCGTGGTTCGCGATCAGGGTTCCCGCGATCCAGGGCCAGGCGCTGGGCAGTCCAGCCAGCGTCAGCGCGCCGCCGATGTGGAGCGCAGCCGTGGCCCGCAGCACGGGAGCGGGACGCCAGCGGCGAAACGCCTCCCGGAACGGAGTCGCCAACGAGCCGGCGACCTCGGTGCCCCCGAGCCCGTCGACCCCGATCGACGCCTCGCGTGTCAGCGGTGAACTCATCGCGTTCCGCGCAGTCTCGGTACCTGATGCCGCGTCCGCCGTCCAGAAGGAGAGCTCAGGTAGAGGGCGCTCCACCCTCCGCGAGCCACGCCTCGATCAGCGGGCGGTCGTCGATCTCGGAGGGGTGGAAGTCGCGCCGGAACCAGGCGGCGTAGTCGCGGCCGAGCCCGCGCAAGAGGCCGCGCGAGCCGAACAGGAAGCGCCGGCCGCTCGCGAACGTGTCGCGCCGAAGCAGCACGCCGTCCTTCCCGAGCATGTAGAAGGTGCGGAGCAGCGTCTCGACGAAGAGCGCGAGCGTGTTGAGCACGAGCGCGAACGCGCGCAGCACGCGGCTCGGCGCGACTCGTTGCAGCACGTCGTAGGCGACCGCCTTGTGCTCGGCCTCCTCGACCGCGTGCCAGCGCCACAGCGCCGCCATGCGCGGCTCCATCGTGGCCGTGAATTCGGAGCCGTTGCGCAGGATGCGGCGCGCGAGCAGTGCGGTCAGGTGCTCGGTCGCGGCGGTGCTCGCGAGCGCGAACCTGGGGAAGTGCCGGTTCGCGAAGCGCATGCCCTTGTCGGCCATCCGGTTCAGGCGAAGCAGCGCGGTGTAGCCCTGCGCCACGAGCAGCGCGAGGTGCCCGTCGTGCTGGTGGCTGTGCTGCGCCTCCTGCCCGGCGAAGACCTGGATCGCGCGCTGCAGGCCCGGGTCGTCGATGCGGTCG
This sequence comes from Myxococcota bacterium, assembly GCA_040902485.1. Taxonomy (GTDB): domain Bacteria; phylum Myxococcota_A; class UBA9160; order SZUA-336; family SZUA-336; genus VGRW01. Next base: position 8,840 of record JBBDXF010000038.1, on the reverse strand, counting down.
CGGTAGGCTTGCACCGAGCGCACGAAGAACGCCTCGCCGTCCGGGAACACGGACGAGAGCGCGTTCAGGAAGTGGGTCGCGAACGGGTCGCCGCCGTTCCAGTAGCGGGGCAGGTCGGCGCCCAGCGCGAAGCTCGGCTTCCGGACCTGCAGGGCGCTACGGGCGGGCGAGGGCTGCATGGCTTCAGTCTATCGCCCGGACGCTATAGTGCCGCCATGCGCGCGCTGGCCATTCTGCTCGCCGCAGGGCAGGGTACCCGCCTCGGCCGTGGAATGCCGAAGGGGTTTGTGCGCCTGCGCGGGCGGCGGCTCTTCGAGTGGAGCATGGATGCGCTCGAGCGCAGCCCCGAGGTCGCCGCGATCCAGCGGGTCCTGCCACCCGGATTCCAGGGCGCGTCCGGCGGCGATCCGCGCCTCCTGCCGCCGGTCGAGGGCAGTGCGCGACGGCAGGACTCGGTCGCGCGCGGGCTGGCCGCGGGCCTGGATGCACGGCCGGACCTGGAGTGGGTGCTGGTGCACGACGCGGCGCGCTGCCTGGTCGAGCCGAAGGACGTCGCGTCGGTGCTGCGCGCGGCGCAGGCGACCGGCGCGGCGCTGCCGGTCGTGCCGGTCAGCGACACCCCGAAGTGGCTGGCCGATTCGGGCGGGCACGTCGAGCGCACGCTCGAGCGCGCGCGGCTCGGTCTCGCGCAGACGCCGCAGGCCTTCCGCACGTCGGTGCTGCGCGAGGCGCTCGACAAGGCCGAGCGCGACGGCTTCGAGGGCACGGATTGCGCGTCGCTGGTCGAGCGGCTCGGCGTCGAGGTGCGGGTGTGTCCGGGACGCGCGGAGAACTTCAAGGTGACCTATCCAGAGGATCTCACACGGGCCAGGGCGCTGCTCGCGAAGCGCCGGACGCGCTCGTGATGCGCATCGGCCAGGGCTACGACCTGCATCGTCTGGTGTCGGGCCGGGCGCTCGTGCTCGGTGGCGTGCGCGTTCCGCATGCGCGCGGGCTCGAGGGTCACTCCGACGCGGACGTGCTCGCCCACGCGGTGGGCGACGCGCTGCTCGGGGCGCTCGGCGACGGCGATCTCGGCACGCATTTCCCGTCCTCGGACGAGCGCTGGCGCGACGCCTCCGGCGCGGCGCTGCTGGGCGAGATCATGCGGCGCGTGACCCGCGCCGGCTTCGCGATCGGCAACGTCGACGCCACCCTGATCGCGCAGGAGCCGCGGCTCGCGCCGTTCCGCACGCAGATCCAGGAGGGCCTCGCCAAGCAGCTCGGCATCGAGGCCGCGCGCGTGAGCGTGAAGCTCAAAGGTACGGACGGGCTGGGCGCGCTCGGCCGCGGCGAGGGCATCGCCGCGCAGGCCGTGGTGCTGCTCGAGCGCGAGGACGCATGAGCGAGCTCAAGCTCTACAACACCATGACCCGACGCAAGGAGGTGTTCCGGCCGCTCGCGCCGCCGCTCGCGCGCGTGTACAGCTGCGGTCCGACCGTCTACAGCCGCCAGCACCTGGGCAACCTGCGCACCTACGTGTTCGCGGACCTGCTGAACCGGGGCTTGCGCTTCTTCGGCTTCGACGTGCGCCACGTCATCAACATCACCGACGTGGGGCACCTGACCGGCGACGTCGAGAGCGGCGAGGACAAGATGGAGAAGGCCGCGCGCGAGCAGAAGCTCTCGGCCTGGGAGATCGCCGCCCAGTGGACGCGCGTGTTCCAGGAAGATCTCGCGAAGCTCCATTGCCGGCCGCCCGACGTCTGGTGCAAGGCCACCGACCACATCCCGGAGCAGATCGAGCTGATCCGCGCGCTCGAGATGAAGGGCTTCACCTACCGCATCGCCGACGGGATCTACTTCGACGTCTCGAAGGATCCGCACTACGGCGAGCTCGCGCGCATCGACCTGGCCGCGCAGGCGGCCGGCGAGCGCATCGAGGGCGCGATCGAGAAGCGCAACGCCGCCGACTTCGCGCTCTGGAAGCTCTCCGATCCGAACGGTCCGCCGCGCCAGATGGAGTGGGACAGCCCCTGGGGCCGCGGCTTCCCCGGCTGGCACATCGAGTGCTCGGCGATGAGCGTGAAGCACCTGGGCCTGCACTTCGACATCCACTCCGGCGGCCAGGACCACATCCCCGTGCACCATCCGAACGAGATCGCGCAGACCGAGAACGCGCTCGACGCGCGGCCGTGGGTGCGCTTCTGGATGCACGGCGGCTGGCTGACGTTCGACGGCGCGAAGATCTCCAAGTCGACCGGTGGCAGCGTGCTGAACCTGGACGAGCTGATCGCGTCGGGCTTCGAGCCGCTGGCGTTCCGCTACTTCCTGCTCGGTGGTCACTACCGGCAGCAGCTGAGCTTTTCCGACGACGCGATCAAAGGCGCGCAGGCCGGGTACCGGCGGCTGCTGCGCCACGCGCAAGAGCTGGCCGACGACACCACGAGCTTCGGCGCGGCCGAAGCCGAAGCGCTGCGCGCGCGCTTTCGCGAGGCGATCGGCGACGACTTGAACGCGCCGCGCGGGCTCGCGGTGGTCTGGGAGGTGGTGCGCAGCGACGCGCTCGGGGGCCGCCAGAAGCGTGAGCTGCTGCGCGAGGCGGATTCCTTCCTGGCGCTCGGTCTGGCCGAGGCGCGGGTCGCGCCCGCCGAGAGCGACGCCGAGCTCGACGCGCTGGTCGCCGAGCGCGACGCGGCACGGGCCGCGAAGAACTGGAAGCGCTCCGACGAGATCCGCAATCTCTTGAAGGATCGTGGCATCGTGATCGAAGACTCACCGCTGGGGAGCCGCTGGCGCCGTGCCTGACTTCGAAATGGTCTCCGACTACAAGCCGCTCGGCGACCAGCCGCGCGCGATCGAAGAGCTCGTCGACGGCGTCGCGCGCGGGCTCTCCCACCAGACGCTGCTCGGCATCACCGGCAGCGGCAAGACCGCGACCATGTCGTGGGTGATCGAGAAGCTGAACCGCCCGGCGCTGATCATGGCGCCCAACAAGACGCTGGCCGCGCAGCTCTACGGCGAGTTCAAGAAGCTCTTTCCCCACAACGCGGTCGAGTACTTCGTCTCGTACTACGACTACTACCAGCCCGAAGCCTACCTGCCCACCACCGACACCTTCATCGAGAAGGACTCGTCGATCAACGACGAGATCGACAAGCTGCGCCACTCCGCGACGCGCTCGGTGCTCTCGCGCCGCGACGTGATCGTGGTCGCGAGCGTCTCCTGCATCTACGGGCTCGGCTCGCCCGAGACCTACGGCAAGATGCACGCGTTCGTCGAGGTGGGCCAGCGGATCAACCGCGACGACTTCACGCGCAAGCTCGTCGACATGCTCTACGACCGCAACGACTTCGACTTCCACCGCGGCACCTTCCGCGTGCGCGGCGACGTGGTCGAGGTGTTCCCGGCCTACGAGGACGAGCGCGCGATCCGGATCGAGTTCTTCGGCGACGACGTGGACCAGATCGCCGAGATCGATCCGCTGCGCGGCCTGGTCGTCGCGCGGCTGAAGCGCGCGGTGATCTTCCCGAACAGCCACTACGTGCAGACGCAGGAGCGGCTCAAGCAGGCGATCACCGGCATCCGCGAAGAGCTCGACGTGCGCCTGCAGAGCTTCAAGCGCGACGACAAGCTGCTCGAGGCGCAGCGCATCGAGCAGCGCACCATGTACGACATCGAGATGCTGTCCGAGATGGGCTTCTGCCACGGCGTGGAGAACTACTCGCGCTGGCTCGACGGGCGCATCGAGAACCAGCCGCCCTACACGCTGATCGACTACTTCCCCAAGGACTTCCTGTGTTTCGTCGACGAGAGCCACGTCACCGTGCCGCAGATCGGCGGCATGTTCCGCGGCGATCGCCGGCGCAAGGAGACGCTGGTCGAGTACGGTTTCCGGCTGCCGTCCGCGCTCGACAATCGCCCGCTGCGCTTCGAGGAGTGGGAAGAACGCGTGGGCCAGGTCATGTTCGTGTCGGCCACGCCTTCGGAGTACGAGCTCGAGAAGAGCGGCGGCATCGTGGTCGAGCAGATCATCCGGCCCACGGGCCTCACCGATCCCGCGGTGGAGATGCGCCCGGCCAAGAACCAGGTCGAGGATCTGCTGGGCGAGATCCGCAAGCGCGTCGAGCTCGGCGACCGCGTGCTGATCACGACGCTGACCAAGCGCATGGCCGAGGAGCTCACCAACTACTACCAGGAAGTCGGCATTCGCGTGCGCTACCTGCACTCCGAGATACCGACGATCGAGCGCACGGAGATCCTGCGCGATCTGCGCAACGGCGAGTTCGACGTGCTGGTCGGCATCAACCTGCTGCGCGAGGGCCTGAACCTGCCCGAGGTGTCGCTGGTCGCGATCCTCGACGCCGACAAGGAGGGCTTCCTGCGTTCCGCGCGCTCGCTGATCCAGACCATGGGCCGCGCGGCGCGCAACGTGCGCGGCACGGTGCTGCTCTACGCCGACAAGGAGACGGACTCGATCCGCGCCGCGGTCGGCGAGACCGATCGCCGCCGCGAAGCTCAAGCCCAATACAACGCCGCCAACGACATCACCCCGCGCACGGTGGAGAGCGCGATCACGTCGCTCTCCGAGAGCTTGTACGAGGCCGACTACGTGACGGTGGCGAAGGCCGCAGACATGGACTTCACGCCCGACGAGCTGCGCGCGCAGGTCTCGGCGCTGCGCGACGAGATGCGCGCGGCCGCGGAGGATCTCGACTTCGAGCGGGCCGCCGACATCCGCGACCGCATCAAGTCGCTCGAAGAGGGCGCGCTGCTCGCCGGCTACGAAGCTGGCCCCCGCGTGGCGCGTGCGCCCAAGCCCAAGGGTCGTGGAGGGCGGGGAAGGCGGTGAGCGCGCTCGAAGAGCGCATCGCGGCACTGCCGGTCGAGCCCGGGGTCTACATCTTCAAGGACGCCGACGCGCGCGTGCTGTACGTCGGCAAGGCGCAGAGCCTGCGCGCGCGCGTGCGCAGCTACTTCAACAAGGGCGGCGACGGCCGCTACCAGGTTCCGTTCCTGATCGCGCGCGTGGCCGACGTCGAGGTCGTCGCCACCGCGAACGTGAAAGAAGCGCTGCTGCTCGAGAACGCGCTGATCAAAAAGCACAAGCCGCGCTTCAACGTGCGGCTGCGCGACGACAAGAACTACCTGGCGCTGCGGCTCGACCCGCGCGAGGCGCATCCGCGGCTCACCGAGACACGCCGTTTCGCGCGCGACGGCGCGCTCTACTTCGGCCCGTACACGTCGAGCACCAGTCTGCGCGAGACGCTCGGCTCGCTGCAGCGCATCTTCCCGCTGCGCACCTGCGCGGATCCGGTCTTCCGCAGCTACCGCCGGCAGGGCCGGCCGTGCCTCGAGCACGCGGTCGGGCGCTGCGCGGCGCCGTGCTGCGGCCTGATCTCGGACGAGGCCTACGGCGAGCTGGTCGCGGGGGCGACGCTGCTGCTGCGCGGCAAGGCCGGCGACCTGCTCGGCGAGCTGCGCGAGCGCATGAACGAGGCCGCGGGCGACGAGCGCTTCGAAGAGGCCGCGCGCCTGCGCGACCGCGTGCGCGCGATCGAGCGGACCGTCGAGTCGCAGGCCATGGTCTCGCGCAAGTTCGTCGACCGCGACGTGTTCGGCATGGCGCGCGAGGGGCCGCGGCTCGAGTTCCAGGTCCTGCACTCGCGCCAGGGCAAGATGTCCGGTGGCAACGCCTACGCGTTCCGCGACGTCGCCGGCGACGACGCCGAGGCGCTCGGCTCGTTCCTGGCGCAGTTCTACGCGGCCGAGCGCGAGATCCCGCGCGAGGTGCTGGTGCCGGTCGCGCTCGAGCCCGCGCTCGCAGCCGCGTTCGCGGAGCTGTGGCGCGAGCGCGCGGGCCACGCCGTGGACGTGGCGGTGCCGCAGCGCGGTGAGCGGCGCAGGCTGGTCGAGCTGGCCACCCACAACGCCGAGCTCGCGCTGGCCGAGCGCGGTCGCCGCGAGCACAACGTCGAGCTCGTGCTCGAGAGCCTGCGCGAGGCGCTGCGCATCGACAAGCTGCCGGCGCACGTCGAGTGCTACGACATCTCGCACCTGCAGGGCACGCTCGGCGTCGCCTCGCGCGTGGTGTTCGTCGACGGCCTGCCACACAAAGATGCGTATCGGCGCTACCGGCTGCGCGAGACCGACCCGGGCGACGACTACGGCGCCATGCGCGAGGTGCTGCGGCGCCGGCTCGAGAAGCTCGACCGCGAGCCGCCGCCCGATCTGCTGCTGCTCGACGGCGGCAAAGGCCAGCTCAACGCGGCGCGCGCGCTGTTCGCGGACCTGGGCGTCGAGGGCATCGCGCTGGCGTCGCTCGCCAAGGAGCGCGACGAGGCGTCGGGCTCGTCGCGCGTGCTGCGCCACGGCGGGCAGAAGCGCGAGAAGCTGTTCCTGCCCGGCGTGAAGGACCCCGTCCTGCTGCCACCCGACTCGCCGGCGCTCCTGCTGCTGCAGCGGATCCGCGACGAGTCGCACCGCTTCGCGATCACCTACCACCGCGAGCTGCGCAAGAAGAGCCAGCTGCGCTCGATCCTGGACGAGCTGCCCGGGATCGGGCCGAAGAAGCGTCGCGCGCTGCTGCGCACGCTCGGCAGCCTCGAGAAGGTACGCGCCGCGAGCCAGGCCGAGCTCGAGGCCGTGCCCAAGCTGAGCAAGGCCGACGCCGGGCTGATCCACCGCTTCTTCCAGGGCGACCGGCCGGATGCCGCCGAAGCCGCGGCCGCCGAGGCGGCGGGGGCAGGGCCGGGGGCCGACACGCCGGTCAAGAACGACAGCTCCGCCGCCGATGGATCGGGGAACTCGAACCCCGACTGACTCGTTCGGGGGAGGAATCCATGGCTCGGAACACCCTCGTGGCACTGGCTTGCCTGGCGAGCTGCTGGCTCGCTGCCGGCGCTCGTGCGGAGCTGTACCAGTGGACCGACGAGCGCGGCCAGGTGCACTTCACCGACGACCGCTCGAAGGTGCCGACCGGGCAGACGGTCACGCTCGACCCGCAGCGCCCTAAGGCGCGCACGCAGGCGCCCGCGCCCCAACAGCGCCCCAACAGCGCCCTGGCCGTCGAGCGGGTGAAGCCGCCGGCGAGCGTGGCCAAGCGCCAGGCCGAGCGCACGCACGTGCTGCACTTCCAGCGCTCCGGTCACGAGATCAGCCTGGAGGTGACGCTCGACGATCGCGTGGTCTGCAACTTCAAGGCGGACACCGGCGCGTCGCTCAACACCCTGCCGCGCTGGGCGGCCGACGAGCTCGGCATCGAGATCGATCGCGACGCGCCGAGGATCTCGGTGGTCGGCGTCGGCGGCAAGGTGATGCACGTGCCGGTCGTGACGATCGCGTCGCTGCGCGTCGGCAGCGTGGTCGTCGAGAACGTCGAGATGGCCGTGCTCGACACCATGACCTCGGGCCTGCTCGGCATGCCGTTCTTCAACGGCTTCCGCGTGGCGATCGATCCCGCCGAGGGCGAGCTGCGCCTGACGGAGATCCAGCCCGGCAGCGTCGAGGGCGTGTACGGCGGCGTGGGCGCAGAGATCTGGCGGCAGCGCTTCCGCCAGCTCAACCAGCAGCTCGCCGCGCTGCAGAAGGCGCGCGATTCGATTCCATCGGAGGCCGAGACCTCCGCGCAGAACTTCATGGAGAAGCTCGATCGCGAGGAGGCGAGGCTGCAACAGCAGCTCGACGAGCTCGAGGATCGCGCCCAGGCCGCAGGAGTACCCGCGCGCTTGCGATGAGAAGCAGAGTCCCCCGTGGGGAGAAAGCTGTTCCTCGCGGACGGCGGCCCACGGCTTCGGCGCGCGCGCGCAAGCTCTCGGCCAAGTAGCGGCGCCCGATCATGAATCCACGGCCCGGCAGAGGAGAACACGACTTGGCACCCGATTTGCTCAGTACCGAGCGCATGTCGCCGTTCCACAAGAAGATCGTCGAGGTGCTGGAGGGTCGCTACGGGGTGAGCCCCGTCTTTGCCGAGCAGTTCGTCCCCGTGTTCGACCAGGTGGCGCAGAGCCGCCCCAGCTCGGACGACTGGGAGCAGCTCATGGAATGTGTGGCGGCGGCCTACCGCGCGCTTCCCCAGGTCGAAGACAAGGCGTTGCACGAAGCGCAGGTCCTGGTGGGTCAGTTCGTGACCGAGATGAAGAAGATCGACGAGTCGCTGAAGGTCGTGACGGTCTTCCTCGACCGGCTGCGCTGGCAGCTCGGCGCTCCCGAAGCCGCGCGCGTCCTGCACTGACCTGACCGCGATCCGACACCCCGAAGCGTAGGGTCCCCTCGAGGTCGGCGCCGTGGAGCTCCCCGTGCGCGCGCCGCTCTTGCGGCTCGCGCTGCCCTTCGCGCTCGGCATCGCGCTCGAGGACGCGCTCGAGTGCGCGCCCTGGCTCGCTGCGGGGGCCGCGTGCGCGGGGCTCGGGCTGTGGCGCGTGCGCTCGCGCGGACGCTTCGCGCGCGTGGGCGAGACGCTGCTGGGGCTCGGGCTCGGCGCCCTCGCGCTGGCGCTGCGGCTCCACGCGCCGGTACCCGAGGCGATGGATCGGCCGGTCGTGCTGACCGCGCTCGAGGCGCCGCTCGCGCATCCGAGCGGCTGTCGCGTCGCAGTGTACGTGCACGGCGCGCGGCCGGGCAGGGCGCTGCTGCGCGGCACGGGCGAGGTCTGCGCACTGCTGCCGGGCGAGCGCGCGCTCGCCCGGCTCCGGCTCGAGCGTTCGCGGCCGCCGACCAACCCGGGCGCGTCGGATTCGCGAAGACGCCTCGAGCGGCGCGGCCTGCGGCGCACGGCGCGGCTCGTGGACGGCGCCTTCGCGCGCATCGCGCCGGCGCCCGACGGCCCCGCGGCCCGGCTCCAGCGCGCGCGCCGCGCGATC
>JBBDXF010000037.1:256460-306663 GCA_040902485.1 Myxococcota bacterium | reverse complement strand
CGCTCGTGCAAGCGGCGCAGGCTGCGGCGCTGCCGCGCGTCGGCGGCCGAGACACCGGCGCGCTGCTCGGCGCGGGCGATCGAGCGCAGCCGCGCTGCGCGCGCGAACGCGTCCAGGCGCAGGATCGCCTCGCTCGGCGCCGCCGCCGGCGCGGAGGCGGAGACCGGTGCGGAGATCGGCGGCGGCGCATTCGCGACCCCGGACGCGAGCACCGGCTCGAGCCTGGGCGCGGGGGTCGTGCCCGGCGTCTGCGCTCGCGCCGGCGCGGCGACCAGCGCCAGCAGCGCACACAACGCCCGCGCGACCCCGCGTGCGCTCCGTCCCATCGCAAGCTCCCCCGCGACGATCCTAGTACGATCCGAACGGGGAGGCACACATGGTGGAAGGACGGACGGAGCGCGGCTTGCGCTTCGCGGTGATCGGCGCGGGCATGTCGGGGATCCTGTCCGGGATCAAGCTCTCCGAGGCCGGCTTCGCGGACTACACGATCTTCGAGAAGGCGGAGCGCCTGGGCGGAACCTGGCGCGAGAACACCTACCCGGGAATCTCGTGCGACGTGCCGTCGCACCTGTACAGCTACTCGTTCGAGCCCAACGCCGAGTGGACGCACGTCTACTCGCCCGGCGACGAGATCCAGGCCTACTTCGAGGGCGTGGCGCGCAAGCACGGCGTCGACCGGAAGATCCGCTTCGGCGACGAGGTCACGCGCGCGGAGTTTCGCGCCGGGCGCTGGCACCTGGAGACGAAGAGCGGACACCGCGACGTGTTCGACTTCGTAATCGCGGCCACCGGCGTCCTGCACCACCCGAGCCTGCCCGAGATCGAGGGGCTCGACCGCTTCGAGGGCGCGCTCTTCCACAGCGCGCGCTGGAACCACGACGTGGCGCTCGACGGCCGCCGCGTCGGCATCGTCGGCACCGGTTCGACCGCGGTGCAGATCGTGTCGGCGCTGGTCGACCGGGTCGCCAAGCTCGAGCTCTTCCAGCGCACCGCGCAGTGGATCATGCCCGGCGTGAACCCCGCCTACGGCGAGCCCGAGCGGGACGCCTTCCGGCGCAACCCCGACTCGATGCGCACCCTGCACCGGGATCTGTCGCGGCTGTTCGCCGAGAACTTCTCGAACGCGGTCGTGAACGCCGACTCGGCGGGCATGAAGATGATCGAGGAGGCCTGCCGCGCCAACCTCGAGAACAGCGTCAACGACCCGGAGCTGCGCGAGCGCTTGCGCCCGAGCTACCGCGCCGCGTGCAAGCGCCTGATCTTCTCGCCCGACTTCTACCAGGCGATCCAGAAGCCGAACGCCGAGCTCGTCACCTCCGGCATCGAGCGCGTCGAGCCGCGCGGCGTGCGCACGCGCGACGGGCGCCTGCACGAGCTCGACGTGCTGGTGCTCGCGACCGGCTTTCGGGCCGACCGCTTCCTGCGCCCGATCGACGTGATCGGGCGCGACGGCCTGCGCCTCGAGCAGGCCTGGGCGAAGCGACCGATCGCCTACCTGTCGATCTCGATTCCGGGCTTCCCGAACCTGTTCATGCTGAACGGGCCGAACGGTCCGGTCGGGAACTTCTCGCTGATCGAGGTCGCCGAGCTGCAGTTCGCCTACATCCTGCAGCTCGTCGAGCCGGTGCGCGCGGGCGCGTGCCGCGAGATCATCCCGACCGAGTCCGCCACCCTCCGCTTCGACGAGGAGCGCTGCGCGGCCGCGAAGTCGACCATCTGGACCACCGGCTGTCGCAGCTGGTACCTCGACGACCGCGGCATCCCGGCGAGCTGGCCGTGGAGCTTCGACCGCTTCCGCGAAGTGATGGCCGCGCCGAGCCTCGATGCCTACGAGCTCGAAGGCCAGGCGCGGCCGTGACTTCGCGGTGAGCGAGCTCTAGCCCATGACGAAGGCGTTCAGCTTGTTGCCGTCGAGATCGCGGAAGTAGCCGGCGTAGAAGTTGCCGCCTCGGTCACCGGGCTTGCCCTCGTCCTTGCCGCCGAGCGCGATCGCCTTGGCGTACACGGCGTCGACCTGCGCCCGGTCCTTCGCCGCGAGCGCGACCATCGTGCCGTTGCCGACCGTCGCGGTCTTTCCATCGAAGGGCTTGATCACGCCCACCATGGGCGTGCCGGGCGCCGTGGCCCACAGCACCAGGCTGTCCGTCGCCATGGCGCGCTTGCCGCCGAGCTCCGCGAGCAGCGCGTCGTAGAACTTCGCCGCGCGCTCGAGATCGTTCGTTCCGAGAGTCGTGTAGCCGATCATGGGGGTCTCCTCGAGCAGGGACGCCTGCTCGTGCGAGTGCGGAGCTTACCGCGTTTGCTCGCGCGCCGACTCGTCGACGAAACGCGCGAGCAGCGGGTTGAGCGTCTCGGGTGCTTCCCAGAACGGCGTGTGCGCGAGCCCCGCGAGCACGTGCACGCGGGCGTCCCACAGGTTGCGGTAGGCGAGCGAGCCGAGGAACGCGTTGTCGACGAACGGCTCGAGCTCGCCGGAGACGACCGCGAGCGGAAGCGGCGAGCTCTCCGCGATCGCGCGTCCGTCGAGATCGCGGCCCGCCAGCGCGGACGCGAGCATCAGCGGGCGGAAGCGGCCGTCGGCGCGCCGGCACGCCTCGTACATCCAGGGCTCGAGCTTCACGCGCGCGGCCACGGCCTCCTGGGCAAAGGCGCGCGCCTCGTCTGCGCTGAAGCTCTCCTTGAAGGTGAGCTCCATGTGCGGCGACTGCAGGAACGCGCGCGACAGATCGTTCGCGCCCGTGGGCGGCGTGCCCGTGATCCAGGCCGACACGCAGCCGGGCCAGCGCGCCAAGAGCTCGAGCGCGATGTGTCCGCCGAGCGACCAGCCGACCACGATCGCGCGCTCGATGCGCAGCGCCTCGAGCAGGGCGATCGCGGCGTCGGCGAAGCCGTGGATCGAGTAGGTCAGCGAAGGATCAGGCGCGTTCGCGCTCTCGCCGTGACCGGGCAGGTCGAAGGCGATCCGCCGATGTCTCGCGAGCAGCGGGCTCTCGAGCTGCTTCGCGAAGATCTCCTTGCACGAGGAGTTGCCGTGCACGAACAGCAGCGCGGCGCCCGGCCCGCCGCTGTCGACGTACGCGAGCTCCCCGTGTGCGGTGGCGACGCGCAGAGACTGCGCGCTCATGCGCACTCCCGCGCGAGCTCGGCGTAGCGGTCGAGCCGCCGCTGCGTGTCGTCGGCGTTGCCGTCGGGGAGCGCCAGGACCGCGCGCTCGACGCCGAGGTCCCGGAACGGCGTGAGCGCGTCCTTCTTGGGCGCCGGCGCGAACGCGCTGATCGCGATGCTGCTCTCGGCGCGGCCCGCCTCGCGCGCGAACGCGCGCAGCCGCCCGATCCCCGCCAGCACGAGCTCCGGATCGCGCACGCGCGGCAGCCAGCCGTCGCCGAGCCTGACGATCCGGCGCAGGGTGTGGTCGGTCTCGCCCCCCAGGTAGATCGGCGGGTGCGGCCGGGTCACGGGCTTGGGCCAACACCAGAGCGGGTCGAAGTCGACGTGCGCGCCGTGGAACTCCGGCTCGTCCTCGGTCCAGATCGCCCGGAGCGCCCGCAGCTGCTCCTCGAGCTTCGCGAAGCGCGTCGCGTAGGCGGTGCCGTGGTTCTCCATCTCGGGCTTGTTCCAGCCGCCGCCCACGCCGAACAGCACGCGTCCGCCCGAGAGCTGGTCGAGCGTCGCGATCGTCTTCGCGGTGTGGATCGTGTCGCGCTGGATCAAGAGACAGATCCCCGTCGCGAGCTTGATCCGCGTGGTGACGCTGGCCGCGGCCCCGAGCGTCACGAACGGATCGAGCGTGCGCGCGAAGTCGCGCGTGATCGGGCCGCGCCCGGGGTAGGGCGTGTTGCCGGTGGTGGGGATGTGCGAGTGCTCGGGCACCCAGATCGAGTCGAAGCCGCGCGCCTCGATCTCGCGCGCGAGCGTGGTGATGGGCAGCGACGTCTCCGTGAGCACCAGGTACAGGCCGAGCAACATTGCGCCATTATGAGGGGCGTGAAGGACTTCGGCGCGCTGGCTCGCACGCTCGCGGTGGTGCTGGCCCTGGCCGATGGCTCGGGCGGGTGCGCCTCGTGCGGCCCGCCGCCGCCCGAGCCCGAGCCCCCGCGCAGCGATCCGCTGCCCGGGCCCGCGCCGGCGCCCGGCTCGGCCGCGCACGGATCCGTTATCCTCCGCGCCCCATGTCTCTACCGATCCGCGTCAACCGCTTCTTCACCGAGCACGGCGTGTGCTCGCGCCGCGCCGCCGACAAGCACGTCGAGGCGGGCCGGGTGCGCATCAACGGCGTGGTCGCGAAGCACGGTGACACCGTGGCCGAGGGCGACCGCGTCTCGCTCGACGGCAAGCCCGTGGCCACGAGCGAGAAGCGCCCCGTCGTGCTCGCCTATCACAAGCCGCCGGGCATCGAGTGCACGTCGGACAAGCGCGTGCCCGAGAACATCATCGACGCGGTCGGCTACCACGAGCGCATCTTCCACATCGGCCGGCTCGACAAGTGGAGCGAGGGCCTGATCCTGCTCACCAACCGCGGCGAGCTCGTAAACCAGATCCTGCGCGCGCGCGGGCGACACGAGAAAGAGTACCTGGTGGAGGTCGACGTCCCCGTCGCCGAGGACTCGATCCGCCGCATGCGCTCCGGGATCGTGATCCAGGGCCGGCGCACGCTGCCGTGCCGCGTGCAGCGCATGGGCCCGCGCAGCTTCCGCATGGTGCTCACGGAGGGCCGCAACCGGCAGATCCGGCGCATGTGCGAGGCGGAGAACCTGCGTGTCCGGCGGCTTCTGCGCGTGCGCGTGATGAACATCGAGCTCGGCACGCTGCGGCCGGGGCGCTGGCGCCGGCTGCGCGAGGACGAGCTCAGCGTGCTGGACAAGCGCATCGCCCGGGCCGAGCCGCGCAACGAACGCGCCGAGCTCGCGGACTCGCAGTAGAACGGCCGGCCCGAGGGCGGGGCCGCCGCTGCGGAAGGGAAGCGAACTACACACCCGCTCGAGCGGGCGCGTGCACGGAGTCACGCTTGGCGGCAGCCGGGATCTCGACCCTTTGCCTCGCGCAGTTGCGCGAAGCCTGCCGCTTGCGGATGACCGGGCATGGAGGCTGCACGGTGGGGTGCTGCAGATCACGGAGGCTCCCCATGACCCAGAACGCCAAGCCCTTCTCGCTCGCGCGGTCCGTGTCGGCCGATCTCGGCGTCGATCTCGGCTCGGCCCACGTGCGCGTGTTCAGCCATCGCACCGGCGAGATCGTCTCCGAGCCCTCGATCGTGGCGCGCGATCGCCGCACCCATGAAGTACGAGCGATCGGACGCGCGGCCGAGGCGATGCTCGCGCGCGTGCCCGACTCGATCGTCGAGGTACGGCCCGTGCGCGAGGGCGCGATCGCGGACTTCGAGGCGGCGGTCGCGATCCTGCGCGCGCTGCTGCGGCGCGTGCGGAATCCCTGGGCCGTGCGCCGGCCGCGCATCGTGCTGGCCGCGCCCTGCGAGCTCACGCAGGTGGAGCGCCGGGCGCTGGTCGAGGCCGCGCGCGCCGCGGGCGCGCGCGAGGTGTACCTGCTGGCCTCGCCGATGGCGGCCGCGCTGGGCGCGGCGGTGCCGTCGGCCGAGCGGGGCGGCAAGCTCGTGATCGACGTCGGCGCGGGCACGACCGAGATCGCGGTGGTGACGCTCTCCGGTGTCGTGCACGCGCGCACCATGCGCACCGGCGGCGCGCGCCTGGACGAGGCGGTGCAGACCTGGCTCAAGAAGAAGCTCGACGTCGAGGTGGGCCCCGGCGCCGCACGAGCGCTGAAGGAGCAGCTCGGCTGCGCGCTGCCGCGCCAGGATCTGCGCGAGGTCTGCATCGACGCGCGCGAGCGCATCTCGGGCGAGCTGCGCGTGGTGCGGATCAAGGCCGAGGAGCTGCGCGAGGCGCTGGTCGCGCCGGTCGCTGCGCTCGTGAACGCCGTGCGCACCGTGATCGAGGACGCTCCCGCCGAGCTGGCCGCCGACATCGCCCACAACGGCGTGGTGCTGGCGGGTGGCGGCGCGCTCCTGAACGGGCTCGCGGGGCTGCTGTCGCGCGAGCTGCGCCTGCCGGTCGCGGTCGCGAAGGATCCGCAGACCGCCGCGGTCGCGGGCTGCGGCGCGTCTCTCGACCAGATCGAGCTGCTGCGCGACCTGCACCTGGAAGCGCGGGCCTCGCTGCGCCGCATGGAGATGCTGACCGCGATCTGAGGCGGCGCTCGAGCCGCCTTTCACGGCGCTGCGCGCGGGCGTAGACTGCGCCCATGGGGGTGCGCACCGGCGAGCAGTTCCTGCGCGGCCTTCGCGATCGGCGCGAGGTCTGGGTCGACGGCGAGCGCGTGCGCGACGTCGCGGGCCACCAAGCGCTCGCGGGCGCGGCGCGCACGCTGGCGGAGCTGTTCGACCTGCAGCACGCGCACGCCGCCGTCTGCCAGCTGCCCGATCCCGAGACGGGCGAGCCGATCAACGTGAGCCACGGGATCCCGCGCTCGCGCGCGGATCTCGAGCAGCGCCACCTGTGCCTGCGCCAGATCGCGGAGCACAGCGTCGGCCTGATGGGCCGCTCGCCCGACTACATGAACGTCACGTTCGCGGGCTTCGCCGGCCGCTCCGACGAGTGGGCGGCGTTCGGCAACGAAGCCGGCGCCGCGAACCTGGTCGCGTTCCAGAAGCGCCTGCGCCGCGACGACCTCTCGCTCACCCACACCATCATCCACCCGACCGTCGACAAGAGCCGGCCCGACATCGCGGCGGGCGGCGGCGAGGTGGCGCTGCACAAGGTGGCCGAGACGGCGCACGGCATCGTGGTGCGGGGCGCGCGCATCCTGGCCACGCTCGCGCCGTTCGCGGACGAGCTGGCCGTCTACCCCGGTCACCCGGTTCCAGCCGACGGCGCCCGCTACGCGCTGTCGTTCTCGATCCCGATCGCGACGCCGGGACTCAAGTTCCTGTGCCGCGACAGCGTCTCGCGCGGCACCAATCGCTACGACTTTCCGCTCTCGAGCCGCTTCGACGAGCAGGACGCGTTCGTGATCTTCGACGACGTCGAGGTGCCGCGCGAGCGCCTGTTCATTGCCGAGAACCTGGGCGTCTACAACCAGGTGATGTCGACCAGCTGGTTCCCGAACGTGATGCAGCAGACCATGATCCGCGCGCAGACCAAGCTCGAGTTCGCCTACGGTCTGGGCTGCAAGATGGCCGAGGTGATCGGCGATCGAACGCCCGCGACGCTCGAGCTGCTCGGCGAGCTGTTCGGCTACGCCGAGCTCGCGCGCGCCGCGATCCGCACCGCCGAGCTCGAGGCCTACGAGTTCGGAAACGGCGTCTGGTTCCCGAACGGCCAGCCGCTCTCGCAGCTGCGCCACTTCCTGCCGAGCTGGTTCCCGCGCGTGAACGAGTGCCTGCGCTTGATCGGCTCGCACAACCTGCTGGCCACGCCGACCGAATCGCAGCTGCGGGACCCGGCCCTGGGGCCGCTTATCGCGACCTACCTGCAGGGCGCGGACAAGACCTCGGCGGCGACACGGATCCGTGTATTCCGGCTGGCTTGGGACTTCGCGGCCAGCGCGCTGGCCAGCCGCAACGAGCAGTACGAGCGCTTCTACCTGGCGTCCGGCGCGCGCAACCGCGTGCTCGCGCACCTGAACGCGCCCAAAGACCGCAGCCAGCGGCTGGTGCAGCGCTTCCTCGAGGAGAAGCCGGAGTGAAGCGCGCGGTCGTCGCCGGCGTCGAGATCTCGACCGAGCACTGGATCGGGGGCCGGCGCGTCGCCTCGCGCAGCGCGTTCCGCGACGAGTGTCCAATCGACGGCGCGCCGCTGGCCGACGTCGCCGCGGGCGGCGCGCCCGAGATCGACGCCGCGGTCGACGCCGCGCGCGAGGCGTTCCCGGCCTGGGCCGCGCTCGGCCCGCGCGGGCGCCAGCCGTACCTTTCGGCGTTCGCGGAGCGCATCCGCGCGCGCGCGAAGGAGCTCGCGGCCGTCGAGACCACCGACAACGGCTCGCTGCTGGTCGGCAACCTGACCCGGGTCGTGCCGCGCGCGGCGCACAACATCGAGTTCTTCGCGGACTTCGCGCTCCGGCTCGAGCACGAGACGATCGACTCGGACGAGGTCGTGAATCACGTGCGCTACGAGCCCGCGGGCGTGGCCGCGATCATCACGCCCTGGAACGCGCCGCTCATGCTCACCACCTGGAAGCTCGGGCCCGCCCTGGCCTCGGGCAACACCGCGGTGGTGAAGCCGCCCGAGTGGGCACCGCTCACCGGCTCGCTGCTCGCGGATCTCGCGCACGAAGCGGGCGTGCCCGCGGGTGTGCTGAACGTGGTGCAGGGAATCGGCGAGGAGGCGGGCGCGGCGCTGGTCGCGCACCGCGACGTCGCGCGCATCAGCTTCACCGGCTCGACCGACACCGGGCGGCTGATCGCGGCGACCGCGGGCCGCAAGCTCGTGCCGGTCTCGGTCGAGCTGGGCGGGAAGTCGCCGTTCATCGTGTGCGCCGACGCGGACCTGGACGCGGCCGCGCAGACGATCGGCACGCAGTACCTGAACGCGGGCCAGGTGTGCCTGGCGGGCACGCGCGTGCTGGTCGAGCGCAGCATCGCCGACACGCTGCTCGAGAAGGTGCGCGCCGCGGCCGCGCGCATGGCGGTCGGCGACCCGCGCGAGCAGGGTACGCGCGTCGGGCCCCTGATCACGCGCGAGCACTTCATGCGCGTCGCGGGCTTCGTGGAGCGCGCGCTCGCGGCGGGCGCGAAGCCGCTGTTCGGCGGCAAGCGCCACGCGGCGGGCGAGCTGTACTTCGAGCCGACGCTGTTCGCCAACGTCTCGAGCTCGCTCGAGATCGCCCAGCACGAGGTGTTCGGCCCGGTGCTGACCTGGCAGACCTTCGGCGACGACGAGGAGTGCCTGTCGCTCGCGAACTCCACGCGTTACGGCCTGGCCGCGATGATCTACACGCGCGATCGCGCGCGCGCCGAACGGCTGGCACGCGACGTGGTCGCGGGCACGGTCTGGGTGAACTGCTTCTTCGTGCGCGATCTCGCCGCGCCGTTCGGCGGGGCGCGCGAGTCGGGCATCGGGCGCGAGGGCGGCCGCTGGAGCTTCGACTTCTTCTGCGACGTGAAGAACGTCGCGATCCGCCGCGACTCGGTCGGCTAGGAGGTTCGGGATGGGAGAGATCGTCGCCGCGGCCGTGTTCGCGCACGCGCCCGGCATCATGGCGCCCGAACGCGCGCGCGTGGCGATGGGCGGCGGCCGCGACACCTCGCTGGTCGCGAGCATGCCGGCGTTCCGCCAGCGCCTCGACGCCGCACGCCCCGACACGTTCGTGATCTTCGACACGCACTGGTTCACGACCATCGAGCACGTGGTCGCGGGCGCGGAGCACTTCTCGGGCACGTACACGTCGGAAGAGCTGCCGACGCTGATCGCCGACAAGCCGTACGACTACCCGGGCGCGCCGACGCTCGCGGCCAAGCTCACCGAGCTCGCGCGCGCGAAGGGCCTGCGCTGCACGAACGCTCTCTCGAAGCACCTGCCCGTGCACTACCCGACGCTGAACGCGCTGCACTGGCTGCAGCGCGGCGAACGCGTGCTGTCGGTCTCGGTGTGCCAGACGGCCGAACCGCACAACTGGCTCGACTTCGGGGCGCTGATCGGAGAGGCCGCGCGCGCGACCGATCACCGCATCGCGCTGCTCGCCTCGGGCGGCATGAGCCACCGCTTCTGGCCGATGGACACGATCCTGCAGCACGGCGGCTGGGACGCGAAGGACGTGCACTCCGCCGAGGCCGTCGCGATCGACCGCCGCATCCTCGGGCTGTGGAGCGCCGGCGATCACGCGGCGGTGATCGACCTTCAGCCCGAGTACCGCCGCTTCTCGCCCGAGGGTTTCTTCGCGCACTACCTGATGCTGGTGGGCGCGCTCGGCGGGCGCGCCTGCGCCGCCAAAGGAGTCGCGTTGTCCGACTACGAGAACGCCGTGGGCACGGCCCAGGCGCACGTGTGGTTCGAGCTGTGAGCTTGCTGGACGGTCCGCGCGTCGAGTCGCGCCGCATCCTGCACGGGGGCGTGCCGGTCTGGGTGACGGTCGACGGCGACGAGCTTCGCCTGCCCGACGGCCGCAGCGTGCGCGAGGCCGACGCGACCCATCTCGCGCCGTGCGAGCCGACCAAGATCCTGTGCGTGCACCTCAACTACGACTCGCGCCGGGTCGAGTTCCGCGCGCCGCCGCTCACCACCCCGACCTACTTCCAGAAGCCGGTGTCGGCGCTGAATGCGCACGGGGGTCTCTTGCTGCGGCCCCAGGGCTGCGAGTTCCTGAACTACGAGGGAGAGATCGCCGCGATCGTCGGCCGGCCCATGCGCAACGTGCTGCCCGAGGACGTCTGGGATCACCTGGCCGGCTTCGCGCCCGCGAACGACGTGGGCTGTCAGGATTTCCGCGACACGGACTCCGGCTCGATGCTGCGCGTGAAGGGCATGGACGGCTTCTGCCCGATCGGCCCCGGGATCGTGCGCGGCGTCGACGTGCGCAACTCCACCGTGCGCACGTACGTGAACGGCAAGGTCGTGCAGGAGGGTCCGGTCTCGGAGATGACCTTCGGGATCGACTACCTCGTCGCCGATCTGTGTCGCCACATCACGCTCGTGCCGGGCGACGTGGTGCTGACCGGAACGCCGGCCAACTCGCGCCCGCTCGCGCTCGGCGACCGGGTCGAGGTCGAGGTCACGGGGCTCGGCCGGCTCGCGAACAGCGTGGCCGAGATCGCCGCGCCCGCCGCCAAGGTCGGCCACGAGCCGACCCAGAGCGATGCCGTGAAGCGCGTCGCGCTCGGCTCCGACTACCGCTCGTCCAAATCCGGGTAGAGGTGCAGCTTGCCCTGCCAGTCCTCGACGACGGTCGCGTCGCCGCGCTCGGACTCGCGCAGGTAGCTCGGTCCGATCGGCACCTTGCCCGCGCCGCCCGGCACGTCGAGCACGTAGGTCGGCTGACACAGTCCGGAGACGCGCCCGCGCAGGCCGCGCACCAGCGCCTGACCGGCCGCGATCGAGGTGCGGAAGTGGCCGGTGCCGGGCGCGAGATCCGCGTGGTGCAGGTAGTACGGCTTCACGCGCAGGGCGACGAGCGCGCGGAACAACGCCTCGAGCTCGGCGGGCTCGTCGTTCACGCCCGCCAGCAGGACGGTCTGCGCGAGCATGGGAATGCCCGCGTCGATCAGGCGCGCGACGGCTGCGCGCGTGGCCGAGTCGAGCTCGCGCGCGTGGTTCGCGTGCAGCACCACCCAGACGGCCTTGGTCGCGCGCAGCGCCTCGACCAAGGCGGGCGTGATGCGCTCCGGCTCCACCGCCGGCACGCGTGTGTGCACGCGGATCACGCCGACGTGCGGGATCGCGTCGAGCCGGCGCACGATCTCGGCGAGTCGGCGCGGCGAGAGGATCAGCGGATCGCCGCCGGACAGGATCACCTCCCAGATCGACTCGTGGCGCGCGATGTAGTCGAGCGCCGCGTCGAGCTCGGTGGGCGAGAGCGACTCGCCGCCCGGGCCGACCGCCTCGCGGCGAAAGCAGAAGCGGCAGTAGACCGGGCAGGCGTGGCTGGGCTTGAGCAGCACGCGGTCCGGATAGCGGTGGGTGACGCCCGGGAGCGGCGTGAAGTTCGCGTCGCCGATCGGGTCCTCGCGTTCGTCGGGCGCGATCTGCAGCTCGTCGGCGCTCGGCACGAACTGGCGCGCGATCGGGTCGGCCGGGTCGTCGCGATCGATGCGCGCCTGCACCGCCGGCGTGAGCGCGACCGCCCAGCGCGATGCCACGCGGTGTAGTGCGTCGGCGTGCTCGGGCGGCAAGAGCCCGGCCGCCTCGAGTCCCGAAAGGCTGCTGATCCGCTTCATGCCTCGTCCACCGGCGCCCACAGCACGTCCTCGATCCGCTCGGCCCCGGTCGCGCACATCACGAGCCGGTCGAAGCCGAGCGCCATACCCGCGCTCGCGGGCAGCCCGTGCTCGAGCGCGGCCAGGAAATCGCCGTCGATGGGATAGCGCTCTCCGTAGAGCCGCGCCTTCTCGGCCACGTCGCGCTCGAAGCGGCGGCGCTGCTCGGCCGCGTCGGTGAGCTCCGAGAAGCCGTTGGCGAGCTCGAGCCCCGCGACGAACAGCTCCACCCGCTCCGCCACGCGCGGCTCGCCCGGCTTCGCGCGCGCGAGCGCGCCGAGCGCGATCGGCCAGTCGTACACGAGCGTCGGCCGGCCGCTGCCGAGCTTGGGCTCGATCTCGTTCAGGAACACGCGGAAGAACGTGTCCTCGTACGTGTCGCCGTGCGCCGGCTCGAGCGCGAACACATCACGGCCTGCGTGCTTCGCGAACGCGTCCGCGATCGAGAGCCGCTCGAAGGGCAGGCGCGGATCGCACTCGATGCCGCGGTAGACGAGCCGCTCGCGCCCGCTCGCAGCGAGCGCCGCGCGCAGCAGCGCTTCGCAGTCGTCCATCAGCGCCGTGTAGTCGCGGCCCGCGCGGTACCACTCGAGCATGGTGAACTCGGGGTGGTGGGTCGACGAGCGCTCGTTGTTCCGAAAGGCGTGCGCGAGCTGGAACAGCCGCGGCACCCCCGCGACGAGCAGCTTCTTCATCGCGAACTCGGGCGAGGTGTGCAGGTAGAGCGCGCGTTCTCGGGGATCGATCGGCGAGCGCAGGCGCGTCTCGAACGCGAACAGATGCGGCTCGAGCCCGGGCGAGACCTGCAGCGCCGGCGTCTCGACCTCGACGAAGTCCTCGCGCGCGAAGTACCCGCGCAGCGCGGTCGCGATCCGGGCGCGCGCCTCGAGCTTCGCGCGCCGCTCGGCGAAGCGCCGCGGGTGCCACCAGGGCGGGGGGTTCTCCAAGCTCGCGCTCCTCCGGATCACGCGCAGCATAGCCGCGGCCGTGCTCCAATGGCACGGATGCCGGCCGGCTCGAACGCCAACAGACCCTGCATCGGCTTCGCGCACCGCGGCGCGTCGGCGGACGCGCGCGAGAACACGCTCGCGGCGTTCCGGCTGGCGCTCGAGCTCGGCGCGACGGGCCTCGAGTCGGACGTCTGGCTGACGGCCGACGGCGTGCCGGTGCTCGACCACGACGGGCTCACACCGGGCGGTGTCGCGATCCCCTCCGTGGAGCGCAGGGCGCTCCCGGAGCACGTGCCGACGCTCGCCGAGCTCTACGAAACCTGCGGGTCCGACTTCGAGCTCTCGCTCGACGTGATGCACCCCGAGGCCGCGCGCGCGGTGGTGGCGGTCGCGCGCGCGGCCGCCTCGCCCGCGCGGCTCTGGCTCTGCCACTGGAACTGGCGCGTGGTCGCGGGCTTTCGCGAGCTCGATCCGGACGTGCGCCTGGTCGACTCGACGCGCGTGCGCGTCATGGGCAGCGAGCCCGGCGAGCGCGCCGAGCGCATGGTCGCGCTCGGCATCGATGCGCTGAACCTGCACTGGAGCGACTGGACCGAGGCGCTGGGCGGCGCCTTCCGCGCGCGCGGGCGGGTGCTACTCGGCTGGGACGCGCAGGACGACACGGCGCTCGCGCGGCTGCTCGCGCTCGGCATGGACGCCGTCTTCAGCGACCACGTGCCGCTGATGATGCGCGCCATCCGCGCCGGAGCCGCGACGCCCGGCCGCTGACGCTCCGAGTGCACGCCGTACAACCCGATCTACATCACCGTCTGCACCCGACCCGCCGAGCGGCGATCACCACGAGCTCGCGGTCGACCAGACCGACTGCACGCCGCTGTTGAAGCGGGACGAGGTCGTACGCGGGCGCATCGATCACGCGCTGCGCGTGACGTTCGTGCGCGCGGCGCGTGCCTGGGTCGCGCCCGGGAACCACTACGGGCCCTACCAGAACGACGCCTACCTTCCGTACGGCGCGCGTCTTCGGCTGCGCGCTTCGTATTCGGAGGCCGGCTACAGCCCCGAGGCGCGCGTTTTGATCCGCGCGCTGAAGCGGTACGGCCTGATCTTCGCCGACCAGGGCTCGAACGGGCACATCTCGGGCACGTCGGATCCGGGCTTCGCCGCGCAATCGGAGAGATCAACCAGGGTGGGGCATCGGGGCGGATACCGGTCGCGGAGTTCGACGTCGTGGACTCCGGCAATGCGGTCTGCGGTTGGGCGACGCCCAACTGCTTCTGAAGCACGACCTGCATCCGCGCGTGGACATTGTGTCGTCCCAATTGTAGGCGCTACACGCCACCACGAGCCGCCGGTCCGTCTGCGCGCCTCGCAGCCCCATCTGCGTTGGCAGCCATGTTGCTTGGTACGAGTGCAGAGGAGACGCTCGATGAGATCTGCATTCGCTCTGGTCGGCAGTCTGATGCTGCTGTCCGCGGTTGGAACGGTCGGTTGTTCGACGCCGCGCAAGCCGGCGCAGGAGGTCGCGAAGGCGGACCTCGCGATCGCGAGCGCGAACAAGAGCGGCGCGCCGACGGACGCACCGCTCGAGCTTCAGCTCGCCCGCGAGAAGGCGGAGAAGGCGAAGTCCGCGCTGCAGAGCAACGACTTCAAGCTCGCGCGGCGCTTCGCGGAGCAGGCGCAGGTCGACGCCCAGCTCGCGGAAGCGAAGGCCGAGTCCGAGTCCGCGCGCGCGAGCGCGGCCGAGCTCGAACACACGATCGACGTGCTCCGCGACGAAGCCGAGCGCGGCATCGGGAGTCCGCGATGACTCGAACATTCAAGGGAGATGCGATGCGAAACGCCTGGATGCCGCTCGCGCTTGCGGCGGCCCTCGCCGCCGGTTGTGCGACGAGCCCGAACACCAACCTCGTGAACGCGGAGACCAAGCTGCACGCAGCGGAAGCGAACCCCGCGGTCACCGCGCATGCGCCCGTCTCGCTTCACGAAGCGCAGACGAGCGTGGCCGCGGCGCGGAGCTCGTTCGAAAAGGGCGACGACGAGGCTCGGGTCGATCACCTGAGCTATCTCGCCGCCCGCCGCGTCGAGATCGCCGAAGCGATCGCCGAGCGAAATGCCGCCCAACAGGACGTGAAGCAGCTGAGCAAGGAACGAGCGGGCGTGGTGCTCGACGCGCGCACGCAGGAGGCCGAGATTGCGCGCGAGGATGCCGCAATCGCGGAGCGCCAGGCGCAGGTCTCGGCGCTGACCGCGGCGGCGCTGGCGGCGGAGCTGTCGGCGCTCAAGGCGGAGCAGACCGAGCGCGGAATCGTCGTGACGCTCGGCGACGTGCTCTTCGATGTCGGCCGCGCCGAGCTGAAACCCAGCGCGCTGGACGATCTGAATCGCCTCGCGGACCTGCTCGCCAAAGAGCCGCGACGCGCGGTCCTGATCGAGGGTCACACCGACAGCACCGGGACGGCCGTCTACAACGACGAGCTGTCGCGGCAGCGTGCCAATGCGGTCGCGAGCGTGCTGACGCGCCGCGGGGTCGCGCCCGCGCGCCTCACCACGCGCGGCTTCGGCGAGAGCTCGCCGCTGGCATCCAACGCGACGAGCGCGGGACGCCAGCAGAACCGCCGCGTCGAGATCGTCGTGCTCGACGCCACGATTCCCTCGGTCAGTGAGCGCTCGCCGTGAGCGGCTGACCTTCACGACCAAAAGGACGAAGACCATGACCCTTTCCGATCTGGCCCGACATATCCCGCATCAGCGCATCGCACAGGCGTTCACCCCGCGCACACGGTCCGCTGGTGAGTACGCCGGCGTGCTGTCGCTCGGGATGGTGGCCGGCGCCGCGCTGACGCTCCTGCTCGCGCCCAAGGCTCGGGGCGAGCTTCGAAGGAAGTGCTCCGAGCTGGTGAGCGGACTGCGCAAGGGCGCGCAGAAGAGGCGGCTCGTGAACGGTCACGCCGAGGAGCGAGCCGACTCGCCGACCTGAGGCGGCGCCTTGCGACCGAGATCCGCGCCCGGTGCCGAGTATGATGTTCGCTCGGCAGCTGGACGCGCTCGATTGCCGAGCGTCCCAGCGTCCGCGAAATCGAGCCGACTCCCCATGCTCTCGAAAGTCCCGGATCCCACGTGAGCGCGCAGCGCTCGGACGCTCTGGTGTTCTTCGGGGCGACCGGAGACCTCGCGGCGAAGAAGATCTTCCCCGCGCTCTACGCGCTGGCGAGGCGCGGCCGGCTCGACTTCCCGGTGCTCGGCGTCGCACGCGCGGGCTGGACGCTGGAGCGGCTCGTGCAGCGCGCGCGAGAGAGCGTCGCGCGCTCCGGCGGTGTCGACGAGGCTGCCTTCGCCCGACTCGCCGCGCGGCTCCGCTTCGTCGGCGGAAACTACGAGGACGCCGCCACCTACGAGGCGCTGCGCAAGGCGCTCGGCGACGCTCGGCACCCGGCTCACTATCTCGCGATCCCGCCCAGCATCGCAGAAACGCTGGTCGAGTCGCTCGCGCGCTCCGGCTGCGCGCGCGGCGCTCGGGCCATCCTCGAGAAGCCGTTCGGACGCGACCTGGCGTCGGCGCAGGCGCTGAACACGGTGCTGCAGCGCAGCTTCGACGAGACCTCGATCTTCCGGATCGATCACTACCTGGGCAAGGAGCCCGTCCAGAACCTGCTGGTGTTCCGCTTCGCGAACACGTTCCTCGAGCCGATCTGGAACCGGAACTACGTCGAGAGCGTGCAGATCACGATGGCCGAGAGCTTCGGCGTCGAGGGGCGCGGTCGTTTCTACGAAGAAGCGGGCGCGATCCGCGACGTGGTCCAGAACCACCTGCTGCAGGTCGTCGGCTTTCTCGCCATGGAGCCGCCGGTGAGCACGTACGAGGAGTCGATCCGGGACGAGCAGGTCAAGGTGTTCAGGACGATTCGCCCGCTCGCCCCCGAGCAGCTCGTCCGCGGGCAGTATCGCGGCTATCGGTCCGAGCAGGGCGTGGCTCCCGACTCGAAGGTCGAGACCTTCGCGGCGGTCCGGCTCCAGATCGACTCGTGGCGCTGGGACGGCGTGCCGTTCTTGATTCGCGCGGGGAAGCATCTGCCCACGACCACGACGGAGGTTCTGGTGAAGCTCAGGAAGCCGCCGCTCAGCGAGCTCTGTCCGGACGAGACGAACTACCTGCGTTTCCGACTCGGCCCCGACGTGACGATCGCGATCGGCGCGCGCGTGAAGCAGCCCGGCGAAGCGATGGTCTCCCAGGCGACCGAGCTCGCGGTCGTCGAGCGGCCGCAAGGCGAGGAGATGGACGCGTACGAGCGCCTGCTCGGCGACGCGCTGGTCGGAGACAGGACGCTCTTCGCCCGTCAGGATGCGGTGGAGGCGGCGTGGCGGGTGGTCGAGCCCGTGCTCGCGACACCGAACCGGCCACACGAGTACGAGCCGGGCACGTGGGGTCCGGCCGAGTCCGACGGACTCGCGGCGGGCGTCGGCGGCTGGTATTGCCCGGAGTGCGCGCAGCGCTCACCGTAGACCACGAGGAGTTTCCATGGAGCTTGGAATGGTCGGCCTGGGCCGGATGGGCGCGAACATGGCGCGCCGTCTGGTTCGCGGCGGTCATCGCGTGGTCGGGTTCGATCCGAATCCCGCGGCGCGCGCCCAGCTCGAGGCCGATGGCGCGGAGTCCGTCGCTTCGCTCGACGCGCTGGTGGCGGCCCTCGCGGCTCCACGCGCGCTCTGGCTGATGGTGCCCTCGGGGGCGAT
Source organism: Myxococcota bacterium (assembly GCA_040902485.1). GTDB lineage: Bacteria > Myxococcota_A > UBA9160 > SZUA-336 > SZUA-336 > VGRW01. The sequence continues at coordinate 289,062 of JBBDXF010000037.1, read as the reverse complement.
CACCGAGCACAGCCTGGACGCGCTGCTGCCGTTGCTGTCGGAAGGCGACGCCGTCATCGACGGCGGGAATTCCAACTACCGAGACACGCTTCGGCGCGCGCCGCGCCTCGCCGAACGCGGCGTGCAGCTCGTCGACTCGGGCACCAGCGGCGGCATCTGGGGACTCGAGCAGGGCTACAGCATCATGGTCGGCGGCGACGCGCGCGCGATCGAAAAGCTGCGGCCGATCTTCGAAACGCTCGCGCCGGCGGCGGACCGCGGCTGGGGTCACGTCGGTCCGGTCGGCGCCGGACACTTCGCCAAGATGGTCCACAACGGCATCGAGTACGGCCTGATGCAGGCCTACGCCGAGGGCTTTGCGATCCTCGAGCGCAAGCGCGAGTTCGCGCTGGACCTGCACCAGGTGGCGGAGATCTGGCGCCATGGCAGCGTGGTGCGTTCCTGGCTGCTGGACCTCGCGTCGGCGGCCCTGGCGACGAATCCCACGCTGGCGGGCATCGCGCCGCACGTCGCCGATTCCGGCGAGGGTCGTTGGACCGTCGCGGAAGCGATCGAGCTCGACGTCTCGGCGCCGGTGATCACGCTCTCGCTGCTCGAGCGGCTGCGCTCGCGCGAGTCCGACTCCTTCTCCGACAAGCTGCTCGCGGCGATGCGCAACCAGTTCGGCGGTCACGAGCTAAAGCGAGGATGAACGGGCCGGCTCGCTGGCACTCGCTCGCCGATGCCGGAGCGCTGCGCGCGCGAGCGACGGAGCTGATCCTGGACGCCGCCGCGCGCGCGATCCGCGCGCGAGGACGCTTTCTGGTCGCGCTCGCCGGCGGGTCGACACCGCTCGGTGTCTATGCGTCGCTGCGTGCGGCGACGACCGACTGGGCCGCGTGGCAGATCTACTTCGGCGACGAGCGCTGCCTGCCGCGCGGCGACGCGGGCCGGAACTCGACCCTGGCGGCGAAGGCGTGGCTCGATCACGTGCCGGTGAACGACGAGCAGGTCAGGCCGATCCCGGCGGAGCTCGGTGCGCTGCGTGGAGCGGCGGCCTACGCGGCGGAGCTGCGCTCGGTCGGCCAGCTCGATCTCGTTCTGCTCGGGCTGGGCGTGGACGGTCACACCGCCAGCCTGTTTCCGGGACACGACTGGGGTACGGCGCCCGAGGCACCGGACGCGCTCGCCGTGCTCGACGCGCCGCTACCGCCCGCGCAGCGCGTGTCGCTCAGTGCCGCGCGGCTCAGCCGCTCGCGCGCGGTGCTGTTCCTGGTCGAGGGCGAGCACAAGCGCGGCGCGGTGTCGCGCTGGCGTGCCGGGGAGTCGCTGCCTGCGGCCGCGATCCGACCGCCCGCGGGCGTCGACGTGCTCGTGACGGCGAGTCTCATCGAAGGCGGAGTGGCACGACGAGCTTCGCCGTGAGCCGGGGCTCGGCGGGCATGGCGACGGCGAACGCGGAGCTCGCTCAGTTCGGGCAGAGCGGCGGCGCCGGGACGTAGCGCCCCGCCACGTAGCAGCGCGGATTCTGCGGATACGGCTCGATCAGCGTGTTCCGCGGCGCGGTCTTCGACCTCTTGGCCTCGCTCGCGCCGGTCTCTTCGACGTCGACCGAGCTCGACGGCGTTTCCGCGTCGGGCGCCTGCGTCGGCGCCGCGCGCTCGGCCTCGGCAGGCGGCGACGTGTCCGCGGACGCCGCCGCGGGAGGCTGGCTCCAGTTCTCGAGGAAGTTCGGCGTGTCCAGCGTGTCGCTCGGGCGCTGCACGGTCTGGGCGAGGGCCGGGAGCGCAAGCGTCACGAGCAGCAGCGCCGAGAGCGCGATTGCGCGAGTCGGGTGCATCCGGGGGACTCCTGTCGAGTGGACTCGCCAGGGTCTGGAGCAAGCGCCGTGCCGGCTGCCGACCCCGGCTGCAAGCCGCCCGGTCGGGGTCGCGCCCCGATCGCGCAACGCGTGTGCCGCCCCGGACTGCGCGGCAGGCACGGCCCCCGGCCTCGCGGCATCCCCAAGCTTCGTTTCGCTCGGGCAGTCCGTACACAGGGCTGCGACGTTTCTACAGAACTAGTCCGACGCGCTTGGCTGGCATGCCAGCCGCAAGTTGCTGAAGGCGGGCTCGTCGGTCACCTCGCGCACGATCGCGGGCGCGAGCCACTCGGGCAGCGTGACCTCCGTGTCGGCGGTCGGCAGCTCGATCTCGGCGAGCACCAGGTCGCGATCGAGAAATTCGTCGATCTCCCAGGTGAGCGCGCCGTCGGGCACGAGGTAGCGGCGCTTGCGCAGGCGCGCGCCGGCGGTGAGCGGCCACAGGCGCGCGAACTCGGGCTCGGGCAGCTCCTCTTCGAACTCCGCGCGCACGACGCCGGTGCCGAGCTTGACCGTGCGCGTGAAGCGCGCGCCGCGCGGACCCACGGCCCGGCGCAGCCGCTCGCGCACCACGCCGCCGGGCAGGTAGCCCTGCTCGAGCTCGGTCGACTCCGCGCCGCGCACGCGCTCGGGAAGCTCGCGCAGCAGGTACTTCCGCTCGATCTCGAGATTCGCGCCGTCGTGCTGGCGCAGCGCGGTCGAGAACTCCGCGAGGCGCGCGAAGAAGTCCGCGCTCTTCTCGCCGAGCCAGCTCGCGGCGAGCTGCGCGAACAGCGCGTCCGCCTGCTCGCGCGAGCGCCGCAACAGCTCGAGCAGCACGTTCTCGAGCGGGCGCGCGCGCAGCTGGCGCTCGGCGTGGAGATCGCGCGCGCGGATCGCGGCCGCCAGCGCGCCTGCGTTCGCGATCGCCGCCTGCTCGAGCGCGGAGCGCAGCAGGGCGTCGAGCACGTCCCGGTCGTGGCGATCGCCGATCAGATCCTGAAGCCGCTTCAGATCCTCGAGCAGGGCGGGGCCGTCGTCGGAGAGGCGCCGCACCGGCTCGAGCAGGTAGCGCAGGCGTTTGGCCACGATGCGCGCCTCGTGCTCGGCTCCGATGTGCTCCGGCCCGGTCACGCGCGCGAGCGCGCTCTCGAGCTCCGCCGCCGTGGTCCGCAGCGCGTCGCTCGCTACCGCGGCGAGGCTCGGCGGGCGCGCGTCGCCGTCGGTCGTGACTCGCGCGCGGTAGGTCTCGAGCGAGGCGCGCAGCTCGCGCTCGACCCTCGCGAAGTCCGTGCCGACGCCCTCGCTCTCGCTCGCGTGCTGCGAAGCGACGCGCGCCTCGAGCGCCTCGACCAGCGCATCGAGCAGCCGGCCGCGCGCGGGACGCAGCTCCGCGCGCTCGCCGCGCAGCCAGTCGAGCGCCACCTGCGCATCGCGCGCAGCGCCGGTCCGCGACGCCAACCGGCCCAGACGCGCGAGCGCGTCGCCCGTCGCGTCCGCGTCGAGGTGCCCGCGATAGGCGGCGAGCGTGCTGCGCAGCCGGCGCAGCGCGACGCGCAGATCGTGGATCGCCTCTGCGTCCGCGGGATCGGGCAGCCGGTCGCAGGCCGCGCGCGCCTCTTCGAGCTGGCGCAGCGCCACCAGACGCGCCCCCGCCTCCGCGGGCCTGCGCACATCGTCGGGCTCGAGCTCCACCATCGCGTTTCGCTAGCGCAGCCTGCGCAGCTGGCCCGGGCGCAGGAGCCAGGCGAGGCGCGCTTCGCCGGGCGCGATCCGCCCCGGGATCTCCACCAGACACGCGCCGCCCTTGCCGAGCTCGAGCCAGCTGTTCGAGAGACCCGAGACGAGCCAGCAGACGAGCCGAGAGAGTCCCGGCTCGTGACCGACGATCGCGACGCGTTCGGAGCCGGCCAACCCGCGCAGCCAGTCGGCGACCGCCTCCGGCTTCGCGCCCGGCGCGAGCGCGGCGACGCGCTCGACCGCGAGGCCACCGAACTCCTCCGCGATCGCGTTCGCGGTCTCGTCCGCGCGCAGCAGTCCGCTCGACGCGAGCACGTCGACCTTGCCGACCAGCCGAGCGAGCGCGCGGGCGGCGCGACGGACGCGCTTGCGACCCGAGTCGCTGAGCGCGCGCTGCGCATCCGCGTGCGCCCCGCCCGTCGGGTCCCGCGGCTCGGCGACATCGTGGCGAATCACCAATAGATCCATCAGCGCAGCCTCGGGTAGGTCGAGAGTATACTCGCGCGCGTGGAGTACCGGGATTTCGGCCGCACGGGCGTGAAGGTGAGTCCGCTGTGCCTGGGCGCGATGATGTTCGGGCTGAAGACCCCGGAGGTCGAGTCGATCGCGATGATCGAGCGCGCGCTCGAGCGCGGCGTCAACTTCATCGACACCGCGAACGTCTACGCGGGCGGCGAGAGCGAGCGCATCGTCGGCCGCGCGCTGGCCGCGGGCGGCCGGCGCGCGCGCACCGTGCTCGCGACCAAGGCGCACTTCCGGACCTCGCCGGACGACCCGAACGCGCTGGGCAACAGCCGGCGGCACATCATCGCCGCCTGCGAAGACTCGCTGCGCCGCCTGCAGACCGACTGGATCGACCTGTACCAGCTCCACCGCTCGCAGTCGGCCGTGCCGATCGACGAGACGCTGCGCGCGCTCGACGACCTGATCCGCGCCGGCAAGGTGCGCTACGCGGGCACGAGCATGTTCCCGGCCTGGCAGATCGTCGAGTCGCTGTGGGCGTCGCGCGAGCTCGGTCTACACCGTTTCGTTTCGGAGCAGCCGGCCTACAGCCTGCTCGACCGCACGATCGAGCGCGAGCTCGTGCCGGCCGCGCAGACTTTCGGCGTGGCGCTGATCCCGTGGTCGCCACTCGCGGGCGGACTGCTCACCGGCAAGTACGCGCGCGACTTCACGCCCGGCGACGGTCGCTGGGCGAGCGGGCGCGACTTCACCGGCCGCCGCTCGAACGAGGGCATGCACCCGGTGATCGAGCGCGTGCGCGAGATCGCGCGCGAGAAGGGCTGCACGCCCGGCCAGCTCGCGCTCGCCTGGTGCATGCATCAGCCCGGCGTCACTGCGCCAATCTGCGGCCCGCGCACGCTCGCGCAACTCGACGACAATCTCGGCGCGCTCGCGGTGCACGTGAGCGACGCCGACCGGGTGCGCCTCGACGAGGTGGCGCCACCACGCGGCGTCACCGTCACGTACTACGACAACGCGGCCGGCGCCGATTTCGGTCCGCGCTTGCACCGCTGGTAGGCGCGCGCGGAACTCGCTCCGATCAACCCGCGAGCGCGCGTAGCGCGAGGCCGGCGTGCAGCGCGATGCCCGAGACCATGCCCTCCTCGTTCAGGAGCATGCGGTTCGAGTGACAGGGCGCGGGCTGCGAGACGTCGTCGGGGCGCACGCCCAGGAAGAACATCGCGCCGGGAATCTTCTCCAGCACGTAGGAGAAGTCCTCGGCGCCCATCACCGGCTGCGGCATGGGGATGTACGCGTGTTCGCCGAGCACGTCGCGCAGCACCTCGCGCGCGAAGCCGATCGCCTCGGCGTCGTTCACGGTCACCGGGTAGCCCGAGAGGATCACGAGCTTCGCCTTCACCTCGTGCGCGGCGGCGACGCCCTCGACCACGCGCCGCAGGCCCGTGTGGGCGCGCTCGCGCGCGCTCTCCGAGGTCGCGCGGATGGTGCCGAGCATCTGCACCGTCTCGGGAATCACGTTGCCGGTAGTGCCGCCGGCGATCTTCGTCACCGTGATCACCACCGGGTCGAACGCGTCGATGCGCCGGGTCACGAGCGTCTGGATGGCGGTCACGATCTCGCAGGCGACCGGCACCGGATCGATCGTGTCGTGCGGCATCGAGGCGTGGCCGCCGCGTCCGACCAGATCGATCACGAAGGCGTCGGCCGAGGCGAGCAGGGCGCCGGCCCTCGACGCCACGCGCCCGACCGGAATCCGCGGATCGATGTGGATCGCGAAGGCGCGCGCGATCGTGGTCGGGTCGATCACGCCCTCGTCGAGCATCACGCGCGCGCCCGCGAAGCCCTCCTCGCCGGGCTGGAACATGAACAGCACGTCGCCGGCCAGCTCGTCGCGGTGCCGGTCGAGCACGCGCACCGCGCCCGCCAGCATGGCGGTGTGCGCGTCGTGCCCGCACGCGTGCATGCTGCCCGGGTTCTGTGACGCGAACTCGAGCCCGGTGTCTTCGGGCATGGGCAGCGCGTCCATGTCGGCGCGCAAGAGCAGCGACGGTCCGGGCCGCGCGCCGCGCAGCCGCGCGACCACGCCGCTGGTCTTGCGGCTGTGGGTGAGCTCGAGCTCGATGCCGTCGAGCGACTCGAGCAGGGCGGCCGTGGTCTTGGGCAGGTCGAGGCCGAGCTCCGGGTGCGCGTGGATGCGCCGGCGCAGCGCCACCGCGCGCGGCAGCTCCTCGCGCGCCTCCGCCAGGAGCTTGTCGTTCGCGAGCGTCATCGGCGCCTCCTTCGGGTGGTTCGCCATCCTACCGCACCCGCCGCGCCATTCGGACGCCGGCCGGGGTGAGCTTCGATCCGTTTCTTGACTCTCTAGCGGGGCGAGCGCCGCGCGAGCGCCGCATTCGCCTGCGCGGCTTCGGCGTTCCGGCCCGCGCGCTCGAGCGCCGCGATCGCGGCGCGCAGCCGCGTCTCATCGTCGAGCGCCGGCAGCCGATCCGGGCGCGTGACCACCAGCCCCCAGTGGCCCGAACGCGCCCAGGTGCGCTCGAAGACGGGCATCGGCACGGAGCGCGAAGCGCGCCTGCCGGTGTGCAGCACGACCTGTCCGCTCTCGGTGTCGTAGCCGATCGCGACCGCGTAGTGCCAGACCGGGTACCAGCCGAGGCCCAGGTTCTGCAGCACCAGCACGGGATTGCCGGCGGCCAGCTCCGCCGCGAGCTCGCGCATGCCGTCGACGCGCACCGCGAGCCGACCGCGCCGGCGGGCCGCGGCGACGATCGAGAGCTGCAGGCTGCCGCGTCGCTGCTCGGTGTAGACCTGCGCGACGAGCTCGTCCGGGCTCGTCGGAAGGCCGCTCCACGAGAGCGCCATCGCCAGCGAGGCCGGCCCACACTGCAGGTCGTCCTGCGCGAAGAACGGCACGTCCGCGACCTCGGCCCGAGCGGGCAGCGGCGCGGGCGCCTCGCGCAGGGCGTCCGATTGCGGCGTGGCGCAGGCCAGCCAGCCGCAGACGAGGATCGGCGTGAGACGAGCTAGCGTTGGCCGGGCTTCTTCACCCAGGGGAAGATGTCCGTGACGCCGGTGGCGTCGGTGATGATCAGCGTGATGAAGACGATTCCGGTGATGACGAGGAAGGCCACCGCGACGTCCGCGCCGTCCTTGCCGCCCGCGGGCTGCGACTCGAGATTCGTCGCGAGCGCCGCGAGCTCCGCGTCGTCGAGCGCGGCGATCCGCGCCTGGGCTTCTTCCGGCGAGACACCGAGCTCGACCAGCTTCGCCACCGCGAGCTCGCTGTGCGGCTCGGCGGCGCGCGCGCTCACCGGCAGCGAAACGAGCGCCCCGGCGAGCACCAGACACAAGGCATGAACGGCGAACCCTCGTACGACTCGCATCGACACTCCCTCCTCAGGACCTGCTCGGACACGTATAGCGCCGCGGCTTCGAAACGTCAGTCGGCGCGCCGTTCGATCACCAGCACTTCGAAGCGGCCGCTCGGCCCGATCCAGCCGGACGCCAGCCACGACACGACGCTGACCACGCACGAGCCGAACAGCGCGGACCAGAAGCCGGCGATCGTGAACGCGTCGAGCATGGCCGCGACCAGCGCGAGCACCGCCGCATTCACGACCAGCAGGAAGAGCCCGAGCGTGAGCAGCGTGATCGGGAGCGTCAGGATCACCAGCAGCGGGCGCACCACCGCGTTCGCGAGCCCGAGCAGGAAGGCGGCCAGCGCCAGCGTGCCGAGCCCGGTGATCGTCACGCCGGGCACGATCGCCTGCGCCACCCACAGCCCGAGCATGCCGATCGCGAGCCGGATCAGGAAGCCCTTCATCGCGCGATCCTCCTTCTGGCTTTACGCGGGTTAGTATCCGCGCCCGGAGGTCCCGATGCACGTTCTCTCGCTCGTCCCGCGTCTCGGATCCGTCGCCTTCGCGCTGATCGCGGCGGTCACGCTCGGCTGTGCACGAGAGTCGACGACTCCGCCCGCGCCGAGAGGCGAAGCGCTCCCGATGCTCGAGTCGCTCGATCGTCCCGTCGACTTCGAGCGAGACGTGAAGCCCGTGCTCGACAACCGCTGCGTGGTCTGTCACGCGTGCTACGACGCGCCCTGTCAGCTCCTGCTCTCGTCGCACGAGGGCGCTCTGCGCGGCGCGGCCCAGGAGCCCGTCTACGATTCGTCGCGGCTGCGCGCGAAGCCGCCGACGCGGCTCTTCGTCGACGCGCACGGCGTCCAGGCATGGCGCGAGCGCGACTTCTTCTCGGTGCTCGACGCGCCGGGCGAGGCGCGCAGCAGCGACGCGCTGCTGCTGCGCATGCTCGCGCTGGGGCGCGCGCGGCCGTTCGCCGAGGGCAAGCGCCTGCCCGATTCCGTCTCGCTCGACATCAACCGCACGCTGACCTGCGCGAAGGGCGACGAGTTCGAGAGCTACACGCGCGAGCATCCGCTGGGCGGCATGCCCTACGGCGTGGCGCCGCTCTCGGAGCCGGAGCTCGCGACGCTCGCAGCCTGGCTGGTGCAGGGCGCGAAGGGCCCGAAGCCGGCGACGCAATCGGCGGCGCTCGAAGCATCGGTCCGGGCGTGGGAGACGTTCCTGAACGGCGAGTCGCTCAAGCAGCGCATCACCAGCCGCTACCTGTACGAGCACTGGTTCATGGCGTCGCTGTACTTCGACGATCAGCCGGTCGGTCCGTTCTTCCGCATCGTGCGCTCGCGCAGCGCGCCCGGCCAGCCGATCGACGAGATCGCGACCGTGCGGCCCTACGACGATCCCGGCCCGACGCTCTACTACCGGCTCGAGCCGATCGAGTCGACCATCGTGCACAAGACGCACATGGTGTACGCGCTCGGGCCCAAGCGACTCGCGAGACTGCAGGATCTCTTCATCTCGAGCCGCTGGCAGCCCACCGCGCTGCCCGGCTACTCGGCCGAGGTCGCGTCGAATCCGTTCGTCGCGTTCGAAGAGATCCCCGCGCGCAGCCGCTACCAGTACATGCTCGACGACGCGCAGTACTTCGTGATGACGTTCATCCGCGGACCGGTCTGCCGCGGACAGGTCGCGGTCGACGTGATCGAGGATCAGTTCTTCGTCTCCTTCCTGGACCCGGATCACGATCTCTCGGTGATCGACCCGAAGTTCCTGGCCAGGACCAAGTCGCTGCTCGCGCTGCCCGCCGAGCACGGCGGCGTGCTGCTGCCCGGCGACCTCTACTTGTCCTACGCGCGCGACCAGCACCGCTATCTCGATGCGCGCGAGCAGGCCTACGACGCGATCGACCCCGAGCGCCGCGGCCCCGCGCTCGATTGGATCTGGGACGGCGACGGCCACAACACGAACGCGCTTCTGACCGTGTTCCGGAACTTCGACAACGCGACGGTGGTGCGCGGCTTCGTCGGCGGCCTGCCGAAGACCGCGTGGGTGATCGACTACCCGATCTTCGAACGGCTCTACTACGACCTGGTCGCTGGCTTCGACGTGTTCGGGAACGTCGCGCACCAGGTCTCGACCCGGCTCTACATGGACCACCTGCGCATGCAGTCCGAGAACCTGTTCCTCGGCTTCCTGCCCGAGCCGGACCGCAAGCCGATCCGCGCCTCGTGGTACGTCGGCGCCACCCACCAGATCGACTACTTCTTCGTCAACCAGATGCGCTCGCTCGGCCACGCGACGCAGATCCAGTTCGGGCCCGGCGACGTGAAGGCGCAGCTGATCGAGCAGATCCTCGCGCGCGACGCGGCGGTGGCCGGTCCGCCCGACACGTTGAATCGCTGCGCGAAGCCGCCGTGCCTGCGCGCGGGCGCGACGCCCGCGGAGCGCCAGGCGGAGACCGCGCTGCAGCGGCTGGCGTCGGTGAAGGGCGCGTGGGTCGCGAAGCTGCCGGAGGTGTCGCTGCTGCGCGTGCGCGTCGACGAGAGCGGCTCGAACGACCTCGCCTACAGCCTGATCCACAACGACGCGCACGAGAACGTCGCCTTCATGTTCGGTGAGGACGAGCGCCGGCTGCCCGCAGACGACACCGTCACCGTCTACCGCGGCCAGTTCGGCAGCTACCCGAACTTCTTCCTCGCGGTCGAGCTGGCGCGCACGGCCGAGTTCGTCGACGCACTGCGCGCCGTGAGCACGCCGGCGCAGTTCGAGGCGTTCGTCGATGCCTACGGCGTGCGCCGCACCGACGCGGATTTCTGGGCCACCTCCGACTGGCTGCGCGAGGATCTGCGCCGCTCGGACCCGATCGAAGCGGGGATCTATGATTTCGGGCGGTTCGGGAACTTCTAGGAGGACGTCGCATGGGCAGGCTCGAGGGCAAGGTCGCGATCGTCACCGGCGCGAGCCGCGGCATCGGCAAGGAGATCGCGAAGCTCTTCGCCGCCGAGGGCGCGCGCGTCGCCTGCACGGCGCGCACGCTGGAGGAGGGCGCGCACCGGCTCGAGGGGTCGCTGAACGCGACCCTCGCCGAGATCGCGGACGCGGGCGGCGAGGCGCTCGCGATCGCCGGCGACGTGTCGTCCTTCTCCGAGTGCGCGCGGATCGTGCGCGCGGCCCGCGAGGCGCTCGGACCGATCGACGTGCTGGTGAACAACGCCGCGCTCACCTACTTCATCCCGGTCGCCGAGTTCCCGCCGGAGAAGTGGCTGAAGTCGTTCGCGGTGAACCTGCACGGACCGTTCTTCATGAGTCGGCTGGTGCTCGACGAGATGATCGCGCGCAAGTCCGGCGCGATCGTGAACATCTCGAGCGGCGCTGCGATCGGTCCCGGCCGCGGGCCGTACCGGCACGCGCCGCTGCGCGGCGGCACGCTGTACGGCGCCGAGAAGGCCGCGCTCGAGCGCTTCACACAAGGCCTGGCCGCCGAGGTGTACCGCGACGGTGTCAGCGTCACGTGCGTGAGTCCGTCGCTGGTCGTGCCGACGCCCGGCGTCATGTTCCACAAGCTGCTCGAGCGTCCTGACGCGCCCAACGCGGAGCCGGTCGAGCTGATGGCGCGCGCGGCGCTGCTGCTCGCGACGGAGCCGATCGAGAAGGTGAGTGGCCGCGTCACCTACAGCCAGCAGATCCTGCGCGAGCATGGCTTGCTCGAGAAGGGCCGCGGCCTTGGGATCGATGTGCGAGGATCCGGCTACTCCGAGATCTGAGCTCCGAGGGGGTACGTCGATGCGTCGCTTTCTGGTGTTCGCCGCGCTGGCCGCACTGCTTTCCGGCTGCGAGCGGCTGATCGAGCGGCAGCTCGAGCGCAACCTGACGCGGGTCGACGCGTCCGTGCTCGCGTCGCCCGACCTGCAGGTCGTGATCTGCGGCAGCGGCTCGCCGCTGGCCGATCCGACGCGCGCGGCTGCCTGTACCGCCGTGATCGCGGGCGGGGAGCTGGTGATGGTGGACGCCGGGCCCGGCTCGTGGGAGGTGCTCGACCAGGCGAATCTGCCCGTGGCCAAGCTCTCCGCGGTGCTGCTCACGCACTTTCACTCCGACCACATCGGCGGGCTCGGCGAGGCGATCACGCAGAGCTGGATCGCGGGCCGCGACCAGCCTCTCGCGGTGTACGGACCCGAGGGCGTCGAGCGCGTGGTCTCGGGCTTCGCCCAGGCCTACGCAGCCGACGTCGACTACCGCGTCGCGCACCACGACGACGCGTACATGCCGCGCGCGGCGGCGGTCGCCGAGGCGCATCCGGTCGCGCTCGCCGACGCGCCCGATGCGTCCGCCGTCGTGTTCGAGCGCAACGGCCTGTTGGTGACGATGTTCCGCGTCGACCACGATCCGGTGCGGCCGGCGGTCGGCTACCGCTTCGACTTCGCGGGCCGCTCGGTCGTGGTGTCGGGCGACTGCGCGAAGAGCGAGAGCATGGTGGTGCACGCCAAATCCGCGGACGTGCTGATCCACGAGGCGCTGGAGCGGACCCTGATCGCGCGCGCGGTCGCGGCCTCGAAGCGTCTCGGGCTCGAACGCCAGGCCAAGCTCGCCGGCGACATCCAGGACTACCACGCGAGCCCGGTCGAAGCGGCCGAGATCGCGCGCGAGGCGGGCGTGGCCAAGCTCGTCTTCACGCACCTGGTGCCGTCGCCGAACAACTTTCTGACGCGCCGCATCTTCCTCGCCGGAGTTGCCGACGTGTTCAAGGGCAAGGTCGTGATCGCGGAGGACGGCATGCGCATCTCCCTGCCGCCGCGCTGATCGCCTCGGTCGAGCGGGTAGTGCCGCGGGTTTCCTGATAATCTTTCAACATGCGCCCGATCGCCCTCCTCGTAGCGGCTGCCCTGGCCGCGATTCTGCTCGCCGCTTGCGGTCGCGGCGGTAATCAGGATTTCAAACAGCCGCCGCCCGTCGTCGAGGTGATCACCGTCGAGCCCGAGACGGTGCGCGACATCATCACGCTCGTCGGGCAGCTCGACTCCGAGTCGTCGGTCGAGGTGCAGCCCGAGCTCGAGGGCATCATCGAGTCGATCGACTTCCAGGAGGGCCAAACGGTCAAGAAGGGCGACGTGCTGTTCCGGCTGCGCGACGCCGAGCAGAACGCGCACGTGCGCGAGGCCCGGGCGCGCGCGAAGCTGGCCGAGGAGATCTTCCGGCGCATTACCGCGCTCCAGCAGCGCGAGGTCACCGCGCAGGCCGAGTACGACAAGGCCAGCGCCGAGCTCGAGGTCGCGCGCGCCGAGGTGCAGCTGCGCGAGGTCGAGCTCGAGAAGACGCGCGTGCGCGCGCCCTTCGACGGCGTGGTCGGCTCGCGGCTGGTTTCGCCGGGCGAGCGCGTGCGGCGCATGACCAAGCTCGTGCAGATCGACGCGGTCGATCGGCTCCAGCTCGTGTTCGCGGTGCCCGAGATCGGCGTGCCGTTCGTCCGTGCCGGCATGCCGGTTAAGATCTCCGTGAAGCCGTTCCCCGAGATCCGCTTCGACGGCGAGGTGTTCTTCGTCTCGCCCACGCTCGACGCGTCCACCCGCCGCCTCACGCTGAAGGCCTGGGTGCCGAATCCCGGACGCAAGCTGCAGCCGGGCCTGTTCGCGAATCTCGAGGTCCAGCTCGCCGAGCGCGAGCAGGCGCTGGTCGTGCCGGACTCCGCGGTGCTCGTCGACCAGTCGGGCTCGTTCGTGTGGCGGGTCGGCTCCGACGGCAAGGCCATGCGCGCGCCGGTCGAGATCGGCCTGCGCAAGGCCGCGCGCGTGGAGATCACGAGCGGACTCGAGGCGGGCGATCAGATCGTGTCGGCCGGCACGCAGAAGGTGACCGAGGGCGCGGAGGTCACGATCGCGGGCAAGGCGCCGCCGACACCTGAAGCGGGGAGCACGCTGTGAGGCTTCCGGAGATCTGCATCGAGCGACCGGTGCTCACGACCGTGATGTCGCTGTCGATCGTGATCGTCGGCGCGATCGCGCTGCAGCGCCTGCCCAACCGCGAGCTGCCCGACGTCGACCCGCCCGTGGTCGCGGTCACGACCGTGTACCTGGGCGCGGCGCCCGAGGTCGTCGAGACCTCCGTCACGCAGGTGCTCGAGGATCAGCTGATCGGCATCGAGGGCATCAAGCACGTCACCTCGCTCTCGCGCGAGCAGGTGTCGTCGATCAGCGTCGAGTTCGAGCTGAACCGCGACGTCGACTCGGCGGCGGCCGACGTGCGCGACCGCGTCGCGCGCGCGCGCCGGGACCTGCCGCAGGACGTCGAAGAGCCCGTGATCGCCAAGCAGAGCGCGGACGCGCGCCCGATCCAGTGGATCTCGCTGTCGGGCGGCGGGCTCACGCAGATCGAGCTGTCGACGCTCGCCGACACGCGCATTCGCGACCGGCTCGGCAAGCTGCCGGGCGTGGCCGGAGTCTGGCTCGCGGGCGAGCGACGCTTCGCGATGCGGATCTGGATCGACAACACGCGACTCACCGGCCAGGGGCTGACGATCGCCGACGTCGCCGCGGCGCTGCGGCGCGAGAACGTCGACATTCCGTCCGGGCGCATCGAGGGCAGCGAGCGCGAGTTCACCGTGCGCACGCCGGGCGAGCTGAAGACCGCCGAGGAGTACGACCAGCTGATCCTGGCCGAGACCGCGTCCGGGCCGGTACGGCTGCGCGACGTGGGCCGCGCCGAGATCGGCGCCGAGGACGAGCGCAAACTGGTGCGCTTCAACGGCGTCCCCGCCGTGGCGCTGGGCATCGTGAAGCAGTCGAAGGCGAACACCCTCGACGTGGCGGCCGAGGTGCGGCGCGAGCTGGCTGAGCTCGCCGACGAGCTGCCCGACGGCGTCTCGATGGAGATCGCGTTCGACTCCTCGATCTTCGTCGAGCGCTCGATCCAGGACGTGACGTACCGGATTCTCGAGGCCGTCGCGCTGGTCGTGATCGTGATCTACCTGTTCCTGCGCAGCGCGCGCGCGACGCTGCTGCCCGCGATCGCGATCCCGGTATCGATCATCGGCACGTTCGCGGTGCTGTACGCGCTCGACTTCTCGATCAACACGCTCACGCTCATGGGCATGACGCTCGCGATCGGGCTGGTGGTCGACGACGCGATCGTCGTGCTCGAGAACATCACGCGCTGGATCGAAGAGGGCACGCCGCGCATGGAGGCCGCGCGCCGCGGCATGAACGAGATCCTGTTCGCGGTGATCGCGGCGACCGTCTCGACGATCGCGGTGTTCCTGCCGCTGGCCTTCTTGACCGACACCACCGGGCGGCTGTTCCGCGAGTTCGGCGTCACGGTCGCGGCCGCGGTCGCGATCTCGGGCTTCGTCGCGATCACCCTCACGCCCTCGCTGGGCGCGCGCGTGCTGCGCGTGCACGGCGCTGAGCACGGCTTCAAGGCCGTGCTCGCGCGCGGCTTCGACCGCCTCTCGAACGCCTACGCCGCGACGCTCCAGCCCGTGCTCGCGCACCCCTGGTTCGTCGTCGCCGGAGGACTGACTTGGGTGGTGCTGGGTCTTGCGCTGCTCGCGATCATCCCGCGCGAGTTCGTGCCTGAATCGGATCGCGCGGTCGTGCTCTCGTTCGTGCGCGCGCCGGAAGGCAGCACGATCGACTACACCGCCCGCTACCAGGAGCAGCTCGAGAAGATGGTGCTGGCCACGCCCGAGGTGGCGCGCAGCTTCTCGGTGGTGTCGCTCGGCATGGGCGGCCCCGGCCTCGTGAACGAGGGTGTCCTTTTCACGTCGCTGAAGCTCTGGGAGGACCGCGACCGCACGCAGCAGGAAGTCGTCGAGGAGTGGCGCGAGAAGTTCGGCGCGATCACGGGCGTGCAGGCGTTCCCGGTCAGCCCGAACGCGCTCGGTCAGAGCCTGCGCTCCTCGCCCGTCTCGCTGGTCGTCCAGGGGCCGGACATCTTCGAGGTGGCGCGCTACGCGGACGAGATCGTGCACCGTGCCCAGGAGATCCCGGGCCTGGTGAACCTGCAGTCCGACCTGCTGATCAACAAGCCGCAGCTCGAGGTCGCGATCGATCGCAACCGCGCGAGCGATCTCGGCGTGTCCGCGCGCGACATCGCGTCGACGCTGCAGACGCTGCTCGGCGGCCAGGAGCTCTCCTCGTTCAAGCTCGGCGGCGAGACCTACCAGGTGATCGCGCAGCTCGAGCAAGCCGACCGCGCCGATCCGCGCGCCGTGCTGCGCGCCTACGTGCGCAACACTTCGGGCCGGCTGATGCCGCTCGCGTCGTTCGTCGACGTGCGCGAGTCGGTCGCGCCGCGCGGGCTGCCGCACTACGACCGCGTGCGCTCCGCCACCGTGAGCGGAAACCTCGCCGAGGGCGCGGCGCTCGGCACCGTGCTCGAGGAGATCTCCGCCGTCGCGCAGGACGTCCTGCCCGTCGGCAAGGGCTACAAGGCCGTGTTCTCCGGCGACTCCGAGCAGTTCTACGCCTCGGGGAACGCGCTCTTGTTCGCGTACCTGCTCGCGGTGGTCGCGGTGTATCTCGTGCTCGCGGCGCAGTTCGAGAGCTTCCTGCACCCGATTACGATCCTGGTCGCGGTCGCGCTCTCGTTCACGGGCGCGCTCGTGACGCTTCTGGCCGTGAACTCGACGCTGAACCTGTTCAGCCAGATCGGGCTCGTCATGCTGGTCGGGCTCGTGACCAAGAACTCGATCCTGATCGTCGAGTTCGCGAACCAGCTGCGCGAGCGCGGCATGACCGCGCGCGACGCGGTCTTCGAATCCTCGCGCATCCGCTTCCGCCCGATCCTGATGACCGCGCTCGCGACCATGGCCGGCATCCTGCCGATCGCGATCGGCAGCGGTGCGGGCGGCGAGTCGCGGGCGCCGCTCGGCATCGCCGTCGTCGGCGGCGTCGGCTTCTCGACCGTGCTCACGTTCATCGTGGTGCCGGCCGTGTATCTGGTGTTCGCGAATCTCTCCGAGCGTCTCTCGCGCCGCGAGACGGTGGGCGTCGCCGTGCCGATTCAGCCCGGCGCGACGACCTGAAGCAGCGTGAAGGCGCCGATCAGCGCCAGGCACAGCAGATGGTCGCGGCAGATCGAGTGGGCGAGCGCGCTCTGCGCGGCCACGTCGTCGGCGCGCTGACCGAGCCGCACCGCGTTCGGCACCACGCGCAGCAGGGCGAGCGAAGCCGGCGCGGTGCAGAGCGCGAACGCGGCGGCGCGCAGCGCGAGCGAGCCGTCGCCCATGACGAGCCGGTACAGGCTGCCGAGCACGGCGACGGCCATCGCGGCGGCGACCAGGCGGCTCATCGGGCGGGAGTCGGTGGTCGCGCGCCGGTAGTAGCCGGCGATCGAGGCGAGCACCGGCTCCGGCAGCGGGCCGCTCGCGCGCGTGTAGCGCAGCACCTGCACGTCGAAGATCAGGTCCATCCAGACGATGGCGACGAGAAAGCCCCCGCAAGCGGCGAGCAACGCGGTCAAGGCGCGATTCTGGCAGGCGGGTGGAGGTGCGTCACCCTCTACGTCGCGTGCGCGCTGCTGCTCGGGTGCGCCGGCAGCGTCGAAGTCCCGCCGTCGCAGGGCGAGATCTTGCGCGCGCGCCTCGAGCAGATGCGCGCCGACCCTTCGTTCGAGATCGCTGGCGTGCAGATCGCCGCGAAGCCGCTGCTCGCGGAGCTCTACGCGAGGCGCGGGTTCACGCGCGCCTGGACCGCGCCGGCCGCGCGCGACGACCTGCTGCGCGCGGTCTACGACAGCGAGGCCGACGGTCTCGATCCCGAGGACTACTTGCTGAGCGCGCTCCTGAGCGCGCGCAGGCAGGGCGAGGCAGAGGACGCATCGCTAGACGCGCAGGTCGACTACGACCTGCTGCAGACGGAAGCGCTGATCCGGCTCCTCTATCACCTGATCTTCGGCAAGGTCGATCCGAAGAGCCTCGACCCGAGCTGGAACTTCACGCGCAACGTCCGACTCGACGACCCGACCGCCTTCGTGCAGGCGTTCATCGACTCGGGCGAGCTGTACGTGCGCATCGAGCGCGAGAAGCCGCAGCACGAGATGTACCGCAACCTGAAGGCCGAGCTGGCGCGCCATCGCGCGATCGCGGCCAGCGGCGGTTGGCCGGCGCTTCCCGTCGGTTCGACGTTGAAGCCAGGGGCGAGCGATCCGCGCGTGCTCGACCTGCGCGCGCGCCTCGGAACCACGTCCGAGGTCCCCGATGCTGCGTCGCCCGATGCGCTCGTGTACGACGCCGCGATCGCAGCCGCCGTCTCGGCGTACCAGGCGCGTCACGGGATCGACGCCGATGGCGCGCTCGGCTCCGCGACCCTCGCCGCGCTGAACGTACCGGCCGAGACGCACATCGAAGCGATCCGCGTGAACCTCGAGCGCGGTCGCTGGCTGCTGCGCGACCTCGACCCGACCTTCGTGGTCGTGAACGTCGCGGGCTTCGGGGTCTACTACCTGCGCGACGGCAAGGTCGTCTGGTCGGCGCGGGCAGTGGTGGGAATGCCGTATCGCGAGACGCCGGTGTTCCGGTCGACGATGACGCACCTGGTGCTGAACCCGACCTGGACCGTTCCGCCGTCGATCCTCGAGCTCGACATCCTGCCCGAGCAGCGGCGCGATCGAGCGACGCTCGCGAGGAAGCGGCTCGAAGTGATCGATCGCGACGGGCGGCGGGTCGA
This sequence comes from Myxococcota bacterium, assembly GCA_040902485.1. Lineage (GTDB taxonomy): Bacteria > Myxococcota_A > UBA9160 > SZUA-336 > SZUA-336 > VGRW01. The sequence continues at coordinate 271,018 of JBBDXF010000037.1, read as the reverse complement.
CGAGTCGTCGATCGACTGGGCGAGCGCCACGCCGGAGAACTTCGCCTATCTGCTGCGCCAGCAGCCGGGGCCCGACAACGCGCTCGGACGCGTGAAGTTCATGTTCCCGAACCCCTATTCCGTGTACCTGCACGACACGCCGAGCAAAGCCCTGTTCGAGCAGAGCGAGCGCGCATTCAGCTCGGGCTGCATCCGTGTCGAGAACGCGCTCGACCTCGCGGAGCTGCTGCTCGAGGGTCAGGCGGGCTGGGATCGGGACGCGCTCGAGCGCGAGCTGGCGGCCGGGAAGACGCTCGCGGTGGCGCTCGCGCGACCCGTTCCGGTGTTGGTCGCGTACTGGACCGTCTGGGTCGACCGCAACGGCGAGCTGCAGCATCGTCCCGACATCTACGGCCGCGACGCGAAGGTCGCGGCGGGACTCCACGCGGGATTTCGCTTCCGTCCGGCAAATCCCTGAACGCGCGCGATGCGTCGAGACCGGGCTCGCCCTAGCGAGCCGCGTTCCAGATGTCGCGGTGGAGCTTCCAGGCGCCGCCTTCGCGCTTCCACACCACGAGGTAGCGACTGGTCGACACGGCGCCGTTCGCGTCCGTGACCTTCACCGTGCCGTCCTCGACGGCGAGGAAGGCCTAGCGAATGGCGGCGTTGCCCGCGTCGATGGCCTTGCGGACGTCTTCGGCGCGCACCGGCCCCGCGGCAAGGCTCCAGGGCGCAGTCTACTCCCGCCGGTTCGCAGCGAGGCCGAACGCGCTAGTCTGCGGCGGAGGGAGTCGATTTGCGGAAGCTCGTCGCGCGCATGATCCTGGCGGCAACCGGGTGGAAGACCGAGGGCGAGCGGCCGCGCGATCGACGCTTCGTGCTGATCGCGGCGCCGCACACCTCGAACTGGGATCTGGTCTACCTGCTGGCGCTGTCGGAGATCTTCGACGTGCGCATCTCCTGGATGGGCAAGGACGCCATCTTCCGCCCGCCGTTCGGCTGGCTGATGAAACGGCTCGGCGGCATTCCGGTCGTGCGCGGCCGGAGCACCAATCTGGTCTTTCAAGCCGCGCATCGCTTCGCTTCCTCGGACGACCTCGCTCTGGTCGTGCCCGCCGAGGGCACGCGCGGAGCGGTCGAGCACTGGAAGTCCGGCTTCTATCACATCGCCCGCCGCGCGGACGTTCCGATCGTGCTCGGCTATCTCGACTACGCGCGCAAGCGCGGCGGCTTCGGCCCGTCGCTGCGCGCGACCGAGGACGTGGGCAAGGACATGGACCAGATCCGCGAGTTCTACGCGGACAAGGTCGCGAAGTACCCCGACCAGTTCGTCGAGCCGCGCCTCCGGGAAGAGGGCTAGCGCCGCTGCCGTCCGCGGCGCCGTGAGCGCCCGCGCGCTGCACCGCCGCCACCACCGCTCCGGCGTCCGGACTGCGGCGCGCGCTGGGCCGGCGGCGCCACGCTTGGCACGCCCTGCGGGCCGTAGTCGAAGTCGGGCACGGTCACGCGCGGCAGGCGTTTGCCGATCGCTCGCTCGATGCGCGCGAGGTCGGCCTCCTCCTCGTGCGAGACGAAGGTGAACGCGTCGCCCGTCGCCTCGGCGCGTGCGGTGCGGCCGACGCGGTGGATGTAGTCCTCCGGCACCTTCGGCACGTCGAAGTTCACGACGTGTCCGAGCGCCTCGACGTCGATGCCGCGCGCCGCGATGTCGGTCGCGACCAGCACGCGGTGCTTGCCGCTCTTGAAGCCGGCGAGCGCTGCGGTGCGCTGCGACTGCGAGCGGTTGCCGTGGATGCGCTCGGCCTTGATCCGGCTCTTGACCAGGAACGCGGCGAGCCGATCGGCGCGGTGCTTGGTGCGCGTGAAGACCAGCGCGTCCTGGATCTCGCCGCTGTCGAGCAGCTTCACCAGGAGCGGCGCCTTCCGCTCGCCGGACACCGGATAGATCGCCTGCGTGATGCCGATCGCCGGAGCCGCCTGGCGTGCGAGGTTGATCGTGGCGGGATCGTGCAGCAGCTCGCGCGTGAGCGCTGCGATCGCCGGTGGCATGGTCGCGCTGAAGAAGAGCGTCTGACGCTTCGACGGAATGTGCTTCAGGATGCGCTTGATGTCCGGCAGGAAGCCCATGTCGAGCATACGATCGGCTTCGTCGAGCACGAGGTACTCGAGGCCACGCAGCTTTGCGTAGGGCATGCGGAAGTGGTCGAGCAAGCGTCCCGGCGTAGCGACGATCACGGCGACCCCGCTGCGGAAAGCGTGCTCCTGCGCGCCCATGCCGACCCCGCCGTACACCGCGGCGCCGGTGATCGGCGTGTGGACGGCGAGATCGTCCAGATCTTCGACGATCTGTGCGGCGAGCTCGCGCGTGGGCGTGAGCACCAGCGCATAGCTGGTGCCGCGCTTGCGATCGAGCAGTTGGTGGAGGATCGGCAGCAGGAATGCGGCGGTCTTGCCGCTGCCGGTGGTCGCGCACGCGAGCACGTCGCGGCCCTCGAGCGCGGGCGGAATGGCTTCGTCCTGGATCGGTGTGGGCCGGGTGAATCCCAGCTCCTTGATTCCCTTGAGAAGGCTCGGGTGAAGCCCGAACGAGGTGAAAGGCACGTGAATCGACTCCTGGAAAAGGGGCGCACTCGGTCTACGAGGCGCGGGGTAGGGCCGGAACCTAGCCCACTTGTCCCGCGGTTACGATCGACGCGCGGGAAATCAGCGCTCGATCGCCCGGCCCATGCGGATGAACGGGATCTTCACGCCATCGGGGAGCAGCGTGTCGAGGCGCTCGAGCGCCTCGAAGCCGAACGCGCGGTAGAGCGGCTCGCCAGGAAGGGTCGCGGCGAGCTCGAGCGTGCGGAAGCCGTCCGCGCGCGCGGCGTCGAAGCACGCCTGCATGATCGCCGAGCCGACGCCGCGGCGCGCGAACGCGGGCCGCACGAAGAACGCGCGGATGCGCGCGGGCTCGCGCGCGGGGTCGAGCAGCGGATCGGGTCCCGCCTTCATCTGGTCGCCGCCGAACAGCGTGTCGCGCCGGCTCCAGCCGCCGCAGCCCGCCAGCGCCTCGCCCTCGTGCGCGACGAAGTAGGTGCCGTCCGCGACGAGCTGCGTGTCCACGCCGAACACGTGGCGGATCGCGCTCTCGATCTGCGCGGGCGTGTAGTAGCCGCGCGAGAGCGTGCGAACGGACTCCGGAATCAGCTCGTGCAGCGCCGCCAGATCCGCTTCCGTCGCGACGCGCACGCGAACGCGGGCTTCGCTCACGCGGGCGCGTGACACACGGCTTCGACGTTGTTCCCGTCGGGATCGAGCACGAACGCGCCGTAGTAGGTCGGGTGGTACTGCGCGCGCACGCCCGGGCCGCCGTTGTCGCGCCCGCCCGCCGCGAGGGCCGCCTTGTGGAACGCGTCGACGGTCGCGCGGTCGCGCGCCGCGAAGGCGATGTGCGCCGGAGCGACGGAAGCGCCCTGCGAGAGCCAGAAGTCGGGCCGGCCGTCGGCGCCGAGGCCGGCCGCGTCGCCGCCGAACTCCATCACGATCGCGTAGCCGAGCGGCGCGAGCGCGGCGGCGTAGAAGCGCTTGCTCTGCTCGTAGTTCGAAACCGCGACACCGATGTGGTCGAGCATGGGGGGTCTCCTGGTTGCGCTCGAATCGATCATAATCCACGCCTCGCGAGGGAGGGAAGCCGATGGCGGCAGCACGACGGATCGGAGAGCTCTCGACCGGCTACCCGCGCATCCTGCCGCCGACTCCGACGGCGCTGCAGACGAGCGCGGAGGGTCTGGTCGCCGGCGAGGTCTGGATTCCCGTGGACGACGGCGAGCTGCCCGCCTATCGCGCCATGCCGCAGTCGTCCGGGCCGCACCCGATCCTGCTGGTGGTGCAGGAGGTGTTCGGCGTCGACGAGTACCTGAAGGACACCTGCCGCCGCGCCGCGCACGAGGGCTTCGTCGCGATCGCGCCGGAGCTGTTCGCGCGCCAGGGCAAGGCCGGCGAGTGCGAGACGCGCGAGGCGCTGTTCGCGCTGGTGGGCGCAGCGCCGGACGCGCAGGTGATGACGGATCTCGACGCCTGCGCGGCGTTTGCGGCCAAGGCCTGCGCTGGCGACCCGTCGCGGCTCGGGATCACGGGCTTCTGCTGGGGCGGACGCACGACCTGGCTCTACGCGGCGCACAACCCGGGACTCCGGGCGGGCGTCGCCTGGTACGGGCGCCTGGTCGGCGACACCGACTCGCGTCACCCGCGTCACCCGCTCGACCTGGCGGCGGAGCTGCATGCGCCGGTGCTCGGCCTGTACGGCTCGGCCGATCAGGGCATTCCGCTCGAGACCGTCGAGCGCATGAAGAAGGCGCTCGAGGCGGCGAAGTCGCGCTCACGGTTCGTCGTGTACGAGGGCGCGCCGCACGCCTTCCACGCCGACTACCGCGCGAGCTACCAGCCCGAGCCGGCGCAGGACGGCTGGTCGCGCATGCTCGCCTGGCTGCGCGAGCACTTCGCTGACTAGCTCAAGACCCGCTGCGGCCGAGCGCGGCGAGGCCGGCGCCCGCCGCGATCAGCAAGGCGCCACCGATCCGTGTCAGCCAGCGCTGGAAGCCCGGTGTCCGGCGCCGGCCCGCGCGGTGCGACAGCGCCGCGTACGCCGACAGGACCCCGAACTCGATCGCGAGCGAGCTCGCCGCCAGCAGCGCCACCTGCCCCGCGAGCGGCGCCCGCGCGTCGACGAACTGCGGCAGGATCGCGGTGAAGTAGACGAGCAGGTTCGGATTCGCGGCCTGCGCGACGAAGCCCTGCCAGAAAGAGCGCCCGCGTCGGGCCGGCGCGGGCGCTGCGGCTTCCGGATCGGATAACGCGTACGAACGCGCGATCATGCGCGCGCCCGTCCAGACCAGGAACGCCGCGCCGAGCCAGCGGATCGCGACGAAGAGCTGCGGAGACTGCGCGAGCGCCACGGCGAGCCCGGTCGCCGAGAGTCCGAAGTACAGAGCGTTCGCGGCCAGCACGCCCGTGGTCGCCGCGATCCCCGCGAGCTGTCCGCGCGTCATGCCGAGCGAGATCACGAGCAGCGTCGACGGGCCCGGATTCAGGCACAACGTGAATTCCGTCAGGCAGAACAGGGCCCAGGCCTCGAGCGTCATCGCGCGGGCGAGACTAGATCAGCACCGCCACGTAGACGAGCTTGCACAGGACGTGCAGGCCCTGGTCGACGTTGAACGACAGCCGCCCCTCGCACTTGGAGTGGTCGATCGCCGCGTGGAGCAGCGTCTCGATCGCGCCGAGCTGCCAGAGCCCCGTGATCAGAAACACCGCGCCGCCGTGCGTGAAGGCGTGCGCGCCCAGCCAGTAGTACCAGGGCGGGAAGCCCGGGCCGTGCGCCGATGTGAGCCCCTTCTTGCGGCTCTTCGCCGTGCCCATCACCTCGCCCTGCAGGACGAAGTCGCACACGGCGTGGCCGACCAGGAAGAGGAACAGGAACCGCATCGGCCCAGAGGGTAGTGGCCTGTTTCATGGCCGGAGTGTGAAGTTCTTCACACCTGCGCCGCTCAATTTCCGGTGCGGGCGAGCGCGAGCGCCAGCAGCGAGATCAGCACGCAGAGCGGGCTGTACAGCCAGGTGTCGCGCCTCGCGAACACCCCCTCGCGGACCCGCTTCGCGAAGCCCACGTAGCGAAAGTCGCCGATCGCGCGCAGGCCGAAGGCCAGCGCCACGCCCGCTACACCCAGCTGCGACAGCCAGCCGGGCAGACCCGAAAGCAGCCAGCCCGCGCGCACGGCGCAGGCGAGCGCGGCGAGGCCGAGCGCGACGCCGACCACGACGCACGCGAGCGGTCCCGGCTGGAACAGCGGCCGCCCGTCCCGCGCGGGCACGACACCGGCAAGCAACGGCCCGCGCCCGATCGCCCAGGCGAAGTGCAGGAGCGCGAGCGCGCACAGGATCCCGACCAGCGCGAGCGGTGCGAGCGTGTTCAGTTCGACCTCCCGCGGTTGCGGCGAGGCTACGGACTTCGATAGCGCCGGTCCAGCGCCTGGATCCCGAGGTGTTCGCCGAGCAGCCGCAGCGTGTCGGGGCAGAAGCAGTAGCAGCGGATGCGCGCGATCCGGCCGTCGACCTCTTCGAGCCGGTGCACCTCGTTGATGCCCTCTACACCGTCGAGCGTCCGATAGCCGAGCGCCATCGGCTCGCCGTCGTACACGATCGTCTCCCAGTGCGGGTTCTCGCCGAAGCCGAGCTGCGGCATGACCATGTGCGCGTGCTGGAAGAACGTCTTGTTGCGCTCGAAGGTCTCCGCTTCCGCGCCACCCACGAGCTCGACGCTGAGATCCGCCGAGCAGATCGCGCGCAGCCCCTCGATGTCCTTCGCGCCGAGCGCCTTCACGAAGCGCTCGACCAGCTCGCGCGAGGGCGCCGGGCCGGCCGCCGGGTTGTCGCGATCGGCGCGCTCGAGTCGGCCACGCCCGCGATGCAGCGCCGCCTTCACCGCGCCGACACTGGTGCGCAGCACGCTCGCGGTTTCCTCGAGCGACAGGTCGAAGACTTCTTTCAAGAGCACCGCCGCGCGTTCCTGCGGAGCCAGCCGTTGCAACAGCTCGCTGGCCGCCTCGTGCACCTCCAGCGCGCGCGCCGGATCGGTCCCTGATTTCGCCGCTGCGTGCGCGGTCGCGCGTTCCTCCAGCGCAAACTCGCGCTCGAGCGAGCGCCGCCGCGATCGATCGATCCACAGGTTGGTCGCGGTGCGAATCAGATACCCGCGCGGGTTGTCGAGGTCGGCGTCGATCTTGCCGAGCAGGCTGAACACGCGCATCAGCGTGTCCTGGGCCAGGTCCTCGCCGTCCCAGACGTTGCCTGTCAGCCGGCTGCAGTAGCGGTGCAGCGCCGGCCGCAACGGCGCGAGCGAGTCCAGATAGCGCCGCCAAGGCGCGCGAACCTCCACCTGGACGGAGAAAGGCGAATCGGCGGGCCGGGTCGGTTCGGTCATGGGCGGCAGCTCCTCGTCGTCTCTCGACATAGCCAGAACGAACGAGTCGCCCGAAAGGATACGTCAGCCCGAGGCGAGCCAGGCAAGCGCGCTCTCGCGGTCGTCGAAGGCCCGGAAGCCCCGCCCACGCCGCGCCTCGCGGACGAACTCTTCGAAGCGCTCCCCGTGCTTCGCCGGCTCCGCGAACACCACCGCGAGCTGCAGGCGGTAGTTCAGGAGCTTCTGCACGAACTCGCCCGCGAACCCCGAGCGCAGCTCGAAGAAGGCCGCCGGCAGGTAGCCGTCGTCCACCAGCAGCCGCGTCGCGTCGTTCTCGAATGCGGCCGAGACCAGCCCGAGCGCGTCACCGGTGGTGGCGATCGGCTCGAGGCATTCGAGGATGCGGACACCGGAACGGTCGATCACTGAAGTGCTCATCCTTGCACTCGCGCCGCGACTGCGGGCACGACGATGAACCCCTCGCTCCCATCACCGAACAGTGTGACCCGGCCGGATGCGAAGCAGTCGGCGGCAAGCGCGCACAGGCCCGCGTCGACCAAGTCGAGATTTCGGAGGGCGCTCAGTTCGTAGCCGTAGTTGCCCAAGACTGCTCGCCTCGTCGACATCTTCGGCTTCGCGGGCACGACGTCGCCGGCCAGCGCGCAAACGACCGCGTGCGGGAAGGTCTCGAAGCAGAGCGGGCCTTCGCGCCCATGCCCGTCGAAGAGTGGATAGTGACCGGCCAAGCGCTGGTAGAGTCGCTCACCGTTGAAGACCCACCCGTAGAACGGATGTCCATCCGCGCGCACGCGCGTTGGTGTTGCGTAGCAGTGGATCTTCCTGTCCTTGATTCTCATCTCTCGCTCCGCTCGCCGGGAGCTCGACGACCGGCTCCATGCACACGGCGCATCGACTGCGACGATGCTCGCTCCCTGCGCGAGGCACCAGGCGACGAGCTCATCGGGATCTGTCGACGCGGTCGCTTGGAAGGCGCCATTGCGCAGCGCCACTGCGTGATATCCCCTTCGCGCGCCGCCGACGTCGATCCCAGCGACCACCTTGGCCGTCGCGCTCACGCCAACGACCTAGCCATGCAGCTTCGAGATCAGCTCCTGGGCGCTGGCTCTGGCGCCGAAGCTGAACGTGAGCGAGACGCGGTCGACGCAGTCGCCGTAGCGCGAGCGCAGCTTTGGAACGATCTCGTCGGGGCTGCCGACGATCGCGAAGGCGTCGAGGATCTTGTCGTCGATCAGCTCGCCCATCTTGTCCCACTGGCCCTGCTTGCTGAGCGAGTTGAGCTCGGTCTGCAGTCCCCCCCAGCCGTGCAGCTCGAGCACCGGGCGGTAGGCGGGCGTCGAGCCGTAGAACGCGATTTGCTTGCAGACGGCGGTACGCGAATCGACCCAGGCCTTCTCGTTCGCGCCGGTGACGACGAAGGCGGGGAAGGCGAGCTGGAACTCGGCGCGCTTGCGGCCCGACTTTGCGAGGCCGCGCTCGAGCGCGGGCAGCGTGACTTCGCGCAGGTAGCGCTCGGTCGTGAAGGCGTGCGCGATCATGCCGTCGGCGGTCTCGCCCGCGACTTCGGTCATCAGCGGGCCGACGGCCGCGAGGAAGACCTTGGGCACGCCGTACTTGGTGTCGAGCGGTGTGAACATCGGCGTCATCAGCGTGTGCGTGTAGAACTCGCCGCGGAACTCGAGCTTCTTGCCCTCGTACCAGGTGGCCCAGATCGCGCGCATGGCCAGGATCAGCTCACGCATGCGCGGCGCTGGGTGCGACCAGGGCATGCTGAAGCGCTTGGTGATGTGCGGCTGGATCTGCGAGCCCAGGCCCAGGATGAAGCGGCCCTTCGAGTACGCGTTCAGATCGTGCGCGAGGTTGGCGAGGATCATCGGGCTGCGCGCGAACGCGACCGCGATCGAGGTCATCAGCTCGATGCGCGTGCTGTGCTCGGCGGCGAGCAGCAGCGGGAAGAACGGGTCGTGCGAGGTCTCGGCGGTGATCGCGCCGTCGTAGCCGGCGGCCTCGAGCTCGGCGATGCGCTTGGGAACCTCGCCGAGACCGCCCATCAGACCGGCGTCGACCTTCATCGTTCTTCTCCTTCGATTCGTGCCGGCATTCTATCAGCCGATGCCGGGATTCACGGGCGCGTCGCCGATCACGCCCGCGGCCCGGAGCTCGGCGAGCTCGGCTTCGGGGCGGCCGAGCAGGCCGCACAGGATCTCGCGGTTGTGCTCGCCGAAGAGCGGCGCGTGCCGGCGCGGGACGGGCGCGGCTTCGAGCAGGCGCCACGACGAGACGGGCTGCTTCCAGGGCGACATCTTCGGATGGGGCAGGCGCACCCAGTAGCCGCGCGCTGCCAGGTGCGGATCGTCGTGGATCGAGTTGGCGTCGAGCACGCGCGACGCGGCGATGCCCACACTCTGGAGTGTCGCGGCCGCGGCGCTCGGGTCCTGGCTGCACGTCCAGGACTCGATCCGGCGGTCGAGCTCGTCGTGACGCGCGCGGCGCTCGGCGAGCGAGAGAGGCTCGAGTTCGCTCGCCCCGATCACGCCCGCGAGCGCGCGCCACTCCGCGTCGCTCCGCGCGGAGATCGCGAGCCAGCACTCCGCGCCCGCGCATGCGTACACGCCCTGTGGCGCGATTCGCGGGTCGCGATTGCCGTGGTGCGTCGGTGTCTCGCCGCGCAACGCGGCGGCCGCGAACGCGGGCCCGACCATCTGCGCCATGGTCTCGCGCTGCGCCAGGTCGATCCACGCGCCGCGTCCCGTGCGGCGGCGCGCGATCAGCGCGAGCACCACGGCGCCCGCGGCGGCGAGCCCGCCGACCGGATCGCCGTACGAGATGCCGGTCTTGTACGGGACTCCGTCGTCGCCGTAGCCGCTGGTCGAAGCCATGCCGGCCATCTGCTCGATGATCGGGCCGAAGCCGACCAGGTTGCGCTCGGCGCCGGTCTTGCCGAAGCCGGCCATGCTGATCAGCACGACGTCGGGACGCGCCTCGCGCAGGGCGTCCCAGCCGATACCGAGCTTGTCGAGCACGTCGGCGCGGTAGTTCTCGATCACGCAGTCGCACTTCGCAACCAGCTCGAGGAACAGCGCGCGTCCGCGCGCCTGCGACAGGTCGAGCGTCAGCGACTTCTTGTCGCGGTTGTAGTCGTTGAAGTAGTACGACGAGTTCCACGGCTCCGGCGCGCCCGGCTGCGGCAACAGGGTCCGGACGTTGTCCCAGGCGCGCGGCGACTCGATCTTGATCACCTCCGCGCCCATCTCGGCGAGCAGGCGCGTGGCGTACGGGCCCGCCCACATCATCGAGAGATCGGCGATGCGCACGCCCTCGAGCGGCAGCTTCTTCACCGCGCGCTCCCCAGCCAGTCGCGCCGAACCGCTTCGGTGTCGGCGCCGGGGCGCGCGAGTGGGCCGGAGCGCCAGCCGAGGCCCAGGAACGGCCGGCCGGGAACGCGCGCGCGGCCGGCGGGCGTGTCGACGTCGTCGAAGAACGCGCGCTCCGCGAGCGACGCGTTGCCGAGCAGATCGAGCGGCGTCAGCACCGCGCCGATCGGCACCTTGTGCTTCTCGCCCAGCTCGAGCAGCTCGGACTTGGTCTTGTCCGCGAACCAGCGCTCGATGCGCGCGCCGAGCTCCGCCTCGTGCTCGACGCGTTGCACCGGGTCGACGAAGCGCGGCTCGAGCAGCTCCGGGTCGCCGAGCAGCGCCAAGAATGCCGGCGCCTGACGCTGCAGCGCGCACACGCCGGCGAAGCCATCCGCGCAGGCGAAGATGCCCCAGATCGCGTTCACGCGATTGCCGAGCCGCTGCGCCGGCGTGCCGTCGTAGGCGGCGCGCGGGCCCGCGTACTCGAGCATGCCGGCCGCGCACTCCTGGGCCGAGATATCGAGCCAGTCGCCCTCGCCGCGCACAAGCGCGCCGTAGTACGCGGCGAGCGACGCCGAGAAGCCGTTCAGGCCGAGCAGCATCCAGGCCTGCTGGCCGCCGTTCTGGAGCGGGGCGCGCGACATGACACCGGTCAGTGACAGGATGCCGCCCGCGGCGTGAGCGACGAGGTTCGTCGCTGCCCACCCCGCATGCGGTCCATCCTGCCCAAACGGGGTGAGCGAGGTGACCACGAGCGCCGGCTTCGCGCGCCGCAGCTCGCGCGGATCGAGACCGAGCGCGGCGAGCGCGCCGGGCGCGCCGTCCTCGACCAGCAGGTCCGCTTCGAGCGCGAGCGCGCGCAGCGTGCGCGCGTCGACCGCGACGCGGCGCTTGCCGGGCAGCAGGAACGCCACTTCGTCGCTCGTGAGCGCGCCCTCGGGTCCCTCGCTGCGCACCACGTCCGCGCCGTAGCCCGCGAGCCAGCGCGTGGCGAACGCGGCCGGCAGCGAGCCGCCGATCTCGAGCACGCGCATGCCTTGCAGGGGAAGCACGGGAGCCGAGGCATTCATCGCGGCGCATGATGCCACGGCGGGCGCTAGCTGCGCGCGAACACCGCCAGCGTCTCGACGTGCTCCGTGTAGGGGAACAGCGCGTACGCCTCGAGCGATTCGAGCGCGAGCGCGCCCGCGTCGAGCCAGGCCGAGGCCTCGCGCAGGAACGCGTCGAGGCCGCAGCTCACGTAGACGAGTCGCGCGGGCGGGCGCGCGCGGATCGCGTCGGTGAGCGCGCGTCCGAGCCCGCCGCGCGGCGGATCGACGATCAGCGCGTCGACGGCTGCGATCCGGTCCGCGAATGCCGACGCATCGCCGGGCAGGACCTCCGCGCGCAGCTGCTCCGCGGGCGGCCGCGCGCCGATCCCGAGCGCGAGCCCGTGCAGCCCGTGCTCCGAGAGCTCGTTCAGCGAGACGCGCTCCGCGCGCCCGAGCAGGCCGAGCCCGATCGCACCGGTGCCCGCGAACAGCTCGAGCACGCGCGCGCCGTCCGGTACCGCGGCCCGCGCGCGACTCGCGAGCGACTCGAACAGCTCCGTGTGGCTCTGGCCGAACGCGCCCGGGGGATGGAACACGTCGACGCCCGCGATCGTCTCGCGCAGCGCCGGCTCGCCCGCGATCTGCTCCCAGTGCGGGCCGAGGATGGCGTTCGTGCGCGCGGCATTCCCGTTCCACCACAGCCCTTGCAGCCGTGCGCCGAGCTCGCGCTCGAGCGCGGCGAACGTGGGCCGCAGGGGATCGGCGCTCGGAGCGTTCCCGACCAGCACCACCTGCGCGCCCCCCCCCGCGACCGCGATCTGCGCGTAGCGCAGCTCGCCGCGACCCGAGCCGTCCGCGTACGGCGCGACGCCCGTCTCGCGGATCGCGCGCCGCAGTGCGGCCGCCACCTCGTTCACGAGCGAATGCTGGATCCGACACCGGGGAATGTCGGCGATCCGGTGCGTGCCCTCCTGGAACAGGCCGAGCTTCGGCGAGCTCGCGCGCCCGCGAACGGCCAGCCGCGCGCGCGTGCGAAAGCCTAGCGGCGCTCCGACGACGACCTGCGGCTCGGGCAGTCCGCAGCGCTTCGCGAGCTCCGCGAGCCGCGCGCGCGCGGCCGGCGCGATTCCCGGCTCGCCATAGCGCGGACAGCCGGGGCACGGCGGCCGGTGAGGGCAGGGCGGGATCGGGGCGGGCACGGGCGGAGGCTATACTCCGCGGTCCCGATGCGCCGCTCGCCCCCACCCACGGCCGACGCCTTCTTGCCGACGAGCGCGGACGAGATTCGCGCGCGCGGTTGGCAGCAGCCCGACGTGGTGCTGGTCTCGGGCGACGCGTACATCGACCACCCGTCGTTCGCGGCCGCGATCCTCGGCCGCTGGCTCGAAGCCAACGGCTACCGCGTCGCGATCCTCGCGCAACCGGACTGGAGGTCGGCCGCGGCGTGGCGCGCGCTCGGCCGGCCGCGGCTCTTCTACGGCGTCAGCGCCGGCAACATGGACTCGCTGATCAACCACTACACGGCGAACAAGAAGCGCCGCAACGCGGACGCCTACTCGCCGGGCGGGCGCACCGGCCTGCGCCCCGACCGCGCCACCGCCGTCTACGCACAGCGGTGTCGCGAGGCGTTCCCCGGCGTGCCGGTGATCGCGGGCGGGGTCGAGGCGTCGCTGCGCCGCATCGCCCACTACGACTACTGGTCCGACAAGGTCTGGCCGTCGAGCCTGGTCACCTCGAAGCCACACGCGCTGGTGTACGGCATGGGCGAGACGGCGATCCTGGAGATCGCCCGAAGACTCGAAGCGGGCCTGGGCGTCGTCGGCCTGCGCGACATGCGCGGGCTCGCCTACCTGCTCGGCAAGTCCGAGTCCGTGCCCGCGCATCGCTGGGACGACGCGAACTGCCCGAACCAGGACGTGGAGCTGCCGAGCTACGAGACCGTGGTCGCCGACAAGCAGGCGTTCGCGGTCATGACCCACGACATGCACCGCGAGACCAACCCGCTGAACGCGCGGCGGCTCGTGCAGCGCCACGGCGAGCGCATGCTGGTCGTGAACCCGCCGGCGCTCTCCCTCTCGGAGCCGCAGATGGACGCGCTCTACGATCTGCCGTACACGCGGCGCCCGCACCCGCTCTACAGCGAAGAGATCCCCGCCTGGCAGACCATCAAGGACTCGGTGCAGATCATGCGCGGCTGCTTCGGCGGCTGCACGTTCTGCTCGATCACCATGCACCAGGGCCGCGCGATCCAGTCGCGCTCGCCCGAGTCGATCCTCTCGGAGGTGCGCACGCTGGCTGCGACGCCCGGATTCTCGGGACACGTCAGCGATCTCGGCGGGCCGACCGCGAACATGTACCGCATGCGCTGCACCAAGCCCGACGTCGAGGCCGTGTGCCGGCGGCTCTCCTGCATCAACCCGACGGTGTGCAAGCTGCTCGGCACCAGCCACGAGCCCACCAAGGCGCTGATGCGCGAGGCGCGCGCGCTGCCCGGCGTGAAGAAGGTGCACGTCGCCTCGGGCATCCGCATGGATCTGGCGCGCGAGGACCCCGAGTATCTCGAAGAGCTCGCCGCGCACCACGTGGGCGGGCATCTGAAGGTCGCTCCCGAGCACGTCTCCGATCGCGTGCTCGCGCTGATGAAGAAGCCCGCGCAGAACACCTTCGAGGAGTTCGCCGACCGCTTCGAGGCCGCGTCGAAGCGCGCGGGCAAGGAGCAGTTCCTGGTGCCGTACTTCATCGCCAGCCACCCGGGCTCGACGGTGGAGGACATGATCGAGCTGGCGGTGTTCCTGAAGGCGCGCGGCTACCGGCCGCGCCAGGTGCAGGACTTCATCCCCGCGCCGATGGACATCGCGACCTGCATGTACTGGACGGGGCTGAACCCGCTCTCGATGAAGCCGGTCGAGACCGCGCGCAAGCTGCACGACCGCAAGGTGCAGCGGGCGCTCTTGCAATTCTTCGCGCCCGAAAACTACTTCACCGTGCACCGCGCGCTCGAGCAGGCCGGTCGCGCCGATCTGATCGGCGACGGGCCGGAATGCCTGATCGCCTCGCGCGCGCCGCGCGAGGCGATCGAGGCCCGAAGACGCGACGCGCTCGAAGCGGCCGAGAAGGCGGCCCGACCCGGCTATCGTCGGGCCGCGCGCGCCGGCCGAAGCCGAGCTAGACCAGGATCTCCGCCGAAGGGTTAGGGGTAGGGCGCCGTCCGCGGCCGCCCGCGGTGGCGCCCGC
>JBBDXF010000037.1:162382-256360 GCA_040902485.1 Myxococcota bacterium | reverse complement strand
GCCGCGGAGCGGCGCGCAGCGAGGCGAAGCCGAGCGAAGTCAACAGACCGGGATCCCCCGCCGAAGGGTTAGGGGTAGGGCGCCGTCCGCGGCCGCCCGCGGTGGCGCCCGCAAGCCGCGGAGCGGCGCGCAGCGAGGCGAAGCCGAGCGAAGTCAACAGACCGGGATCTCCGCCGAAGGGTTAGGGGTAGGGCGCCGTCCGCGGCCGCCCGCGGCGGCGCCCGCAAGCCGCGGAGCGGCGCGCAGCGAGGCGAAGCCGAGCGGAGTCAACAAGGCTAAGCCCGCATCTCCTGCAGACGACTGATCCGCTCTTCGAGCGGAGGGTGGGTCATGAACAGGCGCGAGAGCGCCTTGCCACCGCCCGCGATCCCGAACGCGCCGAGCTGATCGGGAAGCGGGGCCGGCTGTCCGGCCTTCAACCGCTCGAGCGCCGAGATCATGTTCGTGCGGCCGGCCAGCTTGGCGCCGCCCGCGTCGGCGCGGAACTCGCGCTGGCGCGAGAACCAGTACACGATCACGCTCGCGAGGATCCCGAACAGGATCTGCAGCGCGATCACGGTCAGGAAGTAGCCCGGGCCGTGGTCGCGCTCCGAACGGAACACCGCCTTGTCGATGATCCCGCCCAGGATGCGCGACAGGAAGATCACGAACGTGTTCAGCACCCCTTGAATCAGCGTGAGCGTGACCATGTCTCCGTTCGCGACGTGCGAGATCTCGTGGCCGAGCACGGCGTCGACTTCCTCGCGGTTCATCGAGCGCAACAGGCCCGTCGAGACCGCGACCAGCGCCGAATTCTTGCGCGCGCCGGTGGCGAAGGCGTTGGGCTGCGGCGAATCGAAGATGCCGACCTCGGGCATGCCGATGCCGGCGGCCTGCGCGTGGCGCGCGATCGCGTTCACCAGCCACTGCTCCGCGTCGCCGCTCGGCTGGGTGATCAGCTTGACGCCCATCATCCGCTTCGCGCTCCACTTGGAGATCGCGAGCGAGATGAACGCGCCGCCCATGCCGAAGACCGCCGCGAAGGCGAGCAGGGCGCCGTACTGGCCGGGCGCTACCCGGTCCACGCCGAGCAGGCGCGCCACCACGCCGAGCACCAGCAGGACGGCAAGGTTGGTCACGAGAAACAGAAAGACGCGCTTCATTCGATTCCTCCGCGGGACGCGCGAGAACCCGGCGCCAGCCCTCCAGACGATCGACCCCGGCCCCTGGGTGTCAAGCCCGTAACCGGTTCGGCCCGGCTCCTGTAGATTGTGGGGCCGATGCGCTCCACCCTCGCATGCCTTCTGGTCTGGCTCGCCGCCGGGCTCGCCGCAGCCGCCCCGGACGTGCCGGAGAGCGCGATCGGCGCGGGCGCTTCGGACGGTGACGAGGTCCGGGTCGAGGCGCGCCTCTACGTCGAGTCCGACACCGTCCAGCCCGGCCAGAAGTTCCGTCTGGGCGTGCTCCTTTCGCTCGACCGCGGCTGGCACGTGTACTGGCGCAACTCCGGGCAGTCGGGAATCCCGACCAAGCTCGAATGGGCCATCGACGGCGCGGAAGTGGGGCCGATCCAGTGGCCGTTCCCGGCGGTCTTCCGCGAAGCCGATGGCTTCATCACCACCTACGGCTACGCCCGCGAGGTGCTGCTGCTCCAGGACGCCGTGTTCGCGCCGGGCGTGCAGGGCGAGATTGAGGCGCTGGTCGACGCCGAGTTCCTGGTCTGCGAGGTGCAGTGCATTCCGGGCGAGGTGCACCTGCGGCGCACGATCCGCGTCGACGACGCGCCGGCGCTCGCGGACCCCGAGACGCACGCGTTCTTCGAGGAGTGGGCCGCGCGCGTGCCGCGCGATCCGGCCGCGCTCGGCGTCGAGCTCGAGGCGGTCTACTCGCTGTCGGCGATCCGTCCGGGCGACGCGTTCCGCGCCGCGCTGGCGGTGCGCGCGTGCGGCGAGCCGGGCGCGGATCCGGTCGTCTGCGCGAAGCTCCGTCCGGGCACGCGCGAGGCGAGCAACGCCTTCGTGCCGGACCGCATGGAGGGCGTCGAGCTCGAAGCGACCGGTGGGCGCAGCCCGGAGTTCCTGGCGGGCGGCTTCCTGCTCACGCTCGCGGGCCGCGCCTCCGCCGATCCGCCGGCGGACCCGAACGGCCGGCTGCGCGGCGTGCTCGCGATCGATCGCGACGGCGCGCAGCAGTATGTCGAGGTCGACCTGCCGCTGCCGCGCGCGGAGGCCGGCGCCAACGTGCTCGCGCTCGAGAGCCCCTGGCTCGAGCCGGTGCCGTTCGAGAACCCCGCGCTCGACGTGCCGCTGTGGCGCGCGCTGCTGCTCGCGCTGGCGGGCGGTCTGATCCTGAACCTGATGCCGTGCGTGCTGCCGGTACTCGCGATCAAGGTGTTCGGGATCGCCGAGCTCGCGCACGAGCGGCGCGGCGTGGTGATCCGGTACGGTGTCGCGTACCTCGCGGGCGTGCTCGCGACCATGCTCGTGCTCGCGCTGGTCGTCGCGGCCCTGCGCGCGGCGGGCACCTCCGTCGGCTGGGGCTTCCAGTTCCAGGAGCCGCTGTTCGTCGCGGCGGTGGCGGCGGTGCTGGTGGTGTTCGCGCTGAACCTGTTCGGCGTGTTCGAGATCGGCTTCGACGCGACGCGCCTCGCGAGCGCCGGCACGGGCGCGGTCGGCGCGCGCCGTAGCTTCTTCGAGGGCCTGCTCGCGGTGGTGGTCGCGACGCCCTGCTCGGCGCCGTTCCTGGGCACGGCCGTGGGCTTCGCGTTCGCGAGCCCCTGGCCGCTGATCGTCGCGATCTTCCTCGCGATCGGCGTCGGCCTGGCGCTGCCGTTCGTGCTGATCACCCTCGTGCCCGCCTGGGCGCGCTTCATCCCGCGCGGCGGGACGTGGATGCTGCACCTGCGCGCAGGGCTCGGCTTCGCGCTGCTGGGCACGGTCGTGTGGCTGCTCTGGATCATGGGCCGCTCCGCGGGCTCGGGCGCGCAGACCGCGCTGCTCGCGTACCTGGTCGTGGTGGCCGCGGGGGTCTGGATCTTCGGCGCGCTGCAGCGCGCGGAGCTGCCGGGCATCGCGCGGCTCACCTCGGTCTCGCTCGTGCTGCTCGCGGTGCTGGGCCTCTCCACGCTGCCGGTCGCCGAGGCGCGGCCGGTCGCCGAATCCGAGCACGCGCAGGAGCCCACGCTCGGCCGCGCGTTCTCGGCGGTCGAGGTCGAAGCCGCGCTCGCGCGCGGCCGGCCCGTGTTCGTCTACTTCACCGCGGACTGGTGTCTGACCTGCAAGGTGAACGAGCACATCGTGTTCGAGGACCCGCGCGTGCGCGCCGAGCTCGAGAAGCGCGGCGTCGAGACCTTCGTCGGCGACTGGACGCGCCGCGACGAGGCGATCCGGCTCGAGCTCGCGCGCTTCGGCAAGGCGGGCGTGCCGCTCTACCTGGTCTACTCACCGAATGCCCCGGATCGGCCGATCGTCCTTCCGGAGGTGCTCACGGTGGACTTGTTCCTCGAAGCTCTCACGCAGGCCGCGCCTGCACCCAAGGAGAAGACGACATGATCCATTTCGGTGTTGCGATCCTGAGCCTGCTGCTGGCCACGCCTCCCCAGACCGCGGCGGTCGGCAAGCCCGCGCCCGACTTCACCGCCATGGACGAGACGGGCGCGAGCTACGAGCTCGCGAAACTCCGGGGCAAAGCGGTCGTGCTCGAGTGGACGAACCCCGACTGCCCGTTCGTCGAGCGGCACTACTCGGCCGACACCATGGAGAAGCTCGCCACGACGCTCGGCGCCAAGGACGTCGTCTGGCTGGCGGTGAACTCGACGCACTCCAACACGCCGGCGGACACCAAGGCTTGGAAGGCGGCGCAAGGCTTCGCCTACCCGACGCTGCAGGACGCCGACGGGACGATCGGCCACCTGTACGGCGCGCGCACGACCCCGCACCTGTTCGTGATCGACGCCGACGGCGTGCTCCGCTACGCCGGCGCGATCGACGACGATCCCGATGGCGACTCCGCGACGCCGACCAACTACGTCGGCAAAGCGGTCGCGGCGCTGCTCGCGAGCAGCACGCCCGACCCGAGCGAGACCAAGCCCTACGGCTGCTCGGTCAAGTACAAGTAGGCGGCCGCTCCCGCGAGTGGCTCAGGCCGACGCGCCCTCGATCCGCATGTTGTAGAACGAGCGGTAGACGAAGAACGCGGACACGACGAAGAAGCCCGCGGCCAGCATGTGCGTGAGCGCCGGATTGGTGTGGCCGAGCTCGACCGCGAGCTCGACCGCGAGCAGGCCGAACAGCGTCGTGAACTTGATCACCGGGTTCAGCGCCACCGACGAGGTGTCCTTGAACGGGTCGCCGACCGTGTCGCCGACCACGCACGCGTCGTGCAGCGGCGTGCCCTTCGCCTTCAGCTCCGTCTCGACGATCTTCTTGGCGTTGTCCCACGCGCCGCCCGCGTTGGCCATGAAGATGGCCTGGTACAGCCCGAAGATCGCGATCGAGATCAGGTAGCCGATGAAGAAGAACGGCTCCGCGCAGGCGAACGACAGGGTCGCGAAGAAGATCGCCAGGAAGATGTTGAACATGCCGCGCTGCGCGTAGATCGTGCAGATCTCGACGACCTTCTTGCTGTCCTCGACCGACGCCTTCTCGACGCCCTCGAGCTTGATGTTCTGCTTGATGAACTCGACCGCGCGGTAGGCGCCGGTGGAGACCGCCTGCATCGACGCGCCCGAGAACCAGAAGATCATCGCGCCGCCCGAGATCAGACCGAGCAGGAAGGGCGCGTGGATCAGCGAGAGCTTCTCGAGATCCGTGGTCATGCCGTTGGTGAGCGAGAGGATGATCGAGAACACCATCGTCGTGGCGCCTACCACGGCGGTGCCGATCAGCACGGGCTTGGCGGTCGCCTTGAAGGTGTTGCCGGCGCCGTCGTTCTCCTCCAGGAAGGCCTTGGCGCGGTCGAAGCTCGGCTCGAAGCCGAAGTCGCGCTTCACCTCCGCCTTCAGGTCGGGAATCGTCTCGATCAGCGACAGCTCGTAGACGGACTGCGCGTTGTCGGTGACCGGGCCGTAGCTGTCGACCGCGATCGTGACCGGGCCCATGCCCAGGAACCCGAACGCGACCAGGCCGAACGCGAACACCGGCGACACGTCGATCAGCGAGCCCGCGATCGGGAACAGCACCTGCAGGCCCAGTGTCGACACGCCCCAGGCAATGCCCATCAGCACGACGATCGTGATGCCCATCCAGTACGCGCTGAAGTTGCCCGCGACCAGGCCGGAGATGATGTTCAGCGAAGCGCCGCCCTCGCGGGAGCTCGTCACCACCTCGCGCACGTGGCGGGAGTTCACCGACGTGAACACCTTCACGAGCTCGGGGATGATCGCGCCCGCGAGCGTGCCGCAGGTGATGATCGTGGAGAGCTTCCACCACAGCGTCCCGTCGCCGAGGTCCGCGATCAGCTCGTACGACACGACGTAGGTCAGCACCACCGACACGATCGAGGTGAGCCAGACCAGGGCGGTGAGCGGTTGCTCGAAGTCCATGTGGTCGGCGTTCGCGAAGCGCGCGCGCGCGACCACGTCGTTCAGCAGGTAGGCGGCCAGGCTCGCGATCACCATCATGATGCGCATCGCGAAGATCCAGACCAGCAGCTGCACCTGCACCGCGGGCTCGTGCGAGGCGAGCAGGATGAAGGTGATCAGCGCGACGCCCGTCACGCCGTAGGTCTCGAAGCCGTCGGCCGACGGGCCGACCGAGTCGCCGGCGTTGTCGCCGGTGCAGTCCGCGATCACGCCCGGGTTGCGCGCGTCGTCTTCCTTGATCTTGAAGACGATCTTCATCAGGTCGGAGCCGATGTCGGCGATCTTGGTGAAGATGCCGCCCGCGATGCGCAGCGCGGCCGCGCCGAGCGACTCGCCGATCGCGAAGCCGATGAAGCAGGGGCCCGCGAAGCTGCCGGGCACGAACAACAGGATCGCGAGCATGATCAAGAGCTCGACCGAGATCAGCACCATGCCGATCGACATGCCGGCTTGGATGGGGATCGCGTAGGTCGGGAAGGGCTTGCCGCGCAGGCTCGCGAAGGCGGTGCGCGAGTTCGCGAAGGTGTTCACGCGGATGCCGAACCAGGCCACGCCGTAGCTGCCGGCGATGCCGACCAGGCTGAAGACCAGGATCACGCCGACCCGGAATGGCGTCATGTCGGGGTCTTGGAGCAGGAACCCGAAGTACAGGACCATGACCGCGCCGATGAACACCCACAGGATCGCGATGAACTTGCCCTGCGTGACGAGATACTGCTTGCACGTCGCGTAAATGAGCTCGGAGATCTCGAGCATCGATTTATGTACCGGCAGGTTCTTGAGCTGCACGTACTGGAAGAGCCCGAAGCCCATGCCCAGCGCGCACACGAGCAAGCCCCACATCAGGATGCTGGCGCCGCTGGTCGTGCCGCCGAAGAACGCGGGCTCCGCGAAGCTCGGCAGCTTCAGCGATGCTTCGCTCGCCAGGGCGGCGTCGGCTCCGAAGAGCGCGACGAGCGCGGCGGCGGTGATCCAAACAGTACGCGCGGCAGGACGCGCGGCGAACGTGTGCATAGGGCGGGCTCCCTCTTCCCATTCAGACGGGCGGCCGTCTAGTAGCACAGAAGCGGCGCCCCGGTCGACTCGAGGGATGCGGGCGCCGGACAGCCGCTAGGCCGAGGCGTCCCGCGGTACGCCGATCAGCCAGGTGACCGGGATGGGGAAGCCCGGATAGTTCGCCTGGCCGATTTCCCAGACATGATCGCCGCCGGCGCGGCGCGCGAGCTCGGCGAGCTCCTCCGGCGTGTACGTGCGCAGGCACGAGACGACACCATCGAACGTGATGAGCAGCGGGATCACCGGGATCAGGTAGGTGAGCACGAGCCGGCGCAAGCTGACCGGTCGGATACCCGGTGTCAGAAGCATCACGAAGAGCCACGAGAAGCAGGCGAGCGCGACGGCGCGCCAGCTGCGCTCGGTGACCTCGAGGATCGCGATGCCCTGACGCTTCTCGACCGCATCGCGCAGGATCGCCTCCGCCTGCGCGGGCCGGAAGTGGTGGAAGGCGGCAAAGAGCGTGCGGAAGCCGTCGAGCTCCTTGGGCACCGCGCGCGCGTCGATCGGCTCCGGGTGCGCGCGGAGCCGACCGCGCGACGCGTCGGTTGCGCGTGCCCAAGCGGCGGGACTCGGGCGCTGATCCGTGAGACGCACCTCCGCCGGAGCGGCGCCGAGCTTTTCCCAGCTGTCGAGGAGCGGAAGCCACGGCCCACCCGCGCCGGAGCAGAGGTCGAGAACGCGCTGCGCGCCGCTGGCGTCGAACGCCCGCTTCAGGCGAGGTACGGCCGGATCGTAGGGCCGCATCGTCGCCTCCGCGTGTCGCAGGTAGTCCGTCAGGCCGTCGCGGAGCAGCCGCGGACATCCGCTCTGATCCGCGATCTCGATCCAGTGATATCGCCGCAGAAGCACGCAAGTGCATTTCGCGACGCGGCTCCGCAGAAGTCAAATTGCGTACGGCGCTCACCGATACGGCCGAAGGGATGTCAGACTTCTCGCCCAGGCGCTCGACGCTGCCGACCTTCATCGACTCCACGCTGGCGTGGTTCGTCCCCGGCCGGTCGGACCCGCACGACGTTCGCAAGAGCAAGATCGTGGTCGGGTTCTCGCTCGCCATCCTCGCCTGGAGCCCGCTCTACGCGCTGATGTACATGGTGGTCTTCCCCGCGGCCTACGCGAAGATCGCGCTCGTGAGCCTCGCGATCGGCATGTCGCTGATCGCGGTCGTGCCCGTACTCGTGCGCTCGGGCAGCTCCATCCGCATGACGGTCGGATTGCTCGGCTTCAGCCTGGGCGGACTGCTCGCGTTGATGTGCTCGATCACCGGCGGCTATCGCTCGCCGCTCCTGCCGTGGATGGTGCTGCATCCGCTGCTCGCGCTCGGCTTCGGCGGCGTGCGGCTGGCGTGGATCTGGACCGGCTGCGTGCTCTTCGAGCTGGCGCTGCTCGCGCTGGCGCCGACGCTCGGCCTGCCGGTCTACGACCTGATCTCGCCCGCGGCGAAGGACGTGCTCTGGGGCACGTCGCTGGTCGCGATCACGATGACGATCTTCTTGATCGGCTGGATCTACGAGTCGATCAAGGACCACACGATTCGCGATCTCGAGCGCGCGAACCAGGCGAAGAGCGACTTCCTCGCGCACATGAGTCACGAGATCCGCACGCCGATGACGGCGATCCTGGGCTTTGCGGAAGTGCTCGAAGACGAGAAGACGACGCCCGAGCAGCTCGGGTACCTGCGCACGATCCAGCGCAACGCGGAGCATCTTCTGACCGTGATCAACGACATCCTCGATCTCTCGCGGGTCGAGGCCGGTCACGTGGCACTCGACTACGGTCCGCTGTATCCGGGTCGCTCCTTGCGCGACGTTGCCTCGCTGATGGCCCCGGGCGCGCAGGAGCGCGGACTCGACTTGCGGGTGGAGATCGGTCCGGACCTGGAAGGCGCGATCCGCAGCGACGCGACCCGACTGCGGCAGATCCTGATCAACCTGGCGGCCAATGCGGTGAAGTTCACGCCGAGCGGCTTCGTGCGCCTGTCGCTCGCCGCCGACGGCCCCGGTCAGCTGCGCTTCGAGGTGGAGGACTCCGGCCCCGGCATCCCGCGCGAACTGCAGGACCGGGTCTTCGAAGCGTTCTCGCAGGGCGACGAGTCGATGGCGCGCCGCCATGGCGGCACCGGACTCGGGCTCGCCATCTCGCGCCAGCTCGCGACGGCGCTCGGCGGATCGCTCACGCTCGCGAGCGAGGTCGGCCGCGGCAGCACGTTCACGCTGCGCATTCCCGCGGAGGCGGTGGTCGAAGACGCGGGCGTCGAGGGAAACCGGCCCGAGCGCGATCCCTCGAGCGCGCTGCGCGGCCACCTGCTGCTGGCCGAGGACGGTCCCGACACCCGCCGTCTGCTCGTGCACCACTTGCTGCGCTGGGGCCTCGATGTCGAGACGGCGGAGAACGGGCAGCTCGCGATCGATCGCGTGCGCGCGGCGCAGTCCGGCGGCAAGCCGTTCGATCTGGTGCTGATGGACATGCAGATGCCGGAGCTCGACGGCTACCAGGCCACGCGCATGCTGCGCGCCGGGGGCTTCACGGGCCGCATCGTCGCGCTCACCGCCCACGCCATGCACGGCTCGCGCGAGGCCTGCATCGAAGCCGGCTGCGACGACTATCTGTCCAAGCCCGTCGATCGCACGCGGCTGCGCGCGATCGTCGCGACGCAGCTCGAGATCGCGCGCGCGACGGCGCCCTAGCCGGCCACTTCCCCTACACCGCCGAGTGCCACGTCGCCCCAGCGCAGGATCAGCGCGCCCGCGCTCGAGACGCTGCCCACGGTGTAGAGCAGGACGAGATTGCCGGGCGTGAGCATTCCGCTCGCCGCGGCGCGATACAGGTTCGCGGGCAGGAGAGCGGGGCCGATGTTCGCGTACTCCGGATAGGTATCGACCGCCTTCGCGCGCGGAACGCCCAGCGCCGCGCTGCAGAAGTCTGCATACCAGGCGGTGGGCGTGTTGAAGACGAAGCAATCGATCTCGTCGAGCTTCACTCCCACCGCGCGTGCCGCCGCTTCGCTGCAGGCGCGCAGGTACGGCTCGGCCGTCTCGTAGAGGATCTTGCCGGTCTCGGGCGTGCAATCCATGCGGATGCGCGCGCCGCGCACCGGATCGGGCACGACCTCGTAGAAGAAGGTGTTGCAGGTCGAGCCGGTGTGGAACGAGCGCGCGCCGAGGTAGGTCGCACCGGGGGGCGTGGCCGAGACCACGAACGCTCCGGCGCCGTCGCCGAGGAACCAGGTCAGCGTGTCGTCCTCGTCCGCGACGCGCGAGTACGTGCACGAGACGACGACCAGCGCGTTCCTGAAGTCCCCCGTGCGGATCAGCGCACTCGCGCTCTGCAGCGCGACCAGCGCGCTCGAGCAGGTGGTCTCGATATTCCAGGCCGCGCAGCGCAGGCCCAGCTTCTGCGCGAGATAGGTGGCGTTGCCCACGCCGACTTGATCGGGCAGGAAGGACGTGCAGATCAGGAGCTCGACGTCGGCGGGCTCGAGCTTCGCCGCCGTCAGCGCGCGCCGGGCCGCGTCGAGCTCGAGCGACGACGGCAGCTGGCCCGGGGCGAGCACCCGCCGCTCGCGCGCGCCGCGGAACGGGTCGGACAGGTACGGCGCCATCGTGCTCTCGAACGCGTCGAGCTCCTTCGTCGCCGCGTTCGACTTCCACAAGCGCGCCAGCGTGCGGCGCTCCTCGTCGGCGACGAGCTCCGGGTACTTCTCGCGCCAGAAATCGTTCGTGCGGATCTGTGCCGGGAAGGAGAGCGCTAGCGACTTCAGGCCCACGGACTCGTTCATGCTTCGACCTCCATGTGCGAATGACTCGGATCGGCATGACTCGTCTGGCGGACCAGGCTCTGAACCCGACGCAGGAACGGCGCGGGCTCGGCGGGATCGATGCGCACGTCGACGACGATCGGACGCGTGCGCGCAGGCGCGGCGATTCCCGCGAGCGCGGCGTCGAGCTCCGGCTCGTGCTCGACGCGCACCCCTTGCGCGCCGAGCGCGCGCGCGTGCGCGGCGAAATCGGTCGCGGGCAGCTTCGTCTCGAGCGGTCGCAGGCCCTGTGCGCGCATGCCTTGCTCGATCATTCCGTACAGGCCGTCGTTCAAGACGATCCAGACCGCGGGAATTCCGTACTGCACCGCCGTGCTGATCTCGGTCTGCATCAGCATGGCGCCGTCGCCGACGAGCGCCACGCCGGGCGTTCCGCGGGCGAGCGTCGCGCCGATCACCCCGCAGCTCGCATGCCCCATCGCGCCCCAGAGAGTGCTCGTGCGGTAGCGGCCGGCAGTCCGGAACGAGAGCGCGTGCGTGCCCCAGGCGAAGGCGTTTCCCGCTTCGCAAAGGACGATCGCATCGCTCGCGTCGACGATCGCGCGCTGCACCGCGGCCATCAGCGCCGCCGGGCGCACCGGCCCGCGGGCGCGCAGCTCGAGCGGGTGCGCATCGGCGTGCCGCGTCCAGGCGGGCGACCCGACGCGCGGCGACAGGCGCCCCAGCAGCGCGCGCAGGAAGCTGCCGATCTCGGCGGACACCGACAGCGTCTCCGCCTCGGGGTAGGCCGCGCCGGCCGCGCACGGATCGAGGTCGACGTGCACGAAGCCGCCGCTCGGCACGAAATCGAGATCCCAGAACGACGTGAACTCGCCGAGCCGCGAGCCCAGCACGAGGATGCGCTCGGGACGTGCCTCGAACAGGTACTCCTTCACGCGCTCGTGACCGCCGAAGCCCGTGACTCCGAGATACTGCGGGTGATCCTCGGGAAAGACGCCCTTCGCGCGCGGCGAGCACATCACGGCCGCGCCCGTGCGCGCCGCGAGCTCGGCGAGCTCGGCCGAGGCGCCGCGCGCGCCGAAGCCCGCCCAGATCGCGAACTCGCGCCGGTCGAGGCGCGCGACGCTCGCGTCGATCAGCGCCGGATCGCAGTCGTGACGACAGGAGACCACCCGCGCGAAAGCGGGCGCACAGAGCTCCGTCTGCGCTCCGATCGGAATCGTGAGGTGACCGACCCAGCCCTGCGGACGCGCGAGCCCGAGGGCGATCTCGGCTGCGATCGCGGGCAGCTGTGCGGGCTCGTCGAGCCGGAAGGCCGAATGGAAGATCGGTCCAGCGCGGAAGATTCCCTCGACCGGCAGCGTCACGGGACTGGTCTCCTGGAACGCGCCTCGTCCCGTTTCGCGTGCGGACGTCGAAGCGGAGATCAACAGCACGCGCCCACCATCGCTGCGCGCGGCGCAGATTCCCGTGAGCGCGTTGGTGATGCCCGGCCCCGTCGTGACGAAGACCGCGCACAGCTCACCGGACGCGAGCGAGTCCTCGAGCGCGGCGAACGCCGCTCCGGATTCGTGCCGGCAGTGCAGCGTGCGGATGCGCGTAGAACGTCCGAGCGCGTCGCAGAAGGGGGCGATCGGGCCGCCGGTCAACCCGTAGGCGCGGCGCACGCCGAGGCTCTCGAGCAGCGCGACGACCGCCCCGGCCACGGTCGTCGACAACACCGCGGAGGCGGCGCCGCTCACCTGTACCGAGCGATCACCTGCGACGCGAAGTCGGCGAACACCTCGCGCGCGCAGTGGATCGGCGGCAGGATCGCGAGCTCGCGCAGTCCCCCGCGCTCGCGCTCCCGCAGCATCTCGATGATCTCATCGGGCTCGCCGACGAAGCCGCGCGCGGCGCGGATCACGTTCGGCCTCACGAAGCGGCGCTCGGAAGCCACGAGGTACGTGCAATGTCCGTCGTGGATCTCGAGATAGCGCCGGTCTTCGGGGGTCTCCATCTTCCCGACGTGCTCGAGATACTCCCGAAAGTCGGCAAAGATCTCGCGCGGCACGGCGTCATCGCTGCCGCTCTTCTTGTACCACTCGTACCAGTAGTGCAGGTACGCCGTCGTCATCGGTCCGACCTGCTCGATCACGCGCTCCGATTCGAGCGTCTCGCCCGGCCGCAGCACGCAGGTGAAGGCCAGCGTCGCCGTGTGGTAGTCGGCGGGAAGCGTGCGTCCCGCGGCCGCCGCGCCCGCGCGGATCTGCGCCATGCTCGCGGCCAGCGCCTCGGGCGGCTCGTTGTCGGCCGAGACGCGTCCGTCGCCGAACTCGCCCGCCGCGAGCAGGGCGCGCGGACCGTTCGCAGCGACCAGGATCGGAATCGGATGCTCGATGTCGATCAGGCCGAGCTGGCGGTGCAGGAACCCGATGTGCCGCGACTTGCCGCGCCAGTCGAATTCGGCCTGCCCCGTGCGCAGCAGCGCTCGCACCACGCGCAGGTACTCGCGGAACTCCGTCGGTCCGACCGGGTCGTAGCCCATCGTGCGCATGGCCGTGTGTCCCGTGCCCAGGCCCAGGAAGACGCGGCCAGGCGCGAGCCGGTTGATCGTCGCGATCGAGTGCGCGGTGACCGGCGCGATCCGCGTGCCGGCGATCGAGACACCCGTGCCGAGCCGGATGCGCTGGGTGTTGACCGCCGCGAGCGTCAGCACGGCGTAGCAGTCGGACGAGATCATGTGCGAATCGGGAACCCAGAGCGAATCGAAGCCCAGCCGCTCGATCTCGCGCGGCAGATCGGGATCGTCGATGCGGGGCTGGATCATGGCGCCGAAAAGCATGGGCCGGACTCCTTCGCTAGTGACCGCGGATCTCGGCGCACAGGCTGCCGAGCAGCTCGAGTGCCACGGACGTCTCCTTCTCGGGATCGCGCGCGGGGTGGATCGTGATCATCAGCTCGTCGACGCCGGCGCGCTTCGCGGCGCGCAGTCGCTCCGCGACACGCGCGGGTGTTCCCCAGGCGAAGAGCGCGTCGATGAGCGGATCGGGCGGGACGAGATCGGCCGGGATGGCGAAGCCGGCCTGCCGGAACATGTCGGCGTAGGCCGGCGCGATCAGGTACATGCCGAGCTCCTTGCGCGCGGCCGCTCGCACGGCCTCGCGGTCGTCGCTCATCACGATCGGCACGTTCGCGATCAGCGGTGGGCGCGGCCGGCCGGCTCGATGCGCGCCGCGTGCCAGCGCGGGCAGGGCCTTCTCGATCAGGTAGGGCACGGGGCACCAGGCGGCGATCGCGCCGTCCGAGATCTCCCCGGCGAGCTCGAACATGCGCGGGCGCAGCGCCGAGATCGGAATCGGGATCGGCGTCGGCGGCGCGGCAAGCTGCGCGTGTACGTTGTAGTAGTGGCCGTCGAAGTCGATCCGGCCGCGCTCGAGCAGGCCCCGCACCACCGTCACGTACTCGCGCAGGTGCGCGATCGGCGGATGGAAGGGCAGGCCGAGCAAGCCGCCGATGATGAACGGGTGGCTGACGCCCACGCCGAGCCGCAGCCGCTCCGGCGCGAGCGCCGCGACAGCCAGCGCCTGCGAGACGAGCGTCGCGGGGTGGCGCGGGTAGGTGGGCACGATGCCCGTGCCCAGGACGATGCGATCGGTGCGAAGCGCCGCTGCAGCAAGCAGCGTGAGCGGGTCGAACGACATCGGCACCGCGGGCAACCAGATCGCATCGACGCCCGCGCGCTCCGCCTCGACGACGACTTGCAGTGCAGAAGCCGGATCCGGCCGAAAGAGCGTGACGCTCAAGCCGATTGCTTGCATCAGCACCCTCCTTCTGGTTTTCGACTATACGCATCTTCTGCGCACCTCGCCGCCGCGCCGCGCTTCGGTAGACTGCGCGACGCGCACAGCGCTCGAAGGGGAACCCCCATGAAGCCGACCGTCCGACCGAATCGACCCGAGTTCTCGAGCGGCCCGTGCGTCAAGCGCCCCGGCTGGAGTCTCGACGCGCTCAAAGGCGCGCTGGTCGGCCGCTCGCATCGCGCGAAGCTCCCGAAGGATCGCTTGCAGCAGATCATTGATCGCAGTCATCGGCTTCTCTGCATGCCCGCCGACTACAAGCTCGGGATCGTGCCGGCCTCCGACACGGGCGCGGTCGAGATGGCGATGTGGAGCCTGCTCGGCGAGCGGCCGGTCGACGTGCTCGCCTGGGAGAGCTTCGGCCAGGAGTGGGTGACCGACGCCACGCAGCAGCTCGGCCTCGACGCGCGCGTGCTGTCGGCGCCCTACGGCGAGCTGCCCGACCTGTCGCAGGTCGACTTCGCGCGCGACGTGGTCTTTCCCTGGAACGGCACGACCTCGGGCGTGCGGGTGCCGAACGACGCCTGGCTGCCCGCCGAGCGCGCGGGGCTCACGCTCTGCGACGCGACCTCGGCGGTGTTCGCGATGCGCCTGCCGTGGACGAAGCTCGACGTGGTGACCTGGAGCTGGCAGAAGGTGCTCGGCGGCGAGGCGGCTCACGGCATGCTCGCGCTCTCGCCGCGCGCGGTCGCGCGGCTGGAGAGCTACACGCCGCCGCGGCCGCTGCCGAAGATCTTCCGGCTCACCAAGAAGGGGAAGCTCGATCAGGAGCTGTTCGGCGGCGCGACCATCAACACGCCCTCGATGCTGTGCGTCGAGGACGCGCTCGACGGGCTCGGCTGGGCCGAGCGCGTCGGCGGGCTGGAGGTGCTGATCGCGCGCAGCGAGGGCAACCTCGCGACCGTGGCCGCCTGGGTCGCGAAGTCGGACTGGGTGGACTTCCTGGCGCGCGATCCGGCCACGCGCTCCTGCACGTCGGTGTGCCTGAAGATCGTCGACCCGTGGTTCGAGGCGCTGGCCGCGCCCGCGCGCGCCGACGCGGTGAAGAAGCTGGTCGGCATCGTCGAGAAGGAAGGCGTGGCGCTCGACATCGCGAGCTACCGCGACGCGCCCCCGGGCCTGCGCATCTGGTGCGGCGCCACCGTCGAGCGCGACGACGTTGCTTCGCTTCTGCCCTGGCTCGACTGGGCGTACGCGGAAGTGCGCGGCGGTTGAGCGCGATGTCGCGAGAGCTCGAGATCGGACGCGCGGCGGTCGGCATCGACGAGCTGCTCGAGCTCGCGCGCGGCGAACGCCGAGCCGTGCTCTGGAGCGATCCGGCCTACCGCGCGCGGCTGGCGGCCGGCTGCGCCGCGCTCGAGCGGCGCGTCGGGCGCGAGCTGCCCGTCTACGGCGTGACCACCGGCGTCGGCTCCGCCGTGGTCGACGCGGTGCCGCCCGAGCACCGCGACGAGGTCGCGCGCAATCTGATCGGCTCGCTGGGCGTCGGGACCGGCCGCATCCTGGACGAACTCGAGGCGGCGGCAGTGGTCGCCGCGCGCGCGATCTCGCTCGCGGCCGGACACTCCGGCGTGCGCGCCGAGCTGATCGAGCGGCTGTGCGAGCTGCTGAACGCGCGCCTGCTGCCGCGCATCCCCGCGCGCGGCTCGGTCGGCGCGAGCGGAGATCTGGCGCCGCTCTCCTATCTCGCGGCGCTGCTCGCCGGCGAGCGCGAGGCGACGCTGCGCGGGCGCGAGCTCGGCGCGGCCGAGGCGCACGACGCGCTCGGGCTCACGCCGCTCGCGCTCGGCGCGAAGGACGCCCTCGCGATCGTGAACGGAACCAGCGTGATGACCGCGCTCGGCTGTCTCGCGCTCGAGCGCGCTTCGCTTCTCGCGCGCCTGGCCTGCGCGATCACCGCGATCGCGAGCGATGCCACGCACGGCAATCCCGGGCACTTCGACGCGCGCATCGCGGCCTGGAAGCCGCACGCGGGTCAGATCCGCGCGGCGGCCTGGATCGCCGCCGATCTCGACTACGACGCGGCGCGCCCCGGTCCCGAGCCCGCGCGCCTGCAGGACCGCTACTCGATCCGCTGCGCGCCGCAGGTGATCGGCGTGCTGCTCGACGCCGCGACGCTCGCGCGCGGCGTGCTCGAGGTCGAGCTCAACGGCGCGAACGACAACCCGCTGGTCGATCCGGACTCGGGCGACGTTCTGCACGGCGGCAACTTCTACGGCGGCCACGTGTGCTTCGCACTCGACGCGCTGAAGTCCGCGATCGCGGGCACGGCGGATCTGCTGGACCGCCAGCTCTCGCTCCTGTGTCAGCCGCAGGCGAGCGACGGCCTGCCCGCGAATCTGATCGCGGTCGAGGGCGAGCGGCGCTTCGCGCACAGCGGCTTCAAGGCCATGCAGATCGCGGCGTCGGCGCTCACCGCCGAGGCGCAGAAGCTCTCGATGCCGGCCGCGGCCTTCAGCCGCAGCACCGAGTCGCACAATCAGGACAAGGTGAGCCTCGCCACGATCGCGGCGCGCGACACGCTGCGCATCGTCGAGCTGGCCGAGACCGTGGCCGCGATCCAGCTCCTGGCCGCCTGTCAGGCGCTCGAGCTGCGCGGGCGCGAGCGTGCGCGGGGTCGCCGCCGGGCGCTGCTCGAGGCCGTGCGCAAGGAGGTGCCGCTGCTGCGCGACGACCGGCGCCAGGATCGCGACATCGAGCGCGTGCTCGTGCTGCTGCGCAGCGGCGGGCTGCCGCTCGGCGACGGGTGAGTCGTCTTGGCGCTGTTCGGCAGGCGCACCTACGACCGCGCCGACTCGCTGGCGCGCGCCTCCAAGGCGATCGGCCGCGGCAAGCGCAAGCAGGCGATCGCGGAGTACCGGCGCGTGCTCGAGCAGGAGCCCGGCAACCCGGTGATCCTCGCCAAGCTCGCGCCGCTCCTGGCCGAGACGCGCCAGCTCAAAGAGGCGGGTGAGAAGTTTCGCGCCGCGGGCAAGCAGTACGAGAACCAGGGCTTCCCCGAGAAGGCGCTCGGCGTGTACGCGCAGGCGGTGAAGTACCTGCCGCGGTCGGTCGAGCTGTGGGAGACGATCTCGGGCCTGTACCTCGCGCGCTCGCGGCGCGCCGACGCACTGTCCGCGCTGCTCGAGGGCCGCAGCCACTTCCGCCGCGGCAAGCAGCGCCCGCTCGCGATCCGGCTGCTGCGCGGAGCGGTGCAGGTCGAGCCGTGGCAGCTCGAGGCGACGCTCGACCTGGCGCGTCAGCTCCGCAAGTCGGGTGGCCGCGCCGAGGCCGATCGCCTGTATCAGGGCTTGTGCGAGCGCAAGCGCGGCGCGCACCTGCGGCGCGTGCGCGGCGCCATGTTCCGGCGCTCTCCGACGCCGGCCGCGCTCTGGCGCTGGCTGCGCGCGGCGCTCGCCGGACGCTGAGCGTGGTGCTCGCGCTGCGCCAGGTGCTCGCGACGGCGCGGCTCGCCGCGCTCGGCGCGGTGCTGGAGAGCCCGGTGTTCCTGCTCGACTACGGGCTTCGGCTCTTGCGTGTGGCGGTGCTGCTCGCGCTGTGGCGGATCGTGCTCGGCGCGGAAGGAACGGCGTCGCCGGTCGCGCTCGGCGCCGTCCTCAGCTATGCGCTGCTCGCGGAGGTGTTCGCGGATCAGCTCTCGGTGCGCACCACGATCGCGGACGCGTTCTGGCAGGGCTCGATCGCGCAGCACTTCCTGCGCCCGATGGCGCTGATCGGCCAGTTCGCGTCGGAGATGCTGGGCGGCTGGATCGTGAACTTCGCGTTGTTCTCGCTGCCGCTGCTGTTCGCGGCGTCGCTGTTCGGTGTCGACCCGTCGCCGGCGAGCGCGGCGTCGGCTCTGCTCTTCGGCTCGAGCCTCGCGCTCGCGATCTGCGTCGGGCTCGCCTTCGACTTCATCGTCGCCGCGCTCATCGTCGCGCTCGAGCAGCCGATCTGGCTGATGCAGTGGGTGAGTCAGGCGGTCGGCGTCGTGCTGTCGGGCGCGGTGATCCCGCTCGCGCTCCTGCCCTGGGGGCTCGGCGACGTGCTCGAGTGGCTGCCGTTCGCGTCGCTCGCCTGGGCGCCGCTCGCGATCTACACCGGCATGGCCGAGGCGCCGCGGCTGATCGCGCTGCAGGTGCTGTGGGCGTGCGTGCTCTGGCCGGTCGCGGGCTGGCTGTGGCGCGCGAACCGCGAGAAGGTGGTCGGCTTTGGCGGCTGACGATGCGCACCCGCTCGCGCGCCTGCCGCGCCTGTGGGCGCTGTACGCGCGCATGGACCTGCTCTTCATCGCGCGCGGCATGAAGACCGCCTTCTCCTGGTACTTCGCGGATCTGCTGCTCGCGCTCGGCTCCGCGGCCTGGGCGTTCCTGCTCGCCGCGCGCTTCGACGGCATCGGCGTGTGGAGCAAACAGCAGGTCGCGTTCCTGCTGGGCCTGGCACTGTTCGTGCGCGGCGTCATCGACTTCGCGCTGAACGCGAACATCTACAGCCCGAGCCGGCGCATCGGCCGCGGTCAGCTCGATCACATGCTGCTGATGCCGCAGCCGCTCTGGGTCACGATCGCGAGCGACGGCTTCATGCCGTTCTCGTGCTCGGGGACGCTGCTCGCCGGCGCGGCCGTGATCGCGTGGTCGGTGCAGGCGCTCGCGCTGCCGATCAGCGCCGGCTGGCTCGCGCTGCTCGCGCTGCACGTGCTCTCGGCGGGCGTGATCATGCTCTCGTTCGCGTACCTGTGGGGCAGCCTCGCGTTCTTCGCGCCGCGCGGCGCCGAGGAGATCAACACCACGACCACGCGTCTGATCGAGCAGCTCAAGCCCTTCCCGCTCGACGGCGTCGGCGGCGGGCTGTCGCTCTTGCTGCTCTCGGTCGTGCCCGCGGGCTTCCTCGCCTGGCTGCCGAGCCGCGTCCTGATCGGCCTTTCCGACTCGAGCTGGGCGCTCGTCGCAACCCCGCTTGCCGCGCTCGTGGCAGCATTGCTTGCGATCGCCGTGTTCCGGCTCGGGCTCCGCCACTACGGACGAACCGGCTCCACGCGCTACCTGGCCCATGGACATCGCCGTTAGTCTCGAGCGCGTCTGGAAGGTCTACCGGCAGGGGCAGCGCTCCGCCCGGATCGGCGATCTGTTGCGCAACCTGCTCCGCCCGCAGGTGCTGCGCGTCGAGGCGCTGCGCGGCGTGAGCCTCGAGGTGCGTCGCGGCGAGATCGTCGCGTACGCGGGCCCGAACGGCGCGGGCAAGAGCACCACGATCAAGCTGCTCGCGAGCCTGCTCGCGCCCGACTCGGGCCAGGTGCGCGTGCTGGGCATGGATCCGGTGCGCGACCGCGTGCGCTACGTGGGCCGGATCGGCGTCGTGTTCGGCCAGCGCACCGAGCTTTGGTGGGATCACCCGGTGGCGGCGAGCTTCGACTGGAAGCGCGTGGTCTGGAACATCCCGCGCGAGCGCTACGAGCGCATGCTCGGGCTCGTGCGCGAGCTGCTCGGACTCGACGAGTTCATGAACGCGCTCGCGCGCGAGCTCTCGCTCGGCCAGCGCATGCGCGCGGATCTGGCCATGGCGCTCCTGCACGAGCCCGAGGTGCTGTTCCTGGACGAGCCGACGCTCGGCCTCGACGTGCTCGCGCGGCGCAACATCCTGCGCTTCGTGCGCGAGGTGAACCGCGAGCGCGGGCTGACGGTGGTGGTCACGAGCCACGACATGGACGAGCTCGAACAGCTGGCCGGCCGCATCGTCATGCTGCACCGGGGCAACATCGCCTTCGACGGCGATTTCGCGAGCCTGCGCCGCGAGGTGAGCGACCGCCGCGTGCTGCTGCTCGAGACTCCGGCCGGCGGCGCCGCGCCCGTGCTGGTCGGCGCCGAGCGCTCCGGCGGCGAGAACGGCCGTCACGAATACGTGTACGACGCGCGGCAGGTGCGGCTCTCCCACCTGCTCGAGCAGGCCGCCGCGCAGACGCAGATCCTCGACGTCGAGACCCACCGCGCGCCGATCGACGGGCTGGTCGCGGACCTGTACGAGCGCTGGCAGCGCGAGCCGCGCTAGGAGTCCTGGGTCAGGCTCCTACTAGCAGCAGCGCCCGCGGCGCTCGCCGTGCTCGCACAGCGCTCGCCGCGGATCGTCGCCGAGCCGCGTCGCGCCGACGAAGCCGCGCAGGAAGCCGCGCAGGGCCGCGAGGAACGAGAGCACGCGCGTCATGCCTCGACCGCCTCGCTCGCGATCGCGGGCGACGCGCCCGGACCGCGCAGGGTGCGCCACCACACGCGCACGGCGTCGAGCACGACGATCGCGACCAGGCTCATGAACAGCGCGGTGATCGCGGCGTCGAGGCGGGCGTTAAAGATCATCGTCTGCACCTCGAGCACCTTCTCGGGCGGGACCAGACCCTGCGCGAGCTGACTCGCGTAGTGCTGCGCCTGCGCGAGGAAGCCGATCCGGCGGTCGGGGTCGAGGATCTTCTGCCAGCCCGCGGTCATCGTCACCGTCAAGAGCCAGGCGAGCGGGGTGGCGGTCGCGAACGCGAAGGCCGGGCGCGCGGACTTCACGAACAAGGTCGTCGCGAGCGCGAGCGCGGTCGCGGCGAGCAGCTGGTTCGCGATCCCGAACAGCGGCCACAGCGAGTTGATCCCGCCCAGCGGATCGATCACGCCCTGGTACAGGAAGTAGCCCCAGCCCGCGACGATCAGCGCCGACGCCAGCATGTTCGCGGGCAGCGAGGAGGTGCGGCCGAGCGGCGCCCACAGGTTGCCGAGCATGTCCTGGATCATGAAGCGGCCGACGCGCGTGCCGGCGTCGAGCGTGGTCAGGATGAACAGCGCCTCGAACATGATCGCGAAGTGGTACCAGAGCGCCTTCATCGCCTCGCCGCCGAGCGCGCGCGAGAAGATCTCCGCCATGCCCACGGCCAGGCTCGGCGCGCCGCCCGTGCGCGAGAGCAGGGTGGTCTCGCCGACGCTCTTCGTCAGCGCGTCGAACGCGGCGGGATCGAGCGCGAAGCCCCAGCCGCTGATGGTCGCGGCGGCGCTCGCCACGTCGGTGCCGATCAGCGCAGCGGGCGAGTTGATCGCGAAGTAGACGCCCGGCTGCATCACGCTCGCCGAGAGCAGCGCCATGATCGCGACGAAGCTCTCCATCAGCATGGCGCCGTAGCCGATGAAGCGCGCGTCGCTCTCGCGGTCCAGCAGCTTGGGCGTGGTGCCGCTCGAGATCAGCGCGTGGAAGCCCGACATCGCCCCGCACGCGATGGTGATGAAGCAGAACGGGAACACCTTGCCCGCGAACACGGGGCCGGTGCCGTCGATGAACTTGGTGATCGCGGGCAGGTGCACGTCGGGGCGCACCCAGAGCAGGCCCGCCGCGAGCAGCACCACCGTGCCGATCTTGATGAACGCCGACAGATAGTCGCGAGGCGCGAGCAGGAGCCAGACCGGCAGCACGCTCGCGACGAAGCCGTAGCCGATGATCGCGAGCGCGAGTGAGCGCTTGTCGAGATCGAAGTACACGCGCAAGCCCTCGCTCTCGTCGATCCAGCGCCCGCCGACCACGGCGAACAACACGAGCGCCACGCCGATCAGACTCGCCTCCAGCACCTGGCCCGGGCGGATGCGCACCATGTACACGCCCATCAAGAGCGCGATCGGAATCGTCGCGGCGACCGTCGAGGTGGCCCAGGGACTGCCGAACATGGCGTTCACGACCACCAGCCCCAGCACGCCGATCAGGATGATCATGATCGCGAGCACGCCGACCAGCGCCGCCGCGCCGCCGATCGGCCCGATCTCCTCGCGCACCATCTGGCCCAGGCTCTTGCCGTTGCGGCGCAGCGAGCCGACCAGGATCGTGAAGTCCTGCACCGCGCCGCCGATCACCACCCCGATCAGGATGTAGAGCGTGCCCGGCAGGTAGCCGAACTGCGCGGCGAGGATCGGTCCGACCAGCGGCCCGGGTCCCGCGATCGCCGCGAAGTGGTGCCCGAACACCACCCAGCGATTGGTCGGCACGAAGTCCTTGCCGTCCGCGAAGCGGTGCGCCGGTGTGACTCGCGAGTCGTCGAGCATGAGCGCGCGCGCGGCCAGAAACGAGGAGTAGAAGCGGTAGCCCAGCGCGTAGGTGCACAGCGCCGCGACCAGGAACCACGTGCTCGAGACGGTTTCGCCGCGCGCGAGCGCGACCACCCCGAGCGATCCTGCGCCCGCGAGCGCGACCCCGACCCAGCCGATGCGAGAGGCGAACGACATGGCGGCATTGTACTGTCCGCGCGAAAGGGGGGCGTATGCGACGCGGATCTCTCGCTCTGGTCACGAGCTTCTTGATGGGCTCGGGCCTGCTCGCGTGCGCGAAGCTGTCGGAGTTCACGACCGCTCACACGTACGGCCCGAACTTCGACTACATCCCCGACGAGAAGGTCGACTCCGTGATGTGGCAGCTCGCGCGCGACGTGAAGCGCATCGACGAGCTCACCAAGGATCCGGCGAGCATCACGCAGGCGCAGAACGAGGAGATCGCGCGCCTGCTCGTGATCATGGAGGACGCGACCGGCCGGCTCGGCAAGGAGGGCGTGCGCACGAACCACCCGCTGATCGACGAGCACCGCGAGCAGTTCCGCGCCGACCTCGAGGCCGCGCGCCGCGGCGCAATGGCGAAGCCCCCGAGCTATCGGCTCGCCGAGGACGTCTCGACCGCCTGCATGCGCTGCCACGAACACGGCACGCGCTGACGCGCGCGGTGCCATAATCCCCCGCGAACGAAGGGAGGGCGTCATGAAGGACGTGCGGGGCAAGGTCGCGGTGATCACCGGCGCGGCGAGCGGCATCGGCCGTGGCATGGCCGAGAGCTTCGCCGCCGCGGGCATGAAGCTGGTGCTGGGCGACGTCGACGCGGACCGGCTCGCGTCCGCCGCGCAGGAGATCGAGAAGGGCGGCGCCGAGGTCGTGCCGGTGAAGACCGACGTCTCGCGCCAGGACGAGGTCGACGAGCTCGCGCGCCGCGCGCTCGACGCCTTCGGCGCGGTGCACGTGGTCTGCAACAACGCGGGCGTCGCGCACGGCGGAGTGCCCACCTGGCAGAGCACCCTGCACGACTGGGAGTGGATCGTCGGCGTGAACCTGATGGGTGTCGTGCACGGCGTGCGCACGTTCACGCCGCTCCTGCTCGAGCAGGGCGAGGGTCACATCGTCAACACCGCCTCGATGGCGGGCCTGATCTCGGGCGCGGGCAACGCGCTCTACGGAGTGACCAAGCACGCGGTGGTCGCGCTCTCCGAGGCGCTTTTCAACGAGCTCGCGGCGCAGGCGCAGCCGCGCGTGCGCGTGTCCGTGCTGTGTCCCGGCTGGATCAACACGCAGATCCTGCAATCGTCGCAGCGCAACCAGCCCGAGGCCGTGCGCCACCACCTGCCGCAGGACCGCACCAGCCCGGAGGCCGAGATCCGCCGCAAGCTGGTCGAGTCGATGCTCGCGAGCGGCCTCGATCCGCGAAAGGTCGGTGAGCTCGTGCTCGACGCGATCCGCGAAGAGCGCTTCTGGATCCTCACCCACCCGCAGTGGAAGTCGATGATCCGCCACCGTCTGGACAACGTGCTCGAAGAGCGCGACCCGACGCCGGCGGGGCCGCCGGCCGGTCGCGGCTAGGCCGCGACTCGAGCGCCACGGTCCGTAAGGGAACGGATTTGGCGACTCACTCGCCTCGGCGAGCTGCTTCGAGCGCGCGTTCGAGGAGATCCGCGACCCCAAGCTCCGTGGCCCAACGGTTCAGGTAGTCGAGATCGAGCGCTCCGAGCTGGACCTGGAGCACGCCGATCACGTCGTTCCATTGGCGCTCTGAGACCTCGCCGCCTGCCCGATACCACTCCAGCTTGTGGAGGATCGTGTCCTCGGGCGTGTCGAGCCGATAGCTGCGAGCGCCTTCGCGATCGTCTAGAGGCAGCTGACCTCGCCGGCGAAACGACTCCTGGTCGAAACGACGCGACGTCAGGAGGTAGATGTCGACCTTCAGCATCGTCGCGAGGTGGACGACGTTGAACATCGAGCGCCGCGCGATGGCGTCGAGTGCGGCGCCGCGATCCACGTAGTAGTCGGCCGAGATCGCCGCGACGAGGCGATCGACATGCTCTACGTGAAGGTCAGCAACCAGATCGACGTCGAGCGTGGCGCGCGCGACACCATGGGCGCTGCTGGCGACCGAACCCGCGACGCTGTACGGGACCGACAGGCGCTCGAAGACCTCGACGATGGGGGCGAGCGCAGCGACGATGTCGGGCGTGCTCACACGTGGCGGCGCTGTACGTACCGCCGCACCTCGCGCGCGAGCTCCCGACCGTAGTGCGTCTCGACGAACCAGAGCGCAATCTCGCGCTCGGGAAGGTCTGGTCGGCGTCGTCGCATCGCGCCGCGCGCGAGCGAAATAGCGCTCTCGCTCAGTGCGCGAGCGATCTGGAAGCGGCGCGCGGACCCCGCGCTTCGAAGCAGCTCGAGCTGCACTCGGTCGGCTCTTGCCGGAGAGCCGTGCACCGGTATGGCCATCGCATGGGACCCTAGCACAGCGGGCTTCGGCGATCGGAGCCGTTTGCTCGCGCCGAGGCGGTTGGCGAGGAATGAGAGCCCGCGCGCATCGGGGACGCGAAGCCTCCGGGCGGTCAGGCGTTCCGCGCGGAGAGCTCGAGGCGACGAGGCCCGCGCACGAGGAACGAATCGACGGGCTCCGGCTCGCGGCTCAGGCGCAGATTCACGAGCCGCGGCACGAGCGCCTCGAGCGCGACGCGCGCCTCGAGCCGCGCGAGCGAGGCGCCCAGGCAGAAGTGTCTGCCGAAGCCGAAGGCGATGTGACCCTGTGAATCACGGTCGAGATCGAAGCGGTCGGGGTCCGGAAAGCGGCGCTCGTCGCGGTTCGCGGAGCCGATCAGCGCGGCCACGATCGCGCCCTCGGGAATCGTGGCGCCGGCGACCTGGGTGTCCCGTTTGGCGAGCCGGAACACCAGCTGGATCGGCGCGTCCCAGCGCAGCGTCTCCTCGATCACAAGCGGCACCAGCGACGGATCGGCGGCGACTCGCGCGAGCGCGTCGGGATGGTGCAAGAGCGCCTTCACGGCGTTGCCGATCAGATTCGTCGTCGTCTCGTTCCCGGCGACGAGCAGGAGCGCGATGAACTGGAAGACCTCGCGATCGGAGAGGCCCGCTTCGCCGTCCTGTCTCGCGACCAGCGCGCTGATCACGTCCTCGGCCGGTGCGCGGCGTCGCTCACGGGCCACGCGCTTCACGTAGCGGATCAGCCCGATCAAGGCTGCGCCGAACTCGTCGCTGTACGGTGTTGCGCGGTCGGGTCCGGTGGCGTTCGAGATGATCGCGTCCGACCAGCGCTTGAAGTCCGCTCGCCGCTCGGGCTCGATGCCGAGCATCTCGGCGATGATCGTGACCGGCAGCGGGATCGCGAGCCCCTCGACCAGGTCGAAGCGCTCGTGGCGCTCGACGCCTTCCAGGCACGCGTCCACGATTTCGGACGCGCGCTTCTCCCAGGCCGCGATGCGGCGCGGCGTGAAGCCGCGATTCACGATCTCGCGCAGCCCCTTGTGCCGCTCACCGTCCTCGGCGATCAGGTTCCGGGCCGTGGCGAAGGTGAACGGATTCAGCCGCGTGCGCAGGAAGAGACGCCCGACGAAACGCAGGACCCGCCAAGAAAGCCGCGGCATCGCGTCCTGGCCGTTGTTCATCAGCATCATGAACATCGCGCGCGACGAGAAGACGTCGTCATGGCGCAGCACCGCCTGCACGTCCTCGTAGCGCGACACGCACCAGACGTTCGCCTCGGGAGCGAAGTGGACCGGTGCGTGGTCGCGCAGCGCGCGGTACTGCGGGTATGGATCGGCGCGGAACTCCGGCCGGAACGGATCGTACGCGAGAGGCATCGGGGGACCTCCGGATCTCGCTTGGACGATACCCGCGACGTCCCACGGTGTCAGCGCAGCGCAGCGCTGCGGCCGCAGCCCTCACGCGAGGCACGCGCATCTTGGAAAAAGAACCTGAACGGCTCCTCGATCGGTGCGACAATCAAGTGGAGGAACGCCCTTCGCCGCACCGAGGTGACCCATGTCGAGCATCAGCTCCAAGCTGCCCGGCTCTGCGCCATCCAGCACCCAGGCCGTCCAGGCGGAGATCCAGCGGATCTCTGCCGAGTTCACGGCGCTCGCACAGCAGCTGGAGCAGCAGATCGCCGCGTTGGAACAGCTCCTGGCCCAGGAGCCGAAACACCCCGGCCCGAACGCCTCTCCGGCGCAGCTGGCGGCCTACCGGGCGAGTCTCGACAGATGGAGAGCCAACGTCGACCGGCTACAGAGCCAGATCGACAAAACGATGGCGGCGCGGCGGAGCTCGACAAACGGCTGCAGGCGCTCGCGCAGCGGCTGCCCGCGGCCCAGGCGCGCGACCAAGCGGTGCGGAGAGCTGGCATCGCAAGCCTGCACAAGCAGGTCAGCGATCTCGGCACGGAGGTGGCAGCGACGAAGCGAGCCGTGAGCACGCGCGGCGGTACGAGTGGCGGGCTCCGGGGCGTCTATTCGCGGCTGCTCCCGACGGTCGGCCGCGTGAAGGTTGCCGCTCGAGGACTCCCGCTCGTGTGACTGGCGCGCTGCGGCCTCTGCGGGTCACCCGCGCGCGCGATCGGCTTCGACTACGATCACGCGCAAAGGAGTTCGTCATGGCGTTCACGGTCCGCGCACTCGAGTACTTCGCGATGAGCGTTCCCGACCAGGCCGGGGCGGGGCACGGAATCCTCTCCGCGCTCGCAGCGGAGGGCGTCAACCTGCTCGCGGTGAGCGGCTTTCCAACCGGGCCCGGCAAGGCGCAGCTCGATCTGATTCCCGAGAATGCCGCCGCGTTCACGAGCGCGGCCTCGCGGCTCAGGCTGCGCACGCGCAAGCCCAAGGGCGTGTTCCTGATCCAGGGCGAGGACCGCGTCGGCGCGCTGGCGGAAGTGCTCGGTCGCCTCGCCGCACAGAAGATCCACGTGATCGCGGCCCAGGCGCTGGCGGCGGGGAACGGGCGCTTCGCGATGATCCTGTGGGTGCGGCCGGCCGCCTACGCGAAGGCCGCGACGGCGCTCGGCACGTAGCCACGCGCACGCTGATTCAGTGCGCGTGCACCGGCAGCGGCTTGGGCGGCGGCAGCGCCGCGAACTCGGGGTGCGTCGCCGAGCCGCGCGTCAGCGCGAGCGCGTAGAGCAGCGGCGGGTAGGGCAGGACCTTCTTGCCGCCGATCAACAGCATGGGGGTGCCGTGGATGTCGTGCGCCGCGGCCCAGGCGATGTCGGCTTGCAGCTTCTGCTCGGTCTCGGGCGAGCTCATGCAGGCGGCGAGCTCCGCGGGCGGGACGTAGCGGCCGGCGACCTCGAGC
The DNA here is from genome assembly GCA_040902485.1 of Myxococcota bacterium. Classification (GTDB taxonomy): domain Bacteria; phylum Myxococcota_A; class UBA9160; order SZUA-336; family SZUA-336; genus VGRW01. The sequence goes on along the minus strand of JBBDXF010000037.1, from coordinate 228,790 downwards.
ACGATCGGCTCCGTCAGCTCCTGCTGGCGGGCGAGCAGCTCGCCCGAGAGCTCGAACGCGCGGGGCCGGCCCTCGGCGCAGATCTGCGCGCGCGCGGCGATGCACGGGAGCGGATTGCTCTCGGGGCGCTGCACGCCCGCGTTGCAGGCCGGGTCGAGCGGGTAGTGGTGCGGCGCGAGCGAGAACGCGTCGGGTCCGAGACGCCGCTGGAGCTGCAGCAGCGCTTCATGGAGCTGCGCGCAGTGACTGCAGAGGGTGTCGAACCACTCGGTGAGCACGAGTCGCGCGCCCGGTGGTCCGATCACGCCGCGCGCGGGGGGCGGCTCCCAGACGGGACTCGCGGCGTAGTCTGCGAGCATGTCGGACATGAGCTGGCGCACGGGCTCGGGCGCTTCCCGGATCAGCCGCGCGAGCTCGCGGCCGTCGCTCGACGTGGTCGGCAGGCGCGTGCTCTCGCCGATCGCGCGGCTGCCCTGCGTCGAGGGGTTCTGCGGCGTGCGCAGTCCGGGCACCAGCAGCAAGACGAACGCGAGCACGATTCCGCCCGCGGCCAGACCGGCCCCGCGCACGAGCCCGCCCGGCACGCTGCCGCGCAGCGCCACCCAACACACTACGGCGTAGAGCCCCGTGAGGATGTAGGTGAGTCCGCAGGTCGCGCAGATGTGACCGAAGCGGACGGAGGCTCCGAGCAGCACCGCGACGCCGAGCGCGCCCGCGACGGCGACGCAGGCGGTCGCGGCCAGCCACACGTCCGCCACGCGCCGCTGCGCGAGCCGCCCGCGCGCGACCAGCGGCAGCGCGAACGCGAGCAGGCCCCAGGCCACGCCCCAGCCCGCGACCGGCAGGCCGGTGAAGGCGTGTACCGCCGCCGCGAACGGGGAGTCCCAGACCTCGGCGCAGCGTCCGCCGCCGCCGGGCGCGCAGAAGATCTCGCCGCCGCCGCGCGCGATCACCAGCTCCCACCACTGGAACCCGGCCCAGCCCGCGGAAAGCAGGCCGATCAGTCCGGCGAGCGCGAGCGCGCCGGAGCGCGCCGCGGGTTCGTCGATCCGCACTCGATTCCTCGCCACAGGCGCTACGCTAGCGAACTCGCATGGCCGCACCCACGAAGCTCACGGGTCCGCAGATCGAGAACGCGCTGCGCGCGCTGCCCGGCTGGAGCCTGCGCGAGGGCAAGCTCCACCGCGAGCTGCAGTTCAAGGACTTCAGCGCCGCGTTCGGCTTCATGACGCGCGTGGCGCTCGAGGCCGAGAAGCGCGACCACCATCCGGAGTGGTCCAACGTCTGGAACCGCGTGCGCATCGACCTCGTGACGCACGAGTCGAGCGGCATCACCGAGCGCGACGTCGCGCTCGCGCAGGTGATCAACCAGCTGGCGAAGGATTCAAGCGAAGCCCGCGATTTCTAGCTCGATCACGGTCGCGAGCGGATCGAGCACGTCCTCGGGCACGCGGATGGTGAGCTCGCCGAGCGGGTCGGCGTTCGCCAGCTGGTCGAGGATGCTGGTGCGACCGCGGTGCTCGAGCGCGCGGCCGCTGGCGAGCTCGCGCACCGAGCGCACGCGCCGGACCGGCAGGCCGCGTACGCTCACCGTCTCGTACGGCCGCATCAACAGGTGCAGGAACACGCGCTCGGATTTGCGCGTCGTCGGGCCGTAGAACTGCCACGGCTCCAGGCCGGGCGTCGTGTCGTGGATCGCATCGCCGTAGCGCGAGATCCAGCCGGCCAGCGCGTCGAGGCGCTCGATCTGCTGCGCGGGCAGCGCGCCGTCCGCCATCGGACTCACGTTCAGGAGCAGATTTCCGCCGCGGCTGGCGACCTCGCACAGCGCGTGCACGAGCGCGCGCGGGCTCTTGTAGCGCGCGTCGGACGGGTTCCACGCCCAGGTCTCGTTCATCGTGAGGCAGGTCTCCCAGCGCCGCGCGGGCGGCACGGGTGGAATGAACTGCTCGGGCGTGTCGTAGTCGCCCTGACCGGGCAGGCGATCGTTGATCACGATCCCGGGCTGCAGGCCGCGGATCAGCGCGATCAACTCCTGCGCGCGCCACTCCGCGGGCGAGCGCTCCCAGCCGCCGTCGAACCAGAGCAGATCGATCTTGCCGTAGTCGGTCATCAGCTCGCGCATCTGCGCGAACTGGAACTCCATGAAGCGCGCCCACTGCTCGGGCGTGGGGCGCGGCTGGCTGCCGAAGCGGTAGGGCCGGTGCTCGTCGCGGAACGCGGGGTAGTCCGCGTGGTGCCAGTCGCACAGCGAGTAGTAGATCCCGACCTTGAGCTCGTTCGCGCGCGCGGCGTCGACGAACTCGCGCACCAGATCACCGTCGTACTTCGAGTGCGCGACCGAGAGCTCGCCGGTCTTGGTCGGCCACATCGCGAAGCCGTCGTGGTGCTTGGCGGTGAGCACCGCGTAGCGCATGCCGGCGCGCTTCGCGCGCGCGAGCCAGGCGTTTGCCGCGTGCTTCGCCGGCGCGAAGCTCGCGGCGGTCGCGTGGTAGTCGGCGACTTCGAGAGAGGCTTGGGCGCTGTGCAGCGCGCCCGCGCCTCCGACCAGCGGCCAGCTGATCTCGATGCCTCGTTGTGCGATGTGGTCCCAGTGGACGAACATCCCGAAGCGGGCGCCGTCGAACCAGTCCGTCACGCGCGCCGCTCGAGGCTCTCGAACAGCTCCGCGTCGCTCTCGACGCCGAGAATCGCGCGCGCCGCGTTCACGCCCGACGTGACCACGCCGTACACGCCGCCGCCCGGCTGCGCCCAGTGACCCGCGAGCCAGAGCCCGGGCAACGGCGTCTCGTTCGCGGGCCGGCCGGGTCCGATCTGGTCGGGCGACAGCGCCCAGCCGTAGATCGCACCGTCGCTGTTCCGTGTATAGCGCTCCATGGTGCGCGGCGAGCCGCCCTCCGCGAAGCGCACCGACTCGCGCAGGCCCGGGAAGTGCCTCGAAGCCGCGCCGATCATGGCGTCGACGCGCACCTCCTTCTCGGCGCGCCAGCGCTGCGGCTCCGCGTACGGCACGAGCGTCGTGAGCGTCATCAGGTGCAGACCCGCGGGCGCGAGCGACGGATCGGCGAGCGTCGGCACCGTCGCCGTCCACCAGGCGCCGCGGCCCGCGAGCGTCTCGTCGAAGGCCGCCTCGTGGTCGAAGCTCTCGTACACGAAGGTCTCGTGCGTGGCGCCGAGCGAGCGCAGGTCGAGATCGGTCGCGAGGTAGGTGACGAAGGCCGAGATCGAAGGCGCGAGCCGGCCGAGCGGGCGGCGGAAGCGCGCCGGGAAGTGCTCCGCGCCCACCAGCTCCTCGACGGTCTGGCGCAGGTCCGCATTCGAGATCACCACCGGCGCCGCGATGCGCTGGCCGTTCTCGAGCACCACGCCGCTCGCGCGACCGCTCGCGACCGAGATGCGCCGCACCGGGCCGCGCAGCAATACCTCTCCGCCCTCGCGCTCGACGGCGTTCGCGAGCGCGCGCGCGAGCTTCTGGAAGCTGCCCTTGCAGTAGTAGGCGCCCTCGGCCACGTACGAGAGCAGCATGGTCGCGAAGTACAGGAACGAGACGCGCCCCGGCGGCAGGCCGAGGTACGGCCAGAAGGTGGCGAGCAGCGCCTTCGCGCGCGGGTCGTCGATGTGCTCGTCCATCACGCGCGCGAGCGTCGCGCGGCGGTAGCGGAGCAGCGTCGGAAAGCGGCCCGGCTGCTGCATGACTTCGAAGGGCGAGGCGAGCTCGGCCGCGCGACGCGCCTCGTTCTGGATCGCCAGGCACTCCTGCAACAGGTCGTGGATGCCCTTGCGCTCGGCCGGGAACACCTCGGCGTGCGAGCGCTCGAACTCGTCGAGCCCGAGCCGCGGCCGCAGCTCGAGTCCCGGATAGGAAGCGGTGTAGATCGGGTCGATGCGCTCGAAGCTGAGCTCGTCGCGCGCGCCGACCGCGCGCAGCAGACGGTGCAGGCGCCCGCCGCCCTCGAACGGCGTCGGCTCGCAGCCGCCCACCAGGTGCACCGCGGAGTCGAACAGGCAGCCGTTGCGCCGGAACGCGTGCGCGTAGCCGCCCGGCCGATCGTGGCGCTCGCACACCAGCACGGACTTGCCGGCGCACGCGAGCAGCGCCGCGCAGGAGAGTCCGCCGAGGCCGCTGCCCACGACGATCACGTCGTAACGGTCGTTCCGCGCCTCGCGGCGGAACCTCATCGCGGCCGCATCACCGGATCTCGAACTCGGACGGGTCGTTCCCGGCGAGTCCGTACTTCAGCATGAAGTCGACCATGCCCATGCTGTAGCGGCTGTCGCTCGCCTCGCCCGTGAACACGCGCGGCATGTGCTTGCGGAAGTGGAAGTCGACGCGCTGGCCGAACCAGGTGTTCTGCACGTACTGGCCCACGCGAAAGAGCGTGAACAGGCGCCCGCTGTAGTACGCGTCGACGATGCGCGACCAGTCGTCGAGCAGCCGGATGGTGCGCGCCCCGTACTTCGCGAAGCGCCGCGGCGAGCCGGAGAGGATGGCCTTCGCGAGCGTCTTCGCGCCGTCGAGCGCGATCAAGAGCCCGCTCGAGAGCACGGGATCGATGAAGCCGAAGGCGTCGCCGGCCAGCGCCCAGCCGTCGCCGGTGCCGCGCGTCGCGCGCAGCTGGTAGTTCGAGTAGCGCACGACCGGAGTCACTCGCTCGGCCTTCGCGCCCCAGCGCCGCGCCGACTCGTCGCCGACCATGAAGTTGTCGAACTGCTCCTCGGCGCTCGCGCCGTAGCCCGCGAGGTGCTCGGCGGGGACCACGAAGCCGACCGAGACGCGCCCCGGCAGCGGGATGCGCCAGCCCCAGCCCCGCGCCATGCGCTCGGAGTGCACGTTCGCCGGCATCACCAGCTCGACCCCCGTGCAGTGCGCGTGCAGCGCGACGTCGCGGCGCGGGCCCTCGCGCGTGGACAGCTGGAGCATGCGCGCGACCAGCCGCGCGCGCCCGGTGGCGTCGACGATGTAGTCCGGCGCGCCGCCCAGGGCCTGCTCGGCGAGCGCCTGGGTCTGCGGGCCGAAGCGGATGCGGTCGCTGTCCGGCACGCGCTCGAGCTGGACCGAGTGCTCGATCCGGACCGCCCCGGCGCGCAGCGCGGTGTCGAGCAGCGTCTGGTCGAAGCGGTCGCGCGGCACGTTGTAGGCGTAGGGCGTCCGGGCGCCGCGGCTCTCGGCGAAGCGAAAGCTCAGCTCCGCGATCGGGTGGAAGACGAACGTCGCGCCGGGCTTGTACATGCTGTACTTGGCGACCTCGTCCTCGACGCCCAGGTCGCGCAGGAACGGGATCACGGCGGGCACCAGCGACTCGCCGATGATGATCGGGGGGCGCTTGCCGCGCGTGAACAGCACGACCTGCACGCCGCCCCGGCGCAGCCAGGTCGCCAGCGCCGCGCCGGTCGGGCCACCCCCGATGATCGCGACTCTGCGAATGGACGCGCGCCCCATGCTCGTCGCAATCTAGACGAGCGCGGCAGGCGTTTCAACGCGCCTTGACAAGCCGCGCGCCTCGGTGCGAAACACCTCGTCGCCATGGTGTGGAGCCGCGAAGCACTCACGACGCGCATCTTCGAGATCCTGAAGTCCGGGCTGCTCTCGGTCGGCGACGACTTCACGCCCAAGTCCGACCTGGTCGGCGCGGGGCTCGACTCGCTGGCGGTGACGCAGCTCATGCTCGCGATCGAGGAGACCACCGGCGTCTGGGTCGACGAGAGTCTGCTCACCGAAGAGACGCTCTCGAACGCAGAGAGTCTCGCGGCCTGCGTGCATGGCCAGCTCGCGGGTTCCTAGCCCCGTCCCGCTGACCGGCGCGGACTGCTTCCTGCGCGCCTTCGATTCCGAGGTGCGCCGCACGGCGGGCTCGAGCCACGTGTCGCAGCTCGTGCTGCGGCTCGGTCCCGGGCTCGATCTCGAGCGCCTGAAGGCGCTGCTCGACGAGGTCGCGCGGGCGCAGCCGCTGCTGCGCGCCCCGGTGCGGCGGCCGTTCGGCGTGCTGCCGCCGGTCTTCCGGACCGATCTCGCGGCGCGCGCGGCGCTGCCGCGACTCGTGCTGCACGACGCGAAATCGGGCGGCGACGAGCGGGAGCGCTCGGTTCCGAACGAGATTCAAACGCGCCTGAACGATCGCTTCGACGGCCGGCGCGGCGAGCTCTTGCGCTGCGACGTCGTGCGCTTCGACGGCGGCACCGGGGGCCACGACGTGGCGTTCAGCTGGCTGCACATGCTGTTCGACGGAGCGGGCAGCGAGCGCTTCGTGCGCTGGCTCGACGAGGTCGGACGCGGCGCGCGAAGTCCCGCCGAGCTGCCCGAGGAGTCGCACGCCGGTGTCCCCGCCCCGGCTGGCGCGAAGGCGCGCGGCGACCAGGCGCTGCGCTGGCAGGCGCGCATGCGCTCGTTCGCTTCGCGCAGCCCGCGCTCGCTGGCCGGACCGCTCGCACGCACCCGCCAGCGGCTCGGCTACGACGTGCTGACCCTCTCGGCCGACGAGACCGCGCGCGTCGTCGCGCGCGCGAAGCGGAGCGCGGGCTTCCTCACGCCCATGCTGTTCTATCTGGCGGCGAGCCTGCGCGCTCAAGCCGCGGCGGTGCGCGCGCGCGGCGTCGATCCCGGCAGCTACGTGGTGCCGCTGCCCGTGAACCTGCGCGCCAAGGGCGGGCAGGGGGAGATCTTCGGCACGCGCATCTCGCTGATCTGGTTCCAGGTGTTCCCCGAGCAGCTCGAGAGCTTCGAGGGCCTGCTCGCGGAGCTGAAGGCGCAGCGGCTCGCGACGATCAAGGAGGGGCTGGTCGAGGCGGGCAGCGTCGCCATGGACTTCGCGCGCTGGCTGCCGCGCCGGCTGTACGCGCGCATGGCGCGGCGCGCGTTCCGCGGCGAGCTGTGCTCGTTCTTCTTCGCCTACACCGACGAGTTCCTGCCTGGCATGACGAGCTTTCTCGGCGCGCCGATCCTGAACGCCTTCCACGCGCCGTCGGTGCCGCCGTCGCCCGGCAGCGGCTCGGTGTTCTCGCTGCGCAACGGCCGATTGAACTTCACGCACGTGCGCCAGGCCGGCGTGTTCGCGGACTCGGAGCTCGCGGTGTTCCGCGCGGCACTGCGCGAGGACCTGCTCGGCGCGCGCGCATGAGCGCGCCCGCCGCGAGCTGCGACGTCGTCGTGATCGGCGGGGGCAGTGCGGGTGTGGCCGCGGCGCTCGCCGCTTCGCGCGCGGGCGCTCGCACGGTGCTGGTCGAGCGCGAACCGGTCCTGGGCGGGAACGCCGCGCACGCGCTCGTGCACACGATCTGCGGCCTGTACCTGCCGGCGGAATCGGGCGAGGCGGTGCTCGCGCACGCCGGCGTTCCGCGCGAGATCGCGCTGGCGCTCGGCGGCGCGCCGGAGCGCGCGGGTCGCGTCTGGTATCTCGGCTCGCCGCCGGACTCGCTCTCGGCGCTCTACAGCGAGAAGTGTCGGTCCGAGGCGTCGCTCGAGCTCCGGCTCGGAGCGTCGCTCGAGGCGGCGGAGCTCGCGCGCGGGGCGGGCGGCGAGAGCGTGCTCGCGTTTCGCCACGGGGACGGCTCGCGCGAGCTGCGCGCGCGCGTGGTGATCGACGCGAGCGGCGACGCGGCCGTCGCGTTCCTCGGCGGCGCCGCCTGGGAGATCGCACCCGCGGCGCTGCTGCAATGCGCCTCGTACATCTTCCGGCTCGACGGCGTCGACGCTGCGGCGCTCGCGGGCTTCGCGCGGGTGCGACTCACGACCGCGGTGGCGGGCGCGACGCGCAGCGGTGCGCTGCCGCTCGGTGCGGAGTCCGTGGTGCTGCGCGCGTGCGGCGAGCCGGGTCAGGTGTTCGTCACGCTGAACGTCGCGCGGCCCGCGGGCGAAGACTGGCGGCCCCTCGATCGCGACTGCGTCGCCTCGCTCGAGGCGAGCGCGCGCGAGGCCGCCTGCGCGATCGCGGCCTTCCTGCGCGAGACGCGGCCGGAGTTCGCGTCGAGCCGGCTCGCCGAGCACCCGCGCCGGATCGGCATCCGCGAGACGCGCCGCGCGCTCGGGCCGGTCGTGCTCGCAGCCGACGACGTGCTGGCGGGCATCCGGCGCGACGACGAGGTCGCGCTCTCGACCTGGCCGATCGAGCTCTGGCACGACCACCGCCGGCCGACCTTCGAGTACCCCCGCGGCGCGTGCTCGGTCCCGCTCGGAGCGCTGGTCTCGCGCACGCATCCGCGGCTCGGGATGGCGGGGCGCTGTGTCTCGGCCACGCACGAGGCGCTGGGCGCGCTGCGCGTGATCGGCACGTCGCTGGCGACGGGCGAGGCGATCGGCCGCGCGGCGGCGTTCGCGGCCGACGAGGGCGTCGCGCTCGGCGCGATTGCGCCCGCGCGGGTCCGCGAGCACACTCGCGCGCGGTGAGCGAGACCGTCGTCGATTGGATTCGCGCGAACGCCGCGCGCGCGCCCGAGCAGCCGGCGCTGGTCGCCGCCGGCGCTGCCGGCGCAGCGGACGAGCGCCTCTCGTATCGTGCGCTGGTCGCGCGTCTCGACGCGCTGGCGGCGCAGCTGCGCGCGGGCGGCGTCGGCCGCGCGCAGCGCGTCGGTCTGGTGGCGAAGCAGGGCGCGGGCTTCGTCGAGCTCGCGCTGGCGATCCTCGACTGCGGCGCGTGTCTCGTGCCGATCGCCGACGACCACACCGGTCCCGCGCTCGAAGCCTTCGCAGAGCGCGCGCAGCTCCACGCGCTGGTGCTCGAGCGCGACGGAGCGCCCGGCTTCGCGCCCGTCGCGCGCCCGCAGGCGCGGCCCGTCGACGGCGACCACGACCGCGCGTTCGCCGCGCTCGAGCCCGCGTATCTGCGCTTCACGTCGGGGACCACCAGCCGCCGCAAGGGCGTGATCATCGGCCACCGTGCGGTGCTCGAGCGGCTCGCGGCCGCGAACACGGGGCTCGGCATCGGCCCCGGCGATCGTATCCTGTGGCTGCTGCCGATGGCGCACCACTTCGTGGTCTCGATCCTGCTCTACCTGCGTTACGGCGCGACGATCCTGTTGCCCGCGGGCTCGCTCGCCAAGCCGATCCTCGAGCTCGCCGCGCGCGAGCGCGCGACCGTGTTCTACGCCTCGCCGTACCACATGAACCTGCTCGCGAAGGACACCTCGGGCGTGCAGATTCCCGACGTGCGGCTCGCGATCTCGACCGCCGAGGGCCTGCGGCCCGAGATCGCGCGCGCGTTCGCTGCGCGCTTCGACAAGCCGATCGCGCAGGCGCTCGGCATCATCGAGGTCGGGTTGCCGGTGCTGAATGCCGCGAGCGCAGTGACCAAGCCCGCGGCGCTCGGCCGGCCGCTGCCCGCCTACGACGTGTGGCTGCGCGGCGAGGACGGCAAGCCGGTCGCGAAGCCGAGCTCGCCGGACCACACCGGCGAGATCTGCATCCGAGGTCCCGGCTGCTTCGACGCGTACCTCGATCCATGGACGCCCGCGCGCGACGTGCTCGAGCCCGACGGATTCCGCACCGGCGATCAGGGCTTCTTCGACGCCGACGGCGATCTGTTCCTGGTCGGCCGCCACGCGAACCGCATCAACATGGCGGGCATGAAGTTCTTCAGCGAGGAGGTCGAGGCCGTCCTCGACGCGCACCCGCTGGTGCGCCGCAGCCGCGTCGGCGCGCGCGAGCACGCGCACCTCGGCGAGATCCCGGTCGCGGAGCTCGAGCCCGCCGATCCCGCGCGGCCGCCGACCGCGGCCGAGTTGATCGCCCACTGCCGCGAGCGCCTGCCGGCCTACAAGATCCCGCGCGAGATCAAGGTCGTGGACAAGCTGCCCGAGACCGTGACCGGCAAGCTCGCGCGCCGCGCGGACGCACCGTAGCGGCCCGCGACGCCGCTCAGGGAGTCACGGCCGGATTCACCACGCTGACCGGCACGAGCGTCGACTCGTAGCCGCAGCTCGCGCTCGCGACGTGCACCGAGCCGTCGGCGTCGCGCCGGACCGTGCGGCCTTCGAACTCCGGGTCGACGGTGGCCAGGAAGTGCGCGCGGTGCAGGTCGCGCAGCACGTTCTCGGGCGGCACGGGCAGCGCGGGGCCGAGCTTCGACTCGCTCCACACCTCGACACCGATCTGCGTCAGCGAGAAGGCCTTCGCGCCGAACGGCGTGAGCCCGATCAGCACCAGTCGCGTGCCGTTCTTCTGCACCACCAGCCCGTAGGCCTCGTCGACCTGCTCGCCGCGCACCCGGATGCGCTCGTGGATCACCCAGTCGCCCTCGAGCTCGTGCGTGGCCACCAGGCTCCCCGGGCAGTCGGCGAGCCGCGGCAGGGGCAGGGGGATGAACGCCGGCGGCGCCACGTGCGCGCAGCCGGCCAGCAGCGCGGCGCCGAGCGCGAGCACGAGCGGCCTACGCACCCGGCGCCGCCCTGGTCGCGTCCGCACGCAGCGCGAGCAGCGTGAGCGGCGCGAGCACCAGCGAGAGCGCGACCCCGAAGCCGGTCGTGATACCGATCGCGCGCAGCGCGGGGTGGCTCGAGAGCGCGAGCGCGCCGAAGCCGAGCAGCGTCGTCAGGCAGCAGAGCAGGCAGGAGACCAGCGTCGCGCCCAGCTCGTCCGGCTGGTCCACGCTATCCACCACGAAGATCCCGTAGTCCACGCCCATGCCCATCACGATCAGCAGACTCACCGCGTGGAGCAAGTTGGTCTCGGTGCCGGTCAGCGCGAAGGCCGAGAGCACGATCAGCGCGGTCAGCAGCGCGGGCAGGAACGCGGCGAACGCGCGCCGCCAGTCGCGGTAGCGCGCGATCAGGATCGCCCCCACGCACACGCTCCCGATCACGATCTGCAGCAGCGTGCGGGTGCGGAACTCCTGCGCGACCTCGTTCAGCACCACGCGCTGGTCGACCAGGTGCGCGTCGGGCAGGTCGGCGAGCGCCGCCCGGATCGCCTCCGGATCCCGCACTTCGCGCAGATACGTGATCACGGCGGTCCGGCCCTCGAGCTCGAGCACGAGCGTCGAGGCCAACGGCGCGAGCGGCGACGCGCGCAGCTCCGCGAGCGTGAGCGGCTCGGGCGGCGCGTCGAGCGCGCGCGCGAACGGCGCGAACGAGCCGGGCCGGAAGCCCGCTTCGCGAAAGCTCGCGTCGAGCCGCGCCTCCAGGTCGGGGCTCGCGCGCAGCAGCTCGAGGTTGCGGCGCTGCAGGTCCCGCGACCAGACCAGATCGTGCAGCGAGCGCAGGCCGCCGAGCTCGCCGCGCGCGAGCAGCGGCTCGAGCCGCGCGTAGACCGCGTCGTTGCGCGCGACCGCGCTCTCCGGATCGTCGGCGAGCGTGACCACGAAGCGGCCGCCGTCGAAGTTCGAGACGCGCGCGCGCACGCGCGCCTCCTCGTCACGAAGGCGAGGATCGGGCTGGCCGAGCTGCGACAGGTCGTCGTTCCAGTGCAGGCGCGGCAGCGCGAACGCGCCCAGCGCCAGCACCGCGATCGGCACCCCCGCGAGCAGCGAACGGTGCCGGCGCAGCCACGGGATCCAGCCGTCGAAGCGCCGCGCGAGCCGCGCCGAGACCGGTCGCATGCCGCGCCTGCGCGGCACCAGATCGGGCATCAGGAACAGCGTGGCGAACAGCGCGCCCGCCACGCCGATGCCCGAGAAAACGCCGAGCTCGCGGAAGCCGCGGAACGAGGTGATCGCGAGCCCGGCGAAGCTCGCCATGGTGGTGAGCGCGGCCATCGAGAGCGACCCCGAGAGCCTGCGCGCGAGCTGCCAGGGGCTCTCGCCCCGCGCCGACAGGCTGCGCAGGATCAGGAAGTGCGTCGGGTAGTCGATCGTGACACCGATCAGCGACGCGCCGAAGCCGATCGTCGTGCCGTCGAGCCGCCCGAAGATCGCGAGCCCCGCGGCCATCGCGATCAAGAGCCCCACCAGCGCCGGCACCATCGCCAGTCCGAGCGACAGGAAGGAGCGGAAGAACAGCCACGAGAGCACGGCCACGCCGAGGGTCGAGAGCGTCGAGATCAGCGACGCGTCCTCGCGCAGCCTGGTCTCGGCGTCGAGCGCGAAGCGGTTCGCGCCGCTCTGCTCGAGCACCAGGTCGGGGCCGAGCCGCGCGCGCGTCTCCTCGAAGCGCGCGCGGATCTCGTCGAGCAGCGGCGTCTGTGCCACGGTGTCGAAGGCGGAGTGCCGGGTCGCGAGCAGGATCACCGCCCAGGCGCCGTCGCGGGTCGTGAACACGCCGTCGCGGGTCGCGAGCGGCGGCTCGCCCGCGCGCATGCGTTCGAGCAGGGCGGGGAACACGCCGAGCGGATCCTCGGGCGCGATGCGCGTGAGCAGCGGCGAGATCGGCAGCGAAAGGCTCCGGCGCAGCGCCTGCGCCTCGGCACGGAGGCCGTCGGGCGAGAGCCGAGCCGCGAGCTCGCGCTCGGGATCGTCCGACACGAAGTAGTGTCGGCGCGGGAAGTAGAGCCGGTACACCTGCTCCTGCAGCTCGGGGTCCGCGCCCGAGCGCAGCCAGGCGACCTCCGGGTGCGCGCGCAGCGCCTCGGCGAGCGCCTTCGCCGCCGCGACCGCGCGCGCGGGATCGTCCGCGCCGATCGTCAGCACCATCGTGCGCGCGAGGTCGCTGTGGATCAGCGCGCGCGAGATCTGCGCCAGCTCGGCGCCGCGCCCGTCGGGCATGAAGTTGGTGATGTCGGCCGTGAACGTGACGTGGCGCGCGCTGTACACGAACAGCGCGATGCAGAGCGCGGCCCAGGCCGTCAGCCGCGCGCGCCGGCTCACGGCGACGTTCCCTTGGGTCCGAAGATCGCCTGCTCCTCGTCGGGTCCGAACGCGTGGTCGACCTCGGTCTTCTCGAACACCGTGTGGGTGCGGTCGCCGTCGCTCTCGAGCAGGTCCATGTCGAGGATCTTGGGTCCGTCGCCGCCGAGGCGGATGTGCGTGATGAAGCGATCGAGCGGCGCGCCCCTGGGCGTGAGCGCGAGCTTCCAGAGCGCGCCCTCGGCCGAGAAGTCGAGCGTGTAGACCGCCTCCAGCGCCGCGCGATCGCCCCGCCACAGCACGATCAGGTTCTTGGCGAACTGGCGTGCGACCGGATTCGCCGACAGGTCGACGTCGCTCGCGCCCGCCTCGTCCTCGAAGCGCATGCGATCGCCCGTGAGCAGGAGCCGCGTCTCGGCGGGGCTCCGGGTCACGCGCGCGAGCTTGTCGGGCGGCACGAAGTACAGCGTGCCGCGCGTCTCGAGCGGCGCGTCGAGCAGCGCGAGCAGCTTCACCTCGCGGAACTCGGCCACCACCCCGCGCGTCGTCGCCATGTGCCGGAGCAGCTGGTCGAGCGTGAGCGTCCCCGACTCGTGTCCTGCGTCGCTGCCGGGCGCATCGGCGCCGAGCAGGAACACGGCGAGGAGCGAGATCGCGAGCGCCCTCATGCGCGCAGGTCTAAACAAAGCCCGCGGCCCGCGCTAGCCTCGGCCGCGGCCCGAATCATCGGGGGGTGGAGGTCTGCATGACGCGTCGTCCCGTACTCGCTTCGGCTCTCGTCCTCGCGCTCGCCGCCGGCGCGCTGTCCGCGTGCGCGAACAAGGGCGGGGACTCGGGCGCGGCGCCGGCCGCCAACGAAGCCGCCAGGCCGGCCATTCCGATCCCGGCCGGCCACGCGTTCGGCAAAGTCACGAACGGCATGACCGAGACCGACGTGCGGAAGATCCTGGGCGAGCCGACCCGCTCCAAGGACTACATGACGGGCAAGGCGTGGATCCCGTGGTACTACGGCAGCGACACGTCGCGTCAGGAATGGACCTACAAGGGCAAGGGCCTGATCACCTTCTCGCGCAACCGCTACAGCGGCGGCCTGAAGGTCATCAAGGTCACCTACGACCCGAGCGTGTAGCGGGATCCCCCGCAACGGCGCTCGTTTACACCTCGACAAGCGCGGTGGTAGACTCGCGACGTTCCGAGCACGATCCGGGGGGCACGTAGAGCGGATGCCCGCACGAATCTCGACGGCGTGGCGAGCGCTGAGGACTGGCGTCGCCTTCGCGGCGCTGGGGCTGATCAGCTTGTGGCTCGGCGCCGCCTGGCTGCCGTTCCGAGGAATCTGGGATCGCCGGACCCCCGAGCGCTGGCGGCGCGCGCAGCGCGCGATCCACCGCGCGTACCGCGTGCATTCGGGCCTGATGAAGGGGCTCGGTCTGATCGAGGTTCGCTTCGTCGGCTTCGAGCGGCTCGCGCTGCCCGGAAGCAAGCTGATCGTGGCCAACCACCCGTCGCTGATCGATACGCTGCTGATCGTCTCGCGGCTGCCGCAGGCCGACTGCATCGTCGGGCGCGACTACGCCGAGAACTTCTGGCTGCGCGGCTCGGTGCGCGAGGCGGACTACATCTCGAACCACATCGGGGCCGCGGAGATCGTGCGCGCATCCGTGCGCTTCCTGAAGCAGGATCGGACCCTCCTGGTCTTCCCCGAGGGCACGCGCTCGCCCGAGGGCGGACTCGGCCGGTTCCAGCGCGGGGCGGCACACATCGCGCTCGAGACCGGCTTGGATATGCTCCCCATCCACATCACCGTGGATCCCCCCTCGCTCATGAAGGGGCAGAAGTGGTATCACGTTCCGAAGCGTCGGCCGCTCTGGACGTTCCGAGTCGGCGAGCCCTTCGTCGCAAAGGACCACCTCGACGGGACCGAATCGAACGTTTTGGCGGCGCGCAAGCTGACCCGGGCGCTGCGCGAGCGGTTCGAGGCAAGGAGTCTTGATGCAACGGAGTGAGAATCTCGAGGCCGAGCTGAAGCAGCTGATCGTCGAGGCGCTCGTGCTCGAGGACATCGCGCCCGAGGAGATCGAGACCGAGGCGCCGCTGTTCGTCGAGGGCCTGGGCCTCGATTCGATCGATGCGCTCGAGCTCGCGATGGCGCTCGAGGAGCGCTACGGCGTGAAGATCGAAGACGATCCGGACGAGAACCGGCGCATCTTCGCATCGGTCCGGAGCCTTGCCGATTTCGTCAACGCGCAGCGGGCCGCCTGAGCCAGCGGTGAAGCCCCCCGTGGCGCTCTCGAGCCAGGAGATCTTCTCGCGGGTCGTGGCGATCCTCGTGCGCGAGTTCGACGTGTCGGCCGACGAGATCTCGATGCAGACCAACCTCGAGGCCGATCTGGATCTCGACAGCCTCGATGCGGTCGCGCTGGCGAGCTGGGTCGAAGAGGACCTCGGCCTCGCGCTGAGCGACGACGAGATCGAGCAGATGCGCTCCGTGGAGCAGATCGTGGTGGTGATCTCCGCGCGCCTCTCCGCTTCCGAAAAGGCCGGCTGAGGAGCGGAGCGGTGCAGCCGACCGCGGACGCAAAGCGCTTCGTGCCGCTCGCGGATCTGCTGCGCGTGGGCCGCGAGCCGGGCTCGGTCGTCGCGTTCGCGCGCGACGGCGAGCGCAGCTTCGCGGACTTCGCGGGCCGCGTCGGCGCGCTGGTGCCGCAGCTCCGCGAGCGGCGCGGCGCGCGCTTCCTGCTCTACACGGAAGACAGCTACGCGTTCGCGGTGGGGCTGTTCGCGCTGGCGCACGCCGGCGCCACCGCGCTGCTCGCGCCGAACCGCCAGCCCGGCACGATCGCGGCGCTGGCCGCGCAGGTCGATGGCGCCTTGGTCGACGCGAGCGTGGCCTCGAGCGAGCTCGCGCGGCTCTCGCGCATCGACCCGCTCGGCTTCGCGCCGCTGGTGAGAGCCCGTTTCGCGTCGCTCGATCCCGAGCACCCGATCGCGGAGCTCTCCACGTCCGGCAGCACCGGACCGGGCAAGGCGGTGCCCAAGGTCCTGCGCCACCTCGATCGCGAGGTCGCGGAGCTCGAGTCGCTGTTCGGCCCGCGCCTCGGTCCGGACGCGCGCGTGTTCGCGACCGTCTCGCAGCAGCACCTGTATGGGCTGTTGATCCGCGTGCTGTGGCCGCTCGCGGCCGGGCGCGCGTTCTGCGCCGACACCTACCTGCACACCGAGGAGCTGTTCCCGCGCCTGCGCGCGAGCACTCGGGGCTTCGTGCTGGTGACGACGCCGGTCCACCTGCGGCGCATGCGCGGCGATGCCGGGCTCGCCGACCTGCGCGAGACCGCGCGCGCGATCTTCTCGTCGGGCGGGCCGCTCGACGAGGCCGTCGCGGTGGGGATCGCTGAACAGATCGGCGACGCGCCGATCGAGATCTTCGGCTCCACCGAGACCGGCGGCGTGGCCTGGCGACAGCAGACGAGAGCGGGCGAGGACGCGGAGTTCCGCGCGTTTCCGAACGTGGAGCTCGAGCTCTCGGCCGAGCCGGGCGTCGAAGGCCAGCTGGTCGTGCGCTCGCCCTACGCGAGCACGGGTCTGCCGTCGGCTTCGCGCGAACAGCTCCAGCAGACTCTGATGGGCGATCGCGCCGAGCTGCTCGGCGCCGGCCGCTTCCGGCTGCTCGGCCGCGCCGACCGGATCGTGAAGATCGGCGAGAAGCGGCTCTCGCTGCCCGAGATGGAGAGCGCCCTGCGCTCGCATCCGTTCGTGGCCGACGCGGCGCTGGTGCCGTTCGAGCTGGTCAGCGACGCGCGCGTGGGCGCGGTCGTGGCGCTCTCCGACGCGGGCCAGCGACGGCTCGACGCGCAGGGACGGCGCGCGCTGGGCGTCGAGCTCTCCGAGCACCTGGCCGCGCACTGGGACCGCGTGCTGCTGCCGCGCGCCTGGCGCTACGTCGCGGAGCTGCCGCGCGACGCGCAGGGCAAGGTTCCGCAGCAGGCGCTGGTCGAGCTGCTCGAGTCCTCGAGCGAGCGCGCGCCGGTGCTCGCACCGGTCCTGCTCGCCGAGAAGCGCGGCGCGCGGACGCTCGAGCGCGAGCTGTGCGTGCCCGCGGACCTGGCCTTTCTCGAGGGGCACTTCCCCGGCCTGCCGGTGGTGGCCGGCGTGGTGCAGCTCCACTGGGTGATGCTCGCGGCCGCGGAGCTGCTCGGTGCAGCGCCGCGCGTGCGTTCGTTCGAGGGGCTGCGCTTCCGCGAGGCGCTGCTGCCGGAGCAGCGCTTCACGCTGGCACTCGAGCTCACGGAGGGGCGGGACGGCCTGCGCTTCGAGCTCAAGCGTGGCGCGCGGGTGTTCGCGAGCGGTCGGGCGCGGCTCGAGCCGGCCGGCGGCGTCGCGACGTGAAGCCGTGCTTCCTGATCCCGTGCTTCGACCACGGCGTGCCGCTGCGCGGCGTGCTCGAGTCGCTCGCGCCCTACGCACTGCGGTGTCTGGTGATCGACGACGGCAGCGCCTCGCCCACGCAGGAGCTGCTCGCGCGCGCCGAGCGCGAGCTCCCCAACGTGCACGTGCAGCGGCTGCCGACCAACCGCGGCAAGGGCGTCGCGCTCGCCGCCGGCTACCGGCTCGCCGCCGCCGAGGGCTTCACGCACGCGCTGCAGCTCGACGCCGACGGCCAGCACGACGTGAGCGCGGTGCCGGCGTTCCTCGAGGCGATGCAGAAGGACCCGGACGCGATCGTGCTCGGCTATCCGATCTTCGACGAGAGTGCGCCGCTGGCGCGCATCTGGGCGCGCCAGCTCTCGCGCGCCGCCGTCTGGCTGGCGACGCTCTCGCTCGACGTGCACGATCCCCTGTGCGGAATGCGCGGCGTGCCGCTCGCGCTCGCGCTGCGCGTGCTCGACGCCCACGCGCACGGCCCGCGCATGGAGTTCGACCCGGAGTTCGCGGTGACCTGCGTGTGGGCGGGTGCGCCCGTCGCGAACGTGCCGGTGCGCGTCTCCTACCCGACCGGCGGCCTCTCGCACTTCGACATCGTCCGCGACTACCCGGCGATGGCCGCGACCTACGCACGGCTCTGGGGGGGCATGCTGGTGCGCGCGCCACGACTCGTGCGCGCGAGAGACGCGCGAGTGCGCGCGAGAGGCGCGCGATGAGCGAGCCCTCGGCCTGGGCGCGCAGGGTCGAGCGGGGCACGATCCTCGGGCTGCGCTTCGCTCGCTTCGTCTACCGCGCGTTCGGCGCGCACGCGCGGCGCATCCTGCCCTGGCCGATCGCCTCGTACTTCTTCCTGACCTCGCCGCTCGAGCGACGCGTCTCGCGCGAGTGGCTCGAGGCGGTCTGGAACATGCCGGGCGGACGCGCCGCGCTGCGCGAGTGGCCGGGCCATCGCACGACGCTGCGCCACATGCACGCCTTCGCCGTGAACATCTTCGACCGCATGGTGCTGTGGGCGGGCGAGACCGACGGCTTCGCGATCGATCACCGCGGCGGCGAGGCGCTGCTCGCGCTCGCGCGCGAGGGGCGCGGCGCGATCCTGCTCGGTGCGCATCTGGGCAGCTTCGACATGCTGCGCCTGATCTCGAAGCAGTACGGGCTGCGCGTGAACGTGCTGATGTTCACCGCGCGCTCGGAGCGCGTGACCTCGTTCTTCGCGTCGCTCGGCGGCGAGAGCCTGATCCGCGTGATCCACCTCGATCCGGGCTCGATCCAGGCCGCGTTCGAGATCAAGGCCTGCCTCGACCGCGGCGAATTCGTCGGGATCCTGACCGATCGCGTGCATCCGGGCGGGCGCGAGCGTCCGGTCGAGACGCTGTTCGCCGGCCGCCGCGCCGCGTTTCCGCTCTCGGTTTTCCTGCTCGGTGTCGTGCTCGGCGCGCCGATGTTCCTGTCGCTGTGCACGTCGACCGGCGCCGCGCGCTATTTCGCGGTGACCGAGCCGATCTACCCCGGAGGAGCGGTTCCGCGCGCGGAGCGCGAGAAGCTCGCGCGCGAGGCGCTCGAGGCGTGGGTCCGGAGGTTCGAAGCCCACTGCCTGCGCTCGCCGCTGCAGTGGTTCAACTGGTACGACTTCTTCCGCGACGGCCAGAGCGCGCTCGAGAAGAGCCGGCCGCGATGAGCTTGGCTACGTATCCGGATCTCGCAGAGCTCTCGCCGCACGCGGGGCCGATGCGCTTGCTGGCGCGCGTGCTGGCGCACGCGCCCGAGCGCACGGTCTGCGCGCTCGACCCGTCCGCGAGCGAGCTGTTCCGCGACGCTTCGGGAGGCGTGCCCGCCTGGCTGGCGCTGGAGTGGATGGCGCAGTGCATCGCCGCGCACGGCGGGCTGATCGCGCGTCGCGAGGGCCGCGCGCCGGCACCCGGCTTGCTAGTGGGAGCCAAGCGCGTCGCGCTCGAGCGGGCGCACTTCGCGGCCGGCGAGTCGCTCGAGGTCGAGGCGCGCTTCGTGGGCGGCGCGGGAGCGCTGGCCTCGTTCGAGTGCGAGCTGCGCGCGGGCGCCGAGCGCGTCGCGACCGGGTCGCTGTCGGTGTATGTCTCGGAAGCGCTCGCGCGCGTGCCGGGAGCGGCGTCGTGAGCGCGCGCCGCGTGCTGATCACCGGCGCGAGCCGCGGCATCGGCCGCGCGATCGCGCTCGGGCTCGCCGGCGCGGGCTTCGAGCTCGCGCTGAACTACCGGAGCCGTGATGCCGAGGCCGAGACGCTGGCGAAGGAGATCCGCGCGCTCGGCCGTTCGACCGTGCCGCTGCGCTTCGACGTGGCCGACCGCGACGCGGCCGCGCGCGCGCTCGAGGCGGACGTGCGCGAGCACGGCGCGTACTGGGGCGTGGTGCTCGCGGCCGGGATCCACGCCGACGCCGCGTTCCCCGCCATGAGAGGCGACGCCTGGGACCGCGTGCTGCGCACGAACCTGGACGGCTTCTTCAACGTGCTCCGGCCGCTGGTGATGCCGCTGGTGCGGCTGCACGACGGCGGCCGCATCGTCGCGATCTCGTCGGTCGCGGGTCTGGCGGGCAATCGCGGCCAGGTCAACTACGCGGCCTCGAAGGCGGGCCTGCACGGCGCGGCCAAGTCGCTGGCGCAGGAGCTGGCCAAGCGCGCGATCACCGTGAACTGCGTCGCACCCGGTCTGGTGGCTACGGAGATGCTGCAGGGCGCCCCCGTCGCCGAGCTCGCCAAGCTCGTGCCGATGCAGCGGCTGGGCCGGCCGGATGAGGTCGCGTCGCTGGTGGTGTATCTCTTCAGCGACGGTGCCGCCTACATCACGGGCCAGGTGATCTCGGTGAACGGGGGCATGCTTTGAGCACGGATCTCGACGTCGCGATCCTGGGTGGCGGACTCGCGGGGAACTTGCTCGCGCGTCAGATCGCGCGGACGGTTCCGGGCCTGCGCATCGCGCTGTTCGAGAAGTCGACCGAGACGAGCTGGAAGGTCGGCGAGTCCGTGGTCGAGATCGGCAGCCACTACCTGATCAAGCGCCTGGGCCTCTCGCGCTATCTGTACGACCGCCACCTGGCGAAGAACGGCCTGCGGTACTTTTTCGACAACGAGACGCGCTCGCTCCCGCTCTGGGAGATGAGCGAGATCGGTCCGATCAGCCTGCCGTTCCACCCGTCGTTCCAGCTCGACCGCGCGCGGCTCGAGGCGGACCTGTACGAGATGAACCGAAAGAGCGGGGTCGACGTGCAGCTGGGCGTGCGCGCGCGGCCGCTCGAGATCGGCACGGACGGCGCCCCGCACCTGCTCGAGGTCGCGGGCCCGGACGGCACGCGCGCGCTGCGCACGCGCTGGCTGGTCGACGCGGCCGGGCGCTCCGACCTGCTTGCGCGCAGGCTCGGCCTGCGCGTGCGCGAGGCGACGCACCGGATCGGCTCGGTCTGGGGCCGCTTCGAGAACGTCACCGACATCGACGACATCGGCCCGGAGCCCTGGCACGCGCGCGTGCGCCACTCCACGCGCTTCCTGTCGACGGTCCACTTCTTCTATCCGGGCTACTGGATCTGGTTCATCCCGCTGCACGACGGGATCACCAGCGTCGGCGTCACCGGCCCCACCGGCTGGGACGAGCGGCAGCTGCGCACGCCCGAGGGCTTCCGCGAGTTCCTCGATTCGCACGCCGCGGTCGCGCACCTGTTGCGCGACGCCAAGGCGCTCGACATCGGCAGCTACGCGCAGATCGCGTACTCGACGCGGCGCTTCTTCTCGCCCGACCGCTGGGGTCTGACCGGCGAGGCGGCCACGGCGGCCGATCCGCTGTACAGCCCCGGCACCGACTTCATCGCGCACGAGAACGACTTCCTGACCGAGCTGATCCGGCGCGACCTGGCGGGCGAGGGCGGGTCCGAGCTGGCCGAGCGCTGCGAGCTCTACGACGGCTTCATGAAGTTCCGCCAGGAGGCCACGCTCTCGCTGTACCGGAACCTGTACGAGACGTTCGGCAGCTACGAGCTCGGGCGGCTCAAGTGGGACTTCGACATCGCCTGCTACTACAACTTGTGGGTCTCGCCGTACATGCGCGACGAGCACCTCGATCCGCGCTGGCTGCGCCGACAGCTGCGCATGGCGCCGCACATCCTGCACGCGCTCGCGAGCTACAACCGGCTGTTCCAGACCGTGGCGGAGTCGATGCGCGCGCGCGGCGAGTTCTACCGCATGAACCAGGGTGTGTTCACGCCCGGGCTCGACCACCTCGACTTCCTGACGCGCGTCGGGCTGCCGCGCCCGCGCCGCGAGGTGCTCGAGAAGACGGAGCAGATCTTCAACTCGGTGCGGCGCCGCGCGCTGCTCATGCTCGGTCCGGACGCGTGCCGCGATCCGGACGAGGTGCTGTCGCTCCATGCGCTCGTCTCCGCCGACTCCCTTGTCTGACTTCTTGCGCCCGAGCGTGCGCCAGCTCGCGGCGGGCGCGGCCGTGGTGGCGCTCGCGTTCGTCTGGCCGCTGATCTCCGAGCCGCTGGTCGCCTGGCTCGGCGTGCGCGCGCTCGCGGCGGCGCTGCTCTTGGTGTCGGCGGGCTCGCTGCTGGTGGTCGGCGGCGCGCTGCCCGCGGGCGTCGCGGTGGGCCGCGTGGATTCGCTGGCCCTGCTCGCGTTGGTCGGCGCCGCGGCCGCGACCGGCGAGCGCGTGTTCCTCCTGCTCGTGCCGGCCTGGGTTCAGCTGGCGCTCGCGCGCATGTTCTGGCGCAGCGTGCGCGACGGCGAGTCGATCTTCGAGCGCGTCGCGTTCGGCATCCAGCCCTACGCGCCGGACTTCATCCGGCCCTACTGCCGCAGGTCGACCTCGGCCTGGGCCGGCTTCTTCCTGCTGAACGCGCTCCTGATCGCGGCGCTCGCGCTGCTCGGTCCGCTCGCCTGGTGGCGCGGCTTCACCGGCTGGATCGTGTGGCTCGCGATGGGCGCGCTCGCGGCCGGCGACTACGTGGTCCGCAAGCTGTACTTCCGGATCTACTTCGACCGCCCGCTCGACCGCCTGCTCGCGCGCTGGTTCCCGTCCGAGAACACCGCCATGGGCCGGCGCGCCAACGAGCACCGCCGCGAGATGCGGCTCGCGCTGGGGCTGCCGCCGTGAGTCTTAGCGGGACCCGGCGCGCTCCCGCGGAACATCGGCCCGCGGGCCGATGTTGGGCCGCGCGCCACCCGCCTTCGCTCGGCTTCGCCTCGCTGCGCGCTTCGCTTGCGGGCTGGCATCGCAACTGTGCTAGGTGCGGCGGAACGTGTAGCGGGTGCCGCGCGAGCCCTGGGCCAGCGCCGGCTCTTCGGAGAGCCACCAGCGCAGGAACTCGAGCGCGTGGGGCCAGGCGGGCCGGGGCAGGGCGAGGTCGACGTCGTCGAGCGTGAGGGAGATGCCCGGCCCGTCGCCGGCGCTCGCCAGCCGACACGCAAAGGCGTAGGGCACGGCGGGCTCGTCGACCAGCGGCGCGAAGGTCTCGGCGAGCGGCACGTCGCCGATTACCACCAGCACCGGCGCGCCCGGATCGCGCTCCAGGAACGTGAGCGCCTCGATCCAGGCGCAGGCCCAGGTGTCCTCCTGCGCGGAGAGCGAGCTCGAGGCCGCGCGGTTCGCGGCCGCGATCGAGAACAGCGCGGCCTGCGCGTTGTGCACCGTGTGGCTGAAGGTGGCGGGCGAGAGCTTCTCGCGGCGCACCACGTTCTCGAGCAGGCCGATCGACTCGTTGATCGAGCCGTGCCGCGAGGCGAACACGCTGCGCAGGGTGGGCAGCTCGTCGGCGCCGAGGCAGCCCCAGGCGGCGGCGAGCATGGTGCGCGTGAGCGGCGTGCAGCGGCGGCGCAGCATCGCGGGCAGGAACTTCGCGTCGGGCGCGCCCTCCTTGGCGAGCGGCACGGGCGAGCGCGCCCACGCGCGCCAGGCGTCGTCGCTCTCGATGCCGGGCGCCCAGGCCGACCAGCTCGTGAGCGACACCCTCATGCGTCGGCGTCCGTGCCCAGCACCAGCGTGCAGTTGCTGCCGCCGAAGCCGAACGAGTTCGTCAGTACGCGCGGGTGCGCGCCCGCGGTCACGGTCTCGCACTTCCCGACCAGATGGATCGGGGCGATTGCGGGATCGCGCTCGCCGTCGAAGACGTGCGGCGGCAGCAGCAGCGCGCCGCTGGCCGGCGAAGCCAGCACCAGCCAGCAGAACGCGGCCTCGAGCGCGCCCGCTGCGCCGAGCGCGTGGCCGATCAGCGCCTTGGTGGAGCTGCACGGTAGCTCGGTCCCGAACACGCGCGCGACGGCCGCGCACTCCATCGGGTCGTTCTGCGGCGTGCCGGTGCCGTGCAGGTTCAGGTAGGCGATCTCGGACGGCGCGAGGCCCGCATCGGCGAGCGCGCCGCGCATCGCGACCTCGGCGCCATTGCCCTCGGGATCGGGCGCGGAGATGTGGTGCGCCTCGCTCGACTCGCCGACGCCCAGCAGCTGCACGCCGCCCGACTCGCCCGTGACCAGGAACAGCGCCGAGCCCTCGCCGAGCGTGAGCCCGTCGCGATTGCGGCTACACGGATTGGTGATGCGCTCGGAGAGCGCGCCGAGCGAGGCGAAGCCGTTCGCGGTCAGCCCGCACAGCGAGTCGGCCGCGCCGGAGATCACCGCGTCGCAGATCCCGAGCCGCACCAGGCTGCGCGCCGAGGCCAGCGCGCGCGCGCCGGAGGAGCAGGCGGTCGAGAGCGTGTAGGCGGGGCCGCGCGCGCCCGAGGCCTCGGCGACGAAGCCCGCGAGCCCACCGAACTCGAGCTGCGCGTAGTCGAATTCGCGCGCGAGCCGGCCCGTGCGCTCGCGCACCGCGATCGCCTCCTCCGCGTCGCCCACGCCGGAGGTGCTGGTGCCGACCACCACACCGACGCGCGCGCGCCCGAAGCGGGAGAGCGCCGCGTCGACCTCGGCACCGATCTGCTCCAGCGCCGCGAGCGCGAGCCGGTTGTTGCGGCACGCGAAGCGCGCGAGCCGCGCGGGGATCTCGGGCAGCGGATCGCGCACCGCGCCGAACAAGAGGCTCCGCTCGGGCACCAGGTCGCCGCGCAGCGTGAGCCCCGACGTGTCGCCGGCAAAGAGGCGCTTCGCGACCTCGGCGTTGCTCTTGCCGAGCGCGTTCACCTGGCCGAGCGCCGCGAGCGAGCAGGGCGAGCGCGACACGATCGCAGTCTAGCGTTCCGCGGCGGGCGGCCGGCGCTCGCGCCACGGCTGCGCCTGCTCGAGCTGGCCGGCCAAGCGGAAGAGCGTGGCCTCGTCGCCGAAGCGCGCGGCAAACTGCACGCCGAGCGGCATGCCGTCGCTTGCCCAGGCCAGCGGCACGCTCATCGCCGGCTGGCCCGCGGCGTTGAACAGCTGCGTGTAGCCGGTCGCGGCCTGGATGCGCGCGATGTAGTCGGGCGACGGGGGATTCGCGAGCGCGAGCTCGCCGATCGCGGCCGGCGGCGACGCCATGGTCGGCGAGAGCAGCACGTCGTAGCGCGACAGGAAGCGCTCGACCGTGCGCCCCGCGGCGTGGATGGTGCGGATCGCGCGCGCGTAGTCCGCCGCGGTCGCGGAGCGCGCGCCCTGCACCATGAAGAACGTGATCGTCTCGACCAGATCCGAGCCGAGCTCGCGGCCGAGCGCGGCGGCGGCGTCCTCGGTGGTGGCCTGCACGTTCGACGCGATCAGCACCTGCGTCGCGCGGCCGAGCGCCTGCGCATCGACCTCGAGCTTGACCGGCTCGACATCGTGACCGAGCGACTCGCACAGCTTCGCGGCCGCGATCGCCGCGTCGCGGCACTCGGGGTGCGTGGGCGCGCCGTTGAAGGTGTCGGTCTGCAAGCCGATGCGCAGCCGGCCCGGCGCGCGCGTGACCTCCTCGAGATAGCGGAGCGAAGGCGCGGGCGCGTGGTACGGCGCGCCCTCGTCCGGGCCCTGCGTCGCGTCGAGCAGCGCCGCGCTGTCGCGCACCGAGCGCGTGACCGCGTGCGCGGTGCTCATGCCGCCCCAGCCCTCGCCCGCATGCGGGCCGGAGGGAACACGCGCGCGTGTCGGCTTCATGCCGAACAGCGCGCAGCACGAGGCGGGGATGCGGATCGACCCGCCGCCGTCGCTCGCGTGTGCCGCCGGCAGGATGCCCGCGGCGACCGCCGCGGACGCGCCACCCGACGATCCGCCCGAGGTACGCTCCCGGTTCCAGGGATTGCGCGTCACGCCCCACAGCACGGACTCGGTCGTCGCGGTGAGGCCGAACTCCGGCGAGGTCGTGCGCCCGAAGATCACGAGTCCCGCGCGCCGGTAGCGCAGCGTGATCTCGCTGTCGGTGTCGGACACGAAGCGACTGTACAGACGCGAGCCGAAGCTGAGCGGCATTCCCGCCACCTGCGCGTGCAGGTCCTTCAACAGATAGGGAACGCCGCGGAACGGACCGTCCGGGAGCCCGGCGAGGATCGCCGCGCGCGCGTGGTCGGCCCAGACCATGTTCACGGCGTTCAGGGCGGGGTTGCGCGAATCGACGCGCGAGAGCGCCTCGTCGAGCAGCGCCTCGGCACTCGTCTCGCCCTTGCGCACCAGCTCCGCCAAACCCAGCGCGTCGTACGACTCGTAGTCCCGCATGCGGGGAATCATACACGCGCGGACGTTCGCCCGGTCTTTGGTAGATTTTCCGCGCACTCCGTTCGGCAACGGTCCGATCGGGAAGGGACGATGGAGCGGCAGAAGCCCGACACCACGACCAACGAGATCGCCCTCTACCTTCGCACGGTCTACTCGCTCCTGCGCAGCACCGGCGAGGTGCGGGTGCGTTCGTTCGAGGAAGCGCACTCGTTCTCGAACTCGAGCCTGCACCTCGGCGCGCGCGAGGCGGCGGTCGACGTGGGCGCGTTCGGCTACGCGGCGGCGCGCCTGCCCGAGTGCATGCCGAGCGTCTCGCGCGTGGTGCTCGGCCAGAGCGACGAGCTCTACGCCGCCTTCGGCTTCCCCGCGAAGAGCTGGAAGCGCGTGCGCACGCGCGGCCGGCGCCGGCTCTTGCGCTGGGACGGCGCGGAGACGCTCGCCGCGTTCGTCGCCAGCACCTCCGACATCGACGATCTGATTCCGATCCTCACCGCCTACCAGATCGAGTGGAACAAGATGCACGATCTGATCGCGTCGGGCGGCGCGCGCGACGCGCGCGATCCCGCGCGCAAGCCGCCGGACCTGGCGCACGCGCTCGGGCTCTCCGACGCCGACTGGGTGCGCCTGCGCGAGGCGCTCGGCGCGCCTCCGGACGCCGCGCTCGACGCGATCCGCGCGCGCCGGCTCGACCTGCGCGTACGGCTGCTCGCCGGCTCGTTCTCGGCCTACCAGCGCGCGGCGGACCAGTGGTGGCGCGGCGTCGAGCGCGTCTACCTGCAGGAGGCGAAGCCCGGCCCGCGCCCGCCGGTGTACTTCGTCTCGTCCAACACCCACTCGCTCGCGAACCTGCTCGGCGGCTACGCGCTCGCGCACCGCGACGAGCTGGTCGAAGCCGCGCGCAACGACCCGCGTGTCGAGTCGCTGCCCGAACTCGAGCGCCAGCTCGACGACGGCTCGCCGGCCGATCCGAACCTCCTGTACTTCGCGCTGCGCAACTACCTGCACGCGTTTCCCGACGTGCTCGCGCGCGTGCAGGCCTGGGACGCGGAGTCGGGCATCGTCACCGCGGGCGACGGCGCGCAGATCGATGTACAGGCGCAGGTGATCGAGCTCGCGAAGCTGCGCGCCGAGCGGCTCGATCCGCGCCTGCGCATGCCCGGAATCGAGTGGCTGCGCGCGAGCGACGCGCGCATCGTCAACATCGACTACCCGCTCGGGCTCGCCGCCTACCACCTGCTCTCGCGGCTGGGCCAGGGCGCCGGACCGCTCTTGGGCCTGTACGTGATGGGCAAGGCCGCGACGCTGAACGGCCAGGTCGGCGACGTGATGATCTCGCGCGTCGTGCACGACGAGCACTCCGACAACACCTACCTGTTGCGCAACGCTTTCGCGTTCGACGACGTGGCGCCCTGGCTGCGGCACGGCAGCGTGCTCGACAACCAGAAGGCCGTGACGGTGCGCGGCGCGTTCCTGCAGAACCCGAACTACATGGGCGTGTTCTACCGCGAGGGCTACAGCGTGCTCGAGATGGAGGCGGGACCGTACCTGTCCGCGATCTACGAGCTGGTCGACCCGCGCCGCCATCCGAACGACGAGGTCGTGAGCCTGTCGGAGCGCACGAGCGCGGCCCTCGGCATCCTGCACTACGCGTCGGACACGCCCTACAGCCGGCGCCAGACGCTGCTCTCGAAGAGCCTCGGCAGCTTCGGCACCGACTCGACCTACGCGTGCGCGCTCGCGATCACCCGCCAGATCCTGCAGCGCGAGATCGAGCGGCTCAGGACTCCGACCTGAGCGCGCGCCAGCGCCCGAGCGGAGCGAGCAGCCGGCGCAGAATGCGCGAGGTGGGCTCGAACTCGCGCGCGCCGTGCTTCGACGCCGCGCGCAGCCGGCTCTCGGTCGGGAACAGCTCGAGCAAGGGCGGTGGGCGCCGGAACGCGACGTGCAGATCCCAGAACGGCTTGTCGCGGTGCGAGGTGCCGGAGAGCGCGCGCAGCGCAGGTGTGAAGATCGCGTTCGCGCCGCCGCTCGAGGCGAACGCGTCGAGCGCGACGATCGCGGTGTTGCGCGTGCCGATGCGTCCGGCCTCGACCGCCTCCCACGCGTAGCGCGCGGGCACGAGGCTCGCGACCGAGCCGTCGACCAGCGCCGTGAGCCCGTGCTCGTCGAAGATCCGCTCCAGGATCCGCGCCGCGTGCACGTCGTCTTCCGGCGGGTCGTACTGCAGGAGAGCGGGGATCGCAGCCGAGAAGCCGGCCGCGTCGAGCGCGGGCAGCTCGGCGGTCTGATTGTCCGCGCCGAAGAACACCGGCACCAGCGTGCGCCGGCTCATCGCCAGCGCCACCAGCGCCGAGACCGCGCGCGCCAGCACGGAGCCCGGCAGCTCGCGCAGCTCGCGCGCGCCGGAGAGCTCCGCGTCGACCATGCGCGCGAAGTCGCCGGTCCCGCCGAGCAGCGCGCCGGGACCGAGCCCGGTCGCGATCGCGTCGGTCGGGATCTCGAGCTGGCGCAGGCGCAGCGCGCTGCCGTCCGCGTTCGAGAACAGCGGGCCGAGCGGCCGGCGCAGATCGAGGCGCAGCGCCGCCGGCAAGCCGAAGCGCGCGACCAGCCGCGCGGGACGAAACACCGCGCTCGCGCGCAGCAGCGCGATGTCCTCGAACAGCTCGTCGAGGTCGAACTCGAGCTGGCGCCCGCGGATGACACCGAGCAGTGACCCGATGCTGCAGCCGACCTGGTACGCGGGCCGCAGCCCGAGCTCCTCGAGCCGGACCAGCGCGCCCAGGAACACGTAGCCCGAGCCGGCCGCGCCGCCCAGCACGAGGACCAGGTGCTTGTTCGCGATCTCGTCGTCGAGCGCCTCCTCGCCGGCGAGCGCCTCGCGCACGACCAGCGCGCGCGCCTCGTCGACCAGCCGCACCACCTTGGGCAGCAGCGCGTGCAGGTCGCGCGCGTCGATCCGGTCGGGCTCCGTCGGCAGGACCGGCGCGAGCAGCTGCAGCAGCCGCAGCCGGAACGAGCCGATCCGGTCGATCAGCGCGTCGGGCTTCGGCCCGATGCTCGAGATCTGAGCCAGCCGGATCGCGTAGCGAAGGCAATCGAGCTCGCGCGGCAGCATGAACATGGGATCGTCGACCGCCCGGCGCGCCAGCGCGATCTCGCCGCGCCGGAACGGCCGCAGCTCGTCGAGGAACGTCGCCGTGTCGGCCACGGAATGAGCCTACCACCGGCGCCAGGCGTCGAGGTCCTCGGGCCGCAGGCTTTGGAGTCGAGCACGAAGCCCGGGTAGAGCTGCGCGCCCGCGTGCAGGTGCTCGGCGATGCCGCGCTCGAGCACCGCGCGCGTGCGCGCAAGCTCTAGCACCAGCGGACCCGCACGCGGTACTCGACGCGCGCGCTGCCGCGCGCGGGCACCGGCACGCGGAAGCTGAAGGTGTGCGCGTCGTCCTTGGTCGCCTTCAGGCTCGACGACACGATCTCCCAGTCCCCGGACGCGGGCTCGACCACGTCGACCTCTACCTTCTCGTCCTTGTGGTTGCGCAGGTCGATCTGCCACGCGCTCTCGCTGCGGCACGAGCCGATCACCTTGTAGTCCATCTGCTTGCGCTCGGCGACCACGTCGAAAGCGTCGCCGACGCGGATGCGCACGCGCTCGTCGCGCGGCGTGTGGTCGATCGGGTCCTCGCCCAGGAACTGGCGGCCGCCCGCCTTGTCGCGCTTGTACACGCGCATGATGCCCTTGGGCAGCGGCATGCCCAGCTTCTGGCTCTCGCGGTTCTCGAACTCGAGCGAGACGGCGACCTTCGACGTCGAGCCCACCTCCCCGGTCTGCATGCGGAAGTACGCGGGCTCGCCGCGCAGCACCAGGCGCTTGCTGACCTTGATGCCGCTGGCCTCGAGCAGCGCGATCTGCTTCTGCTCGTTCTCGAGCAGCGTGGTGCTGCGCTCGAGCGTGTACAGGTGGTACTCGAACAGGCCTTCCTCGCGGAACTGCGGCGGCGCGGCCGCGCGGGCCTCGGCGGCGTAGACCAGGCGGTCCTTGTACACCGGCGCCATGATCCGGTTCACGTCGCCCGCCACGAGCTGGACCTTCGCGTTCGCATAGGGCGCGCCGCTGCGGTTGTCGAGCGTGACCCAGCCGTTGAGATCGCCTGCGGTGTCGGCGTCGTTCACGACCAGCACGTAGTCGGCCTTCCAGGACAGGTCGTTCGCGAGATAGGAGACCTCGACCTTCTGGCGCTCCACGCTGGCGTCGACCAGCCAGACCAGCGTCGGTCGCGCGATCAGCGTCTTGGGGATCTCCGGGAACGAGATGCGGCCGGGAAACGCCCAGCTGATCTCGTCGCCGATGCGCAGGATCGGCGGCTCGCCGGCCGAGAGCACGACCGCATCGCGCTCCTCGTCGCGGCCCTTGGTCTCGCTCCAGCGCAACACGCGCACGGTGCGGCCGACGTACTTCTCGAGCAGCTTCGCGGGCGAGAGCAGGTCGTACTGGTAGCTCTGCTCGAGCACGCGCATTCCCGGCGCGGCGCCGACCGCGTGAATCTGCACCGTCTCGGGCTGGATCGTGCCCGCCACGCCGCCGAACTCGACCTCGGAGCGGCCCTTGCCGAGCGCGAGCGTGCGCGTCTCGCGGACCAGTCCGAAGCCGCCGGAGTAGACCGTGACACCGAGCTCGTCGCGCTGCTCGGGCGTCGAGCGCAGCCGGGGCGGCGCGGCCTCCTGGGCGTACGCGACTCCGGCCACACAGAAGAGCGTCAGCAGCAAGAACGAGCGCATCTCACCTCCAGTCCTCGACGGGCGGGTTGAAGTAGCCGAAGCGGAGCTCCGGCAGGCGCGCGCGCAGGCGTTCGAGCAGCGCGGGCATGCCGAGTCGTGGCGAGGAGGTGTCGCGGCCGAGCACGTCCGCGTACCAGTCGAGATCCACGTTCAGATTGCGCCACTGGATCATGCGCACACCCGTCTCGCGCACGAGTCGCTCCAGCGCCTCCGCTTCGTCCACGCGATCCGTGACGCCGGGGAAGGTCAGGTAATTCAAGCTCGTGTAGAGACCCTTCGCGCGCGCGACCCGGAGTGTCTCGACCACGTCCGCGAAGGTGTAGGTACGCGGCCTGTAGTACGGCGTGTACGCCTCCGGCCGCGCGCTGTTCAGCGACACGCGGATGCTGTCGAGGCCCGCGTCGGCCAGCCGCGCGACCGCGTCGGGCCGGCTGCCGTTGCTGTTCAGGTGCAGCGTGCCGCGAAGCGTGCGCGCGCGGATCTCGCGGATCGCGCGTTCGATCAGCTCGGCTTGCAGCAGCGGCTCGCCCTCGCAGCCCTGGCCGAAGCTGATCATCGCCCGCTTCGCGTGCTCGAGATGAGGCACGGCCAGCTCGAGGATCTCCTCCACGCTCGGCGCGAATGCGAGCCGCTGCTGCGGCGAGGGCACGGTGTCGCCGGGCTGCTCGGAGATGCAGGCGATGCAGGCCGCGTTGCACGCGCGCGCGACCGCGATCGGCGCCTCGAAGCGCCCGAGGAACAGGTTCTGCGCGTTCGGGCAGCTCCACTCGAGCGCGCAGCGCGCGCCCAGGTGCGCGACCAGCCGATTGTTCGGCAGCCGCGCGCGCAGCGCCGCCACCCGCGCCTCGACCTCGTGCTTCGCGAACGCCTCGGGATCGTGCTTGGTGTCGTCGTCGATCCGGCGCGCCGGCACGCAGAAGCGGCCGCGGTGCCAGCACACGGCGGTGTAGGCGTAGAGCGGCAGCAGCGGTGCGTCGGCCTCGCGCCGATAGGCGGCGTGCGAGAAGCCGGTGAAGCCCGGCGGCAGAAACGCCGCGACCGCGAGCGTGCCGTCGAGCGCCTCGGGCGCGGCCGCCGACTTCTCGAACGCGAGCGGCGTGCGGCCGGGCAGGAACAGTAGCCGGCTGGCCTCGGGCAGCGGCACCAGCTCGGCCGGATCGATCGGGAACACGTCCTCGCCGGCGCGCGCGGCCGCGCGCAGTCCTGCGACGTCCGAGATCTCTCCGGCGGCGTTGGCGACCACGGGTCGGGGGGCGGCGGGCATGGGGCCCCGAGTCTAGCCAGCTCTCGGGCGCCCGCGGAATCCTGCGCCTGTCGCCGCCGGCCTGCGGCTCGGGTCCCCGCCGCCGCGCGTGTGCCCCGCGCGCCCGGCACGCGGGTTGCTCAAGCTCAGCACGCAGGCCTTCGCGGAGGACATGCCATGCACAGAGAGGCGCGCGCGGACGAGCTGATCCGGGAGCACGTGGCGGGAAGCGTCGCGGCCGCGGCGATTCCGATCCCGCTCATCGATCTGGTGGCGGTCACGGCCGTGCAGCTCTCGCTCCTGCGCAAGCTCGGAAGGCTCTACGGCGCGAACGTGAGCATCGGCGTACAGGGCGCGGCGGCGGTCGGCCTGCTCGGCGCGGCGCTCCCGCGCGTGGCCGCGAGCGCGCTCAAGGTCCTGCCGGGCATCGGCTGGATCGGCGGTGCCGCCGCCCAGGCCGCGCTCTCGGGCGCGGCGACCTGGGCGCTCGCGAACGCGCTGCGCGACCGGATCGGCGCGCCCGCGATCGACGCCGAGATCGCCGGCGGCGCGGACGTGGCCCGTACACTCGCCCGTGTCGAGCGGCTGCGCCGGCGCGGCCTGCTCGACGACGACGACTACGCGCGCATGCGTTCGGACCTGCTCGACGCGATCTGACTCGGAGCCCCCGGGGCAGGGTATCCTGAGCCCGCTCCATGAGGGTACTCGTCGCAGGCGCCGGCATCGGTGGACTCACGACCGCGCTCGCGCTCCAGCAGCGCGGCATCGACGTGCGGGTCTACGAGTCCGCGCGCACGCTTTCGCCGCTCGGGGTCGGCATCAACCTGCTGCCGCACGCGATGGCCGAGCTCGCGGCGCTCGGCCTGCAGGACGAGATCGCCGCGCTCGGCGTGTGCACCGCGGAGCTCTGCTACTTCAACGCCCACGGCCAGCTGATCTGGCGCGAGCCGCGCGGGCTCGACGCCGGCTATCCGGTGCCGCAGGTCTCCGTGCACCGCGGAAAGCTGCAGCTCGCGCTGTTCGATGCCGCGCGCAAGCGGCTTCCGCCCGGCGCGCTGCGCACCGGCTGCCATCTCGAGTCGTTCGCGAACGAAGCAGCGGACGCGGTGCGCGCGGCGTTCACGGAGCGCGCGAGCGGCGGGGTCTTCGAGGAGCGCGCCGAGCTGCTGGTGGCCGCGGACGGCATCCACTCGGCCGTGCGCCGGCAGCTCCACCCGCACGAGGGCCTGCCGCGCTTTAGCGGGAACATCTTGTGGCGCGCGACCAGCCGCGCACGGCCGTTCCTGACCGGGCGCTCGATGATCATGGTCGGCTCGCGCGCCCGGAAGTTCGTGGCCTATCCGATCGACGCACCGGGTGACGACGGTCAGTGCACGATCAACTGGATCGCCGAGCTCGACCGCTCGGCGGGCGCGCCGCCCGCGCGCGAGGACTGGAACAAGCGCGGCGCGATCGCCGACTTCCTGCCCGCATTCGACGGCTTCCGCTTCGACTGGCTCGACGTGCCGGCGCTCGTCCGCTCGGCCGAGGCCGTGTTCGAGTTCCCGATGGTCGACCGCGACCCGCTCGCGCGCTGGACCCGCGGCCGCGCGACACTGCTCGGTGACGCCGCTCACCCGATGTACCCGATCGGCTCGAACGGAGCCTCGCAGGCCATTCTCGATGCGCGCGCGCTGGCCGACGCGCTGGTAGAGGAGCGCGACGTCGACGCCGCGCTCGAGCGCTACGAGTCCGCCCGCCGGCCCGCCACCGCGCAGATCGTGCTCTCGAACCGCCAGCACGGGCCCGAGTGCGTGCTCGATCTGGCCGAGGAGCGCGCGCCCGGCGGCTTCGCCCGCGTCGACGACGTGTTCGCGCCCGGCGAGCTGGCCGAGATCGCCGCGCGCTACAAGCGCGTAGCCGGCTTCGCGCGCGAGAGCTCGAGCGGGCGCGCCCGCTAGCCCGACTTGCGCGCCAGCTCCGCGAGCTTGTCGAGCTGCGGCAGGATCTTCTCTGCCGGATCCGACGCCAGCATGAACACCACGCGGCTCGCGCCGGCCGCTGCGAACCTCGCGATCTCGTCGGCGTCGGGGCCCATGCCGAAGATCGAGAGCTCGAGGTTGCTCGGGTCGCGGCCCGCGGCCTTGGCGGCGTCCCAGAATTCCGGGATGCGGCGGATCAGCCGGCCGGGGATGTTGATCGGCATCCAGCCGTCGCCGTACTCGATCGCGCGCTTGGCGGCGCCGGGCCAGCCGCCGCCGACCAGGATCGGCGGGTGTGGCTTCTGCACCGGCTTGGGCCAGGTCATGATCGGATCGAAGTTCACGAGCTTGCCGTGGTACTCGGCCTTGGTCTGGGTCCAGATCGCCTTCATCGCGCCGACCCGCTCGCGCATCAGTGAGAAGCGCGTCTTATAGGTCGTGCCGTGGTTCTCCATCTCCTCGGCGTTCCAGCCGCCGCCGATCCCGAACAGGAAGCGGCCGTCCGAGATCCGGTCGAGCGTGGCGACGTCCTTGGCGGTCTGGATCGGATCGCGCTGCACGACCAGACACACGCCCGTCGCGAGCTTCAGGGTCTGGGTCACCGCGGCCGCGGCCGCCAGCGCGATGAACGGCTCGAACACGTCGTAGTACTGCTTGGGCAGATCGCCGCCCGCGGGGAACGGCGTGCGCCGCGAGGCGGGAATGTGCGAGTGCTCGGGGAACCAGATCGACTCGAAGCCGCGCGCCTCGCAGGCGGTGGCCAGCTCAACAGGCGAGATCGATGCGTCGGTGGGAAAGATCGAGATGCCGAACTTCATGGGGGCTCCTCCGCGCGTCAGAAGCGCGCGGTCTCTTCGGGCTCGGGGATGACCTCGTTCTGCAGGAAGCCGAGATTCTGGATCTCGATGCGCACGATGTCGCCCGCGACGAGCCAGCGCGGCGGCTTCATGCTCACGCCCACGCCGGACGGCGTACCGGTCGCAATCACGTCGCCGACCTCGAGCGTGAACGCGGTGGTGATGTGCTCGACCAGCGCGTAGCAATCGAAGATCAGCTCCTTGGTGTTCGAGCTCTGGCGCACCTCGCCGTTCACGAGCGTCCGGATCGACAGCGCGTGCGGGTCGCCGACCTCGTCCGGGGTGGTGAGCCAGGGACCGAGCGGACCGTGGGTGTCGAACGACTTGCCGATCGTCCAGGTCGGCACGCGCAGTTGCCAGTCGCGCACCGAGACGTCGTCGTGCACACAGTAGCCTGCGATCACCTCGTGCGCGCGCGCACGCGGCACGTGGCGACAGCGCTTGCCGATCACGAATGCGAGCTCACCCTCGTAGTCGAGCGCCGACGACACGCGCGGCAGGTGCACCGGATCGTACGGGCCCGTCACGCAGGTCGACTGCTTGTTGAAGAGGGTGGGGAACCTCGGCTTCTCCATGCCGCTCTCCGCCACGTGATCGGCGTAGTTCAAGCCCACGGCGAGAAATTTTGGCGGGCGCAGGATCGGCGACTCCAACTTCACGTCGACGATCGGAATCGCCGCGCCGCTCGCGGACGACGCCTCGCCCGCGCGCTGGCGCGCGCGCGACCCCGCGGACAGAAAGCCGATCAGGTCGCGCGGCAGCTCGGGCGCCGCGGCCGACAGATCGATGATCTCTTCCCCGCGGACGACGCCGATGCGCGTCGACCCGGCCTGGGTAAAGGTGGCGAGCTTCATCGAGAGCGACTCCTCCGTACGGATCCGCGGGCAGTATACACTCGAGCGCGATGAGCGAGATCGGCATCGGCGAGGTGCGCGCGGCCGCCGCCGCCATTCACGGCTCCGTCGAGCGCACGCCCTGCCTGCACTCGCGCACGCTGTCGCAGATCGCGGGCTGCGAGCTGTTCCTGAAGTTCGAGAACCTGCAGTTCACGGCTTCGTTCAAGGAGCGGGGGGCGCTCCACAAGCTGCGCTCGCTCTCGCCCGGCGAGCGCGAGGCGGGCGTGATCGCGATGTCGGCCGGCAACCACGCGCAGGGCGTCGCCTACCACGCCGGTCGGCTCGGGATCCGCAGCGTGATCGTGATGCCGCGCTTCGCCCCGACCGTGAAGGTCGAGCATACGCGCGCGTTCGGCGCCGAGGTGGTGCTCGAGGGCGACACGCTCGAGGACGCGAGCCGCGTCGCGCACGCGCTCGCGCGCGAGCGGGGGCTCGTGTTCGTGCACCCCTACGACGACCCGCTGGTGATCGCGGGGCAGGGCACGGTCGCGCTGGAGATGCTGGGCACGGTGCCGAACCTGGACGCGCTGGTGGTGCCGGTCGGTGGCGGCGGACTGCTCGCCGGCATCTCGATCGCCGCGCACGCGCTGCGCCCGGAGCTCGAGATCTTCGGCGCGCAGGCCTCGCGCTTCCCGTCCATGAAGCAGGCGCTCGCCGGGCTGC
Source organism: Myxococcota bacterium (assembly GCA_040902485.1). GTDB lineage: Bacteria > Myxococcota_A > UBA9160 > SZUA-336 > SZUA-336 > VGRW01. The sequence goes on along the minus strand of JBBDXF010000037.1, from coordinate 192,649 downwards.
CGATCGAGTGCGGCGACGCCACCATCGCGGGCGGGATCGCGGTGAAGGCGCCCGGCGCGCTCACGGTCCCGATCCTGCGCGAGCACGTGCGCGAGATCCTGCTCGCGGACGAGGAGGCGATCGAGGCGGCGCTTCTGCTCCTGCTCGAGGTCGAGAAGACCGTCGCGGAAGGCGCGGGCGCGGCCGCGCTGGCGGCGGTGCTCGCGCACAAGCCGATCTTCGTCCGGCGCCGCGTGGGTGTGGTGATCTCGGGTGGGAACATCGACATGCTCGTGCTCGCGCACGTGATCGAGCGCGGGCTCGCGCGCACGGCCCGGCTCGCGCACGTGGTGGTGCGCGTGCGCGACGTGCCGGGCGCGCTCGCCGACGTCACGGCCGCGATCGCGAACGCGGGCGCGAACGTGGTCGAGGTGCTGCACGAGCGCGCCTTCGCGCGTGCGCCGTCCTCCGAGGCGGAAGTCGAGTTCGTGCTCGAGACGCGCGGCGCGGATCACCTGAAGGACGTCGTCACGGCCGTGCGCGCCTCGGGTCACGTGGCGCGCGCCGAGCCGCGCGGCTGATCGGGCTGCGCGCGCGATAGCCGCGGGATACTGCTGATGCGAGTGGAGTAGAATCCCGGGCCATGAGCACCCCCTTCGACTTCAACCCGTTCGACGACGCCACCCGCCGCAATCCGTTCCCGCTCTACGCGCGTGGCCGCGAGCTGGGCATCCACCGGCACGCGGGCCTGCCGGTGTCCTCGGTGTTCCGCTACGCGGACACGGTCGAGGTGCTGCGCGACTCCGCAACCTGGTCGAGCAAGTTCCCGCCGCCGCCCGAGCTCGAGGAGTTCAACACGCGGCCGCCGAGCATGCTCGGCACCGACCCTCCCGAGCACGAGCGCCTGCGCGGGCTGGTGAACCAGGCCTTCACGCCCAAGATCATCCGCAGGCTGGAGCCGCGCATGGTCGAGATCGCCGATCAGCTGCTCGACGCCGCGCTCGCCAAACGCCACGTCGATCTGGTGCAGGCGCTCACCTATCCGCTGCCGGTCACGGTGATCGCCGAGATCATCGGCGTGCCGACCGAGGACAACGCGCGCTTCAAGGCCTGGTCGGACAAGCTGGTCGAGAACCTGGGCGTGGGTCTGTTCGCTCCGCCCAGCCGCGAGACGCTCGAGCGCAACCGCGCGATCGTCGACGAGCTCGGCGAGTACTTCCGCCGCCTCGCCGAGCTGCGCCGCACGGACCCGCGCGAGGATCTGCTCACGGGCTTGGTGCAGGCGGAGCTGGAGGGCTCGAGGCTCGCGTTCGACGAGATGGTGCAGATGCTGATCCTGCTGCTGGTCGCGGGCAACGAGACCACCACGACGTTGATCGGCAACACCGTGCTGACGCTGCTCGACCATCCCGCCGAGCTCGAGCGCGTGCGGCGGGATCCCTCGCTCGTGCCGTCGGCGATCGAAGAGGTGCTGCGCTTCTCGTCACCGGTGCAGCTCGATCCGCGGCGCGCCGCGTGCGACGTGGAGCTGTGCGGCGAGAAGCTGCGCGAGGGCGAGATGGTGATCTGCTGGCTCGGCTCCGCGAATCGCGACGAGTCGGTGTTCCGCGAGCCGGATCGCTTCGACATCGGCCGCAAGGAGAACCGCCACGTCGCGTTCGGCTTCGGCACGCACTACTGCCTGGGCTCGAACCTGGCGCGGCTCGAGGCCCAGATCGCCCTGCGCTCGCTGCTCGTCCACACCGAGAGCTTCGCGCTCAGCACCGACCAGCCCTTGCCGCTGCACCGGAGCCTGGTGTTCCGTAGCTTCACGGAGATTCCGCTGGAGCTCGTCCCGGCCTGATGTCCGCGAAGTTCGCCGAGCGCGTCGCGCGGCTGCCGCGGCTCGGGCTCGGCATCTCGACCGAGTTCGGCGCGCGGCACGGCGGGCTCGACCTGCTCGCCCTGCGCCGCGCGCGGCCGGAGCTGCTCGGCTTTCTCGAGATCGGCGCGGACCTCGAGCGCGGCGTCGACGCGGACGCGCGCGCCTGGGTCGAGGCAGGCTGGCCCACGACCTATCACTTCCTCGACGCGAACCTCGAAGAGCGCGAGAGCTTGTCCGCGGAGTTTCTCGAAGCCACGCGCGCGCAGGCGCGCAGCGTGGGGGCCGCGTGGCTGTGCGGCGACGCCGGCTTGTGGCACATCGGCCCGCGCGAGCGCGGCCACGGTGTGCTGATGCCGCCGGTGCTGTGCGCGGAGTCGGCGGACGAGATGGCCGAGAATGTGCGCCGCATGCGCGAGGCGACCGGCTTCGAGGTGCTGCCCGAGAACCCGCCCTCGCACCTGTATCTCGGCGACCTGCACCTGCTCGACTACTTCGCGCGCGTGGCCGAGCGCGCGGACTGCGGGCTCTTGCTCGACGTCGCGCACCTGGCGATCTACCAGCGCATGGCGGGCCACGCACCGACAGACGGGCTCGACGGCTTCACGCTCGAGCGCGTGGTCGAGATCCACGTGGCAGGCGGCTCGGAGTTCGCGCACGAGGGGCGCAGCTTCGTCGACGACGATCACTCGCCCGCGCCGCTCGCCGACACCTGGCGGATTCTCGAGGCGGTGCTGCCGCGCGCGTCGAACCTGCGCGCGCTCGTGTTCGAGTGCGAGCGCAACGCCGAGGACCAGGTCCTGCCCGTGTTCGAGCGCCTGCACGCCGCGCTCTGATGGATCACCGCCGCGTCCAGCGTGCGCTGTTCCGGATGCAGCTCGATCCGGAGTTTGCGAGGCGGCTTCGCGCAGGCGACGCGGAGGCGTCGCGCGGGCTCGGGGCGGAGGAGCTCCGGCTGCTGCGCGGAGCCGATCCGAGCGCGGTCTCGGCCGACCGCGACGGCCGGCGGCGCGCGCAGTTCCTGTCCAACGTGTCGAGCGAACTCCCGCTCTCGATCGCGGTGGGCTTCGACGTGGCTGGGTTCACGGAATCGAACGAGTTCCACGACGCGGTGCAGACCGACGCGAGCCTTCCGCTCGCGCTCGCGCGCTACGCTCATCGGTGTAGTGGTGAGGAGCCGCGGCCACTACGCGCGCTGCTCGAGCTCGAAGGCGCGCTCGCCCGCGCCCGGCGGGAGCCGCGCCTCGGCGTCGCCCCGCGGCCAGGCGAGGTCGTACTCGCAGCCTGGGTCTTCCTCGAGACGCTCCCGTCCGGAACTCTTGCCCTCGCCGAGCGCGTGCGCGCCGCCATCGATGCGGACACCGAGCTGCCCGCGCTCGTGCTCGGGAGCGAAGGCGAGGAGACCTTGCTCGTGCGCTGCTCCCCGGAAACGTCCCCGTTCCGGCTGCGCGCGATCGAGGTCGAGCGCACCTCGCCGGCGTTGGCCGGGCTGCTTCGCGCCGCGTGCGAGCCCGCCTCGCGAGCAGCGCTTGCAGCCGCGCTGTCCTGCGCGCGATCCGAGATCGATCCGATCGTCGACGAGCTCGTCGACGCCCGGGTGCTACTTGCGGGCTAGGAGGCCGAGGTTCGTCGAGGTCCACCTCGAAGCCCCCGCTCTCGGCGGCGCTCCGAACGGTGGGGCTCAGCGCTCGCCGAGTCGAGCCTGCCATTCGGCAGGGAGGCGCGCGAATGCGGGGCACCGTCGCAGAGCATCGCGCGTGCGGCGGTCGCGCTGGATGTCGCCCCGGCTGGACCCGTACGCCCGGACGGCATCGTCGGCCGAGCCGTAGCACAGCAGGTACATGTAGGCGTTGCACAGGGGCTCGAGCGCTCCGGGGTTTCGCGACGGTCCAGCGCCGGCCCTGAGCTCCGCGTCGCGCTCCGCATCGATACCGGCTATGCCGAGCCCGTTGCCAGCATGGGTCATCACGTGCCCGATCTCGTGAAACACGGTGGGACAGATGCCCAGCGCGCGGTTCTCCCACAACGCGCCGTAGGTGATCAGGATGGCTTGCCGCTCGTCGTAGGTCGTCGAGCGATCATCGTGTTCGGGGTTGAGCCCACCCGTGTAGCGGCGGCTGCCTCCGAGCCCGGCGGTGTCGACGAGTCTGAAGCCGGCGAATTTCGCGCTCACCACGCACAGGAGATGGTCGGGGGGCACATCGGCCAGGGTCGCGTCCATCAGCTCGTAGTCGCGCGCAGTACCGCCGTAGCATTGCACGTCGGGCGCGCCCGGCCATCGGATCAACGCGTGAGCGATGATCGAAGCCTCGAGCTCCTGATAGAACTCCCGGCCAGCGGGCAGCCAGCCTCTACCGCCCGTCGGCCCCGGTGTTCGCGCGGATCGCGTTCCCACGCGAATCGTCGATCGCCGAGGCGAGGGTGACTCCGCCGGGGTGATTCGCCAGTCAGCGCCCCACGCCTCGATCCGTGGCGGTGCACGATCGTAGAGTATGGCCATACGCGGTCCTCTCCGACGGCTCGGGACATTCTAGCCGGCGCTCGAGCCGAGCGTTGCGCCGGGAAGGCTTCTGGCGCCAGGCGCGGCTGCACGGAGCCGATGCGCGACCGAATCGAGCGCCGCATGGGGCCGCTCCGCCGCCAGGTGCAAGCGGCGTTCGCCTTGGCTCGTCTCGCCGCGCTCTCCGCGCGGCCAGCTCGATCCCGTCCTCGACGAGCTCGTCGCCGACCGCGTGCTAGTCGCCGCGCGTCTCCGCAAGCTCCGCGCGCACGCGCGAGAGCCAGCGCTTCTGTGCCTCGGGCTTGTGACCGAGCGACGTGTCCTCGTCGAAGTCGCGGCTGCGCGAGGTGAGGGCGGTCGATTGCCTTTGGACCCTCTCGTTGACCCGATCCTGAACGAGCTGCGCGGCGGCTTGCGCGCTCTCCGCCGTGATGCTGAGTGTCGACGTGAACTCACGCAAGCTCGCGTTCAGGCGCCGCGCCTCGAGCTCGCAGATCGCGAAGTGGATCTGCTCGTGCTCGAGGACGTAGTCCTGGGGAAGCCCCGTGTCCTTGGGGTTCCACCACGAGCAGCGCCGGTCCATCTGGGCACGGACGACGAGCTCGCTCACCGACGCGCTGTACCGGACCGGGCCGCTCTCCGAACGAACCTCGCGGCTCATGATTCGGGCGCCGGGCGCGACGACGATGTAGCAGCAGGTCGCGGCGCCGAGTCGATCGGCGTTTGCTGCGAACGGAGCCGGCGGCGCCGCGGCCTTGAAGTCCGCGCGCGTCAGCGTGCGATACGGGACGACGTCAGACATGTCGATTCTGCCTGGCGTCACCACCGCGGTCTTGGGGGCGGCGTACTCGGGGAGCCTCGCGCACGAGAAGACCAGGGCGGCGATGACCGAGAATCGAGCGAGCGACTGTCTCGGTGTCATGAGGGGCTAGTAGAGTCTCACGATCGTGCGGCCGACGGTCTGTCGGCTCGCCATCGCTTCGATCGCCGTGGGTATGTCCGCGAACGCGACGACGCTGCCGATCACCGGCCGGATCTTCCTCGCCAGCACCTGCGCGACGATCTCGCGTGTGATTCGGGCGCCGACCTGATCGGGAACGAAGTTCCAGCCCATGCCCTTCTTGAGCATTCTTGCCGCGGGCTCCGGCGCGTAGGCGAGCAGCACGCCGCACAGCTTCATGTTGCCGGCCATCAGCCGCCGCGGCACCAGGAACTTCTCGTCGGCGACGGCCTTGTTGGAGGCGAAGCCCATCATCAGGTAGCGCCCGTTGTAGGCGAGGCAGTCGAGCGACTTCGCCATCACCGCCTCGCCGACGTTGTCGAACACCACGTCGACGCCGCGGTTTTCGGTCTCTTCCATCACGACCTGCGCGAAGTCGGCCTCTTCGTAGTTGATCGCGACGTGCGCGCCGAGCTCGCGACTCAAGCGCAGCTTCGCCTCCGAGCCGGCCGTCGCGAACACGCGCGCGCCGGTGTTCACGGCGAGCTGGATCGCGGCCGAGCCGGAGCCGCCGGCGGCGGCGTGGATCAGCACGGTCTCGCCGGCGCACAACGCCGCGCGATCGAACAGACCGAGCCAGGCGAGATGGAACGGGAAGTACAGCGCGGCGGCGTCGGGGAGCGGGATCGACGCCGGCAGCTCGAAGGCGGAGACCACCGGGCAGAGCGCGTACTCCGCGAAGCCGCCGATCGCGCCCTTCGTCATCGCGACGACGCGCATGCCGCGAAGCGCCTCGGCGCCCGCGCCGCCGGCCTCGACCACGCCCATGACCTCCATGCCGGGGCTGTAGGGGAGCTCGTGTCGCACCATCATGTTGCCGCCGGTGATGCGCTCGAGATCGTTCAGGTTGAGCGGGATCGCCTGGACGCGGACCAGGAGCTCGCCGGGGCCGGGCGTCGGCACCGGCACATCGTCGAGGCGCAGCGCCTCCCGCGGCGGCCCGTAGCGATGCGTGCGCCAGGCTCTCATCGCCGCCGACGACGTGCGCGAAAGCGATTCGCGCGGTTGCGCACGCCGACCAGCCAGGCGCGCAGTGTGCCGTGCCTGGGCAGGCGCGGATCCTCCAGCACCGGCTCCGGTAGCGCGAAGGCGAAGCGCGGTCCACGCAGCTCGCGCACGTCGAGCGCGCGCAGCCCTTCGAGCACGAGCCGGCGCACGAGCTCGCGGCGCTCCTGGCGCGCGTCGCTCGACTTGTGCTTGAAGTCCGGATACGTCGGGTTGGTGTTGATCTCGTAGGTCTGGATCGCGCCCTTCACCACGCCGTAGTCGATCCGGCCGTAGTCGATGCGAGCGAGCGCGAAGATGCGCTGCAGCTCGCGCTGGTGGGGGTTGTCGCGGGCGAAGGCCAGCTCTTCGGCGGCGAAATCCGCGTCCGAGGTCAGGTGCGAGCGCTTCACGTTCCAGTCCGTGCTGCGCAGGATGTGCTGCGGGACGATGCGGCCGCACAAGTTGAACGCGCCGTACTTGCGGTAGTAGCCGTCGCCGTCCTGCTCGGCGCAGAACTCGACCGCGATCCTGCGCTTGGCGGGCTTGCCCTGCGCAGCGAGGCTCGCGAGCGCCTGCTCGAACTGCTCGGCATCGTGGATCAGCGGCGAGTCGGGGCCCTGACAGTCGTCTTCGAGCCGGATGAAGACCGGGTAGCGCTCGGGACGTTCGCCGGCGTCGAAGCGTGTCACCGCGAAGCTGTTCAGGCCTTCGTCGGCGAGCTTGCGCAGCAGCGGGTAGCGCTCCAGCACGCGCGTCGGATGGTTGTAGATGCGCGCCTGCGGCGCCTGCCGTTGCAGCGCGGCGGCGAAGCTGCAGGCCGACTCGAGCTCGTAGCTGGTGAGTCGATCGAAGTCGGTGAAGACGTAGTGCCCGAGCGGCGCGCGGCGTTCGTAGAAGAGCCGCTCGTAGCTGTCGCTCCGGATGAAGCGGCCGTCGCGGCCGAGGCCCTCGAGCAGATCGGCGATCGGCTGCGTGTAGTCCTCGCGCGACAGGTAGTAGATCATCGCGAGTCCCACGGGGGCAGCAGAGCGGCGCGCACGTAGTCGAAGGCGAGCGGCTCGGCGGCTCCGGCCTCGAGCTCACGCAGGCGCGACTCGGCGAGTGGCGAGCCGAACTGCGCGTTGCGCATGCGGATGCGACAGCGGCCCTGCGCCAGGGTCAGGTCCTCGAGCACCTTCCAGTCGGCCGCGTCGAGCGGAGCCTCCGCGAGTCCCGCGATGCCCTCGAGCATGTGCTTCCACTCGTCGTCGAACACCTGCGCGCACGCCTCGGCGATCGCGTGATCGCGCGGGGTCGCGCGCGGGAGCGCGATGCCGGCGCTGTAGAGCGTGCAGTAGCCGCCCTCGGTGAAGGCCGAGGCGCGCGAACCGAGCGCGCCGAACTCGAGCCGTTGCCGCGCGCGCAGGTTCTGCAGCTCCGCGTTCTCCGGCCAATCCGCGCCGATCCGGGCGGAGGCGACGACGGGTCCGGCGCGCTCGCGCCGGCTCGCCTGGTGCGCGATCGCGAAGGCGACGTAGTGCCCGAGCTCGACGCGCACCACGTCGTCGCCGAGCGCGCTCTGGGCGGCCGAGCGCGTCCGGGCGAAATCCGTCTCGCCCGCGGTGAGCTGCGTGAAGCGTCCGACCACACCGTCGACCAGCTCCTTGAAGCACTGCCGCGCGAGCCAGACCTCGTCGCTCGCCGCGCTGCGTTTCGGCGACGCGAAGTAGACCGAGAACACCTCTGCTTCCGCGGCCCACAAGCGCGCGTTGCTCGCGATCAGCGCGTGCAGCTCGGGCGGCGCGGAGCGCGCGATCGGCACGGCGCGGACGCTCACCGCCGCACCGCCACGATCTCGCCGTAGCTGCCGCTTCGCGCCGCGCCGCCGATCGGCTCGCGCACGTGGACGGGTCCTTCGAGCTGCGGCGTCTCGAGCCGCACCACCTCGAACCCGTGCTGCTCGAAGAGCTCGCGCAGATCCGTTGCATCGCCCACGGCGTGTGCAACCTGTGCCGTCGAGAATCGCTCCGCGCGCGCGCGCAGCTCGATCGGGTCGCGGTCCAGTCCGAGCTCCGCGCAGCGCCGGACGATCCGGTCCGCGAAGCGCCTCGCGCTCTCGGGATCCGGGCTCGAGGCGGGCTCGCGCGAGAGTCGCGTGACGGTCACGACCGCGCCACCCGGACGCACGAGCTTCCGCCAGTTTTCGACCAGGCGGTGGCGACCCTCGAGCACGGGATACCTGAGGAGCGAGTGTGTGCAGATCAGGTCGAACGGGCGGCTCTCCTGGTACTCGCCGACGTCCGCGACCGCCGTCCGCACGGGCATGCCCACCTGCGCACCGTACCAGGCGCAGAGCAGCGTCGGCGTCGGACAGCGGTCGACGACGGTGACGTCGAGCGGCGCGGCCTGGTGCCGATACGCCGAGACCGTGGTGGCGAGCATGCCCCAGTCCGCGCAGCCGGAGACGAGCACGCGCTCCGAAGCGCCCGCCGCGGCGCGGGCGGCGAGCGCGTCGGCGTAGAACGCCGCGTGGCGATCGGGCTCGGCGGCCGCGCCCAGCAGACGCAGATCGGGCCAGACGCCGTGCAGCGCGCCGCAGTGGTCCCGGCCGATCGGCGCTCGACACAGGGAGTCCGCCAGCAGCCGCGCGAGCGGCGCGCTGCGCTCCAGCAGGGCGGCCGTCTCGGGCTCGCGGGGTGACTGCTGTGCGGGCGCGCTCACGGTCATCGCGCTCACGCGGGTCGCCGCGCGATCATGCGACCGCGGTCGGCCACGGTCGGGCGATACTCGATTCCCACGAAGCCCGCGTCGGCGAGAAAGTCGGCGTACTCGCGGGTCGAGTAGCACTTGCCCTGGGTCAGGTACATCAGCAACGCGGAGTACTCCGCGACCGGCAGCGGCCCGTCCTTCTCGGCGTTGATGAACGCGTCGTGGACGATCAGCGCCCCTCCGGGGCGAAGCGCCGCAAAAGAGCGGGCGAGCAGGGTGCGCACTTCCGGCTCGGCCCAGTCGTGCAGCACGTTGGAGAGCAGGTGGACGTCCGCGTCGTGCGGCCACGGGTCCACGAACATGTCGGCCGCGACCACCGAGACGCGCTCGGCGCAGCCTCGATCGGCGATCGCTTTGGCCGCGACGCCGTCGACGGGCGGCTTGTCGAGCACCGTCGCCAAGAGCTCCGGGTGCACGCGCGTCAGGGCGCAGGCGTAGACGCCCGAGCCGCCGCCCACGTCGAGCAGGCGAGCGCGACCGCCGAGATCGACGGAGCGGGCCAACGCCTGGCCGAGGTATACGCCGCGCGCGTCCATCGCCGCGGTGAAACGCCCGGCGAACTCCGTCTCCTCCATCGCGCGGTGCCAGTCCTTGGCCTCCCGCACGCCCATCCAGTGCGCGACGCGGTCGGTGCGAAGGATCTCGACGAAGTCCCTGCAGGTCGCCCGGTCCGCGAGCGACGCATAGTACGGGCCGATGAACCACGGCGAGCGCCGCACCAGGTGCTCGCGCGCGAGCGGCGTGAGTACGAGCGCCTCGCCGCGGCGCTCGACCAGGCCCAGCGCCGTGAACAGCGTCAGCATCACGTCCGCCGGCCGTTCGTGGATCTCGAAGTGCTCGCAGATGGCCGGCTTGTCGGACGAGTGCTCTTCGAGCCACGAGAAGAAATCGAGGTGCGCGACCGCCGCGGCGAGCAGGTCGGCGCCGTAGATCCCGTCGCGATAGCGATAGATCGAGAGCGGGTCGGTCGCGGGACCGCGACCGAGATCGAGCGGATTCATCAACAGAAGTCTCCCGGGGGCGCGGAACGATAACCCGCGGCGGTTCTCGTTCGCTAGTCGAGCACGCGTGCGATCCGCTCGAGTGCCTCGTCGATCTGCGCGTCGGGCGCGGTGCACGAGAAGCGCAGAAAGCCCTCGCCGGCCGCGCCGAAGTCGACGCCGGGCGTGACTGCGACGTGCGCGCGCTCCAGCAGCCGCGAGGCGAGCTTGCGCGAGTCGGGGTCGAAGCGGCGTGCGTCCGCGAACACGTAGAACGCGCCGCGCGGCGCGACCGGAACTGCGAAGCCCAGGCGCACGAGGCCGTCGGCGAGCAGGCGGCGGCGCGCGCCGTAGGTCTCGCGCATGGCGGCGGTGGTCGCGTCGCCGTGCGCGAGCGCGGCGATGCCCGCGCGCTGCGCGAAGCTCGCCACCGAGATGAACAGGTTCTGCGCCAGGCTCTGCAGCGCGCGCGTCGCGCCGGCCGGCGCGATCAGGTAGCCGAGCCGGAAGCCCGTCATCGCGTAGCGCTTCGAGAAGCCGTCGAGCACGAACACGTCGTCGCCGAGCGTGAGCGCGGGCGTGATGCGCGCGCCGTCGTAGAGCAGGCCGTCGTAGATCTCGTCCGACACGATCGGCACGCCGAGCGCGTGCAGCGCCTCGAGGTCCTCGCGCGACTGGATCGCGCCGGTCGGATTCGCGGGCGATGCGACCACGATCGCGCGCGTGCGCGGCGTGAGCGCGCGGCGCACGTCGACCGCGCGCAGTGGGTAGCCGTCCTCGGCGCGCGTCTCGACGAAGATCGGCACGCCCCCCGCGGCGCGGATCAGGTTCGGATAGCAGGCGTAGTGCGGGGTGCCGAGCACGACCTCGTCGCCGGGATCGAGCAGGTAGGTGAACGCGAGCAGCAGCGCCGGGGAGGTGCCCGACGTGACCAGCACGCGCTCGGGCGGAACGTTGACGCCGCTGCGGCGCAGCTGGTCGCGCGCGATCGCCTCGCGCAGCTCGAAAAGCCCCCGGCTGTCGGTGTAGCGCGACGGCTCGGTCTCGAGCGCGCGCCGCGCGGCTTCGGTCGCGGCCGCGGGCGCCGGAAACTCGGGCTCGCCGATCTCGAGGTGGATCACGCGCGCGCCCTCGCGCTCGAGCTCGAAGGCGCGCTCCATCACCTCCATGGCGAGGAACGGATCGATCGATTGAGCGCGCAGCGACGGTCGCGACATGGGCACGACTTACTGGCCGGGCCGCGCGGTGTCAAACCGCGAATCCCGCCGAACGCGGCGGGGCCCATGGTAGCCTGTCGCACAAAGGACGACGCGATGCTGCTTCGAGGTGTCCGCGTGGTGGAGATGGCCTTCTGGGTCGCGGGGCCGGCGGCCGCCGGGCTGCTCAGCGACTGGGGCGCGGACGTGGTGAAGATCGAGCCGCCGCGCGGCGACCCGATGCGCCACTTCTTCCGCGCGGTCGCCGGCATCGAGCTGCCGTCGTGCCCGCCGTTCGACCTCGACAACCGCGGCAAGCGCTCGCTGGCGCTCGATCTCGGCAAGCCCGAGGGCCGCGAGCTGGCGCTCGAGCTGGTGCGCGGCGCCGACGTGTTCGTCACGAACTACCGCCACGACGCGCTCGAACGGCTCGGGCTCGACTGGCAGACGGTCTCGGGGCTCGCGCCTCGGCTCGTCTACGCGCACCTGACCGGCTACGGCCAGGAGGGACCCGATCGCGACCGCGCCGGCTACGACGTCGGCGCGTTCTGGGCGCGCGCCGGCATCTCGGTGCTGCTCGCACAGGCGGGCGCCGATCCGGTCGGGTCGCGCGCCGGCTTCGGCGACCACATCACCGCGACCCACGGTCTGGCGGGAATCCTGGCCGCGCTGTACGCGCGCGAGAAGACGGGCCGCGGGCAGCTCGTCGACGCGTGTCTCTTGCGCAGCGGCATCTACACGGTCGGCTTCGACATCTCGCAGCAGCTCGCCTTCGGCGCGGTCGCGCAGGCGGGCAAGCGCGAGGAGTCGATCGCGCCGACGGTGTCGAGCTTCAAGGCCGGCGACGACAAGTGGGTGTGGCTGCTCGGCGTCGAGGCCGATCGCCACTGGCCGCGGCTCTGCGAGGGCCTCGAGCGCGCCGACTTGAAGGACGATCCGCGCTTCGCGAACGCGAGCGCCCGGCGCGAGCACGCGCGTGAGCTGATGCGCATCCTCGACGAGCAGTTCGCCAAGCGGCCGCTCGCCGAGTGGCTCGAGCGCTTCGACGCGGTCGACCTGTGGTGGGCGCCGGTCAATACGCCGGCCGACGTCTCGCGCGACGCGCAGGCGCTCGCGGCGGGCGCGATCGTCGACGTGCCGGACGGCAACGGGGGTACGCAGAAGAGCGTCGGCAGCCCGGTGCGCTTCAGCTCGGGCGACGTCTCGCCGCGCGGTCCGGTGCCGAAGCTCGGCGAGCACACCGAAGCGGTGCTGCTGCAGGCCGGCCTGACCGAGTCGCGGATCGGCGAGCTGCGCCGCGCGGGCGTGATTCCCTAGCGGCACTAGGGCGCGGGCGGCGCCGCGCCGAGCTCCGTGTCCTAGAGGATGCCGTTCACGTCGCGCACGACGGTGACCCGCTCGCCGCGCTCGATGCGCGCGAGCAGCGCGGTCAGCCGCGCCTTCGCGTCGCCGTCGCCCGCCAGCGCGATCGCGTCGCCCGGCACGAGCCCGAGCTTCTCGGCCGGCGTTCCCGGCAGCACCGCGTCGACGACGATGCCCGGCTCGCCGAGCGTCGCGAGCAGTCCGGTGCCCCGCACCGCCGCCCACGGCATGCCGAACCAGGCCAGCGGCTCGGCGTTCGTGCGGCGCAGCCAGAGCCGCTTGCGCGGGTAGTCGATGCGCATGTGGAAGTGCGCGAGCGCCTCGTAGCCGAGCGCGGAGTCGGTGTTGCCGCCCTGGTTGTAGGCGCCCTTCGGCGCGACCACCAGCGGCGCCGGCGCGAACTCGAAGCGGCCGAGCGCGAGCGACCGGGCCTCGCACAGGTACGACTCGATCGGCCCGAGTACGCCGCCGACGCGGAGCTGCGCAACAGGCTGCCATTCGTAGCCGGCGCGCTTCGCGCTCGCGCCCGAGAGCAGGAGCGAGAACGGCGCGCCCGTGTCGAGCAGCACGTCGACGGTCTTGCCCTCGACCTCGAGCTTCACGTGCGGGCGGTTGCTGACGATCTTGAGCGGGAGCACGGCCTCGTCCTCGGCGCTCGAGGATTCCGGCACCTTGAAGCGCTGCGGGTCGAGGAAGCGCACGCGGCGCTTCGCGAAGTCGATGTCGAGCACGTACTCGGCCAGGAACTCGCCGCCGAGCAAGCCGTACTCGAAGCCGGTGCGCGAAACGCTGTCGCTGGACTCGGTGTCGATCCAGAACCGCAGCGTGCGGCCGAGCGAGGTCTCGCGTTCGTTCGGACGGTCGCGGTGACGCCGAATGGTGACGCCGAGCTCGCGCGCGTAGCGGGGCGTGAGCACGGTGTCGGTCGCGCCGGTGTCGAGCAGCAGCCGGAACGGGCGCGTGCCCGCGGGCGCCAGGTCGACGAGGACGCGGTTGCGCTCGGGCGTGTCGAGAAACGGCAGATCGGCGACGATCGCGTTCGCGGGCACGTCCGCCTCGGGTGTCACCGCGCCCGCCGGCGCGCTCAGCCAGACCGCCGCCAGCGCCAGCGCCGCGCGCGCCCGACTCAAGGCGCGATCTCGTTGCGATCTTCGTCGAGGACCGTGATCGAGAGGCTCGGACAGCCGCGCGCGATCGCGATCAGTCGCTCGCGCGAGAGACTCCCGGCCGCGGGCCGCGCGTCGGCGAGCTGATCCTCGTCCCACGCGAGCGCTTCCGGCGCCGCAGCGATGCAGCGGCCCGAGGAGAGGCAGCTCTGTTTGTCGATCCGGACCGTGTAGCTCATCCGATAGACTCGCTCGGCGCGTCCACGCCTCGCGGAGTCTACATCGAAGCCGCCGCGGGCGGCGGACCGCTCGGCGGCTGTCCGCTGCTCACGCGGCGCTGCGCGATCGCGCGCTCGGCGTTGGGATATGCTGGGCGCGGTGCTCTCGGATCCGAAGCTCGCCTACTGGACGGTCGCGCTCGCGAACATGCTCGCGATCGTGGCGATCGCGTTCGTGGCGGTCCGGCGCGTGCGGCGGCGCGAGATCCTCGGCCACCGCCGGCTGATGCTGACCGCGGCGTCGCTCGTCGCGCTGTTCCTGGTCTCGTACGCGGGCAAGGTCGCGCTGCTCGGCCGCGAGCCGCTCGAGCTCTGGGATCCGCGCTACGTCTGGACGCTGCGTTTCCACGAGACCTGCGTCGCCGCGATGGTGATCGCGGGCTCGCGCGCGCTCTGGCTCGGCGCGAAGACGGGCTTTCGCGACGCCGCACGCGCGCGCTCGCACCGCCGCGCCGGCTGGACCGCCGTGGTGTCGGCGCTGCTCGGCGTCGCGAGCGCGGGCTACGTGCTGCTCGGGATGTACGAGCGCAGCTTCTAGGCAGCGATGGAGCGCAGGATCCCGAGCATCTCGTCTCGCGACGGGCCGGTGGCGAGCGGGGGCTTGGCGTGTCGCTCGTGCCAGGCTTGCAGCACGCGCTGCATCAGATCGGGTCGTCGCATCAGGTCCTCGGGCGCGTCGAGCAGGTTGAACACGCGCATGAACGCGCGCAGTACGGCGATGTCCTCGCGCAGCGCGTGGCCGAGGCCTTCGCGCAGGAGCGAGCGCATGAACGCCTTCGGATCCTGCGAGCCGTCCGCGCGCTCGACCCGGTAGGGATTCTCGCCGCGGGCCTGGATCGCCTCGACCTCGAGCGCGTCGCGGTCCTGCTGCACCTGCGCGCGCCACCAGGGCACGACCTCGCGCTCGATCGCGGCGTCGAGCACGAGCGCGAGCGCGCGCAGGTCCTCGGGTTCCTTGCGCAGCGTCTCGGCGAGCAGGAACGCGCTCACCCAGGCGAGGCTGCAGCCGCGGCCCGTGATCGGGTTGGTGTGGATCAGCGCGTCGCCGATCGCGACCACGCCCAGCGCCAGCGGCTCGCCGTCCGCGACCATGAAGCGGCGCGTATTGCGCAGGTTCGCCATGCCGTGCACGTCGGAGATCGGCTCGGAGGTCGCGGGGTCGACCCACGCGCGCGTGATCGGCAGCGCGGCCGCAGCGGCCTCGAAGCCGCGCGTGCGCAACACCGAGCGGAGTAGGTCGTTCTCGGGCGAGGCGGCGAGCGTGAGCGAGAAGATGCGCGCGTCGCCGGGGAAGATGCCGATCTTCATGTAGCCCAGGTCCTGGCCCATCCCGCCTTCCATGACCGGGGGCTCGACGCCGTCGCGCAGCCGGTAGAAGCGCGAGCTGTAGAAGATCCCGCACGGCTCGGATTCCTCCCGCGGTCGCTGCGCGCCGATCGCCTCGAGCCAGTCGGGGAGCTTCGAGCGCCGGCCGCTCGCGTCGACCACCAAGTCGCCGCGCAAGAGCTCGTGCGCTCCGCCCGGGCGGGTGGCGTTCACGCCGAAGACGCGCGGCAAGCCCGTGTCCGGATCGCGCTCGACCGCGAGCCCCGTGACTTGGTCGCCGTCGCGAAACGTGACGCGGCCGGAATCGAGCACGTGCCTGCGCAGCACCCACTCGAAGGTGATGCGCCGCACTGCGAGAAGCGTCATGTCGGCGTCGCCCGGCTCGAACACCGCGTCGGGCATGGTGCGCTTCGCGATCTCGGTGAAGCGCAGCTCCTCGGCGCCGCACTCGAGAAGTTTCGCCAAGAGGGTCGGCGCGTGGTCGCGGATCAGACAGTAGAGCCGGCCGAGGAACGCGTGCGAGTGACGGGTCTGCGGGGAGCCGCGCCGATCCCAGCGCTCGAACGCCTCGACGTGGCTCGCCGGCATCGGCGTCGCGTCGCGCTCGAGGATGGTCACGCGGTGGCCGTCCGCCGTCAGCGCGACGGCGGCCGCCAGCCCGGCGACCGAGCCACCGACCACGATCACGTGCTTCGACTCCATCTCAGGAGCCGGTCGCGGGCTGCGGCGTCTGCTTCGCCTGCTGCTCGACCGCGTGCTTCTGGATCTCCTTCATCACCGCGCCGCCGGCCGATGACAGGATGCGCTGGCGATTCTCGAGCGCGAACCCGAGGCTCTTCTCGCGCAGATCGTTCACGCCCTGGAAGCGCGGCATCACGTAGCGCGCCATCAGCTCGTAGCTCTTGTGCGTCGCGCGCCGGTCGGCCCACTCGTGCGCGAGCTGAAGGAAGCAGCCGTGGCCGCCGGACTGCTTCTCGAGCCGCTCGAGCTGCGCGATCGCGTCGTCGGGCGTGCCGATCACGGCCATGCCGCTCGCGATCATCGCTTCGATCGCGTCGTCGATCGAGCCGCCTTCGGGCACGAGCGGCAGCGCCGCGATCTCGCGGAAGTAGCGGCCCCACGCGCCCAGGCCGAACTTCACGTCGGCGCGCGCCTGCTCGCGCGTCTCGGCGAGGTGCATCGGCGCGACCAGGCGCCAGCCCGAGCGCGACACGCTCTGGCCGAACTCCTTGGCGCGCTCCTCGCAGATCGACCAGGTGTTCGCGAGCGCGTTGAAGCCGCCGGTGGTGGTCGCGCCGAGCGAGAGCAGCGACAGGCCGAACTCGCCCGCCGCGCGCGCGCCGGCCGGCGAGACCTGGTTCGCGACCGCGATCTCGACGCCGCCCTCCGCGAAGGGGCGCAGCTGCAGGTGGGCCTCGCGCAGCTCGAACCAGTCCGTCTTCATCGTGACCGTCTCGCCGCGCAGGAGCGGCACGATCGCGCGCAGCGCCTCGAGCATGCGGTCGCGCTGTGTGAGCGGATCGATGCCCATCATGAACGCGTCCGTGGGCAACGCGCCCGGGCCGACGCCGAACATCACGCGGCCGCGCGTCTGCACGTCGAGCTGACGGATGCGATCGGCCAGGATGAACGGGTGGTGGTACGGCAGCGACGACACGCCGGTGCCGAGCAAGATGCGTCGCGTGCGCTCGGCGGCGGCGGCGATGAAGACCTCGGGCGAGCCGATGATCTCGTAGCCGGCCGAGTGGTGCTCGCCGATCCAGGCCTCGTCGAAGCCGAGCTCGTCGAGCCAGGAGACCAGCTCGAGATCGCGCTGCAGACACAGCGCCGGGTTCTCGTGCTCGGGATGGAACGGCGCCATGAAGATTCCGAAGCGAAGGCGGGGCTTGGTCATGTGGGGTCTCCTGTGAGTCCATGGAAGACGACTTCGAAGAACTGGGCCTGCACCTGCTCGGGCGGGAGCTCGCCGGGCTTCCACACCTGACCCGAGAGGATCGCGGCCGAGGTCGAGAGCACGACCGCGACCGCGAGCCGAGGATCGACGCTCGAGCGCAGCTCGCCGCGCGCCTGGCCGCGCCGGATGATCGACTCGAACAGCGCGTGCAGATCCTGCGCGGCGGCGCGCGCGGTGCTCACGGCCTGCGGCGTGGTGAAGAACTCGTTCAGCATCGCCGCCATCACGTCGGCCTGCGCGCGCAGCCGACCGGAGATGTGCTCGACCAGACCGCGCAGCTCGTCGACCGCGGAGCCGCGCGGCTCGCGCAGGCTCGCCGAGAAGTCCGCCGCGACCTGGCAGTTCCACTCGTGCAGCAGGCTCGCCTTGGTCGGGAAGTGCAGGAAGAAGGTCGCGCGCGCGACGTCGGCGGCCTCGCAGATCGCCTCGATCGTGACCGCCTCGAAGCCGCGCGCCCTGAACAGGTCCATCGCCGCGGAGAAGATCTCCTGACGCGTGCGCTCCTTCTTGCGGGCGCGACGGGTCGGGAGCGAGGTGTCTGGAATCATGGCCGTAGCCTATTCCATAACTGGACTCGAGTCTAGTTATGGTTCAGAATTCGGCCTCGGGAGGATCCACGATGAAAGCCGCCGTGTTCCACGGTCTGGGAAAGGGACTGACGATCGAGGAGCAGCCCGAGCCGAAGCCCGGGCCGGGCGAGATCGTGCTGCGCGTGAAGAGCTGCGGGATCTGCGGCTCGGACCTGCACGCCACGGATCTGCCCCCGGGACTCCCGCCCGGCACCGTGATGGGCCACGAGTTCGCGGGCGAGGTGGTCGAGGTCGGCGCCGACGCCAGGTCGCTGTGGAAGCCGGGCGACCGCGTGTGCGCGCTGCCCGCGATCGGCTGCGGCACGTGCCGCGCCTGCCTCTCGGGTGACGTGGTTCTGTGTAGCAGCCTGAAGGGCACGGGTCTGGGCCAGGTGCCGGGCGCGTACGCCGAGTACGTCCTGGCCGGCGCCGCCGAGTCGCTGCGGCTCCCGGCCGGCGTGTCGTACCGCGAGGGCGCGCTGGTCGAGCCGCTCTCCGTCGGCCTGCACGCGGTGAACGCGGCGCAGCTCGAGCCGGGTCAGCGCGTGATGGTGATTGGCGCGGGTCCGATCGGGCTCGCGGTCACGGCCTGGGCGCGCTTCTTCGGCGCGCGCTGCGTGGTGGTGAACGAGCGCGCGCCCGGACGACTCGCGCTTGCCCAAAGATTCGGCGCGACGGCCGTCGCGGACGTCTCCAAGGAAGATCCGGTCAGCGTCTTCACGCGCGAGGCCGGCGCTCCGCCCGACGTGATCTTCGAGTGCGTCGGCGCGCCGGGCCTGCTGCAGCAGTGCATCGGCATGGTGCGCCCGCGCGGACGGGTGGTGGTGGTCGGCGTGTGCATGCAGATGGACTCGATCTTTCCGGTGATGGCGGTCGTGAAGGAGATCGAGGTCCGCTTCGTGGTCGCGTACCGGCGCCAGGACTTCGAGCTGACGATCGAGATGCTGGATCGCGGGCGGATTCCCGGCCGCGAGATGGTGACGGACGTCGTCGACCTGGCCGCGTTCCCGAGCGCCTTCGAGGCGCTCAAGAAGCCGACCTCGCAGTGCAAGGTGATTCTGGAGCCATAGGTCGGTCGCGCTTACGTCTGATCGAGCTTGAAGACGATGCGCACGCGCACGCCCCTGCGCTCGCTCGGCACCGCGTTCACGAGCTGCGGGGCGTAGCGCCACTTGGCCAGCGCCTTGGTCGCCGCGCGGTCGAACACGCCCTCGGGCTCGGAGCGCAGCACGCGGATGTCGTGCACGGTGCCGTCGATCGCGATCGTGAACTCGAGCTCCACCACGCCCTCGCGGCGGAAGCGCAGCGCGCGCTCCGGGTACTCGGGGTGGGGGCGGAAGACCGGCTGCGGATCGCGGATGAACGTCTCGGTGGGCTCGAGCGGCGCGTCGGGCGGCGTCGGCGGCGCGGGCGGAATCGGCAGCGCGGCGACCGGCTCGGGCGCCTCGGGCGGCGGCGGCGCGGCGCGCGGTCGCACGCGCGCGCGCCGGGGCTTGGGCGGCTCCTGCGGCGCCTGCTTGGGCGGCTCGATGACGGGCGGCGGCGCTGGAGGAGGGGGCGGCTTGTAGATCGGCTGCACGATCTCGGCCAGCAGGATCGTGTCCGGAACGAGCGGCGGCGCCGGCAGCGTCGACAAGTAGTAGAGCCAGCCGATCAACGCGCAGTGCGCCGCGACGGAGATGACCCTGGGCCAGTTCATCAGCTCAGGAGGCGGCCGGCTCGATCTCTTCCGCGACCAGCCCGACCTTCAGGAAGCCCGCGTCCTGCATCACGTTCATCACCTGCATCACGACCCGGTACGCCAGGCTCTGGTCGGCGCGCAGGAAGATCCGCTCGGAGGTGTTGTCGTGCGTCTTCTCGCGCAGCTTGGCCGGCAGCTCGGCGAGCGCGATGCGCTCCTCCATCACGTAGATGTCGCCGTCCTTCTCGATCGACACGAAGACCGGGTCGGGCGCCTTGTGCTCCTCGGGCTTGGTGGTCGCGGGCGGCAGCTCGACGGGCACGGTCACCGTCGAGAGCGGCGCCGCGATCATGAAGATGATCAGCAGCACGAGCATCACGTCGACGAACGGCGTGACGTTCATCTCCGAGTTCGCGGGGTAGGGATTTCCGTTTCCGCCGGTGTCGCCGAGCTTCGCCGCCATCGCGTTCAGCCCTTCATGTCGAGCTGTCTGGAGAGGACCATCGCGAACTCCGACTCGAAGCTTTGGAGCCGGCCGGAGAAGCGCCCGATGTCGCGCGAGAACTTGTTGTAGAGCATGACCGCGGGAATCGCGGCGAACAGCCCGATCGCCGTGGCGAGCAGCGCTTCCGCGATGCCGGGCGCGACCACCGCGAGGTTCGTGGTCTGCGTCTGCGCGATGCCGATGAAGCTGGTCATGATGCCCCACACGGTTCCGAACAGGCCGATGAACGGGGCCGTCGAGCCGACCGTCGCGAGCAGGCTCATGTAACGGCCGAGCGCGTGCGTCACGTGCGTGCGCGAGATCTCCATCGCGTCGCCGATGCGCGCGCGCATGCGGTCGCGCAGATCGCCGGTGGCCGCCAGGCCGGAGCTCACCGACAGGTGGAACTCGTTCATGCCGGCGACGAACATCTCGGGCATCGGTCCGTCGGGCTTGCCCTGGATCTGCTTCGACAGGCTCTCGAGCGAGCTCGCCTTGCGGAACGTCTCCAGGAAGCGATCCGCGTTGCGATTCACGCGCCGCAGCACGAGGCTCTTCTCGATCAGGATCGAGAGGTTCCAGATCGACGCGACGATCAGCAGGAGCATCACCGACTTCGCGACCGCGCCCGCCTCCATGAACATCCCGTACACGCTCATGTCGCGCTTCAGCGTCTGCGGCGGCGTGTTCGGCAGGGGAGCGCCGGCGAGCGTGACGGCGGCCGGCTCCGCGGCGGCGGGCGTGGCGGCCGTCGGTGCGACGGGCTCGGATGCCGGCGGGACGGCGCTCGGCGCGGGAGCGTCGGGCGTCTCGGGTGTCGGTTCCGTCTGCGCGAAGGCGGGAAGCGAGCCGACGACACACGCGAGCACGAGCGCCAGCGCGAGCGCGGGGAACGTGCGGCCTTGGCGGCCGATTCGAGGCGGGCGGAAGTCCAAGTTTCTCTCCGGATTGCGGAACGTGACGGTGTTTCGGATCGGTGTGCTGGGTAGCGAACTTCTCGCAGAAACGAACGCATCGTCAACCCGGGCTATGCTGCCCGCGTGCGAAACGTCACCCGCGTCCTGGCGTGCGCTCTGCTCCTGGCATCGGCCGCGTGCGCGAGTGGAGATTCAGCGTCGAAACAGGCGACCCGGACACCTCCGCCGCGCGAGACCGCCGCGCGCGCCCTGAACGCGGCGCAGAAGGCGATCTCGGGCAAGGACTACGAGGCCGCGCTCGCGCTGCTCGCCAAGGCACAGGCCTCGGGGAAGCTCGATGACTCGGAGCGCGCGCTGGTGCTCGGAAGACGCGCGCAGGTGTACACGCTCGAGAAGAAGTATCCCGAAGCGATCGGGAGCTACGAGCAGGCGCTGGCGCTCCACGCGCTCGGCGACGCGGACGCGCAGCTCTACGCCTTCAACCTGGGCCAGCTGTACATCGCCACGCAGCGCTACGACGACGCGATCCACCAGCTCGACGGCGTCGCGCAGCGCCAGGGCGGCGCTTCGCCGGAAGTCTCGATGGGACTCGCGAACGCGTACTGGGGCAAGAACCAGGGCGCGCGCGCGCTTCCGCTCGCGGAGTCCGCGGTGGAGCGGCGCCGCGACGCGCCGGAGTCGTGGCTGCGCCTGCTCGCATCGCTGTATCTCGAGCAGGGCCAGCCCGCGCAGGCCGCGGCCGTGCTCGAGCGCGGGCTCGACGAGGGCCGCATCGAGCCGTCGACGAAGACGCTCGACGCGCTCGCGACCGCCTGGTTCAAGGCCGGCGACCCGGCGAAGGCCGAGGCCGTACTGGCGCGCGCGGCGTCGAGCGCGAGCGACGGCCGCGCGGACCTGCGACTCGGACAGCTGCTCGTCGAGGCGAAGAAGTGGGCGCCCGCCGCGACGGCGCTGGAGAGCGCGCTCGCGAAGGGCGGGCTCGCCGAGCCCGCGCTGGCGGAGCTCCTGCTCGGCATCGCGCGCTTCGAGCTCCGCGACTTCGCCGCCGCGCGCGTCGCGCTCGAGAAGGCCGCGGCCTCGGACAAGACGCGCGCCGAGGCGCGCGAGTGGCTCGAGGAGATCGACGCGAAGAAGTGAACGTCGGCGCGTCGGGTCAAGCGACCCGGCTCACCGTTGGCTGCGGGCCGTTGATTCACGGTGAGCCGGGCCGTCGACCCGCAGCGCCGGTTGCCCGGACGGCGCGGACGAATCGTCTCTCGCGTCAGCGCGTGCGCGCGCCGCCTCCGCTCAGGAGCAAGGCCGCGATCCGGCCCATCACCTCGGGTGGCAGCTCGTCGCCGAGCTGCAGAAGCTGCGCCTGGTCGAGCGCGGCGCCGACCGCGAGGAACAGCCACGCCAACGCGCGCGCATCGGCGCTCGGCTCGAGCAGGCCGCGCGCGCGCGCCTGCTCGTACAGGTCGCGCACGAATGCGAGCGTCGCGCGGTAGTTCGAGCGCACGCGCGCGCCGAGCTCGGCGTCGTCGGTGTGGTTGAGCGAGCGATAGCGCAGCACCAGATCGTCGGGCCGCGCGCGCAGCCGGTCGGTGTACCAGACCCCGATCCGGGCGATCGCCTCGAGCGGCGAGGCGCTCTCGGCCGCGATCGAGCGCCAGGTGTCGAGCAGCTCGGTCGAGGCGCGGTCGAAGGCGGCCAGGAACAGCGCCCGCTTGCTCGGGAAGTGTCGGTAGAGCGCCGGCTCGGACAGGCCCGCGGCGGCGGCGATCGCCTGGGTGCTGGCGCCGGTGTAGCCGTGCTGGGCGAAGACGTGGATCGCGACGTCCAGGAGCTGCCGCTGGCGGGCGTCCGCGGGCAGCTTCGGCGCACGGCTGCCGGGCCCTCGTCGCGCGCTCGTCCCCGGTGGATCCTGCATAGTGAGTACTCACTACGCTACGAGATACGCGCCTGTCAATCCAAGGGGGCGGAATCGGAGGCAGCCGGGCTCAGGACTCCGCGGTCCCCACGGCCTTCCGGCCGGCCTCCGCCTCGACCGCGTCGGTCAGGTCCTCGGCGTCCTCGAGATCGAGCGCGCGGCGCAGCCGGGCCAGCACCCCCGCCCAGCGCAGCGCGTCCTCCGAGAGAGGGATCTCACCGTCCTTGGACTCGGGCATCGGCACCAGGTGGATCACCTCGCCGTGCAGCTCGATGATGACCGGCACCGGCCGCCCGGAGCGCGGGTCGAGCACCAGGATCTCGCCGCGGCGCAGCAGGCGCCTCAGGTAGCCGGCTTGTTGTCGGGGGGTGGGTCCGGTCATGACGTCTCCGGGATTCTCTCAGAAACGCGAAGCTGCAAACTCCGCGCCGCCCGCGGAACGCCCGTTCCGGCGCGCGCGGCCGTGGGATACGCAAGTGTCGCGCAGATGCGGACCGCGTTCTTCCCCGCGGTGGGGACTCGACTGCCTCAGCTCGCCCCCTCGTCGCCCGTCGCCTCGCGCAGCGCGCGCCGCGCGATGCGCGTGATGACCACGGTGACGATCACCGTCACGACCAGCCCGGCCGCCCTGAAGATCCACTCCAGCGTCGACTGTTCGCTCGCGCCTCCCCCTGCTGCCTCGCCGGCGAGCGAGCCGAGATACACGTACAGCACCGTGCCGGGCAGCATGCCCAGACACCCGAATGCGTAGTCCACGAAGCGCACGCGCGTGAGCCCGAGCGCGTAGTTCAGCAGGCTGAACGGAAACACCGGCGAGAGCCGCACCAGGAAGGCGATCTTGCGCCCCTCGACGGCGATCGCGCGGTCGATCGCCGCGAAGCGCGCGTTGCCCGCGATCCGGCGCTCGATCGCGCCACGCGCGACGCTGCGCGAGAGTCCGAACGCCGCGCACGCGCCCAGGCTCGCGGCGATCCACACGTACACGATTCCCTCCGCCAGGCCGAAGATCGCGCCGGCCGCGAGCGTGAGCACCGAGCCCGGCACGAACGCGACCGTCGCCAGCACGTAGCCGGCGATGAACGCCACGGGTCCCCACGGCCCGAGCGTCGGCACCCAGCGCAAGAGCGACTGCAGGCCCGAGGCCGCGAGCTCGCCGAGCCCCGTGGCGCGCGCGATCACGACGACGCCGACCGCGATCGCCGCCAACGCGGCCAGGCGAAGCGCGCCGCTCCGCCGGCTCGGCTTCGCTTCGGTCGTCGTCATCGGCCCTCCGCTCGGCTCATCCTGGCACAGACGGGCTGCGCTGACTTCGCCACAGATAGCGGCTGCGCGTCGGTGAGAAGCCCGCTTCGAGGAACCGCGCGCGCCACCACGCGCGCGGCCGCAGCGTCACGCGCTGGTCATCACCGGGCTCGTGGTCCTCGCTCGTGCTGCTGTAGAAGTGGAAGTACGCGCCCACGCGGCTCGCGGTCGCGAGCGCCGCGGGCACGTCGCAAGGCTCGAGATAGACCAGCGCGTTGCAGAAGATCAGGTCGAAGCGCCGGTCCGCGCGCGCGAGCCGCGGCAGGTAGCGGCGCAGATCGGCGCGTTCGACGCGGCGCCGCTGGCGCGCGGGAATGCGCGCGTGCGCCCAGGCGCTGATCTCGCAGCCGAGTGCGCGCACGCCGAGCTCCGCTTCGAAGTACGCGAGCACTTCGCCCGTGGCCGCGCCCAGCACGAGCAGCGACGTCACGGGCGTGCGCGTGCGGCGCAGCGTGGCGACGCAGTTCGCGGCCCCGCTGTGGTCGAGCCAGATCTCGCCGTAGGGCGCGCGGCCGCAATAGCGCACGAAGTACTCGGCGTTCACGGCGCGGATAGGTGCCGACTCCGAACGCACCCCGCAAAGATTTCCCTAAAGGAGTTGGCGGCCGTGTCGAAACGAAGTCATCTGGGGCGGGGTTGGCCGGGACTGGACGGTGGTGCCGGAGAAAGGACCCGCAAAGCCTGACGAGGCCCGAATGGGCCAAGAAACTGGGGGGATCATGGCAATGGCGGAGAATCTGATCACGGTTCGCGAGGCGGCCAACTTCCTGCGCATCTCGGCGCGCACGGTCTACCGACTGATCGAGTCGGGCCAGATCGGCGCGGTGCGCATCGGCAAGCAGTGGCGCATCCCGGCGAACGATCTTCCGGGCGTGACGATCGTCGAGGGACCGAACGGCCCTCAGCTTCAGACCCAGGCCGTCTCGAACGCCTGAGCAGACAGAGGTTGGGCGTAGCACGCGCCGGCTCCCGCGAGGGGGCCGGCGCGTCGCGTCTCACGGCCGGTCGAGTCGGCGCGGCGGGCGGCCGGGGAACAGCTGAGCGGCCTCGTCGGCGAGCTTGGTGACGGCCTCGAGCTCTTCGCGCAGCTCGAAGCAGATCGCGTGGATCGCGCGCCGCTCGTCCTCGGGCTCGAGCAGGTCCTGCGCGCGCAGACGCGAGAACGCGGCCGCGCACTCGAGCATCCCCTGCACCAGCCGGCTGCGGCCGCTGTGGTAGAGCGCACGGCTCTCGATCAGGCCGGGCGGCGCCTCGTTGCGGCGCTCGCCGTGGAGCTGCAGCGCGTCCAGGATTCCGTCCTCGCGCGCCAGCTCCGAAGCGGCCTCGCAGGTGCACAGCAGCGCGGCGATCAGCTCCGAGCGCGCGCCGTCGGAGGCCTCGCCCGCGCACAGCCGCAGCCACAGGTCGCGGCCCAGGCGCAGGATCTCGACCAGGATCTGGCGCGCCTGTCCGCCCTGGATGCGCGGCATCGCGTCGGAGACCGCGCGCACCAGCGCTCCGGGCGGCGGCACGTCGCTGCCGTCGCCGATCAGTGTCTCGCGCTGGATCCAGCTCCAGCCCGAGTAGATCGCCGCCGAGGCGGGCACCAGGCTGGCCGCCAGGAGCAGCGGGAAGCCGGCCAGCGCCGCGCTGGCGCCGGCGCACAGCGTCGCCACCGCCAGCAGCAGGCTCCAATAGGGCAGAGCGGTCCAGGCGCGGCGAAGCGGCAGCACGCGCGCCTCGACGCCGCGGCTGCGCAGCCGCCGCGCCAGCACCTCCGCATGCGAGGCCGAGACGCGCACCAGCGCCCGCTGCGCGCGCACCGCGCTGCGCAGCGATCCGCGTTCGGCGGGAATGCTGGTCAGCTCGGAGAGCAGGCGGAGCTGGTTCGCGCGGCCGTCGCGCCCGTGCGCGGGCACGACCAGCAGGATCGAATCCGCGACGCCGCCGTCGACGTCCTCGCAGTGCGGGCAGACCGCGCGACCGAGCGTCCCGGGACGCCGGCACAGCACGCACACGCGCAGCGCCTGGCCGGCTTGCGAGTCGTCAGCGCGGCTCTCGAGCGAGCGTCCGGCGAGCGCGCGGGCGAAGCGCTCCGCGGTCTCGAGCCGGTGGCCGGGCTCGGCGCGCGTCGCGCGCGCGACGATCTCGTCCAGCCACTCGGGCACGTCCGCGCGCTTCTCGCGCGGATGATGTCCGGCCGCGAGCGCGCCCGGCGGAAGATGCGGCTCCGCGCCCTTCGGCAGGTAGCCGACCAGCGCGAAGTAGAGCGTCATGCCCAGCGCATACACGTCGCTGCGCGGGTCGGCGATCTGGCCCTCGATCACCTCGGGCGGCAGGCAGCCGACGGCCCTGATCGGGTGCTCCGGCTGCGTCAGCAGCGCCTGGCTCTCCAGGTGCACGCAGCCGAAGTCGGACAGACGCGCGCGGCCGCCCTCGTCGAGCAGCACGTTCTCGGGCTTCACGTCGCGGTGCACGACACCGCAGCGGTGCACCGCCGAGAGCGCCTCGGCGAGCTCCGTGCCCAGCCGCGCGACCGCCTCCGGGTGCAGCGGTCCGTCGGACACGACCGCGCCCGACAGCGAACGGCCGGAGACGCGCTCCATCGCGATCAGGCTCCAGGAGCCGTGGTCCACGATCTCGATCGGCCGCACGATGCCCGGATGGGCGAGCGCGCGAACCAGCTCGGTGTCGCGGCGCAGCCGCTCGCGCGCGAAGTGGGCGGTGGTCGGCGCGAGCATCACGAGCTTCAGCGCCAGCTCCGCACCCGACTCGCGATCGCGCGCCTCGTAGACGATCGAGCGCTCGCCCCGACCGAGCTCGCGCGCGATCTGGTAGCGGTCCGCGATCACGGATCCGGAGGGGAGTCCGACGGGTGCCTGCATCACGAAAAGGCTTCGGCGCGGGCTGTGTGAAGCTTGACAGGTGGGGCCGCACGTACCCGTACACGCGCAAGCGAGACGCAGCTCGTGTGCAGGCGACGCGCTCAGCCGCCGGAGCCGGGGTCCTCGGCCTCCGCCGCCGGGGGCGAGTCGTCGTCGAGCTGGTCGAGGTAGCCGTCCGGGAGCGCGACCTTCTGGGTGCCGCCGCTCTTGCCGCGCGGCACCCGGATCGCGAGCGGCGAGAACGGCTCGTCGCGCTCGATGCCGGCGAGAATCTGCTCGAGCTCGGCGATGCTCCCGACCTCGCAGAGCCGTACGCGCAGCGCCTTGCTGTCGCGAAACCCCTTGGTGTACCAGGTCGAGTGCTTGCGGAAGCCGCGCACGCCGTAGTCCTCGCCGAACCAGGCCGCGAGCAGCCGCGCGTGCGCAAGCATGGTGTCGGCGACTTCGCCGAAGCTCGGCGGGTCGAGCGGCGCGCGGCCGTCGAACACGTCGGCCAGATCGCGGAACAGCCACGGCCTGCCCAGACACCCGCGCCCGACCACCACACCGTCGCAGCCGGTCGTGCGCATCATGCGCAGCGCGTCCTCGGCCTCCCAGATGTCGCCGTTGCCGAGCACCGGGATCTCCGGTACGAGCGCCTTCAGCTCGGCGATCGCCGCCCAGCGCGCCTCGCCGTCGTAGTGCTGCGCGGCCGTGCGCGCGTGCAGCGCGATCGCGGCGCAGCCCTCGTCGGCCGCGATCCGGCCCGTGTCGCGAAACGTGCTGTACACGTCGTCGATGCCGATGCGGAACTTCAGCGTCACGGGTACCGGGCCCGCCCGCTTCACGGCCTCGCGCACGATGTTGCGCAAGAGCCGCGTCTTGAGCGGCAGCGCCGCGCCCCCGCCGCGCCGGGTGACCTTGCGCACCGGGCAGCCGAAGTTCATGTCGAGGTGGTCGACGTGGCCCTCGCCGACCAGCCAGGCGACCGCTTCGCCGACCCAATAGGGGTCGACACCGTACAGTTGCAGGCTGCGCGGCTTCTCCTCGGGGCTGAAGCCCGCCAGGCGCAGGGTCTTCTCGTTGCCCTCGACCAGCGCGCGCGCCGTGATCATCTCGGACACGTACAGGCCCGCGCCGAAGCGCTTGCACAGCGTGCGGAACGGCGCGTTCGTCACGCCCGCCATCGGCGCCAGCACGACCGGCGGCCAGACCGAGAGCCCGCCGATCGCGAGCTCGGCGAACTCGCCCGGCCGCGCCGGCGGCACGTCGCGGTTCTGCGGGCTTCGGTAGACGGGGTCCATCAGAGCATCTCGTCGGCGTCGAGGTTCACGTGCAGGTGGCCGGGCGCCAGCACCTTGAAGGCCTCACCGTACTCGAAGCCCCGGCCCTTCGCCCACGCGCGCTCCTTCAGCTCGAGCGCGCCGTGCAGCTGCGCGAAGCCCTCGGGCGTGAACTGCGAGGCGTAGGCGTCGAGCGCGCGGTGCTTCTGCGCGCGCGTCGCGCCGATGTCGACGAAGGTGTTCGGCCCGGCGCTGAAGTAGAACGCGATGCCGCGCAGCCGGAAAACCTCGAAGCCGGCGTCGAGCGACGCGTCGCCGCTCGCGAAGCGCGGCAGTCCGAACAAGAGACACGCCTCCGCGACGGCCAGGCCCGTGCGCACGTGGTCCTGGTGCGCTTCGTAGGGGAGCCACGGATCGACGGTCAGCACGAAGTCGGGCCGCACGCTGCGCAGCTGGCGCACCACCTCGCGGCGCAGCGCGAACGCGCTCCACTCGCCCGCATCCGGGTAGTCGAGCCGGGCTTGAGCGCGCACGCCGACCTCGCGCCCCGCGCGCTCCTGCTCGGCCGCGAGCCGCCGACGCGCTTCGGCGTCGGAGAGCGTGCGGTCGAGCACGCCCACCACGTCGTCGGTCACGGTCAGGTAGTGGATCTCGGCGCCGGCACCCGCGAGCCGCGCGAGCGTGCCGCCCGCGCCGATGTCGTTGTCGTCGTAGTGCGGCTGCACGCACAGAACGCGCCGCGCGCGCAGCAGATCGGGGATCGGAATCAGCATCGGGTCCGGAGCGTAGCCCCGGGCGATGGACTATGCTGCGCGTCGCCGCCGGGGGGGCCGGATTCGATGAGCGCCGTGCGAACAGACGTCGGTTGGCTCGCGGCGCTCGGCGTGCTCGCGCTGCTCGGACTCGGCTCGATCGGTCTGGTCGACTACGACGAGGCCGCCTACGCGGAAGTCGCGCGCACGATGTGGAACAGCGGCGACTGGCTGGTTCCATACCTGTGCGGCGACGCGTTCTACGAGAAGCCGCCGCTCCTGTACTGGGTGCAGGCGCTCGGCTTCGCGGTGTTCGGCGTCGGCGAGGTCGGCGCGCGCATCGGCACCGCGCTCGCCGGCGCGGCGACGCCGCTGGTGCTGTACGGATTCGCGCGCCGGCCGCTCGGTCCGCGCGCGGCGCTGTTCGGCGCGCTCGCGCTGGCGACGTCGCTCGAGTTCGTCGCGCTCTCGCGCATCGCGTTCACCGACATGCTGCTCGTGCTCTGGCTCACGATCTGCGTCGCTTCGCTGCACCGCGCGTTCGAGGCGCCCCAACGCGGGACATCGGCCCGCGGTCCGATGTCGGGCGGGACATCGGCCCGCGGTCCGATATCGGACGGCACCGGTTGGTTCGCGCTGGCCTGCGTCGCGTCGGGACTCGCGATCCTGACCAAGGGCGCGATCGGTGTCCTGTTCCCCGGCGCGGTGGCGCTCGTGCACCTGCTCGCCTGGGGACGCCTGCGCGCGATGCTGCGGCCGGCTTGGCTCGCGCTCGCGCCGCCGCTCGTGCTCGGCATCGGCTTCTCCTGGTATCTGCTGCTCGGCTTCACGCACGCCGACGGCTTCGGCTTCATGCGCGACCTGTTCCTCGAGCACCACGTCGGCCGCTTCTCCGCGCCGATGCAGGGCCACGAAGGCCCGCCGCTCTACTACCTGCCCGTGATCGCGGTCGGCCTGCTGCCGTGGAGCCCGTTCCTGCCGCTCGCGCTCGCGCGCACCTCGCTGCGCGGACGCGACGAGCGCGAGCGCTTCCTGCGCCTGTTCGTGGGGCTCTCGGGCGTCGTGCTGGTGTTCTTCTCGATCGCCGCGACGAAGCTGCCGAACTACGCGGCGCCGGCGCTGCCGGGCCTGGCGCTCGTGGTCGGGGATTGGTTCGCGCGCCGGAGCGACGTCGAGCGCGAGCGCGGCTTCACGGCGTCGGTCGCGGTCGCGCTGTTCGCGATCGGGCTGCTCGCCGTCGCGGGGGGGGG
>JBBDXF010000037.1:91725-162372 GCA_040902485.1 Myxococcota bacterium | reverse complement strand
CGCGCCGCTGGCTCCGCCGCTCGTGCCGCAGCTCGCCGGTGAGCGCGTGGACAAGCTGCCGGGCTTCGCGGAGCCGTTCGCGCTCGGCCCCGCGCCGGTCGTCGCGGCGCTCGCGCTCGCCGGCACGCTCGCGGTCGCGCTGCTCGCGTTCCGCGCGCGGCGCAGCCCGCGTCTGTTCGCGGCGCTCGTGGTCGGTTTCGCGTGCACCTACACGATCCTGTTTCAGGCGGTCCTGCCGCGGCTGGACGAGCGCTTCTCGGCACCGCTCCGGCGTCTGGCGGTGCAGGCCGCGGCGCTGGTCCCCGCCGACCAGCGGGTCGTGATGCTCGACCTGCGCCGCCGGCCGAGCGTCTGCTTCTACGGCGATCGCCAGACGGAGTCCGTCGGGACACGCGCCGGGCTCGATCCCGAGGCGCCGCTGTACCGCAGCGCCGAGGGGCGCGTCGGACTCACGAGAGCGGCGCTGATCCCCCGCTTCCCGGCGACGCTTCAGGTCGAGGTGCTCGCCCAGGATCTGGGCTTCGCGCTTTTCCGCGCCCGCCCCGTGCAAGCCGCACGCTGAAGCGTACCACCAGCGCGAGCGCGAGCGCGCCGAACGCGCGCAGCGTCCAGGTCGGCAGGGGCAGGGCTTCGGCGCGCGGCGCGGGCAGCGTGACGCCGTCCCAGCGCAGCACGGGGTTCAGATAGAGCTGCGCGCCGTGCGCATCCACTTCGACGCGCAGATAGGGATCGCCGGCGCTCGGGCGATGGCGCGCCTCGTCGACGCCGAGCGCCTCGTGCCGCAGCGCGCCGTGCGCACCGATGAAGCGGATCGCGTCCGCGCGCTCGCCGACCCGCACCACCAGCTCTCCGTCCTCGATCTCGCAGCGCAAGAGCGCGATCGGCGCCTGGTTGCGGCGCATGCGCAGCGCATGGAAGCGGCCGGCCCGGAGCGCGCGCAGGACCGCCTGCGGCGTGCGCTCCTCGGCATGGATCACGGTCGCGCCGATGCCGAGGTGGCTGCGTTTCGAGCGCTGGGTGTGGCCGTCGTCGCTGGCCGTCCCCCAGATCGGCCTTCCCGCCGACAGGGCCGCGTCCCAGTAGTCCGCCGACACGCCGTACTTGCTCGACACCTCGATCGCGTCGTAGCCGGTGAGCTGCGCGAGGTCACCCTGCGAGTACGCGCCGGCCTTGCCCAGGTGGTTCAGGATCAGGAACGCGGCGCCGGGCCGGAGCGCGTCGATCACGTGCTGCTTGTGGCGCGTGCTGCCGCCGAACGGATAGTCGAACCAGTCGACGCTCTCCGCCCCGATCACCGTCTGGTGGTGACGCCCGATGGTGTAACCGTGCTCGTACGCCGAGAGATACAGCGCGTCGCCCGGCTGCTTCGGCGCGATGCTCATGTAGTCGCTGATGCCGATCACGTCGTAACCGCGCGAGGCGTACATCGCGTGCAGCTCCTCGCGCGACACCTCGCCGAAGGTGAGCCCGCCCCAGATGCGCGCGTGGGCGTGGAAGTTGGCGAGCAGGCCGCCGCCGCGATAGCCGGCGTACGGCTGGTACCAGGCGTCGCCCGCGAACGGCTGCGGCTTCGGGAACGCGTAGAATGGCGGCCAGGCGAGCTCGAGATACAGCGCGAGCGAGATCGCGATCACCGCGCACGAGGCCAGGATTCTCACGCGCCGGAGGATGGCAAAACGCGCGCCGTGCGGCCGCCCGCGCGCCAGAACGCCTCGAGCGCTGGCAGTGGGTCGCCGGTCTGCACCAGCTCCTCGCGGAACCAGGCGGGCAGGCGGTCGCGGTACTGCGGCTCGCAGAAGCGCCGGTCGACGAGCACGATCGCGGCCACGTCGTCGGGTCCGCGCAGCACGCGTCCCGCGGCCTGCACCGAGCGCGCGAGCCCGGGCAGCAGGTACGCGTAGTCGAAGCCGGCGCCGAGCTCCTCGTCGAAGAACGCGCGCACCAGCTCGCGCTCCCGCTCGAGCTTGGGTAGCCCCGGCCCGACCACGAACACGCCGATCGCCAGCTCGCCCGGGTAGTCGACGCCCTCCGCGAGCATTCCGCCCTGCACGCCGCACACGAGCAGCGTCTCGGTGCGGTTCGCGCGCAGCTTCGCCAGGATCGGCTCGACCGGCATGCCCGGCATCTGCAGCAGCACGCGCTGCTCGCCGGGCGGGAGCTTCGCCACCACCTCGTCGCGGAACGCGAAGCTCGGAAAGAACGCGAGCCAGTTGCCGCGCCGCGTGCGTACCCCGCGCGCGATCAGCTCGGCGATCGCGGCCGCGTGCTCGGAGCGCACGCGGAAGCGCGTGTCGACGGAGTCGACCGCCACGATCAGGCGGTTCTCGCGCGGGAACGGCGAGGGCAGGTCGAGCCGCACGCTGCTCGGCGCGTCGATGCCGAGCGCGCGCGCGTGGAAGTCGAGCGGCGCGAGCGTCGCGCTCATCAGCACGGCCGCGTGGAAGGAGCGGATGCGGCGGCCGAGCCACGGCGCGGGATCGAGACACAGCCGCTTCGCGCGTTCCGGAGACCAGAGGGCAGCAAAACGCAGCGGATCGTCCGCCTCGGAGCCGTGCGCGAACTCGCGCACCAGCCCGAGCGCGCTGCGCAGCGGATCGCGCAGCCGTCCGTCGCGCCCCTCGCGCACGGGCGCGAGCGACGCGGGCCGCTCCGCTTCCGACGCGGCCTGCGCCTGCACCTCGAGCAGACAGGCGAGCGCCTGCTCCTCGACCGGCTCCCAGAAACCGCGTTCGGGCGACTCTACCCAGGGCCCGTCGTCGCTCCGCTCCTCGGCCAGCCGCTGCGCGGTCGCGCGACAGTGGCCGGACACTTCGAGAAGCAGCGCGGCGGCGCGCGCGTAGGCGCGCTCGGGCAGGGCGGCGCAGCGCTCGGCGAGCGCGTCGAGCTTCGCGAGCTCGAGCTCCGGCGAGAAGTAGCCCTGCGCGCGCTCGGCCAGGTTGTGCGCCTCGTCGACGATCAACAGATCGCGCCCGTCCGGGTCGTCGAAGAAGCGCCTCAGGTAGACGCGCGGATCGAACACGTAGTTGAAGTCGCACACCACCGCACTCGCGCGCGTGGCCAGCGCCAGGCTGGTCTCGAACGGGCACAGCTCGTGCTCGCGCGCGCGCTCCGCGATGCGCTCGGCCGAGAGTACGCCCTCGCGCGCGAGCGCGTCGGCGAGCCCGGTTGCGGCGAGGCGCTCGGAGAACTGGCGCTGCCACGGGCAGGGGCGCTCGGCGCAGCGCAGCTGCGCCATCGGACAGACGCGATCCTTCGCCGAGATCTGCACGGCCAGCGCGCCGCTCTCGGGCGGCAGCATGCGCCGCAGCGTGTCGAGCGCGAGCTCCTGCTGGGAGGTCTTCGAGGTGACGAAGAAGACGCGGCGATCGTCTCGCAACGCGTCGGCCAGGAACGGGTAGAGCGCGGCGGCGGTCTTGCCCACGCCGGTGGGCGCCGCGCACAGCAGCACGAGCCCCGAAGCCGCCGCGCCCTCGACCTCGGCCAGCATGGCGGTCTGCACCGGGCGCACGACCTCGAACGGAAAGCGCGGCTCGAAGGCCCGCCGCTCGCTCGCGCGCTCGGCATCGAGCTGCGCGGCGCGCGCGACGTGCTCGAGCCGCTCCTCGAGCAGCAAAGCCCACAGCTCGTGGGCGATCGCGACACGCGTCCGTGTCGGCGCGGCGCCGACCAGCGAGAGCGTGATCACCGACGCGCCCGCAACGCGCTCGCCGCCCAGCGCGAGCAGGAGCGAAGCGAAGCCTGCGCGTTCGACGGCGCGCGCGCGGCTGGTCGCCTCGTCGTCGTCGGGCACGAAGCAAAGGCACTCTACGCGCGCGCCGCGCGGGCTCGCGCGCACGACGTCCGCGCGTCCGTCGAGCGCGACGCGGAAGCCCCGCCAGTCGAGCTCGGTCGCGAGCCGCAGGTCCGCGCGCGCGCCCTCGGCGAACGCTTCTCGCGCGCGCGCCTCGAGCCGCGCGCGCGCGGGATCGGCCGCGCAAAACGCCGCGCCCGCCGCGCCGGCGTCGATCAGATCCTCGACGCCGAGCGCGAGCGTGCGCGCCCGCTCGTCGATCAGGATCAAACCGGGTGCGCGCTCACTTCGTCGGCGGTCCCGTCGGCACGTCGCGGAACGCGGTGTCCTTGTCGAGCCGCGGCTCCGGCGGCAGCCGCAGCACGCGCTCCGCCAGGATGTTGCGCATGATCTCGTCGGTGCCGCCGGCGATGCGCAGACCCGGCGAGCCGAGGTACGCGTCCTGCGCGTCACCCTGCGCCGAGCCCGCGAGGCCCTGCAGCTCGATCGCGAACGACGCGACCTCCTGGTTCAGCGGCGCGCCCACCAGCTTGCCGATCGAGCTCTCCGGTCCGGGCGTGGTGCCCTTCGAGAGCGCCGTCAGCGTGCGGTAGCCGGTGTACTTGAGCCCCGAGGAGCGGATGTAGAAGTCCGCGATCTTCTGGCGCACCGCGCCGTCCTCGATCGCGGGCTTGCCGTGCAGCTCGGCGTCCTTCGCCACGCGGATCAGGTCTTCGGAGCGGAAGCCGCCCCCGCCGCCGCCGATCGACGCGCGCTCGTTCATCAGCGTCGTCAGCGCCACGCGCCAGCCGTCGCCGACGCGTCCCACGCGATCGGAGTCGGGCACCTTCACGTCGCTGAAGAACACCTCGTTGAAGCCGCTGCCGCCGTTGATCTGCTTGATCGGCCGGATCTCGACGCCCGGCGCCTCCATGTCGACGATGAAGTAGGTGAGGCCGGCGTGCTTGGCGACGTTCGGATCCGTGCGCGTGACGATCATGCCCCACTTGCTGAAGTGCGCGCCGGTCGTCCAGATCTTCTGGCCGTTGATCAGCCAGGGGTCGCCCTGCTTCACGGCCGACGTGCGCAGGCCCGCGAGGTCGGAGCCGGCCGCCGGCTCGCTGAACAGCTGGCACCAGATCTCGTCGCCGCGCGCCATCTTCTCCAGGTGCTTCGCTTTCTGCTCCGGCGTGCCGTGCGCCATGATCGTGGGGCCGAGCATGCCGATGCCGATCCCGAACACGTTCGGCGGAACCTGGAACTTTCCCTCTTCCTGATTCCAGATCACCGACTGGATCGCGGTCGCGTCGCGGCCGCCGAACTCCTTCGGCCAGGTCAGGCACGCCCAGCCGTTGTCCTTCTTGCAGGCTTGCCATTCCTGCGCGGACTTGATCGTCGCGGGATCGTCGCGCTCGGAGAGCATCGAGTTCGCCTCGCCCGGCGCGAGCGGCTTGCGATGCTTGGAGAGGAAGGCACGCGCTGCGGCGCGGAACTCGGCCTCTTGTGGAGTGTCGTTGAAGTCCATCGTGATTCTCCTCGCTAGGCCGCAAGCTTGCTGATCAACCGCTGCACGAGCTTCTCGCGCCAGTGCGCGGGGGAGCCGAGTGCAACCGCCTGATGCTTCGCGCGGCGATAGAACAGGTGGCAGTCGTATTCCCAGGTGAAGCCCACGCCGCCGTGCATCTGCACCATCTCGACGGCGGCGGTGTCGAAGGCGTCGGTCGCCGAGACGCGCGCGGCGGGTGCCGCGAGCGCGAGCTCGGGGTTGTTCTCCGACAGCGCCCAGGCGGCCCAGAAGCAGTTCGACTTGGCGAGCTCGATCTTCACGTACAGATCCGCCATGCGGTGCTTCAGCGCCTGGAACGACGCGATCGGCCGGCCGAACGCGTAGCGGCCCATGGTGAAGTCGCGTGTCATCTCGAACGCGCGCTCGGCGCCGCCGAGCTGCTCGAAGGCCTGCAGCACCACCGCGCGGTCGAGCACCTGCTCGAGCAGCTCCCAGCCGCGCCCCTCGGCGCCGAGAAGCGAAGCGGGCGCGTCCTTGAAGCTGATCTCCGCGGCCGCGCGCGTCGGGTCGATCGACTCGGTCGCGCTGCGCGTGACGCCCGGACCCGAGAGGTCGACGAGCGCGAGCGAGACGCCGGAGCCTGAGCGCGCGGCGACGATGGCGAAGGTGGCGACGTTGCCGTCGGACACGCCGATCTTCTTGCCGGAGAGCTTGCCGCCGGCGAGCGTCGTCTTCAGGCTCGCGGGGGAGGGGAAGCCGGGACCCTCGGCCAGCGCGAGCGTGCCGACCGCCGATCCGTTCGCGAGCGCGGGCAGCCACTTCTTGCGCTGCGGGTCGTTGCCCGCGAGCAGGATCGCCTCGGTCGCGAGGTACACGGAGGAGCCGAAGGGGATCGGCGCGAGCGCGCGCCCGATCTCCTGCGCGATCAGCACGAGCTCGAGGTAGCCGAAGCCGGCGCCGCCGTACTCCTCGGGGATCGCGGCGCCCTGCCAGCCCATCTCGGCCGCGGCCTTCCACAGCTCGGGGTTCCAGTACGTGCCCTTCTCGAGCACGTCGCGGTCGGCCGAGAGCGGCGCGCGTTCCGCGAGGAAGTCGCGCGCGGTCTTCTGCAAGAGCTTCTGGTCCTCGGAAAAATCGAGATTCATGCGCAGGGTCTCCGTGGGCGCGCCCCACCGGACAGACCGGGACAGACCGGACGGGGCGGGCCGGGCGGATTATACGCCCGCATCGCCCCGGCGAATCAAACGGCGGCCCGGGCCGTGTATCCTCCCCGGCCGTGCGAAAGCTCGACGGACGCGTCGCGGTGGTGACCGGGGCCGGCAGCGGCATCGGGCGGGCGACGGCCTGCCTGCTGGCGGAGAAGGGCTGCGCGCTGGCGCTGGTCGACCTTGACGAAGCCGCGCTCGAGGAGGCCGCCGCGATCGCGCGCGCCTATGGCCGCAAGGTCTCGAAGCACGTCGCCGACGTCGCCGATCGCGCGCGCATGGAGCACCTGCCGGGCGAGGTGCTGTCCGAGCACGGCCACGTGCACATCCTGGTCAACAACGCGGGCGTGTCGGTGATCGGCACGCTGCTCGAGCAGCGGCTCGACGACTTCGGCTGGCTGATGGGCATCAACTTCTGGGGCGTGGTCTACGGCTGCAAGCTGTTCCTGCCTTTCCTGCTCGCGGAGGACGAGGCGCAGATCGTGAACATCTCCTCGATGTTCGGCTTCGTCGGCATCCCGTCGCAGATCTCGTACAACTCGTCGAAGTACGCCGTGCGCGGCTTCTCCGAGGCGCTCTCATCGGAGCTCTCCGGTACGCACGTCGGTGTCACCTGCGTGCACCCGGGCGGGATCCGCACCAACATCGTGCGCGCGTCGCGGCTGTCGAGCGAGGGCGACGTGGAGGACCAGAAGAACACGATCGCGATGTTCGAACGCTTCGCCCACTCGCCCGAGAAGGCCGCGCGCAAGATCGTGCGCGCGATCGAACGCCGGCACGCGCGCGTGCGGATCGGTCCCGAGTCCTACCTGACGGATTGGCTGAAGCGCCTCGCGCCCGTCACCACGCAGCGCGTGATCGGCTGGAGCTGGCAGCGCCGCAAGCGCTGACGGCCGCTGAAGGCCCGGCGCGAGGCCGCCTTCGCGCGGGGCCGTATGCGCCGGCGGCGCGCGCAGCGAGCCGAAGCCGAGCGAAGTCGATCAGACTCGGATCGGCAGCTCGACCAGCCCGCGCAGCACGATGCCCGGCTTCCAGGCGACGGTATCGCCCACCAGCTTCATGGCGGGGAAGCGCGCGACGATCGAACCCAGCGCGATCTGGCCCTCGAGCCGCGCGAGCGCGGCGCCCAGACAGAAGTGCGCGCCGAAGCCGAAGCTCAGGTGGCGGTTCTCGCCGCGCGACAGGTCGAGCCGGTCGGGATCCGCGAACACGGCCGGGTCGCGATTGGCCGCGGCGAGCACGACCGAGAGCTCGTCGTCCTTCGCGATCGTCCGGCCGTCGAGCTCGTACTCGCGGTTCGGATTGCGCGAGGTGAGGGCGACCGGGCCCTCGAAGCGCAGCAGCTCCTCGACCGCGGAGCCGATCATGTCCGGCCGCGCGTGCAGGCGCGCGAGCTCGGCGGGGTGACGCAGCAGCGTGTAGAGCCCGTTGCCGATCAGGTTGGTGGTGGTCTCGTGGCCGGCCGCGAGGATCAGCACCACGGTGCCGAACAGCTCGTCGTCGGAGAGCCGGTCCTCGATCTCGCGCGCGGCGATCAGCCGGCTGATCAGGTCGTCGCGCGGCGCCGCGCGGCGCTCGGCGAAGACCCGGTCCATGTAGGCGCGCATCTCGACGCAGGCCTTCGCGGCCTCGGCCAGACCCTTGTCGCGGATCGTGCCGTCCAGGAACGTCACCAGCTTGTCCGACCAGCGCTTCAGGTTCGCGCGCTCCTCGAGCGGCACGCCGAGCAGCTCCGCGATCACGATGATCGGGAGCGGCATGCCGAAGTCGGCGATCGCGTCGAGCTCGCCGCGCTTCGCGGCGGCGTCGAGCAGCTCGTCGGTG
Source organism: Myxococcota bacterium (assembly GCA_040902485.1). Classification (GTDB taxonomy): domain Bacteria; phylum Myxococcota_A; class UBA9160; order SZUA-336; family SZUA-336; genus VGRW01. Next base: position 154,067 of record JBBDXF010000037.1, on the reverse strand, counting down.
ATCGCCTGCACGCGTGGCCGCAGCTCCGACACCACGCGCGGCGTGAAGGCCTTGTTCACGAGCCCGCGCAGGCGCCCGTGGTCGGGATCGTCCTTCACCAGCATCATGGCCAGCACCGTGCGCGCGATCACCGCGAACGGCGCCGCAGGATCGGCCGCGAGCTGGTGCAGCATGTGGGTCGGAAACTTCTGTGCGGAGCAGTCGGGGTCGCGCAGCACGGTGACGCAGTCGCGATGGCGGGTCACGATCCAGGTGCGCCGGCCATCCGGCATGAGCCGCGGGTAGATCGGCTGCTCGGCGCGCAGGCGCGACCAGGTCGGGTGGGGATTGGCTTGGAACTCGGGGGCCGCGGGGTCCCAGCTGGCGAAGGGGTCGGCGGCGGTCACGATCGCTCTCCTCGACGGTGTGCGGTCCTCGAGGGCGCTGCAACCGCCGCGCCAACGCCGGAGCGCTCCGTCGCCGGCCGTCCTCGCGCGCCGCGCAGCCGCCCCGCTGCACTGACGCGAACTCGCTGCGCCGCCTACCGGGTGGCGGTCGCCGGGTCCGGCGCTTGCTGGTTCTTCTCGCGCAGGGTCTCGATCAGCTGGCCGACGCCTTTCTGTGTGACGATCTCCTGCACCTGCGAGCGGAAGTTCTGGATCAAGGAGACGCCCGCCGGGATCACGTCGATGATCAGCCAGCCGCTGCCGCCCTCGGCCGCGCGCAGGCGGTAGTCGATCTGCACGCCGTCGCCGGCCGCGCCGCCGACCACGCGCGTCTTGACCGTCACGTCCTTGTTCGGCTCGAGCCGCGACTCGCCCATCTCGATCTTCTCGTTCGACGTGTAGCGATCGAGGCGCCTGCCGTAGGTGTTCGAGAGGCTCTGTTTGAACTCCGCCTTGAACTGCTCGAGCTGCGCAGGTGTCAGCTCCTTGCGGTTCTTGCCCAGCACCAGCAAGGCCATGCGCGGGAAGTCGAAGCGCTCGAGCGCGATGGCCTCGAGCTTCGAAAGCCGCGCCTCGCCGGTCACCTGCTTGTCGTTCAGGATCGCGAGCACCTCGTCGACGGTGGTCTTCATGAACGCGCTCGCCGAGGCGACGTTCTCGTCCGCGCGCGCGGGCGAGGCCGCGGCCAGCAGAGCCAGGCACAGCGCCAGCGCGCTACTCCGGCAGGGGTTCACTCTCGTCGAGCTCGTAGAGATCATCGTTCGGAGCCTCCTTGCCGTCGTCGAGATCGTTGCGGATCAGCACCTCGCGCCGCTGCAGGTAGCCGTCGCGCACGGCCGCGTACCAATCGAACGATCCGGCCCGCAGCTCGCGCAGATCCCGATCCACGAGCGCCCTGCGGTTGATCGTGCGCAAGAGCGTCGCCGGCCACAGCGCCGGAACCACGAATGAGATGAGGGGAGAGTCGCCGACATTCAGGACCGCGTCGAACGGATAGCCCGACGCGTCGCGCACGTCGGAAGCCGGCAAGAGCACGGGCAAGACCAGGTACGGACCCGGTCCCGAGCCCCACACGCCGAACGTCTGGCCCGTGTCTTCGGGCCGGCGCTGCAGGCCGAGCCAGTGGTTCGCGGGATCGAAGAAGCCCGCCAGCCCGACGCTGCTGTTCACGCCGAAGCGCGCCAGCGCGACGCCCGATTGCTTCGGATCACCCTGGAGCAGCGGCTGCACGAAGTAGCCGGGGAAGTTCAGGTTGTCGAAGAACTGCTCGAGGTGGACGCGCACGGTCTCGGGCGTGATGAAGATCCAACCGTGCGCGACCGGCCCGATCAGCCAGCGATCGAGCGAGTCGTTGGCGCTGAACATCGCGTGGTTGAACGGCCGCCACGGATCGGGGTTGGGCGCCTCCGCGTCCGCGTCCGTCGCGTCGGGAGCGGGCCCCGAGCCCGACGCGCAACCGACCGACAGGCTCGCGAGCGCGGCCAGAGCGAGCTTGCGCGCGACGCGCATCAGTCGCCGCCGCCGCTCGAATCCGAGCTCGACTTCTCTCCGCCGCCCGTGGAGTTGCCGAGGCTCTGGATCACGCGCCCGATCAGGCGCTCGATCACCACCGCGCTCTGCGTGTAGGCGATCTCGCCGTTGTTCTCGAGCATCGTGTCCGAGCCGCCGGGCTCCAGGCCGACGTACTGACTGCCGAGCACGCCCTGCGTGAGGATCGACGCCGCCGTGTCGTCGGGGAGCTTCAAGTTCTGGTCGATGTCGATCATCACGCGCGCTCGGAAGTCGCCGGCCGGCGACAGCTCGATCGACTTCACCTGACCGACCTTCACGCCGCCGATCACCACGGGCGCGCGCGGCGCGAGGCCGCCGACCTCATCGAAGGCCGCGTACAGATGCAACCCGCCGGGACCCGAGTACGTCGAGCCGCCGAGCTGGATCGACAGATAGGCGAGCGCCGCCAGTCCCGAGAGCACGAAGACTCCCACCAACAGATCGCGAATCGGCGAACTGCCCAAAGCTCAGCCTCCCCAGAGCGCGGTGATCACGTAGTCGAACATGAGCGTAGCGACCGAAGCTTGCACGACCGCGCCGGTCGTGGCCCGGCTCACGCCCGCGGCGTTCGGCGCCGAGGTATAGCCGCGCCAGGTCGAGATCAGCGCGACGATCATGCCGAACACGATCGACTTCAGGACGCTGCCGACCACCTCGTTGCTGAAGGTGATGTTCGCCTCGACGCCGGTGATGTAGGTGCCGCCGTCGATGCCGAGCAGCCCGACGCCGACCACGTAGCCACCCGCGATCCCGAACACGATGAACAGCGCCGAGAGCAGCGGCATCGAGAGCGTGAGCGCGAGGGCTTTGGGCTGAGCGACGTAGTCGACCGGGTCGACCGACATCATGCGCAGCCCGTCGAGCTGCTCGGTCGCCACCATCGCGCCGATCTCCGCCGCGACCGCCGAGCCCGCGCGGCCCGCGACCAGCAGCGCCGTGAGCACCGGCCCGAACTCGCGCACCAGCGACAGCCCGACCACGCCGCCGAGGCTGTTCTCGGCGCCAAAGCGCTCCAGCGTGATGTAGCCCTGCAGCCCGAGCACCGCCCCCACCACCGCGCCCGAGAGCAGCACGATCGCGAGCGAGAGCACGCCCGTGATGTAGATCTCGTCGACCAAGCGGCGCATCCGCCAGGGCGGCCGGAAGGTCTCGTACACCATGCGCCCGCCGAAGCGGGAGATGCCGCCGAGCTGGGTCAGGTTGGCGATGGTGCGAAAGCCGACGCGGCGGACGGAGTCGAGCATCAGCTCGCCTCCTCGAGGCTGGGCCCGGTGCCCGCGGCCGACAGGAAGCGCTGGATGCGCGGGTCGATGCTCTGCTTGATGTCCTTGACCGAGCCCGTCACCGCGACCCCGTCCACCAAGAACACGATCTCGTCGGCCATGCGCATGGTCGAGCCGATGTGGTGGTTGGTCAGGATCATGGTCAGGCCCTTGGTCCGGTTCACCTCGACCAGCAGGTGCTCGATCAGGCGCACGGCGAGTGGATCGAGGCCCGAGAACGGCTCGTCGATCAGCAGCACGGACGGCTCCATGATCATCGCGCGCGCGAGCGCGACGCGTTTCTTCATGCCGCCCGAGATCTCGCCCGGCAGCAGCGCGTCGACCTTCTTCAGGCCCACGGCCTCGAACTGCGCGTGCACCTTGGCTTCGATCTCGCGCTCGGAGAGCTGCGTGTGCTCGCGCAGCGGCAGCGCGACGTTGTCGAAGACGCTGAGCGAGTCGAGCAGCGCGCCGCCTTGGAACATCATGCCCAGGCTGCGGCGCAGCGTGCGGAGCTTGCGCTCCGGCATGCGCGTGATCTCCTGGTCGCCGATCCAGATGTCGCCGTAGTCCGGCTTCAGGAGCCCGGAGGCCATGCGCAGGAGCGTGCTCTTGCCCACACCGCTGGCGCCCAGGATCACGGAGATCTTGCCCTGCGCGAGCCGGCAGGAGAGGCCGTCGAAGACGCGGCGGTCGCCGAAGGCGAGGCGCACGCTGATCACCTCGACATGCGCTTGACCCACGATCCGTTGCTCGGCCGGGATCTCCGCCACCGTTCCCCTCTTCCAGATCCGCACGGCTTTATCGCCGTTGTGGCCGGGGACGTCAACGCGCCGCAGCGGCCCGCGCCGGGCCGCGTCGGCCTACCCCGCGAGTCCCACGAGCTTCGCGCTCTCGGTCCAGAGCCGGCGCGCCGCGACCTCGTCCTGCGCGCGCGGATGCGGTTTGCGCTCCTTGCAGTCCACGAAGTACCGACCCGTGACCTCCTGCACCTCGGACGAGCTGCACAGCCAGATCGACGTCTCCGCGCCGCGCTCCGGCGTGCGCAAGAACGGCCGCACCAGATTGGTCAGGAGCTTCAGGATCGGGGCGTCGTTGTTCTGGCCGAGCTCGGTGCGCACGGCGCCCGGATGCGCGGCGTTCACGCTGACGCCGGTTCCCGCCAGTCGCCGCGCGAGCTCGGAGGTGAAGTACAGGTTCGCGAGCTTCGAACGCCCGTAGACCCCCATCAGCGAGTAGCTTCGCCGCGCGCCGAGGTCGTCGAAAGCGAGCCCGCCGCCGAGCTTGTGCGCGTCGGACGAGACGTTGACGATGCGCGCCGGCGCGCTCGCGACGATCCGCTCGAGCAAGAGGTTCGTGAGCAGGAACGGCGCGAGGTGATTCACCGCGAAGGTCGTCTCGAAGCCGTCGACCGTCTCGCTGCGCGCGGTCTGCGCGACGCCGGCGTTGTTCAGCAGCACGTGCAGCGGCGAGCCGGCGTCCAGGAACTGCCGGGCCGCGCGGCGGACCTCGCCGAGCTTGGCCAGGTCCGCGATCAGGATCTCGACGTCGGTGTTGCCCGTGCGAGCCGCGATCTCGGCCCGCGTCGCCTGCGCGCGGGCCGGGTTCCGGCACAAGAGGAAGAGCTTCGCTCCGAGCGACGCCAGACCGAGCGCGGAGCTGCGGCCGATGCCGCTCGTGGCGCCGGTGACCAGGCAGGTCTTGCCGCGGAGCGCGTCCTTGGGCGCGGTCATGGCCGCCATGATCCACCCCGCGGCAACAGAAGAGAAGGAGGCGCTACTCGGCGAGCGCTTCGGTGATCGGTTCGGGCGGGATCTCGCCGAGCTCGCTGGCGATCGCCTGGACGTGCTTCAACACCGAGCCCAGGTACGCGGGCTTCGGAATGTGCCCGCGCGCGACCATTCGCCGCACGCGCGTCGGGCCCATGTTGTAGGCGGCGATCGCGAGCCCAGGGTCGTGGAACATCTCGAGCATCTCGCCCAGGTAGCAGGCGCCGATCTGCACGTTCGCGGCGGGATCGAGCAGCGTCTTCGCGCCTGCCCAGGGAATGTTGTGGCGGCGCGCGACGTCGGCGCCCACGAACGGCCGCACCTGCATGAGGCCGATCGAGTTGCCCGCGCCGTGGGCGTTCGCGCGGAAGTGGCTCTCCTGGCGGATCACCGCCAGAACCAGAACCGGGTCGACGCGGTGGTTGCGGTAGGCGGTCTCGATCGCGCCGGCGACACGCGCGCGGTCGACCGGCCGCATGTCGGGAGCGCGCTCGACGAGCAGCGCGGCGACGCGTCCTTTCAGGGAGGGCTCGGTCGGAGCGACCACGTCGGCGGGAGCGGCGGGTACCTCGGCGGGTGTCTCCACCACCACCGGCGTGGGCTCCAAGACGGGCTGCGCATCCTGCAGGATCGCCGTCGTCCACGGCGTCTGGCAGGCGGAGAGCGCGAGCACGACCACGGCTCCGACCGCCGCGCGCGCGATCCCCGACTGGAATCTCGACTCCCGCAAACCCCGACCCCCGCGGAGTGATGCAGGGCGATCCCAAACGGGTCGCTTGTCCTCCGACTTGAAGCCAGTCCAACAAACGGTCTCCATGCGAGCTGTGATCGGCATCACCCGGATCGGGCTTTGTGATCACCCTCACGCAAGTAGGCCGAGCAAGTCCTCACGGGTGATGGAGCTTGCTTGATCGGCGCCCGACAAGGCGGCTTTGGCCAGCGCGCGCTTCCGCTCCTGCAGCAGGAGGATCCGCTCCTCGACCGTCTCGCGGGCGACCAAGCGGTAGACCGAGACCGGCCGCTCCTGACCGATGCGGTGCGCGCGATCGGCCGCCTGCTCCTCGACGGCGGGGTTCCACCACGGATCGAGCAGGAACACGTGGTCGGCCGCGGTCAGGTTCAGACCGGTGCCGCCGGCGCGCAGCGAGATCAGCAGGACCGGCGCGCCCTCGGCTGCCTGGAAGCGCTCGACCACGCCCTGGCGGTCCTGGGTGCTGCCGTCCAGGCGCTCGAAGGCGATGCCGGCCTCGCGCAGGTGCGGCTCGACCAGATCAAGGAACGACGTCCACTGCGAGAAGACCAGCGCCTTGTGGCCCTCCGCGGCGGCCTCGTCGAGCGACTCGAGCAGCACGGCGATCTTGGAGGAGCCGGGCGCGCTCTGGCCCGGTACGAGCGCGCGGTGACAGGCGGCCTGGCGCAGCCGCAGCAGAAGCTCGAGCGCCTCGAGCACGCTGCCGCCCTGCTGAAGGCGCTCGACGATCTGCTTTTGCGAGGCGGCGCGCACAGCGTCGTAGACGGCGCGCTCCTCGGTGTCGAGCTCGCAGTGCAGCGTCGCGTCGGTGCGCGGCGGGAGCTCGGCCGCGACCACCGACTTCATGCGCCGCAGCACGAACGGCGCGATGCGCTGGCGCAGGTGCGCAGCAGCGCCGGGCTCGCCCGCGGCGATCGGCCGAGCGTAGCGCTCGCGAAAATCCCGCAGCGCGCCGAGCAGTCCCGGGTTCGCGAAGTGGAGCTGGCTCCACAGCTCGTCGAGCCGGTTCTCCACCGGCGTGCCGGTCAGCGTCAGGCGAAACGATGCGTTCAGGCCGAACGCAGCGCGCGCGATCTGGCTGTCCGGATTCTTGATCGCCTGCGCCTCGTCGAGCACGACGGTGTCCCAGCGCTCGCGCGCGAGCGTGTCGGCGTCGAGGCGCAGGATCGCGTAGCTCGTGAGCGTGAGATCCGCGTCCGGCTCGAGCGCGCGCTTCGGACCGTGGTACACGCTGCAGCACAGCGCCGGCCGGAAGCGGCGCGCCTGCTCTTCCCAACCGAACAGGACGCTGGTCGGCGCAACCACGAGCGTGCGTCCGCGCACCGCGCACAGCGCCTGCAGCGTCTTGCCCAGACCCATGTCGTCCGCGAGCAGTCCGCCGAGGCCGGCCGCGCGCAGGAACTGCAGCCAGGCGACGCCCTGGCGCTGGTAGCCGCGCAGCTCGCCCGTGAGATCGGACGGGAGCGCGGGCTCGCCGAGCCCGGCGAAGTCTTCGAGCAGCGCGCGCAGCCGCTCGAAGCCGGGCGGTGCGGGCTCGCCGAGCTCCTGACACAGTCGCGCCAGGTCGGGCAGGGCGCAGGCGGGCAACCGTCCGTCGTCGGCGCGCGCGGCGAGCAGGTCGGCGACGCGCCGGCCGTGCGCCTCGAGCCACTCGCTCGGGAGCGGCGCGAAGCCGCCGCCGCTGAGCGGCACCAGCGCCTCGCCCGCCTGCCAGGCGCGCAACACGCGCGCGGCGTCGACGCGACCGCCGCCGCCGCGGGGTGCGAAGTCGAGCGCGAAGCGATCGGCGCCCGGCGCGAGCCGCGGCTCGAGGGCCGGCGCGAGCCGGAACTGCTCGTGCGCGCGTCCGACCAGCTCGCCCGAGAAGCGCTCGAGCTGCTCGCGGAACGGGATCGCCTGCGCGGCGGGCAGCAGCAGCGACGCGCCGGGAGCCAGCCCGAGCTCGTTCTCGAGCCGGCTGGTGAGGCTCGCCTCGGCCGACTCGATGCGGCGCGGCACCACGCCGCCGCCGAGCGCGACCAGCCGGCCTTCCTCGACGCGCGCGACCGGCGGATCGCCGTACACGAGCTCCGCGCGCACGCTGAGCGCATCGGCTTCGCGGCTCAGCAGCGCGCGCAGGCGCGGGCGCTCGGCCTGCTCGCGCGGCAGGCGCTCGGTGCGCAGCTCGACGGGCACGCACGCGCGCAGCTCGGGAATCACTTCCGACACGAGCCGGCCGGCCGCCTCGGCCGGGTAGAAGCGACCGCGCGGCAGCTCCTCGCGCTCGCGCGCGGAGAGGTGCGGGTCGCCGAGCGGCCGCAGCACGTCGCCGCAGCGCGCCACGCCGTTCGCGAAGCTCTCGTCGTGGCGCGGGTCCGGCACCAGCGTGAGCGCGAAGCCGTCGCCACGGTCCTCGACGATCGCGATCGGCAGCACCGGCTCGAGCGAGACCGCGACGGGCGCGCCGTCGAGCGTCACGTCGTCGCAGCCGACCAGCGCCGCGAGCAGGCGCTGCATCGACGGCGCGGGCGGCGCGCCCGTGCGGCGCGCGTCGATCAGCCGCTCGACCGCGAGGTCCGCCGCGCTCGCGAGCGGCGCGGGCCCGGGCGCGCTGCCGGCCGCGTAGGCGGCGAGCGACGCGGGCAGCGGCTCGTCGCGGCGCTCGAGCACCAGCACGCGCGCGAGCGCGAGGCCCGCGTTGCTGCGCGTGAGCCGGTAGCCGAGCCGCGCGCTGGCGACCGGCGCGCGCGGCAGCGCGTCGCCCGCCTCGCGCGCGCGGCGCCAGAAGATCACCGCCGCGGCGACGTGCTCGCATGGATCGTCGGGCCCGTCACAGTCGCACTCCCAGGCGGGCTCGTGCGGGAAGAGTCGCACCGCCGGAGTGACCCGGCCGGCGCGCCCCTCGACGCGCATCACGACCTCTGCGTCGGAGCTCGACTGCCCCTGCACCGCGCCCTTGCGCACGAGCTCCACGCCGCGCGACCAGACGGCGCGATCGCATGCCTCGCGCACGGCCTCGAACAGCTCGTCCATCGGCGGCGGAACCTAGCCCGGTCGGGCATCCTCCCGCACGTGACGGAGACCTCACAGCTCGAGCGGCGCGTGCCGGCGCTGCTCGTTTCGGGGTTCCTCGGCTCGGGCAAGACCACGCTCGTGCGCCACCTGCTCGCGGACGCGCGCGCGCAGGGGTTGCGACTGGCGATCGTGTCGAACGAGTTCGGCGAGCTCGGCATCGACCGCGCGCTGCTCGGCGGCGGCGACGAGACGCTGGTCGAGCTAGGCGGCGGCTGCGTGTGCTGCCAGCTCTCGGACGAGCTCGTGGTCACGCTCGAGCGGCTGCGCGAGCGCGTCGATCCGGACCGGATCGTGATCGAGACCTCGGGGGTGGCGCTGCCTTACGACGTGCAGCTTCACTTCTGGCGCGAGCCGGTCTCGCGCTGGCTCGGCGACGACGTGACCGTGGTGGTGGTGAACGCCGAGCAGGTCGCCAGCGGGCGCGACCTCGAGGGCACGTTCGAGGATCAGGTCTCGTCCGCGGATCTCCTGCTGCTGAACAAAGTCGACCTGGTGCCGGAGTCCGAGCTGCCGCGCATCGAGGCCCGCCTGCGCGCGATCGAGCCCGAGGCGCCGATCCTGCGCACCCGTCACGCGGCGGTGTCGCCGGAGCTCTTGTTCCCGCCTGGCCTCGAGCAGGCGCGGCGCGCGCGGCGCGCGCGGCGGGCGCGGGGCGCGCAGGGCGCAGCTGCGGCTCACAGCCACGAGGAGTTCGAGTCCGACGTGCTCGAGCTCGAACCCGGGCTCGCGCCCGACGCGATCCTGCGTCGGATCGCGAGCGAGGGCGCGCTGCGCGCCAAGGGATTCGTCGAGACCGACGCGGGCACGCGCGTCGTGCAGGGCGTGGGCGCGCGGATCGAGATCGCGCTCGCCGACGCCGAGCCGCCCAAGGAGCTGATCGGGCGCGTGGTCGTGATCCGGCGCAGGCGCGACGCCCGTGGCTGAGCCCGCCGGCGCAGCCCGGCTGGTCGACCTCGCGAGCCCGATCGGGCGGCTCTCTGACGACGAGATCCTCGATCGCTTCGTGACGTGGTCGAGCGGGCGGGGGCTGGTGCCGTACCCGGCGCAGGAAGAGGCGTTCCTCGAGCTGCTCGCCGGCAAGCACGTGGTGCTCGCCACGCCCACCGGCTCGGGCAAGTCGCTGGTCGCGACCCTGCTCCACTTCAAGGCCATGTGCGAGGGACGGCGCTCGTTCTACACCTCGCCGGTGAAGGCGCTGGTGAGCGAGAAGTTCTTCGCGCTGTGCGCCGACTTCGGGGCCGAGAACGTCGGCATGCTGACCGGCGACGCGAGCATCAACTCGGCGGCGCCGATCGTGTGCTGCACGGCCGAGGTGCTCGCCAACATGGCGCTGCGCCAGGGCGGAGCGCTCGATGCGCCGTACGTGGTGATGGACGAGTTTTACTTCTACTCCGACCCGCAGCGCGGCGTGGCCTGGCAGGTGCCGCTGCTGGTGCTGCCGGGCACGACGTTCCTCTTGATGTCGGCCACGCTCGGCGACACGCGCGAGATCCGGCGCGATCTCGAGGCGCGCTCGGGCCGGGCGGTCGCGCTGGTCGCCTCGGACGAGCGCCCGGTGCCGCTCGACTTCGCCTACTGCGAGACGCCCCTGCACGAGACGGTGGAGGCGCTGCTCGAGGCGGGCAAGGGCCCGGTCTACGTGGTCTCGTTCACGCAGCGCGAGGCGGCGGAGCTCGCGCAGGCGCTCACCAGCTTGAACGTGGCCACGCGCCCGGAGCGGGTGAAGCTCGGCGAGGCGCTCGGCGACTTCGCCTTCGACACCGCCTACGGCAAGGAGCTCGCGCGCATCGTGCGCGCGGGCATCGGCATCCACCACGCGGGGCTCCTGCCCAAGTACCGCCTGCTCATCGAGCAGCTCGCGCAGCAGGGGCTGCTCAAGGTCATCTCCGGCACCGACACGCTCGGCGTGGGCGTGAACATCCCCATCCGCACGGTCCTGTTCACCAAGCTCGCCAAGTTCGACGGCCGGCGCGTCGGTGCGCTGTCGGCGCGCGAGTTCCGTCAGATCAGCGGGCGCGCGGGCCGCAAGGGCTTCGACGAGCGCGGCAGCGTGGTGTGCCAGGCGCCCGAGTACGTGATCGAGAACAAGCGCATGCGCGCGCGTGCCGGCAAGCCGGGCGGCAAGAAGCGCAAGCACGAGGTGACCAAGAAGCCGCCGCCGGGCTTCGTCGGCTGGAACGAGGAGACCTTCCAGCGCCTGATCGAGCGCTCGCCCGAGCCCCTGGTGTCGCGTTTCCGTGTCAGCCACGGCATGCTGATCCTGCTGCTGCGCCAGGCCGAGGACGAGGCGGATCCGCGGCGCGGCTGGCGCTCGGTCGCGGAGCTGATCGCGCGCAGCCACGAGAGCGACGCGCGCAAGCGCCGCATCCTGCGCGAGGCCGCGCAGCTGTTCCGCGGCCTGCGCGCGGCCGACATCGTGCGCATCGAGCGCGACGCGGGCACGGGCCGGCGCCGCGTGCGCGTCGCGGACGACCTGCAGTGGGACTTCTCGCTGCACCACGCGCTCTCGCTGTACGTGGTCGAGGCGATCTCCTACATCGAGGCGCGCGACGAGGCGTTCGCGCACGAGTTGCTCTCACTGGTCGAGGCCGTGCTCGAGAACCCGCGCGCGATCCTGTGGAAGCAGCTGGACCGGATCAAGAGCGAGCTGTTCGCACAGTGGAAGGCCGACGGCGTGCCCTACGAGGAGCGCATCCGCCGGCTCGACGAGGTGCAGCCGCTCGCGCCGAGCCGCGCGTTCATCGAAGAGACCTTCGACCTGTTCGCGCGCCGCCATCCCTGGGTGCGCCACCAGGACGTGCACCCGAAGTCGATCGCGCGCGAGATGTACGAGGGCTACTACAGCTTCGACCACTACGTGCGCTTCTACGGCCTGCAGCGCAGCGAGGGGCTGTTGCTGCGCTACGTGTCGCAGGTCTACGGCACGATCGTGCAGACGGTCCCCGAGGGCGCGCGCACCGAGGCCGTGCACAACGTGATCGCGTACTTCCGGACCATGCTCGAGCGCGTCGACTCGAGTCTGGTGGACGAGTGGGAGAGCTTGATCGGCCCGGGCTCGCGCAGCGCAGAGCCTGCGCCGACTTCGACTCCGGCGCGCGTCTACGATCTGGCGCGCGATGAGCGGGCGCTGCGCGCGCGTGCGCGCGCCGAGCTGCACCGCCTGGTGCGCGCGCTCGCCGACCGCGACTTCGAGGAGGCCGCGGCCTGCGTGCGGCCCGATCCCGACGATCCCTGGACCGCCAAGCGCTTCGAACAGGCGCTCGCCGACTTCTTCGCGCAGCACGGCGAGATCGTGTTCACCCAGGCCTCGCGCAGCGCCGAGTGGACGCGCATCGTCGCCGACGGGCCGCGGCGCTGGACCGTCACGCAGGTGCTGCTCGACCCCGCGGACGACAACGATTGGTTCATCGCGGGCGAGATCGACCTGCTCGCCGAGACCGAGCCGGTCGGGCCGTTGCTGCGGCTTTCGCGGATCGGGACCTGACGCGCTTCGCGGCCGCCCAGCTGCAGATCGGACAGCCCGCGGGGTCGTGCGCGCGCGCGGGGCAGTACTCGCGGCCGAAGTAGATGATCTGCAGGTGGCGCCGGATCCATTCCTTCTCGGGGAACAGCGCCTTCAGGTCGCGCTCGGTCTCGACCACGTTGCGGCCGCTCGACAGCCCGAAGCGCTCGGCCAGGCGGTGGATGTGCGTGTCGACGGGGAATGCGGGCACGCCGAACGCGTGCGCCATCACCACGCTGGCGGTCTTGTGGCCGACGCCGGGCAGCGCCTCGAGCTCCTCGAAGCTCCTCGGCACCTGACCGTGGTGGCGCTCGACCAGGAGCTGCGAGAGCGCGTGGATGTTCTTCGACTTCGCCGGCGAGAGTCCGCAAGGCCGGATGATCGCGCGGATCTCCGGCACCGAGAGCGACGTCATGGCCTGCGGCGTGTGCGCGCGCGCGAACAGCAGGGGCGTCACCTGGTTCACGCGCGCGTCGGTGCACTGCGCCGAGAGCAGCACCGCGATCAACAGCGTGTACGGATCGTCGTGCGTGAGCGGAACGTCCGGCATCGGGTAGAGCCGGTCGAGGATCTCGCCGATGCGCCGGGCTTTCTCGGCGCGCGTCACGAGCCGGCGCTCCGCACGCGCTCGGCCAGGTAGCGCACGAAGGCGGGGTGGGCGTTCGCGCAGGGCACGAGCTCGAGCGCCTCGCCGCCCAGCGCGCGCCACTGCTCGGCGCCGCGCAGGCCGATCTCTTCGAGCGTCTCCAGGCAGTCGGCCACGAACGACGGGCACAGCACGGCGAGCCGCTTCGCGCCCGCGCGCGCGAGCTCCGGAAGCACCGCGTCGGTGTACGGCGTGATCCAGGGCGTGCGCCCGAGCCGCGACTGGAACGAGGTCGAGTACGCTCCCGCCGGCAGGCGCAGCGAAGCGGCCAGCGCGCGCGAGGTCGCGAAGCACTGCGCGCGGTAGCAGTGGCGGTTCGCCGCCCCGATCGCGTCGCAGCAGTCGGCCGACGCCAGACAGTGTCGGCCGGTCGGATCGCTCTTGCGCACCTGCCGCTCCGGCAGCCCGTGGTAGCTGAGCAGCACGTGATCGGGCCGGAACGCGGCGAGTCGCGGCGACGCGATCTCCGCCAGCGCGGCGACGAAGCCGGGCTCGTCGAAGAACTCGGGCAGCGTCGCGAGCGCCGGCACGTTCCAGCGCTCGCCGACCCGCCGGTGCAGGCACTCGAGCGCGGAGCCGCTCGACGACGAGGCGTACTGCGGAAAGAGCGGCACGAACACGATCCGCGCGAGGTCGTGCGCGAGCAGCGCGTCGAGCGCGGACGCGAGCGACGGCTCCGCGTAGCGCATGCCGAGCGCGACCTCGAACGGGGGCCCGAGCTCGGCCGCCAGCGCGTCGCGCAGGGCCACGCCGTTCGCGAGCAGCGGCGAGCCGCGCTCCGTCCAGACCTTCCGGTACGCCTCCGCGGAGCGCGGCGCGCGGAACGGGGCGATCACGGCGTTCACCAGCAGCCAGCGCGGCAGCGCCGCGATGTCGAGCACGCGCGGATCGGAGAGGAACTCGCGCAGGTAACGGCGCACGTCGCCCGTAGCCGGCGAGCTCGGCGTGCCGAGATTCGCGATCAGCACGCCGGTCCTGCCCGGAGCTGTAGTCACGCGCGAAGTAGAACCGCAAAGTCGCGGGGCTGTCGAGCCGCAGTCTTGACTCGCGCGGTTTTTCCTGTCCTGCTAACGCGATCGGAGGGGTCATGGCGGAGGACTTCGATCTCTGGATCCGCGGCGGAACGCTGGTGGACGGCACCGGCGCGCCGGCGGTTCGTGGCGACCTCGGCATCCGCGACGGGCGGATTGCGGCGCTCGGCGAGCTGCGCGGCGCCGCCCGCCGCACCATCGACGCGACCGGCTGCGTGGTCTCGCCCGGCTTCGTCGACATCCACACCCACTACGATGCGCAGATCTTCTGGGATCGCATGGTCACGATCTCCCCCTGGCACGGCGTCACCTCGGTGGTGATGGGCAACTGCGGCTTCGGCATCGCGCCGACCCGCGCCGAACACCGCGACTTGATCATGCGCACGCTCGAGAACGTCGAGGGCATGTCGCTCGCGACCCTGCGCAAGGGCGTGGGCATGGACTGGCCGTTCGAGACCTTCCCGCAGTACCTCGACGCGGTCGAGGCGCGCGGCACCGCGATCAACGTCGGCGCGCTGCTCGGCCACACGCCGCTGCGCCTGTACGTGATGGGCGAGGAGGCGACCGAGCGCGAGGCGACCGAGGACGAGATCGGCCACATGGAGCGGATCGTCGCCGACGGTCTGCGCGCCGGCGCGCTCGGCTTCGCGACCAGCAAGTCGGCCACTCACGTGGGCTACGCCGGCCGCCCGGTGCCGAGCCGCGCAGCGTCGCTCCACGAGATCGAGCGGCGCGGGGCCCCGCGGGGGGGGGCCGGCCACGGGCTGATGCAGGCCACCATCGGGCGCGGCTTCTTCACCTCCGAGTTCGCCGAGATCGCGCGCAAGACCGGGCGCGCCGTGTCGTGGACCGCGCTGCTGGCGGGCGCGCTCGGCCCCGACGGCCACCGCAAGGTGCTCGACGAGCACCAGAACCTGCAGCGCCAGGGCGTCGCGGTGTACCCGCAGGTCGCGTGCCGGCCGCTCAACTTCGAGTTCCAGTTCTCGGCGCCGTTCCCGTACGAGAGCATGGAGCTGTTCCGTCCCGTCTCGGCGGCGGACCGCGAGGGCAAGAAGCGCATCTACGCCGACCCGGCGTTCCGCGCCGCGTTCCGCGAGCGCGGCACGCGCGGCGGCATCGCCGGTCGCTGGGAGGACACGGTCGTGTCCGCCTGCCCGCAGGATCCCGCGCTCGACGAGCGAAACGTGGCCGAGCTCGCCGAGCAGCGCGGCGTGCACCCGGTCGACCTGGTGCTCGACCTGGCGCTCGCGAGCGATCTCGAGGCGCGCTTCCGGATCGCGGTGATGAACACCGACGAGTCCGCGGTCGCGGAGCTGCTCACGCACCCGGCGGTGGTGCTCGGGCTCTCCGACGCGGGCGCGCACGCGAGCCAGCTGTGCGACGCCTGCTTCTCGACGCACCTGCTCTCGCACTGGGTGCGCGAGAAGCGCGTGCTCTCGCTCGAGCAGGGCGTGCGGCTGCTGACCTCGCGCTCGGCGGAGGTGTTCGGCATCCACGACCGCGGCCGGCTCGAGGTCGGCCTGGCGGCCGACGTAACGATCTTCGACCCCGACACCGTCGGCTGTAGCCCCCTGCGGCGCGTGCGCGATCTGCCCGGCGGCTCGGACCGCCTGATCGCGGACGCGATCGGGATCCGCGCGGTGGTCGTGAACGGCACCGTGTTGCGCGAGGACGGGCGCGACGCGCTCGATCCGACGGGAGCGTTGCCGGGCCAGGTCCTGCGCGGCGGGCGGGCCCGCGCCGCCTAGAGCAGATCGCGACAGAACGCGCGCACGCCGGAGTTCAGCGCGTGCGCGGCTTCCCACTGCAGGAAGTGGCCCGCGTCGCGGACCAGGAACGGGCCGACGTGGTCTGGGAAGACCTGCGCGGCCATGCGGTCGAACTCCGGATAGATCACGTGGTCCGACGCGCCGAACAGGATCAGCGCGTGCGTCGCGTTCTCGCCCAGCAACGGCGGCTCGCTCCGCCTGGTCGCTTGAAAGCTCGACTCGTAGTTGCCGAAGCTCGCGCGCAGCTTGGCTGCGTCGGCGAACGGCTCGGTCATGAAGTCGACGGCCTCGCGCGTGAACGCGCCCGGATGCGCCCAGAAGCGCGAGCCGTAGAAGGCCGCGATGTAGCGGCGCCGCTTGTCGGCGGTGTCGAGCTCGTGCGCCAGCGCGTCGGCGTCGGTGCCCTGTCGCAGGTAGTAGTCGCTCGCCTCCGCGGCCGGGCGCGTGCGCATGCCCGCCATCCGGTCCTTCAGGTAGGGCAGGGGCGAGTTGAAGATCACCAGCCGCGAGACCCGCGAGGGGAAGCGCTTCGAGAAGTCCTGGATGATCGCGCCGCCGAGATCGCCGCCGACCGGCACGCAAGCGGCGATGCCGAGCTCGTCGAGCAGCGCCGCCAGGTCGCGGCTGTGCGACGGCACGTCCTCGAAGCCGTCGGGCGCGACGCCGCTGTCGCCGAAGCCGCGCAGGTCGGGCGCGATCACGCGGAAGCCCGCGGTCGCGAGCGCTCCGATATTCCGCCACCAGATGCGCTTGGTCTCGGGCCAGCCGTGCACGAGCAGCAGCACCGGCCCCGAGCCTTCGTCGACGAAGGCGAGCTGGAAGCCGCGCACGGCGCTGCGCCGGACACGGAACTGTGTCGGGTCGAGCTCGGCGGCCGGGCTCATCCCGGCGCGAGGGTCTCGAGCTTGTCGATCGCGTGCACCGGGGCGCCGTCGCCCCTCATCAGGTGCGCGATCGCGCTGAACACCAGCCGCTGCTTGGCCAGCGAGTTCTTGCCCGCGAACGACGCCGAGACCACGCGGATCTCGAAGTGGCCGCCGCTGCCGCGCACGTCGATCGCCTCGCAGGGCAGGGCGTTCTCGATCGCGGTGCGAATCTGGCCGATCACCTCGTCGGGCGGCGCGTGGATCTGGAGGGGCACGTCGTTTCCGCCGTGCTCAGTAGCGCGGCACCGACGGGTCGACGTCGCGCGACCACGCGTCGATCCCACCGGCCAGGTTGTGGACGTTGGTGAAGCCCGCGCTCGCGAAGTGCTCGGCCGCGGCCTGGCTGCGTCCGCCGTGGTGGCAGTGGAACACGATCAGCGCGTCCTTCGGCAGCTTCTCGATCTCGGCGGCGACGCGCGCGTCGACCAGGGTCGCGTCGGCGATGCGAGCCTTGTCGTGCTCTTCCGGCGTGCGCACGTCGTACAGCTGGAAGGGCTGACCCGACTGCATGATCGCCTGCAGCTCGCTCGCGCTGAGCTGGTTCACCGGCTCCGCCCGCGGCGCGTTGGGATTCTCGACGGTCAGCGCCTTCTGCCCGCCCGAATCCGCCGCGCCGATCACGAGCCCGTTCGCGCGCAGCGCGGACTCGCGGTCGAACAGGATCGTGAGGCCGTTGCTCTCGACCGCGACCTCGTGTCCCGCGCGCGGTCCGAGCGAGAGCGCGTGCTTGAACGATGCGTCGATCTGAACGTGCAGCTCTCCGCCTTGACTTCGGACCGCGCCGCGCAGCAGCACTGCCGCGTCGTCGCTCACGGTCACGCGCGGCACCGGCGCGTCCTGGACCGGCACGCCGAGCAGCTGCTGCAGCTCGCCGCTCGCGTACAGCTCCTTCACGATGTCGCAGCCGCCCTGGAACTCGCCGGCCACGTAGAGCTGCGGGATGGTGGGCCAGTTCGAGAACTCCTTGATGCCCTCCCGCACCTCCCGATCCGACAGCACGTCGAAGCTCGCATACGACGGGAGCAGGCGACCGAGGATCGACACCACCTGGGCCGAGAAGCCGCACTGCGGCGCGTCGGGGTTGCCCTTCATGAAGAGCACGACGCGGTCGGACCGGACGATCGATTCGAGGCGCTCGCGGATCGCGGGATCGAGGCTCATGGATTCATCCCTCTATCAGAAGTGACGCACGATACGATTCAATACGACCGGGTCAAGATTCGCCCGGGTCGGGTCCCGAGGGGCGCCGCGAATGCGAAAGGCCGTGGCATTCCCCTGTGTTGCGTGGGTTCCGCCTCAGGATTGTCGACTCCCGGCGCAGGTTTGACCACCCCGAACGCCACCGCTAGGCTTCGCGCCGCCGGTCGACCGGCAGCCGACCCCATCGTCTAGCTTGGCCCAGGACACCGGCCTTTCACGCCGAGAACGCGGGTTCGAATCCCGCTGGGGTCGCCAGACAGCCCGAGAATATTCGTGCGGATTCCGCGCTCAGGGTCGCCATTTCGAAATCGCCGGGCTAGACTGCGCGTCGATTGGCGTCGATCGGTCGACGCACCGCTCTGGCTTATCCCTCAGCAGTGAGTCGAACCGGTCGTCGGCCCGTCCTGCCGTGTCTCGGGGCCCGATCCCTCGTCATCCGCGCAGCAACAGCAATCGCCTCTCTTCAGAGCCGGAACGTGTCCGGCTCGAAGGCGGCGAGGGACGTGCCCGCGGACGGGAATACACGGGTCACGTACGGGATATAGCAATTGGGTAAGAAGCTTTACGTAGGGAACCTTCCTTTCTCCACCGACGAGGCCGAGCTCCGCGAGCTCTTCGAGCCGCATGGAGAGCTGGCTTCGGTCAGTGTGATCATGGATCGCGATACGGGCCGTCCGCGCGGCTTCGCGTTCGTGGAGTACGAAGACGCGAACAGCGCCGCCAAGGCGCGCCAGGCGCTTGACGGGCGAGAGCTCGGCGGTCGCACCATGCGTGTCAGCGAAGCCAACGAGCGCGGCCCCGGTGGCGGCGGCGGCGGTGGCGGCGGTGGTGGTCGCGGCGGGGGCGGAGGCGGCGGCGGTGGTCGCGGCTTCGGCGGCCCGAGCCGGCGCTAAGCGCAAGCTCTGACGTTCGATCGAGTGAGGGCCCGGTGCGCCGGGCCCTCCCGATCGGGCGCTTTCGGTAGCTCTTTTCCAGGTGGGTCCACCTAAGGGCTCGCTTGTCTCTGGTTCGATCCGTCGCGCCCCGGCGCGCGGCCCCGCATTCACGCCCGCGCCGATCTCCGAGCATGCGCGTGGTAGATTCGGCCAATGGCGGAGGCGATCGTCTTCGGTGTCGGAGCCAGCGCCGGTCTCGGCGGCGCGTTGTGCCGGCGCTTCGCACGCGGGGGTTTCGCCGTGCTCGCCGCCGGCCGCACGCAGTCCAAGCTCGACGCGGTCGTCGCGGAGGTCACGCGCGCCGGCGGCCGCGCGTCCTCGATCCTGTGCGACGTCACCAGCGAGAGCGACGTGCGCAAGACCTTCGAGACCGCAGGCACGGTGCCGAAGCTGGTCGTCTACAACGCGGGCAACGCGGCGATCCGGCCGCTGCTCGAGATGGACGTCGCGTTCTTCGAGGACGTCTGGCGCGTCGGCTGCCTCGGCGGGTTCCTGGTCGGCCGCGAGGCTGCGCGGCGCATGGTGCCCGCGGGCGGCGGTGCGCTGCTCTTCACCGGCGCGACCGCATCGCTGCGCGCGCGACCGCCGTTCACCGCCTTCGCCTCGGCGAAGGCGGCGCTGCGCGCGCTCGCGCACGGTCTCGCGCGCGAGTTCGGTCCGCAGGGACTGCACGTCGCGCACGTGGTGGTCGACGGCATGATCGAAGGCGACCAGCTGCTGTCGCGCTTCCCGGGCGCGAAGGAGCGCGCCGGGGAGGACGGCATGCTCCACCCCGACGCGATCGCCGACGCCTACTTCGCTCTGTACGCGCAGCCGCGCAGCGCCTGGACGCTCGAGCTCGACCTGCGCCCGTACAAGGAGAGCTTCTAGGCTTCGAGTCTAGGCGCGCATGCCTCCGGCCTTCGCAGCCGGGTGGATGCTGGCCTCGGCGGTCGGGCGCTTGCCGATCCGCTCGAACCACGAAGTCAGATTCTTGTGCTCGGGATTGCGCGGCTGACCGACGCCCGCGCCGAAGTCGAGCACCGCGTAGAGCACGATGTCGGCGAGCGTGAAGCGGTTGCCGCAGACCCACTGCTTGCCCGCGAGCTGTCCGTCGATCCAGGCCGAGCCATCCGCCGCGATCGCCTTCAGCCCGGCCGAGGCCTCGGGCAGCGTGCGCATGCGGTCCTTGAACATCGCGATCCCTTCGCCGAAGCGGAAGCCGTCCGCGAGCGGGCCGGTGATCTTCAGCTCGATGCGGCGCGTCCACATGCGCGTCTCGGCCTTCTCTTCCGGCGTGCGGCCGATCAGCGGCGGGTTCGGGTTCTTGTCCTCGAGGTACTCGCAGATCGCGACCGTCTCGCCGAGGAAGAGACCGTTGTCGAGCTCGAGCGCGGGCAGCTGCCCGGCGGGGTTCCTCTCGGTGTAGGGCGGGCGGCGATTCGCGCCGCCCATGATGTCGATCTGCTCCGCGGGAACGGTGATGCCCTTCTCGAGCATGAACATGCGTACCAGGCGGGGATTCGGCCCGAGCGAGTCGAAGAACTTCACGACGGATCTCCTTCCAGAAGAGTGGCGCGCAGCATAACACGCGACCACGCGCGTGTATGATCCCGGCGTGTCGCCGTACACGCCGACGAAGACCTCACTCGACGAGCACGCGCTGCCCAGCTGGTTCGCCGACGCCAAGCTCGGGATCTTCGTGCACTGGGGCCCGTACTCGGTCCCCGCCTGGGCGCCGACGGGCGTGACGCTGCCCGAGCTCGCGAAGCAGGGCTTCGAGAAAGCGTTCGCCGGCAATCCGTATGCCGAGTGGTACTGGAACACGCTCGCGTTTCCCGACGGAGCGACGCGCGCGCACCACGACGCGACCTGGGGCCGCGACTTTCCGTACGAGCGCTTCGCGGCGCTATTCCGCGACGCGACGAGCGATTGGAGCGCCGAGCCGTGGGCGCGTCTGTTCGCGCGCGCCGGCGCGCGCTACGTGGTGCTCACGACCAAGCACCACGATGGCTTCCTGCTCTGGCCGAGCGCGCACGCGAGCCCACGCCTGCGCGACTGGCACAGCGAGCGCGACCTGGTGGGAGACCTGACGCGCGCCGTGCGCGCGGCCGGCATGCGCATGGGGCTGTACTACTCGGGCGGGATCGACTGGCCGTTCGAGGGCCGACCGGTGCGCGACATCGCGGGGCTGATGAAGGCGATTCCGCAGGGCACCGACTACGCGCGCTACGCCGACGCGCACTGGCGCGAGCTGATCGAGCGCTATGCGCCGTCGGTGCTGTGGAATGACATCGGCTATCCGAAGGCCGCCGAGCCGCTGCGGCTGATGGCGGACTACTACGCGCGCGTGCCGGACGGGGTCGTGAACAACCGCTTCACGACTTTCGGCTACGAGCGCTCGGAGCAGCACTCCGACTTCACCACGCCCGAGTACGCGGTGCTGGCCGAGGCGGTGCCCGACAAGTGGGAGGCGTGCCGCGGCGTCGGCAACTCGTTCGGCTGGAACCGCGCCGAGACCGAGGCGGATCTGCTCTCGGTCGAAAAGCTCGTGCACCTGCTGGTCGACGTGGTTTCGAAGAACGGGAACCTGCTGCTCAACGTCGGGCCGACCGGCGACGGCACGATTCCATTCGCGCAGGCTGAGCGGCTGCTCGGACTCGGCGGCTGGCTCGACGTGAACGGCGAGGCGATCTTCGGCACGCGCCCGTGGCGGCGCGCCGCGACGACGACGAGCGACGGACAGGAGCTGCGCTTCACGCGCAAGGCCGACGCGGTGTACGCGCTGCTGCTCGGCGAGCCACCGCGGCAGCGCGTGCGAATCCCCGCGCTCGAAGCGCGTCCGGGCACGCGCATCGAGCTGCTCGGCCGGCACGGCGCGCTCGCGTTCACGAGCGAGGCCGATGGTCTCGAGCTGACGCTGCCCGGTGTCGGCGGCGGGTCGCCCGCGCTGGCGCTGCGCATCGTGCCCGAGCCGGTTCTGCGCGAGACTCCGGCGACGTGATCGAACCTGGATCTGCGCACGAATGGCCCTGCTGCCGGTGAACGCGCTCACGCTCGCCCTGGCGGCGCCGTTCGCGGCCGCCCTGCTGATCGCCCTGACGGGGCGGTGGCTCGGCCGCGTGTCGGGGCTGTTTCTGGTCGCGGCTGCGCTCGCCTCGTTCGGCGCGATCCTGAGCGTGGTCGGCGCGAACAGCCCCGTGCTCGCGGTCCACGAGTGGGTTCCGTCGCTCGGCGTGGCGTTCCGACTGCGCGCCGACGCGTTCGGCGGGTTCTTCGCGCTCTTGATCTCGGGCATCGGCGTGCTCGTCGCGCTGTACTCGCTGGGCTACGACACGCCCGAGCTCTCTCGTGCGCGCGTGGGGCGCTACTACGCGGAGCTCGCGACGTTCATGGGCGCGATGCTCGGCATTGCGCTCGCGGACGACCTGATCCTCTTGTTCGTGTTCTGGGAGATCACGAGCATCAGCTCCTACCTGCTGATAGGGTTCTGGTACGAGCGCGACGCCGCGCGCGCCGGCGCGCTCACCGCGCTGCTGGTCACGGCGATGGGCGGGCTCGCGATGCTCGCGGGCTTCGTCCTGATCGGCCAGGCGACCGGCTCGTTCGCGCTCTCCGAGATCGTTGCGGACGACGCGCGACGCGCGGCGCTCGTCGCCTCGCCCGCGTTCCTTCCGGCGCTGGCGCTCGTGCTGGTCGGTGCGTTCACGAAGTCCGCGCAGTTCCCGTTCCACTTCTGGCTTCCGGGCGCGATGGTCGCGCCGACGCCGATCTCGACCTATCTGCACTCCGCGACGATGGTGAAGGCGGGCGTCTTCCTGCTCGCGCGCCTCGCGCCGCTGTTCGCCGCGTCTCTGGTCTGGCCGCTGGTCGTCGTGCCGATCGGACTGGCCACGTTCTTCCTGGGCGCGTGGCAATCGTTCCGCGAGAGCGATCTCAAGGCGCTGCTCGCCTACAGCACGGTCTCGACGCTCGGTCTGCTGACGGCGGTCTACGGCTTGCGCGCGCCGGAGCAGGACGTGCTGCAGATCCTTTCGCACGCGACCTACAAGGGCTCGCTGTTCATGATCGCGGGCATCGTCGAGCACGCGACGGGCACGCGCGACCTGCGCGAGCTCGGCGGCTTGCGCAGGACGCTGCCGGTCAGCTTCGCGCTCTGCGTGCTCGGCGTGATGTCGATGGGCGGACTGCCGCCGCTGTTCGGTTTCGTCGCGAAGGAGGCGCTCTACGCCTCGCTGCTCGCGAGCCCCGTGCTCGCCTCCGAGCCTCTCCTGCACGGATTCGTGATCGCGCTCGTCGTGGTCGCGAACGGGTTCCTGCTCGCGAGCGGGCTGAAGCTGCTGATCGGCACGTTCCTCGGCGAAGCGCGCGGCACGCACGCTTCGCACGCGTCGCACGGAACGCACGAGGCGCACGGAGAGCCCGTGCTGCTCTGGCTGCCCGCCGCGGTGCTCGCGCTCGGTGCGCTCGGGCTCGGCTTGCTCAGCGCGGGCGACACGAGCGAGCGCCTGGTGACCGGCCTTTCGTCCGCGGCGAACGCGCAGCTCGAGGTGTCGCTCCTGCCCGTGCACGCGGGGCCGCTCGCGCTCTCGCTCTTCGGCCTCGCGCTCGGCGCCGCGATCTATCGCGCGCGGACCCGCGTCGAGGCGCTGCAGCAGCGCCTCGACCGCTGGCCGGACGCGCAGGCGACGTGGGACGCGCTCGTCGCCGGACTCACGCGCTTCGCCGAGGCCTACAGCGAATGGTGGCAGAACGGATCGCTGCGCTGGTACTTCACGATCACGATCCTGTTCACCATGGGGATCGGCTTCTTCGCGCTCGAAGCCGGAGGCATTTCGATCGCGCACGCGGCCGTGAGCTTCGAGAGTCTCGACTGGACCGCCGCGGCGCTCGCGGCCCTGATCCTGCTGGCGACGCTCGCCGTGATCCGCTCCGACACGCGGCTCGGCTCTGCGCTCGCGCTCTCGGCGAGCGGCTTCCTCGTCGCGTTGCTCTACGCCGTCTACCGCTCGCCCGACATCCTGCTCACGCAGATCCTGATCGAGACCGTCTCGACGGTCGTGATCCTGCTCGTGCTCTACTTCATGCCGCCGTTCCGCAAGGACGGGCTGTCGCCGGCGCTGCGCGCGTGGAACGCCGCGGTGTCGGCCGGCTTCGGCCTGGTCATGTTCGTGTTCGTGCTCTTGTGCACGAGCCCGGCGTTCCGCGAGACGCGGAACCTCGGCCAGGACTACCTCGCGCGCAGCCTCGGCGAGGCGGGCGGGCGCAACGCGGTGAACGTGATCATCGTCGACTTCCGCGCCATGGACACGATCGGCGAGATCACCGTGCTCGTGGTCGTCGGTCTGTGCGTGTTCGGCCTGCTGCGCGCGCGCAGGGGGGAGAGCTGATGCACGAGTCACCGATCCTGCGCACGGTGGCGCGCATCGCCGTTCCGCTCACGCTCCTGCTCTCGCTCTTGATCTTCGAGCAAGGGCACGATCATCCGGGCGGCGGCTTCATCGCCGGCGTGATCGCCGCGGCCGCCGGCGCGATGTACCTGCTCGCCTTCGGACTCGCGCGCGCCGCGCGCATCCCCTGGTGGCGCGTGTCGATCGTCGGCCTGCTGTGCGCGCTGATGAGCGGGGCGGTGCCGTACTTCACGGGCTCGACGTTCATGGACCATCGGATCCTGGAGTGGGAGCTGCCGCTGCTCGGACACGGACACCTGCCGAGCGCCACGTTCTTCGACCTCGGCGTCTACCTGATCGTGCTCGGCACGCTCATGACCCTGTTCGTGGAGCTCGGTCTCGAGGAGCGACGATGGAATTCCTGATGGCGGCGCTGATCGGCGTGATGTTCGCGGCCGGCACCTACATGATCCTGCGGCCGAGCTTGATCCGCGTCGTGATGGGCTTCGTCATCTACTCGAACGCCGCGAACCTGCTTTTGATCACCTGCGGCGGATATTCGGCGGACTGGGCGTCGCCGTTCATCGGCGTGAGCGAGGGCACGCTGATGGATCCGCTCCCGCCCGACATCATCCTGACCGCGATCGTGATCAGCTTCGCGGTCAGCGCGCTCCTGCTCACCGTCGCGTACCGGGTCTATGTCGACCACGACACCGACGATCCAGAGAAACTGCCACCGGACTCACTCGCGTGAATCGCATGATCATCCTTCCCGTGCTCGTGCCGTTCCTCACGCTGGTGCTGCTCGCGCTGCTGAACGGTTTCCCGCGCCTCGAGCGCGCCGTCAACCTGGCGTCGTGCGTGGGGCTCTCGGCCTTCGTGTTCTGGCTGCTCGGCGAGGTCGATCGCGAGGGCATCCAGGCGATGGTCGTCGGCGGCTGGTTCGCACCCTGGGGGATCGCGTTCGTCGCGGACCGCCTGGCCTGCATCATGCTCTGCCTGTCGATGTCCGTCGGCACGCTGGTGCTGGTCTACGCGTGCTTCACCGCCGAGCCTCGCCAGGAGCGGTACTTCTTCCACCCGCTCTTCCAGGTGCTCCTGCTCGGTGTGAACTGGTCGTTCATCACGGGCGACCTGTTCAACCTGTTCGTGGCCTACGAAGTCATGCTGATCGGCTCCTACGGCATGATGATGATCGGGGCCTCCAAGCAGCAGGTCCGACAGACGTTCAAGTACATCGCGATCAACTCGATCGGATCTACGCTGTTCGTCGCCGCCTGCGGTCTGGTCTACGCGACCCTCGGCACTCTGAACATGGCCGACATCGCCGTGCGCTCGGCGCAGCTCGAGGGCGATCGCGCCGCGCTCGTGACGGCCGTATCGATGCTGCTGATGGTCGTCTTCGCGCTGAAGGCGGCCGCCTTCCCGATCTTCTTCTGGCTGCCCGACTCGTATCCGATCGTGCCCGCGGGCCTGAACGGCTACTTCGCCGGGCTGCTCACGAAGGTAGGCGTGTACTCGCTGCTGCGCTTGTTCGTGCTCTGCTTCCGCCAGCCCGGCGCGGAGCTCGTGCTCGATGTTCTGCTGGTGATGTCGGGATTCACGATGCTGTTCGGCGTGCTCGGCGCGCTCTGCCAGTGGGAGGTCCGCAAGATCCTCTCCTGGCACATCATCAGCCAGGTGGGATACATGGTGATGGGCATCGGGCTGGCGGCAGCCGGCGCCGACGTCGCGCTCGCCGCGGTTTCGGCCACGATCTTCTACGTCGTGCACCACATCGTCGTGAAGTCGAGCCTGTTCCTGATCGGCGGGATCGCGGACCGCATCTCGGGCACGCAGCAGCTCAAGGAGATGGGCGGCGTGATCGACCTCGCTCCCGGCGTCGCGGCGCTGTTCCTGGTGGCGGCGTTCTCGCTCGCGGGCATGCCGCCGTTCTCGGGCTTCTTCGCCAAGCTCGTGCTGATCCGCGCGGGTCTCGCCGACGGGCAGTTCGCGATCGTGCTCGTGTCTCTGATCACGAGCCTGCTCACGCTCTACTCGATGAGCAAGATCTGGTCGTACGGGTTCTGGCGCTCCTCCAGCCACGCGGCTCCGCTCGGTCGCTACCGCGGAATGATGGTGCCGACGGCGGTGCTGGTAGCGTTCACGGTGGCGATGGGCGTCGCCGTGGAGCCCTTCATTCGGCTCGCGAACGACGCGGCGCGCGACGTCGTCGATCCGCGCGCCTACCAGGAGGCGGTGCTGGTGCCCGTGCCGGCGCCTGCGGCGTCGCTCGACGCGGGCGAGGCGGGTGCACGATGATCCTCGTCCGCCTCTACTACATGGTCCGCTACGGCTTCATCTTCCTGAGGGCGCTGACGCTCTCGACGATCGACGTGACCAAGGCCGTGCTGCGGCGCGATCTCGACTTCCGCCCGGGCTTCCTCGCCGTCGATATGGAGTGCGAGTCCGACTTCGAGATCACGCTGCTCGCGAACTCGATCACGCTCACTCCCGGGACGATCTCGGTCCACGTCGAGCGCGAGCACCGCAAGATCATCATCCACGCGCTGAACGTCGGCGACGATCCCGATGCCGTGCGGCGCGACGTGCGGCAGACGCTCGAGGCGAACATCCTGAAGTGGACGCGCTCCGGCGGCTGGCCGCCGCGGAGGACGCCGTGAGCCCCTTCCTCGACCTCGTCTCGCTCGTGTGTCTCGCGGCGCTGCTCGGCGGCGCGGGGCTGTGCGTGCACCGCATCGCGATCGGGCCGGACGCCGCCGACCGGGCGATCGCGCTCGACACGCTGACGATGGTCTTCGTCGGCATCATCTGCATTCTGTGCATCTCCTGGGGCTCGACGCTCTACTTCGACGCCGTCTGGATCCTGACGCTGGTCGGCTACCTCGGGTCGGTCGCGATCGCGCGCTACCTCGAGAAGGGAAGGCTGTTTTGATGCCGACCCCGTTCGAGCTGCTGGTAGCGCTGGCGATGGGCCTCGGCACCTTCCTGACCGTGGTGGCGTGCGTCGGTCTGCTGCGCTTCCCGGACGTCTTCTGCCGCATGCACGCGGCCGGCAAGGCGGGAACGCTCGGCGTCTCGCTCTTGATCGTGGCGACCATGATCGCGTTCGCGCCGTACGAGACGTGGGTGCCCGTGCGCGGCGCGTTCGCGATCTTCTTCCAGTTCCTGACCACGCCGGCCGCGACGCACATCCTCGCGCGCGCGAGCTACGTCTCCAACTACGGGCTCGCCGAGCGCACGGCCGTCGACGACCTGAAGGCGTTCCTGCCCTCGCGCCCGCAAGAGACCTACGGACGCGAGTAGGAGAGCCCGTGCTCTTCGAGGCCGAGCGCCACGAAAGGCTGCGCGAGAGCGCGTGGGACGAGACGCGCGCGCGGGAGACGATCGCGCGCATCGTCGCCGAGGCCGAGCGCGTGTTCGATCCCGACCCGCTCTGGCCCGTGCATCCGCTCGACGATCGGCCGTCCGCCTCGCTCTACTTCGGCGCGGCGGGCGTGATCTGGGCGATCGATCACCTCGCGGAGCAGGGGGCGGTGCAGCGCGCACGCGAGTGGGCGGCGCTCGTCGAGCCGATCCGCGCGCGCAACGCCGCGCTGCTCGAAGCGATCCCAACGGTTCGCAGCGCGTTCCTGGTCGGCGACGCCGGCATGGCGCTGGTCGGCCATCGGCTCACGCGCGGCGCCGTGTGGATCGAGCGCATGGCCGCGGCCGCGCGTGCGAACCTCGCGCACGCGTCGAACGAGCTGTTCGTCGGTACGCCCGGCACGCTGCTCGCGGCGAGCGCCCTGTGCGAGGAGACCGGAGATCCGAGCCTGCGCGAGGGGGTCGAGGCCAGCGCCGCGCGCGTGCTCGAGGAGCTTCGCTTCGAGCCGGAGTTCGGCTGCAAGCTCTGGACGCAGGAGTTCGGTGGACTCACCAAGCTGCTGGGCCTCGTGCACGGCTTCGCGGGCAACGCCTGCGCGCTGATTCACGCCGGGCACGAGCGGGCGATCGAGCTCGAGCTCGAGCGCACGCTCGACGCGACCGCGTTGCTCGAGCCGGAGCTCGCGAACTGGCCGCAGAGCGTCGGCCCGCCGCGGCCGGGCCGCACCGCGCCGCTGGTGCAGATCTGCCACGGCGCGCCCGGCGTGATCGTCGCGCTCGCCCGGCTCGCGCCGCTCCCGGGCTCGCGGCTCGAGGCGCTGCTCTGGATGGGCGGCGAGCTCACCTGGCGGGCCGGGCCGCTCGCGAAGGGCTCGGGCTTGTGTCACGGAACCGCCGGCAACGGCTACGCGTTCCTGAGCCTCTACCGCCGCACCGCCGAGCGTCTGTGGCTCGAGCGCGCGCGCGCGTTCGCGATGCACGCGATCGAGCAGTGGGAGGCGGAGCGCGCGCTCCACGGCCGCGGTCGCTTCTCGCTCTGGACCGGGGATCCCGGGCTCGCCTGCTTCCTGTGGGACTGCGTGCGCGAGCGCGACGGCTTCCCGACGCTGCACGTGTTCTTCTGAAGCGGGGCTATACTCGCGGCATGAAGCGCTTCATCCAGCCCAGCGAGCTCGCGCGCGACCGCCGCTTCAAGCGGGCGAACACGCGCAACCAGCTCGTGCCTTCCCTTCCAAACGATGCCGAGAAGATCGCGGACGTGCTCGAGGCGATCGGCCCGAAGATCCGCGAGCGCATCGCCGGCACCGCGCTCGAGCCCGTCTACGACGAGCTCGGCCCGGGCTTCTCGTTCCTGATGAACGCGGGCCAGCCCAAGCCCGGCTCGGAGCACGCGCAGCAGCAGCTCAAGATCCGCCTGCACGGCATCTACGTGGGCGAGCTGCAGGCGCTCGAGGCCGCGGGCCGCACGCTCTGGGATTTTCCGGACGCGCCGTGGGACTTCAAGATGAACATGGCGCGCCAGTGCTGGGACGAGGCGCGCCACGTGCAGACCTACGAGAAGTTGATCGAGCGCGCGGGCGGCGCGGTGGGCGAGTACCCGGAGAACACCTTCCTGTTCGAAACCTCCTGCCACGACGACCCGGTGCTGCGCGTGACCGGCGTGAACCGCTGCCTCGAGGGACTGGCCTGCGACGTGTTCCGGCAGCTGATCGACTACGGCGTACAGACAGGCGACGCGGTGCTCGCGCAGGCGGTCGACTTCGTGCTCGCCGACGAGCTCACGCACGTGCGCTTCGGCAGCGACTGGGTGCGCGAGTTCACCAAGGGCGATCCGGCGCGCCTGAAGCGCGCGCAGGATTTCCAGCGCGAGACCGACCAGCGCTTCACCTTCGGCGGCGCGCGCACGATCGCGCGCGCGGCGGCGCTCGAGGCCGGCTTCACCGAGGCGGAGCTCGACGAGATCTCCGCCATGACCGGGCCCGGACCGAGCCGCGACACGCTGCTGCGCGGCGCCGAGATCGCGCGCGACCGACACCTCGCGCGCGGCGGCAAGGGTAGGGCGACGGTCTAGCGGCCGAACGGGCGCTCAGCGCACGACGAGCGCTCCGGGCAGACCGTCGAAGTCGGCATCGCAGGTCACGAGCTTCGCGTCGTGACGACGAGCCGTGGCGTAGATCAGCGCGTCGGCCATCGCCAGTCGGTACTCGAAGGTCAGTTCCGCCGCCTCCAGAGCGAGGGATGTGTCGACCTCCACGATCCGAGAGCGCTGGAGCGCCGCGACCGACTCGATCGCCTTCTCCTCGGAGAGGTCGCGCCGAATCACCCGGTAGATCTCGAACACCTGGATCGCGCTCGCGAGCAGTGCCTCGCGGCCCTCGATGTAGCGCGCGAACGCGTCCGCCTTGGGTCGTTCGGCGAGGTACTCGATCCATCCGCTCGAATCGACGAGGATCAGAAGCGGTCCTTCTTGTCGCGCAAGCCGCGCGGGCTGGTCCCCTTGGCGACGCCGCGCTTGCGCTGGATCGGGCGCTGGGGCACGAGGTACACGACCTCGCCCTTCGTCAACACGGTGAGCTTCATTCCGGGACGGAGGCCCAGGCGTTCGCGCGTCGCGCGCGGCAGGACCAGCTGGAACTTCGTCGAGATCGTCGCGGTTTCCATCGTCTTACCCGTAGCGTATCGATCGTTGATCGGTAGGTCAACGACCCGATTTCAGGCCAGGCCGAGCCGCGCGAGCTGATCGTCGGGCGCTTCGACCTCGACCAGCGCCGTGCGCAGCAGCTCCTCGGCGCGCTTCTCCGCGGGCGTCCCGGCAAGGTTGCGGTCCTCGCCCGGGTCCTCGCGCAGGTTCCACAGGTGGCTGCCGCTGAACGGGCCCATGGCCCAGAACGGCAGGCGGTCGCCGGCGTCGAACGGCTGTCGGATCACCGGCACCTTCGAGCCGGGCATGCGCTCGAGGCGCGCGCGCTCGTCGGGCAGCGGCAGGCGCAGCTGGGGCAGGCGCGCGACCGGCATGGTCGACCAGCGGTTCGAGAACACCGAGAGCGGTGCGTTCGCGCCGACCGGGCCGCGCGCGTACTTCAGGGCGCCGTCGATCACGTGAACCTCGCGGCCCCAGTAGCCCGAGAGCGCCCAGTCGCGGACGCGCGTCGCCTCGCCGCGCAAGAGCGGCGCGAGTGACCGCCCGTGCGTGCGCTGGCGCGCGCGCACGCCGAACAGGTCGAGCAGCGTCGCGTGCACGTCGACGTTGGTGGTCAGCGCCGAGCAGCTGCCGGGCGCCGTGCCGGGCCAGGCGATCAGCAACGGGATGTGCCCGAGCGTTTCGTAGACGGGCAGGGCCGGCTTTCCGAACGCGTCCTTCTCGCCCAGGTAGTGGCCGTGGTCGGTGCACACGATCACCGCGGTCGAGTCCCACAGGCCGGTGCGGTCGAGCGCGTCGACGAGCTTGCCGAACCAGCGGTCGATCATGGTGAGCTTGCCGCCGTAGCAGGCGCGCAGCTGGCGCGCCTCGCGCTCCGTCAGCACGCCCTCGCCGACACCGGCGCGCGTATAGGGCGGCCAGATCAGGTGCGGGCCCTGCCAGTCGGGATCGTAGAGCGAGGCGTACGGCTCCGGTGTGTCGAACGGCTCGTGCGGATCGAACTCGTCCACGAACAGCAGGAACCGGTCGTGGTGCTTCGCGTCGTGCTCGAGCCAGCGCGTGGCCGCGGACAGCGTGCGCGGCCCCGGGAAGTCGGCCTCGTCCCGGAAGTACCCGCGCGAGTCGTCGTAGTGGGTGTGGCCGCGGCCGTAGGATGGCGCGCCGACCCAGCTCGGATCGGGACGCGTGCGCCACGGATCGCTCTCGTGGCCGCGCTGGTAGTCCCAGGCCGTGAAATCGCAGTGGTAGTTCTCGCCGCCCACCTCGAACAGGTGCGGGTGATCCGAGACGAGCATGGTCGTGACGCCCGCGCGCGCAAGCTCGACGGTGATCGGATCCTCCCAGATCTCGATCGAGCCCCACGGCTTCCACAGGAAGTCGAGCGCGCCGCACAGCAGGTCGTGGCGCGCGGGCATGCACGGCAGCGAGCCGGCGTAGTGTGTGTCGAAGCGCAGGGCCCGGCGCGCGAAGCGGTCCAGGTTCGGCGTCGCGAACTCGCGCGAGCCGTACGCGCCGACGAGGCGCCGGTTCAGGCTGTCGAGCAGCACGACGACGGCGTTCCTGGGCGCGCCGACCTGCGTTCCCTGGTTGGCGGAAGCCGGCGTATTCATGACAGGATTCTGTCACATGGAATTCTCGGTTGCGTTTCCGCCCGGCCGCGATCTCGTCGACTACGCCTCGCTCGCCGAGACGCTCCGCTACAAGCGCGTGTGGGTGTACGACTCGCCAGCGCTGTACGAGGACGTGTGGGTCGCGCTGGCCGAGATCGCGGAGAACACCGACGAGATCGGCTTCGGTCCGGCGGTGCTGGTGCCGAGCTTGCGCCACGTGCTGACCAACGCGGCAGCGATCGCGACGCTTGCGGCGAAGGCGCCGGGCCGGCTGGCGGTGGCGGTCGGCACGGGCTTCACCGGCCGGCGCGCGCTCGGCCGCAAGCCGCTCGCGGTCGCCACGCTCGAGCGCTACGTGCGCGACCTGAAGGGCCTGCTCGCAGGCGAGGCCGTGCTCGTCGACGGCGCCAAGGTGAAGCTCCTGCAGCCGGAGGGCTTCGGCGCGCCGCGCCCGATCGACGTGCCGATCCTGGTCGCGGCCAACGGCCCGAAGGGCGTCGCGGTCGCGCAGAGGGTCGGGGACGGGCTGATGTGCGTGAGCCAGCCGCAGCTCGGCTTCGCCTGGTGCGCCGCGCTGGTGTTCGGGACCGTGCTCGAGGAGCGCGAGAGCTTCGCCTCGCCGCGCGTGTTCGAGACGCTCGGCCCGGCGATCGCGGTCGTCTACCACGCCTCGTACGAGGCGTCGCCGAGCGGTGTAGATGCGCTGCCCGGCGGCGTGGCCTGGCGCGCGGCGCTCGAGAAGATCGCCGCGGACGAGCGGCACCTCGCGCTGCACGAGGGCCACCTGCTGGCGGTGTCCGCGCTCGACCGGCCGCACATCGGCTCCGCGCTCGGCGCGCTCACCTTCTCGGGCACGGAAGCGCAGCTCCGCGAGCGGCTGGTGCAGCTCGCGGCCGCGGGCCTGACGGAGCTCGTCTACCAGCCGCTCGGTCCGGACATCCCGGGTGAGCTCGACGCGTTCGCGAAGATGGCGGGCCTGTGAGCCGGACGCTCGTGGCGGCGCTCGTCGTCGCCGTGCTGGCGAGCTCGCCCGAGGCCGGCGAACCCTCCGTCCCGCCGACCGAGCAGCGCGCGAAGTGCCTCGACCACGACCCCTTGCGCAGGCCGTTCTTCGGCGATCTGCACGTGCACACCGCCCTCTCGCTCGACGCCAGCACCCAGGGCACGCGCAACCGCCCGGCCGACGCCTATCGCTTCGCGCGCGGCGAGCGCATCGGCGTGCAGCCGTACGCTCCCGACGGCACGCCGCTGCGCGAGATGAAGCTCGCGCGGCCGCTCGACTTCGCGGCCGTGACCGATCACGCGGAGCTGCTCGGCGAGGCGCACATCTGCAGCTCGCCCGGGCTCGACGGCTACGACTCGTGGATCTGCCGCATCTACCGCAGCTATCCGCGCCTCGCGTTCTTCGTGATGAACTACCGCGTGTCGCGCGGCGACGCCGCCGAGCCGCCGGCGCGCTTCGCTTTCTGCGGCGCGCACGGCGCGAATTGCCTCGAAGCCGCGCGCACGCCGTGGACGGAGATCCGCGAGGCCGCCGAGGCCGCCTACGACACGAGCCCCGAGTGTCGCTTCACGACGCTGGTCGGCTACGAGTGGACTGGCGCGGCCGGGCCCGGCAACAACCTGCACCGCAACGTGCTGTTCCGGAACGCGGTGGTGCCCGAGCTGCCCTCGAGCTTCGTCGACACGCCCGCGCCCGAGCTGTTGTGGCGCAAGCTCCGCGAAACCTGCCTCGACGCGCGCACCGGCTGCGACGCGCTGGTGATCCCGCACAACTCGAACCTGTCGGGCGGGAAGATGTTCGCCACCGCGCACGCGGACGGCACGCCGATCAGCGCGGACGAGGCGCGGCTCTCGGCCGAGCTCGAGCCGATCGTCGAGGTGATGCAGCACAAGGGCTCGTCGGAGTGCATGCGGGGCGTCGACACGACCGACGAGCTGTGCTCGTTCGAGACGCTCGAGACGAGCAACTTCAGCGGCCGCTACGTCCCCTATCTGGCGGAGAAACCCGTGCCGCGCCAGTTCGTTCGCGAGATCCTGCGCGAGGGACTGGTGCAGGAGCAGCGCCTGGGCGTGAACCCGTTCAAGTTCGGCATCGTCGCGAGCACCGACACGCACCTCGGCGCCTCCGGCGCGGCCGACGAGGACGGCGCCTACACGGGCCACGGCGGCGCGGGCAACCCCGCGCGCGACGCGATCCCCAAGGGACTGCCCGACGCCTGGGACCTGAACCCCGGAGGGCTGGCCGTGATCTGGGCCGAGGAGAACTCGCGCGACGCGCTGTTCGACGCGCTGCGACGCAAGGAAGTGTACGGCACGAGCGGACCGCGCCAGGTGGTGCGCTTCTTCGGCGGCTTCGGCTACGACGCGGATCTGTGCCGGAGCACGGATCTGGCCGCGCGCGGCTACGCGGGCGGAGTGCCAATGGGCGGCGACCTGCCGGCGGCCCCCGCGGGCGCTTCGCCGCGCTTCGTGCTCTCCGCGCTGCGCGACCCGGGGACCGACACCCAGCCCGGTACGCGCCTGCAACGCCTGCAGGTCGTGAAGGGCTGGCTCGATGCCGATGGGAAGACCCATGAACGCGTGTACGACATCGCGGGCGAGCCGGACGACCAGGCCGACGTCGATCTCGACACCTGCCAGCCGCGCGGACCGGGCGCCGACGCGCTGTGCGGGGTCTGGACCGATCCCGACTTCGACCCCGCCGAGCGCGCGGTCTGGTACGCCCGCGTGATCGAGAATCCCACCTGCCGCTGGACCACGCGCGTGTGCAACGCCGGCGGCGTGCGCTGCGACGAACCCGCGAGCGTCGGCGAGGGCTTCGAGGCCTGCTGCGACGCGAAGCTGCCCAAGACCGTGCAGGAGCGGTCGTGGACGTCCCCGATCTGGTTCACTCCGAAACAAGCCGATGGAGGCCCGCAATGAGACGCCGACCGGTGTCACTCGTGCTCTCGCTCGCGTTCGTGCTCTCGGCGCGCGTCGCCGCCGCCGACGTCGCGGCCGGCGACGTGATCACCGCCGCGAACAAGGAGCAGGTACGCGAGCTCCTGCCCGGGGAGTTCTACAGCTACGCGGTCGAGAACACGCCCGAGCTCGAGATGCATATCGTCGCGCCCGAGGACTTCCCACCGCACCCGAAGTACATCGAGGCCACCGTGCAGTTCGCGTGTCAGGCGGCGATCGACGAAGCGGGGCGGCTGGTGAGCTACAAGGCCGGCCAGCCGTTCCCGTACTCGGAGTGGGCGAAGCAGGCGACTGGACATCGCTGCGACCTCACCGCCGACGACCCGCAGTTCGCGCAGAAGCTGGCCTGGAACGTGAACCAGCGCTGGCAGGGCGGCTCTGGCTTCAACATCCCGCACTGGGGCTTCGCGAACATGCGCAACGAGGGGCGCGAGGTGTGGCGGCTCTCGCAGGGCGAGTACCGGCGCACCTACTTCAGCGGCCGCGCGGACCTGCTGCCCGCGACGACCGAGCTCGAACAGGGCACGAACGTCGAGTGGGCCGAGTACTTCGACGTGAAGTCGCCGTTCGACCTGCGCGGCACGATGTTCCTCTTGTACCGCTACCGCGACGGCAAGGAAGACGACACCTGGGCGTACATTCCCGCGCTGCGACGCGTGCGCCGGATCGCGGCGACACAGAAGAGCGACTCGCTGCTCGGCACCGAGTTCACGCTCGAGGACTTCTACCTGTTCTCGGGCTACGTCTGGGATCACGTCTGGGAGTTCCAGGGCGAGAGCGTGATGCTCGGGATCTCGAACAGCCGGCGCACCTGCTTTCCGCGCGTGCTCGGCAAGTACTCGCCGACGGGCATGGTGCGGCTCGGCACCGACGAGGAGTGGAACGCGTGCCGCTTCGGGCCCTACGGCAGCATGCCGATGATCGGCGAGAGCTGGCAGAAGCGCGTGACGTTCCAGATCGACGACATTCCGAAGATGGAGGGCCACCCCTACAGCCGCAAGAAGATCTGGTACGACAAGGAGACGATGGCGCCCGGACTCGCGGTCGCGTACGACCGCGCGGGCGCGCCG
Organism: Myxococcota bacterium; assembly: GCA_040902485.1. Taxonomy (GTDB): domain Bacteria; phylum Myxococcota_A; class UBA9160; order SZUA-336; family SZUA-336; genus VGRW01. The sequence continues at coordinate 118,226 of JBBDXF010000037.1, read as the reverse complement.
TTCAAGCTGATCGGCGGCGTGGGCAAATGGAGCGAGTCGACGGGAATCCCCGAGAACGAGGGGCGCTTCGTGCTGCTCGGCACCTCCGTAATGATCGTGAACGTGCAGAGCGGCGCATCGAACCTGGGCCAGTTCGACGGCATGAACGCGATGGAGTTCGGCGTCGCCGAGAGCAAGAAGTACTACGACACGACCCGGCTGAAGACGGCGGGGCGCTGACTCGCGGATGCGCCGCGCGCTCGCAGGTCCCGCGCTCCACTTCCTGATCCTGGGCGCGCTGCTCGTCGCCGGGGATCGGCTCGTGCTTCGCGACACGCGCGAGCTGTCTTCGGGACGGCCGACGATCGCGATCGAGCGCGCGCGGATCGAGGCGCTGCGCGCGGGCTGGCTCGCGCGCACCGGCGAGTCCCCGGATGCGGCGGCGCTGCGCGCGCTCGTCGAGGCGGAGATCGACGACGAGCTGCTGCTGCACGAGGCCTGGGCGCGCGGGCTGGCGGCGCGCGACCCGGTGGTGCGCGCGCGGCTCGCGCGAAACGTCGGCTTCCTGCACGGCGAGGACGAGCGCGCTGCGCGCGCCGGTGACGCGCGCAGCGTGAACGAGGCGCTCGCGCTCGGGCTCGAGCGCTCGGACCTGGTCGTGCGCCGGCGGTTGATCGAGCGCATGCGCGCGGAGTTCGAAGCGGGCGCGGGCGCGCAGCCGAGCCAAGCCGAGATCGAGGCGCGCTTTTCGCGCGACGCCTCGCGGCTGGCGGGCGCGAAGCGCGTGCGGCTCTCGCACGTGTTCCTGTCGCGCGATCGGCACGGGGTGGCGCTCGCAGCCGAGGCGGTGCGGTTGAGGCGGCAGATCGCCAGGGAGGGCCTCGCGCTCGAGGCGGCGATCGAGAGCGGCGACGCGTTCCTGCTCGGACACGCGTTCGCCGCCAGCACGCGAGCCGAGCTCGAGCGCGTTTTCGGCGCCTCGTTCGCCCGCGCGGTCTTCGCGCTCGAGCCCGGGCGCTTCTCGGAGCCGATCGCGTCGGGCTACGGGCTGCACCTGGTGGTCGTGCACGAGCGCCTCGCGGGCGCGTCGCCCACGCTCGCGAGCGAGCGCGCCAGGATCGAAGCCGAGCTCGCGCGCGAGCGCGAAGGCTCGGCGCTCCGCCTCGCGCTCGACGGCTTGCGCGTGCGCTACGAGATCCGCGTCGCGGAGCTACGATCGTGAGCACGGCGAGCGCGCTCGTGCTCGCCGCGCTGCTCGCGCTCTGGACCGGCGCCGCGCACGCGCACCCGCTCGCGCCCTCGCTGCTCGAGCTGCGCGAGCGGGACGGGGGCCGCGTCGACGTCGCACTGCGCAGCCCGCTGGTGCGCGCGAACGGCGCCGCGCTCGCGCTGGTGCTTCCGGCCGGCTGTCGCGCGACGGCGAAGCCGAGCCTCGAGCGCGACGCGAGCGCCGAGATCCTGCGCACCACGCTCGACTGCGGAGGCGATTCGCTGGCGGACGGCGCGGCGTTCGGCCTCGACGGTCTGCGCGAGAGCGCGACGAACGCGCTCGTGCGCATCGAGCGCGCGGACGGGAGCGTCGCGCAGGGCGTGATCGACGCCGCGCAGCCTCGCTTCGCGCTGCCCGCGCGCGCCGACCGCTCCGAGACGATCGCGTCCTACTTGCGGCTCGGCGTCGCGCACATCCTCGGCGGCTTCGATCACCTGCTGTTCGTAGCGGCTCTGGTGCTGCTGGTGCAGAGCGGGCGTGCGCTGGTCGCCACGGTCACGGCCTTCACGCTCGGGCACGCGCTGACGCTGGGCTGCGCGGCGCTCGGCTTCGTGCAGCCGCCGTCCGCGCCGATCGAGGTCGCGATCGCCGCCAGCGTGTTCTGGCTCGCGCTCGGGCTCGCGAGCCGGAAAGGGCGCGCGCGAGGCATGCCCGCGCGGCTCGCGTTCGGCTTCGGCCTGTTGCACGGCTTCGGCTTCGCGGCCGCGCTCGCCGAGGCCGGGCTGGCGAGCGCCGATCTGCCGCTCGCGTTGGCGAGCTTCAACGCCGGCATCGAGCTCGGCCAGCTCGCGATCGTGCTCGCGCTGCTGCTGTTCGTGCGCGCGCTGCGCCGCTACGAGCGGCCGCTCGCCTACGCCTTCGGCGCGCTCGCGGGCTTCTGGCTGATCGAGCGCTCGCTCGCCGCGCTCGGACTCGGCTAGCTCAGAGCTTTGCCATCACCTCGCCGGCGAAGCGGTCGAGCGACTCGTTGCCCACGCCGCCGATCGCGAAGGTCGGCACCACCAGCCGCTGGACGCCCAGATCCGCGTAGCGCTTCACCGCGTCGATGCCTTCGGCCGCGGGGATCCACATCGCCGAGATCTCCACGCTCTCGAACTTGCGCCCGATCGCGGCGCAGGCCTTCTCGAGCGGCACCAGCAGCTCGGCGAGCTGCGCGACGTTCCCGGTCGGCGCGTACCAGCCGTCGCCGTACTTGGCGATGCGCTCGAACGCCTTGCCCTTCGAGCCGCCGATCACGATCGGCACACCCGGCTTCTGCACGGGCAGGGGGTAGCTCTTGAAGCCCGACCAGTTCAGGAACTCGCTCTTGTGCTCGACCACCTCGCCCGACCAGACCTTGCGCATGGCGGTCACGTAGTCGTCGAAGCGCGCGCCGCGCCGCTCGAACGAGACGCCGAGCGCGTCGAACTCCTCGCGCAGCCAGCCGATCCCGACGCCGAGCATGAAGCGCCCGCCCGACACGAAGTCGAGGCTCGCGGCCTGCTTCGCGACGTACAACGGGTTCGCCTGCGAGAGGATGTTCACGCCGGTCGCGAGCCGCACCTTGCGGGTCGCGCCCGCGATCGCGGCCAGCGCGATCAGCGGATCGACCAGGTTCGTCTCCGGCGGCGCGCCCATCTTGCCGGTCGGGCTGTACGGGTACTTCGACTGGTAGTCGACCGGGATGATCACGTGCTCGAAGGTCCACAGCGACTCGACGCCGATCGCCTCCGCCTTCTGCGCGGCGGCGACCATCTGCTGCACATCGGTCACGGCCATGTTGATGGGAATCAGGCCGATCTTCATCACAGCACCTCCACGGTGTCGCCCACGGCGACGCGTCCCGGGCGCGCGACGCGCGCGTAGACGCCGATACTCTGGTTCGCCTCGCGCACGACCGTGCGCATCAGGCCGGGATCCTGCGGCAGGTCGTCGAAGCCGTGCGTGATCATCACGCAGCGCGGGCAGGCCAGCTCGATCGAGAGCTCCGCCTCGCCGATGCGCACGCGCTTCCCGACCCAGCCGATCTCGACGAAGTCCTCGACACCGTCCGGCGTCGCCACCACGAAGTTCGGGCGGAAGCGGCGCACGTCCACGCGCGACGCGGGCGCGAGCTTCTGCAGGCGCCGCAGCGTGGCGTCGGTGAGCAGCAGCAGCGGGAACGCGTCGAAGTAGGTTCCCGGCGCCGACTCGTACTGCATGATCTCGGGCGGGAACACGGACAGATCGGGGAGCGGCTCGTCCGGCGTGCGCCCGAAGACCGCGCGCAGCTCCTGGTCGAAGCTCTCGTGCGTGGGCGCGCCGCGCCGGTAGTGGTCGACCTGCTCCGCGGGCACCAGCGGCCAGAGCGTGACCTTGTGCGCGAGCGCGCCGCTCACGCGATCCGCCGCCGACGCGTCCGACGCGCGCAGCTTCGCGCCGTCGGGCAGCGTGATCTCGGGCGCGGGCACGCGGCCGACGGCCGGCTCCTCCAGGTAGCGCGCGCGCAGGCGCATCAGCGCGGGGATCTTCTTCGCGCCGCGGATTCCGCCGCGCTCCTCGTCGCGCACGGCCCAGGCGCGGTCGCCCGGAATTCCGTTCGCGCCGAGCGACGCCGCGGGGACGCGCTCGCCGAGCATCGATTTCACGGGGTGGCGCCAGATCTCGCGGATGGTTCCGACGTTCATCTGCGCAGCCTAGCATGAGGCTATACTGCGCGACGCCGCGCACCCCCCGGTGCAGATTCGCGGCCAGGAGGAGAGCTCATGGAGATCCGCACCAGCCACGAGAAGGTCAGTACGCCCGATGGCGCCATGCCCGTCTACGTCGCGGAGCCGACGGCGGCCGGCCGCCGCCCGGCTGTGATCGTGATCATGGAGGCGTTCGGCCTGAACGCGCACATCGAGGACGTCACGCGCCGGATCGCGGCCGAGGGCTACGTCGCGCTCGCGCCCGACATCTACTGGCGCAGCCTGCCCGACAACAAGGTCGGCTACGACGAGTTGCCCAAGGCGATCGGGCTGATGCAGAAGGTGAACGACGCCGCGGCCGTGCAGGACATCGCGAGCGCCGCCGACGCGCTGGCCAGGCGCCCGACCGTGAACGCCGCGAAGCTCGGCGTCACGGGCTTCTGCATGGGCGGCCGGCTCGCGTTCCTGGCCGCCGCGGAGCTCGGCGATCGCATCACCGCTGTGGTGCCCTTCTACGGCGGCGGCATCGCGGGCCTGCTCGGCAAGGCCGACAAGATCCGCGCGCCGCTCCAGCTGTTCTTCGGCGAGAAGGACGCCTTCATCCCGCAGGACCAGGTGAACGCGATCGACGCGAAGCTCCGGGAGCTCGGCAAGGCCTACACGATCAAGACCTACCCGGGCACCGTGCACGGCTTCTTCTGCGACGCGCGCCCGGACTACAACGCGCCCGCCGCGGCCGACGCCTGGCAGCAGCTGCTGGGCTTCTTCCGCAAGCACCTCGGCAGCTAGCGAGCGCCACGGCATGGCCGAGAAGCCCAAGACCCTGCGCACCGAGCTCGACGAGGGCGTGTTCGTGATCACGCTCGCGCGCGCGGCGGAGTACAACACGATCACGCCCGAGCTGCGCGACGAGCTCGGCGCGGCGATCGACGCCGGCGACGCCGCGCCCGAGGCGCACGTGATCCTGCTGCGCGCCGAGGGCCCGGCCTTCTGCGCCGGCTACGGGCTCGACTGGTCGACCGCCGCGCAGTCGGCCGAGCGCGCGGCGACACAGCGGCGTGCCTGGGACTCGGTCTCGGACATGCGCATGATGGGCCGCTTCGTCGACACCTACATGAAGCTCTGGTACGCGAAGAAGCCGACGATCGCGGCGGTGCAGGGCTGGTGCATCGGCGGCGGCACGGACCTGGTGCTGTGCGCGGACCTGATCGTGGCGGGCGAGGGCGCGAGCTTCGGCTATCCGCCCTCGCGCGTGTGGGGCACGCCGACGACCGCGATGTGGGTCTACCGCATGGGTCTCGAGCAGGCCAAGCGCTACATGCTGACGGGCGACGAGATCAAAGCAGGGAAGGCCGCCGAGATCGGCCTGATCCTCGAAACTGTTCCGGATGCGGAGCTCCAGACCCACGCGCTCGCGCTCGCCAAGCGCATGGCGCGGGTGCCGACCAACCAGCTGGTGATGCTGAAGCTCTTGTGCAACCAGACCGCCGAGAACATGGGCCTGGCCTCGAGCCGCACGCTCGGCACGCTCTTCGACGGCATCGCGCGCCACACCCAGGAAGGCCTCGACTTCGTCTCGAACGCGCAGGCGAAGGGCTTCCGGCAAGCGGTGCGCGAGCGCGACGACCCGTTCGGCGACTACGGCAGCCGCCCGCGCGCGCCCCGCGCGACGAAGGGCAAGGCCAAGCCCGCGTCGAAGTAGGGCAGCTTGATCCGCGCTTCGCGGTCGCGCAGGATGTGCGCCCATGCGCCACCCGAAAGCCCGCCTGCTGCTCCTGTCCTGCCTGGTCTTGCTGCTGCCCGCGCTTTCGCGCGCGGCCGATGACGCGCTGCCCGCGAGCGACGCGATCTCGGCGCGCGAGATCTACCAGCGGGTGATCGACAACAAGCTCGACACCTCGTACATGGAGCACCGGATCGTCTCGACCGATCCGGGTGGCAGCATTCAGAACCTGTACTTCTGGTCGCGCTTCATGGATCTGCGCACGCCCGACGCCGCGCCCGTCGGCGCGGTGATCTCGAAGACGGTCATGAAGTTCACCGCGCCCTATGACAAGCAGGACACCGCCTACCTGTTCATCGAGCGGAAAGGCGCCGAGGACGAGGGCTTCCACTACTCGCGCAAGCGCACGCGCGTGACGCGCATCAGCCCGGCCAAGGAATCGATCTTCGGCAGCGACTTCAGTCTCGACGACCTGGCCGTGGTCCGGCACATCGACGACGCGACCTACGAGCGCCTGCCGGACGAGGACCTCCAGGGCCAGACCGTCTGGGTGATCCGGGTGAACCACAAGCCGGAGTCGGATCCGACCTACACGCGCAGCCAGCTCTACGTCGACAGAGAGCGCAACGTCCCGCTGCGCACGCGCCACTGGGACGACGCCGGCGTCGAGGTGAAGCAGCTCGACATCCCGCGCGAGCGGCTCGAGCTGTACGCCGGGGTGTGGATCCCGATGGAGTGCACCATGTTCGACTTGTCGGAGAAGACGCGCTCCGAGCTCTACGTCGAGCGCGTGGAGGCGAATCCCGAGATCTCCGACACGCTGTTCTCGCCGCAGCGGCTGCCCGATCTGCAGAAGGGCGCGTCAAGCCCGAGCGCGAACCAGCAGGGCGGGTAGCATGATCAGGTCGGCGGCCAGGCAGATCAGCAGCGTCAGCGCCGACAGGTAGCCGAACTCCACGATCGTCGCGAAGCCCGAGACGGTGATCGTGAGGAAGCCGGCGATCAGCATCAGCGATGAGATCGCCATCGGCCGGCCCACGCGCCGCATGCTCTGCAGCACCGCGGCCTCGGGCGTGGCGCCGAGCTCGCGCAGCCTGCGGTAGGCCACCAGCATGTGCACCGTGTCGTCGACCGCCACGCCGAGCACCCGCAGCCGATCATGCTGGTCGGCAGCGAGAGCGGCGCGATGCCGAGCCCGAGCATGCCGAAGAACAGGATCACCGGCGTCAGGTTCGGGGCCATCACCAGCGCGCTCGTGCGCGGCGAGCGGAACACCGCGTAGACCAGCAGGAACACGGTCGCGCTGGCGAGCCCGATGCTGAACAGCTGGTTGCCGGCGAGCGCGTCGGCGCTGCGGTTCAGCACCACCGCGTTGCCCGTCACCTCGACCCGCAGCTCCGGCTCGAGCCCGAGCCGCGCGACCACCGCCTCGATCCGCAGGACCAACGTGCGCACGGCGCGCGAGCCGAGCTCGCCGGTGCGCACCAGCACGTTAGCGGCGCTGTGGTTCGAGTTCGCAAAGCGGCGCAGCTCCGCCTTCGGCACCATGAAGACCAGATCGCTCACCTCTTCGCGGGAGTCGGGGATGCGCTCCTGCGCGGGCTCGCCGCGCTCGAGCGCGCGGTTCAGGAGCCGCAGCGGCTCGACCATCGAGACCGTCGCCGAGACGCCCGGCAGTCCGTCGAGCTCGTGCTGCAGCGCTTCGAGCTTGCGCAGGTTCTCGGGCTCGCGGAACGCGCCCTCGCCGCGGCCGAACAGCGTGACGTACAGCGGCACCGGCCCGATCAGCCGCTCGTTCACCGCCGCGAAATCACGCCTCACGCGCGAGCTCTCCTTGAAGTAGGTCAGGTAGTCCGTGTCGACGACGATGCGCGGCAGCGCCGCCAGCGCGCCGACCGTGAGCAGCGCCCAGCCGAGCAGAACCGGCGTCGCGTGCGCGGTGCACCCGCGCGCGAGCGCGACCAGCGCGTCGTCGAGCCGGCGCCCGAACGCCGCGCCGGCGCGGGTCGTCGCGCGCCGGCCGGTGCGGTGCGGCAGCAGCGCGAGCGCCGCCGGGATTCCCGCCAGCGAGATCAGCGTCAGCATCGAGCAGCCGAAGAACGCGAACAGGCCGAGCTCCTCGATGCCCGGAATCCCGCTCGGGATCAGCGCCGCGAAGCCGGTCGTGGTGGTGACACCGGAGAGCACCTCGGGCAGGAAGACCTCCTCGAGCGTCGCGAGCGCGGCGTCTCGCGCGTTGTCGACCCGCTCCCGCTGCTCCTCCCAACGCGCGACGATGTGCACGCCGTACAGCCCGCCGAGCGAGATCAGGATCGGCGCGAGCACGATCGTCAGCAGGTTGATCGGCGTGCCGGTCGCGCCGAGCAGCCCGAACGTCCACAACACCGAGGTGAGACAGGTGATCAGCGGCAGCAGCACGCAGCGCGCCGAGCCCGTGGTGAGGAATACCACCAGCGTCGCGACCACCACCGCGAGCGGGATCAGGCGCGAGAGGTCCTCGGCCATGATCACGGCGGTGCGCGACTTCACGTGCGGCCGGCCCGCGAAGCGGAACTCGCGCTCCGGCGTGGCCTCGGCCAGCGCGATCGCGCGGATCGCGTCGTCCAGGCCCAGGTCGACGAACGCGCGATCGCCGATCTCGTGGAAGCTGAGGTTGATCGCCGCGGCCGAGCCGTCGCGCGAGACGATCAGCTTGGGATAGATCGGATCGGCGAGCGCGCGCGCGCGCAGGTCGGCGAGCTCGGCCGGGTCGCTCGGCAGCTCGTCGATGAAGCGCGAGACGTCGAGCCAGTCCTTGGCGGCGTCCCAGCGATAGGTCGGCACGTCGACCAGGCTCTCGGCGCCGCGCACGCCCGGCAGCCTCTGCACCGCGTGGCTGATCCGGCGCAGCGCGGCGAGGTTCTCGGCCGTGAACACGTCGTCGGTGAGCATTGCGATCACGTAGATGTCGTCGTTGCCGAAGCTGCGCGTCGCCTCGGCGTAGACCTCGCGCGCCGGGTCGTCGCGCAGCATGAGCGGCTCCTCGGAGGCGTCGAGGTGCACGCGCAGCGACAGAGTGCGCACGTCGACGAGCAGCAGCGCCGCGACCAGTGAGATCGCGCCCAGCCCGCCGAGCACGAGCCGCGCGTGATCGACCACCCAGGCCGGCCGCGCGCGCACGACGATCAGCCCCGCATAGGCGAGCGCGACGCCGATGGCGACCAGGACGAGCGGCGAGATCGGCGTTCCGGTGGGGTGCATGCGGGGCGGCGCGCGTACGCTAGCAAACGCGCGCGCGTGGTACGTTGATGGGGGTTCAGTCGGAGGATCCCGGTGGCCAACGTTCGCTATCAGACCGATGGCCCGGTCGCGATCGTCACGATCGATCGCCCGGAAGTGCGCAACTGCGTCGACGGACCGACGGCCGCGGAGCTGGCCGCGGCGTTCCGCCGCTTCGACGGCGACGAGACGGCCAGCGTCGCGGTGCTCACCGGCGCGGGCGGCTGCTTCTGCGCCGGCGCCGACCTGAAGGGCGTCTCGCAGGGGCGCGGCAACCAGGTGCGGGTGGACGGCGACGGCCCGATGGGCCCGTCACGCATGCTGCTCGGCAAGCCGGTGATCGCCGCGGTCGAGGGCTACGCCGTCGCCGGCGGTCTCGAGCTCGCGATCTGGTGCGATCTGCGCGTGGCCGCGCGCGATGCCGTGTTCGGCGTGTTCTGCCGCCGCTGGGGCGTGCCGCTGATCGACGGCGGCACGATCCGGCTTGCGCGCATGCTCGGCCACTCGCACGCGCTCGACCTGATCCTGACCGGCCGCGGCGTGTCGGGCGAGGAGGCGCGCATGATGGGGCTCGCGAACCGGCTGGTCGATCCCGGCCGCGCGCTCGGCGAGGCGCTCGTGCTCGCGAACCAACTCGCGGCGTTTCCGCAGCGCTGTCTGCGCAGCGACCGGCTCTCGTCCTACCAGCAGTGGACCTTGCCGCTCGACGACGCGCTGCTGCTGGAGACGCGGCTGGGGCTCGAGACGATCTCGTCGGGCGAGACGCTCGAGGGCGCGACCCGCTTCGCCAAGGGCGCCGGCCGGCACGGCGCGTTCTAGCGCGCGCGCTCGTACCAGAAGGGCCGCTCGAAGCGCTTCAGCTCCTGCGCGGGCGGCAGCTCGCCGATCGTGTGCAGGCCGTGGAAGGCGCGCTCGGCGATGCGCCAGCCCTGCGCCGTGCGCACCAGCCGGTCGCGGTAGAAGCCGACCACGAACCACGCGCTCTTCTGGCCGTCGAGCCGCTCGAGGCCGTGCGTGGCGACGAGCCGCGTCTCGGCCGTCGCCGTGTCGCCTTCGAGCTCGACGAGCGGCGCCGAGAGCAGGTGGGAGGTGAACGAGAACACCGCGTTGAAGCGCTCGAACAGCGCGCGCATCTGCGGGTAGCGGGTGCGATTGCCGAGCGTGCCGAGGTCGTAGTTCGTGACGGCGTCCGGCGTGAATACGGTGTCGAGCAGCGCGTAGTCCTTCTCGTCGAGCGCCTTGCCGTAGCGCTGCACGAGCTGCGCGATCTCGACGTGATCCGACAGCGCCTGCGCGGAGAGCACGTCCGGCCTAGCGCTTCGCGGCCGCGTCGACCTGCGCCAGGAAGCCGAGCACGATCTCCTTCATGCGCGGGTGCGAGACCGCGGTCAGGTGATCGGCGTCGGGCACGAGCTCGGCGCGCGCGCCGGGCAGGGCCTGCGCGAGCTGATCGGGATCGCCGACCAGCGTGTCCTTCGCGCCGGTCACGACCAGCATCGGCAGCGTGAGTCGGCCGAGGACTTCGAGATCCGGCGGCGCGCTCTCGGCGCGCTGCACGGCGGCGAGCGCGCGCAGGTCGTTGCCGCGGCCCTCGGCGAACACGCGGAACGCGCGTGCGGCCGGATCCACGACGCTGCTCGCGTCCTTCGCGACGAGCGCCGCGGCGATCGCCGCGCGTCCGGGGCGGCGCTTCAGCATGCCCGCGCCGACACCGCCGAGGATCGCGGAGCGCACGCGGCCCGGCTTGCGCTCGAGCAGGTGCAGGGTCAGGAACGAGCCCATCGAGTAGCCGAACACGTCGACCGTGCGCGCGTTCGCGTAGCGCAGCACCTCTTCGAGATCGCCGGCCAGCTTGTCGTGCCCGTAGGCTTCGGGATCGTGCGGCTTGCCGCTCTGGCCGTGGCCGCGGCAGTCGAGCGCGACCACGCGGCGGCCGGCCTTGGTCAGCGCGCGCACCCAGCCGGTCTGCACCCAGTTGTCGTCGGCGCTGCTCGCGAAGCCGTGCACGAGCAGGACGGTGGGCGCGGTCGGCTCGCCGTACTGCTCGAAGCGGATCCAGACCCCGTTGGAATCGATCGTCGGCACTTCGCGCTCCTCGAATCGGGTGTGTCGGTTCAGGTCAGTCCGGAGAGTCCGCCGTCGACGACGAGCGACTGCCCGGTGATGTAGCTGGCCTCGCCCGAGAGCAGGAACAGCGTCGCGTACGCGACCTCCCAGCCCGTGCCCTGGCGGCCGAGCGGCACGGGCGTGCGCGCGCGCGACGGTCGCCCGCGCGTGGCGCTGCGGCCGAGCGGTGTGTCGATCAGACCGGGCAGGATCACGTTCGCGCGCACGCCCTTGCGCGCGCCCTCGTAAGCGACGTGGCGCATCAGCCCGGCGAGGCCCGCTTTCGACGCGTCGTACGACGGAAGCTGCGAGCCGGGCCCGAGCGCCGCGACCGAGCTGATGAACACGAGCGAAGCGCCGGGCGCGAGCCGGGGCAGGGCGGCGCGCGCGATCAAGAAGTGCGCGCGCAGGTTCACCGCGAAAGTGCGGTCCCAGGCCGCCGCGTCGGTGCCGGCGAGCCGCGCGCCCGCGGCGATGCCCACGTTCAGGACCACGCCGTCGAGCCCGCCGAGCGCCTGCTCGGCTTCGGCGACGATCCGCTCGCAGGCCGCTTCGTCGCTCACGTCGCCGATGATCAGCACCCCCCGGCCGCCTTCCTTCTCGATCTGCGCGAGCGTGTCGCGCGCCGCCGCCTCGTCGCGATCCGCGCAGCCGACCGCGGCGCCCTCGCGCGCGCACAGCAGCGCGATCGCGCGGCCGTTGCCGATCGGGGCGTCGGCGTCGGGGCAGGCCTGCGTGCCCGCGCCCACGACCAGGATCCGGCGTCCCTCGAGCCGATGGCGTCCGGGTGCGAGTCCCCCGCCCTCGACCGGGATCGGTCCGACGATTCGCTCTCCCGCGCGCGCTGTGTCGGACATGCGCGCATCATAGCGCGCCGATCGACTACGATTCGAGGCATGTCGCCGGACGATCTCGACCTCGACTCGGTGGATCTCGTCCTGCGAACTACGCGCTCCGTGCGCCGCAAGCTCGACTACGCGCGGGCCGTCGCGCCGGAGCTGATCGAGGAATGCATCGAGATCGCGACCCAGGCGCCGACCGGCCGCAACGCGCAGGCCTGGCGCTTCCTGGTGGTGACCGAGCCCGAGCCCAAGCGCGTGCTGGGCGAGCTGTACCGGCGCGCGTTCTCGCACTACGCGGGCCTGCGCGCGGCGGAGCCAGACGCGGAGCCGATGAAGGCGACCTACCAGCTCCTGGCCGACCGCCTGCACGAGATGCCCGCGTTGATCCTGGTCTGCATCGAGGGCCGCCCCGAGTCACTCTCCATTCCGCAGCAGGTCGCGTTCTACGGCTCGGTGCTGCCGGCCGCCTGGTCGCTGATGCTCGCGCTGCGCGCGCGCGGGCTCGGCTCGACCTGGACCAGCCTGCACCTGCTGCACGCGGACGAGGCCGCGCGCGCGCTCGGCATTCCCGAGGGCGTGACGCAGACCATCCTGCTGCCGGTCGGCTACATGCGCGACGCCGTGCTGCGACCCGCCGAGCGCCACGGCCCGCGCGAGGTCACCTACTGGAATCGCTGGGGGGAGAAGCGGGAGTGAACATGCACCGATCGCGAGCTTCGATCTGCGGGATCGCTCTGCTCTCGCTCGCGCTGCTCTCGGGTTGCGGTGCGCTGAAGCGCTTCGCCTACGCGGGACCGGGGCGCGACGAAACGCAGCAGCCCGAGCGCGTGGTCGCAGCGCTGGCGCTCGAGCCGGGCGCGCGCGTGGCCGACATCGGCGCGGGCGGCGGCTACTTCACGTTCCGCTTCGCCGATGCCGTCGGACCCGCAGGCCTCGTCTATGCCGTCGACATCGACCCGGACATGCTCGAGTACTTGCGCACGCGCGTGGGCAGCGAGCAGCGCGCGAACATCGAGGTGGTCGAAGCCGCGGCCGACGACTCGCGCCTGCCCGCCGCGAGCGTCGACCTGATCTTCGTCTGCAACACCTACCACCACCTCTCGGATCGCGTCGCGTATTTCGACGCGCTGCGCGCGCGGCTCCGGCCCGACGGGCGCGTCGCGATCATCGACTACCAGGAAGGCAAGCACGGCACGAACCCGGCCGTGATCCGCACCGAGCTCACGGACGCCGGCTATCGGCTGCTGAAGGAGGAGACGTTCCTCGAGGAGCAGAGCTTCCTGATCTTCACGCCGTCCCCGTGACCAGGAACTGCGGCAGGATCAGCAGGTAGGTGCCGTCGGCGAGGGACTTCTTCAGATCCGCGACCAGCGCGTCGCGCGTCGCTTGCGAGAGGCGGCCCGAGTCGCGCGCGTAGCCGAGCATGTTGAAGACGATCGGCGCCATCAGGCCCTTGCTGTCGGCGCTGGCGAGGATCTTCACCTTCACGTCGGAGAAGCCTGCGGCCCGCAGCGCGCCCCACAGCTTGCGGCCGATGTGCGGCGTCTTGTAGGCGGGCTTCGCGGCTTCGAACAGCTCCGCGATCCGCTCGGCACCGAGCGGCTCGACGACCAGCATGCCCCAGTCGCTGTCGATCACGTGCGCGAGCCCGCCGGGCTTGAGCACGCGGCGGAACTCGGCGAGCGTCGCGGCTACGTCGGGCACGTACTCCATCACGTTCTTGCACAGCAGCCGGTCGGCGAGCCCCGCGTCGAGCGGGATGCGGTCGCCGTCGGTGTGGTGCCAGTCGATCAGCGCCTCGACACCGTCGCGTTTCGCGCGTGCGCGGGCGCGCTCCAGGAACAGCTTGTTCAGGTCGACGCCGTGCACGCGGCCGTTCGGCGCCACGCGCCGCGCCAGCTCGACCGCGAGTCCGCCCGGGCCGCAGCCGTAGTCGATCACGGTCTGGCCGGGTGCGAGCGAAGCGGGCTCGAGCAGCGGCGCGCTCTGCGGCCGCCACTCGAACATCTGCTCGTAGGCCTCGACGCGCTCGGGCTCGATCTCGACCCAGTGGTCCTTGTAATACGTCTCGGGATTCATGCGTCTAGCCTACCACCAGGCGTTGACACGCAACCAATGGGTTGCATATGATCGCTCCCGATGGACGAGGTGTTCCGCGCGCTCGCCGACCCCACGCGCCGCCGCCTGCTGGATCTGCTCCACGCCGATCCGGGAGCGACGCTGCAGGAGCTGTGCGAGCCGCTCGACATCTCGCGGCAGGCGGTGTCGAAGCACCTGGCGCTGCTCGAGGCGGCCGGCCTCGTCGTGTGCCGCTGGGCGGGGCGCGAGAAGCACCACCATCTGAACCCGGTGCCGCTGGTCGAGATCCACGAGCGTTGGATCTCGAAGCACACCGATGCCAAGGCGCGCAGGCTGCTCGAGCTGCGGCGCGTGCTCGAGGAGAAGGAGTCATGAGCCATCCCGCGCAGGTCTACGCGATCGAGATCAAGGCGACACCCGAGAAGGTATGGGAGGCGATCACCAGTCCCGACTGGACGCGGCGCTACTTCCACGACACCGCCGTGCGCTCCGACTGGCGCAAGGGCTCGCGCATCGTCTACGAGCTGCCCGACGGCTCGCTCGCGACCGACGGCGAGGTCGTAGACGTGGAGTGGCCGCGCCGTCTCGTGACGACCTGGCAGTTCATGTACGATCCGGAAATGGCGCGAGAGACACCGAGTCGTGTCACTTGGGAGATCGAGGATCTCGGCGGAGCCTGCCGGCTCACCGTCACGCACGACCGGCTCGAGGCCGCGCCGAAGACCGAGGCGGTGGTGAAGGGCGGCTGGAGCGCGATCCTCGGCGGGCTGCGCCGCGAGCTCGAGGCCGCTTGATGCGCACGCCCGGTCGAGGTTTCTTCAGCGGCGGCGCGGTCGCGTTCATCGTGGTCGGGCTCATGCACCTGACGGCGCAGCTCCAACCGCCGCCGCCCGGCGCGGAGGCCGCGCACGACGCGATGGTCGCCTTCACGGTGACCGCGCTCGGCCGGACCTGGAGCATCTCCGACGCGTACGACGTGCTGAGCGTCTCGTTCGCGGCGCTGTCGATCCTGGTGGGCGTGCTCGATCTGTACGTGCTGCGCGCGCTGCAGCCGGCGGGAGCGTCGCTCCGGGGGCTCGCGCGCGTGAACGGGCTCGGCGCGCTGGCGCTCGCCACGATCGCCGGACTGCGGAGCGTCGCGCCGCCGCTCTACCTGTACGCGGTCGTCACGCTGCTGTTCATGGTCTCCGCGCGGCGCTCGCGCGCGCCTGCCTGAGCCCAGCGCGGCGGACCCAAATCGTCGCGCGAACTCGCGTAGGATAGGGCGTCAGATCACGCGATCCGATCGTGAGGGGTGGGTGGGTTCTTCCGCGGCGCAGCATTGGCAGAAGATCGCGAAGCAGTGGGCGTTGCTCGGGCCGCCGCTGCGGCCCTGGCCGGAGGACACCGCGTTCGCGCGCGCGGCGATCGCGGCGTTCCTGCGCACGGAGCGTCCGCAGGATCCCTTGTCGCTGGTGCTGGGCGTCACGCCGGAGCTGCGCTCGACCGCGACCGACGCGGGCAGCCGCGTGGTCTCGGTCGATCGATCCCCGGACATGATCCGCGTGATCGCCTCGGGGTCCGATCGCGCGACCGGTCCGGCCGCGTGCGGGGATTGGCGCCAGCTCCCGCTCGCGTCCGGGAGCGTGCACGTCGCATTCGCCGACGGCGCCTTCACCTTGCTCGAGTTCCCGAAGGTCTGCGGCGAGGTCTGGCGCGCGATCGGATCGGGAACTTCCGTATCCTGCGCTGGCGTCTGGCGATGGCGCTCCAGTCGGACGCGCGCTCCGGTGTCGCGGTCGAACGTGTCTGGGACCTCGTGCACGAGGTCTGGCCGGACCTCGACGCGCTGGCGGATCGCGCGGGCTGGCCGCGTGACGAAGTGGCCTCGATCGGCTTCTATCGCGCCGCCGACGCGCGCTACAACTTCCCCACGCTCGCCGAGTATCTCGAGTTCTTCCGGAGCGTCGGCTTCGACGTGGTGGGCGTGGACACGCCGAGCTACGAGCTCGGCGAGCGCTGTCCGACGCTGGTGCTCGCCAAGCGATGACCCGGCCGCGACTCGTCATCCTGGCGCGCGCCGGCGACCGCTTCCACGAACGCCACTACCTGGTGCAGCAGATGATTCCGCAATGGGAATCGCTCGGCCTCGGGGTCGTGGTGACGAGCGAAGACGAGCCGTTCGTGTCGGGTGACGCCGCGCTCCTGCACGTCGATCTCACGCTCACACCCGACGGCCTGCGTCGTCTGGCGGAGCGCTATCCGCGCGTCCTGAACGGACGGGTGCTCGACATCCGCAAGCGCAGCTTCAGCGGGGCGCTGGTGAGCCGCACGGGACCGGACCCCGGCCGCGTGATCGTGAAGACGGACTGGAACTGCGGCGGCCGAAACGAGTTCCGCCTCGCGATTCTCGAGTCGCGCCCGGCGCGGCTGTTGCGTGCGTTCGGACTCGACCAGCAGCTGCTGCGCTTTCGCGAGTGGCTCGAGGAGCAGCGGCCGTGGGCGCGCCGGCGCTGGATCCACACCAGCGAGTATCGTGTGCTCGACTCTCGCGGCGAGGTGCCGGCCGCCGTCTGGCGCAACCCGAATCTGATCGTCGAGCGCTTCCTCGCGGAGCGAGACGGCGAGCGCTACAGCTGCCGCCACTGGGTCTTCTTCGGCGACCGCGAGCGGAGCTCGCGCACGCGCTCGATCGATCCGGCGGTGAAGGGCCGGACCAGCGTCGAGCCGCTCCACGAGTCGGTTCCCGAGGCGCTGCGTGCGATTCGCAGCAAGCTCGGCTTCGACTACGGCAAGTTCGACTACGGGATCGTCGACGGCGAGCTGATCCTGTACGACGTGAATCGCACGCCGGGAACCGCATCGAACCCGGCCAGCCACGCGGCCGCCGCCGCGGAGCTCTCGCCGGGAATCCGCGCCTTCTTCCCGGCGCTCGGCTCGCGCGCCGCGGCACGCTAGAGCTTGAACACGCGCTTCGCGTTCTCGCGCAGGAACTTCGGCCAGACGGGGTCCTTGAACGGAACGTTCGGCATGTCGCCGAAGATGCGCTCGAGCGTGAGCCCGGCCGGGAAGTAGCCCGCGTACAGGATCTTGTCGGCTCCGCGGGTGTTGGCGTAGTCGATGATCGCCTTCGGATAGTGTTTGGGCGCGAAGGCGCTGGTCGAGTAGTACAGGTTCGGCCACTTCAGCATCAGCTTCACGGCCAGGTCGCACCACGGCTCGGCGCCGTGGCGCATCACGAACCGAAGCTCCGGGAAGAACCAGCAGATCTCGTCCAGCTGCTCGACGTGCTGCGCGAGCATGGGAATGCGCGGGCCCGGCACTCCCATGCAGCAGTTGAAGGGCAGGTCGAGCTCCACGCACTTGGCGAAGATCGGGTACCACTCCTTCGCGCCGATCGGGATCTGCGGAAAGTTTCCGCACGGGAACGCGCTCACCGACTTGATCCCGAACTGCTCGTACAGGTACACCAGCTCGCGTACCCCCTCCATGCCCTGGTTGGGATCGCTGTTCGCCGAGGCGAAGAAGCGGTCGGGGTGGTTGCGCAGGGCGGTCTGCGCGACCCGGCCCTCGCGGCTGAGTCCGATCTGCGCCCTCTCGATCCCGAACTCGTCCATCAGCGCGAGCGTGTAGCCGATGTAGTCCTCCTGCTTCGAGACCTTCGGGAAGTCCTTGAACATGTACTGCACGGGGAAATCGAACGACCGCAGCGACTCCTGGTCGCGGAACAGCGGGCGCATGAAGTCGTAGCTGCGCGTCTGCTCGTCGCTCGGGATGCCGAGCATCAGGTCGATGATTCCGATTCCGGCGGGCATGGGCACGGCTGGTTCCTCCTCAGGGATCGGAGCCCGCGCGGGCGGGTGCGGCGCTGGCGATGAATCGCTCTCCGGCTCGCTCGACCGCGCCCTCGAACGCGCGCGACGTCGACTCCCGATACCAGACGCCGGTCGACGAGCCGAGAAAGCTGCGGAACTCCTGCAGCTCCGCGAGCGACAGGTCGCGCGTCGCGAACAAGAGCGCGAGGTCGCTCTGCAGGTCGAAGTAGGCGTTGCGCAGCGAGGAGTCGCGCGCGATTCCGTCCGAGATCTCCGCTTGCGACGGCTCGGGCAAGCCCTTCTCCCGGGCCACGGCGCGAATCGTGACGAGCGCGAGCGGCCGAACCAGCGCGAGCCGCACGCGCGGCGGCGCGTCGTAGACCAGGCTCGCCGAGCGCGTCGATCGCACCGCCTCGAGCCGTCCGCTCGACACACCCTCCTCGCGCAGCTTCTCGAACCAGGCCGCCTCGCGCTCGCCGCCGCTCTCGCTCAGCAGCTCGAGCGCGCCGCGGATGAACTTCACGCCGGTCGGCGAGCGATAGAACGCGTTCGCGCTCGCGGTCGCCTCGGCGTTGCACGGCTCCCCGAGCGACTGCTCGATGTCCTTGACCAGCTCGAGCGGCGAGTAGGCGTCGGTCGCCGCGACGTAGAGCCGTTCCATCTCGGGCGTCGAGAGCAGGCCGTCGTCGTCGCTGGCGGCGATCACCATGCGCACGAACTGCGACACCCACGACACGCTCGGCTGCGCCTGCGTCGCGCGCAGCAGGCTGCGGAGCTCCGGGCACTCGGCGGCGGCGTCGTTCGCCAGCCAGAGCGCGAACGTCGCGAGGACGCCGCTCAGACCGCGTGCCGCTCGGCCCACTTTCCGCGCAGCAGCCAGCCGATCATCAGGCCGGCGTTCAAGAGTGCGTAGACCAGGTTCGCGATCCACATGCCGTCGCGCCCAGATCCGTGCGCGTGGCGAGCCAGTAGCCGAGCGGCGCGCCGACGCAGACCGCGGTCGACACGGAGATGATCATCGGCGAGTTCATGTCGCCCGACGCCTGCAGCGTGCGGAACGCGACGAAGTAGAGCCCGTAGAACGCCAGGATGCTCGACGAGTAGACCAGGTACTCGGCGGCCAGCGCGGCGACCTCCGGATCGTCGACGAACAGCGCGACCAGCGGATGGCGGAAGACGAACACGCCCAGCGCGAGCGGCCAGAGCGCGGCGAGCTCGACCGCGGAGCTGGCCCAGATCGCGCTCCACGCGCGGCCCAGGTTCTTCGCGCCCAGGTTCTGGCCGACCAGCGTGGCGCAGGCGTTGGCGATCGGGAAGGCGAGCATGATCGCGAGCATCTCCAGCCGCAGTCCGATGGTGTAGGCCGCCTGTACCTTCCCGCCGAGTCTTCCGGCCATGATCATGAAGAACATCACCATCAGCGAGCGCGCGACCATGTGCAGCGCGGGCTGCCACGACAGGGCGAGCATGCGGCCGAGCGTGGGGAAGTCGGGCACGATGTGGCGCGCGCGCAGGTGCACGCGACAGCGGCCGCTGAACAGCATGTACAGCGACACCGCCGCGCCGCACGCGCCGCCGATCGCCGCGCCGAGCGGGATGCCCGCGATGCCGAGCGCCGGCAGGCCGGCATGACCGAAGGTGAGCGCCCACTGCGCGAAGATCGACACGGGCGTCACGACGAACGAGGTGAGCATGGGCGTGGTGGTGTCGCCCGCGCCGTTCAGCACGGTCGAGAAGATCTGGCCCGAGATCATCACGAAGAAGGTGAGGAAGACGATCCGCACGTACACGGTCGCGAGCGCGATCACCTCGGGGTCGCGCGCGATCAGCCGAACCAGCGCCTCTGGAAACAGCCCGCCGGTGAGCGCGGCGATCAGGCCGAGCGCCGCGCCGAGCACGAAGCTCTGACCCGCGACGTGCTCTGCGCCCTCGACCATTCCCGAGCCGACCAGCCGCGCGATCATCATCTGCGACGCGACCGTCATGCCCATCACCAGCAGCATCAGGCCCTGGCGCAGCACCTGGTCGCTCGAGCCGGCGGCGGCCAGCGCGTGCTCGCCGAGCCGGCCCAGGAACGAGAGCTCGAGCATCTGGAAGAGCCCGAACGAGCACGTCATGGTCAGGATCGACGGCAGCGCGAGCACGAGCACCGACACCAGCAGGTTGCCGCGCGTGTGGTCGCGATCGCGGAAGAACGCGATCAGCGTCCGGCGTTCGAGGGCGACCTCGACCTCGGCCTCCGCCTCGAGCTCCGTGACGTCCTGCACGAATGGAGGCTATCACGGCGCGCTGGGCGGACTCGCACGACTCCGGGCTATGCTCGCGTCATGACCGCGACGCGACTCTGGTGGATCTTCGTCGCCGGCGGCTTCGGCTCCGCCGCGCGCTACCTGCTCTCGGGCTTCGTGCTCGAGCGGCTCGGAACCGCCTTCCCGTTCGGAACGCTCGCAGTGAATCTGATCGGGTCTTTTCTGCTCTCGGCGCTCGTGCACGTCGCGCTCGCGACCGAGCTCGTCTCACCGACGCTGCGGATTGCGCTCGCGACGGGATTCCTCGGCGGCTTCACGACCTACTCGACCTTCAGTCACGAGACCTTCGTCTTGCTCCAAGAAGGCGCGTGGGCGCAGGGAAGTCTGAACGTCACGGTCACCGTCGTCGGCTGCCTCACGGCCTGCCTGCTCGGCCAGGCGGCCGGGCGCTGGCTGGCGGGCGGCTAGCGAGCAGCGGAGGAGAGCGATGCGAACACTGGACGGCGAGCAGGTTCTGGTCCGTGTCTTCATCGGCGAATCGGATCGCTGGCACAGTCGTCCGCTCGTGACGGCCCTGCTCGAGCGGCTCCGCTCCGAGGGCTTCGCGGGCGCGACGGTCTTTCGCGGCGTGGCGGGCTTCGGCGCGCACAGCACGATCCACACGACTCAGCTGCTCCGGCTCTCGCAGGATCTGCCGGTCCTGGTCGAGATCGTAGACACGCAGGCGCACGTCGATCGGCTCCTGCCGATCCTCGACGAGATGGTGATCGAGGGCCTCGTCACGCTCGAGAAGGTGCGAGTCGTCCGCTACGCGGCCCGAGCGGAGGCCGCGGGCCGCTAGCGTGCAGCAATTCGCTGCCTTCAACGCGCGCGTCGCGCGGGCCAAGTTTCCGCCGTGAGCATGAGGCGAATCGCGCTGATCGTCGTTTCCGGCCTGTTCCTGCTCGCGCTCGGCACCTGGATCGCCGGCGAGCAGACGGAGGTCGCCGTGCTGCGCACGTTCGACGAGGCCGGCGCGGCCTACGAGACCAAGATCTGGGTCGCGGACGTCGACGGCCGGCCGTACGTCCGGATCGGCCGCGCGGGGCGGAGCTGGGGCGAGCGGCTGAAGGCGCACCCGGAGGTCGAGCTGATCCGCCAGGGCGTCGCAGTTCCGTGTAGCGCGAGCGTCGTCGGCGACGACGCCCTCCAGCACGCGATCGACGAGGCCTTCGCGATCAAGTACGGCTGGGTCGACTGGTGGTACGGCGTGGTGCTGCGCCGCGACGCGGTGCCGGTGCGCCTCGACCCGCTTCTAGAGGACGGCCACCGGATTCACGGGCGAGCCGGTGGCGCGCTCGATGCGCAGTGGCGCGACGGTGAACAGGAACTCCCAGCGCGAGCGCGCGGCGCAGGCGGCGGCGAGCCGGCCGAGTTCGAGGTTGTCGAGCAGGTGCACGCCCATCGCGACCAGGCAGCACTGGTGGACGGGGATCGGCCAGCCGCCGATACCCGCGGAAGGCAGCGGGTCGGAGATGCCGTCGCAGCCGAGCACCGCGACGCGCCGCTCGTGCAGGAACGGAATGCAGCTCGGGTGCAGGCCCGCGAGCCCGACGCCGACGGGGTCCCAGGCGCCGAGCGCTGTGCGGCGCGCGTCGCGCCCCGTGCCGACCAGCAGCACGTCGCCTTCGCCCACGCGCACGTTCTGCGCGCGTTCCGCGGCTTCGAGCTCGTCGCGCTCGATCGCGGTGCCGGGCTCGAGCCAGGCCACGCCGCGCAGGCGCGGAATGTCGAGCAGAACGCCGCGCGAGACGATGCCGTCGCGCGCGGCCATGATGCTGTTTCGCTCGGCGCCGGTACTCTTGACGTCTGACGCCGAGAAGCCGTTGTACATCTGGCCGCGCACGAACACGTGGCAGAGCGCGTCGATGTGCGAGGTCGCCATGCCGTGGCAGGCGATGCCGATGAAGTCGAGCGCGGTCTCGAGGTGCGGCACGCCCGTCGCCTCGCGCGCGTCGCCGGCCATCACCATGTGGTGTTGGGCGGGCATGGGGTTGTCGGGCCCGGGCAGGACCGGGAGCTCGAGCGAGCAGCTCAAAGCCTCGCCGTCGCGCACCAGCCGCGCCGCGGCCTCGCGCTTCGCGGGCGTGATGAAGTTCAGCGCGCCGCGCTCGTCGTCCGCTCCCCAACGCCCCCAGTTCTTCACCGACTCGAAGAGCCGCTCGAGCGCTGCGGTCGTGACGGGCTCAGGCACGGAGGAGCCGCTCCCGGAAGAACCCGAGCACGCGGTCGAGCGCGGCGCGCGTGGGGTGACCTTCCTCGTCGACGAGCTCGCGCGTGACCACGGAGTGCGCGGTCTTGGGCAGGCCGTGCGGGTTGCCCGGGCTCGAGTCGATCTCGATCGTCTCGACGCCGCTCCCGAGCTCGCGGCGCAGGCGCTCGAAGCGCTCGGCGCGGCAGATCGGATCGTTCGTGAAGCGCATGGCGAGCACGCCCACGCCGGCCGCCGCGCGGCGCTTCACGACTTCGAGATCGCCGGGGGACAGGTGCAGACCCTCGCGCTGCGCCTGCGTATACGGCGCCGGCAGCGAGGGCTGCGAGAGCACCGGCGCCATCACCGACGCGTCGACCATCAGCGCGAGGGCGAAGTTCCCGGTCATGCACATGCCGATCGCGCCCACGCCCGGGCCGCCGCACTGCGCGTGCGCGTGGCGGCACAGTGCGCGCAGCCAGTCGGTGATCGGGCTCGACTCGTTGGCGGCCAGCACCTTGAACTCGCGGCTGACACAGCAGTGGAGCATGCTCGAGAGCGCGTAGCCGATCGTCTCGGGCATGCCGGGCGTGCCGAACATGTGCGGCGCGTAGACGGTGAAGCCGGCGTCCGCGACGCGATTCGCGAAGCGCGCGACCTCGGGCGTGATGCCCGGCACCTCGTGCATGACCACCACGCCCGGACCGCTGCCGCGCTTGTACACGTCCCGTGTCTTGCCGTCGTGCGTGAACGAGAACGCGTCGAAACCGGCCAGGCTCACGCGCGCGCCTCGCGCGTGCTCGCGGCGTAGCTCGCGAGCGCGTCCTCGAGCTCGCAGGTCTCCACGCCCTGCTCGTCGACCAGCGCGCGCAGCCAGTCGGGGCGCTCGATCGTGCACACGCTGATCGGCCGCTCGAGCCCGGACAAGTGGGTGGCCTGGCGCGCGAAGGACGTGGCGTAGTCGGGCGGCCGCACGTCGATCGCGAGCTCGACCAGCGCGAACGGGTCGGGCGGCGTCTTGGCGTTGGGATCGGGCATCGGCACGATGGGGGTGCCGGGCCGAGCGCTGCCGCCCGCGAGCCCCGGGCCGTCGCGCAGGATCGCCCCGCGCACCGCCTTCGGTCGCGCCCCCGCGCTGAGCAGCGCGATGTACGCGCCGAGCCCGCGTCCGACCAGCGTCGCCGGGCCGATCCGCGCCAGCGCCGCGTCCACGTCGCCCATCAGGATCTCGCAGGTGTAGCCGCCGCCGCGCGGGACCGTGGAGTCACCATGGCCGGTGAAGTCGAGCGCGTACACCGGCCCGGGCCAGGAGGCGTAGTCGTTCGGTACCCGCGCCGGCGAGCGCTCACCGAGCCCGTGCAGCAGCAGCAGGGCGGGGCCCGCGCCGCTCCGCAGCCCATGCACGGCCAGCTCGACACGGTTGTGTCTTAGTGAAACTACGCTCGGCTTCGCCTCGCTGCGCGCGCCGCTTTGCGGCGCTTGCCCCCGCGGCTCGGGGCGTCCCTCGCCGCGGGTCACGTCAAGAACTCCAGCACCAGGTCCGCGACGCGCTTGGGGTGCTCGATGTGCACGAAGTGGCCGGAGTCCTCGAACGCGATCACGCGCGCGTCGCGCGGCATGTACGGCGTCAGGAACTCGGGCTGCGTGCCCCAGCCCATCTCCTCCTCGACCAGGCCGAGGATCGCGAGCAGCGGCACGGGAAAGCCGCGCATGCGCTCGAGCGACCAGTCGGGGCGCCACGGTCCGAAGCCGCCGAAGCGCATCGACGGGTCGATCTTCCAGCGCCAGCCGTCCGCGTCGCGGCGCGCGCCGATCGTCACGAGATAGCGCAGCCACTCGCGCGAGAGCCGAGGGTTCATGCGGCCGCGGCGCATGGCGAGCTCGTCGAGCGTGCCCGGCTTGCGCGCGAGCGTGCCGGCCTGCTTGCGCCAGTCGAGCCAGCTCGCGAGCTCGCTCTCGAGCAGCTTCGTGCGCTCGTGGTCCGCCACGTCCGGGTGTCGCCACTTGCCCGGCATCCCGTCCAGGTTCGCGAAGCGCGACACGCGGTGCGGGCGCGCTTCGGTGAGCTGCATGCACACGCCGCCACCCTTCGAGTGGCCCACGATCGGCATCGGCGCGTGGCCCACCGAGTCCATCACCGCCAGCGCGTCGCGCAGGTCGGCCTGCCAGGAGTAGAGCGCCGCGTGGTCGGAGTCGCCGTGGCCGCGGTGGTCCCACGACACCACGCGAAAGCCCGCGTCGGCGAGCAGCGGCGCGAAGCCGTCGAAGGTGCCGGCGAAGTCGAAGCCGCCGTGCGCGAGCAGGAGCGGCGGAGCACCAGGCTCGCCCCACTCGTACACCGCGATGCCCACGCCGTGCGAATCGACGCGGCGCGTGCGATTCGGGCGGCGCGCGCCCGGGAACGTGACGACTTCTTCGCTCATCGACGGCGCGCTAGACGGCGAAGCGCCAGGCGTCTCCGTCGCGCACGATCCGGCCGGCCGTCGGCGCGGCGAAGTGCGTGCCGATCACGAGATAGCCGCCCGCGGACCAGCGCGCGATCGCTTCATTGCGCGTCTTGCGGCCCGCCTCCTGGTTCCAGTCGAAGCTCGACGCCCACTCCGGCTTCGCGATCTGCGAGGGGTGGTGCATCATGTCGCCGGTGATCACGGCGTCCTCGCCGCCCGACGAGATGCGCACGCTGACGTGGCCCGGTGTATGGCCGTGCGTCGGTTCGAGCCAGACCTCGCTCGTCAGCTTGTGGTCCGCCTCGACCAGGTCCGCGAGCCCTGCGTCGATGATCGGGCGCACCGAGTCGTCCATGATCGGCTCGTCGGGATTCACCGGCTCCTGGCCCCAGAAATCCCACTCCTTGCGGCCGATCAGGTAGCGGGCCTTCGGGAAGGTCGGCAGCCAGCGGCCGTTCACGAGCATGGTGTTCCAGCCCACGTGATCGACGTGCAGGTGCGTGCACACCACCGTGTCGACCGACTCGCGCGGGTGACCGGCATCGGCGAGCTGCTGCAGGAACGGACCGTTGCGCATGTTCCAGTCCGGCACGGGCCGCTTCTTGTCGTTGCCGAGGCAGGTGTCGACCAGGATCTTGCGGCCCTCCGACTCGACGACCAGCGCGTGGATGCTCATCAGCAGCATCCCGTCCGGCGTCACGAAGTGCGGCGCGAGCCAGGGAATCTTCGCGAGGTTCTCGGGCAGCGCGTCCGGCAGCACGAAGCCGCCGGGCGTCGGCAGGTCCACTTCGACCACCCGGGTCACCGTCACGTTGCCGATCTTCCAGCGCATCGCAGCCTCCCGTCTCGAGTCTCTCCATCATACCCGTCGTTGTAGACTGGCGTCTCTTCGGGAGGGACGCGGTGTACCGCCGGGCCGACTTCATCTGGAGCGAGAAGCAGCCGATCGACCCAGGCGGCCTGATGCGGCTGTTCGTCGGCGGGCGCAAGGCGCGGCAGGAGCGCCCGAACCGCTTCTTCCTGTTCCGGCGCCGCGTCGTCCTGACGGGCGCGCCCGACGAAGCGCGGCTCGAGCTCACGGTCGACGGCCGCTATCAGCTGTTCGTGAACGGGGAGCGCGCCGGCCGCGGCCCGGTGCGCTGCGATCCGCTGTACCAGCGCGTCGACTCGTACGATCTTGCGCCGCAGCTGCGCGCGGGCGAGAACGTGCTCGCGCTGCTGGTGCGCGTGTACGGCATCGACACGGCCTGGTACCAGCGCGTGCGCGGACTGTGGAATCCGGTCTTCGGCGACGGCGCGCTCTACGCCGACGGCTTCGCGCGCAGCGGCGACGAGCGCGTCGAGATCCGCAGCGACACGCAGTGGCGTTGCCTCGAGTCGAGCGCGTGGACGAACGACACCCCGCGCGTGAACTGGGGCCTGCCGCAGATCGAGGTGCTCGACGGACGCGAGCTTCCGCCGGACTGGAACGCGCCCGGCTTCGACGATTCGAGCTGGGATCGGGTGCGCGTGCTGACGATCGGCGGCGGACCCCCGGACTCGTTCTTCGGCGGCATGAAGACGGAGCCGTTCCCGACGCTCCTGCCGCGCGGGATCCCGTTCCTGGAGGAGACTCCGCTCGCGCCCGTGCGCGTCGCGCGCTGGTACGGCGTCGAGCCACGGCCGGAGCTCGCCGTCGACGAGCGGCTCTACGCGGAGCGGCTCGTCGCGCTGCCCGCGGGTCTGGTCGACGATCCGGATGCGCTGCTCCGCGCGGACGCGCGCGCGACGCTCGTGCGCACCACGGCGACCAATGACGTCTCCTTCCTGCTCGACTTCGGCCGCATCCACACCGCCTACCCGTGCCTCGAGCTCGAGGCGCGGGGGGGGGGGGGGG
>JBBDXF010000037.1:48021-91715 GCA_040902485.1 Myxococcota bacterium | reverse complement strand
GAGGTGTTCGAGCTCGCCGCCGCCGAGGGCGTCCCCGGCGAGTGGGAGCCGGGCGGACCGAAGGAGCCGATGCGGATCGACGTCGCGCGCAGCCACGGCTCACACGTCTCGGTGTACAGCGCGCGGCCGGGCCCGCAGCGCTTCGAGGCGTTCGAGTGGACGGCGGTGCGCTGGCTGCAGGTCACCGTGCGCAACGCGCCCGAGGGCGTGCGCATCCGCCACGTCGGAGCGCTCGAAACGCGCTACCCGGTAGAGCGGCGCGGCGCGTTCGAGTGCTCCGATCCGTTCCTGAACGAGCTGTGGAAGATCGGCCGCACGACGCTCGAGCTGTGCATGCACGACGGCTGGGAGGACTGTCCCGGCCGCGAGCAGCGCCAGTGGCTCGGCGACGCGACCGTGGAGATGCTGGTCGCGCAGGCGGCGTTCGGGCCGAGCGCGAACCCGCTGAACCGGAAGTTCCTCGAGCAGGCGGCCGAGAGCCAGCGGCCCGACGGCCTCACGCAGATGTTCGCGCCCGGCGACCACGGCGTGGACGGGCTGTTGATTCCGGACTGGACGCTGCAGTGGATCCTGAACGCGGAGCTGCACTGGCGGTACGCGGGCGACCTCGACACGGTGGAGCGCATCTTCCCCGCGATCGAGCGCGCGCTCGCCTGGTTCGAGCGCCAGATCGGCCCGAACGACCTGGTCGCGAACCTGCCGTACTGGCACTTCATGGACTGGTCCGCGGTCGGGCGCGCGGGCGAGGCCGCGACGCTGAACGCGCAGCTGGCAGGCGCACTGCGCGCGGCCGCGCGGATGGCGCGCGCGCTCGAGTCCGCGCGCGCCGCGCGCAAGTACGACGCGCTCGCGGAGCGGATCGCGAGCGCGCTCTCGCGGCGGCACTGGGACGAGCGCCGCGGCGTGTACGTGGACTGCGTCGATCCCGCGAGCGGCGCGCAGGATCCGCGCGTCTCGCAGCACGCGAACGCCGCGCTGATCCTGTGGGACGTCGCGCCGCCCGCGC
This sequence comes from Myxococcota bacterium, assembly GCA_040902485.1. Lineage (GTDB taxonomy): Bacteria > Myxococcota_A > UBA9160 > SZUA-336 > SZUA-336 > VGRW01. The sequence goes on along the minus strand of JBBDXF010000037.1, from coordinate 90,709 downwards.
GCTGGGCGAGCATGGTCCGGTACATCGGCGATCCGACGCGGATCGTGTTCACCGCCGCGCCGCCGATCGCGCCGACCGGCGAGCCGTTCGATGCCGAGCACGACGTGGTGCTCGCCAACACCTTCTACAGTCACTTCGTGTACCGCGCGCTGGCGAAGGCCGGCCGCTTCGACGCCGTGCTGCGGCTGGTGCGCGAGCGCTATGGCGACATGCTGGCGCGCGGCGCGACCACGTTGTGGGAGAGCTTCGCGCCGACCGCGAGCCTGTGTCACGGCTTCTCGGCGACGCCGGTGTTCCAGCTCTCGACGGAGGTGCTCGGCGTCACGCCGCTCGCGCCGGGCTTCACGCGCTTCCGCTTCGCGCCCCAGCCCGCGGACCTGAGTTTCGCGCGCGGCGTGTTCCCGACCGCGGCGGGCGATGTGCGCGTCGACTGGATCCGGCGGCCGGACCGGATCGAGCTCGCGCTCGAGGTGCCGCCGGGCGCGCGCGCGGAGCTCGTCGACCCGCCGGGCTTCCGCTTCGGCGCGGGCATGCGCGAGCTCGGACCCGGCAAGCACCGGCTCGAGCTCCGCGAGGCGTGACGAACCGCGTCCTGCTCTGCGCGGCGATCGCGATCGCCACGCTCGCGCTCTACGCACCCGTGCGCGCGCTGCCGTTCCTGCTCTACGACGACCCGCAGTACGTGACGCAGAACCCGCCGGTGAAGGAAGGGCTCACGCTCGACGGCGTGCGCTGGGCGTTCACGAGCACGCACGCGAGCAACTGGCACCCGCTCACCTGGCTCTCGCACATGCTGGACGCGGAGCTGTTCGGAACGAGCCCCGTCGGGCCGCACGTCGAGAACGGGGTGCTGCACGCGCTGAACGCGTGTCTGGTTTTCCTGTGGCTCGCCAGTCTGACCGGCTCGGTGTGGCGGAGCGCGGCGGTCGCGGCGCTGTTCGCGCTCCACCCGCAGCGCGTCGAGTCGGTGGCCTGGGTCTCGGAGCGCAAGGACCTCTTGTGCGCGTCGTTCGCGCTGCTCGCGCTGGTCGCGTGGACCTCGTTCGCGAAGCGCGGCTCGCGCGCCGGCTACGCGCTCGCGCTCGCCTTCATGGCGCTCGGCTTGCTCGCCAAGCCGATGCTCGTCTCGCTCCCGCTGCTGCTGCTCGTGCTCGACTACTGGCCGCTCGCGCGGGGGCTGCGCATCGCGGAGAAGCTGCCGTTCGTCGGGCTCGCGGTCGTCTCGTCGCTGGTCACGCTGTACGCGCAGACGGACGCGATCACGCCCACGATCGACTTCGCGGACCGGATCGCGAACGCGCTCGTCGCGCTCAGCCGCCAGCTCGGCCGCGCCCTCTGGCCCGCGGATCTCGCGGTGCTGTATCCGCATCCGCGCGACTGGCCGCTCGGCGCCGCGCTCGGGTCCGGCGCGGTGGTGGCCGCTCTGGCGGCGCTCGCGTTCGCGAAGCGCCGCAGCGCGCCTTACGTCGCCGCGGGCCTGCTCTGGTTCGCGATCGGACTCGGGCCGACGCTCGGCCTGGTGCAGGTCGGCTTCCAGTCCAGCGCGGACCGCTACACCTACCTGCCACAGATCGGCGTATGGCTCGCGCTGGTCTGGGCCGCGGCGCAGGCGTCCGCGCTTCGCCACGTCCGATCGGCCGCGCAGACGCTCGCGATCGCCGCCTGCGTCGCCGCGCTCCTCGCGTTCGCCGTCGTCACGCGCGTCCAGCTCTCCTACTGGTCCGACGACCTCGCGCTCTGGCAGCGCGCGCTCGCGGTGACCGACGACAACTGGTTCGCCCACACGCAGGCCGGCGTCGAGCTGGCGGCGCGCGGGCGGAACGAAGAGGCGCGCGTCCAGCTCGCCGAAGCGACCCGGCTCGCGCCGGAATGGGAGCCCGCGCAGGCGAACCACGGCTTCGTGCTGCTGCGCGTGGGCCGGCCGCAGGAGGCGATCGATGCGCTGCTGCGCGCGCTCTCGCTCGATCCGTCGAGCGGCGGCCCGGGCGAGCGCCACCTGTACCTGGCGCTCGCGCTCGAGCAGGCCGGCCGCACGCGCGAGGCGATCGCCGAGTACGAGCTCCACCGGACGCTCGCACCCCTCGACCCGCGCGCGCCGGAGGCGCTCGACAGGCTCCGCGCTACGGCTCGGCCCTGACCTCTTCGGGGACCCGCGGCCCCTCGACCACGCTGTCCTCGCGGTCGGAGAGCACCGGCCGATCGATCGAGCCGGCCGCTGGACGCGCCGCCAGGATCCGCATCGCCGGCGGCGCCGCGTCGACGCGCACGTCCGGCATCCAGGCCAGCAGCGGCAGCGTCATGGCGCGGGCCCCGGCGCTGATCCAGAACAGTGTCGCGTAGCCGGACATGTTCGCGCCCGCCTGGGACAGGAACCAGCCGCCCACGGCCGTGCCCGCGACCATCGCCGTCGCGCTGGCCAGGTTGAACCAGGTGAGCAGGCGCGTGCGCTCCTCGGGCCGGATCGCGTCGAAGAAGAGCAGGAAGGTGGCCAGCTCGTGCGCGCCCCAGGCGATCCCGCTCACGAGCTGGATGCCGAGCAGGAACGTGTAGTCGCTCGAGATCGTCCACAGCGCCGGCAGCGGCACGACCGAGAGGCCCGCGAGCCGCAGCAGCCGCCGCGCGCCGTACTTCGCGGCGAAGTGACCGAGCCAGGGCAGGGCGAAGATCTTCGAGACGAACGACGCGGCGATCAGCGTCATGTAGCCCGCGTACGAGAGCCCGAGCGCGCTCTCGCCCAGCATGTACGGCGTGAAGAACGGCGCGGCGATGTGCACGCCCGTCTGCACCGCGAGCAGGTAGGCGAGCAGGCGCCGGTTGCCCGGCGTCGAGCGCGGCGGGGCCAGGTCGAGCTCGCCGGTCACGCGCTGCACGAGCGGGTCGGGCTCGCTCTGGTGTCCGAGCAGCCAGGCCGAGACCGCGCGCGCGCTGCCCGCGATCAGGAACAGGGCCGCGAAGCCGAGCCGCTTCTCGCCGAGCGACGCGCTCCAGTGCAGGATCGCGCCGCCGGCGAGCAGCGCCGCAAGCAGCGCGGCCTGGCCGACGCGGCTGCGCCGCGCGAAGAAGCGCGCGCGCACGCTGCGCGGCACCAGCGTGCCGACCCAGGTGTTCCAGGCCGGCCCGGTCGCCATGCCGGTCGCCCAGTAGAAGGTCACGATCGCGAGCAGGCCGAACGGTGCCAGGTGGCCGGTGATCGCGGCGGCCGCGAGCGGCACGAAGCTCGAAGCCTGCAGGGCCGCGTTCAGCACCACCCAGCGGCGGTGCGAGCCCAGCCGCCGGATCGCGTAGGGCGAGACGAGCTGCAGGATCGCCCCGGCGAGCAGCGGGCCCGACGCCACGATGCCGGCGATGATGTCGCCGAAGCCGAGCGCGAGCGCGAAGGCGGCGATGTAGGTCTCGCCGGTGCCCATCATCACCGAGTGCGCGATCGCGTCGGTGTGGATGTAGGACAGGTCGCGGCGCAGGACCGCGGCGTCCTGGACCCGCGGCGCCCGCTTGTAACGACTGGCGCCGAATATTCCGAACGGCCGCTCGTCGTCGGGGTCTCGAGTCATGGGCGCGCGCGGATGAAACGGCAAGGCGCTCTCGCTGTCAACAGCGCTTCGCTAGGATGGCGGCACGAACTCGCCCCCCAGGAGAGAGCGATGGCGTTCGGCCGGGTCGTGGAGCTGCTCGAGCGCGGGAGACCGGGCGAGTCGGCGGGCGTGCGCGGCTGGCTGCGCACCGCGCGCCACTCGAAGGGCGTCTCGTTCCTCGACGTCAGCGACGGCTCCTGCCTGGCGGGGCTGCAGGTCGTCGCCGGGCCCGAGCTCGCGAACTACGCGTCCGAGGTCACCCAGCTCGACACCGGCTGCGCGGTCGAGGTCGAGGGCGAGCTGGTCGCGTCGCAGGGCAAGGGCCAGTCGCTCGAGCTGCGCGCGTCGCGGCTCGCGGTCGTGGGCATGGCCGATCCCGACTACCCGCTGCAGAAGAAGCGCCACGGCTACGAGTTCCTGCGCACGATCGCGCACCTGCGCCCGCGCACCAACACGCTCGGCGCGGTGCTGCGCGTGCGCAACGTGGCCGCGCGCGCGGTGCACCGCTTCTTCCAGGAGCGCGGCTTCGTGTGGCTGCACACGCCGATCATCACCGCGAGCGACGCGGAGGGGGCGGGCGCGATGTTCCGCGTGAGCGCGTCGGGGTTCGACGGCGAATTCTTCGGCCGGCCCGCGTTCCTGACCGTCTCGGGTCAGCTCGAGGCCGAGATCGGCGCGCTCGCGCTCTCGAACGTGTACAGCTTCGGACCGACCTTCCGCGCCGAGAACTCGAACACCAGCCGCCACCTGGCCGAGTTCTGGATGATCGAGCCGGAGATGGCCTTCTGCGATCTGGGCGGGAACATGGCGCTCGCCCAGTCGTTCCTGCGCTTCGTGGTGAAGACCGTCCTCGACGAGTCGGCGGAGGATCTGGCGTTCTTCGACGAGCGCATCCAGAAGGGCCTGCGCCAGACGCTCGAGCACGTCGCCGCGAGCACCTTCGAGCACCTGACCTACGGCGATGCGATCGCGATCCTCGAGCGTTCCGGCCAGGACTTCGAGTTCCCCGTGAAGTGGGGCGCGGACCTTTCGAGCGAGCACGAGCGCTGGCTGACCGAGACGCACGTCGGCCGGCCGCTGATCGTCACCGACTACCCGAAGTCGATCAAAGCCTTCTACATGTACGAGAACGACGACGGCCGCACCGTGCGCGCGATGGACGTGCTGGTGCCGAAGGTGGGCGAGATCATCGGCGGCTCGCAGCGTGAGGATCGGCTCGAGGTGCTGCGCCGGCGGCTCGGCGAGTGCGGCCTGCCCGAGGAGCCGTACCAGTGGTACCTCGACCTGCGCCGCTTCGGCTCGGTGCCGCACGCGGGCTTCGGGCTCGGCTTCGAACGGCTCGTGCTCTACCTGACGGGAATGGCGAACATCCGCGACGTGATTCCGTTTCCCCGCGTTCCCGGCTACGCGGAGTTCTGATGGGCACGTGCGCGATCACGCCATGAGCGTCTGCGCGATCACCGGAGCGGCGTCGGGGATCGGCGCGGCCATCAGGCTGAGGCTCGAGGCGGACGGCGCGCGCGTGATTCACCCCTACGTGCGCGCGCCCGCGCGGCCCCAGTCGCCGGCGCGCCGCCGCAGCGCGCGGCCGAGCGCGATCGCGCCGGGTCCGGTGAAGACGCCGCTGCTCGCGGCGGACAGCGCCGATCCGGTCACGGGCCCGGCGATCGCGAAGCTCGAGATCCCGCTCGGGCGGCTGGGCGAGCCCGACGAGATCGCCGAGCTAGCCGCGTTCCTGCTCCACCCGCGCGCGGGCTGGATCCACGGCTCGATCGTCTACATCGACGGCGGCAACGACGCGGAGATCCGTCCTGACCGCTTCTGAGGTGCCGATCACGCCGAACGCCTTCGCGCCCGCGCGGCTCGGCGCGCTCGGCTTGCGCAATCGCGTGATCAAGACGGCGACCTACGAGGGCATGTGCCCGGGCGGCATGCCGTCGGAGGCGCTGGTCGAGCACCACCGCACGCTGGCCGCGGGCGGCGTCGGACTCACGACCGTCGCGTACTGCGCGGTCTCGCCCGACGGCCGCACGTTCGCCGAGCAGATGACCATGCGACGCGAGACGGTGTCGCCGCTGCGAAGCGTCACCGACGCGGTGCACCGCGAGGGCGGGGCGGCGTCGCTCCAGCTCGGTCACTGCGGCTGGTTCACCAAGAACGCGGAGCTCTCGACCTGGCTGCCGCGCGGGCCGTCGCTGGTCGTGAACCAGTACGGGATCAGCGCCGGGAAGCCGATCGGCCTGGCGATGGGCGAGCGCGAGATCGCGCGCGTGGTCGACGACTTCGGCCGGGCCGCGGGTCTCGCGCGCGAGGCGGGCTTCGACGCGGTCGAGCTGCACCTGGGCCACGGCTATCTGCTCTCGCAGTTCCTGTGCCCCGCGACGAACCGGCGCACGGACCGCTTCGGCGGGAGCCTCGACGGGCGCGCGCGGCTCTCGCTCGACGTGCTCGCGCGCGTGCGCGAGAGCGTGAGCCCGGGCTTTCCGGTGCTGTGCAAGATCAACCTGCGCGACGGCTTCCGCGGCGGGCTCGAGCTGCCCGACGCGGCCGCGCTGGCGCAGCGACTCGAGGCGGGTGGCGCGGACGCGCTGGTGATGTCGGGCGGCTTCACGAGCAGGACGCCGTTCTACCTGTTCCGCGGCCGGCGCCCGCTCGCCGAGATGGTCGACGCCGAGAAGAGCGGGCTTGCGAAGCTCGCGCTGCGCTGGTTCGGTGGCCGCGTGATCCGCGAGTACCCGTTCGAGGAGATGTTCTTCCTGGAGCAGGCGCGCGAGCTGCGACGCGCGGTGCGCATGCCGCTGGTGCTGCTCGGCGGCATCGTCTCGCGCGCGAACGTCGAGCGCGCGATGGCCGAAGGATTCGACTTCGTGGCCATGGGCCGCGCGCTGATCGCGGATCCCGATCTGGTGAATCGCATGAGCCGCGACGCGGGCGCGCGCTCACGCTGCACACACTGCAACGTGTGCGTGGCCGAGATGGACACGGGCGGCGTGCGCTGCGTGCTCGACGGTCCGCGGCCCGCGTGACGCTGTTCGCGCGCGGGTTCCGGCCGTTCTTCCTGCTCGCCGCGCTGCAGGCGTGCTTCTCGGTGCTCTTCTGGCTCGCGATCTTCGCGGGGCTCGCGCCGGCTCCGGCCTGGCTCTCGCCGTCGCTGTGGCACGCGCACGAGATGATCTTCGGCTTCGTCGCCGCGGCAGCGGCCGGCTTCCTGCTCACGGCGGCGCCGACCTGGACGCAGTCGCGCGCGCCGAGTGGAGCGCCGCTGGCCGCGCTCGCGTGCCTGTGGCTCGCCGGCCGGATCGCGATGGCGTTCGCGGGCGCGCTCCCGCTCGCGCTCGTCGCGCTGCTCGACGTCGCGTTCCTGCCCGCGCTCGCGTTCGCGGTCGGCCGGCCGATCGTCGCCGCGCGGCAGACGCGGAATTACGGCTTTCCGGCCGTGCTGTCGGCGCTCGCGCTCGCGAACATCGCGGCGCACCTCGACGCGCTCGGCCTCGTGTCTGGCCTCGCGAGCTTGTGCCTCCACGCGGGTGTCGACCTCGCGATCGTGCTGATCGTGGTGGTGGGCGGCCGGATCACGCCGAGCTTCACTGCGAACGCCTTCCGCCGCGACGGGATCGCCGCGCTCGTTCGCACACGGCCGTGGATCGATCGGGTCGCGATCGCCGCCGTGCTCGGTGTCGCGCTCGCGAATCTGCTCGCGCCGCGCACCCCCGCGAGCGGTGCGCTCGCGCTCGTCGCCGGGCTCGCGGTCGCCGCGCGCATGTCCGGCTGGCAGACGCGTCACGCCCTGCGCGATCCGCTCGTCTTCTCGCTGCACCTCGGCTACGCGTGGGTGGCGATCGGACTCTTCGCGGTCGCCCTCGCCGATCTCGGGGGAGTGATCCCGTGGAGTGTCGGGCTACACGCCGAGACGACCGGTGCGATCGGCACGATGGTGCTCGCGGTGATGACCCGCGTCGCGCTCGGTCATACCGGTCGGCCGCTCGTCGCGCCGCGAGCGGCGAGCGCAGCCTATCTGCTCGTGAGTGCCGCAGCGATCACGCGCACGCTCGGCGCGCTCGGTTCTTCCGACAGCTATCTGCATGTGATCGCGCTCACAGCACTGCTCTGGGCCAGCGGATTTGCAGCGTTTCTCTTGCACTACGCGCCGATCCTCGTGCGCCCGCGCAGCGATGGAGCACCGGGGTAGCTACACAGCGACGCGTCGGTCCTGTATACGAGTCGGATCCAACCAGCTGGGACGGAGGGAATCATGACTCGTCTGCTCACTTTCGCCTTGGCCGTTCTTCTCACGACCCCTGTCTACGCTCAGGACTACGCGCGCGACGGCTTCGCGATCGGCGCCGGCTTCGGATATGCCGGCGAGAACTTCGACGACGACGGCGTGGACTTCGACGACACCGGTGCGATCGACGTCTTCGGAAGCTACCGCTTCCACCCCAACTTCGGCGTCGAAGCGCGCTTCGAGCAGACCTTCGACTTCGAGGGCGACGCGGGGCCCACCAACGTCGACGTCGACATCTCGAGCCTGACGATCAACGCCCAGGCGTTCATCCTGACCGGGCAGTTTCAGCCCTATCTCGGCGGCGGCCTCGGCTATGCAGAGGCCCACATCGACGTCGACGGACCGGGATTCGGCAGCGACGACGACGACAGCGATCCGCTCTGGCGCCTGTTCATGGGTCTCGACAGCTACGTCACGCCGAACGTCGTGATCGGCGCAGAAGCCGCCTACAACTTCGGCGTCGACGATCTCGACGACTTCGACTACTGGACCCTGAACGCGCTGCTTCGCTACCGCTTCTGACGGGCTAGATCCGCGACAGGATGATGTCGCCGACCAGGCCGATCAGGAAGAACATCCCGAAGCGGCGGTTGTACCAGAACGTCACCGCGACGAAGTAGAGCGGCCAGACGCCCTTCGGCAGCTCGGGCGGCGCTTCCTTGGGACGCGGGTGCTTGTACGTGGCGTACACGCGCCGCAACGAGGGCGAGGCCGCGAACGTGATCAGCATGGCCGGCGTGAAGAAGCCGATCGCGACCAGGTACGCGACGACGCCGAGCTGCGCGACCAGCATGCCGAGCACCGTGTAGCGCGAGGTCCGCTCGCCGAGCAGGACCGGCATGGTGCGGATCTTCTTCGCGCCGTCCGCGTCGAGCTTGTCGATGTGCTTGCCGAACAGCACCGCGGTGGGCCCGAGCGCGTAGGCGATGCTCGCGACCGCGACGTTGTTGCTCCACTCGCCGGTGATCACGTAGTAGCCGCCGCCGACCATCAGCGGGCCCCAGACCGCGAGCACCGCCGGCTCGCCGAGTCCGATGTACTTGAGCGGGAACGTGTAGAACAGCACGAAGAACGCGCCTGCCCCGAGCAGCATGCCGACGATCTCGCCGCGCAGCACCACCAGGTACGCGCCGATCGCGAGCGCGACCGCGCCGGTGACCGCCGTGTACACGAGCATCTGGCGCACGGAGAGGAAACCGTCTTGCACCGTCTGCGGCCCGTACTGCGTGCGGAAGTAGTTGCCCTGGTCGACGCCCTTCCAGTAGTCGGTCAGGTCGTTCACCAGGTTGTTGGTCGCGTGCGCGAGACACAGACCCGCCGTCACCAGCGCGAACAACAGTCCGTCGAACTTCCCTTCCTTGGCCGCGAGCAGGCCCGCGAAGGCGGCCGACGTGAAGGTCATGATGATCACCGCGGAGCGGGTCGCGATCAGCCAGCGCGAGACGATGTCGAGTCCGTCCCAATCCTGCTTGGTGATGCGCGGCATGACGGTGAGCGCCTTGCCCCACATGGCGACGTCTGGCATGGGATCTCCTGCTTCCGGGGGGGGTCGATCGGGTCCGCGTTCTGGCCGGGAGTGTAGCCGAGCGGCGCGGCGGACTTCAGGCCGCGTCCGCTTCCCGGCGCAGGCGCGTGAGCAGCGCCTCGGCGCTGCGCTCGCGCAGCAGCGAGAGGCGCGTCTCCGGGTCCGCCACGAGTCCGCCGGCCCGCCAGTGGCGCAGCAGCTGTTTCAGGCGCGCGCCGATTCCGCCGGCGGGCCACTGGTGGCGATCGCGCATGGTGTCGGCGTACTCGACCAGGAAGCGCGCGGCCTCGCCGCGAGTCGCTCGGTGACCGCTGAAGATCCACGGATCGGCGAGCGCGCCGCGTCCGACCATCGCGAACGCCGCGCCGGTCTCGCGGCGCATGCGCGCGAGGTCGGCGTGGCTCGCGATGCCGCCGTTCCCGCAAACGGGAATCGAGACCGCGCGCACTGCGCGCGCGATGCGCGACCAGTCGACGGCGTCGCAATACGCCTCGGCGCGCGTGCGGCAGTGCAGCGTGAGCAGGCTCGCGCCGCCGTTCTCGGCCGCGAGCGCGAGCTCCTCGATCCGATCCGCGTCGTCGTAGCCCGCGCGCAGCTTGGCCGTCACCGGAACGTGTACGGCGCGCACCACCGCGCGCACGACACGCTCGAGCGCGGGCGGATCGCGCAACAGCGCCGAGCCCGCGCAGCCCGCGATCGCGCCCTTGGCCGGGCAGCCGAAGTTCAGGTCGACGAGCGGGGCGCCGACCTCGACGGCGTTTCGCGCCGTGCGCGCGAGGTGCTCGAGATCATTGCCCATGAGTTGCACGCCGACCGGCTGTGCGAAGCGCCTTGGTCCGAGCTCGCGGCGCAGCAGCGCGCGCGGGATCGGCGCCACGGAGACGCGCACGAACTCCGTGAACGCGCCGCCGAGCGCGCGGGCGTGGTTGCGCGCCAACACGAGATCCCGGAAGCACGGCTCCGTCACCCCCTCCATGGGCGCGAGCAGCGACGCGGCCGTGAACGGCAGCGCGTGCTCGAGCGGGGTGCAGAGTTCGAAGGCCGTGGAGCTCATCGCGTCTCCAAAAGGAGTACCGCCTCCCGCGCTATGATCGAGCCCCGATGACCTCCGCCGCCGTCGAGCGCCGGGCCTGGCTGTTCGGCCCGCTTCCCGATCTCCTGTTCGGCTGCGGACTCGTGTACCCGCTGATGGTCGGCATCGTCGCGGCGGTCGGCTTCTCGCGCGAGGCCGTGGCCGCCTGGGTGCCGCTCTTGATCCTGTGCACCAGCATCCCCCACTACGGCGCGACGCTCTTGCGTGTCTACGCCACGGCCGAGGCGCGGCGCCGCTACTCGAACTACGGGCTCGTGTTCGGGCTCGTGGTCTGGGGCGCGTTCGCGCTCTCGCTCGGGACGCCCGACCTCGGCCGCTGGTTCATCACCCTGTACCTGACCTGGAGCCCGTGGCACTACAGCGCGCAGAATTTCGGGCTCTCGCTGATGTTCCTGCAGCGCGGCGGCGTCGCCGTCGACGCGCCGCTGCGGCGCCTGATCAAGCTCTCGTACGTGCTGTCGTTCGTGGTGATCCTCGCGGGCATCCACGGCGCGACGTTCACGAGCGGCAGCGATCCGCTGTACTCGGGGCAGGGCGGCTACGAGTTCGCGTCGCTCGAGGTCCCCGACGCGCTGATCCGCCCGCTGCTCGCGCTCGCGACGCTCGCCTACGTCGGTGTGACGGCGGTGATGCTGCTGCGCCTGCAGCGGCGCAGCTCGCTGCGGACGCTCACGCCGGTGCTCGGCCTGGTCGCGAGCCAGCTCGTCTGGTTCATCGTGCCTGTGCTGCTGGGACGGAGCTTCCCCGGCCTGTACGGGCAGAAGGGTCTCACCGCGCTCGCCTTCGTGTGGGTCGCGATCGCGCACGCCGTCCAGTACCTGTGGATCTCCGTCTACTACGCGCGCGCCTCGGGGCTGGCGGCCGCGACGGCCAGCGCGACGCTCGGCTACATCGGCGCCGCGACCCTGGTCGGCGCCGCGCTCTGGGTCGTGCCGGCCTGGCTGCTCGCGCCCGGCGTGTTCGGTGTGCTGGCCTTCGACGCAGGCCTGGGGCTCTTGGTCGCGTCGGCCGTGAACCTGCACCACTTCCTGCTCGACGGCGTGATCTGGAAGCTGCGCGACGCGCGGGTCGGCGCGGCGCTGGTCGCGAAGCCCGTTCCCGAGCCGGCGCCCGCGCTCGGCCTACGCACGAACGTGTCGTGGCCGCTGCGCGCCGGGATCGCCGCGGTCGGCGCGCTGGCGGTGGCGTTCTGGAGCATCGGCACCTGGGAGCGCGAGGTCGGTTACCGCCAGGCGCTGCTGCACGACGACGTCGAGCGGCTCGAGCTCGCCTCGCGCCGGCTCGCGCTGGTCGGGCGCGACGGCCCGGAGATCCACGAGGATCTGGGCCGCAAGCGCGCGCAGCGCGGCGAGCGGGCGAAGGCGCTCGAGGAGTACCGCAAGAGCCAGGCGCTCGCGCCGATGCCCGACGCGTGGCCGGGCATGGGCGTGCTCTACACGCGCGCCTGGAACGCGATCCGCGAGCGCTTCAACTGAGGTCGCGCAGCGCCTCGAGGTCGTCCCAGCGCGCGTAGGCGGTCTCGATCTCGCCGGCGAGCGCGGCCAGCCGTGCGAGCGCGCGGGCCTGCTCGGCCGGATCGCGCTTGTAGAAGGCGGGGTCGCTCGCGCGCGCGCCGAGCTCCGCCTGCTCGGCCTCGAGCGCGTCGATCACGGCCGGCAGTCCCTCGAGCTCGCGCGCGTCCTTGTGCTTGAGCTTCGCCGGCTTCGGCTTGGCGACGGTCGCCGCCGGCGGCGGCTTCGCGGCGCTCTCCGGCTTGGCGGCGGCGGCGACCACGGGCTTCGCCCGTTGGCGCAACCAGTCGGTGTAGCCGCCCGCGTACTCCTGCACGCGGCCGTCGCCCTCGAAGACCAGCGTCGAGGTCACCACGTTGTCGAGGAACGTGCGGTCGTGCGACACGAGCAGGAGCGTGCCCTTGTAGTCGATCAAGAGCTCCTCGAGCAGCTCGAGCGTCTCGATGTCGAGGTCGTTGGTGGGCTCGTCGAGCACCAGCAGGTTCGCGGGCTGCGCGAACAGCCGCGCGAGCAGCAGGCGATTGCGCTCGCCGCCCGACAGGGCCTTGACCGGCACGCGCGCGCGGTCGGGGCTGAACAGGAAGTCCTGCAGGTAGCTGATCACGTGGCGGCGCTGGCCCTGCACGTCCACGTACTCGCGGCCCTCGGCGATGTTCTCGAGCACGGTCTTCTCGAGCTCGAGCACCGCGCGCAGCTGGTCGTAGTAGGCGACCTCGAGCTTGGTGCCGAGCCGCACGCTGCCGGCGGTCGGCGCGAGCTGGCCGAGCAAGAGCCGCAAGAGCGTGGTCTTGCCCGCGCCGTTCGGACCGACCAGCCCGATGCGATCGCCGCGCATGATGCGCAGCGAGAAATCGCGCACGATCGGCGCGCCGCCCCACGCGTACGAGAGCCCCTTCGCCTCGGCCACGAGCTTGCCCGAGGCCTGGCCCTCGTCTACGGACAGGCGCGCGCTGCCCTCGAGCTCGCGCCGGCGCAACCTCTCTTGGCGCAGCGCCACGAGCGCGCGCACGCGGCCCTCGTTGCGCGTGCGCCGCGCCTTGATGCCCTGGCGGATCCAGACTTCTTCCTGCGCGAGCTTCTTGTCGAAGAGCTCCGCGTGGCGTGCCTCCTCTTCGAGCGCCGCCGCCTTGCGCACGAGAAAGGTCGGGTAGTCGCAGGCCCACGACGTGACCACGCCGCGATCGAGCTCGACGATGCGCGTCGCCAACCGCGTGAGCAGCGTGCGATCGTGGGTCACGAACAAGACGCCGCCGCGGAACGCGAGCAGCTTTTCCTCGAGCCACTGGATCACCTCGATGTCGAGGTGGTTGGTCGGCTCGTCGAGCAAGAGCAGATCGGGCTCGCGCACCAGCGCCTGCGCCAGCGCCACGCGCCGGCGCCAGCCGCCCGAGAGCTCGCCGAGCTTCGCGTCGGGCGGCAGCTCGAGCCGCGCCAGGATCTGGTCCACGCGCTGCGACAGGCTCCAGCCCTCGCGCGCCTCGATCGCGTGCTGCAGGTCCTCCAGGCGCGCGAGCAGGGACGGCTCCGGATCCGCGCCCACGGCCTGCGAGACGTGGTGGTACTCGGCGAGCAGGTGGCCGATCTCGGCGAGCCCTTCCGCGACCGCGTCGAAGACGGTCGCCTCCGCGTCGCTCGGCAGCTCCTGCGAGAGCGTCGCGATCGCGAGCCCGGGCTGGCGCCACACCTCGCCCGAATCCGTCGCCACGTCGCCGGCCACGATGCGCAGCAGCGTCGACTTGCCCGCGCCGTTGCGGCCGATCAGACAGACGCGCTCGCCGGCCTCGACCTGCAACGTCGCCTCGTCCAGAAGCGCGGTCCGGCCGAAGGCGATCGAGACTCGGTCGAGGCTGAGCAGCGGCATGGGGCGGGGAGCATAGGATATTCAGGCCCCCGCCAGCCCCAGCGCCTTCCCGTGCGCGCGGATGTACTCGGCCAGCCCACGGACGGTCGCTTCATCATAGCGGTCCTCGAGCCGGCGGATGCGGCCCTGGTCGTCGAAGGTCGCGATCTCTTCGAGCTCGAACTCGCAGTTCGGCGCGTGCGGCGACGTGTACACCACGCGCCCGCGAATCGTGACCGACGCGCCTTGCTCGCGCGGCGCGCCGACCAGCGACACGGCGCGCGAGCCGAACTTGCGATCGAAGCCGTCGAGCACCGTCTTGAAGTACGCGAGGATCGCTTCGCGACCGACCAGCCGGCCGCCGATCGGCGCGGGCAGGCCGGGGATCTCGTACACCGCGTCGTCGGCGAAGAACGGCGCGATCGGCTTCCAGTCGTCGCTCGCGTAGGCGGTCTCGAAGGCGGCGGCGTAACTGGCGAAGCGAGGGATGAGTGACATCTTTGGGGGCCTCCGCTGCGGGTGAGCCGCGAGTCTAGCCGTGGCGAGTCCAGCCGTGGGGAGTCCAGCCGTGGGGATGGGGCCGAGAATCGACTTGGACTCGGGTCCAAGTCGAAGTAGACTGCGGTCCAATGTCGAAGTCCGCAGCGCCCGCCCGGGGCGATGCCCGGGCCGCCATGCTCGACGCGGCGGAGCGGCTGTTCGCCGCACGCGGCCTGCACGACGTGACGATGACGGAGGTGGCCGAAGCCGCGGGCGTCGCGCGCGCGACGGTGTTCAACCACTTCGGCTCGAAGCACGCGCTGATCGATGCGATCACCGCGCAGGTCCTGGCCGGCTACGTGGAGCTGCTCGACGCCGCGCTCGCGGACCGCAAGAGCCCGACGCCGGCGCTGGTGCGCTCGCTGTTCGAGGCGATGGGCCGCGGCATCGAGGAGAACGAGCGCTTCTATCGCGCGATCTTCCGCGAGATCGCCAAGATCTGGCAGGGACTCGACGAAGGCGGTACGGCCATGGAGATACGCGCGGCGGCGCTCGCGCGCTTGCTGCAGCTCCACACGCGCGGCCAGGCGCGCGGCGATCTCCGGCGCGGGCCCTCGCCGGAGACGCTCGCGTCCGCCTTCGACAGTCTCGTGTTCGGCACGATCACGCACTGGCTCTACGAGGACCGCGACGAGCCGTTGCACGAGCGCATGCTGCTGGCCGCGGAGCTCTTGCTGCGCGGCATCGCCGGAGATTCGCCGCGGCCCGCGCGCCCCGCGCGCGCATCCGCTCGCGCTAAAGGGAGGTGACGATGACCGCCGTCGATCCCGGACTGTTCCCGCCCGTCGCGCGCTCGCGTCGGCGCGCGCGGCCGCAGTGGCGGCGCGCATGGACGGCGCTGCGCCGCCTGCTGCGCGATCCGGACCGCACGGAGAACGCGTTCGAGGTGATCGCCGCGCTCGATCCGGATCTGATGGAGCGCGGCCTCGCCACCCTGCTCGCGCATCCGGAGGGCCGGCGTCTGTTCGTCGAGCGGCCATGTCTGCTCGACCACCTGCGCGACCGCGAGGCGCTCGTGGGTCTCCCCGACGGGAGCCTCGGACGCGCGTATCTCGCGCACATCGAGCGCTACGGCCTCGATCCCGGGAAGCTCGTCGCGCTCGGCCGCAGCTACGAGCGCGAGATCAGCTCCGACGACGAGGGTGTGCGCTGGTACGCGGACCGCAGCGAGCTCACGCACGATCAGTCGCACGTCCTGACGGGCTACGGCGCGGACGGTGTGGGCGAGACGGCGCTGCTCTGGTTCAGCCACGGCGCGGTCGGTGGCCGCGCGAACGCGCTGCTGATGGTCGGCGCCGCGCTGCGCACCTGGCGCGAGGCGGGCGCGACCTGGCCGACCCGGCTCGTGCGCGTCTGGCGTCGCGGCCGCCGCTCGGCGTATCTGCCGGCGCTCCCGATCGAGCGCCTGCTCGCGCAGCCGCTGGACGAGGTGCGTCGGATCGCGCGCCTCTAGCGCTACTCCCCGCTGATCTGGAGCACCGGGCTCGGCTTGGTCTCGAGCAGCGCGGCGTAGAAGTCGTTGCCCTTGTCGTCGGTCACGATGAAGGCGGGGAAGTCCTCGACGTCGATGCGCCAGATCGCCTCCATGCCGAGCTCCTCGTACTCCTGCACGCTCACGCGCTTGATCGAGTGATCGGCGAGCCGCGCGGCCGGGCCGCCGATCGAGCCGAGGTAGAAGCCGCCGTGCTGCTTGCACGCGTCGCGCACCGACTTGCCGCGGTTGCCCTTCGCGAGCATGACCATGCTGCCACCGTGACTCTGGAACAGGTCCACGTACGAATCCATGCGCCCCGCGGTGGTCGGGCCGAACGAGCCGGAGGCGAGGCCCTTCGGCTGCTTGGCGGGACCGGCGTAGTAGACCATGTGGTCCTTGAAGTACTGCGGCAGCCCGTCGCCCCGGTCGAGCCGGTCCTTCAGCTTCGCGTGAGCGATGTCGCGCGCGACGACCATCGGCCCCGAGAGCGAGAGGCGCGTGCCGACCGGGTGGCGCGAGAGCTCGGCGAGGATCTCGCGCATCGGGCGGCGCAGGTCGATCTTCACCACGTCGCCGCCGAGCTCTTCGCTGGCCACGTCGGGCAGGTACTTGGCGGGGTTGGTCTCGAGCTGCTCGAGGAACACGCCGTCGCGCGTGATCTTGCCCAGGATCTGGCGGTCGGCCGAGCACGATACGCCCAGCCCCACCGGACACGACGCGCCATGGCGCGGCAACCGGATCACGCGCACGTCGTGCGCGAAGTACTTGCCGCCGAACTGCGCGCCGATGCCCGTCTCGTTGCACAGCACGCGCACCCGTTCTTCGAGCGCGGGATCGCGGAACGCGCGGCCTTGCTCGTTGCCGGTGGTGGGCAGATCGTCGAGGTAGCGCGCGGAGGCGAGCTTCACGGTCTTGAGCGTCATCTCCGCGGAGGTTCCGCCGATCACCAGCGCCAGGTGATAGGGCGGACACGCCGACGTGCCGAGCGTGCGGATCTTCTCGGCCACGAATTGGGTGAGCGAGGTCGGGTTCAAGAGCGCCTTGGTCTCCTGATACAGGAACGTCTTGTTCGCCGAGCCTCCCCCCTTGGCCAGGAACAGGAAGCGGTATTCGTCGCCGGCCTCGGTGTAGAGATCGATCTGCGCGGGCAGGTTCGTGCCGGTGTTCTTCTCGGTGTACATGTCGAGCGCCGCCATCTGCGAGTAGCGCAGGTTGCGCTGCTGGTAGGCGTCGAAGATCCCGCGCGAGAGCGCCTCGGCATCGTCGCCGTTCGTCCAGACCTGCTGGCCCTTGTACGCCATCACGATCGCGGTGCCGGTGTCCTGACAGCTCGGCAGCACGCGGCCCGCGGCGATGTTCGCGTTGGTGAGCAGCTCGAGCGCGACGAAGCGGTCGTTCTCGCTCGCCTCGGGATCCTCGAGGATCTTGGCGAGCTGCGCGAGGTGGCCCGGGCGCAGCAGGTGCGAGACGTCGTCGAGCGCCTCGCGCGCGAGCAGCACCAGCGCCTCGGGCTCGACCACCAGCACGTCTCGGCCGGAGAAGCGTTCGATCGAGACGAGCTGGCTCGTGAGCTTGCGGTACGGCGTCTCGTCGTGGCCGTGCTCGAAGATCGGCTGGTAGGTGAAGTCGGGCATGGCGCGAACTATAGCCCGCACGGCGCCCGGCGTGCCGCGCTTGTCGGGTCCATCGATCTCCGTCAATATCAACGGATGGCGATACGCGGGCCGAGCACGGACTGTCCCGCGCCCGTGCTCGAGGACCGACTCGGCCGGCGGCGCGCGGAGGAATCGGCGCGGATCTTCCGAGCGCTCGGCGACTCCGGCCGGCTGCGGCTGCTCAGCTTCCTCGCCGGGCAGCCCGACGGCGAAGCCTGCGTGTGCAACCTGACGCGCCCGCTCGGACTCACGCAGCCGACGGTGAGCCACCACCTGCGCGTGCTCACCGAGGCCGGTCTGCTCGAGCGCGAGCGGCGCGGCACCTGGATGTACTACCGGCTGCGGCTCGAGCGGCTCGCGGAGCTGCGCGCCGCGCTCGCGCCGCCGGCGCAGCTCGCGGTCGCGCTCCGGCGTCGGGCCGCGCGCAAGCGGGCGAGCTGATGCGCGCGCGCCGCGCCGCCTGCGAGTGCGTCGGCACCGCGCTCTTGCTCGCGACCGTGGTCGGCTCGGGCATCATGGGCGAGCGGCTCTCCGGCGGCAGCGTCGGTCTCGCTCTGCTCGCGAACTCGGTCGCGACCGGGGCGGTGCTCGCCGCGCTGATCCTCGCGCTCGGTCCCGTTTCGGGTGCGCACCTGAATCCGCTGGTGAGCATCGCGGCGGGCTGGCACCGCGACGTCTCCGACGTGCCCGGCTTCGCGCTCGCGCAGGTCGCCGGCGCGGCCGCGGCGGTCGCCTTCGCGCACTGGCTGGCAACGGCGCGCGCCGTGCGAGCCGAGGGATGAAGACGGTCCTGTTCGCGTGCGTGCACAACGCGGGGCGCTCGAAGATGGCAACGGCGTTCTTCAACCAGGCGGCGGACCCGGCGCGTGCGCGCGCGATCTCGGCGGGCACGCAGCCGGCTTCGCGCGCGCACCCGGAAGTCGTGGCCGCCATGCGTGAGGCGGGCGTCGAGCTCGGCGACGCAGCGCCGACGCTGCTGACCGACGAGCTCGCGCGGAGCGCGGACCTGCTGATCACGATGGGCTGCGGGGAAGCCTGCCCGCACGTCCCGGGGCTCGAGCATCGGGACTGGGAGCTCGCCGATCCGAAGGGCGCGTCGGCCGAGCGCGTGCGCGAGGTCCGCGACGAGGTGCGGGCGCGCGTGCGAGCCCTGCTGCGCGAGCACGGCTGGGCGCGCGCGCAGACCTGAGGCGGCTGCGGTCGCGGCCGGACATTCGCGGTATCCTGCGCGCGTGACTCCCGTCGCACTCACCTCGGTCGCCGTCTACGAGCGCACGATCGCGGCCTCGCTCGAGCGCATCTGGGAGAACGTGCTCGACTGGGAGCACCTGCCGGGCCTGCACCGCGGCTCGTTCGACGCGATCCGCTGTCTGGAAGCGAGCGAGCAGGGCTGGCGCGCGCGCCTGCGCGGGCGCGGCGTCCCCGCGAGCGACGAGATCGAGGTGGAGGTGCGGCTCGAGCGCGCGAACCTGCGCTACCTGACGGCGACGACCGCGGGCGTCGGCGCGGGCTCGGAGATCTGGACCGAGCTGCAGCCGAAGCAGCCCCGTGCGACGGACATCCGCGTCGAGTTCAAGCTGCCCGGGGTCGCGCCCGCCCAGGTCGAGGCGCTCGGACGCGGCTACACGACGCTCTACACGCGGCTCTGGGACGAGGACGAGTCGATGATGATGCGCCGCGAGGCCATGCTCGCGCGCGTGGCGGCGCTGCCCGAGCGCGGCCGGGAATCGCTCGAGCTCGGTCCGCTCGATGCGCTGCGCGCGCGGCTGCCGCTGCTGGTCGAGCTCGACGGCCGGCCGTTCCGCGTGCTCGCGCTCGGCGACGAGCTGATCGCGCACTCCACCGTCTGCCCGCACCTGCTCGGGCCGCTCGAAGACGGGGCGCGGGACGGTGACACGATCGAGTGTCCCTGGCACCGCTACCGCTTCGATCTGCGCACGGGCCGGAGCTGCGACGGACGGAACCTGCGGCTGATGCCCGCGCCGCGCGTCGCGATCGGACCGGACCGGCGCGTCACGCTCCGCTTCGGCTAGCGTCCCGCCGGCGTGAAGGCATTGCGGAACACGTAGCGCGCGATGCGGCGCCCCTGCACGATCCCCTCGGTCTTGTCGAACGACCAGTGGATGCCCAGGTAGATGCGGCTCTGGCCGTTCTCCTCCTCGGCCTGCGAGAGCGCGCGGAAGCTGCGCGGCAGGAGCGGGCGGACGCTCCCGTCGTTGGCAAGCGTCGTGCCGTTGAACTCGTCGGAGACGAACGAGAACGCGATCCGATCCGTGCCGTAGAAGTCGCGCAGCATCTGGAACAGCGCGCCGCCGAAGCCGGCATGTCCGGACGGATAGGCCGGGAAGGGCGGTGTGAAGTTCGGACCGGTGAGGTTGCTCGCGGGCGCGCCGAGCGGCGAGAAGGTCGGATCGCCGACCGTGTCGGGATTGCGGTCGCCGCCTCCGCTCGGTCCGGTGTCCGGGGCGGCCTCGCGAATGCCGGTGACCGGGCGCCAGAACTGGTAGTGGTACTTCGACTCCCAGATCGCGATGCCCGCGTCGGCCATCGCCACGTTCGCGAGCGCGAGCAGGCGCGCGAGCGCGACCGGTCCGGTGCGCTGCTGGTCCGCGATCACGACCGCGATCTGGTTGTACAGGCGCGGCGGAGCGCACAGGCTCGGCGTGCCGTCGTACGCCCAGTAGGTGCCGGTCCGGGTCTGGTCCGCGTTGCGCACGGTCGGGGTCGTGATGCCGTCGCCGCCGAGCGCCTTCACCTCGTCGAACGCCGCGGTGTAGGCCGCGCTCGTCATGTCGGGCGGGGGCGGAACCCGGAACTGATCGGCCGAGCGCAGCACGAAGGGCTCGACCCCGGCCCAGTGCGCGCCGAGCGCGAGCGGCGCCTGTCCGATCGGGTCCTGGCGCCACCAGCCCGGCGCGTCGCTCGGGAGGAAGTCCTGGCCCATGCGCGGCTCCGGGTGCCGCGAGCCGTCGTCGGCGCGCATTTCCAGGATCGCGAGCGCGGCGCGGCGGCCGAGCGCGATCCCGCGCAGCACGCGCGCCTCGCGCACGCGCAGGCTCGCGAGCTGGTCGGCGAGATTCTGGTCGAAGCTCGCGCGCTGCGAGGGAAACAGCGCCGAGAGCGTGTCGTGCGCGGCCTGCGCGACCGCGGCCTCGAGCGAGGTGTCGAGCGGCGCGCGCCGAACGCCGGCGTAGCTCCGGTAGCCGCCGTGGATCGCGTTCACCGCCTCGAAGACGGCGATCTGCACGATCGCGATCGCGCGGCTCGAGCGGCCGGGCCCGATCTGCTCGCCGAACACGCGGTTCTCGCCCACCGCGACCGGCGTGTGGTCGAGACCGCTCGCGTCGATCGCGATCCGGTTCCAGCGCCGCACGACGTCGAGCCGGCGGTCGTGCCGCGGACGCGCGATGCGCGTCTCGCCGTCGCGCGCGGCCTCGAAGCGCGGGCCGAGCGTGTCGCGCACGCCGTCGGGAAACTCGTCGGCTCGCGCGGCCGCGGCTCCCAGCACGAGCGAGAACGCGGTCAGCGTCGCCGCAAGCGAGCGCCAGAGCGGAACGAGCGACATGGCGGTGTCTCCTCGCTCCGATGATCGTCCCGCGCGCGCAGCGAGACCGTGACGCGCGGTACCGCAGCGCCGTACACACGACGGTGACAGCAGTCACGCGTGCGGTCAGCGCGGATCGACGGCCGTCGAGAGATCCGTGGTGCCCGTCACGAAGAGCAGCGTGGTGGTCGTGCGCGCGTGCTGCCGGTGCCAGCAGGCGCGCGGAACCACGACGACGTCTCCCGCTCGCGCGACGCCGTTCACGGTCTCGCCGACGCCGAGGATCGTGACCTCGACCTCGCCCTCGAGCACGTGCAGCAGCTCGTCCTCGGCGTGGCGCTCCCAAGGCGTCTCGCCCGAGAAGCGCACCACGCCGACCGTGCAGCCGTTGAACGCCGCGAGCGCGCGCATCGCGTCGTTCGCGTCGGCCTCCGTAGTCTCCGCGCCGATGCGCAGCACCGAGAGCGCGTCACAGGCCGCGCGCAGGCCGTGGGTCTCGAGATCCGTTCGCTTTTCCATTCGTCCTCCGGGAGACCTTTCCCGACGACGAGTCTCGGTCAGGCGTGGACCTCGGCTCTTGGACGAATTTGAACCTCGGGCGCGAGCGCGATGTGGTTCGGGTCGTCGCCGCGCAGCCGCAGGTAGGCGCCCGGGGAGACCGAGGCGAAGTCGCCGAAGTCGCGCACGAGATGGGCCTGGTCGTAGTAGCCGCAGGCGAGCGCGAGCCGCGCCCAGTCCGGCGCACGCTGCGCGTGCGCGACGTGCAGCACGTGCTGGAAGCGCCGCACGCGCGCGAAAAGCTTCGGCGAAAGCCCCACCTGCTGCGTGAAGACCGTGATGAAGCGCCGCGCCGAGAGCCCGGTCTGTGCGGCGATCTCTCCGATCGAGCGCCTCGCGGGCACGCGCGCGAGCGCGTCGAGCGCGTACGCGACGCAGGCGTGACCTGCGCGCGTGCGTTCGAGGCGCGCGAGCAGCGCGCGCTCGAGCAGCGTGAGCGCGGCGGCGGGGGTCTCCGCGTCGCCGAGACGCGCGCGCAGCTCGCGAGCCTGGCGCCCCCAGAGCGCGTCGAGATCCACGAAGCCGTTGGCGAGCTCGCTCTCCGGCACGCCGAGCAGCCGCGTCGCGCCGCCCGGCTTGAAGTGGATCCCGGCGAACGACTCGCGACTCGCCCCCTGCAGCACGAACGGCTCCGAATGGGGTCCGCAGATCAGCGCGAGGCGCCCGGGGTCGCGCAGGTCGAAGACGAGCTCGGTCGTGCCCGACGGCAGCACCCGCTCGGCACCGTCCGCGCGAAGCGGCGCGTCCATCGCCCAGAAGAACTCGACGTGTCCGGCGAGCGGCGCGCTCGGCATGGCGTGGGCGGTGAGCATCTCGCGTACTCTAGCCGCTTGCGGCGGGCGCCGCGGGAGAGGACGATGCTGAAGCTCTGGTACGCCCCGCGCACGCGGGCGGTGCGGGTGGTCTGGCTTCTCGAAGAGCTAGGGCTCCCCTATACGCTCGAACGTGTCGAGTTCGCGCCGACCTCGAACGAGTTCTTCATCCAGAAGACCCCGCTCGGGAAGCTGCCGGTGCTCGAGGACGGCGAGGTGCTGATGTGCGAGTCGGGCGCGATCATCGAGTACGTGCTCGAGCGCTACGGCAACGGTCGGCTCGCGCCGCCGGTCGGCTCGCCCGCGCGCGCCGCGTTCCTGCAGTGGCTGCACTTCGCGGAGAGCACGGCTTTCCCGCCGCTCGGCATCGTCGTCTGGCTCACGCGCTACCGCGGCGACTCCGAGAGCTACGAGACGCTGATCGCGGACTCGCGCACGCGCGCCGCCGCGGGCTTCGAGTTCCTGGAGCGCTCGCTCGGCCAGAAGGCGTGGCTGCTCGGCGACGAGTTCTCGGCCGCCGACGTGATGATGGGCTTCACGCTGGTCGCCGCGCGGCTGCTCGGCGTGCTCGACGAGCGCTTCCCGGCGCTGCTCGCCTACCAGGAACGGCTCCAGGGCCGGCCAGCGCTCCAGCGGACGCTGGCACTGGGCTGAGCGCACTCAATTCACAGCCGATTCTCACTTTGTAGATCGCGCTCCGAGACATTCGCCTGTATTTTCGCTTCCAGACCCATGGTTTCATCGGTCCATCGATTCGTCGAGAGCAAAGTTTATCCCAGAATCGGCCTGTTCTTGGCAATCGATCCCGGATCGGGATAGAGTACGGCCTCGACGATGCCCTGGTTCGATCGAACCATGGCTCGATTCCGATCCGGGGAGACCGAACGTGAGCCAGAAGATCCCGACCGGTGGGGAGATGATCGTCCGCTGCCTCGAAAGAGAGGGGGTCGAGTACATCTTCGGGCTGTCCGGCGGAGCGGCGCTGCCGATCTTCGACGCTCTGTCCGACTCGAAGATCAAGCTGATCCTGGTCCGGCACGAGCAGGGCGGCACGCACATGGCCGACGGCTACGCGCGGGCGACCGGGCGGCCGGGCGTGGTGCTGGTGACCTCGGGGCCGGGCGCGACCAACACCGTCACGGGTCTGCTCACCGCCCAGATGGACTCCGCGCCGCTGATCGTGATCTGCGGGCAGACCATCTCGCCCATGCTCGGCAAGGACGCGTTCCAGGAAGCCGACGTCACGGGCATCACCTACCCGGTCGTGAAGCACTCGTACCTGGTGAAGAACGCGGCCGACATCCCGCGCATCATCCGCGAGGCGTTCCACATCGCGACCAGCGGCCGGCCCGGGCCGGTGCTGATCGACGTGCCGAAGGACATCGGGCAGGGGCCGTGCACCGCACCGTTCACCGACGTGCTCGACCTGCCCGGCTACACCGTTCCGGGTCGCGGCGATCCGGAGCGCATCGCCGAGGCCGCGCGCCATCTGCGCGAGGCGAAGCGGCCGGTGCTCTACGTCGGGCAGGGGGCGGTGATCTCCGACGCCGGCAAGGCCATCACCGCGCTGGCCGAGAAGCTGCGCGCGCCGGTCGTGAACACGCTGCTCGGCAAGGGCGCCGTCGACGAGACGCACCCGCTGAACCTGGGCATGTTCGGCATGCACGGCACGGCCTATGCGAACAAGGCCGTGGTCGACTGCGACCTGATCATGTCGATCGGCGGCCGCTGGGACGACCGCATCACCGGCCGCGTCGCCGACTTCTGCAAACGCGCGATCAAGATCCACGTCGACATCGACGCGGCCGAGTTCGGCAAGATCATCACGGCCGACGTCGCGATCCACGGCGACGCGCGGCTCGTGATCGAGGACCTGGTGCCGCAGGTCGAGATGGCCGACACCGCGGAGTGGCTGGCGCAGATCGCGCGCTGGCGGAAGCAGTACCCGCTCAAGTACCCCAAGCAAGGGGGACTGCGCGCGCAGCACGTGCTCGACCGCCTGAACGCGGTCACCAAGGGCGACGCGATCCTGACCACCGACGTCGGTCAGCACCAGATGTGGGCGGCGCAGTTCTGCCTGACGCGCAGCAACCGCACGTGGCTCTCGAGCGGCGGCGCGGGCACGATGGGCTTCGGCTTCCCCGCGGCAATCGGCGCGCAGTTCGCGCACCCGAGCAAGAAGGTGTGGGCGATCGTCGGCGACGGCGGCTTCCAGATGACCTGCTCCGAGCTCGCCACCGCCTGCATCAACAAGCTTCCGGTCAAGTGCCTGATCATCAACAACAACTACCTGGGCATGATCCGGCAGTGGCAGGAGATGTTCTACGACAACCGCCTGTCGGGCGCAGACCTCGAGGGCAATCCCGACTTCGTGAAGCTCGCGCAGGCCTACGGCGCGAAGGGGCTGCGCATCCGCCGGCCCGCCGACGTCGACCGGATCCTGCGCGAGGCGCAGGCGTGGGACAAGGGCCCGTGCGTGGTCGTCGCCGAGGTGGTCAAGGAGGACAACGTCTTCCCGATGATCCCCGCCGGCGCGGCGCTGTCCGAGATGCTGATCGAGAAGCCCAAGCACCGGCTCGAGAAGCCTTCGGGGAGCACCTGATGGCCGCACCCGCACTGACGCCGCCCGTGCCCGCCACGTCGAAGCCTCCGCTGCACACGATCTCGCTGTTCGTGAACAACAAGCCCGGCGTGCTGGTGCGCACCGCGCTGGTGTTCTCGCGCCGCGGCTTCAACATCGAGAGTCTGGTCGTCTCGGCCGGCGCAGAAGGGCGCTTCTCGCGCATGACGATCGTGTGCTCGGGCAACTCCGACGATCTCGACCAGATCATCAAGCAGCTCGCCAAGCTCGTCGACGTCGTCCACGCGATCGACCACACCGGCGACGAGAGCTACGAGACCGAGATCGCGCTGGTGAAGCTGTACGCCCCGCTCGACAGCCGCACGCAGATCCTGCAGGTCGCCGAGCACTTCAAGGCCAAGGTCGTCGACTACGGCTCCGACTCGCTGATCCTGCAGGTGCACGGCCCGAGTGAGAAGCTCGACGCCTTCATCGACCTGCTGCGGCCGTTCAAGCTCGCGGAGCTCGTGCGCTCGGGAAAGCTGCTCATGGCCCGCGGGATGCGCGTCACCTAGAGCATCGTGTAGAGGATCGCGGCGAGCGTCGCGTACGAGATCCCGAAGATCGAGATCGTCATGGCCAGCTCCGCGATGCCTTCGGACCGTTCCATCGTCGTCTCCTCACGTCGCCGGTGCGACAGCTGCGAGGGTGCCCCGTACGGTCGGGCGGAGCTGTGAAGCGCTTCATCGTCCGATGACGATTTCGGACCGGTCCTAGCGGGGCAGGACCAGCGGCCCGAGCAGGCTCACGATCGCGACGATCGCCGCGATCCCGGCCAGGTCGAGCACGATGCCGTGGCGGATCATGCGCGTGAGGGGAATGCGGCCGGAGCCGTAGACGATCGCGTTGCAGGGCGTCGAGACGGGCAGCATGAAGCCGAGCGACGCCCCCATGGTGGCGGCCAGCGCCGGCAGCACCGGGTCGATCCCGGACGATTGCGCGAAGGCGATCGCCACCGGCACCACCATGTTCGCCGACGCGGTGTTGCTGGTGGTCTCGGAGAGGATCGTCGCGAGCGCGGTCGAGAGCGCGATCAACCCGAACACGGACTGCACCCCGAGCAGGTCGGTGAGCGAGCGGCCGAGCGCCTCGGCGAGGCCGGTCTTGAACGCGAGCGTGCCGAGCGCGATGCCGCCGCCGTACAGGAACACGATCCACCAGTCGATCCGGACCGCCTCGCGCCAGGGCAGGGTGAACTCGTGGCGCGAGAGGTCGGTCGGCAGCACGAACAGGAGTCCCGCGCCGAGCAGGGCGACCACGCCCTCG
Organism: Myxococcota bacterium; assembly: GCA_040902485.1. Taxonomy (GTDB): domain Bacteria; phylum Myxococcota_A; class UBA9160; order SZUA-336; family SZUA-336; genus VGRW01. The sequence goes on along the minus strand of JBBDXF010000037.1, from coordinate 64,414 downwards.
GGCAGGTGGCTCCCGAGCCAGACGTAGGCCGGCGAGGCGGAGCCGGCGAACAGCGCCACCGCGCCGGGCAGCACCCAGAAGAACACCGTGGCCGCGAACGCGAACAGCGTGTTGCGCTCGCCGCGCGACCAGGGCCCGAGCGCCGCGCGCTCGCGCCGCACCACTTCGGCCGCGCCGACCAGCCGCGCGCCGCGCGGCACGCCCGCGCGCGACAGGTCGAACAGCGCCCAGCCGAGCAGCAGCGCCACGATCGGCAGGCCGAGCGCCATCCAGGAGAAGAACGGCAGGTCGACGCCGAGCTCGCGGCGGATGAAGCCGATCCCGATCAGGTTCGGCGGCGTGCCGACTGGCGTCGCCATGCCGCCGATCGACGCGCCGAAGGCGTTCGCGAGCAGCAGCGCCGTGCCGAAGCGCGCCGGCAGGTTGGCGCCCGCGCGCGTCTCGAGCGCGCCGAGCAGCGAGACGCCGATCGGGAACATCATCGCGACCGTCGCGGTGTTGCTGATCCACATCGAGATCGCGCAGGCCACGCAGGCGTACGCCATCAGCACGCGCGCCGGGCTCTCGCCGACACCGGGCAGTGACAGGATCCCGAACGCGAAGCGCCGGTCGAGGCCGTGGAAGAAGATCGCCTGCGCCAGCATGAACGTGCCGATGAACAGGAAGATCAGCGGGTCGGCGAACGGCGCGAACGCCACCGTCGCCGGCGCGACCCCGAGCACGACCGCGCCGGCCACGCCCAGGAACGCGGTCATCGCCATCGGAATGGCCTCGGATACCCAGAGCACGACGACTGCGCCCATGATCGCCGCCAGGCGGTGGGCCTCGGGCGAGACGCCGAGCGGCGCGAACCAGAGCGCCGCGAACGCGAGCGGCGCGAGCCAGAGGCCGATCCGCTCGCGCGAAAGGCCTTTGCCCGCGCGCTCGGACTCCAATGTCCCCGGCTGCATGCACTCCCCCCGGCCGCGACGGCCGCGGCAAGCATAACCACGCTCGGGCGATTCAGGCAGCCGGTCAGAAGGACGATGCGGGATGCGTATGGCTCTCCAACGGGACGCCGTGGCTCTCCTGTCGCTCGTGTCCGATCTGGTGATCGTGCTCGACGACGACTTCCAGATTCGCGGCGCGAACGCGGCCGTGGAGCGCGGGCTCGGCTACGCGGCGGAGCGACTCGCGGGCACGCCCATCGCGTCGTTGATCCACCCGGCCACGCTGGCGACCTGGCGGAGCCTGGTGGCCGACCTGAACGGCCCCGCTTCCGCCACCTCGCGCGCGCGCGAGGTCGAGCTCAAGCTCGTGCAGTGCGACGGCGGCGACCTGCCGACGGTGGCCGCGCTGCACCGGCTCGAGGACGCGCAGGGCCAGACGCTGGTGCTGATCGCGCGAGACGCGTCCGAGCGCCGCAAGCTGCGCAGCGAGCAGAACCGCGCCGAGGTGCTCGAGGAGGCGAACTCGGCGCTGCGCGAGGCGATGCTGCACGCCGAGCAGACCACGCGCGTGAAGAGCGAGTTCCTGGCCAACGTGAGCCACGAGATCCGCACGCCGATGACGGCGATCCTCGGCTTCACCGAGGAGCTGCTCGATCAGGCGCTCTCCGTGTCCGCGCCGCGCGAGACCTTCGACGCGCTGCAGACCATCCAGCGCAACGGCGACTACCTGCTGACGCTGCTCAACGACATCCTCGACCTGTCCAAGATCGAGTCCGGGCGGCTCGAGCTCGAGCGCGTCGCGTATTCGCCGATCGCGATCGTGCGCGACGTCGCGCGGCTGATGCGCGTGCGCGCCGAGGCGAAGGGCGTGCCGTTCCAGGTCGCCTTCGCGACCGCGCTGCCCGTGCGCATCGAGGGCGACCCCACGCGCGTGCGCCAGGTGCTGATCAACCTGGTCGGGAACGGGCTCAAGTTCACCGAGGTCGGCTCGGTCTGCCTGCGCGCGTCGCTGCACGAGGCGGCCGGCTCGAGCCGGATCGTCTTCGAGGTCACCGACACGGGCATCGGCATCTCCAGCGCCGAACGCTCGCGGCTGTTCCGTCCCTTCCGCCAGGCCGACGGCTCGACCACGCGCCGCTACGGCGGCACGGGCCTCGGGCTCACGATCTCGAAGCACCTGTGCGAGCTGATGGACGGCTCGATCGAGTTCGAGAGCGAGCCGGGCCGCGGCACCACCGTGCGCGTGTCGCTGCCGACCGGCTCGCTCGAGGGCATCGAGCGCACGCAGCCCGCCGACGACGCCGCCGACACGCCGCGCAGCGGCGTCGTGCGCGTCGCCGCGCCGCACCTCTCGGGCCGCGTGCTGCTGGTCGAGGACGGCGCGGACAACCAGCGCCTGATCCGGCTCTTGCTCGCGAAGCTCGGGCTCGAGATCGTGATCTGCGAGAACGGCCAGCAGGGCGTGGAGCGCGCGCTCGAGGCGCGCGAAGCGGGCAACGCCTTCGACCTGATCCTGATGGACATGCAGATGCCGATCATGGACGGCTACACCGCGACGCGTATCCTGCGCCGGCGCGGCTACACCGGCTCGATCATCGCGCTCACCGCGCACGCCATGCACGCCGAGCGCGGGCGCTGCCTCGCGGCCGGCTGCGACGACTTCGCCACCAAGCCCGTCGACCGCGAGAGCTTCTTCGCGCTGCTCTCCGAGTACCTCCACGCGAAAGAAGAGGTCTAGGCGTGGGCAACGCCAAGGGCATGGCGCTGGTCGGCGCGGTGAAGTACCTGCGGCAGCGCCGCGCGGAGGCGCTCGAGACGCTGCCGCGCGAGCTGCACCACTACCTGGACGAGCGCATCCGCACCTCGGCCTGGTATCCCGAGCGCGACATGCTGGAGCTGATCCGCGCCACGGCGCGGCTCGTGACGGGCCCGATCGACCAGGTGCTCGAGATCATGGGCGAGACCAGCGCGCGTGAACACGTCGGCGTGTACGGTGACCTGCTGACTGGCTCCTCGACCAGCCGCGCCTTCGCGCTCTGGTCGACGCAGCACGACACCGGCGAGCTGCGCATGACCGAGGAGGCGCCCAACCGAGTGCGCATGGAGATCCTCGGCTACGAGGATCCGTCGCGCGAGATGTGTCTGGTGTCGCAGGGCTACTTCAAGGGCGTGCTGTTGATGAACGGCATGCACGACCTCGCCGTCGAGAAGATCGCGTGCGTGATCTGGGGCGACGACCGCTGCACCTGGCGCGCGTCCTGGAAGGACCGGGTGGACTGAGTTGGGACGCGTGAAGGGATCGACGCTGCTCGGCGCGGTCAAGTTCCTGCGCTCCAAGCGCGTGGAGGCGACGGCGCTCCTGCCCGATGAGCACCGGCACTACCTGGACGAGACGATCAAGAACTCCGCCTGGTACCCGCTCGAGGATCTGCTCGCGCTGGTCGGCGCCGCGGCCGACCTGCTCGGCACCGGGCGCGACCAGGCCTTCGAGTTCATGGGCGAGTTCGCGGCGCGCGCGCACGCGGAGTTCTACGGGGATCTCCTGCGCGGCTCCGGCTCGAGCAGCCGCGTGTTCGCGCTCTGGTCGACGCAGTTCGACGCCGGCCAGATGCACCGGATCGCCGAGGCGCCCGGCCGCGCGCGCGTCGAGCTCCAGGAGTTCAAGAGCCCGAGCCGCGAGCTGTGCCTCTTGATCGGCGGCTACATCCGCGGGACGCTCGGCCTGAACGACGTCGAGGACATCGTCGTCGAGAAGCTCTCCTGCACGACCCAGGGCCAGCCGGTCTGCGCCTGGCGGGCGAGCTGGAAGCGCGACGACGACGACTGAGCGCGCGGGCGAGTCAGGCCGAGCCGCCGCCGTACACGTTGATCTTCTCGCCCGTGATATAGCTGGCGCGGTCCGACACCAGGAAGCGTACAGCGTTCGCGATGTCCTCGGGCTGGCACACCCGACCGAACGGCATGGCCGCGTCGAGCTGGCGGATGTCCGTCACGCCCATGGTCGCCTTGGCCAGGCGCTTGCCCATCTCGGTCTCGACCAGGCCCGGCGCGACGATGTTCACGTGGATGCCGTGCTTCTTCTCTTCCTTCGCGAGCGTCAGCGCGAGCGCCTCCATGCCCGCCTTGCCCACGTTGTAGGGCGCGCCGCCGCCGGCCATGCCGAGCGTCGCCACCGACGAGATCATCACGATGTCGCCGCGCGGGCGCGTGCGCATCTTGGGGATCACGAGCTGGCACAGGTAGAACGGCCCGAAGCTGTGGGTCTTGACCACGCGCTCGAACTCGAGCGGGTCGGTGTTCTTCACGGTGCTGCCGCGGCTCGCGATGCCCGCATTGTTCACCAGGATGTCGACGAAACCGAAGTCGCGCTCGGCCGCCTCGACCAGGGTCTTGCAGTCGTCGTAGCTGTCGACCGAGCCCGCGTAGGCGCGCGCCTTGCGGCCGAGCGCCTCGATCTCGGCGACCGTCTCCTTGGCCGCGGCCTCGTCCTTGCGGTAGTTCACGGCGATGTCCGCGCCGTCCGCGGCGAGCCCGAGCGAGATGCCCTTGCCGATTCCGCGGCTGCCTCCGGTGACCAGTGCGACGCGGCCCTGCAACGACATGCGCGCTCCTCCTCCGTGCCAACTCGCGATCATACGGGATCGGGCAGCGTGGCGGCCCACGCCACGAGCGTGCGCGTGAACAGCTCCGGGTCCTGCCGGTCTTCTCGTCGACCGCGCGGAAGCGGTGCGTCATCAGCGCGGGTACCTTCACGCTCGCGCCCACTCGGGGTCGTACTCCTTCAGGTTCTGCGGCGGCTCGGCTCCGGCTTCGCCCGTCGCGCGCAGCAACGCGCCCATCCACGCGGGCAGCTCGTTCGGCGCGGCCTTCTGCATGCCCTGCCCATCGCCCACGCTCCACTGGTCCCGCGGGGACTTCGACCAGAGCGCGAAGATCGGGCCGATGGCCTGGCGGGTCGATTGGCCGCAGGCGGGCCGTACGCCGAGATCCGCTCCTCGAACGCGTGCGCGCCGTAGGTGTTTTCCGGGTCCTCCGGTCCGTACTTCATGTCCGCTTCCTCCTCGGCAGCGAGTGCTCCCAGTCCGCCAGGATCGCGCGCAGCGCGGAGACGAACGCGAGCGGCTGGTCGAGCAGCAGATGGTGGTGCGCCTGCGGGATCTCGACGACGGGCGCGTTGCGGTCGAGCAGCTCGTACATGTAGTCGGCCACGTCGGGCGTGACGAGGAAACTGAGCTCGCCGCGGATCAGCGCCACGCGGCAGCGCACCTGCGCGAGGTTCTCCTGGATCGACTCCGGGCTCGCGCGCCGGAACACCACCGGGTCGAACTTCCAGGTCCAGCCCTCCGCCGTCTGGTGGATGGAATTTCGAGCCACGTGGTCGACGATGAAGTCGTTCTCGCACGGCTGCGGCGGGATCAACCGGAACTTCGCGACCGCGGTCTCGAAGTCCTTGTAGGTCTTGGGATTGCGGAAGGCGCGGCCGCGCGTGCCTTCCTCGGACTCCGGATCGGGCCGCCGCACCGGCGCGTCGACGATGATCGCGCCCGCGAGCCGGTCGCCGTAGCGCGCCGCGGCCGAGATGCACACGATCCCGCCCATGCTGTGCCCGACGAGCAGCGGCGCGCCCACGATGCCCGCGTGCCGCGCCACCGCCATCACCTCGTCCGACCAGACCTCGCGCTGGTACTCGGCGCGCCGGCCGCTGTCGCCGTGCCCCGAGAGATCGAGCGCGACCACGTGGTACTGCGTCGCGAGCAGCGGCGCGATGAAGCTCCACCAGTGCGCGTGCGCCGCGCCGCCGTGCACGAGCACGAGCCCCGGCTTGTCGGTCTCGCCCCAGCGCAGGTAGTGGATCGGGCAGCCCTCCACCTCGACCTGCAGATCGTCGGGCCGGTGGGCGAGCGCGCGCACGAACCAGTCGGGCGCCTCGCTCAAAGCTCGTAGCGCTTCTTCAGCTCGGGATCGCGCTTCGCGAGCAGCTCGGCGAGCGTCACCATCACCTTGCACTGCTTCCAGGTGGCGTCGTCCTGCATCTTGCCCTCGAGCATCATCGTTCCACTTCCGTCGGGCATGGCCGCGATCACGCGCTTGGCCCACAGCACCTCGTCGGGCGGCGGGCTGAACACGCGCTTGGCGATCTCGATCTGGCTCGGGTGCAGCGACCACGCGCCCACGCAGCCCATCAGGAAGGCGTTGCGGAACTGGTCTTCGCAGCCCACCGGGTCGTCGATCGCGCCGAACGGGCCGTAGAAGGGCAGGGCCCCGGTCGCCGCGCACGCGTCGACCATACGCCCCATGGTGTAATGCCAGAGATCCTGCTGCGCGGTGACCCGCGGCGCGTCGGCGGACTTCGCATCGGGATCCGTGCGCACCAGGTAGCCCGGGTGCCCGCCGCCCACGCGCGTGGTCTTCATGCGCCGCGACGCGGCCAGGTCCGCGGGCCCGAGCGACATGCCCTGCATGCGCGGCGAGGCCGCGGCGATCTCCTCCACGTTCGCCACACCCAGCGCCGTCTCCAGGATCGCGTGCACGAGCAGGGGCTTGCGGAGCCCCGCCTTGGCCTCGAGCTGCGCCAGCAGCTGGTCGACGTAGTGGATGTCCCAGGCGCCCTCGACCTTCGGGATCATGATCACGTCGAGCTTGTCGCCGATCTCGCCGACGAGCCGGATCAGATCGTCGAGCAGCCAGGGGCTGTCGAGCGAGTTCACGCGCGTCCAGAGCTGCGTACCGCCAAGATCCGCGTCGTTGGCGATCTTGATCAGGCCCTCGCGCGCGTCGACCTTGCGCTCGGTCGGGATCGCGTCCTCGAGATTGCCGAGCAGGATGTCCACTTGCTTCGCGATGTCCGGCACCTTCGACGCCATGCGCGGATTGCTCGGGTCGAAGAAGTGGATCATGCGCGAGGGGCGGACGGGGATCTCGCGCACGGGTGCGGGCGCGCCGATGGCCTTGGGCGTGAAGAAGTTCCGGGGGCTGCGCATGGGGGCGTCTCCTTGCGGGCCGCGGATTCTACCACGCATAATCGCTCGAACCCCGAACCGAGGAGCACCCCCATGGCGATCAAAGTCGGCGACCGCATTCCCAAGGCCACGCTCAAGCGCCTGACGCCCGAAGGCATCAAGGACATCCACACCGACGAGTTCTTCAAGGGCCGCAAGGTCGTGCTGTTCTCCGTGCCCGGCGCGTTCACGCCCACCTGCTCGGCCAAGCATCTGCCGGGCTTCGTCGAGAAGGCCGAGGAGATCAAGGCCAAGGGCGTGTCCGAGATCGTCTGCATCTCCGTGAACGACGCGTTCGTGATGGATTCCTGGGGCAAGGATCGGGCGGTCGGCAACAAAGTGACGCTGCTCGCCGACGGCAACGCCGAGTTCAGCCGCGCGCTCGGGCTCGAGATGGACGGCTCGAGCTACGGCATGGGCATCCGCGGCCAGCGCTTCTCGGCGCTGGTCGAGGACGGCGTCGTGAAGACCCTGCACGTCGAGGCACCGGGCAAGTTCGAGGTCAGCAAGGCGGACGTGATCCTCGGGGACCTGAAATGAAATTCGGAATGCTCTACGAGCACCAGCTGCCGCGGCCCTGGGCCGACGGCGATGAGCAGAAGCTGTTCCAGGACGCGCTCGATCAAGTCGAGCTCGCGGACAAGCTCGGCTTCGACTACGCGTGGGAGGTGGAGCACCACTTCCTCGAGGAGTACTCGCACTCCTCGGCGCCGGAGGTGTTCCTGGCCGCGTGCAGCCAGCGCACCAAGAAGATCCGTCTCGGCCACGGGATCGTGCTGTGCCCGCCGGGCTACAACCACCCGGCGCGCATCGCCGAGCGCATCGCGACGCTCGACCTGGTCTCGAACGGCCGCGTCGACTTCGGCACGGGCGAGTCGAGCTCGATCGCCGAGCTCGGCGGCTTCCGCGTGCCCGTCGACCAGAAGCGCGATCAGTGGCGCGAGACGGTCGAGCAGATCGCCAACATGATGGCGATGAACCCGTACCCCGGCTACGAGGGCAAGTACTTCTCGATGCCCTGCCGCAACGTCGTGCCCAAGCCCGTGCAGAAGCCGCATCCGCCGCTCTGGGTGGCGTGCAGCAACCGCGAGACGATCAAGCTCGCGGCCAAGCTCGGCATCGGCGCGCTCACCTTCGCGTTCGTCGACACTGCCGAAGCGAAGAAGTGGGTCGACGACTACTACGCGACGCTCAAGAACGAGTGCGTGCCGATCGGCCACGCGATCAACCCGAACATCTGCATGGTGACCGGCTTCTCCTGCCACGCCGACGAGCAAGAGGCGATCCGCCGCGGGCTCGACGGCTTCCTGTTCTTCGGCTACGGGCTCGGCCACCACTACATCTTCGGCGAGCACAAGCCGGGCCGGACCAGCATCTGGGAGCGCTTCGAGATCGCGCGCAAGCACATGCCCACGGAGGGCTCGAACCGCGGCATCGGCACGCCGCGCCAGCTGCGCGACCACCTGCGCGGCTTCGCCGACGCCGGCGTCGACCAGGTCACGTTCATCCAGCAGGCCGGCCGCAACCGCCACGAGCACATCTGCGAATCGCTCGAGCTGTTCGCCAAGGACGTGATGGCCGAGTTCCACGACGAGGACGAAGCGCGCCAGCGCAAGAAGATGGAAGAGCTCGCGCCGTACATGGAGCAGGCCATGGCGCGCAAGCAGAAGATGCGCCCGCTCGACGACGACGAGATCCCGACGCTGACGGCGCTCGGGCGTCAGATCACCGAGACCACCCAGGTCGCGAATCAGACGGGCGCGAGCATCTCGATCCCGCTCGAGGATCCCGCGAACAAGCGCTGATGGCGGGGCTCACCTTCGACGAGTTCCGGGTCGGGCAGGTCTTCACGCACCAGCCGTCACGCACCGTGACGGAGGCGGACAACCTGCTCTTCTCGGCGCTCACCATGAACCCGCAGCCGCTGCACCTGGACGCGGAGTTCTCGAAGACGAGTCACTTCGGCCAGCGGCTGGTGAACTCGATCTTCACGCTCGGGCTGGTCGTCGGGCTGTCGGTCGGCGACACGACGCTCGGCACGACGGTCGGGAACCTGGGCATGGAGAAGGTCGAGTTCCCCAAGCCCGTGTTCATCGGCGACACGATCACGGCGACCACGGAAGTGATCGAGAAGCGGGAATCGAAATCGCGCCCCGAGTGGGGGATCGTCACCTTCGAGCACAAGGGCGTGAATCAGCGCGGCGAGGTCGTCGCGATCTGCCGGCGTCAGGCGATGATGCTGAAGCAGCGGTCCGGCCTCTCGACGTAGCGCTCAGAGCGCTGCAGCGCCGCTCATGGGTCGACCCGGAGCTCCTCCGAGGAAACTCCGGGGATCTCCTCGAGGACCTGCTGGAGCTGCTTGGGCAACGCGGGCTTCACCAGATAGGCGTCGAAGCCGGAGTCCAGCGCGCTGCGCCGATCCTCCAGGCTCCCGTGGCCCGACAGGCCGATCAGATACACCCGGTCGAGGGATCCATCCGCGCGCAGCCGCCGCGCGACTTCGTAACCGTCCATGCCCGGCAGTCCGATGTCGAGGAAGACCACGTCGGGCCGGAACTCGAGCGCGGCCGCGAGCGCTCCGACGCCCTCGTAGGCAACGTATGATTCGTGACCCATCATCCGGAGCACTGTCCCCAGACTGTCGGCGTGATCGCTGTTGTCGTCGACGACGAGAATTCGATGCGGCCGCTTCGGCGCGAGGCGCCGCCGCTCCTTCGGCGGCGCGGGAGCCGCATCGCTCTTCGCGAGCGGCAAGCGAACGGTGAACACGCTTCCGGAGTTCGCTCCGTCACTCTCGACGTCGACCGTGCCCTGATGAAGCTCCACGAGTCGCCTCACCAGTGTCAGGCCGATGCCGAGGCCGCTGCGCGCGGCCTCGGATGACGGATCGCCCTGTCCGAAGAGCTCCCAGATCCGGGCCAGCGCACCCGATGCGATCCCGATTCCCGTGTCGCGGACTCGCAGCACCGCGAAGTCACCGTCCAGCGACGTCGCGACATCGATCCGATCGCCCGCGCGTGTGTACTTGATGGCGTTGGACAGCAGGTTGTCGATGACCTGCTCGATCCGGTCCGGGTCGGCATCGAGCAGCACCGGCTTCGGGTCGAGATGCAGTGTCAGGGCGCGGCCGGAGCCCTCGGCGCGCGGACGACAGGCTTCCGCGACCTGGCGCGCGACTACCGAGAGATCGAGCGGCTGCTTGCGCAGCTCGATCTGACCGCGCGTGATGCGCGAGACGTCGAGCAGGTCGTCGAGCAACCGCGCCATGTGTTGCACTTGGCGCTCCATCCGGGCACGCGTGTCTTCAGTTTGCGCCCGATCGCCGTCCGCGAGGCGCATCAGCTCGAGGGAGACACTGAAGAGCGCCAGCGGATTGCGAAGCTCGTGCGCGAGCAGCGCCAGGAACTCGTTCTTGCGGCGGTCGGCGTCGCGAAGCTCGTCAGCCGACCCCGCGAGCTCCGCCTCCAGGCGCTTTCGCGCGGAGATGTCCTCGATCGACAGCAGGATCATCCCGGTCTCGGCACCCTCAAGAACGACCCGGCGCGCGGTCGCGATCACGACCTTTCGCTCGCCCGACACAGCGGAGAGCTCGACCTCGAAGTCGGCGACGTTCGGCCCCCGGGAGCGGAGCGCGAGCAGTTGCGGCAGCATCCTCTCGAGGTTCCAGCGTCCGACTCCGACTTCGGCCAACGGCTGGCCGTCGATCGGGACCGACACCGTCTCGAACATCCGGTGGAACGCCGCGTTCGCCGACTGCACCCGCAGCTCGTCGTCGAGCACGACCAACGGGTGCGAGACCGTTTCGACGATGGCCTCGGCGTAGTTGCGCGCGGCACGGATCTGTGTGAGCGCTGCCTTCGCCGCGCTGACGTCGGCCAGCACCAGCACGCAACCATCGATCCGCCCGTCCGCCGTGCGGTACGGATGGATCTGCAATGCGTACCATCGGTCGTCGCCATCGTGGACTTCGCGCTCGTGGAGCTCGCCGCTTCCGATCACGCCCAGCAGCAGCGTGCGAAGATCGGGAACATCGAGCGGCCGCAAGTCGCCGATCGGGCGCCCCTGGTCGCTCGGCTGGAGCTTCAGGATCTGCGCCGCCGCCGGAGTGAAGCGCCGGATCCGCAGGTCGACACCCAGCAGCACGATCGCGAGATCTGCACTCGTCTGCAGGTTGTTCAGATCATCGCTCGTGCGCGACAGCTCCCGATTGCGGTACTGAAGCTGCTCGTTCACCGTGGTCAGCTCTTCGTTGACCGATTGCAGCTCCTCCTTGGCCGTCTCCAGCTCTTCGTTGGTGCTCTGCAGCTCCTCGTTGGCGGACAGGATCTCTTCGTTCGCCGACTGCAGCTCTTCGGTGGAGGCGGCGTGCTGCTCGACCAGGGACTGCATGTACTCGCGCGTCGCCTGCAGCTCCTGCCGGAGCCGAGCCTCCTCAGGGCCTGCGGCTCCCTCGTCGCGGGATGAGCCGGTTGCGAGCCTGCCGCTCAGCCGGCTCCAGAATCCGCTCGCCTCAGCATGTCGGCTGCGCTCGGTCGCGCCGAGACCCGGGGCCAGCGCGCGCTCGTTGTTGTTCCGTCTCGGCTCCTCGAAAAGGATGAGGAAGCACCGCTCGGCGCCGGCGAGCAGCTTGACCGGCAGGACGTGCAGGTCGATCTCTCGAATCTCGTTCTCGCCGTGCACCCGGATGCCATCGCGCCGTACGGCGGTGCCCGACGCGCGACACTCTTCGGTGGCGCTGCGCAGCGTGGGGAACAGACCATCGCGCGCCATGCGCATCAGATTGAAGCTCGCCTCGCCCGGCGACGGCGTGAGGAACGCGCCCGTCTCACCGCGGAACTGCAGGATCTCCAGGTTGTCGCTGACGAGTACGCCGGCCGGCGCGTAGCGGCCGAGCAGCATTCGATCCGCTTCGCGTTGCCATTCCTGTGTCGGTGGGGTCGACGGCACTCCCGCCGCAAGGGTTCGCGCTCCCGATGGAACGGCGATGTCGGCGTCGGAACGGAAGTGCGGATACTGGCGCAGCGTGATGGCTCGCTTCGCGTAGACTCGATGAGCCGGGTCCACGAGCGTGAAGAGGTCGCCGAACGAGCCCACGGTCTCCGAGGCGCCGAGCAGCAGATACCCATTGGGGTTGAGCGCATAGTGCAGGGTGGGAATCACGCGCTTCTGCAGCGCAGGCGACAGGTAGATGAGCAGGTTCCGGCAGCTGATCAGGTCCATGTGCGAGAACGGGGGATCGGCCGCCACGTTGTGCTTGGCGAACACGCACAGGTCGCGGACGTTGCGTGCCACCCGATAGCGGCCGCCTTCCTCCTTGCTGAAGAATCGGCGCAGCCGTTCGGAGGAGACCTCCGCCTCGATGCTGTCGGGATACACACCCGCGCGTGCCTTCTGCAGTGAAGAGGCGTCGTTGATGTCGGTCGCGAAGATCTGCACCGGCGGTCGAATCGTCTTCTCGTCGAGGAACTCGAGCAGCGCGATCGCCATCGAGTAGGCCTCCTGGCCCGTGGAGCAACCGGACACCCAGACCCGGATCGGCGTGTTCGCGCTCTTGCACCTCCAGACCTCCGGAAAGACGGACTGCTTGAGCAGGTCGAAAGTCTCGGCGTCTCGGAAGAAGCGCGTGACGTTGATCAGAATGTCCTGATAGAGCGCATCGATCTCGGTACGGTCCGTCTCCAGCTGGCGCGCGTAGTCGCCGAGAGTCTCCTTGGAGTGCAACATCATGCGGCGCAGGATCCGGCGCTGGATGGTCGAATCCCGATAGGCGCTGAAATCGACGCCGGCCGAACGCCGAAGCAGCGCGAGGACCTTCTCGAAGTGCCTGGCGTGCGCGCCGTCAGAGGCGCCCTCGACGGGCGCTCGCGACACGTATGGGTGTCGGCCGACTCGCGCGAGTTCGCTCGCGATCTCCGCGACCGGCAGCACCCTGTCGACGCATCCGCTTCGCACGGCGCTCTGCGGCATGCTCGGATGCTTCGCCGACTCGGGCTGCTGGGCGAAGGTGATGCCACCCTCCGCCTTGATCTCCTCCAGCCCGCGCGTTCCATCCGTACCGGAGCCCGACAGGATCACTCCGATCGCGCAGGCCTTCTGATCCTCGGCGAGAGATTGCAAGAAGTGGTCGATCGGAAGGTGCGGAACGCGCTCCGTGCTCCGGGGGCCAAGCTGGAGGGCGCGCCCGGCGATCGTCAGCGTGGCGTTCGGGGGAATGACGTAGACGTGATCGCGCTCGACCGCGAGGCCCTGCGTCGCCTCCACGATCGGCATGCGCGTGAATCTGGCGAGCAGTCCGACAAGCGCGCTCTCGTGCGTCGGATCGAGGTGCTGCAAGAGCACGAAAGCCATGCCGGTGTCGCTCGGCAGCGCCGCCAGAAGCTGGCTGTACGCCTCGAGCCCTCCCGCGGACGCACCCACGCCCACGATGGCGAATGCGTCATCGCCGTGCCCCAGTGGGCCCGGTGTCGGCGTGGGGGGAGGGTCCACGCACCAAGGCTAGACCATTATCGCTCGAGTCGTACGTTTTTCGCGAATGTCCCACTAGCTGTGCTGCGCCGAATCGTGGACTTCCAGGCTGCGCATCATGCGCAGGAAGGCCGGCAACACAGTGGCGTAGTCGCGCTCGGGTGCGACGAGCAGGCCATACAGGACGTGGTCATCAGACGTCCCGCGCGTGAAGATCACCACGCGTTCATTCTCGCCGGTGACCGGGGAGCGACCCGAGAGCGTGACCGAACGCGCGGCGGTCTTGCCCACCCTCTCGCGCTTCGCTCCACCTTTCGCTTCGCGAAGGTACGGGTTCGAGCGCAGGACCTGCGCCACCAGGTCATCCGTTGCGTTCGCGAGGCTCGAGCGTTTGCCACTCCCGCGTCGGGCTCCTCCCTCGAAAGGGACGTAGTGGTTGATGGCCACACCGTAGACCAGGGACTGTTCGCCCTTCGAGGTCGCGACGATCCCTCCCTCGGGTGCGATCGTCGTCGCATAGCCGGACCTCGACGCATACGCCTTCCAGTTTGCCGGATGCTCGATCGCGAAGAAGCCCTGGCCATGCTCGAAGGTCTCGAAGTGGGTGGATGGCGCGGCGATGCGCGAGGCGATCGGCGGCGACGACGCGACGTCCACGGCGCGCGGCTGCTGCGCTAGCGGAGCCGCAGCGCGCGAGCTGGACGCGGGCAGACGCTGCAATCGCGCGACCACTGTGTCGAAGCCACCGACCGCGAATGCGGGCTTGCGCGCGAGGCTCGCAGCCTGTGCCCGGATGCGCCCTTCGCGCTCGGCCGCGGGAGGATGCGAGCTGAAGAAGTTCTCGAGTGATCCCGGGTCGCGCGTGTTCTGCGCGCGGAGCAACGCGAAGAAGTCGGCCATCGCGATTGGATCGTATCCGGCGGGCGCCATGATCTCGGCGCCCAGCCGGTCGGCCTGGTACTCGTCGTTGCGACTGAATTTCAAGAACACCGCGTTCAAGCCGAGCCCGCCGACGCTCGCCAGCATCTGCGCGGTGTCGCCTCCCGAGTTTCCGAGCAGCCCGCCCAGAACGCCGAGCCCGGCGTTCGCGAGGTACGCCTTCGAGGCCTGATTGGTCCCGTGGCGCAACGCGATGTGCGCCATCTCGTGCGCGATCACGCCGGCCAGCTCCGCCTCGCTTCGCGCCACCGTGACGAGACCGCGGTTCGCGTACATCGGGCCGCCCGGTAGCGAGTACGCGTTGATCGTGGGGTCGTCGACGGTCTTGATGGAGTAGGGATAGCTCGCGCCCGGCGTCTGCGCGGCGAGCGCCCGCACGATGCGACTCAGATACGCGTCGACGGACGGATCGTCCAAGAGCACGAGCTTCAGCTCGGCCTCGGCTGCGGACTGACGGCCGATCTCGATGTCCTGCTCGACGCTGAACAAGTTGAAGGCCGACAGGTCCGACTCATTGCTGGCTGCGGGCGCGACGAGTGCGGGACAGGTGAAGCCGGCGCAGGCGAGCGGGACGAGGGAGCGTCGAAGCCAGGCGGACATCTTCATTGCCTGTGGCGCAGCAAGGCTCGTGCCGCACAGCAGGGTCGCGTCGTGTTCGAGAGTCTGCTCGGAAGCCGATCCGGGGGGGGGAATCGCAGCCCGATTGTAGAAGTGCGAGCGGGGAAGCGCGCTGGCGCGCGCAGGCCGCGCGCCCGCGACGTCAGCGGATCCACTATCTCGGGCCGAGCGTGAAGTCGGCGCGTGCGACCTCGCCAGCGGTGAGGGACAACTCGCGCGCGCTCTCGCCGTGACGCTCCGTCCACACGAAGAGGCGATAGCGGCCGGCGGGAACCGCGACGATCTTGAACTCGCCGCGCGCGTCGGGGATCGCATAGCGGGGATCGGGAACCACCAGAATCTTTCCCCGCATGCCCGCATGGAGGGGGGAGTAGATCGCGACCAGCCCGGGATGCTTGAATTCCACGACACGCGAATGGCCGGGCGGAAACGGTCGCTGCTCGAACTGATTCGGGGGCGAGTACGAGAAGACCCCGTGGTAGATCCCGTCCTCGTTCGTGAACCGCACCTGCTGGCCGATCGTCGCGACGGCGAAAGCGGGCTCGAAGCGGGCGAGCCTCTGACGGATCACGAGCGGCGCGGGAGTCTCCGCAGCACGCGCTGCATCGATCGATTCGAGGAACACGGCCGCGCGGCCGAGCCCAGTATCCGCGCCCCGCGCTGAAGCCCGCCCAACTATCTGGCATACCGCGGGCGGAGCGGGTGCGAACACCGCCGCAGCGCGAAGGGTCCATCCACGCACGGTCGTGCAGCCGAGCCCGGCGCAAAGGACTGCGTTCGCCTTGGCGACGACCTTCTTGGCGCGCTGCCGGAGACCTCCTACGCAGTCGGCAGGAGCGCTCGCGACGCGCCGACGATCAGTCCGATCGAGAGCACGCTCGCGTACTCCGCCACCGAGCGATGCGTGCGCTTCGCCTAGATCTGGAGCCGCCCGGTCAGGTACAGGATGAGAACCACGACCAAGACGACGCCCAGGATCCCGGACGGGCCGTAGCCGTACTGATGGTACCCCCAATTCGGCAGACCACCGAAGACGAGAGCCAACAGAACGATCAGGAGTATCAGGGACATGTCGATTTCCTTGCGTGTTCGCGCTCCAGACGGGCGTCTCGATCAGGTCTTCGCGGATTTTTCAGTTCCGTCGACGGCGTCCTTCACCTTGTCGATGACCTTTTCCACATTCTGCTTGACCTTGCCGACGACCTGGTCGGTTTGACCCTCGCGCTCGAGCTTCTTGTCGCCGATCAAAACCCCAGTCGCTTCCTTGATTCGCCCCTTCAACTCGTCCGATTTTCCGCTTGCCAAAGTAGAGTTCTCCTTGTTGATGAGATCGAATTGCAATCGCCGTGCCCGGTTCGGCGAGCCCGGCGTCCCACTGGCGTGGTCGTGCGCGCGCGCTGACATCGACGCTGAATTCGAGCTCCGGGCGCGCTCTTGGTCGAG
>JBBDXF010000037.1:25238-48011 GCA_040902485.1 Myxococcota bacterium | reverse complement strand
AGCGCCGCGCCGCGATCCGCGGCGCGCAGGACCTCGACGACTTGCGCCTGCGACTCCGCCTCGCGCAGCCGCCCGACGATGTAGTCGCTGTCGAGCAGCCGATGCGCGCGAGCAGCGTCGGCATGCCTCGCTCGCGCTCGACCACCGCGTCGGCGATCCGCGCGGCGGGCAGCGGCAGCTCGTTCACCGGCACGCGCGCGAGCGCTTCGCGGATCGCACCCTCGAGCGACTCCGCGTACAGACCTAGGACCACTCGCCCCGGAGTCAGTCCATCCGCCACGAACAGCGGGAGTGGGGGATCGTCACGTTCGAGCGCAAGGGCGTGAATCAGCGCGGCGAGATCGTCGCGATTTGTCGACGGCAGGCGATGATGGTGAAGGTGCGGGCGGGGGCTTCGGTGTAGTCGGCGAAGAAGCTCTCGCACATCGCGTTGTCGCGGTCGGCCAAGCAGCGTTTCTGGAAGTCACAGTGCGCCGCTTCCCCGCTTGGCGTCTCAGGTGCGGGCGGAGCTGGACGGGAAGCGCGGCGCCCATCCCTCGAGCGGTACGCGCGTGGCACGCACGGAGAAAGCGACGAACCGGTAGAAGCCGGCAATGAAGAGCAACTCCAGGATCTGAGACTCCGTCCAGATTCCGCGAAGCTCAGCCCAGAGATCATCGGACACGTCGACCGCCGCCTCGAACTCGTCTGCAAGACGAAGGAGGAGTTGCTCTCGACGAGACCAGCGTCGATCGTCCGTTGAGGCGGATGCCGTTGCGCGGATCTCGTCCTCGGAGAGTCCAGACCGGGGAGAATAGCCGCACGCGTGAACGCCCCACTCGTACTCCGCTTCGGAAAGCGCGCAGATGCGGAGCAGCAGGATCTCGCGATCGCGGGGCTGCACTTGGCCATGGAGCAGGAGGAATCCACCGACGCTCGCCAGAACTTCGCCAAGATCCGGGTGAGTGGCCCAGATTCGGAAGATCGCGAGCGGCGCTGCGGCTTTGCGCCACGGCGGCGATGCACGGCGCAGAGCAGCATCGACCTCGGGAAGGTACGGCGGAGATAGGGGACGGATGCGTGGAGACTTCGAGTTCGGATCCATGACTTCAGCTCCTTATGGTCGTCTTTCGCGATCTCTTCAGCCGCCGAATCGCCTGTGTCGCGCCGGCCTGCGCGATGAGATCACCCACCCCGTCGACGATAGTCACATCGCAGTACGCGCTGCGCTTGCTACGCATCACGACCCTGGCCTCTATCTCGAGTATCCCCTCCCGCACTGGCCGGAAGAAGTGCACATGGAGTTCGGACGTCGCGAATGACTCGTCGTCCGCCAGGATCGTGAACACCGCACACGCCAGGAGGTGATCCGCCAGGGCGGCGATGTACCCGCCGAACAGCGACGCCACCACGGGAGTCAGGAAATCTCCCTCGACGGGCCATCTCGCCCAGGCACGGCCGCGCTCCCAGCCGCTAAGGGTCGGAAGCCGGAGGGCCGTGAGGTGCCGCGCGTCATCGGCGCCTGCGACGGACGCGTCAAGAATGTCCGACCAGGTGCCCACGGCCTTCTCCAGCCCATCGCAGAGTCACGACCGAGGCGACGCTAAGGATCGTGAAACCCGCTGCCAGTGGGACGACGGTACCGTCGAAGCTCTGACCGACGAGAGTCGCGAGGGCCATGGCGACGAACCACATCACCGAGCCCACCACGCCCGCCGCCATTCCAGCGACATGGCCGAAGGGCTCCAAAGCGAGGGCGTTCAGGTTCCCGAACAGGATCCCAATGCAGAAGAACGCGGCCAACAGGAAGAGCATCGTGCTCCACAAGGGTGGCTGCCCGGAGGTCGCGCACGCAACCGCAAGGAAGAATGCTGACAGCGCTGCTTCCCCGGTGGCAGCAACCAAGCACAATCGCTGCATTCCGAGCCGCGTCACCAGCCGTGCGTTCGCGCTGGCCGCGCCCGCGATCGACACAGCCGACACCGCGAAGCAAAGCGGAAACCAGGCACCGACTGCGTACAGCTCCTTGAAGATCTGCGGCGCGGAGCTGACATACGCGAAGAGCTGGCCGAACATCATTCCGCCGACGACGGTGTATCCCAAGGCGGCCCGCGAGCTACACAGCTCCTGCGCGGCCGCCGCAAATGGTCTCCAGGACAAGCGCGTTCGGCGATCAACGGGAAGGGTCTCGGGTTGTCTCGCTACCAACCAGGCAAGGATCGCCGCGTCAAGCGCGAAGAGTGCCACGAAGGGGACGCGCCAATCGCCGATCATCAGGAGCCCCTGTCCCACGAACGGTGCCAACAGGGGTCCGAGCATCAATGCGGCGACGATGATGGACATGATCCGAGCCATGTCACGTCCCTGATACTGATCGCGCACCAGGGCCAAAGTCACGATTCGCGGCCCTGCCGCACCGAAACCTTGGAGGAAGCGGCCAAGGAGCATCTCCTGAATCTCGGTCGCCAGAATCGACGTAACGCACCCGATCCCGAAGATCACCAGGCCTACGATGATCGATGCCTTGCGGCCACGGCTGTCGGAGACGGGCCCATAGAAGACCTGCCCGAGGGACATGCCGAGGATCACGGAGGAGACGACGTATTGCTGGTCGTTGGCGCGCGCGACCCCCATCTGTTCGGCGATCTGCGGCAACGAAGGCAGGACGATGTCGATGGAGAGTGCGAACAGCGCCATCATGGACGCCGTGAGCGCAATGAACTCGGCAGGTCCGGGCGGATGAGTTCGGCGCGCGCTGACCCTGGAAGGGACCCATCCAACCGTCGAGCGCTGGCTCATCTCGAGCGTTTGCATCGATCTGTACTTGTATCAGATACAGATAGACCAGCGCAAGCCCCATGGGAATCCGGGGTGAGTGGACGCGCCACCGAACTCGGCGCGCGACGCATTCGCCGGCGGGTCGCGTTCCGCGCTAACCTAAAGAGCCTGAATGAGATCCGGCCTCGGAATCGGCCCATGGCGGTCGTCGCCATCCAGCGAAAGTCGACGCAGGAATGTCTCGTAACACGCAGTTCCCGGTCGCCGTACACATCTTGGTCTCGCTCGCACTCCGAGGCGAATGGCTGAACTCGGAGTCGCTCGCGTGGAGCATCGATACCAACGCATCGATGGTCCGACGCATTCTCGTTGCCTTGAGCAAGGCAGGCTTGGTCGAATCGCGCATCGGGCCTTCTGGGGGAGCAAGGCTCGCGAGGGATCCCCGGCAAGTGTCGCTTCTCGACATCCTTCGAGCCGTCGACGTAAAGCCATCGCTTTCCGTGCACCACCCGAATCCCGAGTGCCCCTTGGGCGCGATCCTCGAGGAGCCGTTGACTGCCGTTCTCGCCGAGGCGGAGGGCTCTGCCGCACGGGTGCTGGCCGGGAAGACCGTGTACGAGGTTGCTGAGGCGGCGCGAAAGTTGATCGGTGAGCGAGCGAAGATCCGGACCCGCACCGGGCGGCGGGGCACGACGGCCAACGTCTCTTCTGGCCAGTCGGCGCTACCCGCGAAGCCCAGGAGAACACCGCGCTCCCAAGGTCGCTCACCGAGTGGATCATCACGGCGTAAGTGATGCGGGAGCGAGTGACCGCGGCGGCGTGACCTGCTGACCTGCCCCCCCTCAGGTCGCCGGGCAGGGTCTCGAGCGAAGTGTCCTCGCGCACGGTCCAGAAGCGGTGGGCCAGGCGGCGTAGGTCGAGCTGGACGAGCCCGTCGATGCCCGCGAGCACGAGGTCCTTCTCGTGCACGATCGCGATCGGCCCGCCGCTGCCGTCGGCGATCCCGCCGCCTTTCGGCTCGCCCTATCCGAAGTTCCCCACTTCGTGCAAACTAGCGGCTGGCGCTTGTCCGTTCGCGCGACCTGCTTGACCTGAGCGTGAGCTGAGCTGACTGAGGGAGGCACCGAGCATGGCCGCGCGCGCACGTGCCCGCGAGTTCGCGATCGCGACCGCTGCGGTGTTCGTGTGTCTTCTTCTCCTGAGCTCTCACGCGCTCGCTGTCGAAGTTGCCTACGACATGGACACGCCTGCGAGCGCGTTTGCCGGGAGCCTCACGGTGACCGCCGCGATCCAGACGCACGGCGACTCGACCTCGAACGGCGGGGGCAGTGGCACGGTCGCCTTCGACTCGATCGAGGGCGAGTGCTTCGACTACCTGACCACCACCGGCGCGGAGACCTGGCTGTGCGACGACCGCGGCGCTGCGTTGGACTGGGGCTCGCCCGCCTGGAGCTCGCAAGACGTCACGCTCGCCGCGCTCGACGGCTTCCTCGAGGTGCAGGAGGCGGAGGGCACGTTCCCGGTCTCGGTCAGCGTGCCGACGGGGATCCCGCTCTTCCCCACGATCACGATCTCGGGCACGGCCGATCCCGAGATCAACGCGATCCGGGTCGTGAACGCGGTCGTGCCCGCGGCGGTCTTCGACCTGGTGGCGCAAGGGCCTCCGGATCCGGGCCCGACCGATCCCGGCCCGGGTCCCTGGAGCGTGCTCGCGTCGACGCAGATCACGTTCCGCGTCGACTGGTGCTCGACCTTCACGGGCGCGATCGAGGTCGGCGCGATCTGCGGGACGACCAACGTCGTGCGCAGCGTGCCGGTTCGCTACGTGCTCGAGCGCGGCGGCCGCCCCGGACAGATGAGCGTCTTCAGCGCCGACTTCGGGCCGATCACGCTCACGATCGGCGCGAGCCCCAAGCGCAACGAGCCGCTGCCCGGCTGCGAGATCGTGGATCCGGTCTTCGGGGTCTGCCTGTTCGACCTGACCAGCGTCGACGTGTGGATCTCGTCGATGTCGCTCAACAACCTGCTCGGCCACTTCGCGTTCGACACGTCGGGCCACCCGATCCCGAACCAGCCCGAGTGCAACGACATCACGGACAACGACGCGGACAGCGCGTCGAACTACCCGTTCGACACCTCCTGCGCGCGCTTCGACACGACGAGCGAGATCTCGCAGTGCAGCGACGGGCTCGACAACGACCTCGATCTCGCGACCGATCACCCGGAGGACGCGTCCTGTCCGCTGCCGTGGCTGGACGACGAGGCGCTCGCGCAGCCGGCGCCGCTCGCCCGCGAGCTCGCGGTCCGACACGCGGGCGCGGCGCACCCGCGCGCGCAGGGCTGGATCGAGTCCGCCCTCGCAGGCTGCGCGCCGACGTCGATCTGCCGGCGCCAGCCGGTGCTCTACGACGGGTTCGGCCGCGAGCAGGCCTGGCTCGTCGAGGACGCCAGCCCGAGCGGCTCGGTCCGCTACAACCGGAGCGTGCTGCCCGAGCTCGACGCGCGCGCCGCCGAGACGGGCTGGACGCTGCGCACACGGCTGCGGATCACGGAGCCGGCGGACGTGATCGACCCCGCGGTCAACGTGATGTACGGCGACGGGAGCCTGCGCTTCCGGATGGACTTCGGCTCGACCGCGATCGGCGATCCGATCGTGCGGCTGGGCGGCGGGCCGTCGGTCCCGGCGCTCACCGGGCTCGGCTCCGACTACCACACGTTCGAGCTGGTCTTCGATTCGCTCCTCGACGCCGCGCGGCTGCTCGTCGACGGCGTCGACCAGGGCGTCTCGTACTCGGGCGAGGCGTCCGCGACCGACGGCGTCCAGTTCGGCAGCGGATCGACCGCGGACCAGGGCGCCGCGCACTACGCGCTCGTCGAGTGGCAGATCCACGCGACGGAGTGCGGCGACGGCGAGGACAACGACGGCGACGGCTCCAGCGATCTCGCCGATCCGGCCTGCACCGACGCGTTCGGCGTCTCGGAGTCGCCCTGCGCCGACGGGCGCGACAACGACGGCGACGGCCGCGCGGACTTCCCCGCGGATCCGGGCTGCGCGAGCGCGACCGACGACTCCGAGCGCGACGCGAGCCTCGCCTGCGACGACGGGATCGACAACGACGGCGACGGGCGCACCGACTTCCCGGCCGATCCCGGCTGCACGCGGCGCGACGACCTGAACGAGGCGAACCCCACGCTGGTGGTCGCCGAGCACGTCGGCGCGATCGATCCGGTGCGCGCGGGCTGGACGCTCGATGCCGGGCCGGGCGTCTCCGGGTTCTTCAGCCTGGTGGCGCCCGGCGTCGACGCGCTTCAGCCGGGCTGGACGATCGAGGACGCGACCGGCGCGAGCATGTGCGACGCGCAGTCGATCACGCCGGGCCAGCCCTGCACGACCAACGCCGACTGTCCCGGCCGCACCGTGCAGGGGGAGTGCGAGGCCCTGGCGTGCGAGTACCCGGCGCCGGACTGGGGTAGCGCGTGCCTGAACGACTTCGAGTGCGAAGACGGCACGTACTTCGGCGCGTGCGTGCCGACGCCGTCCGACCTGAGCCTGCAGCGGGCCCGCTACGTCCACGCGCTCGCGCCGGGAGAAGAGGCCGACGCGCAGGACCGCGGCTGGATCGTGCGCGCCGTGGTCGACGTCGAGTCGCCGCTCGGCAGCGTGAAGACGCCGGACGGCTCGATCTCCGTGATCGCGCGCAGCGGCTTCGGCATGGGCCGGTCCGCGGACGGCTCGCAGATTCGCGCGCTGCCGTCCGGGACGATCGGCACGCTCGCGGGGCCGGCGGGGCCGCGGCTCTTCGAGATGGCCGTCGATCCCACGCTCGGCGAGGCGCGGCTCTCGATCGACGGAACCGTGCTGGTGACCGTGCCGGGCGCCTTCACCGCGCCGGACGACATCCGCTTCGGCGCCGACGGCACCGCGACCGGCCGCGGCGACTACGCGCGAGTTCAGCTCGTCGTCGGCCAGGCGCCGAGCTGTCCGGGATTCCCGACTCCGCTGCCCGGAGCCGACACGGACGGCGACGGGCTCGCCGACTCGACCGAGCAGATTTTCCACGGCTCCGATCCGTGTCTCGTCGACGGCGACGGCGACGGGCTCGAGGACCCCGACGAGATCGCTCTGACCGGCACCGATCCCGCCGATCCCGACACCGACCACGACGGCACGCCCGACGGGGTCGAGGACGCGGACGGCGACGGGCTCACGCACCAGGACGAGGTCACCCTGTTCGGCACGGACCCGCTCGACGCCGACAGCGACGACGATGGGCTCGACGACGGCTTCGAGCTCGGGACCTCGACCACGAATCCCCTCGACCCCGACAGCGACGATGACGGCCTCTCGGACGGCGCCGAGCTGAACCTGCACGGCACCGACCCGCTCGACTCCGACAGCGACGACGACGGCCTCACCGACGCCGACGAGGTGAACCTGCACGGCACCGATCCGAATCTGGCCGACACCGACGGCGACAACCTCTCCGACTACGCCGAGCTGTTCGTCCACGGCACCGATCCGCTCGTGCCCGAGCTGAACACGGACGCGGACCTCTTCCCCGACATCGTCGACAACTGCGACTTCGCGCCGAACGACCAGACCGACACGAACGGCGACGGGATCGGGAACGCCTGCACCTGCGGCGAGCTCGACGGGGACGGAGCCGGGGCGCTCGCGGGCGATCTGGCGCTGCTCCGCGCGCACTTCGCGGACCCGATCGGGGCTCCGCTTCCCCCCGGCGCCGAGCAGCGCTGCGCGGTGACGCTCGCGTCCTCGGGCTGCAACCTGGTGCAGTCGGTCGTGATCGCGCGCGCGATCGCGGGTCTCGAGCCCGGGGTCGCACCGGTGTGCGCCGCGGCGAACCCCGCGCCGACGACTCCGGCCGACGTCGCCGGGCTCGCGCTCTGGCTCGACGCGGACGACGCGTCGACGCTCTCGACGGACGGACTGGGCCGGCTGGTCTGGGCCGACAAGAGCGCGAACGGACTCGACGTGACGGCGCCCTCGGCGGCCGCGAGCCCGGCGCCCGGCGGCGGGGTCGTGGGCGGACTCGACGCGCTCCGCTTCGACGGCCAGGACGACGTGATGTGCGCGAACGGCGCGCTCGATCTGGCCGCCGGCGCGACGATCTTCGTCGTCGCGCGCAACGACGTGCGCAAGAACTACAACGGCCTCTTCAGCCTGCGCGCGGCCGTGTCCGGCCTGCCGAGCGCCGGCAACTCCGAGCTCGAGCTCTACTGGCAGGCGGGCTCGACCGACGCGGGCAGCGGCAATCTGATCTACGCCGCGAACCGGTCCACCAGCTCCGACTACTTCGGCCGCAACGACCTCGCGCCTGCCGTGGGCGGCGCGTATCTCGCCACCGTCGAGGTCGGGTCGACGACGACGCCGGGCCGGATCGCGATCCAGGGCGCGAGCGGTCCCAACGATCAGCTGGAGACGAACGACGCAGCGCTGCTCCCCGATGCGCCCGCGCAGCCGTGCGTGGGCTACGGGTTCGGCGTGTCCCCGGTCGCGGCCAGCCTGCTCGACGGGAGCCTGGCCGAGCTCGTGATCTTCGATCGGCTGCTCAGCGACGACGAGCGCCGCGCGATCGAGCGCACGCTGCAGGCCAAGTGGTCGACGCGCTTCGCGCCCGACGCGCTCGGCTCGCTCGCGCTCTGGCTCGACGCCGACGATCGCTCGACGCTCTCGCTCGATCCCGACGGGGCGGTCGTGGCCTGGAAGGACAAGCGCCCCGGCACGGAGCTGCTGGTCGCGCCGAGCGCGGGCGCGCAGCCGCTCCGGCAGCAGGACGGGAACGCGGCCGCGACGGTCGTGTTCGACGGCGTGGATGACTACCTGTGCGGGACGAACGCGATCGACCTCAGCGCCGCCGGAAATCCGGGCGGAGCCACGTTCTACTTCGTGACCCGGAACCGAGTGCGCAAGTCGTTCAACGGCATCTTCAGTCTGCGCGCCGGCCCGGCGCTGAACGCCGTGCACGAGATCTACTGGCAGACGGGCTCGACCGACGCCGGCAGCGGAAATCTGCTGCTTCTCGACGACCGCGCGACCGGCGCGAGCGCCAGCGTCGCGTTCAACAACGCGCCGCCGCCGGTGAACACGCTCGGCGTGTTCCTGATGCAGATCGCGACACCGACGAGCGTCGGGATCACGCGGATCGGAGGCGCGGCGGTCGTGCCCAGCAGCGCGAGCCCGTCGAACCTGCTGCCGGCCTCGGCGGCGCCGCCCTGCGTGGGCTACGGCTTCGGCACCACTCCGGTGGGCAACACGCTCGACGGCGAGATCGCCGAGATCCTGCTCTTCGACGAGACGCTGGGCGCCGCGGACGCCGGGCTCGTCGAGTCCTACCTGCTGCGCAAGTGGGGAGCGCCGTAGCGCGCCCGAGCGCGCCGGTCAGTCCAGCGCCCCCGGGTCCGCCGCGCGCAGCACCTCGACCACCTGGGCCTGCGACTCCGCCTCGCGCAGACGCTCGACGACGTAGTCACTGTCGAGCAGCCCCGCGATGCGCGCGAGCAGGCGAAGCTGCACGCGCGGATCGCGTGCCGGCGTGACCATGATGAACAGCAGGTGCGCGCGCTCGTCTCGCCCGGGCACGGGGATTCCGTCGTCCGAGCGCGCGAACACCAGCACGAACTCGTTCACCTCTGCCATGCGCGCGTGAGGCGCGGCGAGACCGCGCGCGAGCAGCGTCGGCATGCCACGCTCGCGCTCGACCACCGCTTCGGCGATCCGCGCGCCGGGAATCGGCAGCTCGCCCACCGGCACGCGCGCGAGCGCCTCGCGGATCGCCCCCTCGAGCGACTCGGCGTGCAGACCGAGCACGACCCGTCCCGGGGTCAGCCCGTCGGCGACGAACAGCGGCGCCTCGAGCTGGAACTCGTCTTCGATCGTGCCGACGATCTCTTCGATGATGTCTTCGAGCGTGATCAGGCCGGTCCAGCGCTCGTTCGCGTCGAGTACCATGGCCATGTGGCTGTGGCGGCGCTGCAGGTCGCCGAGCAGGGTCTCGAGCGAGACGTCCTCGCGCACGGTGGGGAAGGGGCGGGCCATGCGGCGCAGGTCGGGCTGGACGATCTCGTTGATGCCCGCGAGTACGAGGTCCTTCACGTGCACGATGCCGATCGGCTTGCCGCCTCCGTCGACGAGCGGGTAGCGGGTCTGGCGGCGCTCGCGGATCGTGGCCAGGTTCTCGGGCCAGGGCGCCTCGGCGCGCAGCACCGCGACGCCGTCGCGCCCGCGCATGGCTTCGGACACGCGCACGGAGCGCAGGTCGAAGACGTTCTCCATCAAGAGCAGCTGGCGGAACGAGAGCGAGCCCGCGCTCTGCGAAAGCTCGAGGATCACGCGCAGCTCCTGCTCGGTGTGCAGCGGCTCGTGCGCGGGGGAGCCGAAGCCGATCAGACGCAGCACCGCGTTCGCGGCGCCGTTCAGCACCATCAGCGGGACCCAGAGCAGCCAGCGCGTGAGCTGCAGCGGACGCGCGATGCCGAGCGCCGAGCCCTCGGGCACGCGGATCGCGAGCGACTTCGGCACGAGCTCGCCGAACAGGATGTGCAGGAACGAGACCAGCACGTAGGCGAGCGCGAGCGCGACCGCGTGCGCCCACAGCCACGAGCCGAGCAGCGGCTCGAGCAGCACCGCGAAGGCGGGCTCGCCGACGAAGCCCAAGCCGATGCTCGCGAGCGTGATGCCGAGCTGACACACCGACAGGTACTCGTCGAGGTGCGCCTGGATGTGCGCGACCAGCGGCGCGCCCGGCTTGCCCTGCTGCACGAGCGCCTCGACCTGGGTCGGTCGCAGCTTCACCATCGCGAACTCGGCGAGCACGAAGAAGGCGTTCAGGAGCAGCAGGAAGGCGACGGCGACGAGCGCGGCTCCGGTCGACATGGTGCTAGTTCGCCCCGGCCCACGCGGACTTGGCAACCGCCCGCGCGCGGATGCGCGGGCCGCGCGGCTCGAGCGTGACGATCTTCGGGCTCTCGCCGTCCAGCCGGAGCTGGAGCTCGACCACGAGCCGACGCTGGTCGGTGTCGACCACGCTCCACGCGCCCGAGAGCGGCTGGCCGATCACGGTCCACCACGGGTCGGACTCGTCCAGGGCCTCGGCCGACTCCGACGGCGGGCGGCCACCGCCGAGCTCGAGCCCGCCGTCCACGAGCAGGACCAGGACCGCGCCGCGGTCGAAGCGCAGGGAGAGCTCGCGCGAGCCGTTCGCCTCGACGTGCAGCAGGCGCGTGCCTGAGCGCACGAGCGGAGCGAGCAGCTGCTCGGGAATGCGGCGGTCCACCAGCGCCAGACTCTAGCAAGCGGGTAGACTCGCGTGCCGATCGAGGAGGGCAGGGTGTTCCGGCGTCTGATCGCGCGCATCTCCGAGTCCCACACGCGCTGGATCGCGTTGGGCATGGTCGCGGGCGTGCTCTCGGGCCTGGGCGCGGCGCTGTTCTTCGTCGCGCTCGAGTACGCCACGCACCTGACCCTGCACGAGCTCGCGCTCTCTTCACCGCCGGTGGCGCCGGGCGATGCGTTCCTCGTGGCGGAGCACGCGCCCGACACCGAGCCGCGCCGCTGGCTGCTGTTCCTGCTGCCCGCGATCGGGGGGCTGGTCTCGGGCGCACTCGTGTACCGCTTCGCGCCCGAGGCCGAGGGCCCCGGCACGGACGAGATGATCCGGGCCTTCCACCGCGCGCGCGGCGTCGTGCGCCCGCGCGTGCCGCTCGTGAAGGCGGTCGCGACGATCATCACGCTGTCGACCGGCGGCAGCGCGGGCAAGGAGGGGCCGGTCGCGCAGATCGGCGGCGGCATCGGCTCGCTGCTCGCGACCTGGCTCGGCTTCAACGCGCGCGACCGGCGGATCCTGCTGCTCGCCGGCACGGCCGGCGGTCTGGGCGCGATCTTCCGCGCTCCGCTCGGCTCGGCGATCACCGCGATCGAGGTGCTGTACAAGGAGGACTTCGAGTCCGACGCGCTGATCCCGTGCGTGATCTCGTCGGTCACGGCCTACGTCGTGTTCGTGCTCGTGGTCGGCGGGCAGCGCATCTTCGCGGTGCCGGAGTTCCCGCTCTTCACGCCGATCGAGCTGCCCGGCTACGTGCTGCTCGCGCTGGTGTCGGTGCCGGTCGCGCGCGCGTACATCGGCCTGTTCAAGGTGATGCGGCAGCAGCTGTTCCCGAAGATTCCAGGCCCGCGCGCGCTGCGGCCGATGGTCGGCGGGCTGTGCGTGGGCGCGATCGGCTTCTTCGTTCCGGAGGCATTCGGCGTGGGCTGGGGCTGGCTGCAGCGCGCGATCGACGGCCAGATCGTGATCGGGGCGCTCGGCATCATCCTGGTGGCCAAGATCGCGGCGACCTGCTTCACGGTCGGTTCGGGTGGAAGCGGGGGTGTGTTCGGCCCCACGCTCTTCATCGGCGGCATGCTCGGGGCGTTCGTCGGCTACGGCGGCGCGGCGTTCAGCCCCGAATTCTTCCCCAACCCCTCGGCCTACGTGCTGGTGGGCATGGCGAGCTTCTTTGCCGGCGTGGCCTCGGCGCCGATCGGCGCGATGCTGATGGTCGCGGAGATGACCGGCGGCTACGCGCTGCTGCCGCCGCTCATGCTCGTGTCGGTGCTCTCGATCCTGCTCTCGCGCGGCCGCTCGATCTACGAGCACCAGGTGAAGGACCGCTTCTCGTCGCCCGCGCACCTGGCCGACCTGACCATCAACGTGCTCGAGGAGATGCGCGTCGCGGACGTGTACCGGCCGTCGAACGGCGTGGCGAGCGTCGAGCCGGGCACGCGTTTCGAGCGCGTGCGCGAGATGGTGCTCGGCTCCGACGACGCGACCGTGCCGATGGTCGACGCGAACGGCCGCCTGGTCGGCCTGCTCACCGCCGAGCAGATCCGCCCCGTGCTCGACGAGCACCAGCTCGACAGCTTCATCGTCGCGGGCGACATCGCCGCCGCGCCGGTGGCGCTGCAGCCCGACGACGACCTGTTCCGCGCGCACGAGCTGTTCCGGGCCTCGGGTTGCCCGCAGATCCCGGTCGTGCTCGCCGCGAACCCCGAAGACCCGCTCGCCGGCCGCATCGTCGGCATGCTCGACTACCGCGACCTGATGCGCGCCTACGAGCGCGAGCTCGCGCGAAGGCGCGAGGCGTGAGGCGGCGAGGGGACTGATGCACGGGCCGGACTCACCGGGCTTCGTGTTCGGCCTCGCGCTCGGCGCGGGCGTGATCGCGGTGCTGCTCGCGCGCTGGCTGCGCGTGCCGAGCATCCTGCCGCTGCTCGGCTTCGGCGTCGCGCTCGGCGCGGACGGGCTCGGCTGGCTCGAGCCCCGCGCGCTCGGCGCGGGCCTGTCGGAGATCGTCGAGCTGGCCGTCGCCGTGATCCTGTTCGAGGGCGGGCTCAACCTCGAGGCGTCGCGGCTGCGGGCGGAGGCGCGCTCACTGCGGCTGCTGATCAGCCTGGGCGCGCTGATCACGTTCGTCGGCGCGGCGCTCGTGGCGCACCTCGCGCTCGACTGGTCGTGGACGCTCTCGATCCTGTTCGGGTCGCTCGTGATCGTGACCGGCCCGACGGTGATCCGGCCGATCGTGCGCAACGTCGCAC
Source organism: Myxococcota bacterium (assembly GCA_040902485.1). Taxonomy (GTDB): domain Bacteria; phylum Myxococcota_A; class UBA9160; order SZUA-336; family SZUA-336; genus VGRW01. The sequence goes on along the minus strand of JBBDXF010000037.1, from coordinate 34,663 downwards.
TGCAGCCTCGGCTCGCGACCGTGCTCGAAGCCGAAGGGGTCCTGATCGATGCGGTCGGCGCGATCGTCGCGGCCGTGACCTTGCAGGTGCTCGTCGGTCACGGCGGCGACCCGCTGGAGGCTGGCGTGCGCGGCCTGGTCGGGCGCGTAGCGCTCGGCGCGACGCTGGGGCTCGCGGGCGGGCTCGTGATCGGTCGAGTGCTGCGCACGCGCCGGCTGATTCCGGAGGGTCTCGAGAACATCGTCACGCTCGGCGCGGCGCTGCTTCTGTTCCAGGTCGCGGAGGCGCTGCAGAGCGAGAGCGGAATCCTGTGCGTGGTGGTCGCGGGCGTGGTGGTGGGCAACGTCGAGGCGCGCGTCAGTCGCACGCTGCGCGAGTTCGAGGAGCAGCTCACCGTCGCGCTGATCGCGGTCGTCTTCATCCTGCTCGCGGCCGACGTGCGGCTGGCCGAGGTCGGCGCGCTCGGCCGGGGCGGCGCGCTCACCGTCGCGGCGTTGATCGCCCTGGTGCGGCCGATCGGTGTGCTCGCCTGCACGGTTCACAGCGAGCTGTCCGGGCGCGAGCGGGTCTTCCTGGCGCTGATCGCGCCGCGCGGCATCGTTGCGGCCGCGGTGGCGTCTCTGTTCGCCGCGTTCATGAAGGAGGCGGGCGTGCCGGGCGGTACGGAGCTGCGCGCGCTCGTATTCCTGACGATCGTGGGCACAGTCGTGTTCTCGGGCATCACGGCGCCCCTGCTCGCTACACTCCTTCGTGTCAGGGCCCCCGAACGGGACGGCGTCGCGATCCTGGGCGCGGAGGAGCTGGCGCTGACGCTGGGCGGCCTGCTGCGGGACGCGGGTGCGTCGGTCGTGTTCGTCGACTCCAATCCCCAGCACTGCCGCGAGGCCGAGGAGCGCGGGTTCCGGGTCGTCCACGGCAACGCGCTCGAGGAGCGCGCGCTCGAGCACGTCGGTCTTCAGCGCGCGCGAGCGGTCGTGGGACTGACGGCGAACGGCGAGGTCAACAGCCTGTTCGCGCGCGAGGCGATCCACGAGTTCGGCGTGCCGGAGGCGTACGTCGTGCTGACGCCCTCGCGGCGCATTCCGGACGCGATGCTCGAGCGGCACGGCACGCTCGCCGCGTTCGACGGCCCGAAGGACGTCGAGGGCTGGAGCGTGCGCCTGCGCCACGGGCGCGCGCGTGTCGGGCTCTTCGCCTTCGAGACGCAACCGGAGCCCGCGTCGCTCGACGACGCCGAGGACCGGCTCGTGTTCCTGCTCCGCCGGCGGGGCGCGGCCTGGCAGATCGAGCACCGCGGGCTGGCGGCGCGCGCCGGCGACGAGACGTTCGTGGCGATCGCTCTCGACGCCGAGCCGCTCGCGCTCGAGGCGCTCGCGCGCACGGGCTGGAAGGAGCGCGCGTCCGGCTGAGCGCGGATTTCGTCAGCGCGAGTCGGCGCGGATCCGCACCGGCAGGCGTTTGACTCCGCCGATCACGGTGGAGCGCAGGCGCTCGATCGGGCCGGCGAGCTCGAGCGCGGGGATGCGCGTGACCAGCTCCCGAAAGACCGACTCGAGCTCGATGCGCGCAAGGCGGGCGCCGAGGCAGTAATGCTCGCCGATGCCGAACGAGACGTGGGGGTTGGGAGATCGCCCGACATCGAAGACGTCGGGGTCGTGAAACACGCGCTCGTCGCGGCCGGCGGACGGGTAGAACAGCACCAGCGTGTCGCCGGCGTGGATCTTGCGGCCGTCGAGCTCCGTGTCGACGGTGGCGGTGCGGCAGAAGTGGATGATCGGGGAGGACCAGCGCACGATCTCGTCCGCGGCGCTGCGCAGCAGTCGCGGCTCGCAACGCAAGCGTTCGAGCTGCGCGGGGCTCTCGATCAGCGCGAGCACGCCGCCGGTGGTGGCGTTGCGCGTGGTCTCGTTGCCCGCGGCCGTGAGCAGGAAGCAGTAGGCGAGGATCTCGTGGTCGCGGAGCTTGCGGCCGTCGATCTCGGCCGTGACGAGCACGCTCATCAAGTCCTCGCGCGGGCGCGCGCGGCGCTCGGCGATGTAGCTCTCGTACTGCTTGAAGGTCGCCTCGCGCGCGCGCACGGCGGCGGCGTTCGAGTCGGTGCCGCGATTGTACTCGGGATCGCCCGAGCCGACCGTCTCGTTCGCGAGCTGAAGCAGCACGTCCCAGTCCTCGCGCGGCACGCCGAGCAGCTCCATGATCACGGCCAGCGGCAAGCGGGAAGAGATCTCCGCCACCAGATCGAAGGGCCGGCCGTCGCCGAACTCGTCCACGGCACGCTCGACCACCTCGCGCGCGATCGCGGCCACGCGCGGCTCGAGCGCCGCGAGCGCGCGCGGCGTGAAGTGGCGGCTGGTCAGCGCGCGGTACGCGCCGTGGCGCGGCGGGTCCATGGTGATGATGGTCTCGGGCAGGATCTCCTCCGCCTGCACCGACTGGTGTCGGCGCGGCGGCATGTTCAGCCGCGGCCCCGACACGAACTCGCGCGGGCGCCGCGAGACGGACACGATCTCGGCGTGGCGCACGAGCGCCCAGTACTCGCCCGTCTCGCCGTGGCGGTGGCGCGACACGGGATCGTGTCGGCGCAGCTCTGCCCAAGCCGCCCACGGGTAGCCGTTGCGCACGAACGCGTCGGGGTTCAGCAGGTCGAGCTCGGCGGACAGGATTCGTCTCCTCTCAGTCGAAGTAGGGCAGCGCGTTCGGATCGCGCGCCACGCGCAGCGCCTCGCGCACGTGCAGCGGAAGCGTGCGGCCGAGCGAGAGCTCGGGCAGTCCCGCGAGCGGCCAGTAGCGCGCCTCGGTCGCCTCGCTGCCCGCGCGCGGCTCCGCGTTCGGATCCACCCGCAGGCCCGTGAACACCAGCTTGTGGATGTGGAACAGGTGTGGCGGGCAGTCGGGCTGAAGCCGCGTGTCGAACACTCCCGCGAGCCGCTGCACGCGTGCGACCACCCCGGCCTCCTCGACCGCTTCGCGCACAGCCGCCTCGGACGGGCTGTCGCCCACGTCGACGAAGCCGCCCGGCATGGCCCAGCGGCCGTCCATGCGCTCGCGCACGAGCAGGAGCTCGTCGCCGCGGAAGAGCGCGAGCCGCACGTCGAGCTTGGGCGTCACGTAGCCCTGGTCCGATTCGCGGAACAAGAGCTCCAGCCGCTCGGCGTCGGCCACCGCGCCGCAGGCCGCCAGCCGCGACGCGATCGAGAGCAGCTTCGCGTAGCGCTCGCGGTCGAACGGGCCCTCGGTGTAGTGCAGGCCGGTGGTCGCCAGCGCGCGAATCTCGTCGGCGAGCTCGAGCAGCCGGCGCGGCACGCTAGAACCGCAGCCGTTCGGGCTCGAGCCCGACCAGGTCGAGCACGCCCACGGAGTTCCAGCCCTCGAGCCAGCCCGCGCACTCGCCGGGATTGAAGACCAGCGTCCCGTTCACGCGCTCGAGCGAGTAGCGATGCTCGTGGCCGTGCAGCAGCACGTCGCGGCCGTGCAGCGCGAGCGCGCCGTGCGCGTGGCGATCGTGCACCACCGTGATCCGCCGGCCCGCCCAGGCAAGCTCCAGCGGCGGCTCCACGAGCTGCATGCCGATCTCGAGCGCCGCGTGGCGCAGCGCCTCGCGCTCCACGTCGTTGTTGCCGTAGACACCGAAAAGCGGCACCTCGACCCCGGCCAGCACGCGCAGGGTGTCCGCGCGCGTGATGTCGCCGGTGTGGATCACCCGCTCGACGCGCGCCTCGCGCAGCACATCGACGATGCGCGCGACGTTGCGCTGGTTGTCGTGCGTGTCGCTGATCACCCCGATCCGCATGGCCTCCAAGGCTAGCATGCTAGAGTCTCGCGCCGATGGCCCCCGCCAAGTCGCCCGCGCGCATCTACTTCCGCACGCTCGGCTGCGCCAAGAATCAAGTCGACTCCGAGGTCATGCTGGGCGCCTTGGCGCTGGGCGGCTACACGATCGCGGAGGAGCTCGGCGACGCGGATGTCGCGATCGTGAACACCTGCTCGTTCATCCAGAGCGCGCGCGAGGAGTCGGTGCAGGAGATCCTCGAGCTCGCCGACTGCAAGGAGCGCGGCGAGATCCAGGCGCTGGTCGTGACGGGCTGCCTGCCCCAGCGCTACGGCGCGGACCTGGCCAAGGAGTTGCCGGAGATCGACGCGTTCGTAGGCACCGGCCAGTTCCAGAACATCGCCGCGATCCTGGACGAGGCGCGCGCGGGGCGATCCAAGGGTGTGTACGTCGATGCGGGCCGCACGCACCTGTACGACGAGTCGAGCCCGCGGCTGCTGATCGGCGCGCGCCACAGCGCCTATCTGAAGATCGCCGAGGGCTGCGACCGGGTGTGCGCGTTCTGCGCGATTCCCGGCATCCGCGGCAAGTTCCAGAGCCGCACGCTCGCCTCGGTCGTGGCCGAGGCGCGCCAGCTCGCCGACCAGGGCGTGCGCGAGCTCAACGTGATCTCGCAGGACACGCTCTCCTGGGCCAAGGACCTGGACGGCCGGCCGCGCGTCGACGAGCTGATCCGCGCGCTCGACGCGGTCGACGGGCTCGAGTGGGTGCGGCTCCTCTACCTGTATCCCAGCGCGCTCAGCGACGCCGTGATCGACGCGATCGCAGGCGCCAAGCGCGTGCTGCCCTACATCGACGTGCCGCTCCAGCACGCCAGCGACTCGGTGCTGCGAGCAATGAGACGTGGCGTTACCGCGGAGCGCCAGCTGAAGCTGGTCGAGAAGCTGCGCGCGCGCATCCCCGGCGTGGTGCTGCGCACGACCTTCATCGTCGGCTTCCCGGGCGAGACCGATGACGACTTCCGAGACCTGTGCGACTTCGTGCGCGAGACGCGCTTCGATCGCGTCGGCGTGTTCCGCTACTCCGACGAGGAAGGCACGAGCGCGATCCAGCTCGACAACCGGGTCGCGCGCTCGATCTCGCGATCGCGTCACCGCGAGCTGATGAAGCTGCAGCACGGGATCATGCGCGAGCAGCTCGCGTCGCGGGTCGGCGAGGGCGTGCGCGTGCTGGTCGACTCCGGCTCCGCCGGCTACTCGGTCGGTCGCACCTGGGCGCAGGCGCCGGAGGTCGACGGCTGCGTGCTGCTGCGCGGCGCCGCCAGGACGGGCGAGCTCGTGAACGCGTGCGTCACCGGCCTGCGCGACGTGGATCTCGAGGCCGAGGTCACGCCCTAGCAGCCCGAAGTTGGATCAGGCGGTCGGCGAGCGTCGGCACGTCGCGCGCCACCGGGCAGTCCACGTCGCCCCAGTCGCCGTGCGGATCGAGCAGCAGCGCGTGCACGCCCGCCGCGCGCGCGCCGACGATGTCGGCCGCGTACATGTCGCCGACGTGCAGCGTGCGCGCCGGATCGCTGTCGAAGAGCGACAAAGCGTGGCTGAAGATGCGCGGGTCCGGCTTCTCGAAGCCGACCACAGCCGAGTCCACGACCGCGTGCAGGTGCGGGCGCAGCCCGGCGCGCGTCAGGCCCTCTTCGACGGTGCCGTCGGCGTTCGAGACCACGACCAGACGGAAGCCAGCCTCGCGCAGGGCCGCGAGCGCCTCGGGCACGCCCGGAAGCACCGCTGACCAGAGCTCGAGCGAGCGGCCCGGAAAGTGGATGCGCGGCACGAGCTGCGACACCAGGGCGGATCGGGCGCCGTCCTCGAGCTCGAACACGCGGCGCAGCACCAGATCGACATACACCGAGAAGGTGTCGCGGCCCTCGGTCGAGCCGCCCGACGCCACGGCGCGCGAGATGCGCGGCCGCGCGGCGGCCTCGGCGCGCGCGAGCGACGCCGGCTCGCAGGCGTGGCCGAGCGCCGCGAGCTCGCTCGCGATCCGCTCGAAGTCCATCGAGATCAGCGTCCCGCCCGCGTCCAGGAACAGCGTGTCGATCTCGGCCAGCGGCAGTCGCTTCACGGCGCTCGGAGAGAAGCGGCGGACGCGCGCGCCGTCAAGTCACCCGGCCCGGCTCGCGCGGTCCGCGCGCAGGGAGGACGTGCGACGTCCCGTGGAAGGGGTGGCGCGTCGCGCGCCGACGAACGAAGGTCCAGGCATGCCCGATCTCCGCCTCCAGCCTCCGCTCGCCGACGTGCTCGACATCGCGCTGGTGTCGGTGCTTCTGTATGCGCTGATCGTCTGGGTGCGTGGCGCCCGAGCGCACTTCGCATTGCTCGGCATCGCCATCCTGGGCTGCGTCTATCTGGTCGCGCGGCAGCTCGGGCTGTCGCTCACCGCCACGATCTTCCAGGCGTTCGTCGCGGTCTTCGTGGTGATGCTGATCGTGGTCTTCCAGGCGGAGCTGCGCCATGCGTTCGAGCGCATCGCCGTGCTCGGATTGCGCTGGACCCGCAACGGCAGCCTGCCGGGCGCGCGCGATCCGAAGGAGACGCTCGTGCGCAGCGCCGCGGGCCTCGTGGCCGCGGGCCGGGGCGGTCTGATCGTGCTGCCCGGGCGCGACCCGATCGACCGCCACGTCGAGGGCGGCATCACGCTGGGCGGGCGTCTGTCCGAGCCGATCCTGCTCTCGATCTTCGATCCGCACTCCCCGGGGCACGATGGGGCCGTGATCCTCGAAGGGGACCAGATCGCGCGCTTCGCAGTGCACCTGCCGCTCTCCTCCGACTTCGCGCAGCTGGGGGGGCACGGCACGCGCCATGCCGCGGCGCTGGGGCTGGCCGAGCGCACGGACGCGCTCTGCGTCGTGATCTCGGAGGAACGCGGAACGGTGTCGGTGGCGCACCTCGGAACGCTGCGCGAGCTGAGACAGCCGGCCGAGCTCAGCCTCGCGCTTCGCGACTTCACCGCCGCCCAGGCCGGCCAGGAGACCGTGAGGCGCCGTCCGCGCGCGCTCGTGTGCGAGCGCTGGCGCGAGCTCTCGGCTTCGCTCGTGCTCGCCGTGCTGCTCTGGGTGCTCGTGGTGCCCGGATCCGAGATCGCGGAGACGGTCGTGCGCGTGCCGATCGTGATCGAGAACCTGCCGCCCGACTGGACGATCGAGCGCATCGCGCCCACCGAGGTCGACGCGACCGTCGCGGGACTGCGCCGAGACCTGTTCTTCGTCGACGCGAGCCGATTCTCGGTGAACCTCGACGCCGAGCTCGCGCAGTTCGGCCGCCGCACCTTCGAGCTCTCGCCGGACGATGTGCGCCACCCGCCCGAGCTCGAGGTGCGGGCCATCGATCCGCTGAAGGTCCGGCTCGACCTGCGCAAGGAGGACGCCGCAGAGGCGCCGGCCGCGCCGAGCGGCTAGGCCTTCGACGAACCTCTAGCGTTCGAGCGCGACGAAGGCGCCGGCCGGGAAGCGCGCGAATGCGCGCGCGGCCGGCAGAGCGTGGCGACCTTCGGGCGTCGCCTCGAGCGCGACCCGCCGGCCCGTCGTGACCTCGCGGATCTCCGAGGCCTCGAACCCCGTGGGCGCGAGCACGCACGTGTCCCCGAGCGCCGCGGGGTCGAGCTCGAGCGCGGTGCCCGCGGACAGGAGCTTCGCGACGAGCCGCGGCGCGACGACGAGCAGCTGCGCTCCCGGCACGCGCCGCGCGAACGCGCACAGGTGCTCCGCCCGCGGGCCGACGACTTCGAGCGGCTCGTAGTCGCCGTCGCGAAGGAGATCGGGCCGCGCGCGGCGCAGCTCGAGCAGACGCCAGATCAGCCAGAGCTTCGCGCGGCCGTCGCTCCAGCTCGCGAGCAGCTCGCCCGGATCGCCCGATCCGTCGCGCCAGCGGGCGGCGAGCTCGCGCAAGGCGCGCGCGCGGCGCGCGAAGTCGACGCTGCGGCGGTTGTCGGGATCGACCAGCGACAGGTCCCAGAGCTCCGAGCCCTGGTACAGGTCCGGCACGCCGGGCGCGGTGAGCTTCAGGAGCACCTGCGCGAGCGACGAGACCGCGCCGATCCGCGCAGCGCGCGCCTGGAACGCGCGCAGCTCCTCGAGGAACCGGTTGCGCTCGACGTCGGGATCGAGCGCGGCGTGTACGAAGGCGCCGACCGCCTCCTCGTAGGCCGTATTCGGGTGTCGCCAGCTCGTGGCGAGCTTCGCCTCGCGCACGACTTTCAGCGCGTAGCCCTCGAAGCGCTCGCGGAACGCGTGCACGGCCGCGGCGTCGAGCGCCGCGGGAGCGACGAGCTCGGCGGGCCAGCTCGCGACCAGGGCCTGGTGGAGCAGAAGCTCGTCCGCCGGGCGCGGTGCGGGCAGGTCGTCGATGATCCGCCTGTTCCCCTGTAGCAGCACGGACCAGCGGCGCAGCTGGGCGCGCCACTCCTCGGCGAGCTCGGAGAGCGCGTCGACGCGCGTGCGCGCGTCCTCGCCGAGCTTGGTGTCGTGCGTCGACGTGGCGAGAAGCGCGTGCGGCCAGTGCTGCGCGCGCTCGCGCGTCACGTGGTGGAACGCCGCGACCGAGCTCGAGAAGCGGCGCGGGTCGCCGCCGACCTCGCAGAGCGAGAGCAGTCTCGGGTAGCGGTAGAACGCGGTGTCCTCGACGCCCTTCGCGGCCACCGGCCCGGTGAGCTGCTGGAACTTCATGGCGAAGCGCAGCACCGCGTCGGGGTCGTAGCCGCCCGAGCCCGGCGCCGCGAGGTCCGCGGTGAGCGCGGCTCGGACGAAGTCGAAGAGCGTCGCCTCCGGATCCGAGCTGCGCTTGCGTGCGCGCTCCACCGCCCACTCGATGAAGCGGCGATCCTCCGCGCCTGCGCCGCCCGCGTCCAGGTAGGTGCGGTACACCGGGAGGAGCGCGACGACTTCCTTCAGCGCCTCGCGCAGGGACGTGCGCGTGAAGTCGCGGGTGCGCCAGTCCTGCTCCGAGAGCCGGTCGAGGTCCTGCGCGAGCATCTCCAGCTCGCTTCCGAACAGAAAGTTCAGCACGTGCTTCTTCGCGAGGTAGGCGACCTCGTCGAAGCCGGGGTCCGCGCCGGTGAACTCGGCGTAGAGCTCGGCGATCGAAGGCTCGCCGGCGGGGTCCACGAACAGACCGTTCACCAGGTTCAGGAACTCGTATCCGGTCGTGCCGTCGACCGGCCAGTCGCGGCATAGCTGCTCGTGCGGCGCGAGGACCTTCTCGACCACCAGGTACACCCCCCGATCGCCGAACCGGCCGCGCAGGCTGCGGCAGTACGCGAGCGGGTCGAAGAGCCCGTCGATGTGATCGATGCGCAGCCCGTCGAGTCGGCCCTCGTCGATCAATCTTGACACCAGAGAGTGTACGCGGTCGAACACGGCCGGCCGCTCCACGCGGATGCCGGCCAGCTCGTTCACGTTGAAGAAGCGGCGGTAGTTGATCTCGTCCGCGGCGACGCGCCAGAACGCGAGCCGGAAGTGCTGCGCGGCGAGAATGCGGTCGAGCTCGGCGAAGCTCGCGCGGTCGCCGACGCTCCCGTTCAGCCGCAGCAGCCGCGCGGCGAGCGCACCCGCCGCCTCTCGGTCGCTCTCGAGCGTGCGGGCGAGGATCGCCCGCAGCTCGAG
>JBBDXF010000037.1:0-25228 GCA_040902485.1 Myxococcota bacterium | reverse complement strand
GGCGTCGTGCCGCGCGCGCCACGAGTCGCTCGCGCGCAGGTTGCGGAAGGCGCCCGAAGCGCCGGGCGAGCTGTTCCAGCGCGCGGACTCCGCTGCGCGCGAGCACGAGCGCGTAGCTGCGCGGCGCCAGCGGGAAGCGGTGGTCGAAGTACCAGAGGCTGAAGCCGGAGCGGTCGGGATCGAGCACGAGCCGCAGCTCGCCGCGCTCGAGCACGCGGCCGTAGTGGTCGCCGAGGAAGGGAGCGAGCACCTTGTCGCGCAGCTCGCGCTTCTCCGGACGCCACTCGATGTCGAAACGCTCGGCCTCGGGCGACGCGGCTCCCCACTCCAGGACCTCTAGCCAGGCTTCATTGTCGGCGCGTGCGATTCCCATGTGGTTGGGGACGAAGTCGAGGATGTGCCCCATGCCGTGGCGGCGCAGCGCGGCGACGAACGCGTCGAAGTCCGCCTCGTCGCCGATCTCGGGGTTGAACGCGCCGTGATCGACGATGTCGTAGCCGTGGTCGCTTCCCGCGCGCGCCCTGAGATAGGGCGACGCGTAGACGTGACTCACCCCCAGCGCCGCGAGCTGCGGCACGAGCCGCGCCGCTTCGCGAAAGCCGAGCGTCGGCCCGAGCTGAAGCCGGTAGGTGGCGCGCGGGCGCGCGGGCGTCGCCGGCGAGGCGGTCACGCGCTCGCCCGCCGCAGTGTCCAGACGACGGCCCAGGGCGGAAGCACGACGGGGAGTCGGGACGCCGCGCCCGGGTGGGTCGCGAACACGCGTCGTCCGCGCCCGCGGGGCTGCGGGTCCGGCACGGGATCGGGGCCGAGATTCGCGCGCAGCGAGAGCGTCGCGAGGTCGCCCAGCGTCCAGCTGGCGCGCAGCCCGGTCACCGCGAAGAGCTCGAAGCGACCGCTGCCGCCGCGCATCCCCGCGAGCCGCGGCGCGATCTCGCGCGCGCGCATGCGCAGGAGTCGCCGGTAGAAGCGCAGCCAGGCGCGCGCCCGCGGCGTCGCCGCTTCGTCCCAGCGCAGCACCGCGGCCGCGAACGTGGCCTCCGCGCCGGGATCGGGAATGCGCTCGATCTCGCGAGCGAACTCGGGAAACGACGCGAACTCCGCGCGCCGCCCTTCGCGGACGCGCGAAGCCAGCTCGGGCGAGAAGTCGCAGAAGTACGGAAAGACCTGCGTGCAGCCCCACTCCTCGCCCATGAACAGCAGCGGGGGGCTCGGCGCGAGCAGGAGCAGCGCGACGGCCGCGCGCAGCGCCTCGGGATCGCAGAGCGACGTCAGCCGCTCGCCGAGCGCGCGGTTGCCGATCTGGTCGTGGTTCTGCAGGAACGGAACGAACGCAGTCGGCGGCAGGTCGGCGCTCGGCTCACCGCGCGCGACGCCGCCGCGCTGGCGGGACGTCTCGCCCTGAAACGCGAAGCCCGAGACGAGACAGCGGCCCAGCTGCGCAAGCGGTGCGTTCGCGTAGTCGCGGTAGTAGCCGGCGTCCTCGCGCGTGAGCATGACGTGCAGCGCGTGGTGCTCGTCGTCGTTCCACTGCGCGGTGTAGGCGGCGGGTGCCCCGGACGCGTCGCGTCCCAGGTAGCGCGCCTCGTTGGCGTCGTTCTCGAGCACGAGGTGGACCTCGCGGGCCGGGAAGCGGGCGCGGACCGTCTGCGCGAGCTCGTCGAGGAAGTGGCGTTCGGGGTCGTCGTGGATCGAGTGTACGGCGTCGAGCCGCAGTCCGTCGCCGTGGAACTCTTCGAGCCAGTAGAGCGCGTTCTGGATGAAGAAGTCGCGCACGCGCGCGCTCGTCGGCCCGCCGAAGTCGATCGCGGCGCCCCACGGGGTGGGGTGACGGTCGGTGAAGAAGTCCGGGGCGTAGCGCGAGAGCCAGTTTCCCTCCGGCCCGAAGTGGTTGTAGACCACGTCGAAGAACACCATCAGGCTGCGCGCGTGGGCTTCGGCGACCAGCGCCTTCAGCTCGTCGGGGCGGCCGTAGCCGTGATGGGGCGCGAACGGCAGCACGCCGTCGTAGCCCCAGCCGCGCTCTCCCGGATACTCGCCGAGGGGCATGAGCTCGAGCGCGGTGACTCCCAGGCGGGACAGGTGATCGAGCTTCCGGGTCACCCCTGCGAAGTCGCCGGTGGCGCTGAACGCGCCCACGTGAAGCTCGTAGATCACCGCCTGCTCGAAAGGCCGGCCGCGCCAGTGCGCGTCTGGCCAGTCGAATGCGCTCGGGTCGACGAGCTCGCTCGGCCCGAACACTCCCTCGGGCTGGAAGCGCGACGCGGGGTCGGGCACCGCGAGCTCCCCGTCGAGGCGGTAGCGATAGCGCGCGCCCGCGCGAACGTCCGGGAGCTCGAGCTGCCAGGCGCCGCCGGCTTCGCGCTCCAGCGCGACGCGTCGCTTGGCCGCGCCGGCTTCGAGCTCGAGCTCGACCGCGCGCGCGGCCGGCGCCCAGAGCTCGAAGCGCGCGCCGCCCGACGCGAGCGGCCGCGCGCCGAAGCGCATCTCGTGCGCGCGTCTCATCGGCCTCCGTTCGCGGACCTCGTGTCGCGACGCCTGAAGAGCCGGAGCGAGCGCCCCGACAGCTCGAAGGGCTGCAACGACTGCAGGCTCCGTCCGCCCGCGAGCGGGGCTTCCGCAGCGGTGTCGAGCACGAGCTCCCAGCACGCGTCGGCGCCGGCCGCCGGTGCGCGGTAGTCGAGTTCGGTCGGGTCGGCGTTCATCACCACGAAGAAGGTGTCGCCGGGCTCGGGCTCCCCGCGGACGGTCAGGTGATAGCCGAGCGCCTCGCCGGAGAGCACGAACCCCAGCGAGCGCGCGTAGCCGACCTCCCAGTCGCTGGGCTGCTTCTCCTCGCCGTCCGGGCGCACCCAGGTGATGTCCTTCTCCTCGCTCGTCGCCTCGGCGAGCCCGAGGAAGAAGCGCGTGCGGCGCAGCACGACGTGACGGCGGCGCAGGGCGACGAGTGCGCGCACGAAGTCCGTGAGTGCGCGGCCCTCCGCGTCGATCGCGGCCCAGTCGATCCAGGAGATCTCGTTGTCCTGGCAGTAGGCGTTGTTGTTCCCGCGCTGGCTGCGCCCGAACTCGTCGCCCGCGGCGAGCAGCGGCACGCCCTGGGACAGCAGCAGCGTCGCGAGCAGATTGCGTTTCTGGCGCCGGCGCGAGAGGAGGACGCTCGCGTCGTCGGTGGGTCCCTCGACGCCGCAGTTCCAGCTGTGATTCGCGTCGTGGCCGTCGCGATTGACTTCGCCGTTGGCCTCGTTGTGCTTCTCGTCGTAGCTCACCAGATCTTCGAGCGTGAAGCCGTCGTGCGACGCGGCGAAGTTGATGCTGGCCTGCGGCCGGCGCCCGTGGCGGGAGAAGACGTCGCTCGAGCCCGTGACGCGCGAGGCGAGCTCGCGAACCTCGCCCGGGTCGCCGCGCCAGAAGCGCCGCAGCGAGTCGCGATAGCGGTCGTTCCACTCCGCCCATCCGGCCGGAAACCGGCCGAGCTGATAGCCGCCTTCGCCCACGTCCCAGGGCTCGGCGATCAGCTTGACGCGCGAGATCAGGGGATCCTGCCGGATCGCGTCGAGGAAGCCGGAGTGCGCGTCGAACGCCAGCGAGTCCCGCGCCAGGCTCGCGGCCAGATCGAAGCGGAATCCGTCGACGCGCATCTCCTCGACCCAGTAGCGCAGTGAATCCATCACGAGCTGCAGCACGCGCGGGTGGTTCAGGTCGAGCGCGTTTCCGCATCCGGTCAGATCGAGGTAGTAGCGCTCGTCGCCGGGCACGAGCTTGTAGTAGGACGCGTTGTCGATGCCGCGGAACGAGAGAGTCGGTCCCAGGTGGTTGCCCTCGGCGCTGTGGTTGTACACGACGTCGAGGATCACCTCGAGGCCGGCGTCGTGGAGCAGCAGCACGAGCGTCTTGAACTCCGAGAGCGTCTGGCTGGAGAGGTAGCGCGGCTCGGGCGCGAAGAATGCGATCGGATTGTAGCCCCAGTAGTTGCGCAGCCCGCGCGCGACCAGGTGGCGGTCGTCGATGAAGGCTTGCACCGGCATCAGCTCGACCGCCGTCACGCCGAGCGAGCGCACGTAAGCGATCACTTCGGGGGACGACAGCGCGGCGAAGGTGCCGCGCACGGGCTCGGGCAGGTCGCGGCGACCCATCGTGAAGCCGCGCACGTGCAGCTCGTAGATGACCGTCTCGGACGACGGAGTGCGGGGCGAGCGGTCGTCGCCCCAATTGAACGCGGTGTCGACCACGCGACACTTCGGCATCCCCTTGGCGTTGTCGCGCACGTCGAACGAGAGGTCCGCCGCCGGATGTCCGATGCGATAGCCGAAGTGCGCATCGCTCCAGCGCAGCTCGCCGCGCAGCGCCCTCGCGTACGGGTCGAGGAGGAGCTTGTGGTGGTTGAAGCGGTGCCCGCGCAGCGGCTCGTACGGCCCGGCCACGCGGTAGCCGTAGAGCTGCCCGGGCCGGAGATCGGGAAGATAGGCGTGCCAGATCTCGTCGGTGTACTCGCGGAACTCCACGCGCTCGAGCTCGCGCCGGCCCTTGTCGTCGAACAGGCACAGCTCGACGCGCTCCGCGTTCTCGGAGAAGAGCGCGAAGTTCACGCCCTTGCCGTCCCAGGTCGCGCCGCGTGGGTGCGATCGGCCGGGCCAGACGCGCAGCTTCGCGCTCATTCCGGCGCGAAGATCGCGATGGCGAGCGGTGGCAGGGTGATCGACAGCGAGTGGCGCCGTCCGTGCCAGGAGACCGGAGCCGCGCGCACGCCTCCGAGGTTTCCCTGGCCGCTTCCGCCGTAGAGCGGCGCGTCGCCGTTCAGGACCTCGCGCCAGTAGCCGCCCACCGGAACGCCGACGCGGAAGTTCGCGCGCGGAACGGGCGTGAAGTTGCAGGCGACCAGCACGCTGCGCCGCGGCTCGCCGCCGTGGCGCATGAAGACGAGCGTGCTCTGCTCGGCGTCGTTGCAGTCGACCCACTCGAATCCCGCGGGGTCGCAGTCGAGCGCGTGCAGCGCCGGCTCGCCGCGGTACAGCGTGTTCAGGTCGCGCACCCAGCGCTGCACGCCGCGATGAGCGTCGTGCTCGAGCAGCGACCAGTCGATGCTCGACTCGTGGTTCCACTCCGACCACTGACCGAGCTCGCCGCCCATGAACAGCAGCTTCTTGCCCGGCTGCGTGAACATGTAGCCGAGCAGGAGCCGCAGGTTCGCGAGCTTGCGCCAGTCGTCGCCCGGCATCCTCCCGACGAGCGATCCCTTCATGTGCACGACCTCGTCGTGCGAGAGCGGCAGCACGAAGTTCTCCGCGAACGCGTAGAGCATGCGGAAGGTCAGATTCCCGTGGTGGAACTTCCGGTGCACCGGATCGTGCGCGAAGTACTCGAGCACGTCGTGCATCCAGCCCATGTCCCACTTGAAGCCGAAGCCGAGCCCCCCGAGGTACGTGGGCCGCGACACCATCGGCCACGACGTCGACTCCTCCGCGATCGTCTGGATTCCCGGGACGCGCGCGAACGCTTCGGTGTTGAGTCGGCGCAGGAACTGGATCGCGTCGAGGTCCTCGCGGCCGCCGAATGCGTTCGGGATCCACTCGCCCGCCTTGCGCGAGTAGTCCAGGTAGAGCATCGACGCGACCGCGTCGACGCGAAGTCCGTCGGCGTGGTAGGTCTCGAGCCAGTACAGCGCGCTCGAGAGCAGGAAGCTGCGCACCTCGTGGCGGCCGTAGTTGAACACGCAGCTGTTCCAGTCGGGGTGGATCCCCTGGCGCGGATCGCCGTGTTCGAACAGATGCGAACCGTCGAAGTAGCCGATGCCGTACTCGTCGGTCGGAAAGTGCGATGGCACCCAGTCGAGGATCACGCCCACGCCCGCCTGGTGCAGGCGGTCGATCAGGTACATCAGATCCTGCGGCGTGCCGTAGCGGCTGGTCGGCGCGAAGTAGCCGGTCGTCTGATAGCCCCACGAGCCGTAGAACGGATGCTCCATCACGGGCAGGAGCTCGACGTGCGTGAATCCCATCGACGCCGCGTACTCCGGCAGGTGCTCGGCCAGCTCGCGGTAGCTGAGGCTGCGGTTGCCGTCCTCGGGCACGCGGCGCCAGGAGCCCAGATGCAGCTCGTACGTGGAGATCGGTGCGTGCAGCGAGCCGCGCGCCTCGCGCGTCTCCATCCAGTCCTTGTCGCCCCACTCGTATTCGAGCGTCCACACCCTCGAGGCGGTGCGCGGCGAAATCTCGGACCAGAGGGCGAAGGGGTCCGCCTTGTCGACGCGATAGCGGCCGCCGCGGGCCTCGATGCGGTACTTGTAGTGCGCGCCGCGTCCGACGCCGGAGAGGAATCCCGCCCAGATCCCCGACGTGCCGACCCGCTCGAGCGGGCGCGCGTCGCCGCGCCACTCGTTCCAGTCGCCGATCACCTGCACGCGCTCGGCGTTCGGCGCCCAGACCGCGAAGTGCGTTCCCTCGACGCCGTCGACGCGCAACGGATGTGCGCCGAGCTTCTCCCAGAGCCGCACATGGCTGCCCTCGTTGAACAGGTGGAGGTCCTCGTCCGTCAGCAGCGTGCGCGTGTCGTGACCCATCCGCGTCCTCCGTTCCGGTCTGGTGTCAGGCTGCAGCGATCCGCTCCGCCATGGCGCGCAGCGGCAGGCGCAGCCAGCCGGGCCGGTTGTTCACCTCGTAGCTGAGCTCGTAGAGATTCCTCTCCAGGAGCAGAACGCCGAGCAGCAGCTCGATCTCGGCCGGTCGCGTCGAGACGAGCTCCGCGGGCGAGAGCACCGCGAGGTACGCGCGCAGGAACGCGGAGCCGGCCCACTGCCGCCAGAGGCGCGCCCACGGCTCGAGCGCCGGGATGTCCTCGGGTCGGAGCGCGGATTCGCTCGCCCCGGCGATCAGCGCGTGGTGCGCGGCGTAGTCGAAGGAGCGCAGCATTCCGGCCACGTCGCGAAGCGGCGAGCGCTTCAGGCGTCGCTCGCCGAGCCCGCGCGCCGGCTCGCCTTCGAAGTCGATGATGACGAAGTCCGTGCCGGTGCGCAGAACCTGGCCGAGGTGGAAGTCTCCGTGGCAGCGGATGCGCATCCCGCCGAGTTTGTGTCCGACGATGCCCCGGAAGATGCGCAGCAACGTCGCCTCGCCCGCGAGCACGGCCTCCGCCGCGGGCAGCGCCTCTGGCGGGAGCCGCGGCATGCGATCGCGCAGGAGGCCGAGCGAAGCCGCCGTCAGGTTGCGCAGGGTCTGGTACAAGCCGCGCTGGTAGTGCACGTCGAACGGGAGCGGCGCGAAGTCGGGGTTCTCGGGATCGGAGGCGAGCGCGTTGTGCAGCTCGGCCGTTCGCCGTCCGAGCAGGCGCGCGGTCTCGAGGTAGCCGCCCATCGTTTCGAGCACGAGCGGCGTCGGATCCTGCTGGGTCAGCTCGAGCAGGCTCGCCGTTGGCACCGGCACCTCTTCGGGCGCGAGCCGGCGCATGAGCGCGGTCTCGTAGAAGCGTTCGACCTCGTCGAGCGTGTAGGTCCAGGCGTCGCCCTCGTTCGGCACGAACGACTGCAGCAAGGCCACCGTGCAGGGCTCTCGCTTCGGCACGCGGTACTCGATCGCACCCGCGACCCGGGGCGTGCGCTCGAACTCGGTCGAGTCGGTGAGGAACCGACCGATCTCGAGGTCCGGATTGGTGCCCGCGGTCAGGCGCCGGAAGAGCTTCAGGATCAGCCGCTGACCGTACACGATCGAGGTGTTGCTCTGTTCCGCGCGCAGGACCGAGGGCGGCAGCGGCTCCGCTGCATCGCCGCGCAGCGGTCCGAACGCTCGCGACCGCGTCGACACCAGGCTCCCATGCTCGCCGCGCAGCTCTCGACGCCGAGAGATCGCGTCGAGCAGCGCGGTGCAGAGCGCGGGCACCTCGACGGCGTCGTAGAGCACCCCGGTCTCGAGGGGGTCGGTCGCGGCGAGCTCGACCTCGGCGATCAGGGCGTTCGGCCTGTCGCGCGCGATCCGCGCGGCGTGGTCGCCGCGGGCGAAGGCGAGCGGCACCGAGTAGACCTGCGGGTCGCCGTTCGCGAATTCGACGCGCACGAGCGCGAGCCACACGGACTCCTCGTCGAGCTCGATCTCGATCGCGTCCGCGATCGTGGAAGCGCGGATCGTCTGCGACTTGCCGCCGAACCAGCGCCGCTCTCGCAGGGCCCCGGGCAGTGCGCGTTCGAACGAGCCGCGCGCCTCGCCGACGAGGAGCTCCTCCCAGCGCTCCTGGACGCGCAGGCGCGGGAGCGCCCGCTCGCCGTCGCCGGGGGCGCCGGCGCGCGCCTCGGCCGGATGCAGCTCGAACAGGTAGAAGGAGTGCGGCCCGAGCGTGAGCAGATACGGCAGGTCTCCGATCCTGGGAAAGGGCTTGCGGCTGAACAGCTCGACGGCGACGTCGCCACGGTGGCCCGGAAGATCGAGCTCGACGTACTCCACGAAGCGGGACAGGTTCGCGACCAGCAGGATGCGTTGCTCCTCGAATTGACGGATGAACGCGAGCACCTTGCGGTTGCTGGGCGAGAGGAACTCGACCGTCCCGCGCCCGAACGCCTTGTAGCCCTTGCGCAGCGCGATCAACCGCTTCATCCACAAGAGCAGCGAGTGCGGATTGTTCTGCTGCGCCTCGACGTTGACGCTCTCGAAGTGATACTCGGGATCGATGATCACCGGCAGGTAGAGGCGTTGGGGATTCGCGCGCGAGAAGCCGGCGTTGCGGTCCGAGCTCCATTGCATGGGCGTGCGCACGCCGTTGCGATCGCCGAGATAGATGTTGTCGCCCATCCCGATCTCGTCCCCGTAGTAGATCACGGGCGTTCCCGGCAGCGCGAAGAGCAGTGCGTTCATCAGCTCGATGCGGCGGCGGTCGTTGCCGAGCAGGGGCGCGAGCCGCCGGCGGATGCCGAGGTTGACGCGCGCCTGCGCGTCGTGAGCATAGACGCGGTACATGTAGTCCCGCTCCTCGTCGGTCACCATCTCGAGCGTGAGCTCGTCGTGATTGCGCAGGAAGAGCGCCCACTGGCAGACCGCCGGAATCTGCGGCGTCTGCGACAGGATGTCGACGATCGGGAAGCGATCCTCCATCTGCAGCGCCATGAACAGGCGCGGCATGACGGGGAAGTGGAAGGCCATGTGACACTCGTCGCCCTCGCCGAAGTAGGAGACCGCGTCCTCCGGCCACTGGTTCGCCTCCGCGAGGAGCATCCGGTGGGGGTAGCGGGCGTCCACGTGCGCGCGCAGCTCGCGCAGGAAGTCGTGCGTCTCCGGCAGATTCTCGCAGTTCGTACCGTCGCGCTCGAAGAGATAGGGAATCGCGTCGAGCCGCAGGCCGTCGACGCCCATGGAGAACCAGAAGTCGAGCAGGCGCAGCACCGCCTTGCGCACCGCCTTGCTCTCGAAGTTGAGGTCCGGCTGGTGCGAGTAGAAGCGGTGCCAGAAGTACGCCTTGGCGACCGGATCCCAGGTCCAGTTCGAGCGCTCGAAGTCGCGGAAGATCACGCGCGCGTCGCCGTACTTCTCCGGCTTCTCGCTCCAGACGTAGAAGTCGCGGTAGCGGCTCCCGGGCGGGGACTTCCGCGCGCGCTGGAACCAGGGGTGCTGGTCCGACGTGTGGTTGATGACCAGCTCCGTGACGACGCGCAGCTCGCGCGCGTGCGCCTCGCGCAGGAAGACGCGGAAGTCGTCGAGCGTTCCGAATCCCGGCGCGACGTCCTCGTAGTCGGAGATGTCGTAGCCGTCGTCCCGGAACGGCGATGGGTAGAACGGGAGCAGCCAGAGCGCGTTGACGCCGAGATCCTGCAGATAGTCGAGTCTCTCGGTGAGTCCGCGCAGGTCGCCGATACCGTCCCCGTCGCCGTCGTGGAACGAGCCGACGCGGAGCTCGTAGAAGATCGCGTCCTTGTACCAGAGCGCCTCGGAGGCTCCCCGACTCTGGCGTGCCGCTCCGTTCCTGCGCCGCATCGACTTCATAGGAAGTAGTCGAAGTCCCGTTCGGTCTTGAGCTTGCGGCGCAGGCGGAAGACGTGGGCGGGCACGACGGCCGGATCGAGCTCCACGTAGTTTCGCGCGCCGTGCCAGAGGTAGCGCGCGCCGCCGAGCAGATCGTCGGCCTGGAAGGGCAGGTCGGGGTCGATGCCGAGGTCGTCGAGCGGCAGCTCCAGCCAGCCGCTCTGCGCGTGGTGCGGACTCAGATTCACGACGACGATCACCGCGTCGGAGAGGTCCGGGGTCGTGCGCGCGTAGGCGATCAGCTGCTCGTTGTCGATCTCGAGGAAGCGGAGCACGCCGTGCGCCCCGAGCGCGGGGTTCTGGCGTCGGATCTCGTTCAGCCGCGCGAGGAAGTCGCGGAGCGTGTCGGGATCGTCGAGGTTCCAGTGCCGGATCTGATACTTCTCGGAGTCGAGATACTCCTCCGTTCCGGGCACGGCCGCGCCGACGCAGAGCTCGAAGGGCGGCCCGTAGATCCCGTACGTCGCCGAGAGCGTCGCGGCCAGGGCCGCGCGGAGCTGAAAGCCCGCGCGCCCGCCGATCTGGAGATACTCGTGCAGGATGTCGGGCGTGTTCGCGAACAGGTTGGGCCGGAGATACTCGCGCGCGTCGCCGCGCAAGAGCTCCGTCAGGTACCCGACGAGCTCGCGCTTTGTGTTGCGCCAGGTGAAGTAGGTGTACGACTGCGAGAAGCCGAGCTTCGCCAGGTGCTTCAGGACCGTCGGTCGCGTGAAGGCCTCGGAGAGGAAGACCGTCTCGGGGCTGCGCCGGCGCACCTCGGCGATCACCCACTCCCAGAACGCGAACGGTTTGGTGTGGGGATTGTCGACGCGGAAGATCGTGACGCCGTGATCGATCCAGAACAGAAACACCGACAGCAGCTCGTCGAAGAGCTCCCGCCAGCGCTCCGACTCGAAGTTGAGCGGATAGATGTCCTGGTACTTCTTGGGCGGATTCTCGGCGTACTGGATCGTGCCGTCGCCACGCCAGCGGAACCACTCGGGATGCTTGCGCACGTACGGATGGTCCGGCGAGCACTGAAAGGCGATGTCGAGCGCGATCTCGAGCCCGAGCGAGCGCGCGCGCGCGACCAGGCGGTCGAAGTCCGCGAGGCTGCCGAGCTCGGGGTGGACGGCCTTGTGACCACCCTCGTCGGCGCCGATCGCCCACGGGCTGCCGGGATCGCCGGGCGCCGCCGCTCGCGCGCCGTTGCGGCCCTTGCGGTTCGAGACGCCGATCGGGTGGATCGGCGGCAGATAAACGACGTCGAAGCCCATCGAGGCGACGTATTCGAGCCGCGCTTCGCAGTCGCGGAACGTGCCGTGTCGGCCCGCCTCGGTCGCGCAGGAGCGCGGGAACATCTCGTACCACGCACCCGAGGCCGCGCGCTCGCGCTCGACTCGAAGCGGGAGAGCCGCCGATTCCGCGCCCAGGCTCCGGTCCGGATGCCGCGCCACGAACGCGAGCAGCTCGTCGGAGAGCGCGCAGCGAACGCGCTCGACTTCGGGACGAGCGCCCGAGATCGTCTCGGCCTGCGCGTCGAGCCATGCGGTGTCCGCGCTGGTCGTCCGCTGCGCGGCACCGCGCACGAGCGACGCGATCTCGAGCAGCTCGCTCGCGACCTTCTCGCCGGCTTCGTGCTTGATGCGCAGCTCCTCGCGCGCCGTGGCGAAGCGATCGATCCAGGCGTGCACCTGGAACCGCCAGGCGCCGAGCTCGGCCGCGGTGAACGCGGCCTCGAAGAGGTCGTTCCCCAGCGGTGTCAGCGCGCGCTCGCTCCAGCCGTCGTCGCTCTCGCGGCGGAAGCGAAGCGTGCCCGCGAGTCGATCATGACCATCGCAGATCACGCGCGCCGTCACGCGCACTCGCTCGCCGAGCACGCGCTTCGCTTCGAAGCGCCCCGCGTCGACCTGCGGCGAGACCTCGACGATGATCGGACGCGCTGGCGAAAGAGGCTTCACGGGTGCATCTCGCGGCGGCGAGGCGCCCGCAGCGAGGTTCGAGTTCATCGTCCCGTTCCCGGGCACCCTGCGTCGCCGTCCGCTCATTCGCCTCGCACGGTGCAGCTCGCGACTCTCGCGCCACGTCCTCCGGGCGCGCGCGCCGCGCTTCCTTCGCCGTCGGTCACTCTAACCCGAACGCACGTGGAATGCACACCGATCTCGCGCGCAGGCGCTCGTTCGTGAACGACGTGCTCGAGACCGTCCGCGACACCGGAGGGTTCGAGAGCACGGCGAGCGGCGGTGAGCGGATCCGCGTGGCGACCGTCGTCGTCGCGGTGGTGCGTTCTGGTGTAGGCCTCGCACTCTCGCGGCATCCGAGCGGCGCGTGCGTCCATCGTCAGTCCTTCCGCGGCAGGTGCCAGCGTTCGCCGACCGCGAGTGTCCGTACCGTCGCCGGATCGCCACCCGCCGCGTCGACCGCGCGCCCGAGCTCGACCGGCGGCAGGTCGAGCGGCTCGTCGGTCAGGTCGAACGTGCCCCAGTGGATCGGCACCAGCGTCTTGGCGCGCAGATCGCGGAATGCCTGGTACGCCTCGGCGGGATCCATGTGCTGGTACTTCATGAACCAGCGCGGCTCGTACGCGCCGATCGGCAGGATCGCCACGTCGATCGGGCCGAACTCGCGGCCGAACGCAGCGAAGCCGTCGAAGTAGCCGGTGTCGCCCGCGAAGAAGTACGAGTACTCGCCCGAGTCGAGCAGCCACGCGCACCACAGCGTCTCGTTCGTGTCGAACGGCGTGCGCCGCGACCAGTGCTGCGACGGCAGGCAGGTGATCGTCCAGCGGCCGCGCTTCGCGCTCTGCCACCAGTCGAGCTCGGTCACGTCCTTGCGCCCGCGCTCGCGGAAGAACTCGCCCATGCCGAGCGGCACGTACCAGCCGACGCTCGCGGGCAGGTTCTCGACCGTCCAGGAATCCAGGTGGTCGTAGTGCGAGTGCGACACCACCGCGAACGCGTCCGCGGGGATCGACTCGATCGGCACGCCCGGCGGCACCACGCGCCTGGGCAGGAGCGCGCGCTCGGAGAAGTGCGGGTCGGTCAGCACCACGTCGTCGCCGTCGTGGATCGCGACGGTCGCGTGGCCGATCCAGGTGATCTCGGCCGAGTGCTGCACGCCCGCGAACGAGCGGCCGTCGTTCGCCAGGCGCGGGATGCGCGGTTCGGCGCTCTTGTCGTAGGCGTTCGTCGAGAAGCGCCAGCGCAGGAAGTCGCCGAAGCTCGTGTCGAAGCTGCGCCACGGGTTGAAGAACGTGCCGTCGGGATTGCGGTGGGGCGCGCGCAGGGGGTCGGAGTCGGTCGCTTCGCTGGCGAGCGCGGCGCAGGCGAGGAGCGCGATTCCGATTCCGACCAGGCGCAGCAGCATGCGCGAAGGGAAGCCCGCGCCGGCACGCGAGTCAAGGACGCAGGTCGAAGCGCTCCGACAGTTTCGCCGAAATCACCGGACAGACCTCGCCGACGCGCCCGAACAGCCGGTAGCGCGAGCGCGCGAGCGCGTCGTAGAGCGCGTCGCGCAGGCGGACGGGCAGAAGCGCGAACCCGCGTGCGAGCACGGCATGCAGCCCGCCCAGCCGCTCCGCGAGCCGGATCGACGCCGTCGAGCGCACCAGCAGCCGGCCGTCGGCCGTGCGCACGACGATCGCGTCGGGCAGGCCCGCCCGCTCCGGCTCCGAGAGCTCCGCGCGGAAGCGCGCGCCGCCGATCGGCGCGAAGCGGAAGCGCGAGCCGTCGCGATCGCGCGCGACCAGGAAGCGCACCGAGCGATGGCACAGCGCGCAGCCGCCGTCGTAGAAGACCGTGTCGTGCGCCTCGGCCACGGCCCTACCGCGCCGGCGCCGGGCGTGAGCCGCGCAGGCCGAAGACCAGCACCGTCACGGCGCCGAACACGAACCCGCCCGCGTGCGCCCACCACGCCACGCCGCCCTGTCCGGGAACCGCCGAGCTCTGCGCGCCCGCGACGATCTGGAACACGAACCAGATGCCGAGCCAGACCACCGCGGGCACCGACACCACGCGCATGAAGAAACCGAACAGCACCAGCGACTGCACGTGCGCGCCGGGGTAGAGCAGCATGTACGCGCCCATCACGGCCGCGATCGCGCCGCTCGCCCCGACCGTGGGCACGACCGATGCGGGATCCGCCGCCACGTGCGCGAGCGCCGCAGCCACGCCGCCGAGCAGATAGAAGACCGCGTAGCCGACATGCCCGAGCCGGTCCTCGACGTTGTCGCCGAAGATCCACAGGAACAGCATGTTGCCCGCGAAGTGCGCGAAGCCCGCGTGCAGGAACATCGAGCTTGCCAGCGGCGCGTACAGCGCGACGTCGAGCACGCCGCGCTTGGCCACCAGCGCGACGAAGCGCCCGGGGTAGAGCGCGTAGCTGTCGATGAACGCGTCGATCTCCGGCCCGGCGCGCAGCTCCAGCACGAAGGCGGCCGCGCACGCCGCGATCAGCGCGTAGTTCACGAGCGGCACGCGCTGCGAGCGCTGGGTGTCTCGAATGGGGATCATGTTTCGGTCGGGGTCGGCGCAGGGTAGTCTCGCCGGGTGCTGGGTGTCGACAGCAGGAGGGCCGCTTCGTGGTGACGATCGGAATGAACTACACGGTGCTCGAGGGCAAGGAGAAGATCTTCGAGGACGCCTGCGCGAGCGTGATCGAGACCATGAAGGGAATCGACGGCCACTCCGATTCCAGGCTCTTCAAGGAGGTCGGCGCGAGCTCGCGCGACTACCTGATCGTCTCGGTCTGGTCGAGCGAGGAGGCGTTCCGCGCCTTCATCGCTTCCGACGCCTTCAAGAAGGTCACCAACTGGGGCGCGCAGAACATCCTCGCGGGGCGGCCGAGCCACACGGTCTACCACTAGCGGCGGCGGGCTCCGCTCAGGCGTCGCCGGTCGCGATCGGCACGTCGTCGGCGTCGCCCCACTCGGCCCACGACCCGTCGTAGACCGACACGTCCGTGTGTCCGAGCAGCGCCAGCGCGAAGGCGTCGAGCGCGGCGGTGACGCCGGAGCCGCAGCTGGTGATGATCGGCTGGTCGAGCCGCACGCCCGCGCGCTCGTAGGCCGTGCGTAGCTCCGCGAGCGGCTTGAACGAAGCCGGGTCGCCGGACAGGTTCGCGTCGTACGGAACGGAGCGGGAGCCGGGGATGTGCCCCTTGTTGCGCGTGTGCTCCTCGCCCTCGCCGCGGAAGCGCGCGGCGGAGCGCGCGTCGACGATCTGCGCGCCGCCCTCGCGGAGCAGGCGCTGCACGTCGGCCTTCCCGCGCAGCAGCTCGGGCCGCGGCTTGGCGGTGAAGTCGGCCGGCGGAAGGCGCGGCACGTCCGAAGTCACCGGCCGACCCTCGGCGACCCAGCGAGCGAAGCCGCCGTCGAGCAGTGACACACGCTCGTGTCCCGCGTAGCGCAGGCTCCACCAGACGCGGCCGGCGGAGTAGCCGCCGAGCCGGTCGTACACGACCACGTGATGCGCGCTGCCGATGCCGCGGCTCGCGAAGGCGCGCGCCAGCGCGTCGGGCGCGGCGATCGAGTTGCGCAGCCGCGCGCGCGGATCCGCGAGATCGGTCGAAAGATCGACGAACACGGCGCCCGCCAGGTGCGCGGCCGCGTACTCGGCGCGCGCGTCGCGCCCTTGGGCGGGCAGGTACCAGCTCGCGTCGGCGATGCGAAGCTCCGGATCGCCAAGCCGCGACTCGAGCCAGGCGCCGTCCACGAGCAGCATCGGCTCAGGCACCCCGAGCGCGCTCGATCCCGGTGAGGAGCTGTCCGTCCCAGGTCAGCTTCAGCCGCGGCCGGCCCTTGGCGAGCTCTTCCTGGATCGCGGCCGTCGCGAGCAGCGGTAGCGACACGGTCGGCTCGAGCCACGCCATCGCACGCGACGCGCCGGCCCGCAGCTTGCCCCAGCTCTGCGCCTCGTCGAGCGTCGAGCCCGAGAGTCCCCCGTCGGCCGAGACGGCGGTGGTCACCTGCAGCGCGTAGCGGTGGCCGTGATCGGGCTGGCCGAACACGTAGCTCGTGACGATCGCGTCGTTGATGTAGTTCTTGGGCACGCCCCCGGCGACGAAGAACGCCGCGGTCGCGGGCGAGCGCGCGACGATCTGGCAGAGCTCGTAGTTGTCCTGGATCGAGCTGATCACCACCCCGGGCTTGCCCGACACGACGCAGCGGTGGTGGTGCTCGGTGAGTCCGATGCCGATCGAGCTGTCGTTCAGCGCGGGCAGGAACATCGGCACGCCGTGGCGCCGGCAGGTCGCGACGATCGAGAGCGGATCGTCGATCCGGTCCGCGAGCGCATCCATCAGCATGCGGCTCGAGTACGGCCCGGGCGGGAGCTCGTCCGCGACGTGCCCGATCCAGGTGTCGGTCTTGGCGAAGCCGACCTCGTCGACGTAGGTGTCGTAGATGCGGTCGACGTACAGCTCGCGAAGCTCCGCGTCGTCCGCGCGCGTCGAGCCGTGGTAGTGCGCGTAGCCGCGCGCCTGGTACAGGTCCTGGTACAGGATCGCGCCGGTCGACACGACAACGTCCACCAGGTTGTGCTCGACCAGCTCGCGGATCACCTGGCGCAGGCCGCCTGCGATCAGCGGTCCCGCGAGCCCCAGCAGGATGGTGGGCCGGTCGGGGTCGCGGAGCATGGCCTCGAGCACCTGGTAACACTGCCCGAGGTTGCGCGCCTGGATGCTCATGCCGCCGAACGCGCGCAGCAGGTCGGCCACCGTGCGCGTCTGACTCGGCGCCACCGCGCGCACCCGCTGCGACAGGAGCGCACGCTTCTGCTCGAGCTCCTCCGCGGAGAGCTCCTTCGCCGACCACGCGGCGTCGCGGTTCGCTTGTTCGTCCTGCGCCATGGCGAACCGCCACTCTAGCCGGGCAGACGCCTCGAGACGAGCTGCTATTCTGCCGCGCATGCCGTACGAGCCGCGCAAGCTCGAGGCCAAATGGCAGCGCCTTTGGCTCGAGCAGAAGACGTTCCGCGCCGAGATCGACCCGACCCGGCCCAAGTACTACGTGCTCGACATGTTCCCGTACCCGTCCGGCGAGGGGCTGCACGTCGGGCACCCGAAGGGCTACGTCGCGACGGACGTGTTCGCCCGGTACAAGCGCATGCGCGGCTTCAACGTGCTGCACCCGATGGGCTGGGACGCGTTCGGCCTGCCCGCCGAGCAGCACGCGGTGAAGACCGGCCAGCACCCGCGCGCCACCACCGTTCGCAACATCGCGCGCTACCGCGAGCAGCTGCAGGCGCTGGGCCTCTCCTACGACTGGGATCGCGAGATCGACACCACCGATCCCCAGTACGTGCGCTGGACGCAGTGGATCTTCAGCAAGCTCTACGAGCAGGGGCTCGCCTATCGGGCGAAGGTGCCGGTGAACTGGTGCCCCGCGCTCGGCACCGTGCTCGCGAACGAAGAGGTGCGCGACGGCAAGAGCGACATCGGCGGTCACCCGGTGGTGCGCATGCCGCTCGAGCAGTGGATGCTGCGCATCACCGCCTACGCCGACCGGCTGATCGAGGACCTCGAGCTCGTCGACTGGCCGGAGCACATCAAGAAGATGCAGGTCGACTGGATCGGCCGCTCCGTCGGCGCGCGCGTATTCTTCGCGCTGGCCGATCACCCGGGCGAGCAGATCGAGGTCTTCACCACGCGCCCCGACACGCTGTTCGGCGCGACCTACATGGTGCTCGCTCCGGAGCATCCACTGGTCGCGAAGATCGCGACGCCCGCGCAGCGCGGCGCGGTGCAGCCGTACGTCGAGGCCACCGCGCGCAAGAGCGAGCGCGTGCGCATGGCCGACGCCAAGACCAAGACGGGCGTCGACACGGGCGCGTTCGCGGTGAACCCCGCGAACGGCGCGCGCATTCCCGTCTGGGTCGCCGACTACGTGCTCGCGGGCTACGGCACCGGCGCGATCATGGCCGTGCCCGGTCACGACCCGCGCGACTGGGCGTTCGCGCGCGCGTTCGGGCTGCCGATCGTCGAGGTCGTGACCGGCGGCGACGTCACGCGCGAGGCGTACGACGGCGACGGCGTGGCGGTGAACTCGGGAATCCTCGACGGCCTGCCGACCGCGCAGGCCAAGGAGAGGATCACCGCCTGGCTGGCCGAGCGCGGGCTCGGCGCGCGCTCGGTCGCGTACAAGCTGCGCGACTGGCTGTTCAGCCGGCAGCGCTACTGGGGCGAGCCGTTCCCGGTGCTCCACACCGAAGACGGACGGGTGTTGCTCGTGCCCGAGTCCGCGCTGCCGGTCGAGCTGCCCGAGCTCGACGACTTCAAGCCGCGCGCCGGCTTCGAGCCTCCGCTCGCGCGCGCGCGCGACTGGCTCGAGACCACCGACCCCGAGACCGGCCGCCCGGCGCTGCGCGACACCAACACCATGCCGCAGTGGGCGGGCAGCTGTTGGTACTACCTGCGCTTCTGCGACCCGACCAACGACCGCGCGGCGTTCTCGCCCGAAGCCGAGCGCTACTGGATGAACGTCGATCTGTACGTGGGCGGCGCGGAGCACGCGGTGCTGCACCTCCTGTACTCGCGCTTCTGGCACAAGGTGCTGTTCGACCTCGGGCTCGTGCACACCAAGGAGCCGTTCCAGAAGCTGCTCAACCCCGGCATGATCCAGGGCAAGAGCTACCGCCTGTTCCGCTCCGAGGACGCGAGCGCGCCCAAGTACTACAGCCGCGCGGACGTTCGCTTCGAGGGCGAGACACCGGTCCACGTCGGCTCCGGCGTGGAGCTCGCCGAGGAGTGGGTCGAGCCCGAGCAGGTGCGCTGGCAGAACGGCCGAGCGCTCGCGCCGAGCGTCGACGTCGACCTCGAGGAAGTCGTCGAGAAGATGTCGAAGAGCCGCGGAAACGTGGTGAATCCCGACGACGTGATCGACGAGTTCGGCGCCGACGCGATG
The DNA here is from genome assembly GCA_040902485.1 of Myxococcota bacterium. Taxonomy (GTDB): domain Bacteria; phylum Myxococcota_A; class UBA9160; order SZUA-336; family SZUA-336; genus VGRW01. Next base: position 6,358 of record JBBDXF010000037.1, on the reverse strand, counting down.
CGCCTGTACGAGATGTTCATCGGTCCGCTCGCCAAGGCCGCGCCCTGGTCGACCGACGGCATCCCCGGCGTCGCGCGCTTCTTGGGCCGCGCCTATCGGCTGGTCTGCGAGGAGGACGACGGCGGCGATCGCGTGCGCGAGCTCGCGCCCGGGCCCGGCACGGACGCGCAGCGGCGCCTGCTCGCCAGGACGATCGACAAGGTCACGCGCGACTTCGAGGCGCTCGAGTTCAACACCGCGATCTCTGCGCTCATGGTATTCGTGCGCGACATCGAGAAGGACGGGCCGGTCTCGCAGGCGATAGCCGAGGCGTTCGTGCTGCTGCTCGCGCCGCTCGCGCCGCACCTCGGCGAGGAGCTGTGGCAGCGACTCGGGAACAAAGAGTCGCTGGTGCGCGCGCCCTGGCCGGTGGCGGATCCCGCCTTCCTGGCCGTGGACGAGATCGAGCTGTCGGTGCAGGTCTCGGGCAAGCTGCGCGACCGCGTGCGCGTGCCGACCGACGCCGATCAGGCGAAGGCGCTCGAGGCGGCGCTCGCCAGCGAGAACGTGCGCAAGCACCTGGGCTCGGGCGCGCCGCGCCGCGTGATCTACGTGCCGGGCCGGCTGATCAATTTGGTACCGTGACGGCATGACCGACTCGAACCCCTCCGTGACGCCCAAGCACGCATTCCGGATGCCCAAGGGCTGGGAAGCCGTGATCGGCCTCGAGGTGCACGCGCAGCTCAAGACCGAGTCGAAGCTGTTCAGCTCCGCGCCGCACGCGTTCGGCGCCGCGCCGAACACACAGACCACCGAGGTCGACGTCGGCCTGCCGGGCGTCCTGCCCGTGCTGAACGAGAAGGCGGTCGAGCTGGCGCTGCGGCTCGCGCTCGCGCTCGGCGCCAAGGTCCAGCCGGTCTCGATCTTCGCGCGCAAGCACTACTTCTATCCGGACCTGCCCAAGGGCTATCAGATCTCGCAGTACGAGGAGCCGTACTGCACCGACGGGGCCGTGCCGATCGAGCTCGACGGCGAGGCGCGCGCGATCCCGCTCACGCGCATCCACATGGAGGAGGACGCGGCCAAGAACATCCACGACGACGCGGTCACCGGCGGCGGCGTCACGCACGTCGACCTGAACCGCGCCGGCGCGCCGCTGGTCGAGATCGTCTCCACGCCGAACATCCACTCGCCCGAGGAGGCCGGCGCGTACCTGCGCAGCCTGCGCCAGATCCTGCGCTACCTCGAAGTCTCCGACGCGGACATGGAGAAGGGGCAGTTCCGCTGCGACGCGAACGTGTCGGTGCGGCGCGCAGGAGACGTGAAGCTCGGCACGCGCACCGAGCTCAAGAACCTGAACTCGTTCCGCTTCGTCGAGCGCGCGATCGCGTCCGAGATCCGCCGCCAGGTGGAGCTCGTCGAGGGCGGCGGCAAGGTCCTGCAGCAGACGCTGCACTGGGATGACCGCTCGGGCACGGCCACGCCGATGCGCACCAAGGAGCAGGCGGACGACTACCGCTACTTCCCGGATCCGGATCTGCCGCCGCTCCGGGTCGAGCCGGCGCTGCTCGAGCGGATCCGCGGGTCGCTGCCCGAGCTTCCGCACGTGCGCCGCGCGCGCTACGTGGAGTCGTTCGGCCTGCCGTCGTACGACGCGGCGGTGCTGACCGAGGACCGCGATGTGTCGGCGTTCTTCGAGGCCGCGGTCCGCCTCTACGGTCAGCCGAAGACCGTCTCGAACTGGATCATGCGCGATCTGCTCGCGACCACGACCGAGGCGGGCAAGGGCTTGAGCGAGCTGCCGCTCACGCCCGAGCACCTGGTCGAGCTCCTGAAGCTCGTCGACGCGGGGCGCACCACCGCCGGCTCGGCGCGCGAGGTGTTCGCGCAGATGGCGAAGACCGGCGAGCGGCCCGAGGCGATCATGCGCGCGCGCGGGCTCGAAGCGGTCTCCGACAGCGGCGAGCTCGAGCGCCTGGCGCGCACGGTCATCGACGCCAACGCCGCCCAGGTCGCCAAGTACCGCGCCGGCGAGACGAAGCTCCTGAACTTCTTCGTCGGGCAGGTGATGAAGGCGTCGGGCGGCAAGGCCGACCCCGCCGCGCTGCGCGAGATCATGACCCGGCTGCTCGGCTAGGGCCGTCGTCGGCGAGCCCCGCCGACCGGCGGGCTCGCCCGAGAATCCGACCGAGGCCCGCAATTTCGACCGCGCCCATGCGTACAAGGGGGTGATGGTCGTCCACACCTCGAACTCGAGCTCCCGCGGCAGGCGCCCATGATCTGCTCGATCGGCGCGCGCCCGGAAGCGGGTCCGCTCGCGATGAGCGAGGCGCGCGTGCTCCGCGAGGGATGGCGGGCGCTAGGCTCGAGGCTCCGCTCGGCGAGCGGACGGGCCCGAGGAGCGATGGAAGCACCACCGCAGGACGAGGTCGTCATCCGCAGGCTGCTGAAGCGGGCGCGCTCCGGCGACGGCGAGGCCTTCGCCGAGATCTTCGCGTTCCAGCGCGCCAGCGTCCTCCGCCTCTGCCGACGCATGTTGGACGACGTGGCCTCCGCCGAGGACGCGACCAGCGAGGTGTTCCTGCGCGCGCAGCGGTCGCTCGACACCTACGACCCCGAGCGGCCGTTCGCGCCCTGGCTGCGCAGGCTCGCCAGCAACTACTGCATCGACCAGCTACGCATCCGACGGACCGAGCGCGGCTTGTTCAGCGCGGCCGATCTCTCGAGCGGCGATCTCGCCGATGACGCGCCGGACGTGCTGCAGCGGATCGCCCGACACGAGGAGCGCCGCGAGGTCGTCGACGCCCTGGACGCGCTCCCGGCCGCGTACCGTCTGCCGCTCGTGCTCCGCTTCTATCGGGATCTCGACTACGACGCGATCGCCGAGATCCTGGGCGTGACACGGAACCAGGTCGGGACGTTGCTGTTTCGCGCGAAGAAGCGACTCCGCGCCGAGCTGGTTGCAAAGGGGACGCGATGAGCGACGAGACCGCGGTTGCGGATCGCATCGAAGCCAACGGCTGCATGCGGGAGTGGGTCTACTCGATCTACGCCGATGGCGAGCTCGACACCCGCGAGATGCGCGAGGTCGAGAGCCACGTCGAGCGCTGCGCCGTCTGCCGCGAGCGCGTAGCGGCCCTGAGGGTCGAGGCGACCGCTCTGCGCGCCGCCCTCCAGGTCGACGAGGTCGCGCTCGCGCCCGTGTCGCGAACCGCCGCGGCGCGCAGCCTCGCGATCGGGGCGATCTCGGCGGTCGGCGTCGCGTTCGCGTCGCTCAGCGCACTTGGCTGGCTGTTCCAGAGCCGGCTTCCCGCGCCGCTCGCGTGGCTCGATCCGTTGAACCTCGACGCGCCGTTCGCGCTGCTGTTCGACCTGTTGTCGGTCCTCAGCGACGGCGGGCACGCGATGGGCCAGGTCGTGGTCCCGCTCTCGGCGCTCCTGCTCCTCGCCATGGTGCTCTCCGCCGCCGCTGGCCGTCCCGGCGGCCCGAACGGCTCCCGAACAGCCGCACTTCTCTTCGCGGTCTCGACCACCGCGCTCTCGCTGCTGTGGCCGGCCCGGGCGTCGGCGATCGAGTTCCGCTTCCGCGAAGAGGCGGCGATCATCCCCGCCGGCGAGGTCGTCGAGCAGACCTGGGTGGTACAGGCAGACACCGTGACGGTCGAAGGCACGCTGCGCGGCGACCTGGTTGCGGTCGCGGAGCGGGTGATCATCTCGGGTCTGCTCGAGGGCAACCTGGTGAGCGGCGCGCGCCGGGTAGAGGTGTCGGGACGCGTGACGGGCTCCGTCATCGCCGCAGGTGAGCGGGTGCGCATCAGCGGCAAGGTGGATCGGAACGTGTACGCCGCCTCCGATCAGACCTCGGTCGAGGAGTCGGGCAGGGTCGGCCACGACCTGCTCGGGCTCGGTGAGGGCGTGGAGATCTCCGGCCGCGTCGGACGCGACGCGATGACCCTGGGGACCTGGCTCGACGTGCGCGGCGAGATCGGACGGGATCTCGCGATGCGTGTGGAGCGAGCCGAGCTGATGGGCGATGCGCGAATCGGCGGCGACGTGCACGCGACGTACACCGAGGAGAAAGCCGGCATCCAGATCGACCCCCGCGCGAGCATCGGGGGCGAGACGACGATCGAGCCGGTCGAGGCGAAGGGGTCCAGCGTCTGGGACCGCTACTCGTCGCCCGAGTACTACCTCTTCCGCGCGATCTCGTTCGCAGCTGCGTTCCTGTTCGGAATGGTGATGTTCCGCCTGGCGCCCTGGGTCTTCGGCTCCGAGATCCGCACGGGAGTCGAGCTGTTCCGCTTCCTCGGCATCGGGCTGGCCGGCCTCGTCCTCGTTCCCGTGAGCCTGGCACTGCTCGCAGCGACGCTGGTCGGAATCCCGGTCGCGATCGCGGGGCTGCTCGCGTTCGCCATCGGCGCCTACTCGGCGAACATCGTCGTGGGCGCGATCGTCGGGAGATCGCTCGTCGGACGGGACGCGGAGCTCGACTGGCGCGGCTTCGCGAAGGCTCTCGTCGCCGGGCTTGCGATCGTGTTCGTGGCGCTGGCCCTTCCGTACCTGGGTGGGGTGCTGCGCTTCCTGGCGCTCCTGTTGGGCTTCGGCGTCATCGCGGAGCGGTCCTGGGCTCGCCTCCGAGCCTGAACGCGTGGACCGCGACACGCGCTCGCCACTCAGAGCGGCTGCTTGTCTCTGCACGCCGACGTTCCCGCCGAGGCGGTCCGCCAGCACTGGGCCCGCGAGGGCACCGGACGGCGGCTGCTAGCATCCCGATGGACCGGGCACGGCCAGGACGGATCGACGAACCTCGGCGCGCGCTTCTCGACGTTCGCCTTCACCGACTCGACCTGAATGGACTTGCCGGTCAGGTGCGCTGCGCGAGATCATGACCCGGCTGCTCTCGTAGCGGAGTCTTGGAGCCGATGAGCCGTCCATGGTGAGCCAGCGAACCAACGTGTCGATCGCGCCTCGCGCGTTCGCCTGGCTGTTCGCGCTCGCCATCGCCGTGGGCACGCCCCAGGCGAGCGTGCTGTGCGAGTCGAACGACGGCCACGTCGCCGTCGAGCGCGCGCACGTCTCGGGCGTGTGCTTCGCGGAGGCGGTTCGCCATGCTTCGCAGCCGGGCGTGGTCGGCGGCTCGGAAGCCCCGGACTGCGCCGACACGCTGCTCGACCGCTCGCTCGTCCGCGAGGAGGATTCTCCGAACGGCGCGCGCACGCCGTCACTCCCGTGTGTCGGCTGCGGCGAAGCCCCGGCCGAGCCCGAGGCTTCGCGGGTCGGCTTCGACGCCGAGCTCGGCGACCGCCTGACCCGCCTGCGTCACACGCGCCACCGGCGCACGGTGCAGCTCCAGCTCTGAGCGCGCGACGCTTCTGGCGTCGCTAGTCCGCGGACCCGCGCACGCGCGCGTCCGCTTCGCTCGAACTCGTCGCTCGGAGAGCCACGCATGCGCTGGCACTGCTCGCTCGTTCTCTCGCTCGTCGTTTTCTCGGACATCCCGTCCGCACGCGCCGCGGACCTCACGCTCGCGGAGGCGCTCGCCCGCGCGCTGCGCGACGGCCCGGCGCTGGCCGCGTTCTCGCACGAGCTGCGCGCGCTCGAAGCCGATGCGTCGCAGGCCGAGGCCTTCGCGAATCCGACCGCCGAGCTCGACGTCGAGAACTTCGCCGGCAGCGGCGTCTTCCACGGCACGGACGAGGCGGAGACCACGCTGAGCCTCGCGCAGCTCGTCGAGCTCGGGGGCAAACGCGCGGCGCGGATTCGCCTGGCCGAGGCCGCATCCGAGGTGGGCCGCTGGGACTTCGAGGCGGCGCGCGCCGACACCCTCGAGCAGACCGCCCGCGCGTTCGTCGAGGTGCTGGTCGCGCAGGAGCGGATCGCGCTCGCGGACGAGGCGCTCGACCAATCGAACGAGCTCCTGCGCGCGGCGAGCGCGCGCGTCTCGGCGGGAGGCGCCTCGCCGGTCGAGGTGTCGCGCGCGAAGCTCGCCCTGCACGAGGCCGAGCTGCTGCGCAGCATCAGCGGCTACGCGCTAAGGGCCGCACGGCTGGAGCTGGCCGCGCAGCTCGGCGCGGCGGGGCCGGACTTCGAGCGTGCGGTCGGAGCGCTGGAGCCGGCGCCGCCGCTGCCGTCGCTCGAGGCGCTGACGGCGCTGGTCGAGCGCAATCCGGAAGTCGCCCGCTGGGCCAGCGAGCTCACGGCGCGCGACGCGTCGCTCGCGGCCGAGCGCGCCGCCCGCGTGCCGGACGTCGAGCTCGGGCTGGGCGTGCGCAGCTTCTCGGGGCCGAACGACACGGCGCTGGTGGCGAGCGTCTCGGTACCGCTGCCGCTCTGGGACCGCAATCGCCATGCGATCGAGGCGGCCTCCGAGCGGCGGGGG
>JBBDXF010000036.1:0-20153 GCA_040902485.1 Myxococcota bacterium | reverse complement strand
TCGGCCGCGGCCAGCGCGAGCTGATCATCGGCGACCGCCAGACCGGCAAGACGGCGATCGCGCTCGACACGATCATCAACCAGAAGAGCACCGACGTGTTCTGCATCTACGTCGCGATCGGCCAGAAGCAGTCGACCGTCGCGCAGGTCGTGCAGCGGCTCACCGAGGCGGGCGCGATGGACTACACGATCGTCGTCTGCTCCGGCGCGTCCGACCCCGCGCCGCTGCAGTACATCGCGCCGTACGCCGGCTGCACGATGGGCGAGTGGTTCCGCGACAGCGGCAAGCATGCCGTCATCATCTACGACGACCTGTCGAAGCACGCGACCGCGTACCGCCAGCTGTCGCTCTTGCTGCGCCGTCCTCCGGGGCGCCAGGCGTACCCCGGCGACGTCTTCTACCTGCACTCGCGGCTGCTCGAGCGCGCCGCCAAGATGAGCGACGAGCAGGGGGGCGGCAGCCTCACCGCGCTGCCGATCATCGAGACGCAGGCGAACGACGTGTCGGACTACATCCCGACCAACGTCATCTCGATCACCGACGGCCAGATCTTCCTCGAAACGGGCCTGTTCAACTCCGGCCAGCGGCCGGCGATGAACGCGGGCATCTCGGTCTCGCGCGTCGGCGGCAACGCGCAGGTGAAGGCGATGCGCACGGTCGCGGGCACGTTGCGCGGCACGCTCGCGCAGTACCGCGAGGTCGAGGCGTTCTCGCAGTTCGGCAGCGATCTCGATCGCGCGACCCAGGAGCAGCTCGCGAACGGCCAGCGCCTGACCATGATGCTGCGCCAGCCGCAGTACTCGCCGCTCCCGGTCGAGGAGCAGGTCGTGCAGATCTACGCGGCGTCGCCGCGTGCCGACGGCGGCGCGTCGTTCGTGCGCCGCTATCCGGCGGAGGACATGCCGCGCTACGCGGACGAGCTATCCGCGTTCATGCGCCAGAGCCACGCGCCGCTGCTCGACGAGATCCGCAGCAGCGGCGCGCTCGCGGACGCCACGCGCGCGAAGCTCGACGCGGCGCTCGAAGCGTTCGGCAAGGTCTTCCAGCCGAGCAGCAGCGCGAGCTAGTCGACCGTGGCCACCATCCGCGAGATCAAGAATCGCGTCACCGCGATCAAGAAGACGCAGAAGATCACTTCGGCGATGAAGATGATCTCGGCTGCGCGTCTCGCGCGCGCGCAGCAAGCCGCGGAGGCCTCGCGGGCGTACGGCGCCAAGCTCACGGAGATCTTCTCGGCCGCGGCTGCCGGCCTCGAGCCCGACGTGAACCCGCTGCTGATGCCGCGCGCGAACGCGAAGAAGCTCGACATCGTGGTCGTCACCAGCGACCGAGGGCTGTGCGGCGCGTTCAACGCCAACGTGATCAAGCACGCGACCGCGGTGATGCGCGAGCGGATCGACTCCGCGGAGTCGATCTCGGTGATCGCCGTCGGCCGGCGCGGGCGCGACTCGTTCCGGCGCGCGCGCATCGACATGCCGCGCTCCTGGATCGGGCTCTCGACGCCGACCCCCGCACTCGCCAACGAGATCGCGGCCTACCTGATGGAGCGCTTTCTCACCGGCGCTTGCGACGAGGTCATCGTCGTGTACGGCCGCTTCGTCTCGGCGCTCACGCAGACGCCGACGCACACGACCGTGATCCCCGCGCTCGCGGCGCTTCCGCCTGCCGGCGACAAGCCGAGCGTCGCCTACGAGTTCGAGCCGAGCGCCGAAGCGCTGCTCGCGAGCGTGGTGCCGAGCATCATCGAGTTCATGGTGTTGCGTGCGCTGCTCGAGAGCGCCGCGAGCGAGCACGGCGCGCGCATGACGTCGATGGACAGCGCGACCGAGAACACCAAGGAGCTGATCCGCAGCTTCACGCTGGCAATGAACAAGGCGCGCCAGTCGCAGATCACCACGGAGCTGACCGAGATCGTGGCCGGCGCCGAAGCGCTCTAGGAGACACCGAAATGAGTGACGGGAAGATCTTGCAGGTTCTGGGCGCGGTCGTGGACGTGGAGTTCCCGCCGGGCAAGCTCCCGGAGATGTTCACGGCGCTCGCGATCACCAACCCCGCCATCGACGCGCGCGCGGACAACCTGGTGATCGAGGTCGCGCAGCACCTGGGCGAGAACCACGTGCGCTGCATCGCGATGGACACCACCGATGGCCTGGTGCGCGGCATGCCGGTGAAGAACACCGGCGCGCCGATCTCGGTTCCGGTCGGCGCCGGCACGCTCGGCCGGATCATGAACGTGATCGGCGATCCGGTCGACGAGGGCGGCGAGATCAAGGTCCAGAAGCGCCTGCCGATCCACCGCGAGCCGCCGCGGCTCGAGGATCAGTCGACCACCATCAAGCAGTTCGAGACGGGTCTCAAGGTCATCGATCTGCTCTGCCCGTTCCCGCTCGGCGGCAAGATCGGCCTGTTCGGCGGCGCGGGCGTCGGCAAGACCGTGCTGATGCAGGAGCTGATCCGCAACATCGCGACCGAGCACTCCGGCTACTCCGTGTTCGCGGGCGTCGGCGAGCGCACCCGCGAGGGCAACGACCTGTGGCTCGAGTTCAAGGAGTCGGGCGTCATCGAGAAGGCGTCGCTCGTCTACGGACAGATGAACGAGCCGCCCGGGGCGCGCGCACGCGTGGGGCTGACCGCGCTCACCGTCGCCGAGTACTTCCGCGACGAGGAGGGCCGCGACGTGCTGCTCTTCATCGACAACATCTTCCGCTTCACGCAGGCCGGCTCGGAAGTGTCGGCGCTGCTCGGCCGCATTCCGAGCGCGGTCGGCTACCAGCCGACGCTGGGCACGGACATGGGCGGCCTGCAGGAGCGCATCACGTCGACGCGCAAGGGCGCGATCACGTCGGTGCAGGCGGTCTACGTGCCCGCCGACGATCTGACCGATCCGGCGCCGGCGACCACCTTCGCGCACCTCGACGCGACCATCACGCTGTCGCGCCAGATCGCATCGCTCGGCATCTACCCCGCGGTCGATCCGCTCGACTCGACCAGCCGCATCCTCGATCCGCTGGTCGTCGGCGAGGAGCACTACAAGGTCGCGCGTGGCGTGCAGCAGGTGCTGCAGAAGTACAAGGAGCTCCAGGACATCATCGCGATCCTGGGCATGGACGAGCTCTCCGAGGACGACAAGGTCACCGTCTCGCGCGCGCGCAAGATCCAGAAGTTCCTCGGCCAGCCGAACTTCGTCGCGGAGCAGTTCACCGGCGTGCCGGGCAAGTACGTCCGCATCGCCGACACGATCAAGAGCTTCCGCGAGATCCTCGAGGGCAAGGTCGACGACGTGCCGGAGCAGGCCTTCCTGATGGTCGGCGGCATCGACGACGCGCGCGAGGCCGGCGAGCGGCTGAAGAAGCTGGGCTAGGAGCGTGGCTCTGCGGCTCTCGATCGTGACGCCGGCGCGGCCGCTGCTCGACGCCGACGTCGAGCAGGTGGTCGCTCCCGGCAGCGAGGGCGAGTTCGGCGTTCTGCCCGGGCACGCAGCGCTTTTGGTGTCGTTGCGGCCCGGCGTGGTGCGCTGGATCGAAGCCGGCCGCGCGCGCCGCGCCGCGATCTCCGGCGGCTTCGCCGAGGTGACACAAGAACGCGTCACCGTGCTCGCGCCGGTCGCCGAGCTGCCCGAGCAGATCGACCCGGCCGAGGCCGAGCGGCGCCGCAGCGAAGCCAGCGCCGCGCTCTCGCACGCGGGCTCCTCCGCCCCACCCGACGAGGTCGAGAAGCTCCGCACGGCGGTAGAATCCGCGCAGGCGCGCGTGGACGCGCTGCGGGGCTAGCTTGCCTTTCGATCCGATCTCGACCGAGACCAGCGCGCGCGGCGCGAGTCGCGAGCCGGCCTTCGCGCACCCCGAGCAGGCGGCGCAGGCCGCGCGCAAGCTCGCGGAGCTCGAGCGCCGCACCGGCCGCAAGCCGAACGTCCTGATCGTGCTGATGGACGACGTCGGCTGGGGCGACTTCGGCTGCTACGGCGGCGGCGAGATGGCCGGCGCGCCCACGCCGCACATCGACCGGCTCGCGCGCGACGGGCTGCTGCTCACGTCGTGCTACTCGGAGCCCGCGTGCACGCCGTCGCGCGCGTCGCTCATGACCGGGCGGCTGCCCATGCGCCACGGCCTGCTCGTGCCGCCCATGTACGGAATGCCGGGGGGCCTTTCGGGCGAGGTGACCCTGCCGCAGCTGCTCGCCGACGCCGGCTACGCGACCCAGGCCGTCGGCAAATGGCACATGGGTGAGAACACCGAATCGCAGCCGCAGAACGTCGGCTTCGACGACTTCTACGGCTTCCTCAGCGTCTCCGACATGTACACCGAATGGCGTGACCCGTACTTCTTTCCCGAAGTCGTGTACAGCGAGGAGCGGCGCCGCTGGGTCGAGAACCTGCCGTTCAACAAGTGCTGGGTGCACGCGCAGAAGGGCGGCCAGCCGCAAGTCGTCGAGGAGGTCACGATCCCGGTGCTCTCGCGGCTCGACGACGAGTGGGCCGCCTACTCCGAGCGCTTCATCGAACGCATGGCGACGGGCGGCGAGCGCAAGCCTTGGTTCCTGTACCACTGCACGCGCGGCGCGCACTTCGACAACTACCCGCACGAGAAGTTCCTGGGCAAGTCGCCCTCGAAGCACCCGTACAAGGACACTATCATCGAGCTCGACGACATCGTCGGCCGGCTCGTGCGCAAGCTCGAAGCGACCGGCCAGCTCGAGAACACGCTCGTGTTCGTCTCCTCCGACAACGGACCCGAGATGGAGACCTGGCCCGACTCCGCGTTCACGCCGTTCCGCTGCGCGAAGGGCTCGACCTGGGAAGGCGGCGTGCGCGTGCCCGGCATCTTTTCCTGGCCCGGCATGATCGAGCCGCGCAAGAGCGACGGGCTGTTCGATCAGCTCGATCTGTTCGCGACCTGCCTGACGCTCGCCGGCATCGGCGAGCGCGTGCCGACCGACCGCTACGTCGATGCGGTCGACCAGACCTCGTTCCTGCTCGCGCCCGACGGCGATACCTGCCGCAAGTTCCACTTCTACTGGCTGACGTTCAATCTCTCGGCGGTGCGCGTCGGCGAGTACAAGTACATGACGATGGCGATCTCCGACGACTCGACCGACGTCGTGAACCCGGGCGGCTTCACCGGCGTCCTGCAGCAGTACCCGTACGGGCGTCTCTACAACCTGTACCTCGATCCGAAAGAGACGCACAGCTACATGATCCGGAAGCTCGTCTACATCGAGGTGATCCAGCGCTCGCTCGCGCGACACCGCGCGACGTTCCGCGACTGGCCCGCGAAGCCGCCGCAGGTGCGCCCCCAGGCCTAGCGCTTTAGTTGCTCGAGAGCGCGCAAGGTGAGCTCGTAGGGATCCGTGCTCGCGCTTGCGTCCGACTGCGAGTCCCCGCGCTTGGCGTAGAGGACTTCGCCCGTGCGCGCGTCGATCAGGCAGACGACGACCTCTGCGCCGCTGGGCTGGGACATGGCGAGGAGCATGCCCCCCGACGCGGCGAAGACCACGGCGGCGGCGGCAGCGTCCTTCGCGAACTCCCCGCCGGACTTGTCCCAGCCAAAGAAGCGCACGAACAAGAGCGCATCGGCGTCGACCAGGCGCGCGAGCCGATCGGTCTCGGCGAGCACGGTGCGGGTGCCCGAGAGCGTGTCGTCCGATTTGGGCGAGCCTCGCAACGCGCGCTCCATGGCGCCATCCGCCGCCACCTGGACCAGCGTGAGCTGAAACGCCAGCTCGGGATCGCTCTGGAACGTCTTCTCGTCGAGCGGCAGCGTCGCGAACTCGAACTTCTGCGCACGCACCTGCTCCTCCGCAGCGCGAGCGATGTCGGCGCGCGCGGCGTCGACCTCGCCCTGAAGCTGCTCGTCGTCGCCGCTGAGGACCACGCGTGTGAACGACGCCTGAACCGGGACGAGGGCGACCTTCCGCACCTCGGCGAGGCGCGACTGGAGCTGCGGGTGCTGGTGAGCGGGCGTCGCACACGCGCCGAGCACGAGCCACGCGCACAGCCAGGGTACGAGGCGAGAGCAACGCAACGAGAGCACCGGGCGACTCCCTTCAGGGTGCGGGCGAAGCCGCGGTTCGGATGCGCCGCAGCATGCCTTCGACGAGGCGCGCATCGACGGCGTCGGGATGCGCGGCGAGGTATTCGCTCAACGTCGCAGTCCCGCCGGCGACGTCGCCGCGGCGCAGCAGCACCTCGCCGAGGCCGCGGCGCGCTGGGCCGTACGTGGAATCGAGCGCGAGCGCGCGCCGAAAGCTCTGCTCCGCGTCGGGAAGCGGCTCGTTGGCGCGGGCGACGAGCCGCGCCAGCTCGCGCGTGTCCGCTTCCTCTCGGTCGCGCTGGTTTCGACCCCGCGCCCTGAGTTCGCGAGGCAGCTCCGCGGGAGCCTGCGCGGTTCCGAGCAGAGCCTCGCCTTCGTCGGCGCGGAGCCGCGCCGACTCGCCATAGCGGGCGATCGCCAGCTGCGCGCCGTCTCGCGCGAGCCCGTACTCGCGCAGTGCGAGACTCAGGCGCACGCTCTCGAGCGTGATGGGGGCGACGGCGGTGCGGAGAGCTGCCGCGTCGTTGCGCCCATTCGCATTCGCGGCGACGGCGCCGCTCGCCACGAGCTCCTCGCAACGGACCTGGCGGTCGCCTTCGTCGAGGACCGCGAAGAGACGCGGCGCAGCGCGCGTCTCGAACCCTGCGCGCGCGACCCACTCCATGCCCGCGCGGTCGGCCTCTTCTTCCCTCTCTCTAGAGTAACCGGCCATCGCCGCTGCGAAGGCGATGTCGCTCAGACCGAGCAGCGGCGCGAGCGCAACTTGCGTGAGCTTCGCGGCAACCGTCTTTGAGCGCCTGTCGGCGGCAATCTGCGTTGTGTGATCGAGCGCGATGTGATTCATCTTCTGCGCGAGCAACAGCGCGAGCTGAGCCTCGTCCTCGACACGGGCAAGCGCGCCGATGTTCACGTAGATCGCGCCGTTCGGGAGCGCGAACGCGTTCACTGTCGGGTCGCGCAGGACGGCGATGCGCAAAGGGAGCGACGAGTCCGGGGCGAGCGCAAGAAGCGGGCTCGCGACGGATGCGAGATAGGCCGCAAGCTCCGGGTCGGAGACGACCATGCCGCCCTCGCGCAGCTTCGCCTCCGCTTGGTTCGCCTCTTCAGTCAGGCGCGCCCGCAGCGTGTCTGCATCGGGGTTCGCAGCAAGGCTGCGATTGGCAGCACACGTCGCCAGAGCGAGCGCGATCACGACACCCAGGGCTCTCGTGAGCCCGCGCCGACTGGTCACCACGCTCTCAGTGTACCCGAGCCGAGTCACGGGCGGATCAGCCGGCCAGCGGCAGGCCCCAGTCGACCCGGCCCCCTATCGGCCGGCGCAGCACGCCGCCGGGGCAGTGCGGCGCGAGCAGCTCGCGCACTTCGCTGTCGAAGCGCTCCGCGTCGATGTGCGCGCGCGTGAGCGTGCTGCGCGCGTGATGCGAGTCGATGAACGCCTCGACACTCTGGGAGAATTCGATCGGCGCGGTCGTGCGCTCGCCGAGCTTGCGGAACAGGCCCGCCGATTCCCAGGCTGCGAACATGTCGAAGGGCGCGTAGTCCTTGGCGGTAGAGTGGCGTTGGATGATCTCCAGCAGCGGGTCGCGCCACGGCGCCGGCGCGGAGTCGTCGGGGTTCACGACCGCGAGCACCCCGTTCGCGGTGAGGGCGCGCGCGAAGCGCGGCAGCACGACTCCGAAATCCATCCAGTGCAGGCTCTCGCCGCCGACGATCAGCGCATACGGCGGATCGAGCGGCACCTCCTCCGCCCGGCCGACGAACCAACGCAGGTTCCGCGCGTCGCCGCCGGGCAGGCCAGCGCCGAGCTCGACCATCTCTCTGGCCCGGTCGATCGCGTCCACGCGCGAGACCCGCCCCGCGAGCGGACGCGCGAGTTTTCCGGTTCCGCAGCCGACGTCGAGCACGTGGCGCGGCTCGTCCGCGATCAAGCCGGCGAGAATCTCGAACGTCTCATCGGGGTACGGAGGCCGGCTCGCGTAGCTGCGCGCGGCGTCTGCGTCCTGCCAGCGGCCGGCGTGCTCCGCTGCGAACGCAGCCTGGTGCGATACCGCGCGACTCATGCCGCCAGGCCTACACGCGAACCGAGATCCTGCCGCCGAGACGGAGCCATGCCGGCGGAGTCGTTGCCGCGTCGAAGTCGAGCAGCGCGCCGCGCATCGCTTCCGGCGCGATCGCGATTGCGAGCGTAGGGCCGCACAGCCGCGCGCGCATCGGCGCCTCCGCCGGGGGCTGCCAGGAGCCGTCGTCGGTGGGGTGGCGCTCGGTCGTGATCTCGAGCTCCCCGTCGACCGCCGTCACGCGCGTGACTCCGAACGCGCCCCAGTACGCGCCGGTGTAAGGCGCGAGCGCGGGCTGCGTCGCCAGCGGGAGCGGATCGCTCCAGGCTCGGCCGCCGACCTCGCCGACCAGCCAGCGTGTGAGCTCGGTGTGCAGCCGCCCGCCGCCGGTCGAGTTGGTGAGCACCACCATCGCCAGGTCGAGCGCCGGCGCGAACAGCGTGCAGCTGCAGTAGCCGACGGTCAGTCCTCCGTGGTTCAGCACGCGAGTCGCCGGATCGTTCCGCACCGCCCAGCCCAGACCCTGGCCCGAGAGCGGGTTCCAGGCCGGGAGCTGGTCCTCGCACGCGCGCGCGCGGAGCTCCGCGCTGAGCGGCGGCGTCGTGCCCTCGTCGGGCCGGCCGAGCCAGAAGCGCAGCCAGCGCAGCAGGTCGGACGCGCTGCTCACGATTCCACCGGCAGGTGTGTCGATCGGAGTGAGCTGCCAGCCGCGCTGCCAGCCGCCGCCGGGCAGCGGAATCGGCTCGCGCCCCGGCAGCGACAGGTGTCGCATCGCGACGCGGTGGAAGATCGCCTCGTCGGCGCGCGTGCAGGTGCGCTTCATGCCCAGCGGCGCGAGGATACGCTCGCGCAGTACTACGTCGAACGGCTGGGCGCGCAGCACCTCGACCAGCCGACCCGCCAGGCTGAAGCCCGCGTTGCAGTAGGTCCATGGTCCGCCCGGCGGCACGAGCTGCCGTGCGCGCGCGAGCGCGTCGAACAGGTTCTCGAGCTCCGGCGGGCTCGGCTGGCGCACGAACAGCGCATCGCCGTCCAGCCCCACGCGGTGGCAGAGCAGGTGGCGCACGGTCACCGCGTCGTCGTAGCGCCGCTCGGGCATGCGCAGTCCGGGCAGGTACTTGCGTACCGGCTCGTCGAGCCCGACCGCGCCGTCGGCCACCAGCTGCAGCACCAGCGTCGCGGTGAAGGGCTTCGAGTTCGAGGCGATCTGGAAGACCGTGTCGGGATCGACGGGCAGCGGGTGCTTCACGTGCGTGACCCCGCGGCAGGCGTAGAGGGTCTCGCCGCGCAGGTCCACGCCGACGGCGACGCCGGGCACGTTGTGGCGCTCGGCCAGCGCGTCGACGCGCTCGCGCAGCTCGCGTTCCAAGTCACTCATCGGCAGAGACTACTCCGCGCGCGCGGTCCGAGGAAAGCGGCTCCGAGGAAAGCGGCTAGAGCGCGGCGCGCACGCGGCGGGCGATCTCTCGCGCGTCGGCGCTCGAGAGCTCGGGGAAGATCGGCAGCGAGAGCACCTCGCTCGCGGCGGTCTCCGTGATCGGCAGCGACACCTTGCTCTCCGCATAGACCGGGAGCTGGTGGACGGGGATCGGGTAGTAGACCTGTGTCGCGATCCCGGCCGCCTCGAGCGCGCGCGCGACCGCGTCGCGCCGGCCGTCCGAGATGCGCAGCGTGTACTGGTGGAACACGTGCGCGCAGCCGCTCGCGACACTCGGCGGTGTGAGGCCGGCGATGCCGCCCAGGTTCGCGGTGTACTCGGCCGCGACCCGGCGTCGCTCGTCGTTCCAGCGCGCGACGTGCGGCAGCTTCACGCGCAGGAGCGACGCCTGGATCTCGTCGAGCCGCGCGTTGTAGCCGATCTCCGTGTTCACGTAGCGCTGGCGCGAGCCGTGCGCGCGCAGGCTGCGCACCGAGTCGGCGACGCGCTCGTCGTTGGTCGCGATCAGGCCGGCCTCGCCGAACGCGCCGAGGTTCTTGGACGGGAAGAACGAGAACGCCGCGGCCTCGCCCAGGCCGCCGATCTTCGCGCCCCGGAGCTCGGCACCGAACGCCTGCGCCGCGTCCTCGAGCAGCGCAATCTCGCGCCCGCGCAGGAGCTCGCGCAGCGCCGTCATGTCCGCTGGGTGGCCGAACAGGTGCACCGGCACGATCGCGCGCGTGCCCGGCGTGATCCGTGCGCGGACCGAAGCCGGATCGACGCAGAACGAGACTGGATCGATCTCGGCGAAGACGGGCGTCGCGCCGACCAGGCTCACGGCTTCGGCGGTCGCGAAGAACGTGAACGAAGGCACGATCACCTCGTGGCCCGGGCCGACACCGAGCGCGCGCAAGCCGAGCACCAGCGCGTCGGTGCCCGAGCCCACCCCGATCGCGAAGCGCACGCCCAGGAACGCAGCGGCCTCGCGCTCGAACGCCTCGACGTTCGGACCCAGGATGAAGCGGCCCGAGCGCAGCACGCCGAGCACGGCGCGCTCGAGCTCCGGCCACAGGCCTAGAGTCTGCTGCTCGAGATCGACCATGGGAATCTTCGCGGTCACAACGCCACCCCGTCGCTCTGGACGCGCAGCTTAGCGCAGGGCTCGGCTCAGTCCTTCACGATCGAGGCGACCAGCTTCGCGCGCTTGCCGTCCACCGCGACGCGGAAGCGGACCTTCGCGCCCGGGTGCTTGGCGCGCAGCGTGGCGGTCTGCTTGCGCACCAGGTCGCCGACTTTCGCGCGGTCCGGGTCCGGGCCCGACTCGCCGGCGCGCTTGCGCGCCGCGAGCAGCGCGTCGTAGAGCTGATCCATGGGCCCGGCCTTCGTGACCGGTCCCGGCGTGTCGACCGACTCGGGAAGCGGAGCCCCCGGCTTGGCGGCGACTGCGCGCTCGCGTTCGTGCAGCGCCGCCTTGAAGCGGTGGCCCTTGTACGTGCCCGCCTCGATCTGCCGGATCGTGCGACCCCACTGCTGGCGGTAGACCTGGAACTTCGAGTTGAGCTGGTTGAAGCGGAATTTCTGGTGCGTCTTGCGCAGGCTCTGGTTCGCGTACTTGACGATGATCTTCTGCACGCGGCCCTGCAGCGTGGTGGGCGGGCGCTTCAGGATGCCCAGGAAGAACTGGTCGTACTCCACGCGCAGGCGCTTCACGCCCTGATCGAGCTCGTCGAGCTCCTCGTCCACGGGGTCTTGCTGGCCGCGCGCCATCCGAGCAGATTTCGGCCTCGGCGCGACGCGACTTGAGTCAGGAGTTGCCGGCCGCCGTCAGCACCGCCGCGGCGTCGAAGTGCGCGGGAAGCTGCCGGCTCCCGAACGGCAGCTCGGCGAGCAGCGGAACCGGCAGGCGCTCGAACAGCAGGTCGAGATTGCGGCGGTCGGCCGGCGAGAGCGTCGCGCAGGCGTGGCTCACGACCACACCGAGCACGCGCAGGTCGCGAGCGCGCGCGGCCTCGAGCGTGAGCAGCGTGTGGTTGATCGTGCCGAGCGTCGCGCGCGTCGCGACCAGCAGCGGAAGTCCGAGCCGGCGCACCAGGCCCGCCATGTCGAGCCCGGGCGCGATCGGCACCAGCAGTCCGCCGGCGCCTTCGACGATCACGAGATCCGCGTCCTCCTTCGCGCGGGCGAACGCGGACGCGATGCGCGCGAAGTCGATCGCGACGCCCTCGGCGCGTGCGGCGACTTCGGGCGCGGCGGGCAGCGCGAGGCGGTACGGACAGAGCCGCTCGAGCGGCGCATCGTCGCCCGCGGCGTCGGCGAGCGCGCGCGCGTCGGCCGGCACGCCGTCGACGCAGCCCGTCTCGATCGGCTTCAGCACCCGCACGCGCTTGCCCGCTGCGCGCAGGCTGCGCGCCAGCGCGCAGGCGACGGCCGTCTTGCCGCAGCCGGTGTCGGTGCCGGTGACGAACACGGCGCTCACGCGCCGGTCACCTCCGCGATGCATTTCGAGAGCGCGTCGACGATCGCGTCGATCTCGGCCTCGCTCACGGACAGCGGCGGCATCACCACCACGGTGTCGGAGAGCGGGCGCAGGATCACCCCGTGCTTGCGCATGGCGTTGCAGACCAGGTGGCCGATGCGGTCGCGCGGGTCGAACTTGGCGCGTGTCGCGCGATCGCGCACCAGCTCGATGCCGGCGATCAGCCCGCGCTGGCGGATCTCGCCCACGCACGCGCGCCCGCGCAGCTCGTCGAGCCGCCGGGCCAGGTGCGCGCCGGTGCGCGCCACGCGGCCCAGCACGTCCTCCTTCTCGAAGATCTCCAGGTTCGCGAGCGCGGCGGCGCAGCCGAGCGCGTTGCCCGAGTAGGAGTGGCCGTGGAAGAACTGGCGCGCGGCGTGGGTCGGCGCCAGGAACGCGGAGAAGATCTCCTCGGTCGCGAGCGTCGCGGCGAGCGGCAGGTAGCCGCCGGTCATGCCCTTGGCGATCGCCATCACGTCCGGCGACACGTTCTCGTGTTGGCAGGCGAACATCGTCCCGGTGCGGCCGAAGCCGGTCGCGACCTCGTCCACGATCAAGAGCGTCCCGTGCCGGTCGCACAGCTCGCGCACGCGGCGCAGCCAGCCGTCGGGCAGCAGCAGCATGCCGGCGGCGGCCTGCACGAGCGGCTCGATCACCACGCCCGCGACCTCGTGCCCGTGCCGCGCGAGGATCCCCTCGAGCGACTCCAGGCAGTGGATCCCGCAGCTCGCGAGCTCGAGCCCGTACGGGCAGCGGTAGCAATAGGCGTTCTGCGCGCGCAGCACGTCGAAGACGAGCGGGCGGAACGCCTCGTGAAAGAGCTCGATGCCGCCCACCGCGACCGCGCCCAGCGTGTCGCCGTGATAGGCGTCGCGCAGCGCGACGAAGCGCGTGCGCACGCGCGTCTCCTCGCTCTTCTGCTGCCAGTACTGGAACGCGAGCTTGAGCGCGACCTCCATGGCGGTCGAGCCGTTGTCGCTGAAGAACACGCGCGTGAGCCCCGCCGGCGCGATCGCGACCAGCTTCTCGGCCAGCTCGATCGACGGCACGCCGGCCAGCCCGAGCAGCGTCGAGTGCGCGAGCTTGTCGAGCTGCTCGTGGATGCGCGCGCGCAGGATCGGATGGTCGTGGCCGTGCAGGTTCACCCACAGCGACGAGACACCGTCCAGGTAGCGGTTCCCGTCGGTGTCGATCAGGTAGTTGCCCTCGCCGCGGTCGATCACGACCGGGTTGCCGTCCAGCCAGTCGCTCATCTGGGTGAACGGATGCCAGAGCGCGCGCTGGTCGCGCTCGCGCAGCTCGCGCGTGCGGCTCATCGCGCGCGGAGCTCGTCGGTCATGAGAGCCGCTCGATCATCGGACCCGCAGCTCCGCGAACACCTCGAGCACGCGCACGATGTCGTCACCCGAGTGCGCGCAGGTCGGCGTGAAGCGGATGCGCGCGCTGCCGTGCGGCACCGACGGGTGTCGGATGCCCTGCGCGTACACGCCGCGCTCGAGCGCGGCCTCGCATAGCCGCATCACCGCGTCGTTCTCGCCGATGATCGCGGGCACGATCTGCGTCGCGCTCGCGGCCGTGTCGTAGCCCGCCGCGCGCAGACCCGCGCGCAGCTGCTCGCTGCGCTCGAGCAGGAGCTTGCGCCGCTCCGGCTCGACAGCGACGATGCGCAGCGCCTCGCGCGCCGCGCCGAGCGCGGGCGGCGCAACCGCGCAGGTGAAGATGAAGCTGCGCGCGGTGTTCACCAGGTACTCGCGCGCGATCGCGGAGCAGGCGACGAACGCGCCGAAGCTGCCCAGCGCCTTGCCGAGATTCCCGATCAGCACGTCGACCTCGACGCCCTCCGCCTCGGCGGCGCCGCGACCGCCCGCGCCGAGCACGCCCAGCCCGTGCGCGTCGTCGAGCACGACCAAGAGCTCGTGCGCGCGCGCGATCGGCAAGAGCGTGCGCAGCTTTGCCGTGTCGCCGTCCATGCTGTACACGCCGTCGACCACGAGCACGCGGCGCCGGAACCCCGCGAGCCCTGCGGCCACGCGCGCGAAGTCCTCCGGATCGTTGTGGCGGAACACGCGCGTCTGCGCGCGCGACAGCTTGCAGGCGTCGATGATGCTGGCGTGGTTCAAGCTGTCGGAGACGATCACGTCGTCGGGCCCGCACAGCGCACCGAGCACGCCGAGGTTCGCCATGTAGCCGCTCGAGAACACCAGCGCCGCTTCGTGGCCGGTGAAGCGCGCGAGCTCGCGCTCGAGCTCCTCGTGCAGCGCCAGATTCCCGTTGATCAAGCGCGAGCCGGCTGCCGCGGTGCCGAACTCTTCCGCCGCGCGCTGCGCGGCCGCGATCACGCGCGCGTCACCGGCGAGGTCGAGATAGTTCGAGCCGGCCAGCATCAGGCAGTCACGCCCGTCGACGCGCATGCGCGGCGCCTGACGACCCTCGACGCGGCGCAGGCGCCGGTGCAGGTCCCGCGCGCGCAGCGCATCGAGCTCGCTGCCGAGCTCGACGTCGAGTCGAGAACTTCGGCAATTAGATACTTGACGCAAACAGTTGATTCCTCTAGTCTGCTGGCATGGCACAGGGACAACGCAAGGTCGGGCAGGACAAGGACTCAATCATCGCTCAGCTCCCAATGGCGTGTCGCGATGAGCAGACCGCCGTGGAGTTCGTAGAAGCCCAGCGGTGGAACGGCGAGCCCGCCTGCCCGCGCTGCGGCGACCTGAACGTGTACGCGATGAAGGATCGCACCACGGGCGAGCGCAGCAAGCGCTATCTGTGGCGGTGCAAGGGCTGTAAGCGCCAGTTCACCGTGCGGGTCGGGACGATCTTCGAGGACAGCCCGATTCCCATGCGGATCTGGTGCCATGCCTTCTGGCGCGCTTGCTCGTCGAGGAAGGGCGTGAGCGCGCTCCAGATCAAGCGCGAGACCGGGCTCACCTACAAGTCGGCGCTCTTCATGATGCACCGCATCCGCTTCGCGATGGCCGACGATCACGAGACGCCACCGCAGCTCCAGGGCACCGTCGAGGTAGACGAGACCTACGTTGGCGGCCGGACTCGGCTACGCAACCAGCGCGTGCGCGGCAAGAACAAGCGCACCGTGAAGCAGACGGTGTTCGCGATGGTCGAGCGCGGCGGGAAGGCTCGAGCGTCGCACGTACCGAGCGGGCCGGGTCAGAATCTCAAGGGTAAGGTGCGCCGCCACGTCGACCCGAGCGCGCGCATCATGACCGACGAGGCGCACCCATATCGCGGCCTGGGGAAGTCGTTCGCTGGTGGCCATCACACACCGTGAAGCACTCGATCTACGAGTACGCGCGTGGCGACGTGACCACGAACACCCTCGAGGGCTTCTTCTCGCTGCTAAAGCGTGGGATCTACGGGACCTTCCACCACGTCTCGGCGAAGCACCTACACCGATACGTGGCGGAGTTCGAGTTCCGGTACAACGCTCGCAAGATCGACGACGGCAACAGGACCGCTCTTGCGATCCGGGGATCAGAAGGGAAGCGTCTTGCCTACTCAACCGTGGTCGGCCGTTCTTCGGCCGACGGCTCGTCCGGATAGTCGTCTTTTGCAAGCATCACGTACGCGATCAGCTTCTCGAGTCTTTTCTTCGTCACCTTCCCAGAGAATCTGATAGTCGCGACGAATTCCGATCCCATCGGAAACACCATCGACTGTCCGGTTCCGACTGAATCTATAGCTGAAACGCGTGCTTGATCCACTTCAGGACTCGCCTCAACCAGTTCTGGTTTGGCCTCAACATAGCCCACGCCGGCGCTAGAAGTAAACTCAACGGTGGCGATATAATCCTTTATGATCGAACCAACGCGACCTGGATTAAAGCCCTTCTTCAGCAGAAGGGCGCGCAGATTGCCCTCGCTCGGAACCTCGCCATCAAAGTGAACGCAGATTTCATTCCAGAGCGCAGGCGTGAACGCGAGCCTGTCGATGACCTCGCCAAAGCCAGGGAGCTTCTCGATCACGATCTGGGCGTCTTTGCTGAGGCGGAGAGCCTCCGCTCGTCCCTCAAGCAGTCCATACTTCTTCAGCGCAGAGATCGTCGTGAGCGAGGCGCCGTTGAGGCTTGTGTACCCAAGATGTTGTGCTGCGACCTCCGGAGGCATCGCACGCAGGAAGTCCTTCTTGTAGATCAGCTCCGCGCGTTCAACTGCACTCTTGAGGTCCATGCCGGGATAGTTCGGGCTGCGAGTCTTCGCCATATGGCCTCCATGGATTTCGCGGAATACGATAGTTGTTTTCGCCGAATCCGCCACTAGTTCGTTTATCGCATCAGGCAGCGATCGAGCGTTACTGTTGGCGATATCGGCTTGCGGAGGCTGCCGTCGTATGCAAGCCTAGGAGCGGGAGGTGTCGTCGTGTTGAACGCGTAGCCCTCGATGTCCACGAACCACCGACGGTCGAGGGCGACAACGAAAAGGCCCGCCTCCAAGCGCGTTGGGACGGCTTGGGGCGGGCCATGGTGGATCTCTGGGGGCCGAGCTGGCGCTGTGTCAGGGCTTGGAACTCAGGCACGCGGGTCCGATCCCCGCCGGCTCCAGATTTCCAGTCGTTAGAATAGCTCAATGGGAAACGAGAAGCCGAAGCCCAGCCGAGAGGCGCTGCGCGTGAAGCTCGACGCGCACTGGCAGGACGCGATGAAGCGCGCAATCGAGAAGCCAAAGCCAGCAGGCGGGTGGCCAGAGCGGCAAAAGCAGAAGCGCAGAACGTCGAAGAGCAACAGAAAGCGCCCCTAGTTCGCGTACTGGGAGTGTCGCTGCTGTTGATTGTGTTCGATCTGATTCTTATGGCATAGTTCTGCCAGACCTATGGCAAAGCGCGAGAATCAGCTCGAGACCGATCAGATTACGCTCGCGGCCACGCCACAGGTCTGCGCCTACCTCAGGGCGCTTGTGGGCACAGGTCTGTACGGCAAAAATCGGTCAGAAGCGGCCTATCGCCTAGTGGAAAATGGGCTAAAAGCTCTGCTCGCCGACGGCACGCTGGCGCGATCCTTGCTCGACACTCTCACCACCGCCGACACGGGAGCTGTCCCACCTGGCGATCCTCGCCCCCCAGCTCAGGCGTAAGATGGGAGGAGACATGAAAAACGCGGACCTTGCGAAGCTCTTGACTGAACGGTCGTACTTGACGGCATCGGCCGAAAAGCCGTTCAAGCTGGCTTCGGGTCGTACGAGTCAGTTCTATTTCGACTGCCAAGCCACAACCATGTTTGCCGATGCAATGCCACTCATCGGGCGTGCCTTCCTCGAACACATTCGGACGGAGGGAAAGAACCCGTTGGCCGTCGGTGGACTGACGCGGGGTGCAGATCCGATCGCGCAGGCGATTGCGAGAGAATCGCTCGATAGTCCGCCTGTTCTCAATTCGTTCAGTGTTCGGAAGCAGCGCAAGGATCACGGTACGAGTCGATGGATTGAGGGATGCGCGAGTCCGGGTATGCGCGTCGTCATCGTCGACGACGTGATCACCAGCGGCGGATCCGTAATTCAGGCGATCGACTCGGCCGAGGACGAGCGCCTCAAGATCGTGCAAGTGATCGTTCTGGTGGATCGAGAGGAAGGCGGGCTGAAGGCAATCAAGGATCGTGTTCCCGATGTGCCGGTATCTGCGATCTTCCTCAAGAGCGAACTAGACAGGAAGCGTGGCATCGACGCCTGATCCAAGTCCGCTTACAACGCCGTGGGCATTGGCTCTTCGTGAGAAATTGAACCCACGCCTGAGCCGGATTCAGCGAGCGGCCATGCTCGTGGTCTGGGATTGGATCGCTTCGCTCGACAGAGGAGAGAGTCCAATCGATCACTACGAAGAGCTGGTCGACGAGTTCGGTCCGCTCTTCGCTGCCCTCGAAGGCGCCACGCCCGAGACAATCGAGCGCAGACTTCTAGTTCTGATCCAGGCAATCCGGCGCGAAGAAGTCTAGTTGCGTCAAGTCCACAATTCCGAGAACTTCTGTTAACTGCCTGGAATGAAAGCGGATTTGGCATCGAACCCTTTGACAGCCCCTCCCGACGCGGGCTAGACTCGCCGAACCTCCTACCGGATGCAAGCGAGTTGACAGCCGCCCCCGATCTCGAGCGCATCATCTCCTTTCTGCGCGACGACCTCGAACAGGTCGAGCGCGTCATGCGCGCGGGCATGCGCTCGGTCGCGCCCGTGATCCCGACGATCGGCGAGCACACCTTCGGCAGCGGCGGCAAGCGCGTGCGTCCGGTCATGGTGCTGCTCGCCGCGCGGCTGTGCGGCTACCGCGGCCCGCGCGCGATCCAGATCGCGGCGGCGGCCGAGTATCTGCACAGCGCGTCGCTGCTCCACGACGACGTGGTCGACGGCGCGGAGACCCGGCGCGGTCGGCCGAGCGTGAACGCCCGCTTCGGCAGCAAGCTCGCGATCCTGGTCGGCGACTTTCTGTACGCGCGGACCTGTCAGACGCTGGTCGAAGACGGCGATCCCGACATCCTGGCCGCGTTCGCGGAGAGCATCCGCGCCATGGCCGAGGGGGAGGTGCTGCAGCTCACGCGCAGCTTCGATCCCGAGCTGAGCGAGTCGACCTACCTCGAGGTGATCGGCGGCAAGACCTCGAGCCTGCTGGCCGCTGCGGCCGAGGCGGGTGCGATTCTCGGCGGTGTCACGCGTTCCGAGCGCCGCGCGGTACGCGAGTACGGCTGGCAGCTCGGCCTCGCCTTCCAGCTCGTCGACGACGCGCTCGACTACTCCGGCAGCGAGCGCGATCTCGGCAAGGCGCCGCTCACCGACGTAGCGGAGGGCAAGCTCACGCTGCCGCTGATCGCGACGCTGAAGCGCTGCAGCACGGGCGAGCGCGACGCGATCTCGTCGCTGCTGAAGGACTTCGCGCTGCAAAGTGCAGCCGGCCGCGTGCCCGACCGCGAGAGCGTGCTGCGCGTGGCTTCGTCTGTCGAGCGACACCACGGTGTGGAGAGCGCGCTGGTCCGCGCGCAGCAGCTCGGCAGCCAGGCGCGTGCGCAGATCGAGCCGTTCGTCGACTGCGAGGCCAAGCAGGCGATGCTCGCGTTCGCGGACTTCGTCGTCGGTCGGCACAGCTAGTCCCGAAGATTTCCCCGTCTCACCCACTTTCCTCACCCCACTGAAGGAAAGGCAGGGTATGAAGATCCGAGCAACGATCGTCCGAGCCGCGAGCGCGGTCGCTCTCACGGCACTCCTGTGCAACACGGCGCTCGCCGCCGCGAACGAGCCGGCGGGGCACGCCGCCGGCGGCGCCATCGTGGGCGTCGTGAACGTGAACTCCGCCACCGCGGAGGAACTCGCGCTGCTGCCCGGCGTCGGGCCGGCCAAGGCGCAGGCGATTCTCGAGTACCGCAAGGAGCACGGCGCCTTCAAGCGCGTCGAGGACCTGTCGGAGGTCAAGGGAATCGGCGACAAGGCGCTCGAGCGCATGCGTCCGCACGTGGCGCTCGACGGCAAGTCGACCGCGCAGCCCGCGAAGTGAGGGCCGCGCAGCTCGCCGAGTAGACGCTGCGAAGCCCTCCGGGCAAAGGACCGGGAGCGCGGCCGCCCACGGGTGGCCGCGCTCCCGCGATCCGCGACGCTCGCACGAGTGAAGTGCTAGAACACGGCTCGTGCGGACCCCCCACAGCGCGCGAAGAATCGCGCTCGCCGTCGTACTGGTGCTCGCGTGCCGGGCGCGCGAGCCCGCGGCCGAGTCCGGCGAGCTGCGCGTGATCTCGCTCTCGCCTTCGGCGACGGACGTCGTCGTCGCGCTCGGTTTGCGCGAAGCGCTGGTCGGCGTGGATCAGTACTCACACACGCTGATCGGCGCGGGCGAAGCGCTGCCGTCGCTCGGCGGGCTGTTCGCGCCGGATCTGGAGCGCGCGCTCGAGCTCGAGCCGACGCTCGTGCTGGGCGTGCGCAGCGAGAACCAGGCGGCCTTCTTCGCGCAGCTGCGCAGACGCGGCGTGCGCGTGTACGAGATCGACTCGAGCGGGTCGCTGGAGTCGGTGCTCGCCACGTATGAGGAGATCGGCCGGCAGCTCGGGCGCGAGCCGGAGGCGCGCGCGCTGGTCGCGCGGGTCCGCGAGCAGCTCCAAGCGGTCGCGCGCTCCGTCGCGGGCCTCGAGCGGCCCGGCGTGGCGCTCGTCGTC
>JBBDXF010000035.1:0-103070 GCA_040902485.1 Myxococcota bacterium | reverse complement strand
AACGGATCTATCACAGCGGCGACGCTGTGCCAGGGGTTTTTCCGCAGCCTGCTAGTACCCCGGCGGCGGCGTGAACCCCCCGCACACCTCGCCGACGCGGCGCGCGAAGTCGATCGTGGTGCGGTCCTCGAGGTACGGACCGACGATCTGGATTCCCACCGGCAGCCCCTCGCGCGTGCGTCCGACCGGCGCGACGCTCGCGGGCAGGTAGCAGAGCGTGGCGGGCGAGATCCATTTCAGCATGTCCAGGTAGTCGGCTCGCTCGCCGTTGATGCGGATCGAGCGCGTGGTCAGGTCTCCGTCTTGATCGTGCGGGATCGCGGGCACGGGGTTCACGGGCATCAGCAGCACGTCGAAGTCGCGGAAGAACGCCGCGAAGCGCGCGCGGAGCTGCGCGCCCGCCTCGGTCGCGTGCGCCCAGTCGCGGTGGCGCTGCACGCCCGCGCGCGCGGTGCGCCCGAGCGCGCTCGCGTCGGTCGGGTTGGCCTGCGTGTGGGCGAGAAACGCCTGGAACACCTCGTCGGGGAATCCGGCGATCATCGCGCCCCAGAGCAGGCGCTCGTACACGTCGAAGGCCTCGCGCGCGTTCTCGAACGGGCGCGCCTGCTCGTCGACGCGCACACCGGCGGCGCGCAAGGACGCGACCGTCTCGCGCAGCCTGTCACCGACCTGTGTATCCAGGGGGAAGTCGCGGTCGTCGATCCAGACCGCGACCCGGTACGCGCGCAGGTCCGTCTGGCGCGGCTTCGGCAGCGCGAACTGCCAGGCGACGGCGCGCTCGGGCGTCGGACCGGCGAGGATGCCGAGCGAGAGGTCGAGGTCCTCGGCCGAGCGCGCAATCGGACCGGCGACGCCCAGGTCCATCTCCGAGAGCATCCCCGGCGGTCCCGGAATGTGGCCGCGGATCGGGATGATCCCGTGCGTCGGCTTGTGCCCGAACAAGCCGTTCCAGTGGCAGGGGGTGCGGATCGAGCCGCCGATGTCGCTGCCGAGCTCGAGCGCGCACAGACCCGCGGCGAGCGCCGCCGCCGCGCCGCCGGACGATCCGCCGGGCGTGCGCGTCGTGTCCCACGGGTTGTTGGTGGTGCCGAACACGGGGTTGAAGCTCTGCAGGTCGCCCGCCAGGACCGGCAGGTTGGTCTTGCCGAAGATCACGGCGCCGGCGTCGCGCAGGCGCTTCACCGCCTCGGCGTCGCGCGTGGGCACGTGGTTTGCGAACGCCGGCGAGCCCGCGGTCGTGCGCACGCCCGCCGTCTCGAAGCTGTCCTTGATCGTCATCGGCAGGCCGTGCAGCGGCCCCCACGACTCGCCGCGCGCGAGCGCCGCGTCGGCCTCCGCGGCGCGCGTGCGCGCGCGCTCGACGTCGAGCGTCACCACCGCGTTCAAGCCGGGGTTGTGCTTCTCGATGCGCGCGAGGTAGAGCTCGAGCAGCTCGCGGCTCGACACCTCGCGGCGTCGCAGGCAGGCGGCGAGCTCGGTCGCGGAACGGAAGTGCAGCTCGGTCACGTCGGGGTCCTCCTGGCAGGCTGAGACCGCATCATCGCACGCCGTGCATAATCGGCGCCGAAAGGTGGGTTCGCATGCAAGCGCTCGTTCCCCGGGTCGTCGCGCTCGCGCTGCTGGCGTCGTTCGCGGCGTGCAAGGAGTCCGCGCCGCCGCCGCCGAGCGGCGGATCCGAAGCGGGATCCGAAGCCGCCGACGCCAACGGCTTCAGCGCGCCCACGAGCTACACGCGGGCGGCGCAGGCGGCGGTCGCGCGCGCCTTGAAGCTCGACGACCCGCAGGACTTCGAGGACGCCAAGCGGGGGCTGGTCGCGAGCGATCCGAACCTGGTGGTCGCGGGGCCGGACGGCAAGCCGATCTGGGATGCGAAGACCTTCGCGTTCGTGCAAGGCGCGGCCCCCGCGAGCGTGAACCCGAGCCTGTGGCGGCAAGCGCAGCTGAACGGGATTCACGGCCTGTTCCAGGTCGCCGAGGGCATCTACCAGGTGCGCGGCTACGACCTCGCCAACCTCTCGCTGATCCGCGGCGCGACCGGCTGGATCGTCGTCGATCCGCTCACCTCGAAGGAGACCGCCGCGGCCGCACTCGCGCTCGCGCGCAGCAAGCTCGGCGACCCGCCGATCACCGCCGTCATCTTCACGCACAGCCACGTCGACCACTTCTCGGGGATCGAAGCGGTGCTGCCCGCGGATGCCGAGGCGCGCAAATCCGTGCGCATCATCGCGCCCGCGGGCTTCATGAGCGAAGCCACCAGCGAGAACGTGCTCGGCGGCACCACGATGGGGCGCCGCGCGATGTACATGTACGGCATGTCGCTGCCGCGCAGCGAGCGCGGCTTTGTCGACACGGGCCTGGGCAAGCTGCCCGCGCGCGGCACGATCGACATCGCGACGCCGACCGAGCTCGTCGACCACACGCCGCAGCCGCTCACGATCGACGGCGTGGACTTCGTGTTCCAGTACGCGCCGCACTCGGAGGCGCCCGCCGAGCTCACCTTCTACCTGCCCGCGCACAAGGCCTGGTGCGCGGCGGAGATCGCCACCCACAACCTGCACAACCTGTACACGCTGCGCGGCGCGAAGGTGCGCGACGCGCTGCTCTGGGCCGGGTATCTGGACGAAGCGCTCGCGATCTTCCCCGAGACCGAAGTGGTGTTCGCGAGCCATCACTGGCCGGTGTGGGGCGCGGATCGGGTCAGCGCGTTCGTGCGCGGCCAGCGCGACACGTACCGCTTCATCCACGACCAGACACTGCGGCTCGCGAGCGACGGCGCCACGCCGCGCGAGATCGCGGAGCAGGTCGCGCTGCCCGAGTCGGTCGCCTCGAGCTTCGCGAACCGCGACTACTACGGGACCGTGAAGCACAACGCGAAGGCGGTCTACCAGATGTATTTCGGCTGGTACGACGGGAATCCCGCGAACCTCGATCCGCTGCCGCCGGTGGAGCTGGGTGCGAAGTACGTCGAGGCGATCGGCGGCGCGGCGGCCGTGAAGCAGAAGGCGAACGAGGCGTTCGCGCGCGGCGAGTACCGCTGGGTGGCGACGCTGCTCGACCACCTGGTGTTCGCGGCTCCAAGCGACGCCGAGGCCAAGGAGCTGCTGGCGCGCGCGTACGACCAGCTCGGCTACGTCGCGGAGTCGGGGCCGTGGCGCTCGGTGTACTTGACCGGCGCCTGGGAGCTCCGCCACGGCGCGCCGACGCAGGCCGCGGGCGTCGCGAACGCAATGGGTCTGCTGCGCGCGGTGCCGCTCGAGTACTTCTTCACCGCCATGGCCACGCGCGTGAACGGCACGGATGCGGCCGGCAAGCCGATGACGCTGAACTTCACCTTCACCGACGTCGGTGAGACGCACGTGCTCGCGCTCGAGAACGGCGTGCTGCAGCACCGCAAGGCGGACGCGGACCCGAAGGCCGACGTCACGGTGAAGCTGACGCGCGACTTCTTCCTGCGCCTGACGACCGGGCAGGCCGGCCTGCGCGACCTGATCTTCTCCGACGACCTGAACGTGGAGGGCAGCCGCATGCAGCTGCTGTCGTTCTTCTCGCTGCTCGAACGGCCCGACGGGCTGTTTCCGATCGTCACGCCGTGAGCGCGACCGACGCGCCCGCAGCGCTGCGCGAGGCGCGCGCGCTGCATGCGGAGATCGCGTCGCGCGGCGACGAGATCGAGTCGGGCCGCCGGCTGCCTCCCGAGCTCGCCAGGAAGTTCGCCGCTTCGGGCTTGTTCTCGATCTGCGTTCCCAAGCAGTACGGCGGTGGCGAGCTGTCGGCCGCGGATGCCGTGCGCGTGATCGAGGAGATCGCGCGCGCCGACGGCGCCGCGGGCTGGGTCGTGATGATCGGCGCGACCACGGGTATGCTCGCGGCCTCGCTCTCCGACGCCTGGGCGCGCGAGATCTACGGCCGCAATCCGCAGGTGATCACGGGCGGAGTCACGGCGCCGACCGGCGTGGCCACGCCCGCCGAGGGCGGTCACCGCGTGACCGGACGCTGGAGCTTCGCCAGCGGCTGCCAGCACTCCGACTGGCTGGTCGGCGGCACGCGCATGGGCGCGGCCGACGCGCCCGAGGCGCGGCTCATGTTCTTCGCGCCCGAGCAGTTCCGCATCCACGACACCTGGCACGCTTCGGGCTTGCGCGGCACGGGCAGCCACGACTTCGAGGTCGAGGATGCGTTCGTTCCGGACGGCCGCTCGGTCGTGCTCGGGGGACACCCGCGCGTGTCGGGCGCGCTGTACCAGTTCCCGACGCTGGGGCTCCTGGCGCTGGGCGTGTGCGCGGTCGCGCTCGGCATCGCACGCCGCGCGCTCGACGAGTTCGTGACGCTCGCGGGCGGCAAGGTCCCGACCGGCAGCGCGCGCACGCTCGCGAACCGCCCGGTCGTGCAGCGCCAGGTCGGCGAGGCCGAGGCCGCGCTGCGCTCCGCGCGCGCCTACGTGTTCGCGTCGATCGACGCGGCCTGGGAGATCGCGAATCAGGGGCGCTCGCTCCCGATCGAGCAGCGCGCGGAGCTGCGGCTGGGGGCGGCGAACGCCGCCTGGCGCGCGGCGCAGGCGGTCGATCTCGTCTACCACGCGGGCGGCGGCACGGCGGTGTACAGCTCGAGCCCGCTACAGCGGTGCTTTCGGGACGTGCACGTCGCCACCCAACACATCATGGTGGCGCAGCCGCTGTTCGAGATCTTCGGCCGCTCGGTGCTCGGCCTGCCGGTCGAGAAGGGCACGGTCTAGAGTTGGCCACGCTGCGCATCGGCACGCTCGGCACGCCGCGCATGCTCCGGAGCCCGGTGGACGAGCGCCGGGCGCTGCTCGCGCGCGCCGCCGACGCGGGGCTCGATCACCTGTTCCTCGCCGACCACGTGAGCTTCTTCGACGGACGCGGCATGGACGGCCTGGTGAACGCGGCGACGCTGCTGGCGTCGCACCCGACGCTCCACGTCTACGTGGGCGTGTACCTGCTCGCGCTGCGCCATCCGCTGCCGGTCGCGCGCCAGATCGCGAGCTTGGCCGAGGCCGCGCCCGGGCGGCTCTCGCTCGGCGTGGGCGTGGGCGGCGAGGACCGCCACGAGATCGAGATCTGCGGCGTCGACCCGGCGACGCGCGGCCGGCGCACCGACGAGTCACTCGCGGTGCTGCGCCCGCTGCTCGCGGGCGAGCGCGTGACCCACCGCGGCGAGTTCTTCGCCTTCGACGACGCGCTGATCCGGCCCGCGCCCAAGCCGGCGGTGCCGATCACGATCGGCGGGCGCTCGAGCGCGGCGGTGCGGCGCGCCGGCCGCCACGGCGACGGCTGGCTCGGCGTGTGGTGCTCGGCCAAGCGCTTCGGCGAGGTCGCGCGCGAGACGGCGGCGATCGCCGCGGCCGCCGGCCGCACGAACGCCGACTGGCGCCACGGCCTGCAGGTCTGGACCGCCTGCGACCCCGATCGCGGCGTCGCCCGCGCCCGCCTCGCCGCCGCCATGGAGGACATGTACCGCACGCCGTTCGCGCGCTTCGAGCGCTACAGCCCGGCGGGCAGCGCGGCCGAGATCGCCGACTTCCTCGCGCCCTACGCCGAGGCCGGCTGCCGCGAGTTCAACGTGATGTGCATCGCCGAGAGCGACGAGGCGTCGATCGACGCGGTGGCCGAGGTGAAGCGGCGGCTGGTCGGCGGAGCGCTAGCGTAGCGGCGCGAGCAGCATCGCGACGAGCGAACGCGAGCGCGCGCCGGCCGACTCGGCCAGGCCGGTCGCGAAGACCGAAGCCGAGCTGTCGGGTCGAAGGGTTCGCGCGATGCGGTCCCAGACGCACAAGATCGTGCCGTAGTTGGAGTCGCGTTCGGCGCGCTCGGTCGAGTGGTGCCTGCGATGCAGGGCGGGCGTGACGAGCGCGATGCCGACTGCGCGTTCGAACCGGCGGGGCAGATCGAAGTTCCCGTGCTCGAGCACGTTGGCGATGCCGAAGATCATCTCGAAGACGACGACGCCGACGGGAGGCGCTCCGAGCGCGACGATCACGGCCAGGCGAACCGGCAGCGCGAGCAAAAGCTCTCCGGGGTGGAAGCGAAGCGCCGTCGACACGTGATAGTCCGCGTCCGCGTGATGCACGCGATGGAAGCGCCACAGGCAGGGGAACTCGTGATTCGCGCGATGCCAGAGGTAGGAGAGCAGGTCGAGGCCCACGACCGCCACCGCGACGCCGAGCCAGAGTGGCGCGCCGACCTGGTTCAACAGCCCGACGCCTTCGTGTGTCGCCCAGGCCGCGACCGCGAAGCCGCAGGTTCCGCACACGATGGCCATCAGCAGGCCGTCGATCGCCCAGAGTCCCAGATTCGCGCGCCACGCCGGCCGCAGCGCGGCGTGGGGTACGAGGCGCTCGAGCGCGAGCCCGAGGGCGAATGCGGCGAGCGGCGCGAGCCCGCGGACGAGCTGCGCCTGCGGCTCGCTGAACGTCATCGGTCTTTCTTCTCGTCCTTGATCGGCTCGATCCCCGTCACTCCGCCAAGACGCGGGAGTGGGTCCGTGAGCGAGGCCCAGGGCGCGTGCGAGTCGTAGAAGACGTGGAGCTGCGGCGCGCGATCGATCGGGCCGCTCATCACCGCCAGCGGGATGTCGACGCGCTCCGGGTGCTGTGTGTTCGTGCAGAACAGCGAGGTGCCGCAGCGGCCGCAGAACGAGCGGCTGCCGTCGGCCGACGACGACCAGCGAACGAGATCGTCCGCGCCCGAATCGATCTTCAGTGAGGACGGCGGGACCGCGAACCAGGTGACGAACGCAGCGCCGTGGTTCCTCTGGCACATCGTGCAGTGGCAGTGCACGCAGCCCAGGCTCGGGAGCGCCGTCGTGAACCGGATCGCGCCACACAGACAAGCGCCGGAAACGGACTTCGCTTCACTCATGGTTCCTCCTTTGCGAATGCCGGATTCTACCGCGCCGCGCTGGTCAGGGCAGGCGGGCGAGCAGCGCGTCGAGCGAGGGCAGAAGCTCCGCACCGGCGCGCGCGAACAGCGCGTCCTGCCCGGGGTCGCCGGTCTCGAGCGCCAGGATCGGTTTCGCCCGCGCGACGCGCTCCGCGAGCCGCGCGAACTTGAGTGGGTTGCCGCAGCTAGACAGTTCGAGCGCGATGTTCCGCGTCGCGGGGTCGTCGAGCCAGTACGAGAGGCAGTCGTAGGCGGAGACGTCGGCGCGGCGGCCCACCGACACGAAGCTCGACACGCCGATGTGTCGCTCCGCGAGCCGCGCGAGCAGCGCGGCCCCGCGCACCGGCGACTCGCTCGCGACCGCAAGCCAGCCCGGGCCGGGCAGCGGCTCGAGCGCGACCGCGCGCAACGCGACGTCGGGCGCCGGATTGTGGATCCCGAGGGAATCCGGCCCGAGCAGCCGCATGCCCTGCGCGCGCACCGCCACGCGCAGCTCGCGGTCGAAGGCGGCGCGCGCGTCGCCCTCCGGCGCGCCGCGCAGCTCACCCACGCACAGCGCGTGCACGCCCGCGTCGCCGCAGGCGTGCACGAACGCTTCGAGGTCGCGCGCCTCGCCCGAGAACAGCGCCAGATCCACGTCGCGCGGCAGCGCCGCGAGCTCGCGGTACACCGGCCCGCGGAAGCCGTCGGCGCGACCGCCGGCGAGCAGGATCGAGCGCGGCGCCACGAACCTGCGCACGGAGCGCGCCTCGGCCAGGTGCTCGCGCTGCTCGCGCGCGGCCGCGACGCGCGGCGTCTCCTCGGTCGGGAAGCGCACGTGCACGACGCCTCCGTCGGCCTCGCGCTCGACCGCCAAGCCCGCGTCGAGGAACACCCGCAGCATCGCCCGGTTTCCCACCAGCGTGTCGGCGCGGAAGCGCGCGACGCCGTGCGCGCGCGCGTGCTCGGCGAGCGCTTCGAGCAGGAGCGTGCCGAGCCCCCGGCCCTGGTGCGCGTCCGCGATCACGAACGCGACCTCGGCCGCGTCCTCGTCGCCGCGGCGGTGGTAGCTCGCCAGCCCGATCAGATCGTCCGCGACCTCGGCGATCAGCACGCACTCGCGCTCCGGGTCCGGGTGCGTGAAGCGCCGGAGGATCAGCTTCGGCAGGACCGCGAGCCCCGAGAAGTAGCGGAAGTGGATCGTCTCGTCCGAGAGCGCGCGGTGGAACGCCTCGATGCGCGGCGCTTCGTCCGGGCGCACGGGCCGGATGTGCGCGCTGCCGCCGTCGGCGAGCAGCACGTCGTGCGCGCAGGGCTCGCGCCCCACGTCGCTCACGCCAGCTCGCGCTCGCTCTTCACGATCACCCAGCCGTCCGGAGCGCGGAACGGATCCGTGCGCGTGGGCAGCAGCACGCCGTAGCGGCCCGGCTGGTCTTCGAACAGAGACCAACCGTGCGCGACCATCTTGCCGTCCTCGAACACCACCGGCACGAGCTCGCCGCCGCCGATCGGCCGGCCCTCGTCGTCGTGCGCCGGGTAGCGCAGCAGGACGACGCGCACGAACGAGCCGGCGCGCGCGTAGCCGCACATCCAGCCGACCACGTCGACGGCGAGCGGCCCGCCGCCGTACACGACCGCCTCGAGCACGGCGCTCTGCATACCCGGGCTCGCGCGCGAGCAGGAGGCGGCGACTTCGCCCGAGGGCGGCGCTGCGCTGGCGGCGTGTGACTCGAGCGACAGGAGGGCGACGATGGCAACCACGAGCAATCGCATGGCTCGATCATTAGCAAGCGTCATGCCCCGGCGCTCCCTAGATCCAGCGCAGCAGCACGGCGGATAGCCGGTCGAGCAGCCGCTCGAACACGCCGCGGCGCGCGAGCGAGTCCAGGTCGACCGGCCGCGCGCGCGACAGGTCGGCGTCGATCCGGTCGCGCAGGCGCTTGGCGACGCCCGCGTCCTCGATCACCAGATTCACCTCGTAGCTGTGCTCGAAGCTCTGCCGGTCCAGGTTCGAGCTGCCCACGATCGCCCAGCTCTGATCGAAGCAGGCGACTTTGGCGTGCATCATCTCGCCGTGGTACTCGTGCACGCGCACGCCGCGCTCGAGCAGGCCCGGCAGCACCGCCCGCGACGCGCGCCGCAGCGATGGGTGATCCGTGCGGTCGCCCGCCAGCAAGAGCGCCACCTGCACGCCGCGCGCGCTCGCTTCGGCCAACAGCTCGAGCACGCGCCGGCCCGGCGCGAAGTAGGGCGAGACCAGCCGGACCTCGTGCTCGACCTCGCGCAGCGCCGAGACCAGCAGGTCGCGCATGCGCCGGCGGCGGTAGGCCGGTCCGTCGGAGAGCACGGCGCAGCGCACGCTGCCCGCGCGCGGGCGCTCGCCCTCGAGCAGCGCGTGCCAGGCCAGCGCGGGTCCGTCGGCGCGGAACCAGCTCTCCAGGAACACCGCCTCCAGGTCGCGCACGCACGGCCCTTCGACCCGCACGTGCGCGTCGCGCCAGACGTCGCCGCGCTCGAGCGCGCCGATGCCGCTCACGTACTCGTCGCCGATGTTCAGGCCGCCGGTGAACGCGACCGCGCCGTCGACGACCAGGATCTTGCGGTGATCGCGCCGGCGCGGCGCGAAGCGCGGCCAGAAGCGCGCGAGCGGATTGAACACCACCACGTCGCCGCCCGCGCCGCGCAGCCCGTCGAGCGCGGCTTCGTCGAGACCGAGCGATCCGAAGCCGTCGTAGAGCACGCGCACCTCGACGCCCGCACGCGCGCGCGCGGCGAGCGCGTCGAGAAAACGCCGGCCGGTCGCGTCGCTGCGCAGGATGTACGTCTCGAGGTGCACGCGTCCTCGCGCGCCTTCGATCGCCGCGAGCATGGCCGCGAGTCCGTCGCGGCCGGTGTCGTACAGATCGACGCGGTTGCCTTCCGTGAAGCGCAGGCTGCGATCGCGGATCAGCTCGACGATCGCCTTGGGCCGCGGCACCAGCCCATGGCGCCGGAGCGGCGAGGCGAGGCGACTGTGACGTCTTCGCTTTCCGCGCGACACCCGCTCAGAGTAGCTTGCGAATGTGGCGATACGCCTCTTTGATCTCGTCGGCCAGGCTTCGAGCGGCCTCGCCCACGTCCTGGAGCGCGCCGCGCGACTCCTTGGCCACGAACTCGGCGCGGCCCTCGAGCTTCTGCCAGCTCGCCTCGGCCTTCGCGAACAGGTCGCGCGCATCCTTGCCCGCCAGGTTGAGCTGCACACGCAGCTCATCGCGCAGGGTCTTCAGTGTCTCGATCTCTTCTTCGAAGGCGCGTCGGTGCTCGGACATCCCTGTCTCTCCTTGTTCGCTCGATCCGTGCTCGATCGCGCTTGGCGAAGCATCGCGCGTGCCAGTCTCGCCTGGGAAGCGCGAGCCTCACGGAGGATCGCGCTGCGGCTTGGGGCCACAGCGTTGACCGGCTCGGGGCGAATCGCCACGTTTTCGCGCCACTTCGCGAGCCGCGCGTGGCACCCTGGTTGCAGCTTCAGCGAGTCGCCGGGCGTCCCGGTCGGAGGTGTGTGAGTGGCGACGGCCTCGAGTCCGGTGCGCGCGCCAGGCATCCTGGGCGGAAGCTCCTGGCGGATCGCCCGGGTCGCGGGAATCGACATCGCGATCGACCAGAGCTGGGTGCTGATCTTCGTGCTGATCAGCCTGTCGGTCTCGACGCAGCTCGCGGCGTCGCACGCGGATGCGGAGCTCGCCGCGCGCTGGGCGACGGCGTTCGTGGTGGCGTGCGCGTTCTTCGCCTCGATCGTGCTGCACGAGCTCGGCCACAGCCTGGTCGCGCAGTCGCTCGGGATCCGCGTTCGCTCGATCACGCTGTTCCTGTTCGGCGGGGTCGCGATGCTGGAGAGCGAGCCGAAGAAGCCGCTGCACGAGGTCGGCGTCGCGCTCGCGGGGCCGGCGGTGAGCGTTTCGCTCGCGGGCCTGTTCAGCGTGCTGGCCGGCGGCGTGGGCGAGGCCACGCTGGCGGGCGCGGGGCTCGGCTGGCTTGCGCGCGTGAACCTCGCGCTCGGGGTGTTCAATCTGGCGCCTGGCTTCCCGCTCGACGGCGGGCGCGTGCTGCGCGGCGTGCTCTGGGCCGCGACCGGGAGCTTCGGGGGGCCCGCGGGCGCGGGAATCGCGCTGCTGCTGATGGCCGCGGGCGCGGCCGTGGCGCTCGGAGCGCGCGACCTGATCGGCGGGCTGTGGCTGGTGTTCCTGGGCTGGTTCCTGTGGAGCGCCTCGCGCAACGCGGTCGGCGCCATGGAGGTCGAGCGGATCCTGGGCTCGGTCTCGGTTCGCGACGTGCTCGAGCCGGTCCGACACGCGAGCGTGTCGCCGAGCGCCACGGTCGCGGAGCTGGTCTCGACGCACGTGCTGCGCTCGGGCCTGCGCACGCTCTGGGTGGTCGACCCCGCGAGCGAGCGCCTGCTCGGGATCGCCACGCTGCGCGAGCTCGCGAGACTGCCGCACGAGGCCCGCGAGACCACGCGGATCGAGTCGCTGATGCTGCCCGTTGCCCGCGCGACCTCGGTAGCGCCGCGCGACACGGCGCTGGTCGGCATGCAGCGGCTCGCGGCCGCGGGCGTGAACCAGCTTCCCGTGCTCGAGGACGGGCGGCTGGTCGGCGCGCTCACGCGCGAGCGGCTGCTCGGGCTGCTGCAGGCGGGGCTCTGGCTCGGCGAGGCCCGCGCGCCGGACGCGCCGGGCGCAACGGCGCGTTGAGCGCGAACCTCGCCTTCCTCGGCGCCGCCGGCACCGTCACCGGCAGCCGCTTCCTGGTGCGCGCGAACGGGCGCAGCGTGCTGGTGGACTGCGGCCTGTTCCAGGGGCTCAAGGCTCTGCGCCTGCAGAACTGGGAGCCGCTCGGCGTGCGCGCCGATTCGATCGACGCGGTCGTGATCAGCCACGCGCACATCGACCACGTCGGCTACCTGCCGCGCCTGGTTCGCGACGGCTTCCGCGGACCGGTCTACGCCACCGCCGCGACGGTCGACCTGGCCGAGATCATGCTCGCCGATGCGGCGCACCTGCAGGAAGAGGACGCCGCCTACGCGAACCGCAAGGGCTTCTCGAAGCACAGTCCGGCGCTGCCGCTGTTCGGGATCGACGACGCGCGCGAGGCGATCAAGCGCTTCAAGGCGCTCGCGCTACACCGCACGGTGGAGCTCGGGCCGGGGCTCTCCGTGCGGCTTCGCAATGCCGGGCACATCCTCGGCTCGGCGACGGTCGAGCTCAGCCTCGACGGCGAGCGCCCGCGCACGATCGTGTTCTCGGGCGACCTGGGCCGAGCCGACCCGCCCTTGCACCACCCGCCCGAGCCGTACCCGGAGGGAGCCGACACGATCGTGGTCGAGTCGACCTACGGCGATCGCAACCACCCGCCGCGCGAGCAGGCGCTGGCGGCGTTCGCGCGGGTGCTGAAGACCACGTTCAAGCGCGGCGGCTCGGTGCTCGTGCCCGCATTCGCGATCGACCGCACACCCGGGCTCCTGTTCGCGCTGCGCGAGCTGTTCGCGTCGGGCGAGGTCACGAACGTGCCGGTCTTCGTCGACAGTCCGCTGGCGCTGCGCGGGCTCGCGATCTACCGCGCGCACACGGAGCTGTTCGACGCGGACGTGCGGGCGCTGGTCGCGCGCGGCGAGGATCCGTTCGACCCCGGTCACCTGCGCATTGCCGCGACCCCCGACGAGTCGCGCGCGATCAACGCCTGCCGCTTCCCGTGCGTGATCCTGTCCGCGAGCGGCATGGCGACGGGCGGCCGCGTGCTCCACCACCTGGCGCAGCGACTGCCGGACCCGCGCGATACGATCCTCTTGGTGGGGTTCCAGGCGGAGGGGACGCGCGCGCGCTCGCTCGCAAGCGGCGCGAACACGGTCAAGATCCACGGCCGCTACATCGGCGTGAAGGCCGAGGTGCGCACGCTCGACGGCTTCTCCGCGCACGCGGATCAAGGCGAGATCCTCGCCTGGCTGCGCGCGTTCGGCCGCGAGCCCGAGACCGTGTTCGTCGCGCACGGCGAGCCCGGGGCGTCCGAGGCCCTCGCGCGCGTGATCCGCCGCGAGCTCGGCTGGACGGCGGTGGTGCCGCGGCTCTTCGAGCGGGTCTCGCTCGCATGAGCCCAGCGCCGCGCCGCGTGCTGCGCGCCGTGCTCGGGCTGCTCGCCATCACCGCGTTCGGCACGGTCGGTTACATGTGGGTCGAGGAGCTCTCGCTCCTCGACGCGCTGTACATGACCGTGATCACCGTCGCGACCGTTGGCTACGGCGAGGTGCGCCCGCTCCATCCCGAGGGCCGGATCTTCACGATGGTGCTGATCGTGAGCGCGGCCAGCACCGCCGCCTACATGTTCGCGCAGATCGCGCAGGCGCTGGTCGAGAGCAGCCTGCGCGAGGTGCTATCGAGGAGAGCCATGGACAAGCAGATCGCAGCGCTCGCAAACCACGTGATCGTGTGCGGCTTCGGGCGCCTCGGCCACGTGGTGGCCGAAGAGGTGGCGCGAAACGGCGTGCCGCTCGTGATCGTCGAGAGCGACCCCGCGCGCGAGCCGGAGCTGCACGAGAGCGGCTACCCGTACGTGCTCGGGTCGGCGGTCGCCGACGAGGTGCTGCTGCACGCCGGCATCGAGCGGGCGCGCGCGATCGTGGTCGGCACCGGGTCCGACTCCGACAACGTGTTCATCACGCTCTCGGCGCGCGAGCTCAACCCGAGCCTGCGCATCCACGCGCGCGGCGAGACCGACACCGCCCTGCGTCGGCTCGAGCAGGCCGGCGCGCACCAGGCGATCTCGGCGTATCAGATGGGCGGCACGCGCATGGCGAATGCGATCCTGCGGCCCGCGGTGGTCGATTTCCTGGAGATCGCGCACTCGCGCTACGGCGACGAGGTCGACCTCGAGGAGGTGCGCATCGCCCCGGGCTGCGTGCTGGCCGGGCAGAGCGTGCGCCAGCTCGAGCAGCGCGCGACGCGCCTGCGCGTGGTGGGGCTGAAGCGCGGCGAGGGGCGCATCGAGCTGGTGCCCGACGAGTCCACGCCGGTGCTCTCGGGGGATCTGCTGGTCGCGATCGGCGACCGCGAGAGCCTGGCCCGGATCGCGCAGCTCGCCGCCTGTCCCTGACGCGCGCGCGTTACCATCCCTGCATGTACTGCAACGAGGAGATGCTTTGAGCGAGGTGCGCCTCACCGAGCTCGTGCCCGCCGGCGGTTGAGCCCGCAAGCTCGGCGCTGAGGACCTGGTTCAGGTCCTTCGCGGGCTCGCGCCCTTCGATCATCCGTGGGTGTCCGGCGAAGTCGGACCCATGGAGGATGCCGCACTCGTCTGCCCGGAACACGGACCGGCGCTGGTCTTCACCGTCGACTTCATCACTCCGATCGTCGACGCGCCCGAGGCGTTCGGCGCGATCGCGGCCGCGAACGCGCTCTCGGACGTGTACGCGATGGGCGGCGAGCCGATGGTCGCGCTCGCGGTGTGCGGCTTCCCGGACGACAAGCTCGGCAAGGACGTGCTCACCCGGATCTTCGCGGGCGGGCGCGACAAGGCGGCCGAGGCCGGCTGCGCGATCGTGGGCGGGCACACCGTGCTCGATCCGGAGCTGAAGTACGGCCTGGCCGTGGTCGGCACGGTCGATCCGGCGCGCGCTCTCTTGCAGACACGCGCGCGTGTCGGCGACCGGCTGGTGCTCACCAAGCCGATCGGCACCGGCATCGCGGCGCAGGCGATCAAGAGCCGCGCGTTGGCTGCGGCCGACATCGCGCGCGTGATCGCGCTGATGAGCGAGCTCAATCGCGAGGCCAAGAACGCGGCGCTCGCGGCCGGCGCGCGCGCGGCGACCGACGTGACCGGCTTCGGCTTGCTCGGGCACCTGCACAACCTGGCCTCGGCCTCGGGGGTCTCGGCGCGGGTGCGTGCCTCGGCCGTGCCGGTGCTCGACTTCGCGCGCGCCTTCGCGAAGCAGGGCAAGGTGCCCGGGGGCACCAAGCGCAACCTGGCCTGGGTCGAGCCAGTCACCCGCTTCTCGAAAGATGTCGCGGAGCATGAGAAGCTGATCCTGTGCGACGCGCAGACCTCGGGCGGGCTCCTGATCGCGGTGCCCAAGGAGAGGGAGACGGAGCTGCTGCGCGATCTCGAGCGCCGCGGCACGCCGGCCGCGGCCTCGATCGGCGAGCTCGTCGCGGGCCCGGCGGGCTCGCTCGAGATCTCGCGGTGAGCGCGCGGGCGTGCGCGGCCGTCGCGCTCGCAGTCGGCACACTTGCGCCCGCGATGCTCGCGCCTTCCGCTCGAGCCGACGACGCGGTTCCACTCTCGTCCGCCGAGGTCGCCGGGCGCTGGCACGGCCGGCTCTCGAACGCGCACTTCAACGCGACCGTGCGCATGCAGATGGATCTCGGCGGCCTGCGAGAGGAGCGCGTCATGCGCGTGTTCCGCGACGACCAGGGCGGCCGCAACGAGCGCGTGCTGATCCGCTTCGACGCGCCCCCCGACCTGCGCAACGTGGGTCTCTTGTATCTGGAGCAGACCGGCCGCCCGAACGACTACTTCTTGTACCAGCCCTCGCTGGGACGCATCCGCCGCCTGCCGCAGACGATCGCGGACGACGACGTGTACGGGATCGACCTCGAGTTTCTCGGCTTCGGCGTGGCGCAGTCCGCCCCGACGGAGATCCTCGACATGACGCGTGCGACACTCGACGGCCGCGCGGTCTACAAGCTGGAGGAGCGCGCGAGCGCGTCGAATCCGCGCTTCGAGCTGCGCCGCACCTGGATCGACGCGCAGAGCTTCGTCCCGCTGCGCACCGAGCACCTGCGCGGCGAGCGCGTGGTGCTCGTGGCGGAGACGCTCGAGGTCGCCGACGTCCAGGGTGTCGTCACACCCAAGCGCATGCGCTTTCACAAGCCCATCGAGAAGCGCGAGGTGCTGCTCAGCGTGGAGA
The DNA here is from genome assembly GCA_040902485.1 of Myxococcota bacterium. Lineage (GTDB taxonomy): Bacteria > Myxococcota_A > UBA9160 > SZUA-336 > SZUA-336 > VGRW01. The sequence goes on along the minus strand of JBBDXF010000035.1, from coordinate 87,260 downwards.
AGGTCGACTACCAGGCCCCGATCGACGACGAGCACTTCTCCGCGCTCGCGCTGCTCCGCGCCCAGGCGCCGAAGTAGAATCCCGGCATGGCCAGAGCCGCAGCGAAGGGCACGAGTGCGAAGAAGAGCCGCGCGAAGGCCAAGGCCAGGCCCGGCGCCGCGCGCAAGCGGCTCGCGCCCGCGAAGGAGAAGCGCGGGCTCGAGGCCACGAGCGCCCCGACCGGACTCGAGGCGCCGGAGCTTTCGACGCTGATTCAACAAGTACGAGAGGCGGGCGGCGCGCCGATCGGCGCGTACAAGGACCCGCTCAGCGCCCACCCGCTGCTGCTCGCGGCGCTGCCGCTCCACGCGCTCGAGCCGACGCCCTTCCAGCGCGACCTGTCGCCCACGCACGTGAAGCGGCTCGCCCAGAAGATCGACGAGGCCAGCGCCTTCCTCGATCCGGTGATCGTGGTGCGCGGCGCGCAGGGCGGCTTCTGGACCCCGAACGGCCGGCACCGCCTGGCCGCCGCGAAGCTGCTCGGCATGCGCGCGATCACCGCGCTGATCTCGGACGACGAGGCGCTCGCGTTCAAGATCCTGGCTCTGAATACGGAGAAGGCGCACAACACCAAGGACCGCAGCCTCGAAGTGATCCGCATGGCGCACGCGCTGGCCGAGTCGAAGCCGCGCGCGAAGGAGACCGAGTACCGGAACGAGTTCGAGCTGGCGTCGTACCTGACGCTCGGGCTCTGCTACCAGCGCGAGCCGCGCTTCGCGGGCGGCGCGTACCTGTCGTTCCTGCGCAAGGTCGACCGCTTCAGCGACAAGACGTTGGTCGTGTCGCTGCGCGAGCGTGAGGGCTACGCGTCGCGCCTGCTCGAGATCGACGCGCGGGTGAAGACAGGCGTGGCGAAGCTGCAGGAGCGCGGCTTCCGGTCGCCGTACCTGCGCACGTTCGTGGTCGCGCGCATCAATCCGGTGCGCTTCGTGAAGACCCGGAAGGGCGAGTCGGGCCCGGCCATGGCGATCGGCGCGGCGCTCACGCGCATGGCCGCGAGCGCGCGCAAGTTCGACCCCGCCGCGGTGCGCGAGCGCGACCTGCAGCTCGCCGCCGCCGCCTCGGGCTCGTCCGCCGACGGGGAATGAGACGCGTACACGTCGTCGTGTCGGGTCGCGTGCAGGGCGTCTTCTTCCGCGGCGCCACCCACGCGGAGATGCGCGCGCTCGGGCTCTCGGGCTGGGTGCGCAACCTGCCCGACGGGTGCGTCGAGGCGGTGGTCGAGGGTGACGACGCCCGCGTCGAGCGCGCGCTCGCGTTCTTCCGGCGCGGCCCGCCGCACGCGCGCGTCGAGCGCGTCGAGGTCCGCGACGAGCCGTGTACGGGCGAGCGCTCGGAGTTCGAGCTGCGGCGCGACGGCTAGCGCGCGCCGCCGGGCGTGAACGTGCAGGGCATGCGCTTGATGCCGTGGATGAAGTTCGACTGCAGCATCACCGGCTCGCCGCTGATCTCGATGTCCGGCAGGCGGCGCAACAGCTCGCGGAACACACAGCTGATCTCGCGCCGGGCCAGGTTCGCGCCCAGGCAGTGGTGCGCGCCCGGTCCGCCGAAGCCGACGTGCTCGTTCGGCTTGCGCGTGACGTCGAAGCGGTAGGGCTCTGCGAAGACCGTCTCGTCGCGGTTCGCCGAGTTGTACCAGAGCACGATCTTCTCGCCTTTGCCGAGCTTCTGGCCGCCGAGCTCCGTGTCCTGTGTCGCGGTGCGGCGGAAGTGGATCACGGGCGTCGCCCAGCGCACGATCTCCTCGACCGCGGTGGGTGCGATCGCCTCGAAGTCCGCGGCCCACTTGCGCCGCTCGGCCGGGTGGTCGGAGAGCGCCTTCATGCCGTGGCTGATCGCGTTGCGCGTGGTCTCGTTGCCGGCGGCGACCAGCAGCACGAAGAACGAGGCGAGCTCCTGGTCGGTGAGCGTCTCGCCGTCGATCGCGGCGTTGAGCAGCTGCGACGTCAGATCGTCCTTCGGGTTCTGGCGCCGGTCCTTGGCGATCTCGTTCATCAGCTCGACCAGCGCGCGGCCGGAGGTGAGCGCCGCGATGATCGGGTTCGAGCCCGGCGCCACGTACTCCGGATCGCCGAGCCCGAGGATGATGTTCGTCTGGTCGAACACGAACTTCGTCTGGCTCTCGGGGATGCCCATCATGTCGCAGATGATCCCGAGCGGAAGCGGCGCGGCGAGGTTCGTGACGAAGTCGCACTCGCCGCGGTCGATCACCGCGTCGATCAAGGTGGTCGCGCGCCGCTCGACGTCGGCTTGCAGCTTGCCGAGCGCGCGCGGCGTGAAGCCGCGCGACACGATTCCGCGTAGCCGCGCGTGGCGCGGGTCGTCCATCGCGATCATCGAGCCGAAGAACTCGGAAAGCTCGGCGGGCAGGTCGGGGATCTGCACGCCCTTGCCCGAGCAGAACAGATCCGAGCGCCGGCTGGCCGTGAGCACGTCGGCGTGCCGCGTCACCGACCAGTAGCCCGGCCCGCGCGGCAGGGGGATGTCGGGCGGCGGCACGAACTCCTGGTGGAACGACATCGGCTGCTCGCGCCGCAGCAGCGCGAACGCGCCCTCGCGCTGCTCGATCGGCAGGCTCCAGAACGCGGGGTCGTCGAAGTGGATGTCGGCGATGCTCGAGGGCAGCTTCGGCTGGAACATGGGGTCTCCTCCGCGGCGCGCGGTTGCTCCGAAGTCTACGGGCTCGCCCCGGCGATCGCGAACCGGGGCGGATGTCGTCAGTGGTGTCGGAGGTCGGCGTTGCCGGCGACGAGGGTGCCGACGCCTCGATCGTGGAGGAAGATCTGCGTCGCACCGCCCGCGCCGCGCAGAGCTTGCCCGAACCGCGCCGCGGTCGTGGCGGAGATCGGCGCGGCCGTCCCGAGCAGCGCCAGGACGGGTCGCGCAACCTGGAACTCCGCGCGCGACCGGCCAGCCAGGCCGCTGCCGACCCCGATCGTCGGCATCCCGTGGCCGCCGACATAGGTGTAGTAGTTGCCGGGCCGCGGATCCGGATGGACGGCGGTGGCGTTGCTGACGAACTGCATCAGCCGCTCGCCGGGCTGCAACAGCTCCTCGTAGACCGGCTCCGACAAGTTCCAGCCCGCGATGTGCTCCGCGAACTTCGTGGCCGGGATTCTCGCGAGCCGCAGGTGCTTTTCGATCAGCAAGCGCTTCACTGTCTCGGCCGACATCGCGATGCCTCCCGACTGCTGCGCGCGAATGGTACACCCGTGACTCGCGGAGTGAGCAAGTGAACAGAGTGTATGTGGACGCGGACGCTTGCCCGGTGAAGGACGAGGTGTACACGGTCGCCGCACGCTACGGGGTCCCGGTGACGCTGGTCGCGAACTCGAGGCTGCACGTGCCCGAGCGGCTGCGCGTGGAGATGGTCGTGGTGCCCGAGGGGGCCGACGCGGCGGACGACTGGATCGCCGAGCACGTGCGCGCGGGCGACCTGGTGGTCACCGCCGACATCCCGCTCGCGTCGCGCTGCATCGCGGCCGGCGCACGCGTGCTCGGCACGAACGGGCGGCCGTTCACGGAGGACTCGATCGGAGGCGCGCTCGCCGTGCGGGATCTGAAGTCGAGCCTGCGCGACTCCGGCATCGCTTCGCGCGGGCCCGCGCCGCTCGCCGCGAAGGACCGCTCGCGCTTCCTGTCCAAGCTCGACGAGGCCTTGCAGAAGCTCGCGCGCGGGGGCTAGTCGCCCGCTTCGGTCCAGCGCAGGCCGGGCAGACCGTCGAGGCTTCGGGCGTTCTTCTCGCGCTGGTACTTCTCGAGGCCGGCCTCGCCCTTGCGCTCGGCCCACTCGCCCATCTGCGGGCGCTCGCCTTGGTAGCGGTAGAGCGGCACGCCGTAGCCGCACGAGTCGCTGATCCGCGTCAGGTCGACGCGCACGACTGCGCGCACGCCCCTTGCTTCGGCGAAGCCCGCGCGCAGCGCCGCGAACTCCGGATCGCGCGGCTCGACGGCCACGCCGCGCCCGTGCAGGCGCACGATCAACGGCTGTCCGTCGAACGCGCAGAACATCAGCACCACGCGCCCGTTCTGGCGCAGGTGCGCGATCGTCTCCACGCCGCTGCCGACGAAGTCCAGGTACGCGACGCGCGTAGGCCCGAGGATCCGGAACGTGTCGAGGCCCTTGGGCGAACAGTTGACGTGCCCGTCCGGCCCGCTCGGCGCGCTGGCCACGAAGAACATCTGCTGCTTCGCGATGAACGCGCGCAGCCGGTCGTCGATCTCGGCGTGGAGCTTGCCCATGCGGACACTCTACCGCGCGGCTTCGCGCTCAGCGCCCCGTGTCGGTCGCGCGCGGCGGCGCGCCCGTCTTCAGCGGGCCGTAGGTCGCGGCGACCACGTCGGTGCACAGGATCTCGCCGAAGACCAGGTAGGTCCAGCGCTCGCGCAGGCGCACGTTCGCGATGTAGCGATCACCCGCGCGCTGCTCGATCAGCGCCATGGCGCGCGCGACGCGGTCGTTGGTCATGACCGGCAGGAAGATCAGCACCTGCGCGCCGCACTCGGTGGCGGAGTAGTCGACGCGGTCGTTCGCGTCGAAGGCGGCGGGCTCGCGCGGACCGAGCGGCGCGGGCGTGCCCGCGCAGGCGAGCGACAGCAGCGCGAGCGAGCACGCGGCGGCCAGGCGCGAGGCGGCGGTGGCTCGTGCTCGCGCAGCTCTCATCGGATCGCGTCTCCGCGCACCACCGCGCAGCGGCGGCTGAACAGGACCCAGTACGCCCAGCGCTCCTGCAGCGTCACGTCGACCAGGCTCGTCGCCTCGGGCACGCTCGCGATCGCGGCTTGGCGCGCGCGCAGCAGGCGGTCGCCCGCGCCGAACGCGAAGAACTGGTGCCAGGGCAGGGCCAGCGGATAGGTCGAGCAGGCTTCGCCCTCGGCGGGGCCCAGGTTCGCGTAGCCCGCGGGCGGAGTCGGGGAGAGATCGACCCAGCCCGACGCGCACGCGCTGCTCGCGGCGAGCGCGAGCGCCAGCAGCGCGCGGGTGGCTAGAACCCGCACTCGAGCGCCGCGGTGTTGTAGTTGGAGCCGTTGTGCACGTTGCCGAAGATGTCGACCAGCCCGAACACGCCCGAGCGGTGCGAGATCACCAGGCCCAGCGTGCAGGCGCGCGCGTTCTCGCTCTGGATCACGTCGCCGACGTTCACGTCCAGGCTCACGTCCAGGTAGTTCATCAGCCGGCTGGTGTGCTCACCGTGTTCGCGTGACCAGTGCCGCTCCACGTCGGGAATGCGCCAGGCGTAGGACACGCCCTCGCCGAGGCCGATGCGCGTGCTGACCACGCGCTCCCACGGGAACGGGCGGACGTACATCTTCAGGTAGGCGGTCTGCGCGAAGCCGCTCGCGCCCGCGCCGTGATCGAGCCAGCGCTGCACGCCCACCCGCCAGGCGAAGTCGATCGGCCAGTCGCGGAAGTCGTCGACCAGCGGCCGGCCGATGTCGAGCCCGATCATGCTCGACGCGCCGCCGTCGACCTCGACCGCGCCGGTCGTGATCTGACCCAGATCCTTGTCGGTCGCGTAGCCGCCGTTCACGCGCACGGTCCAGGCGTCGCGGAACCAGACCTCGCGCTCGCGCACCGGGATGATCGGGATGCTCGGCTGCAGCATCGCCTTGTGCTCGAGCAAGCTGACGTCGGCGGGCGGGTTCTCGGCGGCCGCGAGGGCCGCGAAGCCGCAGATCCACAGCGCCTGGAGCAGGGCGAAGGGTCGAATCACCGCGGTACGGATATCACCTTTGCTGGCCGATCGCCCACGTTGATTGCGCGAGGACCTTGTCCATGAACGACTGCTCGTAGGCCTCCTCCGGGGCCTCGCGCACCAGCCGATCGAGCGCTTCCGCGTCCTTGCCCACCAGGATGCGCCAGCGCTCCGCGCGCACACCGTCCAGGATGATCCGCGCCGCCTCGGCCGCCGTCATCGGCGCGCCGTCGCGGAACGCCTCGCCGATCATCTGCAGACCCTGGCGGAGCTGCTCGTTCGAGGCTTCGCCGACCGCGAAGCCCGCCCGCTCCATGCGCTTGCGCGCGTCCTCGAGCTGGTCGTCCGACATCTCCTTCGGATCGCGGCCGAGCAGGCGCGCGGAGTTGATCGCGATGCCCGTGCCGATGTGTCCGGGCATCACCACCGACACCTTCAGGTGTGGGGCGTTGTTGCGGAAGTCGTTGACCAGCGCCTCGCTGAAGCCCTTCACCGCGAACTTCGCCGCGCTGTACGCGGAGTGCGCCGAGCGCGGGCCGAGCGACGCCCAGAAGCCGTTCACGCTGCTGGTGTTGATCAGGTGCGCTTCGGGGCTCGCGAGCAGCATGGGGATGAACGCGCGCGAGCAGAAGTACACGCCGTTCCAGCACACCTCGAAGGTCTTGTCCCACTCCTCGCGCTCGTCGAGCACGAAGCTGCCGCCGCCGCCGATGCCGGCGTTGTTGAAGAGCAGGTCGAGGTGCCGGGTCTCGTGCGCGGCCGCGACGGCGTCGCGGAAGGCGATCACCTGCTCCTCGTCGGAGACGTCGGCCAGGAAATGGGTCACGCGCACCCCCGCCTTCGCGCGGGCGAGCGCGAGCGCGCGAGTCTGCGCCATCGACTCCTCGGTGACGTCGCAGAACGAGACGTGGCAGCCCTCGCTCGCGAGCGCAATGACCAGCTCGCGGCCCATGCCGCTGCCGCCGCCGGTGATGACCGCGATCTTGCCGTCGAAGCTCTTCAAGGGGGAGACCTCCAGAAATTTGCGCCATGCTAGCGCGAAAGGAGACGACACATGAGCGGCCACGCCGAGCGGCTCGGGGCGCTGTTCGCCGACCTGGAACGGCTCGATTTCGACGCGGTCGCCGCGCGCTGCGCGCCCGACTGCGTGTACGAGGACGTCCCGTACCGCGACGCCACCGTGACCGGCCCCGAGGCGATCCGCGCCAAGCTCGCGCTCGGGCTGGGGAGCCTTGCGAAGCTCCCGACCACGATCCACGAGCTGGCCATCGACGGCGACACGGTGTTGGTCGAGCGCACCGAGGTCTGGCACCACCCGAGCGGCGAGCGCGCCACGCTGCGGGTGGCGGCGGTCTTCAAGTTCCGCGGCGAGCGGCTGGTGCTGTGGCGCGACTACTGGGACGCGAAGACGCTGCTCGACCAGCAGCCGGCCGACTGGCTGCCGATGATCCCGCGGCTCGCGGCGCGGAGCTAGCGTGGCGCGGATCGCGATCGCCGGCGCGTCCGGGCTGGTCGGCAAGCGGCTGTGCGCGCTGCTCGCGGCGGACGGGCACGCGCTGCTGAGGCTGGTGCGCCGCCCGGCGGCCGGTCCGGGCGAGGTCGAGTGGGATCCCGCGGCTGGCCGGCTCGAGCCCGCCGCGCTCGAGGGCATCGACGCGTTCGTGCACCTCTCCGGCGCGAGCATCGCTTCGGGCCGCTGGTCGCCCGCGCGCAAGTCCGAGATCGTGCGCAGCCGCACCGTGTCGACGCGGCTGGTCGCCGCGACGCTCGCGCGGGTCGGGTCGAAGCCCTCCCTCGTGGCGGCGTCCGCGATCGGCTACTACGGCGATCGCGGCGGCGAATGGCTCGACGAGACCAGCCGCCCCGGCCGCGGCTTCCTGCCCGAGGTCTGCGTCGAGTGGGAGCGCGCCTGCGACGCCGCGCGCGAGGCGGGCCTGCGGGTCGTGAACGTGCGCATCGGCGTCGCGCTCGATCCGTCGGGCGGGGCGCTTTCGGCCATGCTCGTGCCGTTCCGGCTCGGGCTGGGCGGGAAGATCGGCAGCGGCGCGCAGTACGTCTCCTGGATCACGCTCGACGACCTGGTCGCCGCGTTCCGACACTGTCTCGTGTCGACCACGCTCACCGGCCCGGTGAACGCGGTCGCGCCGGCGCCGGTCACGAACGCCGAGCTCACGCGCGCGCTCTCGCGCGTGCTCGGCCGCCCGGCCTTCCTGCGCGTGCCGGCCTCGGCGCTGCGGCTCGTGCTGGGCAAGGCGGCCGACGAGCTCCTGCTCGGCGGCGCGCGCATCTCGTCGGGCAAGCTCGCGCGCAGCGGCTTCGCGTTCCGCGATCCCGAGCTCGAGCCAGCGCTGCGCCGGATCCTCTCCTGAACGCGAAGCGCGCGCTGATCCCGCCGCGCGCGCGGCTCAGTGCACGCCGACGCCGGGCACCAGCGCGCCCGGCTCGACGCCGAGCGAACGCAGCGCCACTTCCCACATGCGTTCGTGCGGCGTGTCGAAGATCAGCGTGGGCGTGACGTCGGCCGTGAGCCAGGCGCCCTGCGCGAGCTCGCTCTCGAGCTGGTGCGCGCCCCAGCCCGCGTAGCCCGCGAAGAAGCGCAGCCGGTGCGGCGGCTGCTCGACGAGCCGGCGGAAGTGCTCGGGCGACGTGGACAGCGCGATGCCGTCCGACACGTCGACCGTGCCTTCGCCCGCGATCGCGTCGGTGGGCTCGTGCAGGAGCCAGCCCGACTCGGGCGAGACCGGGCCGCCGACCCACAGCACCGCCGACGGATCGCCTCGCCAGCGCATGCCGAGCGGCGACATGACTTCGATCACGGCTGTCTCGCTCGGGCGATTCACGACGATGCCGAACGAGCCCTGGTCGTTGTGCTGGATCATCAGCACCACCGCGCGCGTGAAGTTCGGGTCGTCGAGCTGAGGCATGGCGAGCAGGAGTCCCGGTGCGATCTCGCTCGTGCGCATGCGCCCAGTCTAGTTGACTGCGCTCGGCTGCGCCTCGCTGCGCGCGCCGCTGCGCGTCGCTTGCGCGGCGCCGCCGCGGGCGTCCGCGGCCGGCGCCTGTCCCCGTGAACCGCCCGTCGCCCGATCGACAGCAAGGTGGATCGCGTCGGAAAGCGCGCACACCGCGCGCATGCCGGCAACCGGCTCGGCGAGCCCGTTCGAGAGGATCGCGGCCGCTACGTTGCGGCCCGGATCGCCCCAGCCGGTGTTCACCATGAAGTGCCCGCCGTGCCCGAACGTGCCCGGCGTCGCGCGCTTGCCGCAGTCGTCGATCGCGGGCAGCACGTGCTTCAGGTGCATGCCCAGCCCCCAGGGCATGTCGCGCAGCATGGTGCGGTCGGGGATCCCGACCACGTGCGGGAAGGTGGCCGTGCGCGTCATCTCAGCCGAGAGAATTCGCCCGTGCTCCGCCTTTCCGCCGTCGAGCAGCGCGCGGTAGAACGCGGCGAGTGTGCGCGCGCGCGCGATGCCGAGCGCGCCGGGGATGCAGGCCGCGTGGGTCTTCGGGTCGCTCCAGAACTCGGCCTCGCGCGGGGTCGGCGCGTTTTTCGCGTCGCGCGTGCGCACCGTCATGGGCGGCGCCGCGAGATCCTGCGGCCGGCCCAGACAGAAGCCGTCGCGCGGCACGCCGAGCGGCTCGAGCACGCGCGCGTGGAGCGCCTCCGCGAGCGGGCGGCCGTCCAGTCTTTGGACCAGCTCGCCGACCACGAACCAGCCCGAGAGCGGGTGGTAGCCGCGGTCGGTGCCGGGCTCCCAGAGCGCCTCCATGTCGCACACGAACGCGAGGCTCGCGTCCCAATCGCGCGAGATGCGCAAGAGCTCCGCGCGCGTCGCCGGCTTGGAATCCGGGAAGCCGCCGCGGTGCGTGAGCAGGTGCAGGATCGTGCAGCGCTCCTTCCCCAGCTTCCCGAACTCCGGGAAGTGCTTGGCGACGCGGTCGTGGAGCGCGGCGCGGCCCTCTTCGACGAGCTGGAGCAGCGCCACCGCGACCAGCGGCTTGGTCGAGCTCCACAGCACGTAGGTCGAGTCGACCGTGGCGCCATCGCCGAGCGCGCGCTCGAACACGAGCTCGCCCCGGAAGTCCACGGCGATCTGGAGCGAGGGGCGCAGGCCCGATTCGATCTGCTGCGCCATCTCGCGCTCGAGCTCGGCGAAGTCGATTGCCTTTCCCATGCGCCGCGCATGATACGCTCCAAGCCATGGAGCTACCGCTGTACTTCGACTACGCGTGTCCGTGGGCCTATCTCGGCAGCTGCCGTGCGGAGGCGTACTTCCGCGACCTCGGCGTCGAGATCGAGTTCCGTCCCGTGCACCTGCGCCGGCTGGTCGAGGCCGGCGTCGGCAAGCCGCCCGAGCTCGGGCCCCGCAAGCAGGCCAACGCCACGAACGACATCCGCCACTGGGCCGAGGCGATCGGCGCCGAGATCTCGCCCGACGCGCGCGCGCTGTACAAGACCGACACGTCGCTCGCGCTGCGCTGCGCGCTGGTCGCGAAGGACCTGGGCAAGTTCCGCGAGTTCCACTACCCGACTTTCCGCGCGCGCTGGGCGCGCGCCCGCGACCTGTCGAAGGAGTCGGTGCTCGAGGAGCTGATCGCGAGCGCCGGACTCGACCCCGACACGGTGCTCGCGCGCGCGCGCACGCCCGAGCTCGAGAAGCGCCTCACACGCGAAACCGAGACCGCCATCGAGCGGGGCGTGTTCGGCGTGCCCACGATCTTCGTCGGCGACGAGATGTTCTGGGGCAACGACCGCTTCGAGCTGGTGCGCTTCTACGTCGAGAAGGCGTCCGAGCGCCTCTAAGGGGAGTGGCCGCATGTACAAGCTCTACGCAATGTGGTCCGCGCCGAAGCCCGCGGACCAGCCGGCCTTCGAGAAGCACTACGTCGGCATCCACGCGCCGCTCGCCGCGGCCGTGCCGGAGATCCGCCGCCTGGTCACGTCGCTGACCGCGGACGGTCTCGAGGGCGGCGCGCCCGCGGTGTACCGCGTGGCCGAGATGATCTTCGACAACAAGGAGTCGCTCGAGCGCAGCACCCACTCGCCAGAGTGGAAGAAGGTGCGCGAGGACGCGGGCGTGCTGATCGAGAAGTTCGGCGTGACGCTCTCGGTCGCGATGGGCGACGACACGCAGGGCCCCGGAGCGTTCGAGCTCGCGACCGTCGACCGCCTGCTCACCACCACGCGCGCGGTGCGCAAGCGCCTCGACCTGGCCAGGCCCGTCCCGCGCGAGGTGCTGCTCGAGTGCATCCGCTTGTCGCAGCAGGCCCCGACCGGCTCGAACCGCCAGGGCTGGCGCTGGCTGATCGTGACCGACGCCGCCAAGCGCGCGAAGCTCGCCGACATCTACCGCCGCGGCGGCGCCGAGTACCTGGAGCAGGCGCTCGCGGCGACACCGGCCGGTGACGCGCAGACCCGTCGCGTCTACGAGTCCGCGCTCTGGCTGGTCGAGAACCTGGCCAAGGTGCCCGTCCACGTGATCCCGTGCATCGCCGGCCGCCTGCCCGACGGCGGCGTGCCCGAAGGCATGCGCGGCGGCTTCTACGGCTCGATCTTCCCGGCAGTCTGGAGCTTCCAGCTCGCGCTGCGCAGCCGCGGCCTCGGCTCCGTGCTGACGACGCTGCACGCGAACCGCGAGAAGGAAGCCGCCGAGCTGCTCGGCATCCCCTTCGAGCAGTTCACGCAGGTCGCGCTGCTGCCCGTCGCGTACACCAAGGGCATGGACTTCAAGCCCGCCGCGCGGCCGCCGGCGGAGACGATCGTGAGCTTCGAAAGCTTCAGCTGAGCGCGCCGTGATCGAGACCTCGTTCACGCGCTTGGTCGGCACGTCGCTCCCGATCCAGGTCGCGGCGATGCCGGGGATCACGACGGCGGAGCTGGTGGCGGCGGTCGCGAACGCGGGCGCGCTCGGGATGGTCGGCGCGACGCTCCAGTCGGCCGAGTCGCTCGAGCGAGAGCTCGATCAGCTCGCCAAGCGGACCAAGGGCGTGGTCGGCGTGAACTTCCTGATCCCGTTCCTGGATCCGGAGTGCCTCGCGGTTGCGGCGCGCCGGGCGCGGGTCGTGGAGTTCTTCTACGGTGAGCCGGATGCGGGGCTGGTCGAGCGGGCGCGTTCGGGTGGAGCACTCGTGAGCTGGCAGGTCGGGTCACCGGCCGAGGCCGTCGCGGCGGAGCGCGCGGGCTGCGATTTCATCGTGGCGCAGGGAACCGAGGCGGGCGGCCACGTGCGCGGCCAGACGAGTCTGCTGCCGCTGCTCTCGCAAGCTCTCGACGTCGTGCGTGTTCCGGTCGTCGCGGCGGGCGGCATCGCGACGGCGCGCAGCCTGGCCGCGGTGCTCGCGTGCGGGTGTGGCGCCGCGCGCATGGGCACGCGCTTTCTCGCATCGGCCGAGTCGGGCGCGCATCCGGCCTATCTGAAGGCGGTCCTCGCCGCGTCGGCGTCGGACACGGTGCTCACCGAGGCGTACTCGGGAATGTGGCCCGACGCGCCGCACCGCGTGCTGCGCTCGGCGATCACCGCGGCGGAGTCGCTGACAGAGGAAATCGTCGGCGAGATCCGCGAGGGCGAGCAGGTGACACCGATCGGGCGCCTCTCCGTGATCCCGCCGACGCGCACGACCACCGGCCACGTCGAGGCGATGGCGCTCTACTGCGGCGAGTCGGTCAGCAACGTGAACTCGGTCCAGCCCGCGGCGGCCATCCTCGCAGAGCTCGTGACCGGCGCCGAACGGCTGCTTCGCGGGGCGCTCGGCTGATGGCGTTCGTAGTCCTCGGCGTCATCCTGGCACTCGTCGTCGCCCCGGATGCGCGCGCGTGCGGCGCGTCCGGCAAGCTGACGCCGCTGCAATACGACGTCACGCAGCGCGGCGCGACCGAGCCGCCGTTCGACAACGCGTACTGGAACAACAAGCAGCCGGGCATCTACGTCGACGTGGTCTCCGGCGAGCCGCTGTTCTCGTCGCTCGACAAGTACGACTCGGGCACCGGCTGGCCGAGCTTCACGCGTCCGATCGACGCGGCGAGCGTGAAGACGCTCGAGGACTGGAGCCTGTTCGCGGTGCGCACGGAGGTGCGCTCGGCGAAGGCGGACTCGCACCTGGGACACGTGTTCGACGACGGCCCCGCGCCGACGGGCAAGCGCTACTGCATGAACTCGGCGGCGCTGCGCTTCGTGCCGGTCGAGAAGCTCGCGGCGGAGGGCTACGCGAAGTTCGTGCCGTTGTTCGCCAAGGCGGAGCGGCGCGAGACGGCGCTGCTCGCGGGCGGCTGCTTCTGGGGCATGCAGGAGCTGTTGCGCTCGCAGCCCGGCGTGATCGAGACGGAGGTCGGCTACACCGGCGGAATGACCGCGAAGCCGACGTACGCCGACGTGCACGCCGGCCGCGGCGGTCACGCGGAGGCGGTGAGGGTGGTGTTCGATCCGACGCAGACCTCGTACGAGCAGATCCTGGTGTTCTTCTTCCGCATGCACGACCCGACCACGCTGAACCAGCAGGGCAACGACGTCGGCGTCTCGTACCGCTCGGCGATCTTCTACGAGAACGACGCGCAGAAAAGGGTCGCGCAGGCGGTGAAGGCGCGGGTCGACGCTTCGGGCAAGTGGCCCAAGCCCGTCGTCACCGAGCTCGTCCCGGCGGGGATCTTCTGGAGCGCGGAGCCCGAGCACCAGGACTACCTGCTGAAGCACCCGGGCGGCTACACCTGTCACTACGTGCGCGAGCTCGATTTCGGGCCGGCCGGGAAGGAATGAGCTCGAGCCGCCGGTGTCGGCACTCGCACTGTCACGTCGCACGCCACTTCAACTCTGGCTCCGGGGCGTGGTAGAGACCCGTCACGACGCGCACGCCGAAGGCATCTCCCAGCGCGCGCATGGTCTCGGGGCAGAAGCCATAGATGCGCAGGCGCGCGATGCGGCCGTCCTGCTCCTCGACGCGGTACGCGGCGAACAGCGCTTCGCGCCCTCGTGAGCTGGTGAACGAGAGCAGGATCGGCTCGCCCTCGTACTCGACGCGCTGCAGCCGCACCGACTCGGGCTGGAGCTGCGGCGGCCACTCCGCGTGACCGTTCACGACGTGCCACAGGATGTTGAGCCGCGTGCGCTCGAACGTCTCGCGGCCGAACTGCAGCGCCTCGCCCACGTTCTCGACCGACGCGCCGTCCAAGAGCAACCCCGCAAGGCCGTGCAGATCCTTCGCGTCGTAGCGCTCGACGAAGCGATCGAGCAGCTCGGGCGACGGGACCGGACGACGCGACGCCGTGCCGCCCTCGGGCTCGCGCAGCCGCTCGCGTCCGCGGTGGAGCGCGGCCTTCACCGCGCCCGTCGTGGTGGCGAGCAGCTCGGCGATCTCGTCCAAGGTCATCTCGAACATCTCCTTCAGCAGTACCGCCGCCCGTTCCTGCGGCGAGAGCCGCTGCAGCAGTCGCGCGCCCGCTGCGCGCACTTTGCTCGAGGTCTCGGGGTCGTCGCCGCGCGTCGCCGCCTCCGCGCGATCCGTCTGCGCAGTCGGCGTCTCTCGCTCGCGGCGGCGCAGCTCGTCGATCCAGACGTTCGTCGCCGTGCGCAGCAGGTAGGCTCGCGGATTCCGGATCGTGTGGTTGATGAAGCCGAGATGGCCGAACGCGCGCAGGAGCGTGTCCTGAACCAGATCCTCCGCGTCCCAGAGCGTACGCGTGAGACGGCGACAATAGGCGTGCAGCGCGGGACGCATTGGCGCGATCAGGTCGAGATAGCGGTACCAAGCGCTGCGCAGCTCGTCGCGCAGCGAGTCGGGAGTCTCCGATTCGCTCATGACCGCCGCGGCTTCTTCGCGCGCGCGAGGTGCTTCGCGAGGCGATCGAAGAAGATGCCCGTTCCGTACTCGTGTAGGTCGCGCTGCTCAGCCGTCGGGAACCCGGTGTGAGCCAGCGTCATGCGCGTATGGTCGCCGACCGGAGCCAACGTGAAGGTGAGCAGGCACTCGTAGACCGGGAACCCGGCTTGCCGGACGGTCTCTGTGTAGACGAGGCGATGCGGGCGCTCGATCTCGCGAAACACCTGATCGGTGCGGATCAGCGTCGCTTCGCTCGGACCCCACTCGATCGTGGCCGTACCTCCGACGCGCAGATCGCACGTCGCGCGCACGATCTCGCCATCGCCTCCCCACCATTCGAGCTGTGCGCGCGGGTCCAGCATCTCGTCGAAGGTCAGCTCCGGTGACGCGTGGAGCATTCGCTCGAGCGTAAACTCGTGAGTCGCCGCTGAATTCTTCATCAGCTGATCCTAAGCGCGAGCGAGTTTCGGCTTGGGGTATCCGCCCGGATGTCCGACGTACTCACGCGCGCCGAAGTGCCAGTCCGAGAGCGGGGCGCGCCCTCGCAGCAGCTCGCGCCCGCGCACGTACGCGGCCTCGAGCTCGGTACCCGGCGCGTGCTCGCGCACGAGTACTGCGACGTCCCTCAGCTCGAGGATCGTCACGCCCGCCAGGCGGATCAACAGATCGCCCGCGCGCAGAGCGGCGCCGTCCGCGAAGCCTCCGGGAACCACGTGCGTGATGCGCAGCCCCGCGGCCGAGCCCAGCGTCGTCGCAGCGATTCCGCTGCGGAATGGAAAGTGCCTCGCGCCGCGCACGCCCGTCTCGAGATACAGGGCCAGGTCCGCGAGCAGCTCGTTCCAGCCGTGCGCCGTGTTGGCCGCGTAGTGGACCCAATCCTCGGTTTCGCCGAAGCCACTGCGCACGACGCTGATGCGCGTGCCTTCTGCGACTTCCTCGAAACGAGCGCTCGTCTCGTACCACCCGTCGAGACCGTCCTGGCGCTGTGACCAGCTCACCAGGCGGTTGCGCTCCACCAGACCGATCTTGACGTCGACCCGCTCGAACACGTCGTCCGGCCGTCCGGCTCCCATCCACGCCTCTCGCTCCCGGTCGTCGACGAACGCCTGCCAAGCCCGCGCCACCGGTGCCGAAGTCTCGATCGTCCGCTCGTACGTGGTGCCCATGACCGAATCCTCCCTTCACTCGGCATGACGGGGTGGGCCGGTTCCAGGATACGGGGTGGGCTCTAGACCAACCGGCTCGACTTCCCCGTCCAGTACTTCTCGCGGAGCTTGCGCTTGGCCATCTTGCCGGTCTCGGTGCGCGGCACCTCGCTCGCGAAGTCGATCGTGCGCGGGCACTTGTAGTGCGCGATGTGTTCGCGGCAGAACGCGATCAGCTCGCGCTCGAGGTCGGGGCCGGGCGTGACGCCCGCGGCGGGTACGACGACGGCCTTCACTTCCTCGCCGAGGTCCTCGTTCGGCACGCCGATCACAGCCACGTCCTGCACCTTGGGGTGCATCACGAGATGGCTCTCGGTCTCCTGCGGGTAGATGTTCACGCCGCCCGAGATGATCATGTTCGACTGGCGGTCGGTCAGGTACACGTAGCCTTCGGCGTCCTTGTAGCCGATGTCGCCGATCGTGAAGAGGTTGCCGCGGTAGGTCGACGCGGTCTTGGCCTCGTCCTTGTGGTACGAGAAGCGCGCGGCGGGATCGGGCGGCGCCTCGAAGTAGATCGCGCCCTCCTTGCCGGGCGTGGTGATCTCGTTGCCGTCCTCGTCGAGGATGTGCACCACGCCGCCGGCCCAGTGGCGGCCGACCGAGCCCTTGTGCGTGAGCCACTCCTGCGCGCGGATCAGCGTGCCGCCGCCCTCGGTCCCCGCGTAGTACTCCACGATCGCGTCGCCCCACCACGCGATCATCTGCTCCTTGAGCGGGATCGGGCAGGGCGCGGCGGCGTGCACCGCGACGCGCAGGCTCGACACGTCGTACTTCGCGCGTGTCGCCTCGGGCAGCGACGTGAGCCGGCGGAAGTGCGTCGGCACCCACTGCGACGCGGTGATCTTCTGGTTCTGGATGACGCGCAGCGCGTCCTCGGCGTCGAAGCGGCGCATCACGATCGCGGTCGCGCCGATGCGTTGCATCGACGACGTGAAGCCGATCGGCGCGGCGTGGTAGAGCGGCGCGGGCGTCAGGTAGCGGTCGTTCTCGTTGATGCCGAACAGCGACACCAGGCCGACCACGCCCGCGAGCACGGACGGATGCCCGGCCGGCACGCGCGGCAGCGGGCGCCGCACACCCTTGGGCTTTCCGGTCGTGCCGGACGAGTAGAGCATCACCGAGCCCTCGAGCTGATCCTCGAGCGGCAGGTCGGCGGGCACGTCCGCGACCAGGTCCTCGAGCGCGGTGAAGCCGGGGATCTCGCCGCCGATCGAGACGCGCGACCGGAGCTTCGGCGCGCGCGACGCGACGCGCGCGGCGATCTCGGCGAAGCGCGCGTGCGCGACGATCAGCTTCGCGTCGCAGTTGTCGACGATGTACTGGATCTCGTCTTCCGCGAGGTGCCAGTTCACGGGCGTGAAGTAGAGGCCCGTGCGGTGACACGCCCAGAACACGTCGAAGAACGGGTCGTCGTTCGCCAGGTACACCGCGATGCTGTCGCCGAACTCGAGCCCGAGCCGGCGCAGCACGTGGGCGATCCGGCGCGAGCGCTGCTCGAGCTCGCCGTAGGTCTCGACGTGCTCGCCGTCGCCGTAGATCAGGGCGGGCTTGTCCGGGTTCTTCTGGGCAAAGCTGGCCACGGTGGACATGTTTGACTTCGCTCGCCTCCGGCTCGCTGCACCCCGCAGAGCATTCTACCCGATGGGCCGCTACCCTCGCGCCGAATGTCGGACGCCGCGCGCGATCTGGTCGCGTTCATCGACGCCTCGCCGACGCCGTACCACGCGGTCGCGGAGGCCGTGCGTCGGCTGGCGCGCGCGGGCTTTCGCGAGTGCGCCGAGACGGAGCTGTGGACGCTCGATCCGGGCGACCGCCGCTACGTCGTGCGCCACGGCGGGAGCCTGGTCGCGTTCCAGGTCGGCAGCGAGTCGCCGGTCGACGGCGGCTTCCGGATCGTCGGCGCCCACACGGACTCGCCGAACCTGCGGCTGAAGCCGAACGCGGACAAATCCGCGGAGGGCTATCGCCAGCTCGCGGTCGAGCCGTACGGCGGAATCCTGCTGCACACCTGGCTCGACCGCGACCTCTCGATCGCGGGCCGCGTGACGCTGCGCGAGGGCGAGGCGCTCTCGAGCGTGCTGCTCGACTTCGGCCGGCCGCTCGCGCGCGTGCCGAGCCTGGCGATCCACCTGAACCGCGATCTCAAGGAGAAGGGTCTGCACCTGAACCCGCAGACGCAGGCGCTGCCGCTCCTGGGCCTCGAGGACTCGCCGCCGCTCACGCAGCTCGTGGCCACGGAGCTGCGCGCACAGCGGATCGCGGACGTGGTGCCCGAGCAGGTCCTCGCGTTCGACCTGATGCTCTACGACTCCCAGGCTTCCGAGATCATCGGCAGCGACGGCGCGTTCATCGCCGCGCCGCGGCTCGACAACCTGGCCTCGTGTCACGCATCGGTGTCGGCGCTGCTGGGCGCCGCGAGCGAGCTCGGCCGCGCCACGCGCGCGGTCGTGCTCTACGACCACGAAGAGGTCGGCAGCGAGAGCGCGCAGGGCGCCGGCGGGAACCTGCTGGTCGAATCGCTCGAGCGCATCGTCGCCGCGTACAAGGGCGGCGCCGCACAGGGCATGGCGCGCGCGCGCGCGCGCTCGCGCGTGGTGTCGGCCGACATGGCGCACGCCGTGCACCCGAACTTCGCCGACAAGCACGAGCCCGGACACAAGCCGGTGCTCGGGCGCGGGCCCGTGATCAAGTCGAACGTGAATCAGTCGTACGCGACCGACGCGGTCACCGCCGGCGAGTTCGCGACCCTGTGCGCTTTGCTGGGCGTGACGCCGCAGCACTTCACTTCGCGCAACGACCAGCCGTGCGGCTCGACGATCGGCCCGATCACCGCGGCGCGCACCGGCATTCCCACCGTCGACGTCGGCAACCCCATGCTCTCGATGCACTCGTGCCGGGAGCTGGCGGGCAGCGCCGACGTGGCCCCGATGATCCGCGTGCTCCAGGCGTTCTTCGCCGGAGCCTGACCTCACGAGGAGCACTGCATGTCTCGAGTTCCGGTCGTCCTGCTCGTCGCCCTGATCTTCGCCGCCGGCTGTGGCGGCACCTCGCAGTACGCGGTGGACAGCGACATCAAGTCGGGGAACCTGGAGGGCGCGGCGCAGAAGCTCGAGCAGCGCCGCGACGCGGAGCCCGACGCCTTCGACACGCGGCTCGTGCTCGCCGACGTCTACTACCAGCTGGCGCGCAAGTCGCTCGACGACGGCAACCAGCCCGCGTACGTGAGCTACCTGGCCAAGGCGCAGGGGGAGATCCTCGAGGCCGTGCGCATCGAGCCCGATTCGCCGCGGCCGCACACCTGGCTCGGCATCATCACCGCCTACCAGGGCGACCTGCCCTCGTCCGCGCTCAGCTTCAAGAACGCGCTCAAGCTGAACCAGCAGGAGCGCATGGAGCTGCGCGGCGGCACCTACTGCTCGAACATCGCACACATCCTGGTGTACCAGGGAAAGCTCAGCGACGCGCGGCTGTATCTCGACAAGGCCGCCAAGCTGGGCGCGCCGCAGGACGAGCTGGATCGCATCGCCGTGCTCGCGTCCTGGAAGAGCAACGACATGGTCGAGGCGCGCGACATCTTCAACAGCGCCGTCGTGCTGAGCCCGGCGTTCGCGGCCACCTGGGACGGCGCGCCTCTGCCGCAGCCGATGAAGACCTTCGACGACTTCGCGGCCACCTGTTGCTCGAATCCGACCTGCGGCCCGTACATGGAGGGCGCGTGCAAACGCTCCAAGCAGACGGTGGCCAAGCGCGAGCTCGATCTCGACACACTCTCCGAGGAGCGCAAGCTCGAGGTGCAGCGCCAGCAGAAGCTGCGCGAGATCTACAAGCGCCGGAAGGACGTCGAGATCACCGTCGAGGACGAGACGCCGCCGGCCACCCCGGCGCCCGCGCCGAAGAGCTCAGCCCCGAAGCGCTGACGCGACGCTCGCGTGCACGATCTCGCCGTCGCGCGTGACGAGCGAACCGCTCGTGATCTCGTCGGCCAGGTCGAGCTGCAGCTCGCCCTTCTTCAAGAGGTGCAGCAGGAAGTTCTGGAAGTTCCTCGAGAGCATCTGGCTCGCGTGTAGCGGCACCGTCGCGGGCACGTTCAGCGGCCCGAGCACCTGCACGCCGTGGTGGTCGACGGTCTCGCCGGGCTGGGTGAGCGCGCAGTTGCCGCCCTGATCCGCCGCGAGATCGACGACCACCGAGCCGGGTCGCATGGCCGTGACCTGCGCCTCCGTGAGCAGGATCGGCGCGCGCCGGCCGGGCACCAGCGCCGAGCAGATGACGGCGTCGGCGTCGGCGATGTGCTTGCCGAGCACCTCGCGCTGGCGGGCCTGCTGCTCGGGCGTGAGCTCGGCCGCGTAGCCGCCCTGCGCCTCGCCGCCGGACTGGATCGCCTCGTGCGCGACGAAGCGCGCGCCCAAGCTCTCGACCTGCTCCTTCACGGCGGGCCGGATGTCGAAGGCCTCGACCACCGCGCCGAGCCTTCGGGCGGTCGCGATCGCCTGCAGGCCCGCGACGCCGACGCCCAGGATCAGGAAGCGCGCGGGCTTGAGCGTGCCCGCGGCGGTCATCAGGAGCGGCACCATCTTCGGCAGCGCGGCGGCCGCGATCAGCACGCCCTTGTAGCCGGCGATCGTGCTCATCGACGAGAGCACGTCCATCGCCTGCGCGCGGGTGATGCGCGGCAGCAGGTCGAGCGAGAAGCTGGTGACGGACTTCGCGGCCAGACGCCGAACGGTGTCGGCGTGCTGGTAGGGCTGCAGGATGGCGACCAGGATCGAGCCGGCGCGCAGGCGCTCGATCTCGCTCGCGCTGGGCGGCTGGATCTTGAGGATGAGATCGGCGGTGCTGAGCACTTCGTCTGCGGACTTGGCCAGACGCGCCCCGGCGGCGAGATAGGCGTCGTCGCCGAAGTCGGCAGACGCTCCGCGGGCCTCGATCGCGACCTCGTTGCCCTGCTCGACGAGCTTCTTCGCCGACTCGGGCACGAGCGCGATGCGCCGTTCCCCGGCCGCGGTCTCGCGAAGCACGCCGATCTTCACGGGCTCTCCTCCAAGCGCGCGAGCCCCGGCCCGCGCGGCGGGTTGCACCCTAGCCGGATTCAATAGTACGGGCAACGAGTTCGGTGCCGGGGCCGGGCCTTGTACTCGGGCCGGCCGCCGCGTCGCCAGAGCCACTCGTCGAGCTCGCGCGCGAGCACGGCTTGGCCGCGCGCGCGCAGCAGCCCGACCAGCTGCTCGACCGCGTCGACCGCGCAGGCGCGGATCTCGACCTCCTCCGGCGAGCCCCACGCGATCGTCTCGCCGGCCTCGATGCGCGCGACGAGCTCCGGTCCGAAGCGCAGCACGCCGTCACATCGCAGCACGTGGGGCACGAGGTTGTCGGCGAAGATCGTGAGCTCGGCCAGGTCGCGGAACCGGCCCAGGCTCTCGGGCAGCGCGTGCGCGAGGTCCGAGACCGTGAGCTGCGCGCGCTTGAAGAACGGCACGGTGAGGCCGTCGTGCGTGGCCACGTCGCGGTAGAGCGGCATGGCGAGCAGGCTGCGGACCAGCGCGGCGCCCGAGCCGCCGGCCTCCTCGACCAGGCCCGCGAACGAGCCGCCGGTGCGCGTGGCCACGAGCTCGCCCAGGTCGCGAAGCGCGCTCGCGAACAGCTCCATGAGCTCGGCGATCGCGGGCGCGGGCGGCGTCTGGCGAAGCAGCAGTGCGACCGCGCGCGCGTCGAGCGCGCGCAGCTCGCGCGCCGTGAACGGCCCCGTGCGCTCGAAGCGCTCGCGCAGCGACGCCTCGATCGTGCGGTAGCCGGAGTGTCCCGGCCGCTTGCGGAGCTCGGGGAACCAGCCCGAGCCGAAGTTGATCGCGTCGAGGCAAAGCGTGTACGCGGCCAGCGCCTCGACGTCGCCGCCCAGCGCGGGGAAATTCGTCGCGCTCGCGTCGAACTCCGCGAGCGGCAGCTCCGCCGCATAGCGCGCGAGCGCGTCGGCATCGATCGCGACGTGCCGCGCCGACGCGGCCACCTCGGCGCAGGCCTCGCGCACGGCGGCGAACGGCCGGGCGAGCAGCTCGTCGGACAGGGGCACTCGCGGCTCTCAGTCGCCGCGCAGGTAGCTGCGAAGGTCGGGCAGCAGGCGCGCGCGCAGGTCGGCGTCGAGCTCGAAGCGCTCGAGGGCCTGCTTCAGCGCGCGCGCCGCGGTCGGCAGCGGATGCGTCGCGAAGAAGCTCGCGACCTGACGGCGGTAGAGCGGCTTCTGCAGCGCGGGCAGCGCCGACACCAGCCGCGACGCGAGCCCGGGCGAGACGCGCGGCGCGAGCGCGGTCCAGCGCTCGCGGATGAACTCCCAGGTGCGCTCGCGCGCCGCGGGATTCGCGAGCATGCGGCACAAGAGCGGCACGACGTCCTGCGTCGGCACGCGGTCCGAGAGCGCGAGCGCGAGCGCGCGCTCGACGAGCTGAGGAGCGCGGAACGCGCCCAGCGCCATCTCGAAGCGCGTGCGCTCCTGCGGCGTGCGCGCGGCTTCCATCGTGCGCAAGTACGCGTCGAAGCGCGCACCGTCGCCGCTGCGCGCGGCCAGGTCGACGACCGGCCCGGCCAGGTTCGGCTCGAGCGTGCGGCGGTCCTTCAGGTAGGGACCGATCTGCGCCTCGACGCCCTCGAGCACGTCCGGCGCTTCGGCCAGGTTCCCGAGCATCGAGATCAGCGCGGCGCGGCGCTGGCGCGTCGCGTCGGGCTCGTTGCGAGCCGCCGACCAGCCGAGCGACGCGTACGCCGGCGAGAAGACCGCCGCGATGCTCGCGCGGAAGCGCGTGGCGTGCTCGGCCGGCAGCACCGGCACGGCCTGGTCCACGATCCACGCCAGCGGCCCGTGCGCGGCGGCCAGCACGTCCGGCTCCGGCTCGTCACCGAGCCGTGTCACCAGGTCGAGCCAGTCCGCGAGCGGCGCGCGGTCGGCGCGCACGCCCGCCCACTGGTGGCCGAGCAGCCCCATGCGCTCGGCGGGCGCGAGCCGGCCGAGCTCGTCGCCGAGCGCGCGCAGGATCGCGCCGTCGTGTAGCGCGCGCACGAAGCTCGCCTCGTCGGCGTTCGCGTACACCCAGCGCACGTCGGCGGACGGGCCGAGCGCGATCCGCTCGCGCTTCTTCTCGACCAGCGCGCGCACGATGCGATCGCGCCCGCGCGCCGGCCGAACGCGCAGCACGAGCGGGATCGGCCGCGTCTCGGCGCGCGCCTCCGCGCCCAGGCTCGGGCTGGCGAAGAAGCGCTCCTGCTCGACCAGCAAGTACGCCTGTCCTTCACTGTCGACGCGCTGCGCGGCGATCAGCGGGAAGCCCGGCCGCTCGACCCACGGCGACACGATCGGCTCGACCGCGCGCTTGGCCGCGTGCTCGAGCGCGCGCCACAGATCGGCCGCGCGCGCGTTGCCCTCGCGGTGCCGCCGGATGTAACGCCGCACGCCGCTGCGGAACACCGCGGGCCCGAGCCAGCTCTCCAGCATGCGCACCACCGACGCGCCCTTCTCGTAGGTGATCACGTCGAAGTTCTCGGTCGCCTCGCTCGCGCTCGCGACCGGGCCGTAGATCGGGTGCGTGCTCTCCAGCGCGTCGAGCGCGAAGGCCGGCGCGCGGTGCGACTCGAAGTCGAGCCACATCTTCCACTCCGGCTTCCAGGCGTCGACGATCTTGAACGCCATCCAGGTGGCGAACGCCTCGTTCAGCCACAGGTCGTCCCACCAGGCCATGGTGACCAGGTCGCCGTACCACATGTGCGCGAGCTCGTGCGTGATCACCTCCGCGACGCGCTTCTTCTCGGCCAGCGTGACGGTCTTGGGATCGACGAGCAGCAGCGTCTCGCGGAACGTGACCGCGCCCGCGTTCTCCATCGCGCCGAACTCGAAGTCGGGCACCGCGAGCAGGTCGAGCTTGCCGTACGGGTAGGGCAGGCCGAAGTACACCTCGAGGCGCTCGAGCGCCTCGGCGGCGACCTCGAGCGCGAAGCCGGCGAGCTTCTTCTTGCCCGGCACGCACCAGACGCGGATCGGTGTAGGCCCGACGCGCACCGCCTTGGACGCCTCGAGCTCGCCCACCACCAGCGCCACGAGATAGGTCGAGAGCTTGGGCGTCTCCGCGAAGTGCACGGTCTTCTTTGCGCCCTTCCGCTCGGTCCGGACGATCGCGCCGTTCGACACCGCTTGGTAGCGCGCGGGCGTGGTCAGGCGCAGCCGGAAGCGCGCCTTCTTGTCGGGCTCGTCGAAGCAGGGGAAGAAGCGCCGCGCGTCGGCCGCTTCGAGCTGGGTCGCGGCGTAGCGGCGCTTGCCCGAACGCGCGAGGTAGAGCCCGCGCAGGTCCGCGCGCAGCTTTCCCGCGAACGCGATCCGCAGGCGCGCGCGCGTGCCCTCGAGCGGCCGGTCGAGCACGAACGTGACGGTCTCGCGCTCGGGGCTGGGCCGCACTTTGGCGACCTTCAGCTCACCCTGAGCGTCACTCGCGGAGCTTTCGCCGATCTCCAGGTCCACCGCGTGCAGCTCGATCGAGCGCGTGCCGGTGGCGATCGCGAGCTCGATCTCGACCTGGCCCCGGTAGCCGGGCTTGGCCGGATCCACCCAGAGAGACAGGTCGTAGCGTTCGGGTCGAGGGTGCTCCGGTAGCCGCATTCGGTCGCCGATTGTAGGGATCGACATGCGACGAGCAATGCGTCCGCCCTTGCCAGAGCCCCCGGGAACGTGCGACCCATGGGGCCGGTGACGCGGGCGGGATCCATCTCCACGGCCGAGCGTGCGCGCGCGATCGACGCGCTCGAACGCGATCCCTTCGACCTGGCGATCGTGGGAGGCGGGATCACCGGCGCCGGGATCGCGCGCGAGGCGGCGCTGCGCGGCCTGCGCGTGGCCCTGCTCGAAGCGGAGGACTTCGCGTCCGGCACTTCGAGCCGCTCCTCGAAGCTGATCCACGGGGGGCTGCGCTACCTGGCGCTGGGCGAGGTCGGCCTGGTCCGCGAGACGGCGCTCGAGCGCAAGGTGATCCACCGCCTGGCCCCGCACCTGGCCGAGCGGCGCTGGATGGTCCTGCCGGTGCGCTCGCGCGCGGCGCTCTTGAAGTTCCGGGCCGGGATCACCACCTACGAGAAGCTCGGCGCGGTCGAGCGCGACGACCTGCACCGCAACTGGGGGCCGAGCGACCTCGAGACCGAGGAGCCCGCGCTCGACCGCAACGAGTGGCGCTACGCCTGCGCGTACCGCGAGTACCTGACCGACGACGCGCGGCTCGTGCTCGCGAACCTGCGCGCCGCTGCCGGGCAGGGCGCGATCAGCCTGAACCACGCGCCGGTCACGGAGATCACGGTCGAGAACGGGCGCGCGTCAGGCGTGGTCGCGCGCTGTCGGCTCTCCGGCCGCGAGCTGCGCG
Organism: Myxococcota bacterium; assembly: GCA_040902485.1. Classification (GTDB taxonomy): domain Bacteria; phylum Myxococcota_A; class UBA9160; order SZUA-336; family SZUA-336; genus VGRW01. The sequence continues at coordinate 62,123 of JBBDXF010000035.1, read as the reverse complement.
TGCGCGCGTCGTGCGTGGTCAACGCCGCTGGCGCCTGGGTCGAGGCGCTGCGCCGGCTCGAGGATTCGGCCGCGCCGCCGCTCCTGCACCTGTCGAAGGGCGTGCACATCGGCATTCCCGCGTCGCGGCTGCCGGTGCGCAACCTGCTCTTGCTCCAGACCCAGGACCACCGCGGCATCTTCGCGCTGCGCCGCGACGAGATCGTCTTCATCGGCACGACCGACACGACCTACTCGCGCGGCGCGGACCTGTGGCCGGTGATCACGCGCGCCGACGTCGAGTATCTGCTCGAGCCGGTGCGCCGCTATCTGACGGTCGAGAAGCTCGAGGTCTCCGACGTGCGCACGTCGTGGTCCGGTCTGCGGCCGCTGGTCGCCGAGCCGGGCAAGCCGCCCGCCGAGACCTCGCGCAAGGACGAGATCCTGATCGGGAGCGCGGGCGTGATCACGATCGCGGGCGGCAAGCTCACCGGCTATCGGCCGACGGCGCTGCGCACGCTGGAGCGCGTCGAGCGCGTGCTCGGGCGCACGCTGGTGGCGGTCGGCGAGGGCGAGCCGCTGCCGGGCGGAGATTTCTCGGGCGACCTGACGCCGATCGCGCGCTCGCTCGAGAGCGAGTATCGGCTCGACGCCGTCGCGGGTATGCGGCTCGCGCGCCTGTACGGGTGTGAGGCCGACGCGGTCGCGAAGCTCGGCGCTGCGCGGCTCGCCGCCGGCGCTCCGGTGATCGTGGGTGAGGTAGACTGGGCCGTCATGCACGAGGGCGCCGCCACCGTCGAGGACGTGCTGTACCGGCGCACGCGCGCGGCGCTCTACGAAGCCGATGCGCGCGTCGCGATCGCCGCGCCGATCGCGTCGCGCATGCGCGAGCTGCTCGGCTGGAGCGAGGCGCAGACCGGCGAGCAGCTCGCGCGTGCGCGCGCGCGACTCGACGCGGATCTCGATTTCCGGGACAGCGAGTCGTGAGCGACGTGGTCGCGCGCCTGCGCGGCGCGCTCGGCGCGCGCGTGCACACCGACGCGCCGACGCTGGCTGCGCACCGGCGCGACTACTGGGCGCTGGCGCAGCTCCACGATCTGGTCGGGCGCGGCGCGCCGACGCCGCTCGCGGTCGTGCGGCCCGAGTCGGTGGAGGAGGTCGCGACCACGCTGCGCCTGTGCCGCGCGGCGCGCGTGCCGGTGATCCCGTTCGGCGGCGGCTCGGGCGTGTGCGGCGGCGTCGAGGCGCGGCCCGACGCGATCGTGCTCTCGACGCGCGGTCTCGACGGCATGGTCTCGCTCGACGCGCGCAACCTGACCGCGAGCTTCCGCGCCGGCACGATGGGCGACCAGGCCGAGCAGCGCGTGCAGAAGGAAGGACTCACGATCGGTCACTGGCCGCAGTCGGTCGCGCTGTCGACGGTCGGCGGCTGGGTCGCCACGCGCGCCGCGGGGCAGTTCTCGACCGCCTACGGCTCGATCGAGGATCTCGTGCTCGCGCTCGAGGTCGTGCTGCCCGACGGCAGCGTGCTGCGCACGCGCGAGACGCCGCGCGCCGCGTCCGGCCCCGACCTGCGCCAGTTCTTCATGGGCAGCGAGGGGACGCTCGGCGTCGTGACCGAGGTGACCTTCTCGCTGCGCCCGCTGTCCGAGGCGCGCGCGCTCGCGGCGTTCCACTTCGCGAGCCTCGATGCGGGGCTCGAGGCGATCCGCCGCTTCATGCGCGCGGGCTGGCGCCCGCCGGTGGTGCGGCTCTACGACGAGCGCGAGTCGCAGCGGCAGTTCGCGAAGGAGTGCCCGGACGGGCGAAGCATGCTGATCCTGGTGCACGAGGGCCCGGCGGCCGCGGTCACGGCCGACGTCGCGGGCTGCGCGGCGTTGTGCGCCGAAGAAGGCGGCGTCGCGACCGACGCGCGCGCGGTCGAGCACTGGCTCGAGCACCGCAACAACGTGCCGAGCTTCCGCGAGCTGAACGAGCGCGGGCTGGTGGTCGACACGATCGAGGTCGCCGCCACCTGGGACCGCGTGCTGCCGCTCTACCACGCCGTCGTCAGCTCGCTGCGCGAGCTTCCGGAAGTGGTCCTGGCGAGCGCGCACTCGAGTCACTCGTACCGCTCGGGCACGAATCTGTACTTCACGTTCGCGGCACGCGTCGAGGACCAGCAGCGCATGCCCGCGATCTATCTCGAGTGCTGGCGGCGCGCGATCGGCGCCACGCTCAGCAGCGGCGGCGGGATCGCGCACCACCACGGCATCGGCCGCGTGCGCCGCGATTTCCTGGCCGAAGAGATCGGCGACACGGGCGTGGCGGTGCTGCGCGCCCTGAAGTCCGCGCTCGACCCCGACGACCTGCTGAACCCCGGCGTGCTCGTACCGGCGAGCACCGCACGCCAGGCGTGAGCGGTCAGGCGCTGCTCGCGCTCGACCTGGGCACCACGAGCGTGCGCGCGCTGGTCGTCGGCGACGACGGCCGCGTGCTGGCGCGTGCGCAGCGCCCGCTCGGCGCGCGTTATCCGCGGCCCGGCTGGATCGAGCAGGACGCCGAGGAGATGTGGACCCGCGCGCAGGACGTGCTGCGCGAAGCGCTCGCGGCGTCGCGGCTCGACGCGCGCAGCGTCGCGGGTCTGGGGGTGGTCACGCAGCGCGGCAGCGCGCTGGCCTGGGACGCGCGCACGCTCGCGCCGCTCGCCCCGGTGCAGAGCTGGCAGGACCAGCGCACGGCCGAGCGCGTCGCGGGCTTCCGCGCCGCCGGCATTCCGATCAACACCCTCGCCACCGCCACCAAGTTCGAATGGTGGATGAAGCACGATGACGCGGTGCAGTCGGCCGCGCGCGAGCAGCGCCTGCGGCTCGGGACGCCCGACGTCTGGCTCGCCGCGCGGCTCTCGCGCGGGGCGCTGCACGTGACCGACCCGGGCAACGCGTCGTGCACGGCGCTGTTCGACGTCGCCGGCGGGGAATGGTCGCAGGGCCTGCTCGACCTGTTCGCGGTTCCGCGCGAAGCGCTTCCGGAGGTCGTGCCGACCAGCGGCGTGCTGGGCGAGACGCCGGCGGAGCTGCTTGCGACACCGGTGCGTGTCGCGGCGCTCGCGGGCGATCAGCAGGCGTCCGCGTTCGCGCAGGGCGTGGGCCGCGCGGGCGACGCGAAGCTCACGCTCGGCACCTCGGCCATGTTCGACGTCCACACCGGCGAGCGGCCGGGCGAGCCCGCGCCCGGCTCGTATCCGCTCGCGCTCTGGTGGCTGCCCGACGGCACGCGCGCGTGCTGTCTCGAGGGCGTGGTGATCACCGCGGGCAGCGCGATCGACTGGCTGGTCGAGATCGGCGTCGCGCGCGATGCGGCGGAGCTCTCGCGGCTCGCCGCCTCCGCGACCTCGAGCGGCGGCGTCGCGTTCGTGCCTGCGCTGCAGGGGCTTGGCACGCCGTTCATGGACGACGCCGCGCGGGGGGCGCTGCTCGGAATCACGCGCGGCTCCGGCCGCGCCGAGCTCGCGCGCGCCGCGCTCGAGGGCGTCGCGCAGCGTTGCACCGACGTGTGCGAGGCGTTTCCGCTGGGTAGTGGACCGCTGCGCGTGGACGGCGGGCTCGCGCAGAGCGACTTCCTGGTGCAAGCGCTCGCCGACCTATCCGGCCGCGAGATCGCGAGAGCGCGCGAGGTCGAGGCCACCGCGCTGGGCGCGGCGTCGCTCGCCGGTCTCGCGACGGGCATCTTCGTCGACGCCGACGCCTGCCACGCGTCGCTACCCTCGCCGACGCTTTTCGCGCCGATCGTCGAGCGCTCGGTACGCGAGGCCGCTCGCGCACACTGGCGCGACTCGCTCGCGCGCGTCGCATCTCGGCGCTGAGGAGTTCGAACATGGCTATGACGAAGGCTCGGAAGATCGAGATCGAGAACGTGCTGTCTCCGGGCCACGTGGTGCGCGTGGATGCAGACAAGTACGAGGCGATGAAGAAGGCCTTCCTCACGGTCCTTCCCAAGACCTCGCCGGGGCTCACCGCAAAGGAGATCGGTGAGGCCGTGCTTGCGCACCTCCCCGAGAGTCTGTTTCCCGGCGGCGCCAAGGCGGGCTGGTGGAAGAAGGCCGTCCAGCTCGATCTGGAAGCGAAGGGCGTCGTCGTGCGCGAGCAAACCAAACCGCTCCGCTGGCGCAAACGCTAGCTCTCGCCGGCTCCCGCACGGGCAAATCGGGTCAGGTGGCTGGGCATTCATCTCCGAATTCAGTCGGCGTGATCGCTTGCTGTGCGTCGGGCGGGCCGAACGCGGGCTGGAACGTGAATGCCTCGGGCGTCGGGCCGTGCGTGCGAAGCAACTCGAGCCTCGCGGCGGCTTCCTCGACGGTCGGCCGGTGACCTTTGCGCACCCACCAGAGCACGAAGAACGCCTCTCGGATGCGCTCGAACCACTCCCTGCGGCGACGCATGATCTCGAGATGTGCGGCCTTGTAGCACCGACGGCGCGTCACCGCGCTGCCGGACGCACGATCTCCATCACTTGACGCCACCGGGCCTGATAGGTGTTAGATGGAGCCGCCCCGCACCACCCACTCGACCCGCGTCATCGCGTGGACGACGCGCGCCTGCCCTTGCCAGATACAGCGCTCGCGCAGCGAGAGCCCACACGCGCCTGCGAGGGCGAGAGACGCGACGTTGCGCGGATCGATGACGGCGACGACCTCCGGCAGGCCGAGGACCGAGAACGCATGGCCAAGGAGCAGGCGGCAGACCTCCGCGCCGATGCCGCGCCGCCAGTGGGAGGCCGCGAGCGCGTAGCCGACGTTGACCGCGACCATATCGGAGATGTGGTGCAGGCCGGCGAAGCCGATGAGTGCACCGCCGCTGCGCTCCAGGACGGCCCAGTCGCCGAAGCCGTGGCGCTGCCAGTGTGCCTCGATGTCGGCGATGCGGCGCTCGGTCGCGGCGACGTCGCCGTCGGGACCGGGGTGCCAGTAGCGCATGACGCCCCGGTCGCCGGTGACGCAGTGCAAAGCCGGTGCGTCGCCTCGAGTCAGGTGACGGAGAACTGCCTGGACCGTCACGAGAGGACCTGCCGAGTCGGCGACCACAGTCGACTCACTCCAACGCCTACGAGCCTCTTCCATCTACCGGATGGCCGCTAAGCTGCGGCCGCGCGTGAGGTTACCATGATCCGTGTCGCGCACGGTCGCCGGCGCGGCTGAAGCCCGTGGCCGACAGCCTCAGCGGCGTGTTGGGCAGCGCGCGACATGGCTCACTCCGGCTCTCGGCCTTCGAGTGCTCGGACCGCCGCCAGCTGACCAAGCGAACGTCGGATGCGCATCTCGAGCTGGTCGATCCACAAGACCGCGGCCTTGTGGATTCGAGTATTAGTCTGCGAGAGGTTTCTGCTTTCGATCAGCCGTGTCTGGATCGCAGAGTCGGTGTATTCGATTGCGACGCGCAAGTAGAAGGGTCCCTTCTCGAATCCCGCATAGATGACGCCTTGCTCGGCTGATTCGGGATACCACCCGGGTTTGCGATCCGACACGGTCTGGTAGCGAAAAAGGAAGAGTGCCTTCATTGCACTGTCGGCGATCCGCTCGCCGGGCGTCAAGTCAGCAGGAATGTTCTGATTGGCCAGATCGTAGAGCACGGCAACTTCAACATCATTCGCAGTGAGCCCTTTGGGCACTGCAATCGGTGCACGCTGCTCGATGGGGACGGTCTTGCAACCGGCCAAGAGCAAAGGGATCACGACCGCTATGCAGAGTTTGCAGACGCTACGCATGCCACTCTCCGCGCTGCCCAACGGATCGGCGTTCAGCGGCCAGCAACAGCGCTGACCGGACTGGCCCTGCCGACACAGTACGCCGCCAGAAGGCACGAAGGGTGCCGGGTCAAGCAAGTTGGGCTCGAGTCGCCCTTCCGTTGCCTAGCTTGAGGCCCCATCCATCCTCCCAGGCTCGAAGTCGTTGCTGGAACTTCTCTGAGGTCGCCTCGATGACGTCTCCGAGCCCGAAGATCATCTTCGGTTGCACCTCGATACTACGCTCGTGAGCGCCGAGCGTTGCTTTGAATACGACGAAGTCGGTGACAGTTCGCTCGTAATCGACGGATCGGCTGATATGAAGGCGCTTGCTTCGGGCGATCTCCAGAATGCGGTCTAGAGACTCCGTGCTGGCTCGCGCGCCAACGATGACGCCCGCCAGTTGTGTTGGGTCGAAGTGAAAGAGGCGTTCCTGCTGCGACGGCTGGTATCGCGATCCATACAACCAAGGGATAGGCGCCGAAAGCGTCACCCGAACTTCGCGTTCGTAGCTCCAGGCATCGTGTTTTTCGAAGAAATGGCGATCAACCTCGGCGCGCAGTTGTGTCGCAAGTTCTTCGGTGAGGTTCTCTCCGTAGACCTTCTCAGGGAAGCACGAAAAGGCACAGGCGGGAGCGACCTGCGGGACGTAGCTCATGTTGACGAACTGGAAGGTCTTCGGCATTGCGAAGCTCATACTCGGAGCGATTGGCCCGGGTCCGATTCTCTTGATCCCCGGCTTCTCTCTTTCTCGGTCAACGCGCAGTTGTCCAGCCACGGGGCGGAAAATGAGGCAGTGACCAATGTGACCGAGCGCATAGTGTGACCAGAGCAGAGGGTGATCGGTGAACCCCGAGAAAGAAGCAAAGTAGCGGTCCGGAGGCTGGTAGTTCTCAATGAACTTCAATACTGCTACCGAGCCAATCGTGGCTCGATGGCTTGGAGCCGGGTCGGGAAGTGAGTCCGCGAACGCCGACTGGAGAGCGTCCGAGGCAGAGATCGCACTCAACGAAAGGGGTGCCCGCTGCACAAGGGCCTGCGCGACGCGCTCGAGGACGTGCTCGCCGAAGACCTTCGCTAGGTCGCCCAAGGCCAGCTGTAGGAGGCGGGTCCACTTGTCTTGATCTCCGGAGAACTCCGCGAACGCATGGCTGTCGAAGGGATCGTTGCATTCCGCCGGCGACGCGAAGTAGAGCTCGTCGTAGAGAAGCTCCTTGTAGGCAAGTTCAGTCGGAGGGCGGAATCGGTAGTAGAACACTGCTCCTTCCCCCAGCCGCACGAGGTGGCAATGCACAAGTCGCCCACTTACTATTGAGCGACTCCCAGCGAGCTGCTCCGCTGCAGCCTAGCACCGAGACGGGATTGGCTGAAGCGTTGAAGGTCCCGGTCGAAGCTGATCGTTTGGTGCTTGGCGAAGTGGCGGCCGCCGAGAAGGGCGGCGCCGGGGATCGGTGTCGGACAATCTCGGGCGGATGAGAGACGGTTCGCGTCGCCGCGCGCGGTTTGCGATCAGCTGCGGGGCCCGCGTCCATCGGGGCAATCCTGGTCGTCTCCGGGGTCGTGCCGAGCGCCCGCGGAGTCCCGCTCCGATCCGACCGCTGCTACACCGGAGCGCGCATGACCAGGAAGCCCGCGCGCGGAAAGTGCACGACGACTTCGCCGACGGTCGGGTCGTTGCGGCGGATCGCGATCTCCTGCGCGGAGGAGCGCACGAGCTCGCCGGCGATCGGGTCGCGGCCGTAGTCGTCAGCCATGACGAGCACGCGGTCGCCGGGCTTCCAGCCGTTCGGCTCGCCGGGATCGACGGCGGGGGTGGTCTCGGGGCGCGCGGCCTTCGCGATCTCGAGCGCTTCCTTCTTCTCCATCGGCGTCGAGCAGCCGTGGCCGATCGCCTTCACACGCTCGCACCAAGCGCGCACGCGCGCGTGCGGGGCGAGCAGCTCGCCGGCGGGCGGGTAGTACGTGTACAGAAACCAGATCGGGTGGTAGGTCGCGAAGTCGGCCAGGCCCGGCGCGGCGCCCGACAGGAACGTACGGCCGTCGGCGAGCTGTGACTCGAGCCAGTCGAGCTGAGCGCGGAGCGACTCCTTCATCAGCGGCACGGCGGCCTTCATCGCGTGGGTGTCGAACCTCGCGCCGCCCATCAGCGCGGAGCGGTCGTCGATGAACTCCTTCGGCACGGAGTCCGCCATCTGGCCGAAGATCACCGCGACGGCCGCTTGGAAGAACACGCGGTCCGCCCAGAACGCGGTCGCCCAGGCGGTGGCGACGTTCCCGTCGGGGAACACGCTCGGCGTGGGGTGGCGGCGCTCGAGCTCGCGGATGATGCACTGCGAGTCGCAGTACACGTCGGCGCCGATCTGCATCACGGGGATCTTGCGGTAGCCGCCCGTGAGCGGAACCAGCTCGGGCTTGGGCATGATGTTCGGCTGCTCGATGCCGCGCCAGGCGAGGCCCTTCAGGCCGAGCGTGAGTCGGACCTTCTCGGTGAACGGCGACGCCGCGTAGTGGTGCAGGATGATCTCGCTCATTCCGGGATCATACAGGAGCGCGCTCAGCGCACGCCGACGCGCAGCTCCTCGATCGGACGCGACGTCGTGCGCCGCACCCAGAACAGGAGCGCGGCCGACACCGCGGCGAGCCCCGCGACGAGTCCCCACCAGATGCCGGCGAGTCCGCCGTGGTCGCCGAACGCCCACCACCAGGAGAGCGGCAGCGCGACCCCCCAGAAGCCGATCAGGTTCACGTACGCCGCGGCGTGCGTGCGTCCGGCGCCGCGCAGGATGCCGCCCGCGACCACCTGCGTGCCGTCGAAGAGCTGGAACGCGCCGGCGATCGGCAGCACCAGCGCGGCGAGCGCGAGCACGTCGGCGTCGTTGGTGTAGAGCAGCGGCAGCTCGGCCGCGAGCCCCGCGAACAGCAGCGCGAAGCCGAGCATCACGCCCGCGCCGAGCGCGAGCGACACCGCGGCGGAGCGCCGGGCGCCGGGCAGATCCGAAGCGCCGATCTGGTTGCCGACGCGCACGCTCGCGGCGAGCCCGACGCCGAGCGGGATCTGGAACGAGAGCGAGGCCAGGTTCAACACGATGATGTGTCCCCCCAGCGCCGCGGTGCTGATCCAGCCCGCCATCATCGTCGAGAGCGACCAGGCCCAGCCCTCGAGCGAGAACTGCAAGCCCACCGGCAGCCCGAGCCGCAGGATCTGGGCGAGCCCGCTCCACTCGAACGAGCGGCGATCCCACGGCCGCCAGGCGCCCTCGTGCAGGCGCGTCGCGCGAATCAGCCACCACAGCAGGAGCGGCTGCGCGACCGTCACCCCGCTCGCGACCCAGGCGGCCCCGACCAGCTCGAGCCGCGGCAGGCCGAGCCGGCCGAAGATCAGCGCCCAGCCGAGCACCAGGTTCACCACGTTCACCGCGACCGAGACCCACATCGCGGGCGCGACCAGGCCGCGTCCCGAGAGCCAGCTCCGCATGGCGGTGAAGACCAGGAAGAACACCACGCTCGGCGCGCGGATCAGGTTGTAGCTCTGCGCCATCGCCGAGATCGCCGGGTCCTGGCCGAGCAGCACGAGGCCCGGACCGGTGAGCGCCCAGAACGCGGTGACCGGAATCGCCATCACCACCGCGACGACGATGCCCCGCTGCAGCGCGAGCGCGGCGGCGGCTTCGTCGCGATCGCCGTGCGCCTGCGAGACGAGCGGATCCATGCCGAGCACCGCGCCCATGCCGAGCGCGAGCGAGCCCCAGCCCCACATGTTCGCGAGCGCGGAGGCGCCCAGCGCCTCGACGGAGAGGTGACCGAGCAAGAGCGTGTCGACGACGCCGAGCATCATGAAGCCGAGCTGTGTCATCACCAGCGGCCACGCGAGCAGCCAGAGCGCGCGCAGCTCGCGTCGGACCGGGGTCATGGAGCTCTCCTGGCGGCGCGGATCCGGCACCGTAGCGGATGTGCGCCGGAACCGGAAACACGTGCGCAACGGGTGTGCGTGTTCGAGTCCGCGAGGTGCGTGTTATCCTCCGGCCTAGCTCCGCGTCGGGAGGGCGCGATGCACGCGCGTCTGGTCACGGTACTCGCGCTTGCGGCCCTGATCTCGTCCACTGCCTGCGGGCAGAGCGAGCACGATACGACCGACGCGCAGATCCCCGCGAGCGACGTCGCGGCCGAGCCGGAGCCGCCACACAACGGCGTAGAGCCGCCGAGCGCGGAGCGCCACGACGCACTGCCCGCGTCGTTCCCGCAGGACATCAAGCTGCCCGCGGGCCTGATCGCGAAGAGCGTCGTTTCCGAGAACGCGGGCTCGTACGTCGCGATCTTCACCGGCGACCTGGACCCCGAGGTCGTCTACGGATTCTTCAGCGAGCACCTGCTGGCGGAGGGCTGGAAGATCGACAAGGCGCTGGGCGTCGGGCCGGAGCTCGGCATCTTCGCCAGCAAGGGCGGCCGCATCGCGACCGTGATCTGCACGCGTATCGACGGCCGGCTGCACGTCGAGCTCGGCGTGAGCGCCGGGTCGTAGGAGGCCGTGGGCCGAGCTCCCGTCCTGCTGGTCGCGCGCTTGCTGCCGCACGCGGCATTCCTCGCGCTCTGGGTGGTGTGGCTGTCGGGCACCGAGAAACCGAGCAAGCCGTTCGCGGTGCTGCTCGCGCTGGCGGCGGTCGTGCTGCTCGGCCCGTTGCTTGTGCCGGGCGCGCGCGAGCGCTGGCTTTCGTGGCTGCGGCGCGCCACGCGCCCGCTCGACGTGCTCTCAGTCAACCTCGCGCTCCTGCTCGTGCTGACCGAGGCCGGCGCGCGGGTGGTGCAGGCGCTGGCGCCTTCACCGCTCCTGGTGCCGCCCAACGCCAAGGCCGAGAACGCCATGGGCGCTCAACTCCTGCCGCCGGGCAGCGTGTACCGGGGCTTCCCGGTCAACTCGCTCGGGTTCGTGGACGAGGAGTTCCGGCGCGCGCGCGCGCCGGGCGTGGGGCGGATAGCGGCGCTCGGCGACTCGTTCGCCGTGGCCGCGGTCCCCTACCGCGAGAACTTCCTCACGCTGCTCGACGACCTGCTCGACCGCGACGGGCGCTGGGAGGTCATGAACTTCGGCGTCTCCGGCGTCAGCCCGCGCGAGTACCTGCACGTATACCGCACGCAGGCGCGCTTCTTCGATCCCGATCTCGTGCTGCTCTGCTTCTTCATCGGCAACGACTTCCGCGAGCTGCGGCCCTCGTCGCTCTTGCACGGCGGCTCGCTGTACTTCTTCGCGCTCGTCCGCCGGTTGTGGGCGATGAGCGCGGAGCCGAAGTTCACGCGCGACCGGACAGACAGCCTCGGCGAGGACACCTTCCGCAAGGTGGAGCTGCAGCGCGTGCGGCTCGCGGCGCGCGACCTCGATCGCGACACCGAGCGGCGTTACCCGGCCACCTTCCGCCAGCTGCGCGAGATCGCGATGGAGCTCGGACCGCGGCTGCGCCTGGTGATCATCCCCGACGAGTACCAGGTGAACCCGGAGCTCTTGCCGGAGCTGCTCGGCAGCGCCGAGGCCGCGGCGGCCTACGACGTCGAGCAGCCGAGCCGCCGGCTGCGCGAGTTCCTCGACGGCGACCGCATTCCCTACCTGGATCTGCTCGAGCCGCTGCGCGCCGCGGAGGCGGACGGGCGCACGTACATCCCCAACAACACACACTGGAACGCTCGCGGGAATCGCGTCGCCGCGGAAGCGATCTCGCGTTGGCTCGGAGAGGAGCGCGGGCGCTAGGCGATCCGCTTGCGGTACTTCGCGTAGCGCACCATGTGGGCGAGGGTGCGGATCGCGCGGTGACCGGACGGCGAGGTGATGCGACCGGTCTCGGCCACGCCGAGCGGCCCGCTGTTGCCGTAGGCGCGGTCGGTGTACACGAGGTCGGACGCGATCAGCACCGGCTTCTGGTGCCGGCGGCTGGCCCCGGCGGCGGCGTGCGCGTAGCGGCGGTCCTGGGTCTCGTGGAACGTGCCGATCCGCTCCAGACCGTGCTCGGGCCAGAACGGTCCGCGCCGGAACATGTTGCCCTGCGACGCCTGGATGCCGATGCCGAGGTACACGATCGCGTCCACGTCGGGGTGCGCGGCCATCCGCTCGAGCAGCTCGGGAATCGTGTCGCGCGTCTCGCCGCCGGCGAGGTCGATCGGATTGCTGCGGCTCCAGCGCGCCGGGACCATGGTGTCGATCTTCGCGCGCAGGTCGTCGGGCAGCGGGATCAGCTCGAGCCCGGCCTGCACGCACGCGTCGGAAGTGAGCACACCCCAGCCGCCCGCGACGGTGAAGATCAGCGTGCGCGGTCCGCGCGGCAGCGGCTGGGTCGCGAACGCCGCTGCAGCCTCGTAGGCCTCCTCGATCGTCTCCGCGCGCGTGATGCCGGCCTGGCGGCACACGCCCGAGAAGATCCCGTCGTCGGACGCGAGCGCGCCGGTGTGACTGCTGGCGGCGCGTTTGCCGGCGCTGGTGACTCCGCCGCGCACGACGACCAGCGGCTTTTTCGCCGTGTGCGCGCGCGCGACGTCGAGGAAGCGGCGGCCGTTGCCGACGCCTTCGAGATAGCTGAGCGACACCGCCGTCTCGGGATCCTCGGCGTAGTACTCGAGATAATCGGCGAGCTCGAGCATGGCCGAGTTCCCGCACGAGATCGCCTTCGACATGCCCACGCCCGTGAGGCAGCCGTAGTTCATGAAGCTCGAGGCCAGGTTCCCGCTCTGCGACACCACCGAGATCGGGCCGGGCGGCGGGTAGGGCGCGACGATCTGCGCGCACATCGACACGCCGGTCGAGATCAGGCCCTGGCCGTTCGGACCCGCGATCAGCATGTCGAGCTCGCGCCCGAGCGCGACCAGGCGCCGCTCGGCCTCGTGCCCGTCGGCGGCCTCGCCGTAGCCGGCCGACGCCACGAAGGCCGCGCGCACGCCCACCTTCGCGCACTCGCGCAAGAGCTCCTCGTTCACGCTGTTCGGTGTACAGATGAAGGCGAGGTCCGCGCGGCCCTTCGGCACCTCGAGCACGCTCTTCCAGGTGGGCCGGCCGAACGACTCCACACCCTCGCGGTTGATCCCGAACAGCTCGCCCTGATAGCCGCACGCGATCAGGTTGTGGAACGCGACCGCGCCGAACTTGCCCGGGTGCTGTGAGACGCCGGTCACCACGATGCCGCGCGGGTAGAACAGCGGCCGGAACTTCTCGACCAGACTCGTCACCGCGCGTCTCCCTCGAGCTCGACGAGCGCGTCGATCACGACCGGCGTGTCGCCCGCGACGATCAGCGGGTTCACGTCGATCGAGCGGATCTCGGGCCGCTCCGCGCCCAGCCGCCCCAGCGCCTCGAGCACGTCGGCGAGCTTGCGCCGGTCGACGGCCGGCTCGCCGCGGAAGGCCTCGAGGAGCTTGGGGTAGCGGAGCGCGCCGATCAGATCCGCGGCGTCCGATCGAGCGAGCGGCGCGACCGCGAACGCGACGTCGCCGACCACCTCCGCGAAGATCCCGCCCACGCCGAGCATCACGCACGGGCCGAACTGCGGATCGCGCACCAGGCCCGCGATCAGCTCGCGCCGACCGCCGACCATCTTGCACACGAGCAGCTTCGCGTCGCCGTCGTCTTTGCTTCGCGCGCCGAGCAGCGCGACCGCCGCCTCGCGCAGCGCGGCCGCGTCGCCGAGCCCGAGCTTGACCAGCCCGCGCTCGGTCTTGTGTGCGATCTTGCGCCCGCACAGCTTCAGCGCGACCGGAAAGCCGAGCCGCTCGGCCTCGCGCACGGCCTCGTCCGCGCTCGCGACCAGCGCGTCCTCGGGCACGGGAATGCCGGCGCTGCGCAGGACCTGCTTCGACTCGTGCTCCGAGAGCGTGTACGACATGGGCGGCCAGCATACGGACGCCGCCCGCCCAATTCCAGCGCGTCCGCTCAGTGGATCAGCTCGGTGGTGTTGATCACGCGCTGGGCCATGATGCGCGAGAGGTTGCGGTACAGGATCGCGGCGATGCGCGGCGAGCGCCGGTCGAGCCGCTCGAAGCTCTGCTGCGTGAGCCGGAGCAGGTGCGCGTTCTCCAGCACCGCGAGCGACGCCGAGCGGCGCGCGGTGTAGAAGCCGACCTCGCCGAGCAGGTCGCCGCGCGAGAAACGGCCCAGCACCACGCGGCCCATCGGCGTCTCGACCGAGGCTTCGAGCAGGCCGTCGATCACCAGGTACATCTCGCGGCCCGACTCGCCGGTGCGCGAGAGCTCCTCGCCCGCGCGCACCCGCTGCACGCCGGCCATCTGCGCGACGATCCGACACTGGGACGTGGAGAGGTCGGCGAGCAGGGGGATCGAGGCCTGCGGCCGCGGGCCCAGGTCGAGCAGCAGCGTATCCCAGAGCGTGACCACGCGGATGCCGACGCACAGCGCGGGCGTGAGCAGGAAGTCGCACAGCCAGGCGATCGCGAGCGCGGCCGCGGCGGTGGTGCCGAGCCAGGCGAGCGTGTCGAGCGGCGCGCCGACCAGCGCCAGGAACGCGAGACAGACCGCGAGCGTCGAGTAGGTCATCGGCCGGCCGACCGTGACCAGCGCGCGCACCGTCGCCGCCTCTTCGTTGGCGAGCCGACGGGCCTCGAACGCGAAGCGCACGAAGTAGTGCAGCGTGTCGTTCAGCGCGAAGCCGAGCGCGAGCGGCCCGACCACGCTGGTGGCGAGATTGAGCGGCACGCCGGCGAGCCAGAGCACCGCGAAGTAGCCCGCGACCGGAATCACATTGGGCGCCAGCGCCCGCAGGCCCGCGCGCGGCGATACGAACAGGATCGAGAGGATCACGTACACGACCACCAGCGACAGCGCGAGGCTCTGCGCCTGCCGCATGGCCACGTCGTCCCACAGGCTCTGGAACACGATCGCCTGGCCGGTGACGCGCGCGCTCATCGGCGCGGGCAGCGCGAGCAGCCGCGTCTCGAGCCGCTCGACCAGCGCCTGCAGGTCCGCGGTCGCGGGCCGCGGCGTGCGCACGATCAGGTTCGCGCGCTGCCAGGCAACATCGAGCAGCTCGTCCTGCTCGTCGCCGCGGCCGATCAGCAGGAGCCCGCCGATCGCGGTGCGGGTGGCCGGTATCGCGAGCGCGCCCGGCTCGTCGCTGCTCGCCGCGCGCTGCAAGAGCTTCAGCCAGTCGGCGATCGAGCGCGTGCCGCCCACCTCCGGCTGCTGCTCGAGCCAGCGCTGCAGCGACTCGAGCTCGGCCAGCTGCGCGGGATCGGCGAAGGCTTCGCGGTAGCCCGCGTCGATCACCACGCTGAACGAGGTCGCGCCGTCGAGCGCGCCGTTGATCGCGTCGAAGTCCACGCGCACCGGCGAGTCCTCCGGGAACGCGTGCACGGTGTCGGTCGAGATGCGCACGCGCGAGGCCGCCGCGAGCGCCGCGACCAGGCCGAGCGCGAACGCGATCACCACCAGCGTCCGCCGGCGCACCACGAACAGCGCGGTCGCGCGCGCGAAGCGCTCGAACCAGTCGGGCGGCGGGGGGGTGGCGCCCGCGCCGAGGCCGCGCGGTCGGCCGAACGCCAGCAGGAGCGCCGGAGTCACGACCACCGCCGCGGCGTACGCGACCAGGATCCCCACGAGCGACAGCCAGCCGAACTCGCGCATCGCGCGCACGGGCGTGGCGAGCGTCACGAGCAGGCTGATCGCGGTGGTGAGCGCGGCGAGCAGCATCGGGCCCGCCGTGCGGCGGAGCGCGCGCACCATCCCCACCGCCGGGTCCCCCGACGGCCGCGCGCGCAGCTCGTCGTAGTAGGCCGAGATCACGTGCACGGAGTAGACGAGCCCGAGGATCACGAGCAAGAGCGGCACCATCACCGTGACCGCGTTCAGCGGCCGCTCGAGGTGACCCACGAGCGCGAGCGTCCAGAGCTGCGCGAGCCCGATCGTGACCACCGGCAGCAGCACCCCGCGCAGCGTGCGGAACGCGAGCGTCAGCACGCCGAACAGCACCGCGAGGATCAGCGGCAGGCGCGACTTCAGCGCGGCCCAGGTGGCGCCGGCCTGCGCGACCTTGACCCACGGCGTTCCCGAAATGTGTACGGTCACACCGCGCGCCTCCTCGCGCGCCACGCGCGAGATCTCGGGATCGAGCTGGCGCACGAAGAACTCGCGGTCCGAGAAGTCGGCGAAGTGCACCACGATCGCCGTCATCCGGCCGTCGCGCGAGACCAGCCGCCCGGCGAGCAGCGGGTTCTCGAGCGCGGCCGCGCGCAGCGCTTCGCGCTCGTATGCGCTGGCCGGAACGTGGCTGAGCAGTGGCTCGATGCGGATCTCGTCGCCGTTTCCGCGCGGCACCGGCACGGTCGCGAGCGAGCTCACGTGGTGCACGCCGGGCAGCGCCTCGAGCCGGTCCGAGAGCCGCACGAGCGACCCGAGCGCCTCGGGCGTGAACGCGTCGTCGGCGCGCAGCGCCACGATCACCGTCTCGTCGTTGCCGAAGATCCGGCGCGCGCGCCGGTAGAAGGCGCTCGGCGCGTCGTCGTACGGCAGCAGCAGATTGGTCGACGGGTCGTAGCGCAGGCGCAGCTCGCCCGAGTCCAGGTCGACGACCCCCGGCAGGGTCGCGGCCGAGAGCGCGATCACCACGCCCAGTACCCGGAAGGGGTGCCGCGCGAGCGCGAGCAGCAGCCGATTCATCGCGCGGCGGCTCCCCGGCGGACTACTTCGCCGTCTTCGGCAGATTCTCGGGCGTGAAGAAGCTGCCGGCGAGCTTCGCGTCGAGGTTCAGGTCCACGAGCTCGAGGCGCGTCTGCGAGCCGTCGCGCCGGTCGTCGAGCAGCGCCTTGGTCGCGCGCCCGTAGCCGCCCTCGCGCTTCACGTCCTTCGGGTCGACGGTGAGGATCTTGCTCGGCTTCGCGCCGCTCTCGAAGCCGGCCTCGTAGCCCTCGCGGCGCAGCACCACGCACAGCTCCTTGTCGAGCGACGAGACGATCTGCGAGTACTCCGAGCCGGCGTCGGGCGCGGGCCGGGTCTCGACCACGTAGACGGCGCGGCCGTCGAGGGTCGCGTCGGGCAGGCGGCGGAGCTGACCGGGGAAGTTGATGCGCGCGAAGCGCGCGAAGTCCTCGAAGCTGACGTCGGTGCCGAACATCTCGCCCGCGGCGCCGCGCACCGCGACGCGCTGGGCGGCAGCCTGCTCGGGCGTCCAGAGCCAGGCCTCGCCGACCGCGTCGCCCTCGCTGAACAGGTAGGCGGCGTGCGGGCCGGTTCCGCCCGGCGACGACGCGACGATCACCCGGCGGCCGCTGTCCGTGGGCTGCTCGGACCAGTACTGCCCCGTGACCTTGCGCTCTTCGCCCTTGGCGCTGCGCCAGTCGAGCACGAACGTGCCGTGCGCCGACGGCGGCAGGCTCTTGAGGACGCAATCGATCACCTCTTCGATCGAGAGGTGATCGTTCTTCGCGTCGGCTTGTGCCGCGCGGGCGGGCAGGGGCGCGGCCGCGATGGCGAGAACGAGGCACAGCAGACCCGGTGGAACGACCCTCGACATCCCCCGCATCCTATCGGCGCCGTTCGGGCGCGCAATCAGTCGAGCGCGACCACCAGATCGCGGCCGGCCTTCTCGACGAACGCGACCTGGTCGTCGGGGTTGCGGCCCGGGTTCAACAGCACGAGCCGGTCCACACCCAGCGCCTGGTAACGCCGAGCGGTGTCGAGGTCGAGCGCGCCCGCGGGCGTGACCGTGATCTCGAGCCGGCCGAGCGTGGACGCGCGATCGAGCCGTTGCTCGGCCGCGCGCAGGCTCTCGACCGCGCGGCGGGTCGCGTCGAGATCGAGCGCGAAGCCGTACCAGCCGCTGCCGTAGCGCGCGGCGCGGCGCAGCGCCGAAGGACTCATGCCGCCCACCACGATCGGCGGGTGCGGCTTCTGCACCGGGCGCGGCTGCGCCTGCACGCCGCCGAACGCGACGTAGTCGCCCTTGTACTCCGGCTTCTCCTGCGTCCAGAGCGCGACGATCGCCTCGATGTACTCGTCGGTGCGCTTGCCGCGGTCCGCGAACGGCGCGCCGAGCGCCTGGAACTCCGGCTTCAGGTAGCCGGCGCCGAGCCCGAAGACGAGCCGCCCCTTCGAGAGCCGGTCGACGCTCGCGAGCTCCTTGGCGAGCACCACCGGATTGCGCTGCGGCAGGATGATGATGCCCGTCGCGAGCAGGAGCTTCGTCGTATGCGCGGCCAGGAAGGCGAGTGACACGGCCGGATCGAGCAGCTTCATGTGCGGCGGCGCGGGCGACGGCGGGGCCTGCGGATCCGGCAGCACGACGTGCTCCGCGGTCCAGACCGAATCGAAGCCCGCGGCCTCCGCGGCCTTGGCCACGCGCGCCGCGACGTCCGGCTCCGAACACGGTCCGGTGTTGATTCCGTACAGCCCGAGCTTCATCCGCTTTCTCCCGCCAAAAGCCAAAGCGCGCCCATTCTAACCTCTCGCGTCCGGTTGCGGCGCGGATTCAGGCGACCGCCTGGGAGCCGAGAACAGGAGCCCGATCAGTGAGTCGGCCAAGAGCCCGCGGCACGCGCGAGCGCCTCGGCCTGCGCGGCGAACTCGGACGCGTCGGCGTAGCGGTTGCCGTGCACGAGCCTTGTCGCGCCCGCTTCGCGGTAGGCCAGCGCGAGGTCGGTCGCGTGCGCGCGGTCCTCGAGCGGGAGCCGCGTCATCACCGCGACCTCGGGGGCGGGCTTGCCCGCGGCCGCGAACAGCCCGCGCAGGGTCGCGACGTGAGCGGCGAGGTCGGCGGGCTTGGTGCCGATCGGCAGCCAGCCGTCTCCGTACTTCGCGGCGCGCGCGAGCGCGTGCGGCGGCGCGCCGCCGACCAGGATCTTCGGCCGCTCGGGCCGCGGCAGGAACAGGAACTTCTGTCCGTTGCGCTCGACCACGTCGTGCGCGAACGCGTCGACGAGGAACGCGAGCACGTCGTCGGTGAGCGCGCCGCGCTGCTCCTTCGGCACGCCGAGCGCGCGGAACTCGGGCTCCATCCAGCCCGCGCCCACGCCGAGCGCGACCAGCCGGCCGCCGGACAGCTCCTGCACGGTCGCGATCGCCTTCGCGGTGGGCAACGCGGACCTGTAGGGCAGGATCAGCACCGCCGTCGCGAGCCCGATGCGCTCGGTCTTCGCGGCCAGGAAGGCGAGCGCCGTCAGCGGGTCCAGGTAGCGGCCGCCCGAGCCCTCGGCGTCGTCGGGCGGAATCGCGATGTGGTCGGGCACGTGGATCTCGGAAAGACCCGCCGCCTCGGCCGCGCGCGCGCAGGCGAGCAGCGTCTCGCGCGTGGACTGCGGTCCCATGGTGCGAAGGGCGATGCCGAGCTTCATCGCCGTCGAGCTTAGCCAGCGCTTCGCTCGCGCGCGCGGGTCCAGCCCCGAGTAAGATCGCGCGGCGATGGAGAAGCTCGACTGCGACGAGCGCGTGCGGCGCATCGAGGCCTGGATCGGCGCGCAGTCCGGACGTCGGGCGCGCGTCGCGAACCTGCGCCGCATGGCCGGCGGCTCGTCGCGTCAGGTCTGGAGCCTCGACGTCGAGCTCGACGGCGCTTCGGGCGCCGAGAGGTCCGCGCTGGTGCTGCGCATCGATCCCACCGCGGGCTCGGCGGCCGCGCGCGGGCTCGCGTCCGACGGCGGCGGCTTCCGGCTCGAGTTCCGCCTGCTCGAGGAGGCGCTGCGCTGCCAGGTGCCGGTGCCGCGCGTGTACTGGCCGTGCGCGGAGCTCGAGCCGCTGGGCGGACCGTTCTACTTCATGGATCGCGTCGAGGGCGAGACGATCGGCACGCGCATCCTGCGCGAGGCCTCGCTCGCGCACGCGCGCGAGCAGCTCCCCGCGCAGCTCGGCAGCGCGCTCGCGCGCATCCACCGCATGAATCCGGATGCCCCGGGGCTCGAGCGCATTGCGCGTCCCGCTTCGGGTGTGTCGAGCGCGCTCGAGCAGCTCGCGCAGGTGCGCCGCGGCATCGACGGCGCGCCGTCCCCGACACCGGTCTGTGAATGGGCCTATCGCTGGCTGGAGAAGAACGTCCCTCGCGGATCCACGGCCGACGCCGCGCGGACGCTCGTGCACGGCGACTACCGGATGGGCAACGTGGTCGTCGGCCCCGACGGCCTGCGCGCGGTGCTCGACTGGGAGCTCGCACACGTCGGCGACCCGCACGAGGACCTGGCCTGGATGTGCACCAAGACCTGGCGCTTCGGGAATCCGGGCGCGCCGGTCGGCGGTGTCGGGCCGCGCGAGCCGTTCCAGCGCGCGTACGAGCGCGAGAGCGGTCGCGCGCTCGACACCGGCGCGCTGCGCTGGTGGGAGACACTCGGCTCCGCGAAGGTGTGCGTCGTGTGGATCGTGCAGATGAACGCCTATCTCTCCGGCGTGATTCCCAGCGTCGAGCAGGCCGCGATCGGGCGGCGCATGGCGGAGACCGAGTTCGATCTGCTCGAGCTGCTCGAAGGAGGGTAGCGTCAGCCGGAGCGGCGACGGCGCGCGGCGATGAGCGCGCCGGCGAAAGCGCACAGGGCCGCGGCCGATGACTCGGGCACGGCGGTCACGGACACGTTGTCGACCTTACCGTAGTCGCCTTCACCGTTGTCGAGCCAGAAGACGACCCAGACCGACGCCTCGTTGTCCGGCAGCGCATAGCTCGCATGCTGGAAGGTGTTGCCCTGGCCCTGCAGAAGCTGCGTCCAGTTCGACCAGCCGTAGGGCGTGAGGCGAGCGTCGAACAGGTCGCTCGTCTCGAATGCCGGAATGCTCCCGACGGCCGACGGGCGTTGGATTCGAGCTGCTGCCGAACGACTGAACCGCGATGTCCGCAGCGATCGAGCCGCCAGTGCTCGGATTGGCGAAGCGGATCCCGTACCAATGCTCGTCCGCGCCCGCGGCGATGGTCGGCAGTCCGGGATTCACCGGATCTCCGACCGGATCGAAGGCCGGGAAGCTGGTGTAGCCGTTGAAGTCCTCGAAAAAGAGCGTCACGGCGTGTGCCGCCGCAGGCGCAAAGCTCAGCACGGCTGCCACGCTGCCTGCGACCACGCGTGCCCGAAGGCGCCGCTGAACCACGATTCGCATTCGTTCCCTCCCTCGCACAATCCCTCGCAAAACGACTCGCAGCGCTGTTTTCCGCGATCGATGCAAGGGATTCCGCAACGGAGATCGATGCGATTCGCCGCCGCGGGGATCGTCCTGCAAGCGGCCGCCCAGGGTCAAGGGGAAGTTGCGCAGCCGATTCGGGCGTTTTGCGCGTTGGCGAGCCCCGGGGTCTCGGGAGAAGCGAAAGGAGAGCGAGATCAGGCGGGCGGCTTGTGCCCGATGTACTCGCAGATCGGCGAGAACACGTTGTGCTGGATGCGCTCGAAGCCGACCTCGGCGATCACGTCGAGGATCTGCGCCGGGGTGGCGCTCTCCTCGACCGTGTCCCAGTAGAACTCCATGAACTCCTTGGCTTCGCGGCTGCGCGTCGCGACCAGAGTCAGGGTGGGGACCATGCGGTACATCATGAAGCGCGTGAGGCTGCGGCCGACCTTCGAGGCGGGCGCGTGTCCTTCCAGGATCCACATCGTTCCGCCCGGCTTCAGCACGCGGTAGTACTCGCCGAACGTCGCCACCAGATCCGAGACATGGCGCAGCGCGATGCCCATCGTGACGAAGTCGAAGTGACCGCTGCGGAAGGGCAGGCGCTCGGCGACGCCGCGCGTGATCGGGCCCGCGAAGTGCTTGCGCGCCTGCGCGATCATGTTGCGGCTGGGGTCGACGCCGATCACGCTGCCGGTCGGCCCGACGAGCTGCACCGCGCCGCGCGCCACGGCCGCCGTGCCGATCGCCACGTCGAGCACTCTCATGCCGGGGCCGAGCCCCGCGCGCTTCAGGCAGTGCTTGCGATACCACAGCGCGCCGTTCAGGAGCAGCGCCTCGATCGTGTTGTAGTGCTGCGCGGTGCTGTCGAAGATCGTGCTCACGTAGTCACGGCGCTTCTCGTCGGCGCCGTAGTATTTGCGCAGCGGCGCGTGACCGGGAACCTGCCGGACGGCGCGAGGCGTCTCTTGGAGCGTCATGCCGCACACGATATCGCACGCAGCGCGCCAAGGGTGGCGCTCGCCTTCGGCGACGCGACGGGTCTCGGAGCGATTTGGTCTGGGGCTCGGTGCGTGTAAGATCCGGTGCGTGCGCGTGAGGTAGGCGCTGCCCTGCATGCTCGTCAGTCTTTGGACCGCCTGCGCGCAGCCGCGCGGCGCCGACGAGCCCTCGCGCTCGACGGCCGCTGCGTCGCCGCGCCCGGACCTGAACGCGCCATGGCTCAGCCTCGACGCGCCGCAAGCGGGCAGCTCGGTCGTCAGCCTGGCGCCGCTGGTGGAGCTGCGCGGTCGTGTCGGCGTCGGCCTGCAGGGGCCGCAGGACCTCGTGCTCGCGGTCGATACCTCCGGCAGCGTGTTCTGGCCGTCGGGAATCGACTTCGACGGCGACGGCTCCGTCGGCGTGCCTGCGTGTGACTTCGCGCAGTATCACCGGATCACCTGTCCGAGCTACCGCCGCTGGACGACCGACTTCGACGACATCGTCCTCAAGGTGGAGATCGCCGCCGCGCTGGAGCTCGTCGCTCTGCTGGATCCACGCACCGCGCGCATGGGCATGGTGAAGTTCGGCGACTCCGTCTGGGTGGAGCAGGAGGTCGGCAGCCTCGACGGCGTGCAGGCGTCGCTCTCGAGCTTCCGCTACGTGATGCGCGGCGGCACCGACATCATCGCCGGTCTGGAGCGCAGCATCGACGTGCTCGAGGACGCGCCAGCCAATGCCGCGGGCATGGCGCAACGCACGGTGCTGCTGCTCTCGGACGGGATGATGTCGCTGCGCGGCGATCGCAGCGAAGCCGAAGTCGAGGCGTACGTGACCGCCTTCATTGCGCGCGCGAGAGCCTCCGGTACGCGCGTCTTCGCCTTCGGCGTCGGAGTCCAGGACGATCGGGGTACGGCGCTGCTCGAGTATCTCGCGAGCGAGACGCAGGGCCGCTACGTCGCCGTGCCCGTGGCGCGCGAGATCGCGGTCGAGCTGCCGCTCGTCAGCCTGACGGGCGTCTCAGACGTCGAGATCGTCAACACCACGAACGGGAAGCCGGCGCGCGCGACGCGGATCTTCCCGGACGGAACGTTCGATGCGCTGGTCCCGCTGCGCGACGGCGAAAACGCGCTGCGCGTGGTCGCCACGCTCGAGGACGGCCGGAGGCTCGAGGCGCACACACAGGTGAGCTTCGCGCGTCCGGATCCACCCGGCGCACAGGATCTGGAAGCGCGCGACGCGCTGCTCTCGACACTCCGCAGGCGGACCGTCACGACGGACGCCGCGGCGCGTGTCCACGCGGAGCGTCGCCGCAGGCGCTTGCAGCGGCTCGAGATCGAGGTCGACGACCCGAACGCGCCGCTCCAGTGACACGCTGGGACGGATCCTGAGATACTTCGCGAAGTGCCGACGCACCTCGCCCCTCCGCTCCCGGCCGGCTGCCCGTGGAGCACGTTCACGCCGCCGAACGTCGACTGGTGCGAGGTCGAGCGCTGCGCGCTGATCGTGAACCCGGTGGACGCGTGGTCGAACGCGCTCTACCTGCTGCTCGGCCTGTGGATGTGGCGCGAGGCGCGGCGCAGCGGCCGGGCGGATCTCGCGCGCTTCGGCCCGGCCAGCGTCGCGGTCGGCGTGTTCTCGTTCGCGTACCACGCCTCGTACACGTTCGCGCTGCAGTTCTTCGATTTCGTCGCGATGTTCCTGTTCACGTTCACGGTGCTGGCGCGCAACGCGGTGCGGCTGGGCTGGATCCCGCCCGCGCGCGAGACGCGCTTCTTCATGCTGGGCGTGCTCGGCATGAGCGCGCTGGTGCCGCCGCTCTTCTACGCGGGCTTCCCGATCCAGGCGCTGGTGGGAATGGGGATCGCGGTCGGACTTGCGCAGGAGCTGCGCCTGCGGCGTCGCGACGGACCGAGTGCGGCGTATCGCAGCTACCGGTTCGGGCTCGTGCTGCTCGGCGCAGCGGCGATCGCGTCTTTGCTCGACGTGACCCGGCTCGCCTGCGATCCGGAGAGCTTGCTGCAGGGCCACGCGGTCTGGCACGTGCTGTCCGCGCTCGCGCTGGCCGCGTTCTTCCGCTTCTTCCGGGAGGTGCCACGAGACGGTGTGAATGTCTCCCATCGTGGGGCGCCGATCGTGTAGACTCGCGCGATGGGTAGGACGTGGATTGCGATCGCCATCGCGCTGCTCTCGGTGAGTCGAGACGCCCGGGCGATCACGCTCGGCTTCGCGCCTTCGAGCAGCAGCGTCTCCGTCGGTTCGCCCGTGAGCGTGAGCCTGGTCGCTTCGGACCTGACGGATGCCGCGG
Source organism: Myxococcota bacterium (assembly GCA_040902485.1). Taxonomy (GTDB): domain Bacteria; phylum Myxococcota_A; class UBA9160; order SZUA-336; family SZUA-336; genus VGRW01. The sequence continues at coordinate 38,047 of JBBDXF010000035.1, read as the reverse complement.
CGCCATCGCTTGGCACTTTCGACCTGAACGTGGTCTTCGATTCGGCGCTGCTCGGTCTGACGGGCGTGTCGTTCGGTGATCCCGTGCTCGGCGATCAGCTCGATCTGTTCGGCGCCGGGAGCATCAGCGGGTCGGACGGCTCGGTTCCCGGCGTGCTGAACGTGTTCCAGATCTCGTTCGACGCGGCGGAAGATCTCGACGATCTGCAGGCGGGCAGCTTCACGCTGATCACGCTCACCTTCGAGACGCTGGCCGCGGGGACGAGCTCGCTCGATCTCACAGCGGTGACGCTCGGCGACGCGCTCGGCGATCCGCTGATCGCAGATCTCGTCCCGGGCAGCATCACCGCCCTGGCGCTTCCGGAGCCGGCTCTGGCGGCGCTCGCCGCGCTGGCCGGCGTGTTCCTGATTCTCGCGAGGTCGCGGCCGAGCTAGCGGAGGCGACGCGCGATGCACACCGAGCCAAGGACTCCTTCCCGTCTTCTCGGCGTCCTGGTCGCGAGCTTCGTCGTCGTCAGCCTGTGGTCGGGGGAGGCGCGCGCCACCGGAGAGGGCTGCGGCGTCTTCTCCTCCTGCGCGCACGCGCACGACTACTGCCGGTTCATCGACATCTTCAGCAGCGTGTGTACGCTGCGCGGGAGCGCGCTCGACTCGTGCTCCGGCCTCGGACAGGGAACCTGCCTCTCGGGTCTGGTCTGCGACATCCTCGGCGAGTGCCGTCACAGCCCTCCGCGCACGGGCGAGCTGTGCGGGACCGGCGTGCCTTGCGCCTCCGGGCTCACCTGCTCGGCGGACATCGCGGGGCGCTGCTATCTGCCGGGACAGTCCGGGGACGCGTGCTCGGGCGTCGGCCAGGGGAGCTGCGCATCGGGCCTGCTGTGTGACCTGAATCGCACCTGTCGTCACGATCCACCGGAGCTCGGCGAGCCGTGTGGGACGGGTGTCCCGTGCGCCTCGGACTTCACCTGTTCGGCGGCGGTGGGCGGGGTCTGCGAGGCGCGGGGTCAGTCGACGGACTCGTGCACGGGCATCGGCCAAGGAAGCTGTGCCTCGGGTCTGGTCTGCGACTTCCTCGGCGAGTGCCGTCACTCTCCGCCGGAGCTTGGCGAGTACTGCGGCACGGGCGTGCCGTGCATCGCGAGCCTGGGCTGCTCGGCCGAGATCGCCGGCCGCTGCGAGCCGCGCGACGAGTCGGGCGAGGTCTGCTCGGGCGTCGGCCAGGGGAGCTGCGAAGCGGGATTGGTGTGCGACCTGAACCGCACCTGCCGGCACGACCCGCCCGAGCTCGGCGAGCCGTGCGGCACAGGTGTGCCGTGCATCGCGTCGCTCGGCTGCTCGGCCGAGATCGGCGGCGTGTGTGAAGCCCGTGACGTCGCGGGTGAGACCTGCTCCGGCATCGGTCAGGGCAGCTGCGAGGCGGGCCTGGTCTGTGATTTCCTGCGCGTGTGCCGCCACGATCCGCCCGCGCAGGACGAGCCGTGTGGAATCGGTGTTTTGTGCAGCGCCGGTTTGTTCTGTCAGCCGGGCAGCCAGCGCTGCCGGGTTTCGAAGACCGTCGGAGAGGGCTGCTCGGCGTTCAACCAGTGCAGGCAGGGCCTGAGCTGCGAGCCGTGCTTCACCGAGGGCTGCCGCTACCCGCTGCAGTGCTTCCCGAACGCGAACGACGGCGCGATCTCGCAACAAGCGTGCCTCACGCTGTACAGCCAGGGGCTGCACCAGGCGGCCAAGGACCTGGGTCTCGGGATGACCTACGGGGCCGGCAACGGCTTCTCGGCGGGCATCTCGGAATCGCAGCAGTTCGGTGTCGCCTACGGCCCGGACGGTCGCTACGGCTGCTTCACCGAGCTGTGCGGCGGCGTCGACATCGACGTCGAGATCTCGCACTTCGTGTGTGTCGGCTTCAACCAAACCTACGCCGGCATTCGCGGCTCGTCCTTCGAGATCGTGGAGGAGGCCGAGATCGCCGGTGTCGTGAACTTCTCCACCTCGCAGGGCTTCGAGATCACGAGCTTCGATCCGCTCCAGCTCGGCCCGCTCAGCAGCACGGAAGACTGCGTGGCGCTTGGGGTGAGCCCGGATCTCGGACTTTGGCCGGTCAGCGCAGGCGGCTACGTCTGCGAGACCGTGCTCGACACGGTGATCGGCGAAGCGGGGCTGCCGGCCGCGCCCCTTTGCGGCGACGGCAACGTCGACGCGGGCGAAGGCTGCGACGACGGCGGCGTCGTGAGCGGCGATGGCTGCTCCGCCTCCTGCACGGTCGAGGCCCTGTGCGGCAACGGGGTCGTCAACGCGGGCGAGGTGTGTGACGACGGCAACATCGTGAACGGCGACGGCTGCTCCGCACTGTGTCGGGTGGAGCCGCGCTGCGGCGACGGGAGCCTGGACGAGGGCGAAGGCTGCGACGACGGCAACACGGCCGCAGGGGACGGCTGCTCGGCGGCCTGCACGCTCGAGCCAGCCTGTGGAAACGGTCGGATCGAAGCCGGCGAAGCCTGCGACGACGGCAACACGATCAGCTTCGACGGCTGCTCGTCGCTGTGCGCGGACGAGCCTCCGGGAGACATCGACGGCGACTTCGACGTCGATCGCAGCGACGCCGCGCTGCTCGTCGGCTTCCGCGGCATGCCGCTCAGCGCTTGCCCGCAGTGCGATCTCGACGGCGACGGAGCGATCACCGTTCTCGACGGGCGCAAGCTCACGCTCCTGTGCACGCGGCCGAGGTGCGCGACGCAGTGAGCCGGCTCCTCCGCTCTCAGGCCGACCTTCCGAACAGGACGCTCACGCAGGCGATCCAGCCGAACACGCCCGCTTCCGCGACGCGCTGACTCGCGCCGCGGTACGGTGCGAGCGACGGCGAGAGCATGGCCAGGAAGCCGAACCCGACGAGCACCGCTGCGATCAGGGTCGGCACGAGCAGCGCACGAGCGTCGTGTCGGAACGCCGACGCGAACACGACCAGGCTCACGAACGCGCCCACGTACTCGAACAGGCCGAAGCTCGAGTGGATCGTCTGCGAGAGCGAGCCCTGGGCGGGGCAGCCGAAGTCGCAGGGGAAGAGCGCGCTCACCGCGTAGGCGACGCCGACCGACGTGAAGCAGGCCAGCGCGAACGCGCAGGCGCGTGTGCGCGGAAACAGCGGCGCGCCGAGCGCGAGGAACGCGAGCACGGCGAGCCCCGTCGGCGCGAAGCCGGCCCAGGACACGAGCGCGCCGTACGGCATGCCGGTCGCGCCGAGCTCGCTGATGAACGACGCGGTGTGTGAGTAGTCCGCGTGCGCGCGCCCGCCGAACAGCGGCGCCGCGATCGCGAGCGCCACCGCGAGGAAGCCGAAGCCCGCCGCGAGGCGCGCACGGCGTGAGTCCGAAGACATGTCTGGCTCGATCTGCACGGCAGCTTCGAGTGTAACCGCGCGCGTCGCTCGCGGCGTATGCATGCTCGACGCGAGCCGCGTCGGGAGGAAACGATGGTCCTACGGGCGTTCATCGCGGGGCTGGTGCTGCTCGGCGCGGCGGTCGACGCGCGCGCCTCCGGAGTCGAGGGCACCTGGCGCAGCGCGGCGGGCACGATCGACGTGCGGATCGAGAAGTGCGGGCCGGCCCTTTGCGGCACGATCGCGCGCGTCGTCTCCGATCGCTCGATGTCCGATCCGAGCGTGTCGATGGCCAACGCGCCCGGTGTCGGGATCGTCGTGCTCTCGAACTTCCTGCCCTCCGAAGGCGTACAGGACGCGAGCGCGCTCGAGGGCCACCTGTACAACCGCGAGAACCGGAAGATGTACGCGTGCACGATGTCGCTCGCCGCGCCCGACCGGCTGCGCATCCACGCCTACGTCGGCGTAGAGCTCCTGGGCCAGACGCAGGAGTGGACGCGGGTCGCCGAGTGAAGCCGCGCGGCATGGCGCTCTCGGCCGCCGCCGCCGCGGCGCTCGTCGCCGCGCTCGCGCTCGGCCCGAGCGGACGCACGGACGAGGCGTCGGCGCGCGAGCCGGCGCGCCCGGCGCCCGAGTTCACGGGCATCGAGCGCTGGCGGAACTCGGAGCCGCTCTCGATGGCGGGGCTGCGCGGCAAGGTCGTGCTGGTCGAGTTCTGGACCTTCGCCTGCTCGAACTGCGTGCACATGCTGCCGTTCGTGTCGAAGTGGCACGACGCCTACGCGAAGCGCGGGCTGGTCGTGGTCGGCGTGCACACGCCGGAGACGCAGTTCGAGCAGCTGGACGATCCGCTCGAGCGCGCGCTCGCGCGCCATCGCATCAGCTATCCGGTCGCGCAGGACAACGCCTACGCGACCTGGAAGGCCTGGGACAATCACTACTGGCCGGCGCTCTACCTGGTCGATCGGCGCGGCAACGTCGTCTTCAGTCACTTCGGCGAGGGCGACACCGAGACGATCGAGGCCGCGATCGTGCGGCTGCTCGAGGAGCCCGCCTGACGAGCGCAAGATTCTCCAAGTGCGCGGCGCCGCGCGCCGGTACGTTCCCGCGCGAAGGAGAACCTCCATGGCTTCGATTCGCAGGGAAGTGGTGATCGACGCGGCGCCGGAGCGCGCATGGGACGCGCTGCGCGACGTGGGCGCGATTCACGAGCGGCTCGCGCCCGGGTTCGTGACCGACGTCGCGCTCGAGCCGGGCGCGCGCGTGGTGACGTTCGGGAACGGCATGGTGGTGCGGGAGCGGATCGTCGACGTCGACGAGGGCGCGCGCCGCGTGGCCTGGTCCGCGACCGGCGGCCAGCTCAGCCATCACAACGCGTCGGCGCAGGTGTTCGCGGAGGGCGCAGGTCGGACGCGCTTCGTCTGGATCGCGGACCTGCTGCCGGACGAGGCCGCGCCCGCGATCGCGGCGATGATCGAGCAGGGCCTCGGCGTGATCCAGAAGACGCTCGCGTCGAAGGCCTAGCGCGTTCCGCCCGCGATCTCGTAGTCCTTCGCGTCGAAGCGTCGGGCTCGCAGCACGTACTCGGCCGCGAAGCCCGGATACAGCGCGTGGTTGCTGCCGTCCTTCGCCAGGTACCAGCTCTTGCACGTGTGCCAGACCATGCGCGGCATGCGCGCCTGGATGCCCGCGTTGTAGCGGTCCTGCGTGTCCTGGCGCACGTCCACCCACCTCGCGCCGTCTCGCAGCCGCTCGATCGCGCCGAGCACGTGCTCGATCTGCGCCTCCGTGTACACGAGCACCGAGGTGTGACCCGGTCCGGTGTTGGGTCCCATCAGGATGAACCAGTTCGGGAAGCCCGAGACCGTCATGCCCTTGTACGCGACCGCGCCGTCCTTCCAGGCGGCGTCGAGCGGGCGGCCGCCGCGCCCGGTGATCGGGAACGGCGCCGACGCGAGCCCGACCGCGAAGCCGGTCGCGAGCACGATCGCGTCCAGCGGCCGAACCGCGCCGTCCCGGGTCTGGATGCCGTCGCGCACGACCTGCTCGATCGGGTCCGTCACGAGCTCGACGTTCGGCAGCTCGAAGCTCGCCCAGTAGTCGTCCGACACCAGAATGCGTTTGCAGCCGAACTGGAAATGGGGCGTCAGCTTCTCGCGCAGCGCGGGGTCCTTCACCTGCGCGCGCAGGTGCCGCAGCGACAGGCGCTCGCCGAGCGCGGACAGGCGCGGCGCGTCGAGGAAGACCATCGGCCCGAACAGCTCGCTGGCCCAGTACTGCGCGAAGCGGCTGGCGCGCAGCAGGAACGGGAAACGCGCCCAGCGGCGCCGCGAGCGCTCGGAGTAGACCTTGTCCATCTTCGGCACGACCCAGGCGGGCGTGCGTTGGAAGACGTGGAGCTTTTCGACCTGCGTGGCGATCGACGGCACCACCTGCACGGCGCTCGCGCCGGTGCCGATCACCGCGACGCGCTTGCCGGTGAGCTCGTAGTCGTGGTTCCAGCGCGCGGTGTGGAAGATCTCGCCGCCGAAGCTCTCGAGCCCCTTGATCTCGGGCAGCGCGGGATCGACCAACCCGCCGACCCCGGAGACCACCACGCGCGCCGACACCGTCTCGCCCCGGTCCGTGCCGAGCAGCCAGACGGCGCGTGCCTCGTCGAAGCGCGCCTCGACGATGGCGGTATTCAGACGCAGGTGATCGCGCAGCTTCCACTTCTCGACCAGGCGCAGCAGGTAGCCCTGGATCTCGGCCGACGGCGAGAACCGGCGCGTCCAGCTCGAATCCTGCGCGAACGAGAACGAATAGGTGTGCGAGGGCACGTCGCAGGCCGCGCCCGGATAGGTGTTGTCGCGCCAGGTGCCGCCGATCTCGCCGGCGCGTTCGAAGATCGTGAACGAGCGGATGCCGCGCTGGAGCAGCCGGATCGCGGTGCCGATGCCGGCGAATCCCGAGCCGATGATCGCGATCGGGAGCTCGCTCGGGTCGTGCGCATGGGTCATGGTCACTCGATACCGCATCACCCGCCGCGAGGCGAGCCGCGCCCGCCCTGGAAGTCGCGGTAGCGCTCGAGCAGCGGGTGCTGCGGGAAGCTGCGCTCCAGCAGCTCCACGCGGCGGCGAACCTCGGCGGTGTCGCCCGAGGCGACCGCCTCGTCGATGTAGCGCTGGTAGGCGCGCTCGAGCCGCGGCTGCCAGGTCGCGACCAGCGACGCCTCGCCGCTGCGCTGCGCCACGAGATACCCGGTGCCGGCGAGGCGCAGCGCCTGGAACAGGTCGCCCGCGGCTTCGCGCGTCGCGAGCAGCCGATCGACCAGGCGCAGCAGCGCCGCGCGGTTCTCCAGATCCGCGGGCACGAAGTGGTAGAGCGTGCTGCGCCGCTCGAGCGCCGACTCGAGCGCGCCCGCCCGCTCCTCGAGCGCGGCGACCTGGCGGAGGTTGGTGGCGGTCGGGCGCTCGGTGAGCGACGCGCGCGCGAGCGCGAGCGCGCGCTCGAGCGTGCGCGGATCCGGGCTCGCATCGAGCTCAACCAGCAGCTCCACGACGAGGCCCGTCTTCGCGATGTGCCCGCCATGGCGCCCGTGCGCGACTGTCTCCTCGTACAGCGTGCGCGAGTCGCGCCAGAGCGCGGCGCGCGAAGTCGAGAGCGCGGCGAGGGCGGCGATCGCGAGCACGGGCAACACCCCCCAGCGTCGATCGCGCGCGAGCGCCGCGCGCACGCCGACGGCGGCGAGACCCGCCACTGCGAGCGACGGCAGGTACAGCGTGCGCTCGGCCAGCACCACGCCGCTCGCGAACAAGAGGTTCGAGACCGGCAGCCAGGTCAGCGCGAAGAACAGCAGCCAGAACAGCGGATCGCGCGCGCCGTGGCGCCTGGCGACGAGCGAGGCGAGCAGCAACGCCACGCAAAGCGCCGCAGAGACCGCGACGGGGAGCGTGAGCGAGGTCGCGTGCGGAAAGCCCGAGTAGTCCGCCGAGAGCCATACCGGCACGAATAGCAGTCGCAGGATCTCGCCCAACGCGTGCAACATGGTGAGCCCGACCTCGAATTTCGCCGGCTCCTGGAAGGCCAGGTACTGCGGCGTGGCGTACAGCACGAACCCGACCGGCGGACTCGACGCCGCGCCCAGCACCATCCCGCGCAGCAGCACGAAGACCGCGAGCGCCACCGCCATCGGCGCGAGCTCGACGGCCTGCCGGCGCAGGAACGCACCTGCCCTGGAATCGGAGCGCTCCAGCCAGGCGCGCGCGAGCAGCACTCCGGGCAGCACGACCGCCATCTCCTTGCACAGGCACGCGAGCAGGTACAGCCCCGCGGCGCACACGCGCGCGGCCGGGCCGCGCGCGTGCAGCAGGAACGCGGCCAGGAAGAAGACCGTCATCAACAGGTCGGCGCGGCCGACCATGTGCGAGACCGCCTCGACGTGCACCGGATGCACGGCAAACAGCGCCGCGCCCGCGAACGCGGCGACGAGCTGGCCCGAGCGCTCGCGCAAGAGCGCGAACACCAGCAGCGCCGCGAGCGCGTTCAGGATCGAGTTGGTCGCGTGCACGCCGACCCGCCACGGCGCGCCGGTCTCGTCGACGCCCCACAGCACCCGATCCAGCGCGTAGCTCGCCATCGTGACCGGGCGGTACAGACCGCCCGGCTGCTCCTTCGGCCAGTACGGCTGCGCGAACAGACCGGGAATCCGAGACGGGTCGCGCAGCTCGAGCCGGTCGCGAATGATCGGGCGGTCGTCTTCGATGAAGTCGCCGGACAGCGACGGCGAGAACGGCAGCACCGCCAGCAGGATCAGCGCGAGCGCAAGCCAGCCGCGCCGCGGGAACGACGACTCGACCACGCGCGGATTCTACCGGTGCGGCGCCCGAAGCCTCGCGAGCGCGAGCGCCGTCGTCGCGCCGAGCAGCCCCACGAGCGCGAGCGCGCCTGCAGCGCCCGGCAGCGCCGACACGGCTGGCGGCCCCGCCGGCTTGGGGTGCGCATACATGTACTCGACCACGCTGCGCGCGTAGTTCGCGGTCAGCGCCGGAACGTGCACGCCGTCCTGTATCGTCCACAGCTCGCCCGAGCCGCCGAGCTGACATCCGTCGGTGTAGCGCGCCACGCTGGTCTCGGCGCCGGCGAGGTTGGAGATCAGGTCGAGGTTCGGCGCGGAGGTGTCGGCGCTGTTGCTGCAGCCGTTGTAAGCGTTCCAGGTCTCGACGCTCTCGACCGCGCCGGGGTAGGGCAGGTTGATCGAGCCGCCGCCGTACAGGATCGTGCCGTCGGCGGTGCCGTGGATCTGCAGCACGTTGACCGGCTCGCTCGGGCTGCAGCTCGCCGGATTGTCGTAGGTCGCGCCGGCGAAGCTCGCGATCGCGGCGACCACCTCCGCGTGGTCACAGGCCATGCGGTAGGACATGAAGCCGCCGTTCGAATGACCGGTGACGAAGATCCGCCGCTCGTCGACGTTGTACTGCGAGCGCACGGTGTCGATCAGGCCGCGGACGTAGGCGGAGTCGTCGGTCGGGTTCGCGAAGAAATTGCAGCAAGCGTCGGTGGCGCTCCAGAACCGGTTGTTGAGCGGATCGAGCAGCCCGTCGGGGTTGATGAACAGGAAGCCGAACTCGTTCGCGAGCAGCGAGAAGCCCATGTACAGGTCCTGGCCCGCGCCGTTCGCCCCGTAGCCATGCAGCAGCACGATCAGCGGCGCGGGCGTGTTCGGGTCGTAGCTCGAAGGCACCACCAGATTCGAGGGCCGGCCCGCGAACGTGACAGTCTCGGCTGCGGCCGGACTGGAAAGGAGCGCGCACAAGAGCGCGCAAGTACCGAGAACCCCTAGCGGCCGGGTCACGAGTCGTACTGTCACAGCCCGCCGAGTGTACGCGGACATGGATCACATCGGGGGGAGAATCCCGCTCCGATGCTCAGGCTGTGGGCAGTCCACCCCCCTTTTTTGTAGAATGCGCGGCCCCCTATTGGTTGTGCGTCTTGCCGCAGCCGCGTCGCGCAACACGCAGACAGCGTCCGCCGGTCGTCGACCAATGGCCCTGACTTTGCACAGGGGCTCGTTCCAGGTCGAAACCGCCGCGCGCTCCGGAGATCCCCCTTTGCACTCGAGATCCCTGATTCTCGCGGTCCTGTCGTTTCTGCTCCTGCGCGCGCTCCCGGCGTTCGGCCAGGTCGCCGTCGACCCGACGCTGCGGATCGACCTCGTGCTCGGGGGCCTCGAGCAGCCCTCGGCGCTGGCGTTCTACGGCCCGGGCGACTTCCTGGTGCTCGAGAAGGACAACGGCCGGGTGATCAACGTCGTCGACGGCGTGCGCCAGCCCGGTTGGGCGCTCGACCTGGCGGTGCAGAGCGGTCCCGAGCGGGGTCTGCTCGGGATCGCGATCCACCCGGACTTCCCGGCCGTGCCGCGCGTGTACCTGTACTACACGCCGAGCGCGACCGGCGCGGACACCTCGAACGGGACGCCGCTCCCGACGCGCATCGAGCGCTACACGTTCGCAAACGGAACGCTGTCGAGTCCGCTGCCCGTGCTCACGCTGGCCGCGCCGCCGGAGCCGCAGGCGCACCTGGGCGGACCGATGGTCTTCGGTCCCGACAGGAAGCTGTACGTGATCACGGGCGACCACCTGCAGCAGGGTGGCCTGCAGAACAACCCGCCGCTCTCGGTCGCGGACGACACCAGCGTGATCTTCCGGCTGAACGACGACGGCAGCGCGGCGCCGGGCAATCCGCTCAGCGCTCCGGGGCTGAACCTCTCGCGCTACTACGCGTACGGGATCCGCAACTCCTATGGCATCGCCTTCGATCCCGTGACCGGCGTGCTGTGGGAGACCGAGAACGGCCCGGACGGCTACGACGAGCTGAACCGCGTCGCGCCCGGCTTCAACAGCGGCTGGACCGTGCTGATGGGTCCGGACTCGCGCGACCCCGACGGCACCTCGCAGCTCACCGCGATCACCGGCGGCCAGTACTCCGATCCCGAGTTCTCGTGGCAGAACACCTCCGTCCCGACCGGCATGGCGTTCCTGCGCGGCTCGGCGCTCGGCTCCACGTACGACGACAGCCTGGTCGTCGGCAGCTACGGCGGGAACATCTACCGCTTCCGCATCAACGCGTCCGGCACCGCCATCATTCCGCCGAACGCGGGGCTCGCCGATCTGGTCGACGACCCGGGCGACGACGCGTCCGGCCTCGACTTCGCGAGCGGCTTCTTCGGCGTCACGGACCTCGACGTCGGCCCCGACGGCAACCTGTACGTGGTCGCGATCCTGAACGGCGCCGTGTTCGTGGTGCGCAGCACCGCACCTCCGATCGACACCGACGGCGACGGCTGGCCCGACTGGCAGGACAACTGCCCGACCGTGTCGAACGCCGATCAGGCGGACGGCGGGATCGGGCCGCTCTTCGAGTCGCCACCCGACGGTGTCGGCAACGCCTGCGACAACTGCGTGAACGCGATCAACGCCCGCCTCGCCGCGACCTACGTGATCAGCAACCCCTGGGCGACCTTGACCGGCGACCAGCGCGACGACGACCACGACGGCTACGGCAACGTCTGCGACGGCGACTTCAACCAGTCGTTCAGCACAACCGCGGCCGACAGCGCGCAGTTCAAGGCGTCGATCGGCGCCCTCAAGGCCGCGGATACCTGCGGCACGGCGGGTGACCGGCCGTGCGCGATCTTCGACATCAACGCGACCAACGCCACCGAGAGCTCGGCGGGCGGCATCAGCGCGGCGGACACGGTGCGCTACAGGCAGCTGATCGGGGGGGCCCCGGGCCCGCGCTGCGCGCTGTGCACGGGCACCGGCTCGCTGCTCCTGCCCTGCACCGCGGGCACGGCCGGCAGCTGCTTCTAGCGCTTGCCGGCCGCGAAGCGCAGCTCGACGCCGCCGTACACCGTCGCGCGCGGGGCCGGCTCGTAGTAGCGGCCGGCGTTGGCGTTGGGGCGGATGCGATCGTCGTACTTGGTGCCGGTCCAGTTCTGCGCACCGACGAACGGCTGCACGATCAGGTCGCCGCGGCGGATGTCCCAGCCGAGTCGCAGATCCGAAGTGGTCGCCGCCGGCGCGGTCGCAGTGTTGGCGTCGTCGACCCAGAGCTTCGAGAAGTAGCGCAGGCTCGAGATCGCGAAGAAGCCCGACGGGTGCTCGTAGCGAAGCTCGAGGCCGAGCACGTTGATCGGCGCGTTGGGCTCGAGCTTGCCGTCGTTGGACACGACCAAGCTGGTGCCGAGATCGACGTTGTCGTAGTCCTGGTAGCGGTAGCTGGCGTAGGTGTAGCTGCCGCGCGCGGACAGTCCCGGCGCGAGCCAGGCGGAGAGCGCGAGCTCGAGCCCGCGCCGCTGCGACTCGCCCGCGTCGCGGTGGAACGTGGCGCCGCCCGCGTCCTCGGACGGTACGGCGACGTGGCGCACGCGCAGCGCGAATAGCGCGACGTCGTAGTAGAGCCGGTCGAACAGGAGTCCCTTCGCGCCGAGCTCGACGCCGTTGGTCTTCTCCGCGCCGAAATCGTCCTGGAAGCCGCCCGCGCCGCCGGGCGTCTGCAGCTCGGTCGTGGTCGGCACCTGGAAGCCGCTGTCGTAGTTCGCATAGAGGAAGAGCTGGTCGGACTGGCGCCAGAACACGCCGAAGCGCGGAGACAGATTCCGGAAGGTCGTGTCGTCGGAGGCGTCGCCGGAACCGACGTTGACCCAGCGATCGCCGAAATCGAAGCGCGTCCAGTCCCAGCGCGCGCCGGCCACCACGCCGAAGCCGCCGTCGAACCTCGCCTCGGCGGAGAGCCACGGCCCGACCGAGGTCACGTTCTCGGACTGGTCGAAGTACTTGTCACCGCGAGCGCCGAAGATGTTCTCGAAGTTCTCGCGCACATCGCGCTGCAGATCGACGTCGAGGCCGCCCGTCCAGTGCACGAAGCTCGTGGTGTCCGCGTAGACCACCGACCCGCCCCACGCCTTGCGGTCGAGATCGACCCGGCGCGTGTTCGGGGCCGGGGTGGTGAGGGCGTTGGTGAAGTCGCGCTGCAGCCCCCACACGATAGTGCGTAGCTCGCGGCCTTCGCCGAACGGATGGCGCAGCGTGAACGCGAGCTTCTGCTGGTCGAGCTTCTCGCGGGCGTTCAAGGTGAGCGCGGCCGGCTGCGCCTGCCGGCGGTCCTGATCGACCTCCGCCTGGTTGAGCGCGCCCGGCTCCTGTCCCTTGGGCGCGGACACGTTCGAGAAGTTCAGGCCGATCCGCGTGCCGCCCTCGAGCTCGCGCTCGAGCTTGGCGAGCAGGTTCCACTGCTCGGACTTGGCGTGGTCGCGGTAGCCGTCGACGTGGGTGCTGGAGATGCCGAACACGTAGCCGGTGCGGTCGACCGTGCCCGACGTCAGCGCGCTGTAGCGCGCCAGGTGGTTGCTGCCGAAGGTGGTGCGCAGGCGCACGAACGGCTCGGCCGTTGGAGCGAACGTGTCGACCGACACGATCCCGCCGCCGCCGCCGCCGTACAGCGACGAGATCGGCCCGCGCAGCACCTCCATGCGGTCGACGAAGTCCATCTCCAGCGAGTCGACCTCGCTCTGGCCGTCGGGCAGCGTCGACGGCACGCCGTCGACGTACATGTGGATGCCGCGGATGCCGAACTGCGAGGTCGCGCCGAAGCCGCGGATGGCGATGCGCGCGTCCTGGGCGAAGTTGGTGCCGCCCTGCGAGAACGTGCCGGGCACCAGGTCGAAGGCCGAGTCGATCGAGGTGGCGGGCCGCGCGCGCTGGATCTCCTCGGACGAGATCACCGAGATCGCGAGCGGCGTCTCGAGCAGGCGCGTGGGCGTGCGCGGCGACTCGACCTCGAGATCGCGCATCTCGGTGGGCGAATCCGCGGCCGTGAGCGCCAGCGCCAGTGCGGCGCAGGCGACCTGATGTGCGCGGCTTCGCGGCATGTGTCCCGACCCTCGGCTAGCGAGCGCGCACCCTACCACAGTAAGATCCTCTGCCCATGATCATCGTGATGAAGGCCGAGTTCGGCCCCGACTCCCCCGAGACGCGCCAGGTCATCCGCACGGCCGAGCGCTACGCCGACATCCACACGGAGTTGCACGTGATCGAGGGCGCCACCCGCACCCTCACCGAGATCTACCTGCTCGGGCCGACCACCGCGATCTCGTCGGAGCCGTTCGAGGAGATGGCCGCGGTCGAGAAGGTGATCCGCATCCGCGAGCGCTACCGCACGATCGGCCGCCACGAGGGCCAGTCCGAGTCGGTCGGCTTCGAGTACAACGGCATCCACTTCAGCCAGGACAGCTTCCACCTGTTCCCGGGCGTGTGCGCGGTCGACACGCGCCAGAACCTCGAGGACACCTTCCGCGCCCTCAAGGCCGTGGGCATCAAGACCACGCGCGCGGGCGCCTACAAGCCGCGCACCAGCCCCTACGACTTCCAGGGCCACGGGGCGGCCTGCCTGCCGTTCGTGTTCGAGCTCGCCGGCAAGTACGGCATCCGGGTGATCTCGATGGAGATCACGGCCGAGGCGCAGATCGACGAGATCCGCCGCGCACTGCAGATCTCCGGCGAGCCGACCGGCGTGATGCTGCAGATCGGCACGCGCAACGCGCAGAACTTCGAGCTCCTGAAGTCCGTCGGCTCGCAGCAGGAGTTCCCGGTCCTGTTCAAGCGCGGCATGGGCATCACGCTCGAGGAGTCGCTGAACGCGGTCGAGTACGTGGCGAGCGGCGGCAACCACAAGATCGTGTTCGGGCTGCGCGGCATGAAGACCAACCTGGGCGACCCGCACCGCAACTTCGTCGACTTCGCGCAGGTGCCGGTCATCAAGCGCCTGACGCGCATGCCGGTGTGCGTCGACCCGTCGCACGCGGTCGGCAAGAAGCTGCTCGCGCCCGACGGCCTGCTCGACATCCACCACGTCACGGCGCAGGGCCTGATCGCGGGCGCGAACATGGTGCTGGTCGACTTCCACCCGCGGCCCGAGGAGGCGCTCTGCGACGGTCCGCAGGCGCTCACGCTGCCCGAGCTGGAGCACTTCATCCGTGACACGCAGCTCGTGCGCGACGCCTACCTGCAGCGAATCAAGCTCCGCATCGAGCTCGGGCCCTAGCGGGACCCGGCGCGCCCCGGGGGACCTCCGGCCGGGCTCACTGCGCGCTGCGCGCTCCGCGCTTCGCTTGCCGGACGAGCGCGGCGCTCGCGAGGGCGACACCGAGCAGCGTCAGGGTGCCCGGCTCGGGCACCACGACCGAGCGCAGCGCCGCGAAGTCCTGCGAGCCCGCGCCGCCGCTCCAGACGTTGGGCGCGCCGAACGAGCTCGAGCTGCCGTCGTTGTAGCTCGAGGTCGGCGTGATCGACGCGCTCGGGTCGGCCTCGAGCTTCCAGACCTCGTCGCTGCCGATGCCCGAGGCCGGCACGATCCCCTCGCCTGCGGGTCCGAACCAGACCTGGGAGAGCGCGTCGAGCAGCGTGATCTGCGTGTTGTCGTTCGAGGTCGAGAAGTTGCTCGCGGTGATGAACTGACCCGAGGCGGTGTCGCTGGCCTGGACGTTGATCCACCAGTCCCCGCCGAACGGGTCGTAGGACGGGTCGCTCAGGATGTCCTCGGCCACGGTGATGATCGTGCCGCTGCGCAGGTCGCTCCACAGCGCGTCCTGGCTGAAGCTGAGCACGGTGGTGGTGCGGTCGGGAGCGTTCCCCTCGTCGATCGAGAGCGATCCACCGCGCAGATCGAGGTGGTCCTGGATCACGACCAGCTCGACCCAGTCGCCGCCGTTGCCCTGGATGCGCCCGAGCGTGGTGTCGGCCGCGGTGCTGGACGGGCCGTCCAGGAAGTTCGAAGCCGACACCGCGTTGTACTCGTTCACCAGGATCGGTGCCGAGACGGCGCTGGAGGAGAGCAGCAGGAAGACGACCAGCAAGGGGACTGCAGGGGTTCGCATGGGGCGATTCTACAACGAATCGTTGCCTCGCCGTCTGCCATAATGGTCGGGATCCGTTTCCGAGGGAGGGCAGAGGCATGACGAGCTATCGGTTCATCCGCGTCGAGCCGCTAGCCGGGGCGCTCGGCGCCGAGATCTCGGGGGTCGATCTGGCCAAGCCCCTCGAGCAGGCCGCGATCGACGAGATCCGGGGCGCCTGGCTCGAGCACCAGGTGCTGTTCTTCCGCGACCAGCCGCTCGGCGTCGACGAGCACAAAGCCTTCGCGCGCCGCTTCGGCGAGCTGCACATCCACCCGGTGCTGCAGCCGATGGCCGACCAGGGCCATCCCGAGATCGTGGTGCTGGAGAGCGACGCGAAGCGGCCCGTCGTCGCGGATCGCTGGCACAGCGACGTGACCTTCGAGCGCGAGCCGCCGCTCGGATCGATCCTGCGCGCGGTCGAGGTGCCGGCCGCGGGCGGCGACACGATCTGGGCCAGCATGACCGCGGCCTACGACGCGCTCTCCGCGCCGATGCAGCGCGCGCTCGAGGGGCTGCGCGCGATGCACAGCGGCGCCGGCTTCCGCCGCCAGGCGACCGACCGCCAGGCCGAGGCGCTCGCGCGCAACGAGATGACGGTGCACCCGGTGATCCGCACGCACCCCGAAACCGGCCGCAAGGCGATCTTCGTGAACTCCGCCTTCACCAGGCGCATCGAGGGCGTGAAGCCGCGCGAGAGCCACGCCCTGCTCGCGTTCCTGTACGAGCACATCGAGTCACCCGAGTTCACCTGCCGCTTCCGCTGGCGCAAGCACTCGCTCGCGATGTGGGACAACCGTTGCACTCAACACCGCGTGGTGGCAGACAACCTGACCGCCTACCGGCGCATGGAGCGAGCCACCCTGATCGGCGACCGCCCGGTCTGAGCCGGCCCGGCGCCCGCTAGGCACGGGCGGGGTCGCCGCTCTCGGTGGGGGCGGCGGACTCGAGCAGCTCGCGCAGGCGCGCGATCGCGTCGGCATCGCCGAGCGCGAGCACGCGGTCGCCGCGCTCGAGCTTCTGGTCGGGTCCCGGGTTCGCGAACATGCGGCCCTCGCGTTCGAGCGCGACCAGGCTCGCGCCCGTGCGCGCGCGCACGCCGAGCTCGCCGATCGCGCGCTCGAGGACGTCCGGTGCCGTGACGTCGATCCAGACGGTCGACGCCTCGCGCAGGAGCTCGCCGAGCAGCGTGTCGAGCCCGGCGCTGCGGCGCTCGCGCAGCGCCGCGTAGCCCTCCTGGCGCAGCTCCGTCGTGAGACGAAGCCGCAGCGCCTCGGGCAGCCCGAGCACGCGCATGGCGACGTCGAGGATGTCGAGCGTCGCCTCGAGCTCCTCCGCGACCACGTGCGTCGCGCCGAGCGCGCGCAGCGCGTCCATCTCGGCGACGTAGCGCGTGCGCGCGACGATCGGCACGGCGGGCGCGACCGCGCGCACCGCGGCAATGCAGTTGCGCGTTGCAGCCGGGTCGGAGATCGCGATCGTCACGAGCCGCGCGCTCGCGACGTGCAGCTGGCGCATCAGGTCGGGGCTGGTCGCGTCGCCCCAGAGCGCCTGCTCGCCCGCGCCGCGTGCGCGCCGCGCCGCGGCCGGATTGAGATCGACTGCGACGCACGTCGTGCCCGCCGCGCGCAGCACGCGCGCGAGCATGCGCCCGGTGAGCCCCATGCCGACCACGACGACGTGTCCGCCGCTCGGCACGTGCGCCTTGGGCGCGAGGCGCGGCACCTTTCTCGACAGCCAGCCGGCCAGGCGCGGCGCGAGCGCGATCAGGAACGGCGTCGCCACCAGTGTCGGCACCGAGCCCGCGATGAAGATCTGCTGCAGATCGCGGTCGAGCAGCCCCGTCGCGACCGAGCGGTCGGCCAGCAGGAACGAGAATTCGCCCGTCTGCGCGAGCGCGAGCGCGGTCATCACGCCGAGCCGGAGACCGCGCCGCAGCGCGAGGCCCGTGACCGCGAGCACGATCGCGCCCTTCAACGCCACCGCCGCGAGCGCGAAGAGCACGGCCCCCTGCCACAGCTCGAGCGCCGCGCGGCCGTCGAAGAGCATGCCCATCGACGTGAAGAACAGCCCGAGCAGCGTGCCGCGCATGGGCACGATCTCGGCACGGAGCTGCGGCGCGTAGGGCGAGGTGCCGAGCACGAGCCCCGCGCAGAACGCTCCGATGCCGTGCGTCAGGCCGGCCTCGCCCGCCGCGGCCGCCGAGCCCAGCGCCAGCACGAACGCGGTCAGGCTCGACAGGTCGCGCGAGCGCGACTCGAGCACGCGCTCGAGCAGCCACGGCAGCACCCAGCGCACCGCCCCGTACAGCAGCACCAGCGCCGCGAGTGACTCGGCGAGCGTGCGCAAGAGCGACTCGGGCGTGATCGTGATCTCGCCGGACAGGAGCGGCATGCTGAGCAGCAGCGGCACGAGGCACAGGTCCTGGAACACCAGCACCCCGATGGCGAGGTGCGCGTGGGGCGCGTCGGTCTCGCCGCGCTCGGCGAAGGTGCGCATGACGAGCGACGTCGAGGACATGGCGATGATCGCGCCCATCGCGAGCGAAGCGGGCGATTCCAGGCCGACCAGCGGCCCGAGCGCCGCCACCGCGGCGATCGTGAGCCCCACTTGCAGCCCGCCCGCGACCAGCACCGCGCGCCAGGTGCGCCGCAGCGCCTCGACCGGTAGCTCGAGGCCGATCTCGAAGAGCAGGAGCACTACGCCGAACTCGGCGACGCGCCGCACGGCCTCGGAGTCCTGCACCACGCCGAGCATGCCCGGCCCGATCAAGGCGCCCGTCAATACGAAGCCCGCGATCGCCGGCAGGCGCAGGCGCTCGAAGATCGCCACCCCAACCGCCGCGACGGCGAGCGTGATCAGGATCTCGATCAGGAACGGAGAGGACTCCATCTCCCGTGTGTATCGGTCGCCGCGCCGCGCGCGCTCAGTCGACGATCGCGGGGTACACGATCGACTTCAGCTGCCCGCGGAAGTTGAACGTCCCCGACGGCATGAACTGGGTCATGAAGATCACGATCAGCTCCTCCGCCGGGTCGATCCAGAACGCGGTGCTGGCCGCGCCGCCCCAGGCGTACTCGCCGATCGAGCCGACCGTCTGCGCGCGCGCGAGGTCGAGCGTGACCGAGAAGCCGAGCCCGAAGCCGACACCGTCGTAGGTCACCTGGCTGAACTGCCCGCCCAGGTTCAGCTCCGCGATGTCGCGGCCGTCGGGCAGGTGGTTCTCGGTCATCAGCTCGATCGTCTTGCGGCCGAGGATGCGCCGGCCGTCGAGCTCGCCGTGGTTCAGCAGCAGCTGGCAGAAGCGCAGGTAGTCGCTCGCCGTCGACACGAGTCCCCCGCCGCCCGACAGGTACGCGGGCGGCGCTGCGTAGGCGCTCGCGGCCGGGTCGTCCTCGATGCGCATGCTCTTGTCGGGCATGCGCGAGTAGTTCGTGGCCAGGCGGTCGAGCCGGTCGGCGGGCACGTGGAAGCCGGTGTCGTTCATGCCGAGCGGCGCGAAGATCTCTTCGCGCAGGAACGCGTCGAGGCGGCGGCCGGAGATGCGCTCGATCAGGTGGCCGCACACGTCCGTCGCCACCGAGTAGTTCCAGCGCGTGCCGGGCGAGAACTCGAGCGGCAGCGTGGCGAGCGTCTCGATCATCTGCGCGAGCGTCTGGTCGCGGTTGCCGATCTCGAGCTTCCGGTAGGCGCGGTCGACGTTGGTCCGCTCCATGAAGCCGTAGGTCAGCCCGGACGTGTGCGTGAGCAGGTCGCGGATCGTCATCGCGCGCTCGCAGGGCCGCGTCGCGAAGGTCGGGTGATTGCCGCCCTCGTACACGCGCAGGTCGCGGAACGCGGGGATGTGCTTGTGCACCGCGTCGTCGAGCTGGAAGTGGCCGTGCTCGTAGAGCGTCATCAGCGCGACCGACGTGATGGGCTTGCTCATCGAGTAGATGCGGAAGATCGTGTCCTCGCGCATCGGCTTGCCGCGCTCGAGGTCCATCATGCCCACGTTTGCCAGGTGCGCGACCTGGCCGCGACGCGCGACCAGCGTGAGCGCGCCCGCGATCTTCTTCTGGTCGAGGTAGCGGCGCTCCAGGTGCCGCTCGATGCGCGCGAGGCGCTCCGCGGACAGGCCGACGTCTTCGGGCCGAACGGTCTTCACGATGACTCCCTCCTGCAGGCGCCGCCTGCAGAGCCGAGTCTACGACGAACCGCGCGCGCTGCGCCGGCTCGCCCGTAACGAAGCACTCGCCGGCCGCGTTCTCCTGGCAAAGCCGAACCTCGCAGGAGAACGAGATGAACCCGACCGCGAGCGCCGCCGTCATCCTTGCCTCGATGGGCCTCGTCGCGCTGCTCGAGAGCGCGATCCCGCTGCACGCGCGCGGGCGCTGGGGCCGCGCGCACGTGGGTCCGAACCTCGCGCTGACGCTGATCACGTTCGCGACCAACGGGGTGATGAACGTGGCCCTGGTGCTGGCGCTGATCTGGTTCCAGGAGCGCGATCTCGGGCTGCTGAACGCCGTGGTCCTGCCGCCGCTCGCGGCGCTCGCGGTCGTGCTGCTGGCACTCGACTTCTCGTTCTACGTCGCGCACGTGGCGATGCACAAACGGCCGGGGCTGTGGCGCTTCCACGCCGTGCACCACTCCGACCCCGAGGTCGACGTCACGACCACGATCCGGCAGCACCCGGGCGAGGGCCTGATCCGCTACGCGTTCCTCGGCGTGTTCGCGCTGGCGCTCGGCTCCTCGCCGGGAGCGTTCGCGGTGTACCGGATCGCCACGGCCCTCGTCGGTCTGCTCGAGCACGCGAACCTGCGCGCGCCGCTCGCGCTCGATCGCGCGCTCGCGCTCGTCACCACCTGGCCGTACATGCACAAGCTCCACCACTCGCGCGCGAAGGCGCAGACGGACAGCAACTACGGCAACCTGTTCTCGGTCTGGGACCGGCTGTTCGGGACCTACACGCCGTCGCGGCTGGGGACGACCGTCTGCTACGGGCTCGACGGGCTCGACGAGCCGGACACGCAGACGACGCGGGGTCTGCTCGCGCTGCCGTTCCGCGACGCTACGAGCGAGCCAGCGCCGCGAGCTTCCGCGTTGCGAGCACGGTGAGCACGCGCGCGATGCGGCCCTCGCCGTCGAGCTCGAGCCCGATCACCGTGAGCGGCGCCTGGCGCCGAACCGGGCGGCCGAGCCGGATCACCAGGGCGGGCAGGCCGTTCAGGATGCGGATCTCGGCGCGCGGCTCGCCCGTCTGGCGGTTGCGCGCCGCCTGCACGTAGAAGCGCGCGACGCGGGCGCGGCCTTCGAGCTCGCTCGCGAGCGCCGTGTAGTTGCCGGCCGAATCCGTGACGGTGCGCGCGCTCTCGGCGAGCCAGGCCTCGAGCGCGGACACGTCCTGCGCGAGCAGCGCGCCGAGAAAGCCCTCGAGCGCCGCGCGGTGTCGCGCCTGGAGCTCGGCGGTGGGCGCGCAGCGACTCCGGTCATAGGTCTCCATTGCGCGGCGCGCGCGCGTGTGGATCACGCGCACGTTCGCCTCCGAGAGCGCTAGGATGCGCGCGACCTCGCGCGCCGGCGCGCCGACCACGTCGCGCAGCAGCAGCACCGCGCGCTGGCGAGGGCCGAGCGCCTCGAGCGCGACCAGGAACGCGAAGGTCGCGCTCTCCAGCCTGTCGTAGCGAGCGTCGGCCGCCTCGTCGATGTCGCCCGCGGCATCGACCGGGGAGGGCAGCCACGGCCCGACGTAGGCGCGTCGCTTGCGCCGGCGCAGCGCGTCGATCGCGAGATTCGTCGTCACGCGCACCAGCCAGAACGCGCGTTCGCCAGCGGCCAGCGACGTTCCCCCCTCGAGCAGGCGCACGAACGCCTCCTGCACCGCATCCTCGGCGTCCTCCGCGCTGCCCGTCAGGCGATAGGCGAGCCCGAAGAGCCGCGCGCGCTGCTCCGCGAAGAGCGCTTCGTCCTTCATGGCCTCTAGCATCATGCCCCTTGCCGGGAGAACGCGGAGGCCGGCCGCTTCGCAACACGAGATGAACGCGTAGACGACCGCCGCCAGCGTCGCGCAGGCTCGAGTCAGCGCGAGCGCTCCGCGATCAGCGCGTCGGTCGCGCGGGTGGCGATGCGCGTCGCGATCAAGCCGTCCGCGCCCGTCGCGAGCGGGCCGGGGTCGCCGGTGGAGAGCGCCCGGGCGAAGGCCGCGTACATGCCCCGGAAGTCCTTCGCCTCGTGCCACGGCAAGCGCCGCGTCTCGCGCGGGGTGCGGACTTGGAAGAGCCGCTCCTCGCGGCAGTCGCGGATCAGCCCTTCGCTCCCGATCAGCTCGTACAGGAAGTGCGAGCGCGGCTCTTGCGCCGTGTGCGTGTAGGAGACACTGATCTCGACCCGGGAGTGCGCCCCGGCGCCGGCCGCGATCTGGCGCTCGACCTCGGAACCCAGGGCTCCAAGCCCGGCGTTTCGAGGATCGCGGGAACGTGGCCGTAGCTCGCCACCGTGCCGAAGCCCATCACCCCGATCCGCTGCTCATGCATGGCTGCGCTCGCTCGTTCGCGGCCGGGCCTGTTAGCCGGGCTCGACCACCCAGCGTTCGCGCGTCTCGGGCTCGGCGTCGCCGCAGGACGAGAGCGCGTGGAACGCGCGCCGCGCGCAGCGGAAATCGACGCCGCCGGCCCTCACGCGGAAGCCGTTGCCGTCGGGCTCCGGCGCGCCGAGCTCGATCGGCTGCCCCGCGGGCAAACACTCGAGCGCCGCCGCTTCCGCGACCTGCTCGAGCTCGCCGAGGCCGCTCTGGCCGCGGTAGCGCGGCAGGTACACGCGCTCGTGTCGGATCGACTCCGCGAGCGCGGGCACGTCCAGGACGCCGAGCCGTCCGTACAGGCGCCCGGACGGGAGCACCAGACAGTTCGCCGCCAGCCGGTGCCCGCCGACGTGACTGACCTCGACCGCGTCGACGCGTCCGTCCGCGCGCAGTGCGGACACCAGCGAGCGGCCGAGCTTGCCGCAGCACGCATCGTGCTTGCCGTCGGTGCAGACCAGCGCGAGCGGCGCGTCGAGCGGCGGGGCATTGGCGTCGCCGGCGAGAAAGGCCGCGATCACCTCGGCGCAGTGCGCGGCGGGAACCTCGCGGTGATGCGCGCTGCGGTGCGCGCCGAAGTCCGCGCACACGACCTCGAGCGCGTCGCTGGAGGCCGTTCCCGCGCGCTGGAACAGACGAAGCTGCAGCTTGTGCCCCGCCGCTCGCGCGGTCTTCTCGAGCTCGCGAAGCGACGCGGGCAGGCCCTCGGAGAGCGCCACCTTGTCGTGGTGCCAGAGGGCTTTCGGCCACGAGACCGCGGCGAAGTAGCGCGCGTCCGAGGCCGTGCCGGCGAGCGGCTCGCCGACGGCCTGGCTGACTTCGCTGCACGTGCGGGCCGCGGCGTCGCTCATCTCGCGCAGTCTAGCCCGGCTCGTGTATAAGGATCGGACTCGGCTAGCGAAGGAGAGATCATGCCAAGCCAAGCGGAGACGGCGCTCGAGCGCTTCAAGACCCAGATCGGCAAGGTCGACGGCCCCAGCCAGCCGCACAAGATCGAGCAGAGCCAGATCAACCTGTTCGCGGACGCGACGGGCGATCACCAGTTCATCCACGTCGACCCCGGGAAGGCGGCCCAGCTCTCGCCCTACAAGGTCACCATCGCACACGGCTTCCTCACCCTCTCGCTGCTGCCGTTCCTGCAGGGGAGCATCCCGCCCGCGGACCCGCAGGCGTACCAGGGCGTGGTCATGGGCGTGAACTACGGACTCGACAAGGTGCGCTTTCCCGCGCCAGTGAAGGTCGATTCGAGCGTGCGCGCCACGCGCGAGCTGGTCGCGGCCGAGCTCGTCGCGCCGAACACGATCCAGCTCAAGCAGAAGGTGATCGTCGAGATCGTCGGTGAGTCGAAGCCGGGTTGCGTGGCCGAGTTCCTGACGCGGCTGATCTACAGCTAGACTTGCCCGGCGTTCTCCGGAAGGGCACCCGACTCGGCAAGTACCGCCTCGAGCATCGGCTCGGGAAGGGCGCTTTCTCCGACGTGTGGGCCGCGCGCGACACGGTCGAGGGGCGGCGCGTCGCGCTGAAGATCGCCTTCGACTGGGTCGTGAAGGAGTTCGGCCGCGCGGCGATGGAGGCCGAGGCTCGCATCGCCTGCCGGCTCTCGCACCCGAACATCGTCGCCACGCGCAACGCGGACTGGATCGACGGCCGCTTCGTGATGGCGAGCGAGCTCGCGAAGGGCCATGTCTACGACCACGGGCCGGCCTGGCGCTCCGGCCGCGTGGTGCTGCGCATCGTGCGCGACGTCGCGGCGGGGCTCGCGCACGCGCACTCTCTCTCGCTCATGCACCGCGACGTGAAGCCGGAGAACGTGCTGGTCTTCGCGGACGGGCGCGCGGCGCTGACCGATTTCGGTGTATCGCGCTTCGTGCGGCCCGAGAGCCGCAGCTACACCGAGGCGGGCACGATGGGCTACATGGCGCCGGAGCAGGCGTACGGCAAGCCGCGGCTTTCGAGCGACGTGTTCTCGCTCGGCGTGATCGCCTACGAGCTCCTGACCGGCAAGCTGCTCGCCTGGCCGTTTCCCTGGCCGCCGGAGCGCTACGACCGCTTCGCAGCGAAGGTGCCCGAGCCGGTGCGGCCGGTGCTGCGCAAGGCCTGCGCGTTCGACCCGGCCGATCGCTACCCCTCGGCAGTGGAGCTGCACGCGGCGCTCGAGGCCGCGTTCCGCAAGCTCGAAGAGGAGCGCGCGCCGACGCGCCGCCGGCGCCGCAGGCGCGGCGCGTCCGCGCCCGCCCCGACACCGTTCGCGGTCGGCATGGAGCTGTTCCGCCGCCGCCACGGCCGCGCGCTCGGGATGCGCTTCCACTGTCGGCGCTGCAACGGCCCGATCGCGGAGGCGATGAGCGTGTGTCCGTGGTGCGGCACCAAGGACAACTCCTTTGCCGAGATCACGCGCGCGCCGCTGATCTGCCCGCACTGCGAGCGCGGCGTGTTGCCCGAGTGGACGAGCTGTCCGTGGTGCTGGGCGGGGCGCTTCCGCGGCAACGGCCGGCCACCGCGCCCCGATCCGCTGGCGGTGCGGCGCTGCACGCGCCGCGGCTGCGCGGGCGAGCTGCGCCCGTTCATGCGCTTCTGTCCCGTCTGCAAGCGGAAGCCCGGCCGGCCGTGGAGCCACCCCGATCTCGCCGACCGCTGTCCGCGCTGTCGCTGGCCGGTGTCGCACGCCTTCTGGCGCTTCTGCGCTTGGTGCGGACGACGCCAGCGCGAGGCGCGCGCTTGACGCGTGCGCTCGCACGCGTCGGCGTGCTGATGGCGACGGTCGCCTTGGTGCTGGTCGGCTTCGAGCTCGGCCTGCGCGCGTTCTGGGGCGGCTTCTACCTGAAGGGCGATCGCACGTATGTCGAGCCGAACGCGACGCGCGGCTGGTCGAACAAGCCGAGCACGACGGCGGTGTACGGCGAGGCCGAGTTCCACTTCGACGTGAACCACGACGCGCACGGCTTCCGCGGCCCCGAGATCGCGAAGGAGAAGGCGCCGGGCAAGCTGCGCGTGCTCGTGCTCGGCGACTCGTTCACGTACGGGATCGGCGTCGCCGACGACGAGACGTTCAGCGCGCGGCTCGAGGCGCTCGATCCACGCTACGAGGTGCTGAACACCGGCGTGAACGGCTACGGCACCGCGCAGGAGCTGCTGCTGCTCCGGGACCAGGGGCTCGCGCTGCGCCCGGACGTGGTGGTGGTCGTGTTCTTCTGGAACGACGTCGGCAACAACTACGTGCGAGCGTTTCCGCGCTTCCAGCTCTCGGACGGGGCGCTGGTCTGGCCCGAGCCGATGGTGATCGAGAAGCGGAAGTCCGAGGCTCCCAAGCGGCGCGGCTGGCTTCGACACAGCTACGTGTACCGGTTCGTCTCCGACCGGCTGAAGATCGTGGGCTACCGGCTGAAGCTGCTGTTCGGCATCCCGCTGGAGACCCAGGACTTCGTCGAGAACGCCGAGCGCGAGGCGGCCTGGCAGCTCACCGGCGCGCTGCTGCGCGAGATTCGCGACCAGGCCGCGACCGTGGCCGCGCGAACCCTGGTGGTCGCGATGCCGGACCAGGTGCAGGTGGAGACGGACGTGACGGTGCTCGGGCTCGCGCCGGTGGAGTACGAAGTGCAGGAGCGACTGCGCGCGATCTGCGAGCTGCTCGGGGTTCCCTTCGTCGACTTGCTTCCCGCCCTGCGCGAGGCGTACGCGCGGGCGGGCGAGCCGCTCTACTACCCGAAGGATCGGCACCTGAAGGCCCCCGGCCACGCCATCGTCGCGCAGGCGCTGGCCGCGGAGCTCGACCGGCTGGTCCCGCCCGGCGCGGGCCCGAAATAGAGTTGACAGTGTTTATTTTTCAGTGTTAGAAATACGGCCGTGGCGAGACCCAGCCTGCGGCCCGACGAGATCGAGAGCTTCCGCGAGCGTCTGTGCGATGCCGCGATGGAGACCTTCGCGGAGCAGGGCTACGAGGCGGTGACGCTGCGCGGGCTGGCCGAGAAGCTCGGCTGCAGCCACGCCACGCCGTACCGCTACTTCGCCGACAAGCAGGAGATCTTCGCGGCGGTCTGCGCGCTCGGCTTCGACCGCTTCGCCATCGCCCTCGAGCGCGCCGCCCGCGGCATCGACGATCCCGAGGACCGCCTGCGCGCGCTCGGCCGCGCCTACTTCCGCTTCGCCACCACGCAGCCGCACGCCTACCGGATCATGTTCGAGCTGCGCGAGTCCGGCAGCGAATCGCATCCCCGCTACAAGGTGAAGGAGATCCGCTCCTGGCAGGCGATCCTGCAGGCCGTGGAGCTCTCGATCCAGGCGGGCGTGCTGGCGGGCGATCCCGACGTGGTCGCGCATCAGCTGTGGGCGGGTCTACACGGGCTCGTGTCGCTGCACCTGGCGGGCAAGCTCTCGCTCGGGAAGTCGGCGAAGAGCCTGCTCGAGCCGCTGCTCGACACCCTGTTCGATGGCTGCCGGCCGAAGGCCGCGCAAAGGAGAAGACGATGAACGAGCTGGACGCGTATCCCGATCATCCGAACCTGAAAGGCGGCTTCGCGCCGTACCTGCACGAGGACGAGACGACGCCGCTCGAGGTGCAGGGCGAGCTCCCGCGCGAGCTGCACGGCACGCTCTACCGCAACGGACCGAACCCGCAGTTCCCGCCGCGCGCGGGCCTCGCCTACCACTGGTTCGACGGCGACGGGATGATCCACGCGATCTCGCTCGCGAACGGCCGGGCCAGCTACCGCAACCGCTGGGTGCGCACGCGCCGCTTCGAGCTCGAGCGAGAGGCCGGGCGCTCGCTGTTCGGCGGACTCACGTCGATGGACCTCTCCGATTCGGAGGCATTCCGCGCGCTCGAGCGCCAGGGGCTCTCGGAGTACGAGTGCGTTCAGCTCGCGACCGACGCGGCCAACACCAACGTGGTCTGGCACGCCCGGAAGCTCCTGGCGCTGCTCGAGGTCGCGAACCCGACCGAGCTCGATCCTCGCACGCTCGAGACGCTGGGCGCGCAGGACTACGAGGGCAAGCTCGCGGGCGGCATGACCGCGCACCCGAAGATCGATCCCGAGACCGGCGAGCTGCTCGCGTTCGTGTACTCGGCCGTTGCGCCGTTCCTGCGCTACCACGTGATCGACCGCGACGGCCGGCTCACCCGCAGCGTGCCGATAGACGTGCCGCTGGGCGCGATGATGCACGACTTCGTCGTGACCCGAGAGCACGTGATCTTCCCCTGGTTCCCGATGAGCTTCCGGCCCGAGAACCTGCGCACGAACGAGCTCTGGCGCTGGGAGCCGGAGCTCGGGACACGGATCGGTGTCATGCCGCGGAACGGCTCGAGCCGCGACGTGGTGTGGTTCGAGATCGACACCTGCTTCGTCTACCACTTCATGAACGCTCACTCCGACGGCGGGCGCGTGGTGATCGAGGCCGTGCGCTACCCGCGCGTCGCGCTGTTCAACAGCGCGCGCCTCGGCGAGCCGGAGCCCGGCCCGGCGCCGGGCCTGCTGACGCGCTGGACGCTCGACCTGGCCGGGCGCGTGTTCAAGGAGGAGCCGCTCGACGACGTGCAGTGCGAGTTCCCGCGCCTCGACGAACGCCGCGCCGGTCTCTCGTACCGGCACGGCTTCGCGCCGGGCACGCTGCCGCGCGAGGAGGGCACGCTGCCGTTCAACGCGGTCCTGCACTACGACCTCGCGCAGGGCACGCGCCGCCAGCACCAGCTGGCGCCCGGCAGCACCGCGGGCGAAGCCGTGTTCGTGCCGCGCGCCGCGAGTGCCGCGGAGGGCGAGGGCTTCCTGCTGCTGCCGGTCTACCGCTGGGCCGAGGATCGCAGCGACGTGCTCGTGCTCGACGCGCAGAACATCGAGCGCGCGCCGCTCGCGACCGTGCGGCTGCCGCATCGCCTGCCACTCGGCTTCCACGGCAACTGGGCCGACGGCGTGACGATCACGTGAGGGCTCTGAAGCCCGCCTAGAGGGCGCTCAGGAACGCGTAGCGCAAGCGCAAGAAGACGCGGCTCGTCTCGCCCTCGGGCGGGTCGTAGCCGCACGTGCCGGCGCCGGGCACAGGCACGGCGGCGGGGATCCGCGCGCACTCGCGCTCGTGCGCGTACTGGCCGAGCATGCCCGCGCGCGGACCGCTGAACAGGTCGACGCCGACCGCCAGCGAGAGACGGTCGGTCGCGCGCCACTCGAGCGACGGACGCACCATGGCCTCGCGCTCGTTCGCGCCGTAGAGCACGAAGACCTGCGGCACGACAGTCTCGGCCAGAAGCTCGCCGCGGACGAGGAGCGACGCGAAGCTGCGCGCGCGGTCGACCTCGATCCCGTGGCTCGGCCCCATGCGCACGAACTGGATCCACTGCGCGTTCACGAACCAGCTCTCCCCCGCGTTCCAGTCGAGCCCGAGCGCATATTGAAGATCCGGGCGGCTCACCCAGCCGTCGGAATCCGTGACGTCTTCCAGCGCATACGCCCGGCCGTAGCTCAAGGCCCCCTCGCCCCAGACGGAGACCTCGCCGAGCGGTCGCGCGAAGGAGAGCCCGACGCTGCGCACGCGCGCATAGTCGGTGTCGACGACGTTCACCGGCACGGGTCCGAAGCCGGTCACGTCGAGTGACTCGACGCTGCGGCGGAACACCGGGGACGGATCGATCCGGTCCCAGTAGTAGAGCGCGACGTCGAAGCCGCGCGCGCTGGTGCCGAGTCGCACGCCCCAGGCGAGGCTCTTCGTGCGCCAGTCGTGCGGCTGCTCGTCCCGGCCCGGGATCAGGATCGGCCCGCCGCCGGCGAACACCGGGTCCTCCGGGAGCGGCGCCAGCCCGGGCAGGAAGCCGGGCACGGCCTGCTCGAGCGAGAACTCGCTCTCGAGCGCGGGAAGCTGATCCGGCTCGAAGTCCGGGACCACGATCCCCTGCAGCGTGAAGCCGCGCGCGGCGAGCTCGCCGCGCAGTGCGAAGGTGGGGATGCGCGAGTCGTTGTACTCGTCGAGGATGAACTCGCGGAAGTCCTGCGGGTTCACGAAGTCGAGCACGCGCAGCCCGAACGACTGCCCCCACACGATCTGC
This sequence comes from Myxococcota bacterium, assembly GCA_040902485.1. GTDB lineage: Bacteria > Myxococcota_A > UBA9160 > SZUA-336 > SZUA-336 > VGRW01. Next base: position 9,160 of record JBBDXF010000035.1, on the reverse strand, counting down.
TGCTTTCCCGCGCGCACGTCGAGGCGTGCGTCCGCCACGCGGCCGTGCCAGTCCAGGTACAGCTCGCGCAGCTCCACCTCGAGATGCCGGTTGCCGCCGATCTGGCCGCGGTCGATCGGCTCGTAGTCCGGATCCGGATGCTCGCCGACCAGACGACCCGCGGGGTCCCAGATCGCGCGGCCCGTGGCGCGCAGCTCGAGCGCGGGCGAGAGCCCGAGCGCAGCGTCGAGCTCGAGCCGGGTCTGCGACTTCTGGAGCTGACGCGGAGAATGGATGCGCCAGGCGGAGTCGCTCTCGAGCAGCGCGGAGATCTCGAGCGGCGTCTCGGCGCGTGCGGACGCGGCGGCGAGCAGCGCGGCCGCGACGGCGACTCCCGAACGGCGCATCGGCTACGGCACGCCGAAGCGCAGCGCGCTCTCGCTGAAGGCGTCGTCGGGCAGGCCGAGCCCGTGGACCACCTCGGTGACCTCCACCTCGGTGGATCGTCCGCTGCGCACGTTCTCCATGCGCAGTCGGCTCCAGTCCCAGACGCCGCCCACGTCCTTCCAGTCGATCGTGAGCACCTTCGCGAGCCGCGCGTGCGCGTCGTAGTACTCGATGCGCGGAACCGTGAAGCGCTTGGCGTCGACCCAGTGCACACGGCGCGAGTACGGCGAGTCCGCGTCGCGCGGCGTCGACTCGACGACCTGGAGCTCTCGGCCATTCGCGGTCTCGGTCCGCAGCAGCACGTGCGTGTCCTCGTCGACCTCACGGTCGCCGAGATCGTCGTAGTTGAACTCGCTGCCCGTGAAGGACCGGCCGCGGTCCTTGCCCGCCACGCGCCGCACCTTGCGCAGCGCGGGCAGGTAGATCCAGCGGTCGTCGTCGATGCCGGTCTCGCGATAGCTCCAGACCAGGAGGGCGGTCTCGCGGATGTCCTGGGGTGCGTCGAAGACGATCAGCCGCTTGCTGCGCAGCTGCGGATCGCGCTCGCGATAGTCGCGCCAGTAGCTCCGGGTCTCTCGCACGCGCTCGCGGCCCGAGGGCTCGCGCAGGTGCCAGACCATCCGGAGCCGCTGGTCCGCGCCGCGCGGCCGCAGGTCGACCTGCTCCATGATTCCCCGGCCGTCGAGCGCCGGCGGGTCGCTCGCGACATCGGGCGTCGCGAGCGCAGCCGTCGCGAAGACCGCGGCGACGAGCGCAGCGGCCGCGCGGCCCGACAGAAATGAACGCGATCTGCCCACGCTGTCTCCAGCCTGGAGCGGCTTTGCGTCGTTATCGACCGGGGCTGGCCCAAGCTCCAGTTCCGGCTCGCGGGACGGCGCCGGCGATCCGCAGCTTGGTGCTCCAGATCACGGAGCCAGGACCCGAAACGAAGGGGCCCGGGGATGCGGGGAGGTTTCCGGGCGGGGAGCGGCGCCGTGTGCGGTCTGGCCGGGATCGTTCGAAGAGGCGATAAGCCGCTGCCTCCCCCGGAGATCGTCCGCCGGATGGTGGCGGCGATCGGCTATCGCGGTCCCGACGAGACCACCGAGTTCCTGTCACCCGACGTCCAGCTCGCGGTGGCGCGCCTCGCCATCGTCGACCGCGAGCACGGCCGGCAGCCCGTGCAGGGCTGCAACCGCGCGATCGTCAGCGTGTTCAACGGCGAGATCTACAACCACGACGAGCTGCGCATCGGTCTGCTCGCGCGCGGACACGCGATCACGGGCGAGTGCGACACGTCGACGCTTCCCCATCTGTACGAGGAGCACGGCGAGGACCTCGTGAAGCGGCTGACGGGGATGTTCGCGCTGGCGGTCTGGGACGGACGCGAGCGCTCGTTGCTGCTCGCGCGCGACCGGCTCGGGATCAAGCCGCTCTACGTCGCCGAGACCCGCGACTACGTGCTCTTCGCTTCCGAGGTCAAGGCGATCCTCGCGTCGGGGCTGGTGCCGATCGAGATCGATCGCGACTCGGTGGACGACGTGTTCTCGCTCTCCTACCCGTGCCCCCCGCGCACGATGTTCCGGGGCGTCGTCGAGCTGCGACCCGCGCACACGCTGCGCATCGCGGTGGGGCGTCCGATCGGGAAGCCGCGCCGCTACTGGAGCGCGCCGTTCCTGCCGGTCGGCGAGCACCGGGTCGTGAAAAGGGCCGACGCCGAGGCGGAGCTGCGCGACCTGCTGCTGCAGCGCGTCGAGACCCATGCGCGCGCCGACACGCCGGTGGCGACATTCCTCTCCGGAGGACTGGACTCGTCCGCGATCGCGGCGCTCTACCGCGAGGTGACGGGCGAGGCTCCGCGCACCTTCTCGATCGGCTTCACCTCGCCCGAGCACGACGAACGCGAGTACGCTGCGCGTGTGGCGGCTGCGCTCGGCTCGCCGAGTCACGTGGTCACGTGTGACCCGAGCGCCGCGCTCCACTACCCCGACGTGGTGTGGCACTGCGAGCTACCGCTGCAGTACCCGCTGGCGCTGCCGCTCTCGCTGCTCTCATCGGCCGCGCGCAAGGAGGGCTTCAAAGTCATCCTGACCGGCGAGGGCGCCGACGAGCTGATCGGCGGCTACGACTGCTTCCGCGCCGACAAGATGCGGCGCCTGCTCGACCGCCCTGGGCTGCGCGCGCTGCGTGCGCCGTTCTATCGGCAGCTCTACCGCTGGCTGGGCACACCCGACGGTCTGGTCGACCACTTCCTGCGCACGCAGCAGCGCCCGGCCGCCGAGATCGCGGCCGCCTTCGGCGGCATCTACCCGCCCTGGTACGACGTGTGGATGGCGCTCGGTCCGGAGCGCGATCAGCTGCTCGGTGTCGGCGGCCGGCGCCCGCGGCCGATCGGCGACCCGCCGCCCGAGTTCGCCGCGCTCGTGTCCGCCGGCGCGCGCGGGCTGCACCCGCTCGATGCCGGGCTCGCGCTCGAGGTCGAGAGCCGCCTGCCGTCGTGGATTCTCTTGATGGGGGATCGCGCGTCGATGGCCAACGGCGTCGAGGCGCGCGTCCCGCTGCTCGACCACGAGCTCGTCGAGTGGCTGGCGCGGCTCCACCCGTCGCACAAGCTCTCCGGCTTCACGGAGAAGTCGGTGCTGCGCGGAGCGATGCGCGGGCTGCTCCCGGAATCGATCCGGACCCGGCGCAAGCGCCCGTTCTACACGCCGATCAAGAGCTGGTTCTTCGGCCGGCGCCGGCCGGAGTACGTAGACGAGCTTCTCGGCGAACGCAGCCTGCGCGACTCCGGCCTGTTCGATCCGGCCGTCGTCTCGTCGTTGCGCGCCGCGCTCGAGCACGCCCCCGATGGCCACATCGTGCGGCTGCAGCTCGAGTGGCTCCTGATCCTGGTGCTCGGAACGCAGCTGCTCCACCGGCTCTTCGTGGTCGACTTCGCGTCGTCGCTCGCCGGCTCGCCGCGACTTCGGCTCGGGGAGGGCGGGGGATGAAGGCGCTCGAGTGCATCCTCCGCTCGCCGGTGTCCCACCCGCGCACGGTGCTGGCGCTCCTCGCGCTCGCGACACTGGTCTTCGCGGTCGGCGCGACACGACTTCGTGTCGACTCGTCGATCGAGTCGATGATCGTGGAGCACGATCCCGATCGCCTGGCATTCGACCGCTGGAAGGAGTTGTTCGGCAGCGACGAGGTGGTCTCGATCGCGCTGCCCTTCGACGACGCGCTCGCGGCCGAAGCCCTCGACGTGCAGCGCCGCATCGCCGCGCGCGTCGAGGAGCTCCCGGAGGTCGCGGAGGTCGAGGCGCTCGTGACGGTCGACGACATCGTGGGCACCGAAGACGCGCTCGACGTGCAGCCGCTGGTGCCGCCCGATCCCGCCGACTGGAACGAGCCGGCGCTCGCGCGCGTGCGCGAGCGGGTCGAGGCGAATGCGCTGTGGACCGGCTCGCTCGTCTCGCGCGACCGCCGCACCGCGGCGCTGCAGGTGCGGCTCGAGAGTCCGGGCGCAGAGAGCGTCGAGCGCGGCGCGCTGCTGACACAGATCGAGCGGATCGTCGAGGAGGAGGGCGGGGGCCGGCCGTACTTCCTGGCGGGACACCCGTTCATGAAGACCGAGATCGCGCGCACCATGCAGAGCGATCTGGGGGTGCTGCTGCCCGCGACGGTCGCGCTGATGGCGGTGCTCGTGTACCTCGCCGTCGGCTCGATCGCCATGACGGGCCTGATCCTGGCCGCGGTGCTCGTCTCGGTGGTCTGGATGACGGGCTTCATGGGCTGGATCGGCGAGCCGATCACGGCGCTCTCGAACACCGCACCGACGTTCCTGCTCGCGATCGGGTGCGCGTACGTGATGCACCTGGCGGCGAGCTACCAGCGGCTCGTTCAGGCGGGCAGCGGACCCGAGGCCGCGACGCTCACGGCGCTCGAGCAGATGCGGCGTCCCGTAGTCGTCGCCGGGCTCACCACGGCGATCGGCGCCGGCTTCGTGGCGCTCTCGGACCTGCCCCTCGTGAGCGGCTTCGGCATCGACCTGATGGCGGGCGTGATCTCCGTGATCGTGCTCGCCTGCTTCGCGGTGCCGGCGGTGCTCTCGCTGACGACGATCCGCGGCCGCAACGGCCTCCTCACCAGCGAGCGCAGGCTCGGCGTCTTCCTGTTCGGGGTCGTCGAGCTCGTCGGCCGCCGCCCGCGCGTGGTCCTCGCCGGAGCGCTCGTGCTCTTCGCCGCAGCGTGCCTGACCAGCCGCGAGATCGTCGTCGACTCGAGCGGCCCCCGGGCATTCGCCGAGGACTCGCGCTTCCGCAGCTCCTCCGAGTTCTACCGCGAGCACTTCTCCGGCGACGTGATCGAGAACGTGTACGTGCGCACCGGCGGTCCTGGTGGCATCCACGACCCCGGCCGGCTGCGCCGCATGCTCGACTTCCAGGCGGCCGCCGAGGCGCTGCCCGAGATCGACAAGAGCTTCTCGATCGCGAACTACGTCGAGCTGATCAACCGCGCGATGCACGGCGACGACCCGCGCGAGCTCTGCATTCCCGACTCGGCGGAGGCGGTCGCGCAGTACCTGCTGCTCTACTCGTCCGCGGGCGAGCCCGACGAGTTCGACGACCTGCTCGACTTCGAGCACCGCCACGCGCGCATCGTGCTCACCGCCGCGGTGGGCTCGAGCCGCGAGAGCGCCGCGCTGCGCGCCCGGCTCGAGGCGCTGGCGCGCGAGCACCTTTCGGCCGAGTCGGGAGCCGACACCGTCCTGTCGACGGAGATCCTGCTCTCGGAGGCCGCGGACGAGCTCGCCGTCGAGCAGGCCTGGAGCCTGGCGGGCGCGGCCTTCCTGATCCTCTTCCTCTCCTCCGTCGCGTTCCGCTCGCTGTGGATCGGCGCGCACCTCTTCCTGCCGATCGCCCTGCCGGTCGCGCTGAGCTTCGCGGTCATGGTGCTCACGGGCGTCACGCTGCGGGACGTGACCAGCGTGATCGCCGTGACCACGCTCGGGATCGCGGTGGACAGCACCGTGCACCTGCTCGACACGATCCGGCGTCACGAGGCCGCCCACGGGCTGCGGCGCGTCGCGGTGTTCCAGGCCTACGTGACCACGGGCCGCCCTGTCCTGGTGACGAGCCTGATCATCGCCGCCGGCCTCGCGGTGCTCGGGCTCTCGGACTTCCAGGTGATCTCGAACTTCGGCGGGCTCGAGGCGCTCTCGCTGTTGTTCGCGCTCGCCGCCGATCTGTTCGTCCTTCCCGCACAGCTGCTCGCGCGCGGCGGCGCGGGCGGGCGGGAGCCCGCGGGCGAGGCGGTGCTGCTCACGACCGCCGAGCGCGCGTTTCCGGCACTGCTGCTCGCGCGCAGCCCGGGTGCTGTCCGGGTGCGGGTCCTGGGCGATCGCGGGCCGAGGAACGCCGAGCTGGGCGACGCGATCGAGGTGCGCGGTCTCCACGCGCTCCGGCCGATCGCGGGCCGGGTCCGCGCGAGCACCGCGGAGGGCATGGAGCTCGAGATCGCGCTCGACGGCGCCGCGCGAAGCCCGCGTGGATCGGCGTCCGACGAGCTGCGCCGGCTGTTCGACGCGGTGCCGACGAAGGAGTTCAGGCTGGACGGCTACCGCTTCTGCCGCGCCGATTCGATCGAGGAACGGCAGGCCGCGTACGCGCTACGCTTCCGCGTGTACGCCGAGCACGGGTACATCGATCCGGCCGATTTCCGCAGCGCGCTGCTGCGCGACGCGCACGACGAATCGGCCGTGCAGTGCCTGGTCTACGACGCCGCGGGACGCCTCGTCGGCACGGCGCGAGCCGTGCTGCCGAGCGCACTGGGCTATCAGACCGAGGCGCTCTTCGACTTCGAGGTTCCCGACGTGCCGCGCGAGCGGCTGGGCGAGATCGGTCGGCTCGCGCTCGCGGTCGAGCACCGCGGCGGCGAGCGAGTCGCTCTCCTGGGTCTGGTCAAACTGCTCTACGACGCCCTGCGCGAGCACGAGCTCACGCACGCCTATGCGTTCATGCCCGGAGCGCTGATCGAGTCGCTCGACGGGCTCGGCTTCCCGTCGCGTCCGCTCGGGCCTCCATCTTCCTCCCCGGACGCCGTGCAGCGACGCTCCGTGATGCGCGGCTACTTCGAGCGGCTCGCGCCGCAAGCGGTGCTCTTCGACCTCGACGAAGCTGGCCGCGGCTTCGGGGCGAAGCCGTGACTTCGCGGCGCGATCCGGGTCTGTGGTTCGCCGCCTCCCTCGTGGTGCTCGTGGCGGTCTACGGCACGGTCGAGGCGTTCCGCTGGCACGAGCGCCTGTTCCCGGGCTTCCTGGTGCTCCGCAACGGGGTCGTCGCCTCCGCCGGCCTCACCCACTGGCCCGCGACCGCCAGCGGCGAGATCTACGGCTACGAGGTGACCGCCGTCGACGGCGTCCCGGTTCGCGGCGGTGCGGAGATCCGAGCGGCGGTCGAGCGCGGCGCGGAAGGGCGCCTGGTCCGCTACCGCTTCGGCGAGGGGAAGCAGGCGTTCGAGCGCCAGATCCCGACCAGCCGCTTCGGCACGCGCGATCTCTGGCTCCTGTTCGGCAGCTTTCTGCTCAACGGCGCCGCGTTCGGCATCGTGGCGCTGCTGCTGCGCGCGATGCGCGGCCGCGATCGGCTCGGACGCGGCACGTTCAGCTTCTTCTGGCTCGCGACGCTGTACACGTTCACGGCGCTCGACCTGTACGGGCCGTACCGCCTGTTCCGCCTGCACGTGCTCTGCGAGTCGTTCCTGTTCGCCGGGGCGATCCACATGGCGCTCGTCTTCCCGCAGCCGCGGCGCGTGCTGGAGGGCCGCGCCTGGCTGCTGGCGCTGCCGTACGCGGCGGCGCTGCCATTCGCCGCCGCGGGCCAGCTCGGCCTGAACGACCCGCAGCGCTACGTCGTGCACCACGGGCTCGCGATGCTCCTGTTCGGCGTCTCCGTCGCGAGTCTGATCGGCTCGCAGGTGCACGCCTGGCTGCGTCCCGCCTCGTTCGAGGCACGGCAGCGCGTGCGCATCGTCGCGTTCGGCGCGGTGGTGGCGTTGAGCCCGTTCCTGGGGCTGATAGTCATCTCGCCGCTCGTGGGCTGGAACGCCTCGCAGAACACGATGGCGTTCACGGCGTTCCTGTTCCCGGGCGCTGTGGGCTACGCAGCTCTGCGTCACAACCTGCTCGAGGTCGACTCGCTGATCCGGCGCTCGGTCGGCTACGCGGCGCTCACCCTGCTGGCCGCCGTCTGCTACGCGGGAGCCGTCGCGCTCACGCACCGCGCGTTCGCCGGCGCGCTCGACTATCGCGAGCCGGTCTTCGCGATCGTCTCCGGCGTCGTATCCGTCGGGCTGATGCTGCCGCTTCGCGACCACGCCCAGGCGCTGATCGACCGGCTGTTCTTCCGCAACGCGTACGACTACCGCCGCATCGTCGAGGAGACGAGCGGGCGACTCGCCGCGGCCACCGAGCTCGCGGAGCTGGCCCGCGAGCTTCACTACGCGGTGGAGCGGGCGCTCCACCCGCAGGGCGTGGGCTTCTTCGTGCGCGGGGAGCGCAACGAGCTGCTCGCGGTGGGCGATCCGGGCGATCGCGGCGTGCCGAGCGATCTGCCCATCGACCGCAAGAGCATCGACGTGCCGGACGGCGGGCTCGTGATCCCGTTCCGCAGCGAGGACGAGCTCGTCGCCGCCCTCGTGCTCGGTCCGCCGCGCTCGGGGGGCATGTACAGCGGCGAGGACCGCGCGCTCCTGCACACGCTCGCGCATCAGGGCGCGGTCGCGGTTCGCAACGCGCTCGCGCTCGAGCAGCTGCGCGAGCTGAATCGCAACCTCGAGGGGAAGGTCGAGGCGCGAACCCACGACCTGCAGAAGGCGCTCGACGAGCTGCGCAGCACGCAGACCCAGCTGCTTCACCGCGAGAAGATGGCTTCGCTCGGCCAGTTCGTGGCCGGGATCGCCCACGAGCTGAACAACCCACTGAACTTCATCGTCGGCAACTTCCACTACCTGCAAGCGTACATGCGCACCCTGGTCGCGACGCTGCACGACTACGAGGCGGCTTCGCGCGCGGACGGGGCGCCGGCGCTCGCGGACCGGCTAGCGCAGATCCGCGCGGAGCACGGGGTCGACGTCGCGATCGGCGACCTGAAGCAGGTCTTCGACGGCTGCGCCGAGGGGATCGAGCGCGCGACGGGGCTCGTGCGCGATCTGCGCAGCTTCTCGCGCCCCGACCGCGGCGAGTCGACCGTGATCCAGCTCAATGACGCGCTCGACGCCACGCTCACGCTGCTGCGCGGCCCGCTCGCGGGCTGTCGGCTCGTGCGCGACTACGGCGAGCTGCCCGCCGTGGAGTGTCTGGCCGGGCAGCTCAACCAGGTCTTCATGAACTTGATCGCCAACGCACGCGACGCGGTGGAGGGGAAGGGCACCGTGATCGTGCGCACCCGCGACCTCGGCGGCGACCGCGTCGCGGTCGAGGTCGAGGACGATGGCTGCGGGCTCGATCCGGCGTCGATCGAGCGCATCTTCGACCCCTTCTACACGACCAAGCCCGTCGGAAAGGGAACCGGCCTCGGCCTCGCGATCAGCTACGGCATCGTCGCGCGCCACGGCGGGTCGATCCAGGTGACGAGCGCGCCGGGGCGAGGCAGCACCTTCCGCGTCGAGCTTCCCACCGCGATGGCGCGGCCTGCGCTCGCGCCGCCCGAGACGCTGGAGCCCTAGAAGCGGTCTCAGAAACCCGCTCCCGTCGCCGGGCGCGCGTCTTCAGCCCGAT
>JBBDXF010000034.1:0-21064 GCA_040902485.1 Myxococcota bacterium | reverse complement strand
TGCTCTACCTGCGCGCGCGCCACTACGACCCCGCGACCGGCCGCTTCCTGCAGGCGGATCCGCTCGGCCTCGGGAGCGATCAGCTCTACGCGTACGCCGCGAACAACCCGTATCGCTACCGCGATCCGTTCGGGCTGAAGCCGCAAGCACCAGATCCCTGCGCAGCGTACGGCTGTCTGTCTCGCCCTCAGGTTCCGGACTTCCGCACCTACCTCAGTTCGTTCGGGTCGCTTGGTCCGGCGAACTACCTTCAAGCGTTGGCGACTCATCAGGCTGACCAAGGCGACCTCGTGATGGAGTGGGATACAGTCCATGGGGCCCAGGCTTCTGCGAGCTACTACGCATCGTCCTTCGCGTTGGGCGCGCTCGCAGAGCTTCTCGACCCACGAGAATTGCCGAAGAACCTGGCACTGGCGGCCTTCCCGTGGGCGCGCGCACGCCCAGCACTGACCGGAATTGGTGCCGCAAGGGGAGCGCCGATGCGCGTGCTCTACTTCACCGACGATGTCGGGGTTGAAGCGATCACCAAGAGCGGGAGCTTGCGCCAAGGGACGTTCGTAACGCTTCCGCGAGACGTTCCGGCAGGCAGTACGTCGCGTCAGGTTGAAGAGCTGCTCGAGATCGCGCCGGGTCGAGGTGGGAACTACATCGATCGGTTCGTCGACCCAGGGGATCTCATGATTCCCGGCCCCGAGCACGGTGGCGCGTTCACGAGTGGGGGAGCCAGGCAGTTCCAGCTTCTCCGAGAGCTCGAGATCGACCCCACGCGTTTCGGAAGGACAGGGCCGTAGCTGTGGACCTCGAGTGTCCGACCTGTAGGAAGAAGATCGAGCTCGAGCAGCGGTACTTCTATCACGCTGGCCGAAGCAACCAAGGCTTTCTCTACTGCGACCGCGACCCCACGGTCCTCGTGTTCAGCACGTACGATCCGCGCTACGTGCAGATCGTGGGTGACGTGCACCCGTGGATGCTCGACTTCGATCAGAAGGCCGAGATCGAAGAGCACCTGGTCGGCTGTCCGTGCGGTGGCTCGTTCTCGTTCAGCAATCCGCCTCGATGCCCCTACTGCGGAGGATCGCTCCAGTCGGCTCTGCCCTCACCGATGCACTACGTGATCGTCGGACGGACGATCGACGGGGATCGAGAGCCGATCTGGAAGGACTGAGCCTCACCACGTCGATCGTCGTTTCCGGTCCGTGCGCGCGGCGTTCAGCGGCCGCTCGGTGCGCGCCTTTCGGAGATCCTTCCAGAGCGGCACCTGCGCGGCGAGGCGGTGGAGGACTTCAGCCTGCTCGCTGGGCGACTTCCCAGCGAGTGCCTTGGCGAGGGCGCGCTGCGCACGTCGCTTCACCGCGACACAATCGATTGTCTCATGCTTAGTCGTCATCGATCACCTCCAAGGGCGAGCGGATCTCGATCAGGGGATAGCCGCGCAGCACGTTCACGGCGTGGAAGCCGCGGATGCGGCGCAGCTGGACCAGGTGCTTGAAGTTCCAGCTCACGACGGCGTCGGCCCGCGCGACGGAGGCCAGGGCCACGTGAAGCGCGTCCACGCGCGACGCTCCAGGGACGACGCCGGCGGCGAGGTAGGCCTCGGCGAGACCGGCCGCCTCGACCGTGGTCTCGAGCGCCGCCATGTGCGCGCGATGAAGGCACCCGCGCGCACCGCGGTGAAGAAGCGCTCGCTCGGGTCACGGAACTCATCGTCATGGACGCCGCCGAAGACCGAGGTGTCGACGTAGACGCGAAGCGGCCGCCCCGCGGCCCTGGTGCGGCGCGTGGCCATCGGCTCAGCCCTTCGTCGCCCGACGCTGCTTGCGCTCGATCCGGGCGTCGAGGATCTGGAGCGCCTGGCGCTTCTCCTTCGGGTTCATCCGCTCGGGCCGCTGCATGCGGCGCTGAGCCGGCGGTCCGGCTTCGCCGCCCTTCGCCGAGGGGTCGCCACTCCCAGGAGTTCATCCGTGGAGGCGCCGAGCTCCTGGGCGAGCGCTTGCTGCGCGTAGCCCGCGGCCTTGCGCAGCGCGCTGAGCCGCGCGCCGAAGCCGGGTTGCTGGCCGTTCTCCTTCCTGGGCACCACTTGCCACTCCTCGCCGTCCGGATGCGGTCGAGGGTACAGGCATCCCCTGCGACGTGCTCCTCGATGCGCTGACCTTCTCGTGCGCGGGCTTCCGAAACGTGACGGCGGCCTACGGCGTCGAGGGCTTCACCGAGATCGGCGCAGCACGCCCCCGACTTGGGGTGTCCGATCAGCGAATTCGCGCGCTTTTTGACACCCGAAGCGAGGCCCATGTAGGCTCGCCGCGTGCCCCAGAAGTACGTCCGCGTCGACGGCGTGGCGACGTTCGTCCACCACGTCGGCCCGACCACGCTTCCCGAACGCCCGCCCGTGCTCGCGCGCGGCGAGACGGTCGTGTGCCTGCACGGCGCGAGCGAGAACTCGGCGGTGTTCGTCGACCTGCTCTCCCGCCTGGAGTCCGCGCACAGTCCACTCGCCTTCGACCGGCCGGGCCACGCGCGCTCGGGCGGGCTCGACGCGCTGCCGTCGGTTGCGCGCATGGGCGAGTTCACGCGCGCGTTCTGCGCGGCCTTCGGCATCGAGCGCTGCGTGCTGCTCGGGGCATCGATGGGTGGGGTCGTCGCGCTCGAGGCCGCGCTCGCGCAGCCCGCGCTGGTGCGCGGGCTGGTGCTGGTCGCGAGCCGCGCGAGCGGAGCAGTGCGCCCCGCGCTGCTCGAGGCCTTGCGACTGATCACGGAAGGCAAGGCGCGGCGTGAGTTCGATCGCGCGGCCTGGTCGCCGGCGGCCACCCCCGACGTGATGCGCCGCGGCTTTATCGAGGACCTGAAGACCGACCCGCGCGTGCTGTACGGGAACATGCGCGCGCTCGACGGCTGGAGCCGCGAGGCGGACCTCGCGCGCGTGGCGTGTCCGACGCTGGTCGTGGTCGGCGAGGACGATGCCGAGGACGTGCGCGCGCAGGCGGAGCTGCTGGCCTCGCGCATTCCGGGCGCTCGCAAGGTCGTGATCCCGAAGTGCGGTCACCGCGTCGCGCTCGAGCAGCCCGAGGCGCTCGCGACCGAAGTGACCTCCTTCCTGGCGGGGCTCGCGCGATGAGCCTGTCGCGCGCGGTCGCGCTGGCCGGCGCCTACGAGCACCCGACCCGCTGGGCGCCCGACAAGACCGAGTTCCAGATCATGGCCGAGAGCGCGCGCGGCGCGCTCGACGACTGCGGCCTCGAGCTCAAAGACGTCGACGGCCTGTTCGGCGCGAGCATGTCGATGGGCCCGATGGGCATCGTGTCGCTCGCCGAGTACCTGAACCTGAAGCCGCGCTACCTCGACGGCACGAACATCGGCGGCTCCTCGTTCGTCGCGCACGTCTCCCACGCGGCGGCGGCGATAAACGCGGGGCTGTGTGAGGTCGCGCTGATCCTGTACGGCAGCACGGCGGCGTCGAACGCGCTGGCGATCGGCACCGGTATGGGCGGTGGCCGCGACGCGGGCGCGTCGTTCGTCTCGCCCTACGGACTCACGACCGTGGGCTCGTACGCGCTGGTCGCGCAGCGCCACATGCAGCGCTACGGCACGAGCTCCGAGCAGCTCGCCGAGATCGCGGTCACCATGCGCCGGCACGCGGGCCTGAACCCCAACGCCAAGATGCGCCGGCCGATCAGCGTCGCCGACGTGCTCGAGAGCCGCATGATCTCGCGGCCGCTGCACCTGCTCGACTGCTGCATCATCAGCGACGGCGGCGGCGCGCTGGTCGTGACCGGCGCCGCGCGCGCGCGCGACCTCGCCAAGCCCCCGGTGCGGCTGCTCGGCTGCGGCGAAGCGGTCTGCCACCAGGAGCTCGGCGCGCCCGATCTGCTCACGATCGCGGCGAAGCAGTCGGGCGAGCTGGCGTTCCGCATGGCCGGAGTGACCCACGACGACATCGACCTGTGCACGATCTACGACTCGTTCACGATCACCGTGCTCGCCACGCTCGAGAACCTGGGCTTCTGCAAGCCGGGCGAGGGGGGGGCGTTCGTGTCGGGCGGGCGCATCGGCCTGGGCGGCGAGCTGCCGCTCAACCCCGACGGGGGCGGGCTCTCGTCGAACCACCCGGGCATGCGCGGGATCTTCCTGGTGATCGAGGCGGTGAAACAGCTGCGCGGCGAGTGCGGCGAGCGGCAGGTCGCGGACGCGCGGATCGCCCTCGCGCACGGCACTGGCGGAACGCTCGGCGTGGCGCACAGCGGCGCGACGCTGATCCTGGCGAGGGACTGATGGCGCGCGAGATCGATCACCCGAGGCCCGTCGCCGACTGGGAGACGCGCGGCTACTGGGAGGGCGCGGGCCGCCACACCCTGGTGTTGCAACGCTGCCGCACTTGCGGGACCGTGCAGCATCGGCCGCGCGCGCTGTGCGTGACGTGCCTGGGCGGCGCGATCGAGCACTTCGAGGCCAGCGGCCGCGGCACGGTCTGGACCTTCACGGTGACCGAGCAGAACCAGGTTCCCCCGTTCCGCGACGCGACGCCCTACGTGCTGGCCTACGTCGAGCTCGAAGAGGGCCCGCGGCTTCTCACCAACGTGGTCGGCTGCGCGCCCGACGACGTGCGCATCGGCCTGCCGGTGGTGGCCGAGTTTCGCGCCGGCGCGGACGGCTTCGCGGTTCCCGTGTTCCGGCCGGCATGATCCTCGACCTGCACAACCACTCGATCATGTCCGACGACGGGCGGGCCAAGGTCGACAACTACTGCCAGTGGATCAGGAAGCGCGAGCTCGCGCTCGACGGCTTCGTGCTCACCGAGCACCGTCAGTTCGACGCCGTGTCCGACTACCGCAAGCTCGAGGACGAGTACGGGATCCTGATCCTGAAGGCGTCCGAGGTCGAGACCGACTACGGCCACGTGCTGGTGTTCGGTGTGAACGACGACATGCTCGCGGCCTACGACTTCACGCGCATCGATCTGCCGCTCGAAGTGGTGCTGCGCGAGACCGAGCGCTGCGGTGGCGTGGCGGTGCCGTGCCACCCGGGCCGGCCGCGCGTCGGGCTGTGCGCGCACTTCGAGACCCAGGGGCCGGTCGAGGGCGTGAGCGTGATCGAGACGCTGAACGGCGGCAGCCGCGGCGAAGAGGACGCGGCCGCGCTCGCGCTCGCCGAGGCGCGCGGCTACCGTGGCATCGGCGGCAGCGACGCGCACATCGTCAGCCAGATCGCGCGCTGCGTGACGCGCTTTCCCAACGAGATCCGCGACGCCGATGGCCTGGTGGCGGCGCTGCGCGCGGGAGACTTCGAGGCACTGTCATGGAAATAGACGTCCTTGCGCTGAAGCGAGACTGGACCGGGTTCACGTTCGACACCGCCGAGTTCGAGGCCGTCAGCGCCGACCTGGTCGGCTTCGCGCAGGCCTGCGGCGAGACCGCCAAGCGCTACACCGATCCGAGCGATCCGGACTTCCAGGCGGTGCCGAACTACCCCTCGCGCTACGTCGGGCGGCGCGTCCTGCCGGACAACTTCCCGCGGCTCGGCGGCGGCTACGGCTTCGACGCGGGCAAGTGCGTGACGCCGATCGCGCCGATCCGCCCGGGCGACAAGATCACCGCGAAGAGCCAGATCCACGACGTCTACACCAAGACCGGTCGCTCGGGGACGATGCTGTTCATCGTGCACCGCATGGAGTTTCAGAACCAGCGCGGCGAGCCGGTCGCGATCGTCGACTGGCGCATGGTGCAGCAGGATCGGGGCGCGAAATGAGCCTGACCTACGACGACGTCGACTTCGGCGCGGAGCTGCCGCCGATCGCGCCCGACGTGACGCTCGACAACGTGCGCCGCTTCACCACCGCCTCGGGCATGACGTTCGGCCGCTTCCACGACCACGAGCAGGCGCGCAAGGAGGGCCTGCCGGGGGCGATCGTGCCGGGCATCATGAGCCAGGGCATCCTGGTCGCGCTGATCCACCGCTGGGCGCCGGGCGCGGTCGTGCGCAAGATCGACACCATCTTCCGCGCGCCGATCCTGGTCGACTCGCACCCGGTCGCGCGCGGCGTGGTGACCGACAAGAACGACGAGACGCGCACGCTCGAGATCGACCTCACGATCCAGAACGAGGCCAAGGAGACGCGCGTCGTCGGCACCGCCACCGTCGAGCTGCCGTGAGCGATCTCCGGTGACCGCTCCGGTGAGCGGACTCGTCGCGGGCAAGGTCGCGCTCGTCACGGGCGCGGGCTCGGGCATCGGGCGCGCCTCGGCGCTCGCGCTCGCGCGCGAGGGTGCGCGGGTCGTGGTCTCCGACCTCGACGAAGCGTCGGGCAAGGCCGTGACCGGCGAGATCCAGGGCGACGGTGGCGAAGCGATCTTCGTGCGCTGCGACGTGACGCGCGAGTCCGACGTCGAGGCGCTGGTGAAGGCGGCGCTCGACGCCTACGGCCGGCTCGACTGCGCGCACAACAACGCCGGCGGTCCGGGGCGGGGCGGCCGCATGCACGAGATCCCCACCGCGGAGTGGAACGCGATCCTCGGCTTGAACCTGACCAGCGTCTTCCTGTGCATGAAGCACGAGATCCCGGTGATGGCGCGCCAGGGCGCGGGCGCGATCGTCAACACCGCGTCGGGCGCGGGGCTGGTGGCCGTGCCGCTGCTCGCGCACTACGCGGCGGCCAAGCACGGCGTGCTCGGACTCACCAAGACCGCGGCGGTCGAGAACGCGCGCTCGGGCGTGCGCATCAACGCGCTCTGTCCGGGCAGCGTCGAGACGCCCGCGCTGCGCGCGCACATGGCGAAGGATCCCGCGATCGCCAAGGGCATCCTCGCGACGCAGCCGGGCGGGCGGCTGGGCCGGCCCGATGAGATCGCGGAAGCGGTGGTCTGGCTCTGCTCCGACCGCGCGTCGTTCGTCACGGGCGAGTCGTTCGTCGTCGATGGCGGCGCCGTCGCGCGCTGAGCACTCCTGTTCGCCGCGGCCCGCAGCGCGCCCTCAATCGCGCGCAACTCGAGGCCGAGAAAGAGCCGTGACCGAAACGACGCCTCGCGTGATCCTGTCGCTCTCTCCGCCCCACAGCTACGTGCCGCTCGCGCGGCTCAAGCTCTCGCAGGCCGGCTACTCGGTGGTCTCGGAAGATCGCTGGGAGGCGCACTACGGCAACCTGCGGCGCGCGCCGGACCTCGTGATCGTCGACGCCGAGCGCGCGCGCGAGCTGGCGGGTCTGCCGGCGATCCTGCTGTACGCGCACGGTCAGAGCGTGCCGTGGGCGACGAACGCGGTCGGCACGATCGAGCGGCCCGCGGGCTTCCACGATTTGTACCGGCTGGTGCAGACGGCGCTGGAGTCCAACCCGCGCGCGACGCCGCGCGTGTCGACCAGCATCCGCGCGCGCGTGCGCGACAACGGCAGCGAGGCGGTCGCGCACGTGGTCTCGCTCTCGCGCGGCGGCTGTCTGCTGCGGCGCGAGAACCCGCCGGATCCGGGCGAGGAGGTCGCGCTCGAGTTCGAGCTGCCGCGCTGCGGCACGCTGCAGATCACGGGCCGCACGGTGTACCGGCGCGCGGGCGAGGCGGGGCTCGTGTTCCGCAACCTCTCCGCACCTGCGAGCCGCGGCATCCAGAGCTTCGTCGAAGAGCGGATGCTGTCCGATTGAGTCTGATCGACTTCGCTCGGCTGCGCCTCGCTGCGCGCGCCGCTGCGCGGCGCTTGCGGCCCTGCGCGAAGGCGGCTTCGCGCAGGGCACTCGCTCCTGACTTCTAGCCGATCGCCTTCGCCTCGCGCAGCCGCGCGATCTCGTCGGCGGCGAAGCCCCAGTCGCGCAGGGCCTCGTCGGTGTGCTCGCCGACCCGCGCCGGCGCGCGCTGGATGCCCGAGTCCGTGCGGCTGAAGCGCGGTGACGGACGCGGCTGCTCGAAGCCGGAAACCGACACGAAGCTCTTGCGCGCGACGTTGTGCGGGTGCGCGCGCGCCTCGCTGATCGACAGCACCGGCGCGAAGCACACGTCGCTGCCCTCCAGGCGCTCGCACCACTCCGCGCGCGTCCGGGTCTTGAACACCGCCCGCATGCGCTCCTTCAGCTCGGGCCAGCGCGAGCGGTCGAGCTGCGGAGGCAGCCCGGCCGCGTCGAGCCCGGTGCGCTCGAGCAGCTCCGCATAGAACTGCGGCTCGATCGAGCCGATCGAGACGAACTTGGCGTCGGCGGTCTCGTACACGTCGTAGAAGTGCGCGCCCGAGTCGAGCATGTTGGTGCCGCGCTCCTCGCTCCACCAGCCGGACTGCTGCGCGGCGTGGAAGACGGTCATCAGCGTCGCGGCGCCGTCGACCATCGCCGCGTCGACCACCTGGCCCTGTCCGGAGCGCACGCGCTCGAGCAGCGCGCAGACCATCCCGAACGCGAGCAAGAGGCCGCCGCCGCCGAAGTCTCCGACCAGATTCAGCGGCGGCGTCGGCGGCTGGCCGCGCCGGCCGATCGGATCGAGCGCGCCGGCGAGCGCGATGTAGTTGATGTCGTGGCCGGCCGCGCTCGCGAGCGGCCCGCTCTGGCCGAAGCCGGTCATGCGCCCGTACACCAGCCGCGGATTGCGCGCGAGGCAGGCGTCGGGCCCGAGCCCGAGGCGCTCCATCACGCCGGGCCGGAAGCCCTCGAGCAGGCCGTCCGCGCGCTCGACCAGGCGCAGCACGGTTTCCACGCCGTCGGGGCCCTTCAGGTCGACCGCGATGCAGCGCCGGCCGCGCGAGAGCAGGTCGCCCGACGCGTCGCCCGGCGCCACGCGCGCGAGCCGCTCGACGCGCAGCACCTCGGCGCCCATGTCGGCGAGCATCATCGCGCAGAACGGACCCGGGCCGATGCCGGCGATCTCGACGATGCGCATGCCCGCGAGCGGTCCCACGCGCGCGAGGATACGAGCGCTCGTGGCATGATGGCAAACGGAGGACGACGCAGATGGCCATGCCGACGGGAATCGGAGTGATCGACCTGATGCTCGCGATTCCGACCGACGACAACAGCCGTTGGTACGAGTTCATGAAGCCGCTCTTGCGCGACCGCGAGAGCCGCGAGCAGTTCAAGATGCCGGCGCAGTACATGTTCCGGAACATCCCCGGCTTCACGCCGGGCTCCGACTTCCTGGCGCTGGTCGTCGCGGAGCTGGACAAATACGGGATCGAGCGCGCGATGATCGGCGTCGACGTCGGCAACGAGCCCGCGCTGCGCGCGCTCAAGGAATACCCGGAGCGCTTCTTCGCGAGCTACGAGGTGAACCCGAACGAGGGCATGGACGAGGTGCGCAAGATCGTGGCGCTTCACGATCGCTTCGGCCTGAAGGCGCTGACCGCGTTTCCGTCGGGGCTGTGTCCGCAGGTCCCGATCAACGACAAGAAGTTCTACCCGATCTACGCCAAGTGCGTGGAGCTCGACATCCCGATCTGCGTCTGTTCGGGCGTGCCCGGGCCGCGGCTGCCGATGGCGCCGCAGAACGTCGAGCTGATCGACGAGGTGTGCTGGTTCTTCCCGGAGCTCAAGTTCGTCATGCGACACGGCGCCGAGCCGTGGACCGCGCTCGCCGTGAAGCTGATGCTGAAGTGGCCGAACCTGTACTACTCGACCAGCGCCTTCGCGCCGAAGCACTACCCGAAGGACATCATCGACTTCGCCAACACGCGCGGCGCCGACAAAGTCATGTACGCGGGCTACTTCCCGATGGGTCTCTCGCTCGAGCGGATCTTCACCGACCTGCCGCAGGTGCCGTTCCGGGACACGGTCTGGCCGAAATTCCTGCGGGAGAACGCGGTCCGCGTCTTCAAGCTCTAGACGTACGGGCGCGTCGGCGCGGGCGGCGGGAGCGTTCGCAGCTGTCTGCTCGCTCGGCGGAAAGCCGTGCGCAACTCCGCCGGCTGCTTTGCATCGACCGCAACAGCCCCTGCGGGTCCGACGCCGATAGGGCAGCGAGCGCGGTGATATCGCGCCGAAGACCCCGATGACCCGTCCCTGGCACAGCTTCATCGAGCCGATTCGCGACGAGGATCTCCCCGACCTCCGGAGACTCCTCACGCGCGGCGGCCGGCTGATGTGCGCGGCCTTCGCCTTCGCGCTGCTGCCGTTCAGCCTGGTCTGTGCGCTGGGTGGGAATCTCGATCCGCAGCGCGCGCTGCTGTTCCACCTGACCTCGCAGTCGGCCGCCTGGGCGTGCTGCATCGTCGCGAAGACGCGCTGGGGACAGCAGCACTCGGGGTCGCTCTTGTTCGTGCTGGTCTCCGTCGTGAACGCGGCGCTCCTGCTGTCGGGCATCCAGACGCTGACCGGCGAGAATCCGCTGCGGCCGATCGGACTGCTCGCGCCGCTCTTGATGGCGTGCCTCGCGCCCTGGCGGCCGTCGCTCTCGCTCGCGCTCGCGGGCGAGATGATCGCCGTGTTTCTGCTCTCGCTGCGCATCGCGCCGGATCCCACGGCCGGCAGCGCGTTCGCCTCGATCGGGCTCACCGTTCTCGCCGGCATCTCCGGAGCGCTCGCCTGTCAGACGCACCGCTCGGTCTGGGCGTCGCTGCACCGCGCGCAGGCCGCGGCCGACCAGGCGTGCAAGGCCGCGCTCGCCGCCGACCGCGCGAAGTCCGAGTTCCTGGCCAACATGAGCCACGAGATCCGCACGCCGCTGACGGCGATCCTTGGCTTCACGGACGAGCTGATCGACGAGGCCTCGCGCGCGGAGAACTCGTCGGGCGTCGATCCCGCGCTGCTCACCGTCAAGCGCAACAGCCAGCACCTGCTGGCGGTCGTGAACGACATCCTCGACCTGTCGCGCATCGAGGCCGGCAAGTTCACCGTCGAGGACGTGGCCTGCGAGCCGATGCGGATCGTGTCCGACGTGGTGGCGCTGCTGCGCCCGCGCGCGGTCGAGAAGCAGCTCCGGCTCGAGACGCGCCTGCGCGGTCCGATCCCCGCGGAGATCCGCTCCGATCCCACGCGGCTGCTGCAGATCCTGGTGAACCTGACCGGCAACGCGATCAAGTTCACCGAACACGGCGGCATCACCCTGCGCCTCGAGCTGATTCCCGCGAGCGCGACCGGCGCGTCGCTGCTCGCCTTCGATCTGGTGGACACCGGCGTCGGGCTCGCGCCCGAGGAGCAGACGCGCATCTTCGAAGCGTTCGGGCAGGCCGACGCGTCGCTCACGCGCCGCCACGGCGGGACCGGTCTCGGACTCACGATCTCGCGCGCGCTCGCGCGCTTGCTCGGCGGCGACCTGACCGTCGAGAGCGCCCCCGCTCGGGGCAGCGTGTTCCGCGCCACCGTCGCCACCGGACCGCTGGAGGGCGTGCGCATGCTCGACGTGCCCGAGGCGCTCGAGGTCCACGCACAGCGGCCGGTGCCCGTCGAGCCGGAGCCCGAGCCGGCTCGGCTCTCGGGACGCGTGCTGCTCGCGGAGGACGGAGCCGACAACCAGGCGCTGATCTCGCTCGTGCTGCGCCGCGCCGGGCTCGAGGTCGAGCTCGCGTGCGACGGTCAGATCGCGGTCGAGATCGTGATCGCCGCCGAGGAGCGTGGCCAGCCCTTCGACCTGATCGTGATGGACATGCAGATGCCGCTGATGACCGGCTACGAGGCCACCGCCGCGCTGCGCCGCGAGGGCTTCGAGCTGCCGATCCTCGCGCTCACCGCGCAGGCCATGGCCGGCGATCGCGAGAAGTGCCTGGCCGCGGGCTGCAACGAGTACCTGTCCAAGCCGATCGATCGCGAGCGGCTGGTCGCGCTCGCGCGCGGCCTGCTGCAGAAGCCGCAGGGCTAGAGCTCCGTCGCCGCGCCGCGCTCGCGTATGATGCGGCGCGGAGGTGCGCATGCGGCGATTCGAGGGCAAGAGCGTGCTGATCACCGGCGCGTCGAGCGGAATCGGCCGCGCCAGCGCCGAGCGCATGGCGCGCGAGGGCGCGCGGCTCTTCCTGCTCGACGTGCAGGTGCAGGCGCTCGAGGACACCGCGAAGACCGTGCGCGAGCTCGGCGCCGACGTCGAGACGCGCGTGTGCGACGTCTCCGATCGCGACGCGGTGCGCGCGTCGGTGGCGGCCGCGGCGCACGCCTGCGGTCGGCTCGACGCGCTGTGCAACATCGCCGGCATCCTGCACTTCGACCACACGCACGAGCTCGCGCACGAGACCTGGCGGCGCATCCTGTCGGTGAATCTCGACGGCACGTTCTTCATGTGCCAGGCGGCGCTGCCGCACCTGCTCGCGACGCGCGGCAACATCGTGAACATGTCCTCGACCGCGGCGCTCGCGGGCCATCCGTGGACGGCCGCCTACTCCGCCTCGAAGGGCGGCGTGCTCGCGCTCACCTACACGCTCGCGATCGAGTACTGCGGGCAGGGCCTGCGCGCGAACGCGGTCTGCCCGGGTTCGGTGCAGACGCCGATCCACTCGGTGTTCAAGCTGCCGGCCGGCGCGGACCGGAAGCTCTTGTACCGGATCATGCCGCCGGACGGGGTGTTCCGCGGGCCCGAGGCGGCGGCCTCGGCGGTCGCGTTCCTGGCCTCGGAAGACGCCGCGCACATCAACGGGACCGAAATCCGGGTCGACGGCGGGACGCTCTCCTGATTTAGAACGTGTTTCACTTCGGCCGCGTTCGTGGCATGCTTGGGGCCTCGCAGTCCGCGGAGGTGTCATGCAGGCGAAGGCGCGCGCGTTCCCGTTCCCGATGCCCAACGGCTGGTTCACGGTCGGCTACTCGAGCGATCTCGCGCCGGGGCAGGTGGTCGGGCTTCGCTACTTCGCGACCGACCTCGTGCTGTACCGGAGCGAGGCGGGCGCGGCGCGCGTGCTCGACGCCTTCTGCCCGCACCTGGGCGCGAACATCGGCCGCGGCGGCAAGGTCGAGGGCGACACCATCCGGTGTCCGTTCCACGGCTGGCGCTTCGGCGCGGACGGGGTGTGCGTCGAGATTCCCTACGCGCAGCGCATCCCGCCGAAGGCGCGGCTCGGCTCCTGGCCGCTGCTCGAGCGCAACGGCGCGATCTGGGTCTGGCGCCACGCGGAAGGCAAGCCTCCGGAATGGGACGTGCCGGAGATCCCCGAGTTCTCGAGCTCCGACTGGACCGAGCCCGACTTCTACCGATGGCAGGTGCGCACGCGCAATCAGGAGATGGCCGAGAACGCCGTCGACAAGGCGCACTTCCGCTTCGTGCACGGCACCATGAACGTGCCCGAGTCGGTGGTCACGGTCGATGGCGTGTGGCGCCGCTCGCTCAATCACTCGAAGATGCTGACGCCGCGCGGTCCGGTCGACGGCTGCATCGACGCCAACTCGTTCGGCTTCGGCTGCGGCTTCACGCGCTTCACGGGCATCTGCGAGACGGTGCTGATGGCGTCGACCACGCCGATCGACGAAGAGAGCTGCGACGTGCGCTTCGCCTTCACGCAGCGCAAGGAGAACGGCCAGAAGCCCGTCGGGGGAGTCGGCGCCGCGATCATCCGCGACATCGTGAAGCAGCTGAACGAGGACATCCCCATCTGGGAGAACAAGAAGTACCTGGAGCGGCCGGTGCTGTGCGACGGCGATGGTCCGATCGCCGAGTTCCGGCGCTGGTGCCTGCAGTTCTACTCGCCAGAGGTCCGACCCGGAGCGGAGGGAGCGCATGCCGTACAAAGGTGAGCTCGTGCGGGGCGTTCCGTTCACGATCGACGACGCGGCGAGCCTCGGCGCGGTGGCCATGACGATCGTCAGGATCAACCAGCGAGGCGGGATGCCTGATCGTCACCGACGGCGCGGCGCGTGGAGGATGCTGCGCCGCCCGCGCTAGAGGTCGGGGAGCGAGAGCGGGAAGTTCGTGGTCTCGGTGCCGCCGTCGACCTCGACGATCTTCCCGGTCACCCAGCCGCCGGCGTCCGAGGCGAGCCACAGCGCTGCGGCCGCGATGTCCTCGGGGCTGCCGATCCGGCGCAGCGGCGTGCGCGCCTCCATCTTCTCGCGCATGCCCTCGGCCGCGAGGAACGGCGCGAGCGCCGAGGTCTCGACCGCGCCCACGCTGATCGCGTTCACGCGCACGCGCGGCGCGAGCTCGTTGGCGAGCAGCCGGGTCAGGTGCGAGAGCGCGGCCTTGGCGGTGCCGTAGGCGCTGAAGCCGCGGTCGGTGATGCGGCCCATTGCCGACGAGATGTTCACGATCGCGCCGCCGCCGGTCGCGAGCAGGTGCGGAACGGCGAGCCGCGCGAGCAGGAACGCGGAGGTCACGTTGAAGCGGAACGCTTCTTCGAACATCGCTTCGCTGGTGCGCAGGAACGGCTTCCAGGGCGAGCCGCCGGCGTTGTTCACCAGTACGTCGATGCGGCCGAGCTCGGCCAGCGCGCGCGCGACCAGCGCCTCGAGCTGCGCGCGCTCCATCACGTCGCAGGGCACCGCGATCGCGCGCCGGCCGAGCGCGCGCACGCGAGCGGCGACGTCGTCGATCTCGGTCTTGGTGCGCGCCGCGCAGACCACGTCGGCGCCGGCCTCGGCGAAGCCGAGCGCGATGCCCGCGCCGATGCCGCGCCCGGCGCCCGTCACGAGCGCGACCTTCCCGTCGAGTCTGAAGCGGTCGAGGATCACGAGGCTCTCCTGCGGCTAGTGTCCCGTCACAGAAGTTCGCTCGCGTTCTCGGCGGCCGATGCATCCGCGCTCGCGGGAATCGCTTCAGAACTTCTGAGACGGGACACTAGCGCGGCGCGGACTGCGCGCCGCGGATCAGCTTGCCGGGACGCGCGCCGGTCTCCTGGCCGTCGCGGAAGATCACCTCGCCGGAAACGAGCGTGGCGCGATAGCCATGGGCCTTCTGGACGAGCCTGCGCGCGCCCGCGGGCAGGTCGTAGGCGACGTACGGCGCTTCGAGCCCGAGCTTCGCGAAGTCGATCAGGTTCAGGTCCGCGCGGTAGCCGGGTGCGAGCACGCCGCGGTCGCGCAGGCCGTACAGCTCGGCGGTGTCGCGCGTCATCTTGCGCACCATGCGCTCGAGCGGGAGCCGCTCGCCGCGCGTGCGGTCGCGCACCCAGTGCGTGAGCAGGAACGTGGTCATGCTCGCGTCGCAGATCGCGCCGCAGTGCGCGCCGCCGTCGCCCAGCCCGAACGCGCTCCTCGGGTGGGAGAGCATCTCGCGGATCGATTCCAGGCTGCCGCGGCTGTAGCCGTACACGGCGATCATCAAGAGCGCGCCGCCCTCGCGCTCGAGCATCAGGTCGTAGATCACTTGCTCGGGATCGCGTCCCTCGCGCGCGGCGATCGCGGCCACGCTCTTCTCGGGCGCCGGTTCGTAGTCGGGCGGATCGCCGAGCGAGAAGATCTTCTTCATGTCGCCGTAGATGAACGCGAGCATGCCCGGCTGGTCGACCGGCGCTTCCGACAGGATTCGCGCGCGCGTCTCGGTCTTGCGCAGCTCGAGCACGCGCTCTGCGAGCGGCAGCGATTCGAGCTTGCGGTAGCTGGGCTTCCACGCGAACGGGTGGAAAGTCTGGTGTCCGATCAAGAGCATGGTCGGGCGTGAGCCGACCTGCGGCACCAGGTTCGCGCCGTCGGCCGCGGCCTCGTCGACGAGCTTCAGCACCGCGCGCCACTGCTCCGGGTCGACGTCGTGCTCGACCAGCGCAAAGGTGACGGGGCGCTGGATCTCGGCCGAGAGCTTGCGCATCCAGGCGACTTCCTTGGCGGCGGCGGACAGGTCCTCGCCGACCACGCCCGCGGGCGCGAGCTCGAACAGCCCCGCGCCCGCGTCGCGCAGCGCGCGGCCGATGCCGAACAGCTCGTCCTCGGCCGCGAACGTGCCGGGCACCGGCTCGCCATCCACCGCTCGGTGTACGATCGTGCGCGAGGTCGAGAAGCCGAGCGCGCCGGCGCGGATCGCGTCCTTCACGATCGCCGCCATCGCGGCGATGTCCTCGGGCGTCGCCGACTCGTTGCGCGCGCCGCGCTCGCCCATCACGTAGCCGCGCACGGGCCCGTGCGGGATCTGCGTCGCCACGTCGAGCGCGCGCGGAATGCGCTCGATCACGTCGAGATACTGCGGGAACGTCTCCCAGCTGAAGCGTATGCCGGCGTGGAGCGCCGTGCCGGGGATGTCCTCGACACCCTCCATCAAGCCGATCAGCCAGCGCTCGCTGCCCGGGCGCACGGGCGCGAAGCCGACGCCGCAGTTGCCCATCACGACCGTCGTCACGCCGTGCCAGCACGAGGGCGTGAGCAGCTCGTCCCAGGTCACCTGTCCGTCGTAGTGGGTGTGGATGTCGACGAAGCCCGGCGTGACGAGCAGGCCGCGCGCGTCGATCTGCTCGCGCGCATCGCCCGTCACGCGCCCGACTTCCGAGATCAGGCCGCGATCGATGGCCAGGTCGGCCTGGCGCGCGGGCGCGCCGGTTCCGTCGACGAGCGTTCCACCCCGGACGATCAGGTCGTGCATGCCGTCCCCTCCCGGGAGCCATCGTACCGCAGGACGCGTGCGCTCAGGGCTCCCCCACGAGCCGCGCGCGTTCGAGCTTCGTCGCCTCGGCCGGACCCACTCGGTTCCACGCCAGCGCGAAGAGCAGCGCCGAGACCACGAGCGGGGTCACGCCGACCAACATGGCCAGGCGCAGCGCGGCGCCTGCCTCGGCGCCGCTCGAGGCGAACAGATCGCTGAGCTTGCCCATCGTGTACGGCCCGAGCGCGAGCCCGATGAAGGTGACCATCAGCAGGTAGAACGCCGAGGCGATCGCGCGCATGCGCGGCAGCACCAGCTCGCTGATCGTGGTCGCGGCCGGTCCGACCCAGAGCGGTGAGACGACGCTGAACACGAAGTTCAGGACGTACGCGAGACCGACGCTCGGCGAGTAGAGCATGCCCGCCGCCACCGGCGCGGCGAGCGCGAGGGTCGCGAAGCCCATCCACAGGCGCGCGTTGGGCGTGCGCTGGCGCAGCGCGTCCGAGACGACGCCGCCCAGTGTCACCCCGATCCAACCGCCCACGGCCGCCGCCAGCCCCAGGAACGTGCCGACCTCGCTCGCGCTCACGCCGTGCTGGCGGATGAAGAAGGGCGCGCCCCAGAAGCCGATGCCGTAGGTGACGAAGGCGATGCAGGCGAAGCCGCCGACCGCGAACAGCAGCGCGGGCGTGCCGAACACCAGCGCGAAGGTCGGCGCGTCGCGAAGCCGCAGACCCTGGGCCCACGAGAACGCGGCGTAGAAGCCGATGCCGAGCGCGATCCACTGCGCGGCGCTCGCGGTGGCGGCCACCAGCGCCCAGGCCAGCCCCGCGATCGCGAGCGCCGCGACGAGATTGCGCGCGATCCCGCCCGGCCCCGCGCCCGCGCGCCACAGCGAGAGCAACGTGAACGGCGGCAGCACCGCCATCAGCTCGAGCCCGAACTCGTGGAATGGGTGGGGATTTCGCGCGGGCTCGGGCAGGCCCTCGCTCTGCCCGCGGCGCGGCTCGCGCAGGCTCGCGACCCACAGCGCGAGCAGCACGCCGGGAATGCCGACCGCGAAGTACGCGACGTGCCAGCCGCGCAGTCCGAGCGGCGCGCTGTCACCGGGATACGCCGCGCGCCAGGCATCGACGATCCAGCCGCCCAGGAAGATGCCGATGCCCGCGCCGATGTACACGCCGCTCGAGTAGATCGAGATCGCCGTCGCGCGCAGCCGAGCGGGGAACCAATCTACCAGCGACGAGAACGCCGCCGGCGACGCGCTCGCCTCGCCGATCCCGACACCGATCCGGTACAGGCCGAGCGCGGGGAAGCTGCGCGCCGTTCCGGAGAGCGCGGTCATCGCGCTCCAGAACGCGAGCCCGATCGCGATCAGGCTCTTGCGCACCCACACGTCGGCGAGTCGGCCGAGCGGGATGCCGAAGATCGCGTAGAAGACCGCGAACACCGTGCCGTACAGGAAACCGATCTCCGAGTCCGAGAGCCCGATGTCGGCTTTGATCTCCTCCGCGAGGATCGACAGGATCTGCCGGTCGATGAAGTTGAACACGTACACGATCACGAGCACGACCAGCACGTACCAGGCGTAGCGCCCCCCCACCTCGTCCGCGCCGTCCCGACTCGACACGCGCGCATCATACACGCGCGCGGAATCCGTCTATCATGACTTCCCGATGACCGAGCCCGCTCCCGCCGCGACCGTGGTTCTGCTTCGCGACGCGAGCGACGCGATCGAGGTGCTGCTGCTGCGGCGAAACTCGCAGCTCGCCTTCCACGGCGGCGCGTGGGTGTTTCCGGGCGGACGCATCGATGCGGAGGACTCCGGCGCGGGCGGCGACGAGGGCGCGGCCCGCCGCGCCGCCTCACGCGAGGCGAGCGAGGAGGCCGGCTTGGTGGTCGACCCGGGTCGGCTCGTGCAGATCTCGCACTGGACCACGCCCGAGGGTCTGCCCAAGCGCTTCGCGACCTGGTTCTTCCTGGGCGCGGCCGACGCGACACAGGTTCGTGTAGACGGCGGCGAGATCCACGCGCACGCCTGGCTCTCCCCGGCGGCCGCGCTCGAGGCGCGGCGCGCGGGCGAGATCGAGCTGCCGCCGCCGACCTTCGTCACGCTCTCCACGCTGCTCCACCGGCGCAGCGTGGCGGACGCGGTCGCGGCCGCGCGCGCGAGCGCGCCGCCCTCGTACCTGCCGCGCGTCGTGCGCGTCGAGGGCGGCGCGTGCTCGCTGTACCCGGCCGACGCGGGCTGGGAGCTTCGCGATCCGCTGTGCGCGGGTCCGCGGAACCGGCTCTGGATGCTCGAGTCCGGCTGGCGCTACGAGCGCGAGGGCTGAGCCGCCGCTCCATTCGCGCTACACCGTAGCCATGCACGACGCGCACGAGTTCTTCCGCTCGCTCACGATCGTGCTCGCGGTCGCCGCGCTCACGACCGTGCTCTTCCAGCGCCTGCGCCAGCCGGTCGTGCTCGGCTACATCCTGGCCGGGCTGATCGTGGGCCCGAACGTGCCGGTCCCGATCGTCGCAGACCCCGAGATCGTGCAGACGCTGTCGGAGCTCGGCGTCGTGCTGCTGATGTTCTCGCTCGGGCTCGAGTTCAGCCTGGGCAAGCTCGCGCGCGTGGGGCCGACCGCGGCGATCACGGCCGTGATCCAGTCGGCGCTGGTCGCGCTGCTCGGCTTCGGGGCCGCGCGCGCGCTCGGCTGGAGCGTGCTCGAGGCCGTGTTCACGGGCGCGATCCTCGCGATCTCGAGCACCACCATCATCGCCAAAGTCTTCGACGAGGAGCGCATCGGCGGCCGCCTGCGCGATCTGGTGGTCGGGATCCTGCTGGTCGAGGACCTGATCGCGGTGGTGTTCATGGCTGCGCTCACGGCGGTGGCGACCGGCGCGGGCGGCTCGGCCGGGGCGCTCGCGCTGACCATGCTGGAGCTGGTCGCGTTCCTCGGCGCGCTGCTCGTCGTCGGCATGCTGATCGTGCCGCGCTTCATTCGCAGCGTGGTGCGCATCGGCCGCGCCGAGACCACGCTGATCGCGAGCATCGGTGTGTGCTTCGCGACCGCGTTCATCGCCCAGGAGGCCGGCTACTCGGTAGCGCTCGGCGCGTTCCTGGCCGGTTCGCTGGTCGCGGAATCCGGCCGCAGCCACGACATCGGGCCGCTGATCGTGCCGGTGCGCGACGTGTTCGCGGCGATCTTCTTCGTCTCGGTGGGCATGTCGCTCGATCCCGCGCTGCTCGTCAGCCACTGGTCGGCCGTGGCGGCGCTCACCGCCGTCGTGATCGCCGGCAAGATCGCGAGCGTCGCGCTGGGCGCGTTCCTCACCGGCAGCGGCACCCGCACCGCGATCGAGTCGGGCATGAGCCTGGCGCAGATCGGCGAGTTCTCGTTCATCATCGCCGTGCTCGGCGAGCGCCTGGGCGCGACCGGGGAGTTCCTCTACCCGGTGACGATCGCGGTCTCGGCGCTCACCACGCTCTCCACGCCCTGGCTGATTCGCGCCGCTGCGCCGGCCGCGACCTTCGTCGACCGCAAGCTGCCGCGGCCGCTGCAGACCTACGCCACGCTGTACGGCGCCTGGCTCGAACGCCTCGCGCGCCCCGCACCGGAGGCGCGCGTCGCGCAGCGCGCGCGGCTCTCGAAGCTGCTGGTGCTCGACACGCTCGCGCTCGGCGCGCTCACGGCGGGGGCGGCCTGGGGACTCGAGCGCGGCGTTGCGGAGCTCGTGGGCGCCTCGAGCGCGCCGGCCGGGTTCGCGCGCGCGCTGCTGATCGGCATTGCCTGCGCGCTCGCGCTGCCGCTCGTGATCGGCGTCGCGCGGCTCTCGAACCGGCTCGGCGCGCTGCTCGCGGCCAGCGCGCTGCCGCGCGGCGCGGCCCGCGTCGATCTCGATGCCGCCCCGCGCCGCGCGCTCGAGCTGACGCTGAAGTTCGGTCTGGCGCTGGCCTCGGCCATCGTCACGCTCGCGATCGCGCAGCCGTTCCTGCCCAGCGTCGCGGCGCCGCTCGTGCTCGGCGCGCTGCTCGCCGCGCTCGCGCTCGCGATCTGGCGCAGCGCCGCGGATCTCGAGAGCCACGTGCGCGCGGGCTCGCAGGCCGTGCTCGAGGCGCTCGCCAGCTATGCGCGCACGGATCGCGGTGCCCCCGAGGCGCAGCCGCTCGACGAGATCCGCGCGCTCCTGCACGGGCTGGGCGAGCCGGTCGTGGTGCGGCTCGGCGGCGCGAGTCCGGCCGCCGGCGCGTCGCTCGCCGAGCTGAACCTGCGCGGCCGCACCGGCGCGACGGTGCTCGCGATCTCGCGCGGAGCCGAGTCGCTGGTCGCGCCGGCGGCCGGCGAGCGCCTGCGCGCGGGCGATGTGCTCGCGCTCGCCGGCACCGACGACGCGGTCAGCGCGGCGCGCGCGATTCTGCTCGATCCGCCCGCGGAGCCCGTGCCGGATCCGATCTAGTGTCCCGTCTCAGAAGTTCGCTCGCGTTCTCGGCGGCCGATGCATCCGCGCTCGCGGCGTTGCACTCGCTCGACGAATCAACCGATTCGCCTCGTCCCCCGCGGGCCAGCAGCCCGCGGGCCGCTGGCGGCGCCTTGCGAGCGCGGCGCCTCGACCGCGAGAATCGCTTCGGAACGTCTGAGACGGAACACTAGAAGCGGTCTCAGAACCCCGCTTCCGTCGCCGGGCACGCGCCTTCGGCC
>JBBDXF010000033.1:73165-104294 GCA_040902485.1 Myxococcota bacterium | reverse complement strand
GCGCGTAACCAGCTCTCAAGGAATGGAGCCTCCGGGAAAGCCGGGGCGATTCAGAGCGCCTGAAGCGCTCCATGAAGACGGACAGTTGGGAGAAGGCGGCTGCAGAGCGCGACCGATACGAGGCGGATATCGACGTCCACTCGCGCACCCTCGGCTTAGCGCCGGAGCAAGCTGCCCAGCCGGCTCCGCGCTTCGAGGAGGTTGTACGGCTCTATTTTCGACACGACGCTGAGAAGAACCTCGCCCCGACGACCCTCACCGACCGGATGCGTTTGCTACGCACGGGTGGGCCGATTCTGCGGCACTTCAGCGGCATGGCGGTCGATGCGATCACGACGCGCGACGTGCATGCCTATTGGGAGCAGCACGTCGAAGGCGCTGGGCGGAAACCGAGCGCGGGAAAGAACGACGTTGACGCGATCGCGGCCGTGCTCGGCTACGCGCAGATTCTAGAGCTCATAGAACAGAATCCCGTGGACATCTTCCGCCGCGTTCGCGCGCGCAAGAATCGGACGCAGCGAGGGCGAGCGGCGACCGACAAGGCCCGATTCATCAAACCGATCGAGGACGTAGGCGACCTCGCAAAGTTCGTCGAAGCAGCGCGGAACGAGAGTCTCGCTGCCTACGTGCTTGTGCTCCTGTGCTTGGACGCCGGCCTGCGCTGGGGCGAGGCGGTGGGCCTGCGCTGGGGGCACATCGCCCTGGGTGAGAGCGACTCCGATCCGAGACGCGCCCTACTGATCGAAGAAAGTCGCCCGCGCAGCGGTGCCCCCGGCCCGACGAAGAGTGGGCGTGGCCGGCGCGTCGGATTGTCCAAGCGTCTGCGCCGCGCACTGCTCGAGCTTTACCAGTCGAAGTTCGGACCTGCCTTCGAGGCCCACGTGCTCCCGGATTTTGATCCGAGCGTGTTCCGCCGCTCCGAATGGCGGCGGATCCTGAAGGCCGCCAAGATCGGCCACCGGAACGTGAAGGATCTGCGCGACACGTTCGCGAGCCAGCTCCTCACCGCCGGCGTGCAACTCGGCTACGTCTCGGCGCAGCTCGGCCACTCGAACGTGGCCGTGACCGCCCAACACTACGCGCGCTGGGCGGGCGGGGATGCGTACCGCGAATCGATCCGGCTCGAAGCCGGCGAGCTCCCAGCGGACGTGCTCGCGAAGATGGAAATCGTACCTAAACCATACCGACCCGATGACACCGAATCGCGTAAGTCTTGGTGGTCCCTACGGGAGTCGAACCCGTGTCTCCAGGGTGAGAACCTGACATCCTAGGCCTCTAGACGAAGGGACCGACCAGAGGTCGCGCAGATTAGGTGGGGTGGCGGCGGGCGTCAACCAGACGGCGCCAGGCGGTCGTGCGCGAGGCGATTCCTCGTCCGCTCGAGCGCCGCTAGCATTCCGGCCGAAGAAGGGGAGGGCTATGAGCGACGAGTCGGGTCAGCCGATCACGGGTCTGCGCCGAGGGGCGGTCGGCGAGAACGTCTTCCTGTGCGGGGATCCGGCGCGCGTGCCGCGGATCGCGAAGGGCTGGTCGAACGTTCGCGAGGTGCTGAACCTGCGCGAGTACCGGATCGCCGTGGGCGAGCGCGACGGCGTGCGCATGGCGGCGGCGTCGACCGGGATCGGAGCGCCGAGCACGGCGATCCTGGTCGAGGAGCTGGCGAAGATCGGGGTGCGGCGGATGATCCGCGTCGGGAACAGCGGGGGGCTGCAGCCGGCGCTCGCGCTCGGGGACCTGGTGATCACGACCGGGGCGGTGCGCGACGACGGCACCTCGAAGAGCTACGTGCTGCCCGAGTACCCGGCGGTCGCGGACTGGTCGGTGGTGGCGGCGCTGGTGGGCGCGGCGCGCGCGCGCGGCGTGCGCCACGCCGTCGGCGTGACCTGGTCGCTCGACGCGTTCTACGCGCGCAACGGCGTGCTCGGCGCGGACGGCGAGATCGGCACCATGAGCTTCGAGGGCTATCGCGCGCCGGAGCTGGCGGAGCGGATCGTGGCGATGCACGCGGCGCGCGTGCAGAACTGCGAGATGGAGAGCGGGATCCTGCTCACGCTCGCGGGGCTGTTCGGCCTGCAGGCGGGCTGCATCTGCGTGGTCTCGGATCGCGCGCCGTGGCCGGGCCCGGCGGAGCTCGACATCGACAAGAACATGGATGCCTGCATAGGGGTGGCGACGGACGCGATGGTCGCGCTGGCGAAGACCGGGTGAGCGTCTCCCTGTGGGCGAGCTCGGCGCTCCTGCCGGAGGGCGAGCGCGCGCGCGTGCGCGTGCGCTTCGACGCGGGACGCATCGCTTCGGTCGAGGCCGGCGTCGATCCGCTTCGCGACGACGTTCGACACGAGAACGAGACGCTCGCGCCGGGGCTCGTCGACCTGCAGGTGAACGGCGGCGACGGCGCGGCCTACGACGAGGCGGACGCGGCTGCGCGCGCGCGCGCGACGAGCTTTCACTTGCGCTCCGGCACGACCAGCCTGCTGGCCACGCTGGTCAGCGGGCCGCTCGACCACCTCGAGCGCGCGCTCGCGCGGCTGCGCGCGGACGTCTCGCCCGACGGTCCGGTCGTGGGCATCCACCTCGAGGGCCCGTTCCTGGCCGAGGGCAAGCGCGGCGCGCACGGCGCCCCGCACCTGTGCGACCCGACACCGGAGCGTGTCGAGCGCATGCTCGCGGCCGCGGGCTCGGCGCTGCGCATGGTGACGGTGGCGCCGGTGGGGCAGGGGGCGGTGGACGGGGTGGTCATGTCCGCCGCGGCCGGCGCCGTGGTCGCGGCCGGCCACTCGCTCGCCACGCTCGCCGAGCTGCGCGCGGCGATCGCGCACGGACTCTCCTTCGTCACCCACGTCGGCAACGCGAGCGACTGGCCGAGCCGGCCGTTCGACCCGGCGGCGGGCTTCCGCCGCAGCGAGCCCAACGTGGTGGGCGCGTTCCTGGTCGAGCGGCGCCTGCGCGGCAGCCTGATCCTCGACGGTCACCACCTGCATCCCGAGCTCGCGCGCGCGCTGGTCGAGCTGCGCGGGCCCGACGCCGTCGCGCTGGTCTCGGACGCGACGCCGGCCGCGGGCCTCGCCCCGGGTCGCTACCGGATGGGCGGCCTCGACGCCGAGATCCGGCCCGAGGGCTACGCGACGACCGGGGAGTCGCTCGCCGGCAGCGTCGTCACACTCGCCGACTGCGTGCGCGCGGCGGTCCGGCTGGCGGGACTCCCGCTCGCGACGGCCGTGCGCATGGCCAGCGCGACACCCGCCGCGATCCTGGGTCTCGCCGATCGAAAGGGCAGCCTGGTCGCGGGCGCGGACGCGGACTTGCTCGTGTTCGGACCCACGCTCGAGCTCGCGGCGGTCTACAGCCGGGGGGTTCAAGTGCGCACTGCGCCAAGCCGATCGGGTCGGTGACGCAGGAGGATCGCATGCGCAAACTCATCCGTGGCACGTTCGTCGCTCTGGCTCTGGTCGCCGTCGTGGGCCTGGTTCCGGCCAATGCGCACGCGGTCGGCTACGAGGATTCGCTCGACGACTGCGCGTACCCCAAGCTCTTCGACGCGGCCGTGATGCGGCCGATCGCGTTCTCCACGATGATCGTCGGCGGCGTTGGGCTGGCCGCGTTCACGGCCACGATCCTCGGCCCCGCGATGGTCAACACCGACTATCCGGAGCTGGCGCACCTGATGGTGGTGCCGGCCGCCAAGTTCACCTTCGCGCGGCCCCTCGGGCAGTGCGTCGCGATCTCCTCGGGTTACTGAGCCGAACCGCTCCCCGGCCGAACGCGAAAAACCGAGAGCGGGAGACCCGGGTTTTGGCCCGGATCTCCCGCTCTCTTTTTGCGTTGGAGTTGGGAGGGAGAGTCGGAGCGAGGGACAGCCCCCAGTTGGGTCCGCGAGTGCCAGCCAATTTTTGGGGAGGAGGGAGGGAGTCTGGCCGGCCATGCGCAGCCGGCTCGCGCCGTCTGCCGTCTCGCGGACCCGGGTGGGTGCGTGTCGTCGGAAGTTACGACGAAGGCCTGCGGGGACCTATTCGAAGGGCGCTGAGATCAGCGCGGCGTACCGTGGCGTAGCTGGTTGGCGGACTAGGATTCGAACCTAGATTAACGGGGCCAGAACCCGTCGTCCTACCGTTAGACGATCCGCCAGAACCGGCTCGCAATATACCGGGCGATCGCCGGGCCTCAATGGACGAGGGCGAGCGCGTCGGAAAGTCGGGCGAGCGAGCGGTCGCGGCCGAGCACCTCGAGCGTCTCGAAGATCGGCGGGCTCACCGTTCCGCCCGTGATCGCGACCCGCACCGGCTGGGCGAGCGCGCCGAGCTGCAGGCCGTGCCGTTCGATCAGCTTCTGGAACGCGGTCTCGAGCGAGGCGCGGTCCCAGCTCGGCAGCTCCGCGAGCGCGTCGCGTAGCTCGCGCAGCGTTGCGGCGATCTCCGTGTTCAGGAACTTCGCGGTCGCCTTCGCGTCGCGCGCGAGCGCGTCCACGTAGTAGAAGCGCGCGAGCTGCGCCATCTCGACCAGCGTCTTGCTTCTCTCGCGCAAGAGATCCACGAGCTGGCACAGCCCGTCGTCGACCACCACCGGCCGGCCGGCCTCGGCGTCGAGGAAGCGCTGCAGGTGCGCGAGCAGCCGCTCGCGCGGGAGCGTCTTGATGTAGTGCTGCGAGAGCCAGAACAGCTTGTCGTCGTGCACCTGCGACGGCGACGAGCCCACGCCGTCCAGCGTGAACAGCTCGACCAGCTGCGCCTGCGAGAAGATCTCGAGGTCGCCGTGCGACCAGCCCAGGCGCGCGATGTAGTTCAGCACCGTCTCCGGTGAGAAGCCGCGATCGCGATAGCTCTGCACCGACACCGAATCCTGTCGCTTCGAGAGCTTCTTGCCGCCCGCCTCGATCAACAGCGGCACGTGCGCGAACCGGGGCGGCTCCCAGCCCAGACCCTGATAGATCAAGAGCTGCCGCGGCGTGCTGGTCATGTGCTCGCGCCCGCGGACCACGTGGGTGATGCCCATGTCGTGGTCGTCGACGACCACCGCGAAGTGGTAGATCGGCGTGCCGTCGGTGCGCGCGATCACGAAGTCATCGAGCTCGAGCACGTCCTCGCCCGCCGGGCCCGAGATCAGGTCGTTCCAGCGCGTGATTCCGCCGACGTCGGGCACGCGCAGGCGCAGGCAGAAGGGCAACGCGACGTCGGGTCCGATCGCGCGCTCGCGACAGCTGCGGTCGTAGCGCGGCTTCTCGCCCTTCGCCTTGGCGCGCGCGCGCATCGCCTCGACCTCGGCCTCGCTGCAGGTGCAGCGGTAGGCGTGGCCGTTCGCGATGAGCGCATCGATCGCCTCGCGGTAGCGCGCGCCGCGCTCGGACTGGCGCGGGATGCCGGCGAAGCCGGGCACCGGGTCCCAGTCGAGCCCGATCCAGGCCAGCGCCTCGAGCACGAGCTTCTCGGACTCGAGCGTCGAGCGCTCGCGGTCCGTGTCCTCGATCCGCAGCAGGAACTGGCCGCCCAGGTGCCGCGCGAACGCCCAGTTGAACAGCGCGGTGCGTGCCCCGCCGATGTGGAGCGCGCCGGTCGGACTGGGCGCGTAGCGCGTCACCACCGTCATGGGCCGGGAATCTACGCGAAGTCCCGCGCCATCGCAGGCGTGCGTTGACAAGCCGGAGAGCGAGGCGTAATCGTCCCCCCGAAGCGCATCGGCCGTGCGACAACTTCGCGTCGGGGCGGGGGATTTCCACGTGACCGGGCCCAAGATCCGGATCCAGAGCATCGATGAGAGCCCGCGCCCGTTCCGGCTCGAGTCGGACGCAGCCTGGTGGCAGGCCATGCGCGAGGCCTTCGGCGACCGCGAGGTCGAGCTGGTCGAGCCGTTCGTGGCCGAGGTCGACGCCTACCGGCTCGGCCTGCGGCTCTTGTTCCGCGGCCGGGTGACGGGCGCCGCGCGCTTCCTGTGCTCGCGCTGCGGCGAGCCGGTGCCGGTCCGTTTCGCGGAGCCGCTGGAACTCCTGCTCGAGCCCGCGCAGAATCCCGCCCTGGTTCCCGAGTCGGGAATCGAGCTCGATGCGGAGGATTTCGAGCTCGGGCGATATGCAGGCGACGAGCTAGACTTCGGCCCCGTCATTCAGGAAATCGTGGCGCTCGCCTGGCCCATGCAGCCGCTCTGTTCGGAGGACTGCGCGGGGCTGTGCTCGGTGTGTGGTGCAGCGCGTAGCCGGCAGGTCTGCGCGTGTGAGACTCGCCCGGCAATCCGGCCCTTCGCGGGGCTCGGTCGAATGCTCGAGGAATCCCGAAGCAAGAAATAGCGCCGGCGCACGTAGGAGACCGACCCATGGCCGTACCGAAGAAGAAGATGTCCAAGTCGCAGACGCGGCAGCGACGCGCGCACGATGCGCTGTCCGAGCCCGCGCGCGCGACCTGCTCGAAGTGCGGCGCCGTGAAGCTCCCGCACCGCGTGTGCAAAGAGTGCGGACACTACCGCGACCGGCAGATCGTGCAGGTCGCGGCGGAGGAAGAGGTCTAGGCCTGGCGCGTCCAGGCCCGACCCACCCCACATGCTTGCCGTCGTTTTCCCCGGGCAGGGCTCGCAGACGGTGGGCATGGCCATGGACTTCGCGCGCGCACACGCCGAGGCGCGCGCCGCGCTCGACGAGGCGGACGCGGCCTTCGGCGGCGGGCTGCTCCGACGGCTCGAGAGCGGTCCAGCGAGCGATCTCGCGCGCACCGAGATCACCCAGCCCGCGATCCTGGCCGCCTCGATCGCGATCTGGCGCGTCGTCGAGCCGAGGCTGCCGAGCGCGCCGGTTCTGTTCGCCGGGCACAGCCTCGGTGAGTACTCGGCGCTGGTCGCTGCGGGCGGCCTGCCGCTCGGCGAAGCCGTGCGGCTGGTGCGCCGGCGCGGCGCGCTGATGCAGGAGGCGGTGCCGGAGGGCGAGGGCGCGATGGCCGCGGTGCTCGGGCTCGACCCCGCCGAGGTCACGCGCATCTGCGCCGAGGTCGACGGCGTGGTCGCGCCCGCGAACTTCAACTCGCCGGTCCAGACCGTGATCGCGGGCCGACGCCAGGCGGTGTCGCTCGCCTGCGAGCGCATGAGCGCGGCGGGTGCGAAGAGGGTGGTGGCGCTCGACGTGTCCGCGCCGTTCCACTGCGAGCTGATGGCGCCCGCCATGGAGAAGCTCGCGCCCGAGCTCGAGGCCGCGCGCTTCACCGAGCTACGCGTGCCGGTGGTCTCGAACGTCGACGCGCAGCCGTACACGAGCGCGGCGCTCGCGCGCACGCGCCTGCGCGAGCAGGTCTGCGCGCCGGTGCGCTGGGTCGACTGCGTCAAGCAGCTGGTCTCGACCGGCGCCACGCTCGAGCTCGAGGTCGGCCCCGGCAAGGTGCTGTCGGGACTCGCGGCGAAGATCGATCGCGCGCTCGGCCGCGCGAACGTGGAGAAGCTCGAGGACCTCGACGCGAGCCTGGCCCGCGCCGCGGAGGCCTGCGCATGAGCGACCTGTCGCTCGTGGGGCGAGGGCTCGCGGGACGCGTCGCGCTCGTGACCGGCGGCTCGCGCGGCATCGGCCGCGCGATCGCCGAGCGGCTGGCCGCGGCCGGCGCGATCGTCGAGTTCACCTACGTGAGCAACGCCAGCGCCGCGGCCGAGACCGAGAAGGCGATCGCCGAGGCCGGCGGCCGCGCGCGCGCCCGGCTTTGCGACGTCGCGAGTCACGAGGCCGTCGAGCAGCTGGTGGCCGCGATCACGCTCGCGCACGATCGGCTCGACATCGCGGTCAACAACGCCGGCATCACGCGCGACCAGCTGATCCTGCGCATGAAGCCCGAGGACTTCGACGCCGTGATCGCGACCAACCTGCGCGGCGCCTGGAGCGTGTGCAAGGCGGTCGTGAAGCCGATGATGAAGCGCCGCTCCGGACGCATCATCAACCTGTCGTCCGTGGTCGCCGAGCTGGGCAACCCGGGCCAATCGAACTACGCCGCCAGCAAGGGCGGGCTGGAGGCGCTGACGCGCTCGCTCGCGCGCGAGATCGGCAGCCGCGCCATCACCGTCAACGCGGTCGCGCCCGGCTTCATCGAAACCGACATGACCCGTGAGCTCACCGAACCGGTGAAGGCCGCGCTGCTCGAGCGCATCCCGCTCGGCCGGCTCGGCTCGGCGGCCGAGGTCGCGGCGGCCGTACACTTCCTTTCGAGCGACGAGGCGGCCTACATCACCGGCCAGGTGATCCACGTGAACGGGGGGTTGGACTGATATGGCGGTCGAAGACAAGATCAAAGAGATCATCGTCGAGCAGCTCGGTGTCGCCGCCGAGGAGGTCGTGCCCGAGGCGTCGTTCATCGACGATCTGGGCGCGGATTCGCTCGACATCGTCGAGCTGGTGATGGCGATCGAGGAAGAGTTCGGGCTCGAGATACCCGACGAGGACGCCGAGCGCATGCAGAACATCGGCGACGTGATCAGCTACGTCGAAGAGCGCACGGCCGGTCGGGACGACTAGCCGAATGCCGCGCCTGACCTCGCGCACGATCGATCTGCGCCGCGTGGTGATCACGGGGATGGGTGCGGTCACGCCGCTCGGCAACGACGTGGCGACGACCTGGGGCGCGCTGCTCAAGGGCGTGTCCGGCATCGGGCCGCTCGAGGGCTTCCAGACCGACGACCTCGCGGTCCGCTTCGGCGGACAGATCAAGGGCTTCGACCCCGAGAGCGTGCTCGAGAAGAAGGACGCGCGCCGTTACGACCCGTTCCTGGCCTACTCGATGGCGGCGGCCGTCGAGGCGATGACCGACGCGGGCTGGACGGTTCCGCCATCGCTCTGCGAGCGCACGGGCGTGCTGATCGGCTCCGGCATCGCGGGGCTCGCGACCATGCTCGAGAACTGCGAGGCGTTGGTCACGCGCGGCCCGCGCCGCGTCTCGCCGTTCTTCGTGCCGTACACGATCGCGAACATGGCGTCCGGGATCGTCTCCATGCGCTACGGCGCGCGCGGACCGAACACCTGCGTCGTCACCGCCTGCACGACCGGCACGCACTCGATCGGCGACGCTTACCGGATCGTGCAGCGCGGCGACGCCGACGTGATGATCGCGGGTGGCGTCGAGGCGCCCGTGAACCGGCTCGGGCTCGCGGGCTTCGCGAGCATGCGCGCGCTCTCCACCCGCAACGACGATCCGCAGCGCGCCAGCCGCCCCTTCGACCGCGGCCGCGACGGCTTCGTGATCGCCGAGGCCGCGGGCGTGGTCGTGCTCGAGAGCCTCGAGCACGCGCTCGCGCGCGGCGCGCGCATCCGCGCCGAGGTGGTCGGCTACGGCATGTCCGGCGACGCCAACCACATGACCGCGCCGCCCGAGGACGGCATCGGCGCGCAGCTCTCCATGCGCACGGCGCTGCGCGACGCCGGGCTGCGGCCCGAGGACGTCGACTACGTGAACGCCCACGGCACGAGCACGGAGCTCAACGACAAGACCGAGAGCTTTGCCATCAAGCAGGTGTTCGGCGCGCACGCCAGGAAGCTCGCGGTCTCGTCGACCAAGTCGATGACGGGTCACGCGCTCGGCGGCGCGGGCGGCATCGAGGCGATCTTCTGCGTGCTGGCGGTGGCGCAGGGCAAGATTCCGCCGACCATCAACTACAGCGACCCGGATCCGGACTGCGATCTCGACTACGTGCCCAACGTCATGCGCGAGGCGCCGGTGCGCGTGGCGATCTCGAACTCGTTCGGCTTCGGCGGGACCAACGGCACGCTCGCGATCGCGCGCTACGAACCGGAACGCGCTCGTCTCGAGCCAGACAGGTAGGGGGGACCGTGAAGCTCGTCCAACAAGATCCCGAGATCGCCGCCTCGATCGCGCGCGAGGTCGAGCGCCAGCAGACGTTCGTCGAGCTGATCGCGAGCGAGAACTTCACCTCGCCCGCGGTGCTCGAGGCGATGGGCACCGTGCTCACCAACAAGTACGCCGAGGGCTACCCCGGCAAGCGCTACTACGGCGGCTGCGAGTTCATCGACGAGATCGAGCAGGTCGCGATCGACCGCGCCAAGCGCCTGTTCGGCTCCGAGCACGCGAACGTGCAGCCGCACTCCGGCTCGAACGCGAACATCGCCTGCTACCTCGCGCTGCTCGAGCCGGGCGACAAGATCCTGGGCATGGAGCTCTCGCACGGCGGGCACCTGACGCACGGCTCGCCGGTGAACTTCTCCGGCCGCTTCTTCCAGTTCCTGCGCTACGGCGTGTCGGGCGCGGAGCAGCGCATCGACTACGACGAGGTGCGCAGGCTCGCGCGCGAGCACCGGCCCAAGATGATCCAGACCGGCTACAGCGCGTACTCGCGCACGATCGACTTCGAGGCCTTCGGTCAGATCGCGCGCGAGGTCGGCGCGGTGCTGTTCGCCGACATCGCGCACATCGCGGGGCTGGTCGCGGCGGGCGTGCACCCCTCACCGGTCGGCCAGGCGGGCGTGGTCGCCACCACCACGCACAAGACGCTGCGCGGGCCGCGCGGCGGCATGATCCTGTGCGATCAGCTGCACGCGGAGGCGATCGACAAGGCCGTCTTCCCGCACACCCAGGGCGGACCGCTCGAGCACGTGATCGCGGCCAAGGCCGTCGCGTTCGCCGAGGCCATGCGGCCCGACTTCAAGGACTACGCCGCGCAGATCGTGCGCAACGCGCGCGCGCTCGCCGAAGCGGTGCGCGAGCGCGGACTCACGCTCGTGTCCGGCGGCACCGACAACCACCTGTTCGTGATCGACCTGACCGAGCGCGCGATCTCGGGCAAGAAGGCGCAGGACGCGCTCGACCGCGCCGGCATCACCACCTCGAAGAGCACGGTGCCCGGCGAGAAGCGCTCGCCCTGGCTGACCAGCGGCCTGCGCATCGGCACGCCGGCCGTCACCACCCGGGGCATGCGCGAGCCCGAGATGGCGCAGATCGGCGGCTTGATCGCGGACGTGCTCGACCGCCCCGAGGACGCGTCGCTGGCAGACGGCATCCGGAAGCAGGTAGCCGAGCTCGGGCGGCGCTTCCCGCTGCCGTACAAGCCGCCGGCCTGACGGAAGCACGCGATGCGCTGCCCTTTCTGCGATCACCCCGACACCAAGGTGATCGACGCCCGGAACCAGCGAGACGCCGCCGTGAAGCGGCGCCGCCGCGAGTGCTCCGAGTGTCAGCGGCGCTTCACGACCTACGAGCGCATCGAGGATCTGCTGCCGATGGTCGTGAAGACCGACGGGCGGCGCGAGCTCTTCGATCGCCTGAAGATCATCACCGGCATGCAGAAGGCGTGTCAGAAGCGGCCGGTCTCGGTCGACGCGATCGAGCAGGCGGTCCTGCGCATCGAGCGCTTCGTGCTCGACTCCGGCGAGCGCGAGGTGCCGAGTCAGCGCATCGGCGACGAGGTGCAGGCGGAGCTGCGCGTGCTCGATCCGGTGGCGTGGCTGCGCTTCATGTCGGTGTACCTGAACTTCCGCACCATCGAGGACTTCCGGAAGGCGATGGGCGAGCTCGCGCCCGAGGAAGGCGATTAGCGTCGACGCGGACGAGCGCTTCCTGCGCGAGGCGCTGGCCGTGGCCGCGCGCGCGCGCCTGCGCACCGCTCCCAACCCGACCGTGGGGGCGCTGGTCGTCCGCAAGGGCCGCGTGGTCGCGCGCGCCGCCACGCACGGGCTGGTGGCGCACGCCGAGGCGATCGCGCTCGAGCGCGCCGGCGCGGCTGCGCGCGGCGCGACGCTCTACGTGACGCTCGAGCCGTGCGCGCACTGGGGCCGTACACCGCCCTGCGTCGACGCCGTGATCGCCGCGCGCCCCAAGCGCGTCGTGATCGGCATGATCGACCCGGATCCGCGCACGCGCGGCGCGAGCATCCGCAAGCTCCGCCGCGCGGGCATCGAGGTGCGCGCCGGCGTGCTGCTCGACGCCTGCGCGCGCCACCACGAGGGCTTCGTCTCGCGCGTGCTGCGCGGGCGTCCGTTCACGACGCTCAAGCTCGCGGCGAGCCTCGACGGCCGGATCGCCACCGCGACCGGCGAGTCGCGCTGGATCTCGTCCCCGCCCGCGCGCGCCTTCGTGCAGCGCCTGCGCGCGCGCACCGACGCGGTCGCGGTCGGCTCCAACACCGTGCTCGCCGACGACCCGGAGCTGCGTGCGCGCGGCGAGAACCGGATCGTGCACAGCCCGCTGCGCGTGGTGGTCGACGCGCGCCTGCGCACGCCCGCGAGCGCGCGCATCTTCGACTCGACCCAGCCGGGCTCCGCGATCGTGCTGTGCGGGCGCGACGCCTCGCAGCGCTTGCGCGCCCGCCTCGAGCGCGCCGGCGCACGCGTGCTGCCGGTGCGCAAGCGCGGGGCGCATCTCGATATCGAGGCCGCCTGGCAGGCGCTCGGCGCGCTCGGCGTCAACGAGTGCCTGGTCGAGGGGGGCGGCGGACTGGCCGCGGCGCTGCTCCGCGCTCGTCTGGTCGACCGGATGCATTTCTTCCTGGCTCCGTTATTTATAGGGTCCGACGGTCGCGCCGTGCTGGCGGGCCTGGGGGTGACGCGGCTGGGCGAGGCGCTGCGACCGCAGAGCTTCAGCGTGCGCCGCCTGGGCCCGGACGTGCACTGCACGGCCGAGTGGTAGAAGAGCGAGCGGTGGGAGAGAGACCTGCGATGCAGACCCTCGAGACGCGCTTGGACGGCCGCGGAATCCGCGTCGGGGTGATCGTTGCGCGCTTCAACCACCTGATCACGCTGCGCCTGCTCGAAGGCTGCGCCGCGCGGCTCGCCGAGCTCGGCTGCGAGAGCGTGGACGTACTCTGGGTGCCGGGTGCCTTCGAGATCCCGCTGGCCGCCCAGCGCGCCGCGCGCAGCGGCCGCTACGACGCGCTGGTCGCGATCGGCGTGGTCGTGAGAGGCGACACACCCCACTTCGAGTACGTGTGCCAGGGTGTGACCGATGGGGTGGGCCGCGTCGCGCTGGCCGAGAATCTGCCGATCGCGTTCTGCGTGCTCACCACGGAGACCGTCGAGCAGGCGCTCGAGCGCGCCGCCAAGCCCGGCGAGGCGGGCAGCAACAAGGGCGCCGAAGCCGCGGACGTGGTGGTCGAGATGCTGAGCCTGTCTCGCGCGCTCGCGGGCGGGAGCTAGCGGTGGGCACGCACGGTCCCCGGCG
The DNA here is from genome assembly GCA_040902485.1 of Myxococcota bacterium. GTDB lineage: Bacteria > Myxococcota_A > UBA9160 > SZUA-336 > SZUA-336 > VGRW01. The sequence continues at coordinate 91,179 of JBBDXF010000033.1, read as the reverse complement.
CATGGCGCGCGAAGCGGCGCTGCAGGTGCTGTTCGCCGCCGATCACGCGCACCCGGACTTCGACGTCGAGGCCGTGCGCGGCGCGTTCGAAGAGGTCTGCGCCCAGTTCCAGCTGCCGCGCGCGACGCACGCGCGCGCGCTCGAGCTCAGCGTCGGCGTCGCGAGCCACCGCAAGGACATCGACCTCGCGATCGGCCGCGCCAGCGAGCACTGGAAGGTCGATCGCCTGGCCGCGGTCGACCGCGCCGTGCTGCGCATCGCCACCTTCGAGCTCTTGTACGAGCGCGAGACCCCGACCGAGGTCGTGATCGACGAGGCCGTCGAGATCGCGCGCCGCTTCGCCGGCGACAAATCGCCCGCCTTCGTGAACGGGGTGCTCGACGTGATCGCAAAGCTTGTGCGCGCCACGCGCGAGCCGGACGCGTGAGCCGACTCGAGCTCTCGCTCTTCCCGGGCTCGGTCGTCGAGGCGCCCGCCGACACGATCCTCGCGCTGGTCCCGGAAGACGAGCGCCCGCTGCGCGGCGACGCCGGCCTGATCGACTGGCGGCTGTGCGGCCTGATCTCGGAGCACCTGCGCAGCGGCTACGTCACCGGCCAGCTCGGCGAGGCAGTGCTGCTGCCCGGCGACCGGCCGCTCTCGCCGGCGCGCATCCTGTTGGCCGGCGCGGGCTCGGCGGCGTCGCGCGGCGGCCGCCCGGTCCTGCGCGCGATGCGCAGCGCGGCGGCGAAGCTCTTGATGATGAAAAGCCCGGTGGCGCTGCTGGCGTGCCCGGGCTCGATCGACTTCTGCGAGGACGTGATTCCACTGCTGCGCGGGCTGGTGCACGGGCTCGCCGAGAATCAGTCCGAGAGCGGCTTGCATCTCGTCCTGCCCGGCGGCGCGGCCAAGGAACGGGCGCTGGTGGCGGCGCTCTCCGAGGTGGTGCCGGGTGCGCACAGCTGGGGCATCGAGGTGCACGTCTCCTGGATCGACGTCGACGGCGAAGAGCTGCCCATCCCGCAGCGCGCGTAAGGAAGCGACGCCCGCGATCCGATCGAGAACCGAGAGCTCCTTCCAGACACCGGTGCACTCGATTGGACTCCGCGCATGAGCCTCGCTGGGAATCTGTCCGATCTCAGCCTCCCTGAACTCCTTCAGCTGGTCGCCATGTCTCGCAAGACAGGGGCGCTGGAGGTTTGCTCCGAGCAGGGCGGCGTGGCATGGCTCGGCGTGCGCAACGGCAGCATCGTGCGCGTCGCGCTCGAACGCGACGACCTCGAGCCCGAGCAGATCCTGAAGCGCGCGGGGCTCTCGCTCGAATCGCCGTCCGACGTGGTCGAGGCGGCGCTCTGGGAAGCCGCGGTGCAGGCGATCCTGCGCATCTTCGAATGGACCCAGGCCGAGTTCACCTTCGATCCGCTGGTCGACCCGACCAAGCAGTGGCGCGGGCCGGAGGGAATCCTGCTGCCGAGCCCGCTCTCGCCCGACTTCCTCGCGCTCGAGGGCGCGCGCCTGCTCGACGAGAACGCGAGCGCGAGCGCGAGGGAACAGGCGAACGCGAGCGCCGCGGTCGCGTCGCTGATGATCGACGACGCGACCCGCGTCTACGAGCCGCCGCCGGCGATCGAGCTGCCGCCGCCGAAGACGCTGATCTGCGTGGACGCGGACCTGCCCCTGCTCGAGCGGCTGAAGCACGGCCTGCAGACCCCGGGCACGCGCATCCACATCTTCCAGAGCGCGACGGACGCGCTGCACCGCTTCCGCCAGTATCTCGCGAGCGGCGAGACCCCCGCGCTGATCGTCGGCTCCATGATCGAGGATCCGTTCGAGGCGCACCTCGAGCTGGGCTGGCGGCGGTTCGCGGGCCGCGTGCTCGGGCTGTCCGCGCGCGTGCGCGTGGTCGTGATCGCGCGCGCTGGCGAGAGAGTCTCGGCGCCCGGCCTCGCCGTAGTGTGCCGGCCCGACACGCGCGGTGCGACCGAGCGCGACTACCAGAGCTTCGTCGCGGAAGTCGGGCGCTCACTCGCGGTACTCGCGTAAAGCGGCTCTCGTCGGAGTCCGATAGATCGGACGCATCCGCCCGCGCGTTGCGCAGCGAGGAGTCGCGCTTGATCGCAGCCTGCCCACAGTGTCAGACCCGATTTCGCCTGGCGCGGGAGAAGCTCGGTCCCCAGGGCGCACGCATCCGCTGCAGCTCGTGCCAGACCGTCTTCCGCGTGCAGGCGCCCGAGCCCGGCAGCCCGCCGACGCCCGCCGAGGCGCGGCCATCGCCGGTCGCGCAGCCGCCGGCTCCCAGGCCGGCGCCCGCACCGCCCGCGCTTGCCAAGCCCTTGCCCCCGCTCGCGCGCGCGATCGTCGCGGAGCCGGACGCCGACCTCGCGAAGAGCGTCGCGGACCTGCTGACCCGCTGGCGCATCGCGCCCGAGATCGTCGAGGACGGCGGCAGCGCGCTGCTGCAGATGTTCCGCAGCCCCCCCCAGATCGTCGTGCTCGGCGCGGGCCTCGCCTCGCTGAGCGCGCCGAAGCTCGCCGAGATCGCCAAGCGCTCGGGTGAGCTGGCGGGCGTGAAGGTCGTGCACGTCGTGATCGCGTCCGAGCCGCCGGTGTCTGGCTACGAAGCCGACGAGGCGCTCGAGCCCGCCGATCTACCGGGCGGCCTCTCTCCGCTGCTCGCGAAGTGGGGACTGGGCGCGAAGCCGGCGACTGCGGCGGCGCCCGCTCCCGCACCTGTGCGCGCGCCCGCTCCCGCACCCGCGGCCGCGGCTCCGACCGCGGCCAGGTCGACGCGGCCCGTGCCGTCGAGCGATCCCGACATCGCCGCCGCCGAGCGCCTGGCGCGCATCGCGGTCTCCGACGTGATCCTCTACAACGAGGCCAAGTTCGCGGCGGCGATCGCGGCGGGCGGCAACGTCGCCAAAGCGCTCGCGTCCGAGCTCGAGGAAGCGCGCCAGCACTTCAACTCGCGCGTCTCGCCGATCCTGCGCCACAGCCGGGACTTCCTGAAGGAAGAGCTCGAGCGCCGCGCGGCCCAGCGCAAAACCTGAGCGGGGGCGGGCGGGAGGCGCGCGACTCCCGCTAGAATCCGCCGCGATGCGCGAGCAGCGAGGCGGGAGCAGAGGCAGGGGCGCCGTCGTCGCGCTGGCCGGCCTCGTGCTCGGGCTGCTCGCGTGCGGCTACCGGCCGCTCGACGGCCGCGGCGCGTTCGGCCCCGACGTGAAGACGATCGAGGTCGAGGCGTTCGAGAACGCGTCGACCGCGCCAGGCCTCGAGCAGCAGGTCGCCGACGCCATGGTCGAGGAGTTCGCGCGCCGCGCCTGGCTCGAGCCGGTGCTGCAAGGTCAGGTCGCGAGGCCCGACCTGGTCATGTCGGGGCTCTTGCTCACCGCGGACGTGCGCTCGAACTCGTACTCGACGGGCGGCCTCGCGCTCGAGGAGCGCATCGAGGTGCGCTTCGACGTGAGCGTCAAGCGCGCGGCCTCGGGCGAGGTCGTGTATCGCCATCCGGGCTTCAGCGTGACGGAGGTGTTCCTGTCCAGCGCCGATCCCATGGTCTACTCCAGCAACAAGGAACAGGCGCTGCGCCGGGTCGCGAGCGTCATCGCCGAGCGCGTGCACGATGAGCTCTTCCAAAGATTCTGAGATCTCGCCGGTGGTGCTGATCGAGGGCCCGGAGGCGAGCCTGCGCGACGCGGCGCTCGCGGAGCTGCGCGCGTCGGTGCTCGCGGACGCGCCGCGCGATTTCAACGAGGATCGCTTCGACTTCAGCGTCGCGGGCACCGACCCGGGCGCGGTGCTGGCCGCGGTGCGCACGCTGCCGATGATGGCGCGCGCGCGGCTCGTGCTGGTGCGGGGAATCGGCGACAAGCGCGCCGCGAAGTTCACCGACGAGGTTCTGGTCGAGTATCTCGAGGCGCCGCTCGCGACCACCTGCCTGGTGCTCGAGGCCGAGAGTGTCGACAAGCGCCAGCGTTGGGTGAAGCGGGTCGCCAAGATCGGACGCGTGATCGACTGCACCGGGCCGAGCCGGCCCGCGGACGTGCGGCGCTGGATCGAAACGCGGCTCGCGCAGCGCGGCGTGCGCGCGAGCAGCGGCGTTGCGGCGGCGCTGTTCGAGCTGGTCGGCGCGGATCTCGACCGACTCTCGCTCGAGGTGGAGAAGCTCTGCTTGTACGCGGGCGAGCGCGGCGAGATCGACGCCGACGCGGTCACGGAGCTGGTCGGCCAGCTGCGACCGCGCGCGCTCTACGAGCTGACCGATGCGATCGGCGAGCGGCGGCTGACGAGCGCCCTGCGGCTGGTCGCCGAGCTCACGGAGCAGGGCGAGGCGCCGCTCGCGCTGGTCGGTGCGCTCGCCAACCACTTCCGCAGGCTGCTGCGCGCCCGCGAGATCCGGCCGTTCGAAGCGGGAGCGGTGCAGAAGCGGCTGGGCCTGCACCCGTACGCCGCCCAGAAGGTCGTCGATCAGGCGCGGCGCTTCGACCCGCGCCGGCTGCGCATGTGCCTGGACGCGGTGCGCAGCGCCGACGTGGCGCTCAAGGGCGGGCTGCCGATCGCGCCGAGGCTGGCGATCGAGCGCCTGGTCCTGGCCGTGTGCGCGTGAACGGGCCTAGCGCTGGACGAGCTTGGCGAGGCGCGAGACGGTGCGCGAAACGGTCCGCTTGTGCAGGACCCCTTTGCTCGACGCCTTGCGCAGCAGCCGCTCCGCGTCCTTCAGCAGCGTCTGCTTGTCGCCCGCGCCCGCCGAGGCCGCATCGCGCAGCTTGCGCACGGCGCCGCGGACCGTCTTGCGGACCTGATTGTTCCGGGCGCGCCGCTTCAACGACTGGACGTGGCGCTTCTTGGCGGAGCGATGGGTAGCCATGGAGACCTCCGAGCGAGCCGGTAAGTACCCCGGTGCGGCGGCGGTGTCAACGGAAGCGGCCGTCGGCGTCTCGCGCTCGGCGGGGGTCGTGGCCGGCGCGACCCTGGCCAGCCGGGTGCTCGGCCTGCTGCGCGACAGCGCGATCGCCTATGCGCTGCCGGTCTCGGCGAGCGACGCCTTCTTCGTCGCCTTCACGATCCCGAACCTGCTGCGCCGCCTGGTCGGTGAGGGCGCGCTGACCGTCGCCTTCGTGCCGGTGTTCGACCAGTCGCTCGCGCGCTCGCACGACGAGGCGCGCCGGGTGCTGCGCGCGACCTGGACGCTCGCGCTGCTGGTCACGTCCGTGATCTGCGTGCTGGGCATGATCTGGGCGGATCTCCTGGTGATCGCGTTCGCGCCGGGATACGTCGGGGATCCCGCCAAGCTCGAGCTCACGACCACGCTGCTGCGGCTGTGCTTCCCGTACGTGGTGAGCCTGTCGCTGGTCGCGGTGGCGATGGGCGCGCTGAACGCGCTCGGGCACTTCTTCCGGCCCGCGATCGCGCCGGTCTGGCTCAACGTCTGTCAGATCGCGTCGGTCTTCATCGGGCTGGCGTTCTTCACCACGCCGGTGCTCGCGCTCGGCTTCGGCGTGATCGTCGCCGGCGTGCTGCAGGTCTGGCTGCAGCTGCGGCCGCTGCGCGAGCGCGGCTTCGCGCCGAAGCTGCTGTGGGCGCCCGGTGATCCGGCGATCCGGCGGCTCGGCTGGATCCTCTTGCCGTCGCTGCTCGGCGCGTCGGCGTACCAGCTCAACACCATCACCACGCGCGCGATCGCGAGCTTCTTCGGCGACGGACCGGTCTCGTACTTGTACTACGCGACGCGGCTGCTCGAGCTGCCGCTGGGCGTGTTCATCTTCGCGCTCTCGATGGCGAGCCTGCCCTCGCTCGCGCGCTCCGTCACTGCGGGCGACCGGCCGGCGCTGCAGCGCTCGTTCGCCGAGGTGCTCGGTCTGTCGCTCGCGCTCGCGCTGCCGTGCACGGCGGGGCTGATCCTGCTGCGCGAGCCGATCGTGGCGCTCTTGTTCGGCTGGAACCCGGAGCATTTCGGCGCCGAGGCCGTGCGGCTCTCGGGCCTGGCGCTCCTGTACTACACGCTCGGTCTGGTGCCGATCTCGCTCTCGCGCATCTACGTGAACCTGTGCGTCGCGCACCAGAACACGCGCACCGGCGCCCACGCGGCGGTGCTGAGCTTGATCGTCAACGTGGCGGGAGCGCTCGTGCTGGTCGGGCCGCTGCCCTACGGGACCCTGTGGGACGGCCTGGTCGATGCGCAGCGCGCCTGCACGCTCGCTGACTTCGGCTTCCTCGGTCTGGCGCTGGCGACGTCGCTGGCGGCGGCGGCGAACGCCGCCTACGTGATGATCGCGTGGCGCATCGGCTACGGCGCCACACTGCCCGCGCTCGCCTGGGTCGGCTATCTGGGGCTGGTCGTCGCGACGGCGGTGCTGTGCGCCGCCGTCGCGTTCGCGCTCTGGCTGCTGCCGACCCCGTCGCCCGCCTCGCTCGAGGCGGTGGCGCAGCTCGCCGGGCTGATCGCGCTCGGCGTCGTGGCCTACCTGGGCGGCCTGTGGGCGCTGGCCGCGAACGAGTTCGCGCTGGTGGCCAGGCTCGTCCGCCGGATTGCTTCAGCGGGCCGATGACCACGCCGAATCATGAGGTAGGTCGATCGATTGCATCGAGAGGAGAGGGGTGCGCGGATCTCCGCGAACGCGCTCGTTGGCGCTGGCGCTCCTGGCGCTGCTGTGTCTCTCGCCCGCCCTTGCGGCCGGAGCAGAAGGAGACCTGCGCCGCGCGGACCCGCTGCACGTGCCGACCGGACCGTTCCCGGTGCCGGAGCGCGCGGCCGCGCTGCCGGCCGCGGAGCGCGTGCGCGCCGCGTCCGAGCAGCTGCGCGCGCGCGGCCATCGTGAGCTGCCGGTGCTCGCCTGGGCGTTGCTCGACGCCGCGCGGGCGCAGCAGCAGACCAAGCTCGCGGAGCTCGCGGTCGAGCTCGCGCCGGGCTCGCCCGGCGTGCGCTTCGAAGCGGCGCGGCTGACCCACAATCCGCTCGAGCTGCTGGCGTCGCTGGTCGCGCTGGTCTGGGATCTGCCGGGGCTCTTGTGGCTGATCGCGCTCGCGGGCATCGCGCTGCTCGGCGGGTTGCTCGCGCTCGCGCTCGGCAGCTGCGTCGCTGCCGCGCTGCGCGGGCTGCCGCTCCACGGTCACGCGCTCGGACACGCGATGACCCGCCAGGAGCCGCCCGCCTGGCCGGGCGTGCTGCTGTGCGTCGCGGGCCTGTGTGCGCTGCCACTCTTCGGTGTCGGAGTCGTCACGTGGATCGCGGCCGCCGGCGCGCTCGGCGCGCTGCGCCTGCCGCGCGGCCAGACCGCGCGCCTCGCGCTCGCGCTGATCGCGCTGGGTGCCGCGCTCGGGCCCGGACTCGATCGCGTCGCCCCCGCGTTCGTCGCCGGCGCGCGCGAGGCGGACCTGATCGCGGCCTGGCGCATCGACCAGGGCGAGGCACTGCCCGGCGATCTCGAGCGCGTGGAGCGTGCGAGCGCGCGCGCGCCCGACGATGCGCTGTACCGCTTCGTGCTCGCCACCGACTGGAAGCGGCGCGGCGAGCTCGCGCGCGTGCAGCAGGCGCTCGGCGAGCCGTCCGCGAGCGCGGAGCCGGCGCTGCTCGCGGCGTCGTACAACCTGCGCGGCATCGCGCTGCTGGCCACCGGCAATCTCGCCGAGGCCGTGCCCGCGTTCGAGCGCGCGCGCTCCGCCGACGAGTCCGCGGCCGTGATGTTCAACCTGTCGCAGTCGTACGGCCGGGCGCTCTTGCTCGCCGAGCAGGAGGCCACCTTCGCGGCCGCCAGCGCCCTCGACGACGACCTGGTGAACCGGTACCTGGCGGCCGAGGGCGCGAGCCTGCACTCGGTGCTGATCCAGACGCCGCTCTCGCTCATGCTGTTCCTGGTGCGCGCGCTCGAGCCCAGCGCCGAATCGCGCGCGCTCGCCGGCGATCTGCGCGAGTATCTGCTCGGCCCGCTCGAACGCGATCGGCTCTGGCTCGCGCTGCCGGCGCTGGGAGCGCTCGCGTTCGTGCTGCGACGCGGCTCGGTGACGCGCTGCAGCCGCTGCAAGCGGCCGCTGTGCGCGAGCTGCTCGCGCGAGGCGATGAGCGCCGGAACCTGCACGCGCTGCGTGCGGCTGTTCATCAAGCGCGAGCACACCGATCCGCGCCTGCGCAAGCAGCAGCTCCAGATCGACCGCCGGCGCGAGCGTTTCGCGCAGGTCCGGCTCGCGGCCGGCGGGCTGGCGATGCCGGGCTCGGCCGACGTCGTCGAGGGCCGCTGGCTGCGCGGCACGGTCACGCTGTTCGCGCTCGGCCTCGGCTTCGGCTTGCTGCGCGCGCCGGAGATCCTGCCGCTGCCCTGGGACCTCGGACGCCTCGGCGAGCTCGCTCCGTACGCGCTGGGCCTCGCGCTGCTCGCATCGCTCTACGCCATGGCCCTGGCGCAGTCGTTCGGTCGGCTGGCGTCGCTCCGGCGGGTGTCGTGAGTCTGCAAGGCGTTCTCGCCGACTTCCCCGTCGCCGACGTCTTTCAGCTCATCTCGCAACCGCGCAAGACCGGCGTGCTCGAGGTGGAGCGGCGCGGGCGCAAGCTCGAGATCCTGTTCCTCGAGGGCCAGGTGCTGTGCGCGCGCGCGGCCGAGACGCGACCCGACGGCGCGCTGGCCGGCTACCTGCTGCGCACCGGCGCGCTCTCCGAGACCACGTTGGCCGAGGCGCGCAAGCGCCAGGAGGAGACGCTCGAGGCGCTCGCTCCCACGCTCCTGCAGCTCGACCTGGTCTCGCGCGCGGATCTCGAGCAGGTGATCAAGCTCGCGACCACCGACACCGTCTTCGAGCTGTTCCTGTGGGACGAGGGCCGCTTCGCGTTCCGCGCCGAGTCGCTCACGCCCGGCCCGTGCGACAAGCCGGTGGCCGCCGAGATGGTTCTGCTCGACGCGCTGCGCATGCGCGACGAGTGGGTGACGATCCAGAACGGCCTGCCGGACCTGGCGGTCGTGATCGCGCCGGTGGTCGAGCTCGAGGGCTTCCGCCAGAAGCGCGCGGCGATCGAGGCCGAGTCGGGCGTGGCGGCGGCGGACCTCGAGAAGCTGTTCACCTTCGCGAACGGCCGGATCGCGGCGCGGCGCGTGATCGATCTGTCGCGGCTCGGCACGTTCCAGGGCGCGCGCGGCCTGCTCGCGCTGATTCGCGGCCGGGTGCTGCGCGTGGAGCGGCGCGACGTCGCGGACGAGCCCGAGGTCACGCGCGAGGCGTCCCGGCCGCCGCTGGTCGCCTGCGCGGTGCTCGCGGCCTGCGCGGTGCTCGCGTTCGGGCTGCTGGTCGCGCAGCCCGCGGCGCAGGCGCTGCCCGGCTTCGGGGGCGACCCGATCGAGGAGCTGCGCGAGGAGGCCGCCACCGATCGCCTGCGCGCCGCGCTCGAGGTCCACCGCTGGTCGAAGGGCGCCTATCCGGCCTCGCTCGGAGAGCTTGCGCCTGATCAAGCGCTCTTGGCGTCGGTTCCGCTCGACCGGTACAGTTACGCGCGCTCGTCCGAGGGTGGGTTCACCCTCTGGAGAGTGCGCCCCTAGCCGGAGAACGATTGGCTGCTGACGAAGATCCGCTGATCCTAGAGGACAACGCGTTGGCGCAGATCGTCTATGGCGAGAACGATCGCAACCTGCGCAAGCTCGAGCAGCAGATCGGCGTGCGCATCCAGGCGCGCGGGAATCGCGTGCGGGTGAGCGGCCCCACGCTCGAGTCCAAGGTGGCGCGGCGCGTGATCCGCGACCTGTACGACCTGGCGGGCGCCGGCGCGCCGATCGAGGACGCGGACGTGCGCCAGGCGGTGCGCATGGCCGAGGAGCCCGGCTCGGAGGCGGCGCGCGCGCTCGCGTCGGGCTCGGGTATCGAGGTCGGGCGGCACAAACGCATCCTGCCGCGCACCGAGAACCAGCGGCTGTACCTGGAGACCATCGCCGAGTCGTCGCTGACCTTCGGCATCGGCCCGGCCGGCACGGGCAAGACCTACCTGGCCATGGCCATGGCCGTGCAGGCGCTGCTGCGGCGCGAGGTCGGGCGGATCGTGCTCACGCGGCCCGCCGTCGAGGCGGGCGAGAAGCTCGGCTTCCTGCCCGGCTCGCTGTACGAGAAGATCGACCCCTACCTGCGGCCGCTCACCGACGCGCTGCACGACATGATGCACGGCGAGGAGGTCTCGCGACGCATGGACCGGGGCATCATCGAGATCGCGCCGCTCGCGTTCATGCGCGGCCGCACGCTGAACGACGCGTTCATCATCCTCGACGAGGCGCAGAACACGACCTCCGAGCAGATGCGCATGTTCCTCACCCGCATGGGCTTCGACTCCAAGGCCGTGATCAACGGCGACGTCACGCAGATCGATCTGCCGCGCGGGACGGTCTCGGGCCTGATCGAGGCGCGCAAGGTGCTCGACGGCGTGCCGGGCATCGCCTTCGTGAACTTCACCGAGAAGGACGTGGTTCGGCATCCGCTCGTGCAGGAAGTGATTCGCGCCTACGAGAAGTTCGAAGCGGAGCACTGAGCGTGGCCAAGTCCGAGCCGAAGACGCGGTCGACGCCGCGGCGCAGGGGCATTCTCGGGGGCGCCGAGGTCCGGCCCTCGGGACCGATCCTGGTCGCGAGCGCGCTGGTCGGCTGCCTCGCGCTCTCGGCGCTGCTGACGCTCGAGATCCTGCCCGCGCCGGTGGTCGGCTTCGCCGGCCGCCCGATCATGGTCGGCGACATCTCCGAGCGCGACGAGAAGGCGCCCACGGCGCTGGTGATCGCGGACCCGCAGGCGACCGAGAACCTGCGCCGCGAGGCGGTCGAGAAGTCGCCCGTCGTCTACGACTTCGACGACAACCGGGCCGCGGAGGTGCGCGAGCGGATCGGCAAGGCGTTCGCGGCTGCGCGCGCGGCGCAGGCGCCCGCCGCTCCGCCCGCCGCGGGTGACACGCCGCCGCGCACGCCCGCGACCGCCTTCCGCGAGTCACTCGGCTCCGAGACGCCCGTACCGGACGTGTCGGTGCAGTATCTCGACAAGACCAAGTTCGGCGCCGCCGACGAGCAGCTCGTGGTGCAGCTGGTCGAGAGCGTGTCCGCGCGCATGATCGTGGACGAGCTGGCCGAGTTCGAGCGCCACCTCGAGGTGCGCCCGGTGGTGGTGCGCGACCTGGGCTCGGCCAACGAGCGCGCGCTGAAGAGCGCGCAGCGCGTGCTCACCGCCGAGACCGCGCGCGCGCAGCTCGAGCGCGGCGCCGAGACCACGCTCAGCAGCGCCACGCCGGCCGCGCGCGCGGCGCTGGTGCCGCTCGCGAAGGCGCTCCTGCGCGCGAACCTGAACTTCAACCTGCGCGCCACCGACGAGCGCCGCAAGGCGGCCGAGTCCGGCGTGAAGGAGGCGACCATCTCGCTGCGCAAGGGCGAGATCATCGTGCGCGACGGCGACCCGCTCACGGAGCGCCACCGCCTGATCCTGGAGGGCATCCGCGCGCAGCAGAGCGCGCTCTCGCGCGTGTCGGTGTTCGCGGGCGTGGCGCTGCTCTTGCTGGTGCTGATGCGCGTGATCTGGCGCTTCGGCGCGTCGAGCCTGCTGCGCTTCCCGCGCCGCAACAAGGACGCCTGGTTCCTGCTCACGACCCTGGTCGCGACGGCGCTCGGCACGTCGGTCGCAATGTTCCTGGCCGAGAGCGTCGGCAACAGCCCGCGACTCGAGCCGATCGTCGATCAATGGCCGAGCGTGCTGCAGCTCGCGATCCCCGTCGCTGCCGGCACCATGCTCGTGCGCATGGTGCACAGCGCCGAGACCGCCGCGCTGTTCGCGGTGCTGGTCTCGGTCATCACCGGATTTCAGGTGCACGGCGATCTCGGCTTCGCGAGCTACACGCTGGCCGGATCGCTCACTGCCGCGGTCGGAGCGGCCAAGGTCACGCAGCGCGGCACGCTCTTGCGCGCGGGCCTGCGCGTGGGGCTCGCCAACGCCGTGGTCGCGCTCGCGCTGCTCTTGCTCGGCAACCACTTCTCGCCGCTCGTGGCGGCGCTCTCCGTCGGGCTCGCGCTGCTCTCCGGCGCGCTGTGCGGCGTGCTGGTCTCGGGCGTCGCGCCGCTGGTCGAGTCGCTGTTCGGCTACACGACGGCGGTGAAGCTGCTCGAGCTCGCCAACCGCGAGCAGTCGCTGCTGCGCGAGCTCGAGCTGCGCGCGCCCGGCACCTACCATCACAGCATGATGGTCGGGCACCTGGCCGAGAAGGCGGCCGAGGAGATCGGCGCCAACGCGCTGCTCGCGAAGGTGGCCGGCTACTACCACGACATCGGCAAGATGCGCAGGCCGCAGTTCTTCGTCGAGAACATGAACGTCACGCAGGGCGAGAACCGGCACGAGAAGCTCGCGCCGTCGATGTCCGCGCGCATCATCCAGGCGCACGTAAAGGACGGCGTGGAGATGGCGGAGAAGCACAAGCTCGCGCTGCCGATCCTGCAGGGCATCGCCGAGCACCACGGCACCAGCGTCATCCGCTTCTTCTACGAGAAGGCCAAGGAGATGGCCGATCCCGAGAAGGGGGATCTGGTCGCGGAGCACGACTACCGCTACCCGGGACCGAAGCCGCAGACGCGCGAGGCCGGCATCCTGATGCTGGCGGACTCGGTCGAGGCCGCGTCGCGCACGCTCTTCGACACCTCGCCCGCGCGCGTGCAGCAGCTCGTGCAGCGCATCATCAACAACTACTTCCGCGACGGTCAGCTCGACGACTGCAGCCTGACGCTTCGCGACCTCCACTCGATCGCGCGCAGCTTCATGGAGACGCTTTCCGCGATCCGCCACGAGCGGATCGACTATCCCGAGACGACCGACGCGCAGGGCCGGAGGATCGAAGAGAGTGGCGATGAAGGTCCATCTGAACGCGACGCGCGCGCCGGGGGTCGATCGGAAGGCGCTCGCGACAAGCGCGAGGACGATCTTAAGCGCCTTGGGCTGGACTGACGCGGAGCTCTCGATCTCGCTGGTCGACGACGCCGAGATCGCGCGGCTGGCCGGCGACTTCGGGCGGCCGCGGCGCGCCACGGACGTGCTCTCGTTCCCGAGCGCCGAAGGCCCGGGCGCGCAGTACGCCGGCGAGCTGCTCGGCGACGTCGTGATCTCGCTCGACACCGCGAAGCGTCAGGCCGCGGCGCGCGGCGTGTCGCTCGCGCGCGAGCTCGACACGCTTCTGATCCATGGCTGCCTGCACGTGCTCGGCATGGACCACGCGCGTGCGGCCGACCGGGAGCGCATGCGCGCGCTCGAGGCGCACCTGCGCTGGGAGCTGGGGCGCCTCGCGTGAGGGATCGTCGCCGGCTCGCGCTCGCGCTCCTGTTCGCGCTCACGCTCGCGCTCGCGTTCCCGTTCCGCGCGGGTGAGCTGCGCTTCGACTTCGGCCTGGTCGCGGGCTGGCTCGCGCTCGCGCCGCTGGCGGCGCTGATCCGCGACCTCTCGCCCCGCGCGGCGTTCACCTGGACGCTCTTCGCGTCGTGGTTCGGCTACACGCTGGTGATCTTCTGGTTGTACGTGGTGGTGACCGTGCACGGCGGCGCGCCGGTGCTCGGCGGCATCGGCGCGGTCGCGGTGGTGACGGGCGTGTTCGCGGTGCACGCGGGCGCCGCGGCCGCGCTGTCGGCCTGGCTCTCGGAGCGCGTCGGCCGCGCGGGCGTGCTGGTGCTGCCGTCGGCGTGGCTGGTGATGGAGCACCTGCGCGGCTTCGACTTCCTGGGCGGCTTCACCTGGGCGTGTCTCGGCTACGCGGCGCACGTCGACCTGCCCCTGCTCGGGCTCGCGTCGTGGGTCGGTGTCTACGGGCTCTCGTTCCTGATGGCGCTGTGCGGAACGCTGCTCGGTGTCGGCCGCTGGCCGAGCGCGCTGGCGGTCGTCGCCGCGTCGCACCTGCTCGGCTTGGTGGCGCTCCCGCGCGACGCGGACCTCGTGCCGGCCGCCGAGCCTCCGCTGCGTGTGACGCTCGTGCAGGGCAACATCCCGCAGGGCGAGAAGTGGGATCCCGCGCGCGCCCAGCGCAACCTCGACGTGCACCTCGAGCTGTCGCGTGCGGCGGCCGCGAACGACCGGCCGGACCTGATCCTGTGGCCCGAGTCCTCGGTGCCGGGCTTCGTCGACGTGCAGGCGGAGTACCGCGATCCGCTGGTCGCGATCGCGCGCGAGACGGGCGTGCCGTTCGTGGTCGGCGCGATCGGACTCACGCGCCTGCCCGAGCCGCGACGCATGCTGTTCCACAACAGCCTGTTCGTGGTGACGCCGGCGGACGGCATCGTCGATCGCTACGACAAGGCGGTGCTGGTGCCGTTCGGCGAGTACGTGCCGCTGCGCTCCCTGCTCGGCTTCCTGTCGGCGATCGCGAAGTCGCTCGAGGACGTCGCCGACATCTCGCCCGGACGAGAGTCGAGACCGCTGCGTGGCCTCGAGTCGCTGGGACCGAACGCGCTCCCGGTGGGACTGATCTGCTACGAGGCGGTGTACCCCGAGGTCGTGCGACACGCGGTTCGCTCGGGCGGGCGCCTGCTGCTGAACCTGACCAACGACGCCTGGTACGGCCGCTCGAGCGCGCCGCACCAGTTCCTGGCCATCACAAAGCTTCGCTCCGCCGAGACCGGCCTGCCCATGCTGCGCGCGGCCAACACGGGCGTGAGCGCGGTGATCGACGCGCGCGGCGTGGTGCTGCAGGAGACCCCGATCTTCGAGAAGCTCGCGCTCACCGTCGAGGTGCCGCGCGCGCGCGCGACGCCGACGCTCTACACGCGGCTCGGCGCCTGGCCGCTCGTGCTCTCGTGGCTCGTGCTGGTCGGCTGCGCGCTGCGCGCCTGGCGCGTCAAGGCGTGACGGGCGCCCCGGCGTCGAAGCGCCGGTACAGGCACCAGTGCCAGCCGGACACGCCCGAGAACGGGAAGTGCTTGGCGAGCCGGTACTCGACGCGGCCGGCGAAGACGTAGCTCGGCGGCGGCACGTGCCGCGGATCGAGGCTGTGCGTGATCAGCCAGCGCGGACCCTGCGCGGGCCACTCGCGCTCGGACAGATAGGCGAGCCCGCGGTCGGGCGGGACGAAGCGCGCGTAGTAGCCGAGCAGCATCGAATTGCGGAAGTCGTGGTCGCTGCCGACGCTGAGCACGCGCTCCGGATCGTGCGCGAGCATGTACTCGACGGCCTCGCGGTAGTGACCGCGCCCGAGGCGCAGGAAATCGACGACGCGCACCGTGTTCCCGGCCAGGTACAGCGCCAGCAGCGAGAACGCCAGCACCGCTCCCGGCGTTCCGGCGCGCGAGAGCCGCGCGAGCAGCGCGGCCAGCAGCAGGAGCAGGAACGGAACGCACACCAGAAAGTGTCGCTCCGTCCAGTACGGGAAGTCCGCTGCGCGCGCGGCCACCACGGCGGCCGGCGCGAGCAGGAGCGTCACGGCATGGAACACCCATACGCGCGACGGATCGCTGCGCAGCCGGGCGATCCCCGACGCCGCGACCGCGGCACACAGCACGAGGCCGACGCGCTGGAGCCCGACCGAGTCGGGAAATCCGAGCGTGAGCGCCGCGAGGTTCCCGAGCACGCTCGCGAGGCCGGTCTCCGGTCCCGCGCCGTGCTGGATGTGGCGCACGTCGAAGTGGTAGAGCAGCGCGAACGCCGCGAGCGGCAGCGCGTGGCAGGCCGCGATCTCGGCGAGCGCCGCGCGCACGCGGATCGGCCGCTCGAGCGCGCGCGCGAACGACCAGGCCAGCAGCCCCGCGTACGGGAACAGGAACGTCAGGTGCGAGAGCAGGCCGAGCACCGCGCAGGCGTTGAACGCGAGCAGCCACTTCGCTTCGTGTGATTCCTGCCGGCGGCCGAGCGCCTGGAACGCGCCGAGCGCGAAGCCGACCGCGAGCGCGTAGCCGCGCGCCTCGGAGGCGTACTCGATCAGCAGGAACGAACCGCCGATCAGGGCGAGACCGATTCCCGCCGCGCGCTCTCCGTCGGCCCGCGCGATCGCGACCGCCAGCGGCAGCGTCGCGATCCCGGCCGCGAGCGCCGGCAGCCGGTACGCGATCCAGCCGTCGCGCGGGCCGATCGCCCACAAGCAGAGCGAGTAGAGCCAGTGGTTCGTGTCGAAGTGGACGCGCGTGAAGATGTCGAGCGGCGTCGCGATCCGGCCCACGATGTCGAGCGCCCAGATCTCGTCCAGCCAGAAGTCGCTGAACAGCCCCGCCACCCGCGGCAGCGCGAAGACCGCGTACAGGACGGCAAAGCCGAGCGCCGCGCGCCGTCCACCGCGTGACGGCACGCTCAGCGCTCGTCGTGTCGGCTGCGCCGGGTGGTGCGGCGCAGCTGCGCCTCGCGCAGGTCGAGCTCGTTCTCGATCCGCCGTCGCGCGTCGTCCTTGAGCCGACCCTCGCACATCAACGCGTAGAGGTGCTCGCGCTCCGCGGCGATCAAGCGCGCCTCGAGGTCTTCGGAGAGCTCGGCCAGGCGCCGCTCCTGCGCGTCGGCGCCGAGCCGGTAGTCGAGCTGGCGCAGGCGCTCGAAGTGGTGCGCGCGCATCGGCGCGACGATCTGCGCCGGCAGCTGCCCCTGGCTCGCGACCTCGTCGATGCGCCGCAGCGCGGCCTCGATCGTGAGCCGGCGGCTCGCGATCTCGTCGGCGTCCTCGACACGTCGCTCCTCGCGACCCTGGTCCGCGAGCCCGAGCCAGCCGATCACGCGCGGCAGCGCGAGCCCCTGGCCGATCAGGGTCACCATGATCACCGCGAAGGTGAGGAACAGGATCAGGTCGCGGTGCGGGAACGGCTCGCCGCTCGCGGTCGCGAGCGGGATCGCGAGCGCTGCCGCGAGCGACACGATTCCGCGTATGCCGGTGAAGCCGATCAGGAACGGCGCCTGCCAGGGCGGCGACGGATCGCGGCGCGCGAGCGCGGGACTCAGCCAGCGCGGCAGGTAGGTCGCCGGGAAGATCCAGACGAAGCGCGCGACGACCACGACCGCGCTGATCAGCGCGGCCGATCCGATCAGCTCGCCGGCCTCTAGCTCGCCGATGCGGTCGATCAGCGTCCGCGCCTGCAAGCCGGTGAGCAGGAAGACCATGCCCTCGACCAGGTACGTGAACAGGCTCCAGAAGAACACGCCCTGCAGGCGCGTGGCCGCGGTGATCAGGCGCGGGCCGTTCCAGCTCGTGTACAGTCCCGCGACCACCGTCGCGAGCACGCCCGAACCGCCGAGATGCTCGGGAACCCAGTAGGCGAGGTACGGCGTGACCAGCGACAGCGTGATCTCGACGCGCGCGTCCGCGGCCAGCCAGCGCAGCTTCAGCATGCCCCAGCCGACCGCGAGGCCGAAGGCGATCTCGCCCACGAAGATCGCACCGAAGGTGCCGAGCGCGGTGCCGAGCGAGAACGCGCCCGCGCTCACCGCCGCGACCGCGAACCGGTACAGGATCAGCGCGGTCGCGTCGTTGGCGAGACCCTCGCCTTCGAGGATCACGAGCAGCCGGCGGGGCAGGCCGAGCCTGCGCGCGATCGCGAGCGGTGCGACCACGTCCGGCGGCGAGACGATCGCGCCGAGCACGAACGCCACCGCCCAGGGCAGGCCGAGCAGCGCGTGCGCGACCGCGGCCACGGCAACGGTGGTGAACGCCACGCAGCCGATCGCGAGCAGCGCGATCGGCCGCAGGCTGAAGCGGAACTCGCGCCAGCTCATCGCGACCCCGGCGGAGTAGATCAGCGGCGGCAGCACCAGCAGCAGCACCAGCTCCGGCACGAGCTGGACGCGCGGCAGGCCGGGCACGAGCGCGAGCGCGACGCCCACCACCACCAGCAGGATCGCGGGCGGCAGGTCGAAGCGGCGCGCCGCGAGCGCGACCGCCGCCAGCACCGCGAGCAGGAGCACCGCGATCTGCACCGTCTCGATCATCATCCCCCCGACCGAGAGTCCAAGATCAGCCGACGGTCGCGGAAATCAACGCCGCGCGCGAGTCACGACTTCGACCGGCGCGAACGCGCGCCCCTCGGCGACTTAAGGTGCTCGGCCCCGCCCAGCACCCCCGCGCCCAGCATGACCAGGTTCTCACCGACCACGAGTCG
>JBBDXF010000033.1:442-73155 GCA_040902485.1 Myxococcota bacterium | reverse complement strand
CGCCGCTCGGCGACTTCAGGTGCTCGGCCGCGCCGAGCAGCGCCGCGCCGAGCAGCGCGAACGAGGACTCGAAGGCGCGCCCGTCGCCGCTCACCTCGCGCGCGATGAACAGACCGTCGGCCGCCGCCATCGCCAGCGTGGCGAGCTTGCGCACGCCCGCGGCGTCCAGCTCGCCCTCGAAGAACGCCTCCCACGTGCCGACCATCTGCTTCAGGGTCTGCTCGCGCACCTTCAAGAAGATCTGGCGCGCGCTCGCCTCCGCGGGCCGCCGCTCGAGCGAGAGCATCAGGCCGAGGCGCAGGAAGTCGGGGGCCTCCGTCAGCGCGCGCGCGGAGTGCCGCAGGCCCTCGATGAACCGCTCCTCGCGCGTCGCGCCCGCCCGCGCCGGAGCCCGCGCCTCCATGGCCTCGAGCCAGCGGTTGAAGCTGCGCTCGATCACCGCCGCGAGCAGCTCGTCCTTGTTCGCGAAGTGCCAGTAGATCGAGCTCGCCGGCAGGCCGGAGCGCTCGCTGACCCCCGCGATGCCGGTGCCGTCGTAGCCGCGAACGCTCGCGATCTCGCGCGCGGCCTCGAGGATGCGCTCGCGGCTCGCGTCGCCGTGCGCGCGGCCCCGCTTCGAGGCGGGGGGCCTCCGGACCTTCCGCTTGACCGCCATCGCCGCCCACTCTAGTGTAGCGATCACTACAGAATCAAGGGAGTCGGGCGATGAGCTTGGTCGAGGAGAGCAGGCGGCTCGCGCCGGAGCTCGCGGCGAACGCGGCGGACGACGACGGCCTGCGCCGGCTCTCCGATCGCACCTGGAAGAGCCTGCTCGAGGGCGGCTTTCTGCGCTCGATGCAGCCCAAGCGTTTCGGCGGCGGAGAGGTCACGCTGCTCGAGTTCGTCGACGCCACGGTCGAGCTGTCGCGCTCGTCGCCGTCGGCCGGCTGGGTCGCGGGCGTGATCGGCGTGCACCCGTGGCAGCTCGCGCTCTTCCCCGAAGAGGCGCAACAGGAGATGTGGGGCGACGACCCGACGGCGATGCACTCGTCGTCGTACAACCCGACCGGCAAAGCCAGGAAGGTTCCCGGCGGCTATGCGGTGTCGGGGCGCTGGTCGTTCTCGTCCGGCTGCGATCACTGCAAGGCCGTGAACCTGGGCGCGATCGCCGGCGCGCGCGACCTGGGCGGCCTCGCGGTTCCCGACTTCCGCTCGTTCCTCCTCTACCGCGACCAGTACCGGATCGAGGACAACTGGAACGTCGCGGGCCTCAAGGGCACGGGCAGCAAGGACATCGTCGTCGACGACGCGTTCGTGCCGGAGCACCGCAGCCAGTCGCACCTCGACTACGGGCTGAACCTGCCGCTTCCCGGGCAGAAGCTGAACGACGGCACGCTCTACCGGCTGCCGTGGTCGGTGGTCTTCAACATGGCGCTGGCGTCGTCGGTGCTCGGCTCCGCGCGGGGCTTCGTCGATCTGTGGATCGAGCAGACCGGCACGCGAGTCTTGGGCCTGGGGGGAGGGCGCGCGGCCGACGACGCGCTCATGCAGCGGCGCCTGGCGGAGGCGACCTGGGACCTCGACGTCGCACTCACGCGCATGCGCGCCGACGCCGTGGAGCTGTGGCAGATGGCCGAGGCCCGCGAGCCCGCCTCGATGCAGCTGCGCGGGCAGAAGCGCTGGAACATGAACCGCGGCTGTGAAGTCGTGGTTCGCTCGCTCACGGAGCTCTTCCACTTCGCGAGCGGGCGCTCGATCTTTCTCGACCAGCCGCTGCAGCGCCGCTTCCAGGACCTGCACGGTGCGATGGGTCACGCCTATCTCGGTACGGATCCGCCGGCCAGGTCGGTCGGCGGCGCGCTGCTCGGAACCTCGAAGCCGGAGGTCGTGTTGTGATTCGCTCCCTCAGCTACATCGGATTCAACTCACCCAATTTCGAGAAGTGGCTCGAGTTCGGTCCGGAGATCCTCGGCCTGGAGCTGGCCGGCCGCGGCCCCGACGGCGCGGTGCGGCTGCGCGTCGACGACGCCGCCTGGCGCATCACCGTGCACCCGGGCGCGAGCGACGACCTGGCCTACCTCGGCTGGTGTGTCGGCGGACCGGCGGACTTCGAGAACGCGATCGTCGCGCTCGAGAAGCACGGCTTCGAGGTGCAGCGCGGCGACGCGGAGCTCGCGGCGCTACGCGCGGTCGCGGGCCTGGCCTGGTTCATCGACCCGTTCGGCTTCCGGCACGAGATCTCGTGGGGCCAGCTGCACAAGCCCGCGACGTTCCGGCCCGGCCGTCCGCTCACCGGCTTCGTGACCGGCGACGGCGGGCTCGGACACGCGGTACTGATGGTGCCGGACATGCAGCGCGCCGAGCAGTTCTACACGGAGGTGCTGGGCTTCCGGCTCTCCGACCGGATCGACGCGGGGCTCAGCATCCGCTTCTTCCACTGCAACGGCCGCCACCACACGCTCGCGTTCGCGGCGATTCCCGGCATGGTCGGCATGCACCACCTGATGCTCGAAGTGAACTCGCTCGAGGACGTGGGCAAGGCGCTCGACCTGTGCAACGCGCGCAAGATCCCGCTGGCGATGACGCTCGGCACGCACACCAACGACCGCATGACGTCGTTCTACGTGCGCACGCCCTCGGGCTTCGAGGTCGAGTACGGCTGGGGCGGGCGGATCGTCGACGACGCGACCTGGGTGGTGGGCGCGTACGACGCGCAGAGCGTCTGGGGACACAAGCCGCCCGAGCAGCCGATGCCGCCGGGGATCCTCCGGCCCTTCAACCCCGCGGAGCTGCGCCGCTAGCGCGATGACGGCGTCGCGTCGCATCGACACCCATCACCACGTCGTGCCCCCGGCCTACGCGGCGTGGCTGCGCAGCCGCGGGCTGGCGGCCGGCGGACTGCCGATTCCCGACTGGAGTCCGGACGCGGCGCTCGCGTCGATGGACAAGGTCGGCGTGCAGACCGCGGTGCTCTCGGTGTCGACGCCGGGCGTGCACCTCGGCGACGACGCCGCTGCGCGCAAGTGGGCGCGCGAGGTGAACGAGTACGCGGCCGCGGTCGCGCAGAGCCGGCCCGAGCGTTTCGGCTTCTTCGCGACGCTGTGTCTGCCCGACGTCGAGGGATCGCTCCGCGAGCTCGAGCACGCCTTCGATGTGCTGCACGCGGACGGCGTGGTGCTGCTCGCGAACTGCGGCGGCGTCTACCTCGGCGACGCGAGGTTCGACGCGCTCTTCGACGCGCTGAACCGGCGCCGCGCGGTGGTGTTCGTGCACCCGTCGCAGCCGCCGGGGCTCGAGCCGCTCCAGGGCATGCCGACCTTCGTCGCAGACTTCCTGCTCGACACGACGCGCGCCGCGATCCGGCTGGCGGGTTCGGGCACGCTCGACCGCTGCCCCGAGCTGAAGCTGATCCTCTCGCACGCGGGAGGCTTCGTTCCGTATGCCGCGTACCGCATCGCGACCTTCGCCTCGCCGAAGGGCAATCCGATCGACGGCATGGCGCAGCTCAAGAAGTTCTACTTCGACACCGCGCTCTCGGGCAGTCCCAGCGCGCTGCCGAGCCTGCTCGCGTTCGCGGAGCCCGGGCACGTGACGTTCGGCAGTGACTGGCCCTACGCGCCCGACGTCGCCGTCGGCGCGTTCACGGGCATGTACGAGGCGTACGGGATCGAGCCGGCGCAGCGCGAATCGATCGACCGCTCCGCCGCGGAGACGCTGTTCCCCCGCCTGCAGACGTCGAGGCGATCGCTCTAGCGCTTGCCCGTCATCACGAGCAAGACCGCACCGGCCGCGATCGCGCCCACCCCCGCCCAGACGGGGACATTGACCGTCTCCTTCTCCTTCACGGAGAGTTCGATCGGCCCGAGCTTCGCGTCGTGACTCTCCCGGGTGTAGCTGAAGCCGCCGTAGGCCAGCCCGAGCACGCCGGCGACGATCAGCGCGATGGCGAGAAGCTTGCTGCCGCCCATCTCATCTCCTTCCGGATCGAGGTTCCTCGTGCAGCGCTGCGGCCGAGCAGACCCCCGAGCCCGAAGCCCCGGGGCTGCTCGGCCGCGCGACCGGGATCACTTGCCGCGCACGATGGTGCAGTACTCCCCGACGACGTTCAGGAAGTTCTTGGCCGAGTGGTCGATCACCGAGACTTCGGTGATCTTGCCATCCGCCTTCGCGGCGCGGACGCTCGCGTCACCGCGGGCGAACAGCCCGAGGATGGTGTCCATGCAGGCGCGACCTTCCTTCGTGTCCTTCGTCGTGTCGTCTCCCTGGGCATGGTCGCCCCAGCGTACCCGGCTGCCGAGCAGTCCCTGTACGGGCGTATCGACGATCATGCATCCGGACATGCCGATACTACCGGTCACTACGATCGCGAGAGTCAGTATTCGAAACACAAGGCCTCCTATCCATTGGTGAGATCTCTGCGACTCAGTCAACTTTACGACACATGAGGATGATCTCGTCGACGTCCTCGGTGTCGATCACTCCCGACGCGAGCGTCAGCTTTCTCTGGAAGCGGACGCCGAGGGGCATCATCACGCGGTTGTACCACCACATCGCTCGCTCGCGACGGTGCGTGAGGAACCAGACGCCGGCGTCGAGCAGGCGCGACGAGCGCGGCTGCATTCCGAACACACCGCTCTGTTCGACCGCGAAGCCATGCGCAGCCAGCTTCGCGACGATTGCCGCGGGCTCGTAGCGGCGACGATGGCCGACGAAGTCGTCGAACGCGTTCCAACGCGATGCGTGCAGCGGCACGGAGACGAGCAGGCAAGCGTCGGGCGCGGCCACCCGCCACAGCTCCGAGAGTGCGCGGTCGTCGTCATCGACGTGCTCCACGATGTCGAGCGCGCACACGAGGTCGAACGTCGCGTCAGGAAACGGAAGCGCGGTGACGAGACCGAGGACGGCGGTCGCTCCGGCGTCGCGAAGCTGGCCGAGCGCAGGGGCGCTGACGTCCACGAAGACCGTGCCCGCCAGCGGAAGGCGCGGCCGCAATCCCGGCGCGACTTCGAGACGGCGCGGCGACCGTGCGACGAGCGAGCGAACGAGCGGCCAGGTATTGAAGCTCTCGGGCGCAACCAGACGCGCATCGGTCCAGAGTGAGTCGTAGAACCCGCGGTTGATCTCGAGCGTCCGGGACTCCGCGTGAGGCTCCGTATAGCTCATAGTCGGGTCGACGTTCGCAGCAGCTCGGAGACGGTGACTCCTTGCAGGCCCCTGTCTCGCAATCCGCTCAGGATCTGCGGCACGGCCCGCGCTGCGGCCGGTCGATGCCGGCCGGGGAGATCGTGTCCGTCGTGCATCAGCACGATGTCGCCCGGGCGGATCTTCCGGAGCACGCGCCGTGCGATCCGCTCCGCGTCGAGCAGGCGCGAATCGTGGCTGTGCAAGGACCAGCCGACCAGGGTCACGCGCTTGCGGAACGCGGCACGTGCGAACGGGGGGCTCTTCATTCCCAGGGGCGGGCGATACGGGGGCGCCGTTCCACCGCCCGTCACCTCGGCGATGGCGGCTGCGCCGCGCTCGATCTCTTGTTCCTGGTCGGCGACGGCCAGGAAGCTCTGCAGGCGCGAGTGCTGCCACGAATGATTGCCGAGCTCGTGGCCAGCGGCGGCGATCTCTCGCGCCAGCTTCGGGTGGGACTCGAGCGCTCGGCCGATGCAGAAGAAGGTCGCACGGGTGTCGTGCTTGGCGAGCGCGTCGAGGATCCGGGGAGTCACCTTCGGATCCGGTCCGTCGTCGAAGGGGCGGACGGGCCGAGGGCGCTCGCCGCGCCAGCGCCTGCGGCGCCGCAGGCAAGCGCCACGAGGTTGAGCCGGGTCAGCATCTGCTGCGTCCGCCCGGGATCACAGATCGGTCCCGTCGCGCCAGAAGTCGAAGAAATTGAACCACTGATACGGAGTGCGCAGACACTCCCGTTCGAGCACCGCGGCGTAGCGGTGAACGAGCTCCTCGGCGTACTTCGTGCGCTCGCCGCGCGGGACCTTCACGGCGGGAGCGAAGCACTCCGTCGACGCGGCATAGCGCGCATGCCCCGTGCGGACGCACGTGCTCAGGAGCATCGGGCAGCCGAGCGTGGCCTGCAGCAGGAACGGCCCGAGCGGAAAGCGCGTTCGCCGCCCCAGGAACGGCACCGACACGGAGCGGTGGCGCTCCGATTCCCAGACGCGGTCGCCGAGGATGCCGACGAACTCGCCGCGCTCGATCGCTGCCTTGATCTCGAGCGCCACGCTGATGGATCCCGGCTCGAAGTGAATCAAACGCATGCGCAGTCCCGGCTGCAGCTGGTCGAAGAACGCGTTGATGCGGGCGGCATGGCGCGTGAAGCTGAGGACGTTCAGCACGATGCCGGTCTGCTTCGAGAGCACGCGCAGCATGTCGGAGCTGCCGAGGTGCGAGCTCAGCAGGATTCCGCCGCGACCCTCACGCACGAGCGCGAGCAGATGCTCGCTGCCGTGCTCGTCGATTCGGATGCGTTCTTCGTCGCCGCTCCACACGACCATGCTGTCGACGATGTTCTCGGCGAACTCGTAGAGGTGTCGGAACGAGTGACGCAAGGTCGGTCGCTCGCCCAGGCTCGCGCGGCCGCGCGGCGTAGCCCAGAGCGTGCGCAGATAGTCCATCGACGCGCGGCGCGCCGCGCCGCCCGTCACGAAGAAGTACGCGACGATCGGGGTGAGAAGCACCATGACCGGCCCGCGCCCGAAGCGCGCGTAGATTGCTCGAATCAGGCGCAGTCCGCCCGACGATCCGCGCTCGGCGATTCCAGTCCAGGCACCTCGCGGGGTCGCGACTACTGGCGCGTCGCCGTGTCGGTTCTCGAGCGATGCACCTACGGTGCGTCCGAGGTGACCGTGCGCTGCGCTGAACTCCGAGGGGCTTTGCCCGCGTGAGTCACTGACTCCATGGCCGCTCTCGACCTGCGTGGCCTGCGTCAACTCGATTGCCCCTCGCGATGGAGTCCAGCAGCTCAGAGCTGCAATGCGCGTGCCCTGTCGTATGCGTCTAGCGCGTACTACAGCGCGGCTCGTTCGCAGCGCGGCAGGGACATTTCGCGGCACTCCGCTAGCCGGGCGCGATACGTTTGTACAAACCTGCGACGGTTCGGATCCGGACGGCTCACTTCCGCTCGGGATCTCCATCGAACAGATCCATGATCGCGCCGCCCACACCCTTCGCTGCCTCGCCCGCGGCCTGGCCGCCTTTCACCCCGAGGCTCCCGACCCCCTCGACCAGTCCGCCGAGACTGACACCCAGGGTCTCCGCGAGCGAAAAGGCGAGCTTGGTACCGAGCGCCTCGTTCAGCGAGAAGTCGGGGTGGTCGACGTCACCCGAGAGCGTGAAGTCGAGCGTGAGCTTGCCGCCGCGGTCCTTCATGCCCGCCAGCACGACGCTGTTCGAGACGCCGAGAAACGTGTTCCCGAGTCCCGGCGACGAGGCGAGCTCGAGATCGGAGATCGTGATCGTGCCTCGTGCGTCCAGGCGCGCGCCGGTCACGTCGGACTGCATGTCGAGATCGACGCTGCCGCGGCGAACGCCCGCCTCGCCGGGACGCACCAGATAGGCCTGCAGCGGCACGAGGTCGACGCCGCGCAGCTCGATCGAGACCGCGGACTCGCGCGTGCCGATCTCGCCCCAGCCCTCGAGGTGCACGCGGCCGTCGTGCGCCTTGCCCTTCACCACACCGTCGAGCTCGAAGCGGCTCTTGCCCGACAGGTCGGGGACCGAGAGGTGCTCGAGCGTCGCCTCGATCTGCTCGATCCGGATCTGGAGCGGCGGCTTCGCGACCGTGGCGTCGAAGAGCTCGAGCACGCCCGCCTCGATCTCGATCTCGCCGAGCTCGATGCGCACCGGCTCGCCCCCGGGCTTGGCCACGGCGGGCGCATCGCGGCCGAACAGACGGGGCAGGGCCTCGAGCCCGCCCTGCTCGCCCCGCAGTACGGACAGATAGGGGGCCTCGATGTCGATCGCCCGGATCCGGACCGCGTCGCCGGAGAACAGCGTGAGCAGGCGCGGGGCGATCGTGAGCTGCTCGGCGCGCAGGGCGTCCTGGGCCGGCCAGCCGCTCGGTGCGCGGATGCGCAATCCGTCCAGCTCGAGGCCCCACAGGCCCACGCGGATCTCGCGCGTCTCGCTGTTCGGACCGAGCGCCAGGGTGATCCGCTCCTTCACCGCCGACTGCGCGGCGGCGTACGCGACCAGCGCCGCCACGGCCAGCGCCGCGAAGCCGCCGAGCAGCCAGATCGCGCGCCTCCTCGAGCTCATCTGCCCGTCATCCGTATGCTCCAGGGTTGCCCATTTGCTATGAACGGGTCTCCCCGGGGGAGAATGTCCGTGCCCGAAGATACCAGCGCCAGGATCCGCGAGCTGCGCGAAGAGCTCCCCGGGCTACGCGAGCGCATCGCGGAGCTGCGGAGGCATCTTTGACCTCGCCGCCAAGCAGGCGCGGCTCGAGGAGCTGCAGCGCGAGGCGTCCAACCCCGCGCTCTGGGAAGATCGGGAGCGCGCGGAAAAGGTGCTGCGCGAGCAGCGCGAGCTAGAGCGCACGCTCGCGTTCTTCGGCGAGACCGAGAGGATCGCCGAGGAGGCCGACGTGATGCTCGAGCTCGCCAGCGAGGCCGCCGACGCCGACGCGGTCGGCGAGGCCGAGAAGTCGCTCGCTCAGCTTCACGCGCGTGTCGAAGAGGCCGAGCTCGCGCGCATGCTCTCGGGTGAGCACGACGCGCTCGACGCGATCGTCTCGATCAACGCGGGCGCCGGCGGCACGGACTCGCAGGACTGGGCGGAGATGCTGCTGCGCATGTACCTGCGCTGGTGCGAGCGCCACGGCTTCGCCGCCGAGATCATCGACATCCAGCCGGGCGAAGAGGCGGGCATCAAGGGCGTCACGTTCACCGTGAAGGGCCAGCATGCCTACGGGCTCCTGCGCAGCGAGATCGGCATCCACCGGCTGGTGCGCATCTCCCCGTTCGACGCCAACAAGCGGCGCCAGACCGCGTTCGCGGCCTTGTCGATGATCCCCGACATCGGCGACGAGATCGTGGTCGATCTCGACGAGAAGGACCTGCGCATCGACACCTACCGTGCGGGCGGCGCGGGCGGCCAGCACGTGAACAAGACCGACTCGGCCGTGCGCCTCACGCACGAGCCGTCCGGCATCGTCGTGCAGTGCCAGAGCGAGCGCAGCCAGCACAAGAACAAGGCGCACGCGCTGAAGGTGCTGCGCGCGAAGCTGTACGAGAAGGCGCGGCTGGAGCACGAGGCGGAGGTCGAGCGCGTGGCCGGCGAGAAGAAGAAGATCGACTTCGGCATGCAGATCCGCTCCTACACGCTGCACCCGTCGCAGCGCGTGAAGGATCACCGCACCGACTTCGAGGCGGGCAACGCCGCGGCCGTGCTCGACGGCGACCTCGACGGCCTGATCCGCGCCTACCTCATGCAGGGAGGCGCGTAGCCCGTGGCGACCGAGCAGGAGATCCTGGCCTCGCGACGCGCGCGCGCGGAGCGCCTGCGCGAGGCCGGCGTCGAGCTGTTCCCGGCGCGCGTGCCGCGCGATCGCACGGCGATCCCCGAGATCCTGGCGCGCTACGGCACCGCCGACGCCGCCGCGCTGGCGAACGAGGCAGCGGTGTTCTGCGTGGCGGGCCGGATCCTGGCGTTGCGCTCGTTCGGCAAGATGCTGTTCGCGACACTGCAGAGTGACGGCGAGCAGCTCCAGGTCTGGCTGAAGAAGGACGCGCTCGGCGCGGACTTCGAGGCGGTGAAGCTGTACGAGGTGGGCGACTTCGTCTGGGCGCGCGGCGCGCTGGTGCGCACGCAGAAGGGTGAGCTCACGATCGACGCCGCGCAGCAGGGCTTCCTCGCCAAGTCGTACCGGCCGCTGCCCGAGAAATTCCACGGCCTGCAGGACGTCGAGGCGCGCTACCGCCAGCGCTACCTGGACGTGCTCACCAATCCCGACTCGCGAGGGCTCTTCGTCACCCGCTCGCGGATGATCAGCGCGATGCGCGAGTTCCTCGACGCGCGCGGCTTCCTCGAGGTCGAGACGCCGATCCTGCAGCCGCTCTACGGCGGCGCGAACGCGCGCCCGTTCACGACCATCCACAACACCTACGACCAGATGCTGTACCTGCGCATCTCCTTCGAGCTGTACCTGAAGCGGCTGGTGATCGGCGGGCTCGACCGCGTCTACGAGATCGGCCGCGATTTCCGCAACGAGGGCATCTCGAAGAAGCACAATCCGGAATTCACCATGCTCGAGGTCTACCAGGCCTATGCCGACTTCGAGGACATGATGGAGCTGGTCGAGCAGCTGGTGGCGCACGCGGCGGAGCGGACGCTCGGCACGACGGTGTTCGAGCGCGAGGGCCGCAAGTTCGACTTCGCGCCGCCCTGGCCGAGGCGCAAGATGGCGGAGCTGATCCAAGACGCCTGTGGGATCGACATCCTGGCGGCCGTCGAGCTCGGGGCGCTCGTGGCTGCCGTGAAGCAAGCGCGGCTCGCGGACGTCGATGCCTCGGGGGCGACGAGCTGGGCGGGGCTGGTGGACGCGATCTTCTCCGAGACGGTCGAACCGACGTTGCTCGCGCCCACGTTCGTGATCGAATACCCGGCGGCGTTGTCGCCGCTGGCCAAGCGGGCCTCGGACCGGCCGAACCTGGTCGAGCGCTTCGAGGGCTTCGTGGGCGGCATCGAGATCTGCAACGCTTTCAGCGAGCTGAACGATCCGGACGAGCAGCGCAGCCGCTTCCTCGAGCAGGCCGAGGCCAGCAGCCAAGGCGACGCCGACGCGCAGCCGCTCGACGAGG
Source organism: Myxococcota bacterium (assembly GCA_040902485.1). Lineage (GTDB taxonomy): Bacteria > Myxococcota_A > UBA9160 > SZUA-336 > SZUA-336 > VGRW01. The sequence goes on along the minus strand of JBBDXF010000033.1, from coordinate 62,371 downwards.
ACTTCCTGCGCGCGCTCGAGCACGGCATGCCGCCCACCGGGGGAATGGGTCTCGGCGTCGGCCGGCTGGCGATGATGCTCACCGGCGCGAGCCACCTGCGCGAGGTGAAGCTGTTCCCGCACCTGCGGCCGCGCGATGCTTGAAGTCGTCTCGCGCTCGCTCGGCTTCGTGTCCGCGAGTCTGGTCGCGCTGATCGCGCTCGGCTTCGGGCTGATGTTCCTGTTCTTCTCCGGCTCGGCCGCCATGATCCTCGGCCACTTCCTGCGCTTCGTGCGGCCGGCGCGCGTGGCGCTTCCGGCGATCGCGCTGGCCGCGCTCGCGCTGGCCGCGGCGGCGCTGGCGCTGGACGCGCCGGAGCCGCTCGCGCCGCCGGGCGCGCAGCTCGTGACGGGTCTCGTGGCCTGGGGCTTCGTGCGCGCGCGCCCGCTGCACCGCGCGCTCACCTGGGTCGCGGGCGCGGTGTTCGCGGTGTGCGGCGCGCTGTTCGTGTTCGGCCTGCTCGTGCCGGCCTGGGAGAACCGCGGACACGCGGCGGTGTCGGTTGCCGCGGGGCTGCTGCTGCTCACCGCGCTCGGCGTCTGGCCGCTCGTGCTCGCGGGACTCGCCGAGCACCGCCGCGCGCGGCCGGTCGAGTGGTTCATTTCGCTGCGCTACCTGGTCGCGCGTCGCCGGCAGACCTTCATCTCGATCATCTCGGTGATCTGCGTGGTCGGCGTCGCGCTCGGCGTATCGGTGATCACGGTGGTGCTGTCGGTGATGAACGGCTTCTCCGCGATGTGGGAGGAGAAGATCGTCGGCGCGCGCGCACACTTCTCGGTGCTCTCGCGCGAGGGCGCGTTCCCGAACTACCTCGAGCTGGCCGAGCGCGTGCGCAAGGTGCCCGGCGTCCTGGGCGCGACGCCGTACCTGTCCGCCGACGCGATCCTGCGCGGCCGCGAGGGCGAGCTGCAGGCGATCGTGCTGAAGGGCGTCGACCCGGCGACCGTGGCCGAGGCCACGCAGCTGGTCCAGACGATCCGCGCCGGGTCGCTGGTGGATCTCGAGCCGAGTCCTTCCGGCGACGAGATCGCGCGCCTGCCCGGGCTGATCGTCGGCGTCGAGCTCGCGAACCGGTTCCTGTTGCGCACTGGCGACACGCTCGTGCTGATCTCGCCGATGGGCGGCGCGCCGACCCCGCTCGGGCCCGCGCCGCGCCTGGAGCGCTTCCGCGTGGCCGGCTTCTTCCGCTCCGACTTCTTCCAGTTCGACGAGAGCTTCGTCTACTCGAGCCTGCCCGCCGCGCAGAAGTTCATGAAGCTCGGCGACGTCGCACAGGGCGTCGAGGTGCGCACCGGCGACGCCTACGCCTCGCGCGGGACCGCGCTCCAGGTCGAGGGGATGCTCGGCGACGGCGGGGTGTACTACACGCGCGACTGGAAGGAGTACTTTCCCGGCTTCTTCCAAGCGCTCAAGACCGAGCGCGTGATGATGTTCGTGCTGCTCAGCTTCATCATGGTCGTGGCGGGCTTCATCATCGTCGCGACGCTGATCATGATGATCATGGAGAAGTCGTCGGACATCGCGATCCTGAAGACGATGGGCTGCACCGACGACGGGATCCTGCGCGTGTTCGCGATCGAGGGCTTCCTGATCGGACTCGCGGGGCTCGCGCTCGGGCTGGGCATGGGGCTGGTGATCACGCAGAACCTCGACGTGATCCAGTCGATCGTGGAGCGCACGTTCGGCTTCGACGTGCTGCCCGCGAACATCTACCAGCTCCAGGGCCTGCCCCACGCGATCGAGCCCGCGCAGCTCGCGCTGGTCTCGGTGATCGCGATGGTGCTCTCGATCGGCGCGACGCTCCTGCCTTCCTGGCAGGCGTCACGTCTGGATCCGGCGGAGGCGCTGCGCCATGAGTGACCTCGAAGCCCGCAACGTGGTGAAGCGCTTCCAGCTCGGCGACGAGACCATCGAGGTGCTTTCGGGCCTCTCCCTGCGGCTCGCGCCGGGCGAGTCGGTCGCCGTGCTCGGCGTGTCGGGCGCGGGCAAGTCGACGCTGCTGCACGTGCTCGGGGGGCTCGACCGGCCCAGCTCCGGCCAGGTGCTGTTCGGCGGCAAGGACCTGACGGGACTGCCCGCGCGCGAGATTGCTGCGTTCCGCAATCGCTCGCTCGGCTTCGTGTTCCAGTCGCACCACCTGCTGCCGGAGTTCGACGCGGAAGAGAACGTGATGATGCCGTGCATGCTGGCGGGCCTGCCGCGCCGCGAAGCGCGCGAGCGCGCGCGCGCGATGCTCGCGCAGGTGGGGCTCTCGCACCGGCTGCGCCACGGGCCCGGCAAGCTCTCGGGCGGCGAGCGTCAGCGCGTGGCGATCGCGCGCGCGCTCGTGCTGCGGCCGTCCGTGGTGCTCGCGGACGAGCCGACCGGCAACCTCGACCCGCACACGGCCGACGAAGTGGTGGATCTGTTCCTGCGCTTGAACGCGGATGCGGGCACGGCCCTGGTATTGGTGACCCACAACGAGAAGCTCGCGAACCGACTCGCCAAGAAGTGCTACCTGGTCGAAGGACGGCTCGCCTCCTAGACGGGGAGGGCGGGTGCCGGAGATGGTGGGTGCGCGTACACTAAGCCTTCTTGCCCGGGGTGGTCACCAGGCCTTGTTCCTCGCACCGCTAGTGGAGCCGCGTTCTCGAAGCCGAGCGTTGGCGGTCGCACGCGTGCTCGGCTTGGCGCTCGCGTGCGCGGGGCTGCTCGCCGCTGCTGCATTCGCGCAGGAGCCCGCAGCGCCGCCGGTCGATCTCGCCGTGCCGGCCGCGCCGCCGGCCGATCCGCTCGCGCAGGAGGCGCAGGCCGACGCCGCAGTCGCGACCGAGGCCGAGCTTCGCGCCACCGGCGCGGTCGTTCAGGACGTCCTCGTCGAGGGCACGCGCCGCATCGAGCCGGACGCGATCAAGGCGGTGATCGGCACGAAGGTCGGCGAGGCGTTCGAGCAAGGGCGCATCTCCGAGGACGTGCGGCGCATCTACGGCCTCGGCTTCTTCCACGACGTGCGCGTCGACGTGGCCCGCGCCGCGAACGGCGGAGCGGTCGTCACCTACGTGGTGGAAGAGAACCCGGTGATCCGGCAGGTGAGCATCACCGGCAACGAGGAGCTCGGCTCCGACGACATCAAGGAGAAGCTCACCGTCACCGTCGGCTCGACGGTCGACTACCCGCTGCTGCTCGAGAACAGCGCGCGCATCGAGGCCCAGTACCAGGCCAAGGGCTACTACCTGGCCAAGGTGAAGTACGTGCTCGAGCCGATGGGCGAGGGCTCGGTCGGCGTGAACTTCGACGTGGTCGAGGGGAAGAAGCTGCGCCTCACCGAGATCGACTTCCGCGGCAACGAGGCGCTCAGCGACAGCCAGCTCGAGAAGGTGATGCAGACCAAGACGTGGAGCCTCACGTCCTACGTCAGTCAGCTCTGGGACAGCTCGGGCCTGTACGCCGAGCCGATCTTCTACCAGGACCTCGACAAGATCCAACGCCTGTACATGGACGACGGCTACATCCGCGTGGCGATCGGCGAGCCGCAGGTCGAGGTGAAGGAGGACGGGCTGACGGTGGCGGTCGACATCATCGAGGGCCCGCAGTTCCTGGTCGGCACGGTCGACATCCTGGGCGACGAGACCATGGACCGCGAGCAGCTGTTCGGGCTGGTCGAGCTCGAGCCGGGCGAAGTGTTCAGCCGCTCGACGCTCTCGGCCGACGTCGATCGGCTGCGCGGCTACTACGCCGATCGCGGTTTCTTCGACGCGTCGGTGGCTCCGATCACGAACGTCGATCCCGAGAAGAAGGAGATCGCGACCCAGTTCGAGGTCAAGAAGGGCGAGCTGTACTTCGTCGAGGGCATCGACGTGAACGGAAACATGCGCACGGCCGACACCGTCGTGCGTCGCCAGCTGGCGATCGGCGAGGGCGAGCTGTACTCCGCGCAGGCCATCGCGCTCTCCAAGCGGCGCGTGCAGCGGCTGGGCTACTTCGAGGAAGTGGAGGTCCAGGCCAAGCCGACGGACGTGCCCAACCGCGTGGCCATGTCCGTGGACGTGGTCGAGCGCCCGACCGGCAGCTTCAGCTTCGGCGCCGGCGTGGGCTCGGTCGACGGCTTCATCGTGTCGGGCTCGATCACGCAGGAGAACCTGTTCGGCACCGGCCGCTCGCTCTCCGCGGGCGTCGACATGGGCTCGCAGAACCACAACTACTTCATCCGCTTCGTGGAGCCCTACGTGATGGGGTCGGCCGCTTCGCTCTCGCTCACCGTGAACAGCGCGGAGAGCGAGTTCAACGACTTCAGCGAGGAGCAGACCGGCTTCAGCCTCTCGGTCGGCTACCCGCTCGACGAGGGCGAGACCTTCGCCAACACCGGCTACGCCTTCGCGAGCCGCTCGGTGTCCGGCTTCGAACAGTTCCAGGCCGCCTCGCTGCTCGAGCGCGAGGAGTTCCAGGGCGACACCACCACGTCGCTGGTGAACCTGTCGCTGCGCCGCGACACGCGCGACGACATCCGCTTTCCCAAGTCCGGCCATATCACCGGCTTCAACGTCGACTTCGCCGGGCTCGGCGGATTCTCGGAGTTCCTGCGCCTGGAAGGCCGCACCACGCACTTCATCCCGCTCGGCAACTGGCTGCCGTTCGAGTCGACCTTCGTGTTCAACTCGCGCGTCGGCTACGCGATTCCGTGGAACGACATCGAGGACTACGACCTGCCGCCGTGCACCGGAGGCTGTGCCACTGTGGTGGCGTTCCTTCCGAGCGAAATCCGCGCGCTCGGCGACATTGATCGGGACCTCGAGTTGCCGCTGACCGAGCGCTACTTCCTCGGCGGTCTCGGCGCGTTCCAGGTGCGCGGGTTCGAACAGCGCTCGCTCGGACCGCGTAGGACGATTCTCGAACAGGCCACTTCCCCGTCCGTTTTGCCGAGCGTCGCATTCGCCCCGTACGGATTCTCGTTGGCCGAGCCGAGTCTCTGCCGCTTCGGCCCGGGCCAATGCAACAGTCTCGACGACACCGAGATCGACGACTTCGACAACCTCGACGCGACCGACGTGATCGGCGGCAACTCGATGGCGCTGGTGAACCTGGAGCTGCAGTTCCCGATCTCGGAAGAGATGGGGCTGTCCGGCATGCTGTTCCTCGACATGGGCAACGCCTTCGCCGAGAACGACTTCATCAACCCCGCCGATTTCCGCTTCGGCACGGGCTTCGGCATCCAGTGGTTCAGCCCGTTCGGGCCGATCCTCGTGGTGCTCGGCTTTCCGCTCGACCCCTACGAGGACGAGGACGGCTCGGTGTTCGAGTTCTCGCTCGGGGGTCAGAACTACTGAGTCCTTTAGGCCGGCCTTTCGGTCTTCGGGCCGAAACGGCACGGTGTAGCTTCGATCAAGGAGGTTTCATGCAGATCCGTACTCGCCGCGCCGGGATGTCCCTCGGCCTCGCGCTCGCGCTTCTCGTCCCGGCGCTGCCCGCCTTCGCCGAATTCAAGCTCGCGGTCGTGGACCAGCGCCGTGCGCTGCTCTCGAGCGAAGGGGGCAAGGCGGCCGAGTCGACGCTGTCGCAGCTCGAAGACAAGAAGAAGAAGGAGCTCGAGCCGCGCTCCGGCAAGTGCAAGAAGATGCAGGAGGAGATCGAGGCGCAGCGCTTCGTGCTCTCCGACGACGCGATCCAGGAGCGCATGATCGAGTTCCAGAGCTGCCAGCGCGATCTGGAGCGCGACTTCCAGGCGGCCAAGGACGAGATCGCGGTCCAGAACCGCAAGCTGCTCGCGCCGCTGGCCAAAAAGCTCGAGGAGGCGGTGAAGGAGATCGGCAAGGACAAGGGCTTCGACCTGGTGCTCGACCGCTCGACGCCCGGCGTTCTGTACTCGACCGACTCCGCCGACATCACCGAGCTCGTGATCAAGAAGCTGAACGAGAACTGAGGACGGGCCCGACATGGACAAAGTGCCGATGGGCATCGCGCGGATTCGCGAGCTGCTGCCGCACCGCTACCCGATGCTGATGCTCGATCGCGTGGTCGAGCTGTCCGAACAGCACGTGGTGGCCGAGAAGCTGATCTCGGCGAACGAGCCTTGTTTCACCGGGCATTTCCCGGATCAGCCGATCTTCCCGGGCGTGCTGATCGTCGAGGCCATGGCGCAGGCCGGGGGGATCTGGGCGATGAACGCCCTGCCCGAGAACCGCGGCATGAAGACCGTGCTGGTGGGCGTCGACGAGACGCGCTTCCGGCGCCAGGTCGTGCCCGGCGACGTGCTGCGCCTGCTGGTTCGACCGCTGCGCGCGCGCGCGAAGATGGTGCGCTTCGCGGGCACCGCGACCGTCGGCGGCGAGACCGTCGCCGAGGCCGTGCTCTTGGCCGCATTCGTGAACTGGGAGGCAGAAGCATGAAGCGCATCCATCCGAACTCGGTGGTCGATCCGGGCGCGGAGCTCGGCCTTGGCGTCGAGATCGGTCCGTTCTGCGTCGTCGGTCCGCACGTGCGTTTGGGCGAGGGCGTAAAGCTGCGCTCGCACGCGGTCGTCACCGGGCACACGGAGGTCGGCGCGGGCACGGTGATCTTCCCGTTCGCGACCGTCGGCGAGATCCCTCAGGACGTGAAGTACAAGGGCGAGCCCACGCGGCTCACGATCGGCGCGCGCAACGTGATCCGCGAGCAGGTCTCGATCCATCCCGGCACGGCCGCGGGCGGCGGCACCACGCGCGTCGGCGACGACAACCTGCTGCTCGTGAACGTGCACATCGGTCACGACTGCAACGTGGGCAGCCACGTGATCATGGCCAACAACGTCATGCTCGCGGGCCACGTGATCGTCGAGGACTACGCGTACCTGGCCGGCGGAGTCGCGGTGCAGCAGTTCGTGCGCGTCGGCGAGTCGGTGATGGTGGGCGGCATGTCGGGGCTGATGCAGGACGCGGCGCCGTTCACGCTCGCGAACGGCTACCCCGCGCGCATCGTGAAGATGAACCGCATCAACCTCGAGCGGCGCGGCTTGGCCAAGGAGCGCATCGACGCGGTCGAGCGCGCCTTCCGGATCGTGTTCCGCGACGGCCTGCAGGCGCACGACGCGTTCGCGAAGGTGCGCAGCGAGCTGCCGGACTCCGCCGAGGCCGAACGCATGGTCGCGTTCCTCGAGAAGTCGGAGCGCGGCTTCGCGCGACGGCGCTAGGCGAGAGGCCCTTGCCGGTGCTCGGCCTGATCGCCGGCAGCGGTCCGCTGCCCTTCGAGGTAGCGCAGGCCGCGCGCGAACGCGGCTTGCGCGTGGCGATCGCCGCGATCGAGCACAACACCGATCCCGCGATCGAGCGCGAGGCCGACGGCGCGTTCCGCTGGCTGAACGCCGGCCAGCTCGCCGCGCTGATCGCGTTCATGAAGGAGTCCGGCGCGCGCGAGGTGATCCTGGCCGGCGCGGTCAGCAAGGCGGCGATCCTGCGCGACCCGAGCCGCCTGCGGCCCGACGCGCGCGCGCTCGCGCTGCTCGGGAGCCTCGCCGCGCGCGGCGACGACGCGATCCTGCGCGCGGTCGCGGCTGAGCTCGAGTCCGAGGGTCTGTGCGTGGTCGAGTCGACGCGCTACCTCGGCGAGCGCATGGTGAAGGCGGGCGTCCTGTGCGGCGGGCCGCCCGACGCCGCGACAGCCGGAGATCTCGCGCTCGGCATGCGGCTGATCGAGAGCCTCGGCGCGCACGACGTCGGCCAGGCGTGTCTGGTGCGGCAGGGCACGGTGCTCGCGGTCGAGGCGCTGGAGGGCACCGACCGCATGCTGCGGCGCGGTGCGGAGTTCGGCTCGGGCGCGGTGCTCGTGAAGGCCGCGAAGCCCGGCCAGGACATGCGCTTCGACGTGCCGGTGATCGGACCCGGCACGCTCGAGGTCGCGGCTCTTTGCAAGCTGCGCGCGATCGGGCTCGAGGCGGGACGCACGCTGGTGCTCGAGCAGGCGCGCACGCTCGCGCAGGCGGAGTCCGCGGGCATCACGATCGTCGGGCTCGCGCGCTCGGAGGAGGGCGCTTGAAGCTGCCGCGCATCGCCGTGGTCGGCGTGGGCTACATGGGACGGCTGCATGCCGACAAGCTCGCGACGCTCGCGCGCGAGGGCGTGATCGCCTTCGCCGGCGTCCACGACGTGGATCCCGCGCGCGCCGGCGAGATCGCCGGCAAGCACGGCGTGCCGGTGCTCGAGACGCTCGAGCGCGTCGTCGCGGCGGCCGACGCGGCCTGCGTCGCGGTGCCGACGGTCGAGCACGCGCGCGTGGCCGGCTTGCTGCTCGACGCGGGACTCGACGTGCTGGTCGAGAAGCCGATCGCGACCTCGCGCGCGGACGCGCGCAGCCTGATCGAGCGCGCGAGCGCGCGCGGCCGGATCCTGCAGGTCGGGCACATCGAGCGCTTCTCGCGCGCGTTCCGCGCGATTCGCCCCGCGCTCACGCGCCCGCGCTTCATCGAGGCGCACCGCATCGGTCCGTATCCCGCGCGCGCCACCGACGTCTCGGTCGTGCTCGACCTGATGATCCACGACCTGGACATCGTGGCCGAGCTGGCGGGGCACGAAGTGGCGAGCGTCGACGCGGTGGGGGTGTCGGTGCTCTCGCAGACCGAGGACATCGCGAACGCGCGGCTGCGACTCGAGAACGGCTGCGTGGTCAACCTGACCGCGAGCCGCGTCTCGCTCGAGCGCCTGCGCAAGGTGCGGTTGTTCCAGAGCGACGCCTACGTGTCGATCGATCTGGGCGAGAACAAGATCACGATCGTGCGCCGCGAGGGCGCGCCCGGCGGCGCAGTGGCGCCGCGCATCACCGCGGAGAAGCTCGAGCTCGACGCGGCCGACGCGCTGCTCGCGCAGGACCGCGCGTTCGCCGAGTCGGTGCGCACCCGCGCCGAGCCCGAGGTCTCCGGCGAGGACGGCTACCGCGCGCTCGACCTGGCGCTGCGTATCCAGGAGGCGATCGAGCCGATCGACGTCGACGCCGAGGGCGTGCCGCGTTGAGGGTGTTCCTGTCGACAGCCGACGCGTCGGGCGACATGCACGCGGCGGCGCTGGTCGAGGCGCTGCGCAAGCGCGCGCTCGATCTCGAGGTGTTCGGGCTCGGCGGCTCGGCGCTCGCGGCGGCCGGCTTCCGGCCGGTCGTGCCGCAGTCCGAGCTCGCGATCGCGGGACTGGTCGAGGTGCTGGGCAGCGTGCCGCGCGTGCTCGGGGCCTACACACGCCTGCGTCGCGCGCTGACGGAGGCGCCGCGGCCGGATCTCGCGATCTTCGTCGACTCGCCCGATCTGAATCTCCCGCTGGCGTCGGTGGCCAAGCGCAGCGGCGTGCCGGTGCTGTACTACATCGCGCCGCAGGTCTGGGCCTGGCGCCCGGGACGCGTGCGCAAGCTCGCGCGCCGCACCGACGCGGTGGCCGTGATCTTCCCGTTCGAGGAGCCGATCCTGCGCGAAGCGGGCGTGAACGCGCGCTTCGTCGGGCATCCGCTGGTCGATCGCCTGGCCGATTTCGCCCGCGGGCATTCGCGCGAGGCGCTCGCGCGCGAGCTCGGGCTCGACCCCGCGTGCCCCGTGCTCGGCCTCCTGCCCGGCAGCCGGCACAACGAGGTGGAGCGGAACTGGCCGGTGCTGCGTGAGACCGCGCGCCTCCTGCGCGAGGCGCTGCCGGAGCTGCAGGTGCAGCTCGTGGTCGCGTCGACGCTCGCGGCCGAGCAGTTCGAGAAGCCCGACTGGCTGCGCGTCGTGCGCGGTCGCTCGCACGACGCGATGGCCGTCTCGACCTGTCTGATCAGCGCGGCGGGCACGGCCACCGTCGAAGCCGCGCTGCTGGGCGTGCCGCTCGTGGTCGCGCACGTGACGAGCCCCCTCACGTTCGAGCTCGCGCGCCGTATCGCGCGCGTTCCGTCGAGCTGCATGGTGAACCTGATCGCGGGCGCGGGCGTCGTGCCCGAGCGGGTCCAGGGGCACGCGCGGCCCGCGGCACTGGCCGCGCTGGTCGCGCGTCTGCTCGGCGATCCGGCCGCGCGCGAGGAGATGCGCGCGGCGCTCGCGGAAGCCGTCGCGACGCTGGGTCCGCCGGGAGCCGCGGAGCGCGTCGCCGACCTCGCGCTCGAGGTTTCGGGACGGTCGTGATCCTCGCGTACGACCTGCTGCTCGCGATCGTGCTGCTGGCCACGCTGCCGGTGCTCCTGCTCGCCTGGGGACTCGGCGCGCTCGGCCCACGCCGTTCGGTGTTGGAGCGGCTCCGGCCGCTGCCGCAGATGCCGGTCGGCACGGTCTGGGTGCACGTGGCCAGCGTCGGCGAAGCCGAGGCCGCGGCGCCGCTGATCGCGGCGCTCGTGGAGCAGCGTGTGCCGGTGATCGCCACCGCGCTCACCCTGACCGGCCGCGCCCGTCTGCGCGCGCGCCTGCCGCGCGTGCGCTCGCGGCTGATGCCGCTCGACCTGCCCGGCCTGATCCACCGCTCGCTCGCGCGCGCGCAGGTGGAGGTGGTGGTGCTGGTCGAGACGGAGCTGTGGCCGGTGCTGATCCAGGCCGCGCACGCGCGCGGCGCGCGCGTGATCGTCGCGGGCGGGCGGATCTCGGATCGCAGCCACCCGCGCTACCGGCTGCTGCGCCCGTTCTTCGCGCCGCTGCTTCGGGGCATCCACGAGGTCGGCGCGCGCAGCGCGCTCGACCGCGAGCGCTTCGTCGGGCTCGGCGCTCCGAGCGAGCGCTGCTCGGTGGTCGGCGACCTGAAGCTCGATCGCGCGGCGGCGCCCGAGCCCTCGCGCGCGTTGGTGGACGCGCTCGGTCCGGGTCCGTTCCTGGTCGGCGGCAGCACGCACCCCGGCGAGGAGGAGGCGCTGCTCGAAGCCTGGCGAAGGCTGGTGAGCGAGGGCGCCACGGGCCTGCGACTTCTGCTCGCGCCGCGCCATCCCGAGCGCGCCGCGGACGTGTGCAAGACCGTGCGCCGGCGCGGCGCGCGCGTGGCGCTGCGCTCCGAGGGCGCGGCCGAAAGCGAGGTGGTGGTGGTCGACAGCGTCGGCGAGCTCAGCTGCCTGTACCGGCTGGCCGAGCTGGTGTTCGTGGGCGGCACGCTCGCCCACGTCGGGGGACACAACCTGGTGGAGCCCGTGCAGGCCGGCCGCGTGGTCGTGCACGGTCCGCACATCGAGAACCAGCGCACGCAGGCGGACCTGCTCGAGCCGCTCGGAGTGCTGTACCGCGTCGAGAACGCGGCGGGACTCGCGCAGGCGCTGGTCACGCTCTGGGCCGATCCCGATCGCAACGCGCCCGCGCGCGAGGCGGCCAAGCACCTCGACGACCAGCGCGGCGCGACCGAGCGCGTGCTCGCGAGCGTGCTCGCGGCGAGACCCTGAGGTGCCCGAGCTCATCTTTCGGAGCGACGAGAGCTTCGCTCGCCGGGTCGCGCTCGCGCCGCTCGCGCTCGCGGAGCTGCCCTACGCCGCGGGCGCCTGGCTACACCGGCGCATGTACGAGGCCGGACTGCGTGCGCGCGTGCGGCTCGACGCGCGCGTCGTGTCGATCGGGAACCTCGCGGTCGGGGGATCGGCGAAGACCCCCGTCGCGGCGTTCCTGGCGCGCAGCCTGCACGCGCGCGGCGTGCGCGTCGCGCTGCTCTCGCGCGGCGTGGGCGGGACCCGTACGCGCGAGACCTGCGTCGTCGCGGACGGCGAGCGCATCCTGCTCGCTGCCGACGAGGCCGGCGACGAGCCGGTGCTGCTGGCCGCGAGCGCGCCCGGCGTTCCGGTGCTCGCGGGCGTGCAGCGCGTCGCGCTGGGACGGCGGGCGATCACCGAGTTCGGCGCGCGCGTGCTGCTGCTCGACGACGGCTTCCAGCACCACCGGCTCGCGCGCGATCTCGATCTGGTCTGCCTCGACGCGCGGCTCGGGCTCGGCAACGGCCACGTGCTGCCGCGCGGCCCGCTGCGCGAGCCGGTCTCCGCGCTGTCCCGCGCGCACGCGCTGGTGTTCACGCGCGCGACGCCGGGCGACGCGCCGCCGCCGGGCGCTTCGCGGCTTCCGGCCGCCGTGCCACAGCTCCGTGTCGGCGTGCGCAAGCTCGGCCTGCGGCCGCTCGCGGGGGGCGAGCGCGCTGCGCTCGCGACGCTGCGCGGCGCGCGCGTCGGCCTGCTGGCCGCGATCGCGCGGCCCGACCGGCTCGAGCGCGAGCTCGGCGAGCTCGGCGCCGTGGTGGTCGAGCAACGCGTGTTTCGCGACCACCACCGCTACCGGCGCGACGATCTGGCGGGCCTCGACCCGGACCTGCGCTGGGTCACGACCGCGAAGGACGCCGTGAAGCTCGAGCCCGCGTGGGACGCGTCCGGAGTCGTCACCGTGCTCGAGGAGGAGGTCGATGCCCGAAGCGGAGCGGCGCTCGCAGACTTCGTCGCCGCTCGCCTCGGCCTCTAGGTCAAGACAGCAGCCGTCCGTCGCGCCGAGCCGGTCACGCGATCCGGCAAAGTTCAACGGGCTTGCGGTATCCTGCGGCGCGCATGGAACTCAGCACACGCGCACTCGATGGCAAGCCCCTGGACGCGACCGAGCTGTTGCGGATTCTCGGCCCCGAGATCCCGCTGCTGCCGCTCCTGCACGAGGCGCGCATCGTGCGCGAGCGCTTCTTCGGCAACCGCGTGCAGGTGCACATCCTGAACAACGCGCAGAACGCGCGCTGTCCCGAGGACTGCGGCTACTGCTCGCAGTCGGCGGTCACCGACGCGCCGCTGCGCCCGTACCCGTGGAAGCCCAAGGCCGAGCTCGTCGCGGAAGCGAAGCGGGCTCACGCCTGCGGCGCGTTCCGCTACTGCATGGTCGCGAGCGGGCGCGGGCCCACCGACCGCCAGATCGATTTCCTGGTCGACGTGGTGGAGACGATCAAGGCGGAAGTGCCCGTCAACGTCTGCGTCTCGGTCGGCCTGCTGGACGTTGCCAAGGCACGGCGCCTGAAGCAGGCGGGCGTCGACCGGCTGAACCACAACCTCAACACCAGCGAGCGTCACTACCCGGAGATCTGCAGCACGCACACCTACGCCGACCGCCTCGCCACGCTGCGCGCCGCGCGCGCGGCGGGCCTCGAACAGTGCAGCGGCATGATCGTCGGCATGGGCGAGCAGGACGAGGACGTGGTCGAGGTCGCGCTCGAGCTGCGCGCGCTCGAGGTTCCGTCGATTCCCGTGAACTTCCTGCTGCCGATCGAGGGCAACCCCGTGCAGTCGGACGGCTCGATCACGCCGGAGCGCGCGCTGCGCGTGCTGGCGATGATGCGGCTGGCGAATCCGCGCGCCGAGGTGCGCGTCGCCGCCGGGCGCGAGGGTCACCTGCGCTCGCTCGAGGCGCTGGCGCTGTGGCCCGCGAACTCGCTGTTCGTCGAGGGCTACCTCACCACCAAGGGCTCGTCGGCCGTCGACACCTACCGGATGATCCGCGACGCCGGCTTCGTGGTCGAGCGGCCCGGCGGCGCGCTGATCCCGTGGACCGAGCTCGGCCTGGACGAGGTGTTTCGCGTCGGGGGCAGCGACCGGATCCTCAAGCCCGCCGTGCTCGCGCAGCTCGGCTGAATGTCCCCGGGGAGCGGCGGCCCGCGGCTGTCTGGCGGGCGACCCGACGCGAGCGTATCCTCGGGCCGACCCTTCGAGGAGTGTCCGTGAAGCCCATGCACATGGTGGAGATCGGCGACGCCGTCTCAGGAAAGGTCCGGCTCGGCGAGGGTCTGCCGCTTTTGTGGATCTGCGGCCCGTGCGTGATCGAGAAGCAGTCGCTGATGGCCATGACCGCCGAGCGACTGAAGAAGCTGTCCGAGAAGCTGCGCGTGCCGCTGGTGTTCAAGTCCTCCTATCTGAAGGACAATCGCAGCGACGAGCTCTCGTACCAGGGACCCGGTCTCGAGGAAGGCCTGGAGATGCTGGCTTGGATCCGCAAGGAGTTCGAGCTGCCCGTGCTCTCGGACGTGCACAGCGTGGAGGAGATGGCGGCCGCGCGCGAGGTGCTCGACGTGATCCAGATCCCCGCGTTCCTGTGTCAGCAGACGACGCTCTTGATCGCGGCTGGCAAGACGGGCAAGCCCGTCAACATCAAGAAAGGTCAGTTCATGGCGCCCGGCTCGATGAAACATCCGGTGGGCAAGATCGAGCGCACCGGCAGCCATCGCATCCTGATCACCGAGCGCGGCGCGCAGTTCGGCTACCACAACCTGGTGGCGGACATGACGGCGATCCCGGTGATGAAGGAGATCGGCTACCCGGTCGTGTTCGACGCCGGCCACCAGGTGCGGCGCTACGGAATTCCCAGCACCGATCCCGCCGGCGGCGCGCCGCGCGAGTTCATTCCCGTGTTGCTGCGCTCGGCCGTCGCGGCGGGCGCGAACGGAGTCTTCTTGGAGACGCATCCGAATCCGGCCGAGGCGCTGTGCGACGCGGCCAGTCAATACCCGCTCGATCAGCTCGAGGAGCTGATGATGCAGGCGGGCGCACTTGCGGAGCTCGTCCGCGCGCAGGGTCACGCTTGAGCGGGCGCATCGATCCGGAGCTGCTCGCGATCCTCGTCTGTCCGAAGTGCGAGTCGGAGCTCGAGGTGCGCCGCGCGGCCGACGGCGAGGAGAAGTCGCTCGACTGCGCGTCGTGCCGCCTGTCCTACCCGGTCGAGGACGGTATCCCGGTCATGCTCGCCGAAGAGGCGAGGCCGCTCCAAGCGGCGCCGCGGGTCGGATGAAGCGATAGCGCAGCCGGTGGAGCGCGAGCTTCACCTGCTCCGCGCGCACGTAGCCGCGCAGCTCCCGGCGGAGCCCCCGATCCCGGGCGGTGTAGGCCGCCATGAACGCCGCCAGCTCGCGCCGGCCCACGCGCTCTGGCCACAGACCGTTCTTGACCGCGGAGCGAAACAGCCGGCCGAGGCTGCGCGCGCGCAGGCGGCTGCCGAGCCGGCCGCCCGAGTGGTAGCTGGCGCGGTCGAGATCGATCACCACGATGCGCCGCTTGCCGCCCTCTTCGGCCACCAGAACGTTGTGGAGCTGCAGGTCGCGGTGATCGACGCCCGCCTCGTGCAGCTTGCGCACGGCCGTGCCGACCTCGCGCATGAGCGGCAGACGCGCGCGCGGGTCGTCGCTGGCGGCGAGCACCTCGTACAGGTCGCGCGCGCCGCGCTCCTCGCGCGTGCCGATCAGCGCCGACCAGAACGGTCCGACGGCCGGCCACAGCGCGAGACACACCACGTGCGGAACCGGCGCGCCCGACGCTTCGGCGCGCGCGGTGACGCGCAGCTCTTCGAGCGCGCGCGACAGGCCTACGTGCAGCATGCCGGTGACGCCGCCGAACAATCCGCCGTGCTGGTAGCGGCGCAGGATCACGCTGACGTCGCGGCGCAGACCGACGCTCGGCGCCGCGCCGCGTCCGCGCAGGGGCGCCCGAGCGAACAAGCGCTTGCGCGAATCCGGATCCGCCAGCCGCAGGGCGATCAGCTCGGGCGCGAGCACCGAGTCGAAGACCAGCGTCGCGTCCGCCACGCGGTGCACGACGTAGCCCGGCGGTACCTCGCGCGCGCCGCGCGCGCTCATGAATCGGTCCGCGCGATGCGGCGCACCAGCCAGATGCTGAGCGCGAACACCACCACGTTGGGCAGCCAGAGCCCGAGCCAGGCCGGCCCGACGCCGCGCTCCGCCGCCAGCTCGCCGAGCGAGAACAGCATCCAGTACGCCGCCATGACACCGATCGCTGTCAGCGCGCCCATCGAGCGGCCCGCGCGCATCGGCCGGATGCCCAGCGGCACCGCCACCACCGCGAGCAGGAGCGAGGCGAACGGGAACGAGAGCCGGCGCTGGATCTGCACGTCGAGCGCGGTGCCGCTCTTGCCCTCGAGCCGGACGCGCTCCGGGTCCTCGGCCGCGAGGCGCTTCGCCGCCAGCAGCTCGACGAAGCGCAGGTCGCGCGCCGACGGCGGCTTGTCGAGGAAGCTCGAGATGTCGACCGAGGTGCGCATGGTCTGGAAGCGGATGCGCCGGTAGCGCGTCGGGTCCGGATCGCGCAGGTGGATCGAGCCGTTCTGCAGCACGAAGGCGAGCTCGGGGCCGCTCGCCTCGCCCTCCAGCGCGCCGCAGCGCGCGGCGGCGTAGAAGCTGCGCTCCTCGCTGCTCGCGTCGCCGATCAAGATGCCCTCGAACGGACAGCTCGAGTCGCCGAGCGCGTGCACGAACAGCAGCCGGTCGCCGAGCTGGACGAAGCGGCCGGGCTCGATCACGTCCACCGAGCCCGCGAGCTGGTGCACGAGCGAGCGCATCGCGAAGCGCGCGCGCGGCTGCACGTCGAACAGCATGTATGCGGAGATCGCGGCCGCGAGCGCCCCGAGCGCCACCGCCGGAGGCAGCAGCCGGGGCACGCTCACGCCGCAGGCGCGCATCGCCACCACCTCGCCGTCGGCCGACATGCGCCCGAACGAGATCAGGATCCCGAACAGGAGCGCGGTCGGAATCGCGTAGGTGACGTAGGCGGGCAGGATCAGCGCCGAGAGCTGCGCGAGCGCGCCGAGACCGACGCCCGCAGCGACCAGGTCCTCGAGGAAGCGCAGCAGGTTCTGCACCACGAGCAGGAGCGTGATCGCGAACAGGCCGAGCAGCGTGTGCAGGAGCGTCTCGCGCAGGATGTAGCGCCAGAGCAGGCGAGGGGCGACCATCGGCCTGATGCTAGGGGGAAACGACTCCCGCGCCAACGACGCGCGGGTCGAGCGCTTGGCCGCCACGCCGTCGGCCGAGCGCGTGCTCGTGATCCGGCTCGGCGCGCTCGGCGACGTGGTGCGCACGCGGTTTGCGTTCGCGGGCATTCGCGCGCTGTATCCGCGCGCGCAGCTCGACTGGCTCGTCGAGGATCGCGCGGCCTCCGGCCTGATCGGGCTCGCGGGTCTCGACCAGGCCGTGATCGTGCCGCGCAAGCGGCTGCGCGCGCGCCACCCTTTCGTCGCGCTGCGCACGCTGCGCGAGTTCGTCCGCGAGCTGCGCGCGCGCGACTACGATCTCTCGATCGACTTCCACGGCATGTTCCGCGGCGCGCTGCTGCCGTACGCAGCCGGCATTCCCATGCGCGTCGGCTACGACCGGCCGTTCGCGAAAGAGGGCAGCGAGCGCCTGCTCACCCACCGGCTGCGCATCGGTCCCGCGCGCCTGTCTCGCTTCGAGCGCAACGCCGCGCTCGTGCACTATCTCGGCGGCGAGGTCCCGGACGCGCCCGCGCCGCTCGCGCTCGACGACGGATGCGTCGCGCTGCCGGACCTGCCCGAGCGCTTCGCGCTGATCCACCCCGGCACCAGTCCGAAGACCAGCTACAAGCGCTGGGAGACGGAGCGTTTCGCGGCGGTCGCGCGCATCCTGCACGAGCGCGCGGGCGTCGCGAGCCTGGTCGCGTTCGGCCCGGTTCCCGGCGAGCAGGCGGCGGCGCACGAGGTGGTCGCGAAGGCGGGCGGCGCCGCCGCGCTCGCGCCGCCGACCGCGTCGCTGGTCGAGTTCCTCGGCCTGCTGCGACGCTCTTCGGTGTTCATCGGCTGCGACTCGGGACCCATGCACCTGGCCTCGCTCGCACGTACGCCGCTGGTCGCGATCTTCGGGCCGACCGATCCGATCGAGAACGAGCCGTTCCCGGGCGTGCCGAGCCGGGTCGTGCGCACCGACGTCGGCTGCAACCCGTGCCGCGAGGGCTGCTCGGTGCGCGCCTGCATGCGAGCGGTCGCGCCGGAGGCGGTCGCGGAGGCCGCCCTCGCGCTGCTCGCCGCGTTGCCCGGAACCGCGCGGAGGGGTATCTAGGAGGGCGGACCACCGAGGGGACCCGAGTCGGACTAAGTGGCCGGACAAAAAGAGAAAATATCGGTCGTCCTGCCGAACCACCTGGGCGACGTAGTGATGGCGACCCCAGCGCTCCGGGCGCTGCGCCGGGGCCGGCCGGACGCGCACATCAGCGCCGTCGTGCACCGGTCGCTCGCCCCGGTCCTGCGCGGCTCACCCTGGATCGACGCGTATGTCGTGCACGACGTGAATGCCGCCCGGGGCACGCTCGGAAAGCTGCGCGCCCGCCTCGCCTTGGCGCGCGACATGCGCGGCACGGATCTGGCGGTCGTGCTGCCGAATTCGTTGGCGAGCGCGTTGCTGGCGCTGGCCGCGCGCGCCCCCCGCAGGCTCGGCTACGCGCGCAAGGGTCGCCGCTTCCTGCTCACGGACGCGCTGCCCGCCAAGCGCGAGGGCGGCCGCTTCGTCCCGACTGCGATGGAGCGCTACTACCTCGATCTGGTGCGGGCGCTGGGCTGCCCCGACACCGGCACGCAGCTCGAGCTGTTCGTCGAGCCGGACGCGGAGGCGGAGTGCGACGCGCGCTTCGCGGCGGCGGGCATCCGGCAAAGGTCCCCTTTGGTGTGTCTCGCGCCCGGCGCGGGCTTCGGACCTTCCAAGCTTTGGCCGCTCGCCTACGTGGCGCAGGTCGCCCGCGAGCTGCGCGCCGAGGGCGCGCAAGTCGCGCTCGTGCACGGGCCGGGCGAGCAGGCTCTGGCCGACGCGATCATCGCCAGCGCCGGAGCCGGACTCGTCTCGCTCGGCGGCGCGCGCATGAGCCTGTCGCTGCTCAAGTCCGTGCTCGCGCGCGCGCAGCTCTTGATCTGCAACGACGCCGGCGCGCGCCACGTGGCCGCGGCGTTCGAGGTGCCCACGCTGGTGCTGATGGGGCCGACCGCGATCGGCTACACCAATCTGAATCTGAAGCGCACCAAACTGCTGCGCGAGCCGGTCGAGTGCTCGCCGTGTCAGCTCAAGGTCTGCCCGATCGACCACCGCTGCATGACGCGGCTCCTGCCCGCGCGCGTGCTCGCGGAGGCGCGCGCGGCCCTCTCGCAGAGCGACTGGCGCGGCAGCCTCGACTTGGAGCTGGGAGCCGGAGCATGAGCGCGAGCGTCGACCTCTCGATCGTGATCGTCGCCTGGAACGTGCGCGATCTCGTGCTCGATTGTCTGGCGTCGATCAGCGCCGCGAAGCTCGGCATGAGCTACGAGGTGATCCTGGTCGACAACGGCTCGCTCGACTTTACGGTCGAGGCCGCCTCGCGCCAGTTCCCCGACACGCGCATCCTCGCGCTGCCCAAGAACATCGGCTTCGGCGCCGGCAACAACCGCGGGCTCGAGGTCATGCGCGGTCGCCACGCGGTGCTGCTCAACTCCGACACGATCGTGCTGCCCGGCGGACTCGAGGTCTGCGTGCGCTACCTGGACGAGCATCCCGAGACGGGCGTGGTCGGGCCGCAGCTGCTGAACCCCGATCGCACCAAGCAGAACTGCATCCACAACTCGCCGAACCTGGTCTCCGAGCTGTTCGGCCAGTCGCTGCTGCGGCGGCTGTTCAAGCGCCGCTATCCGAGCAAGCTCGTCGACTACGACGGACCGGTCGAGGTCGAGGCCGTGCTCGGCGCGTGTCTGTTCGTGCGCCGCGAGGTCGTCGAGCAGGTCGGCATGATCGACGAGGGCTACTTCTTCTTTCTCGAGGAAACCGACTGGTGTCACCGGATCCGCGCGAGGGGCTTTCGGATCGCGCACCTGCCCGACGCGTACGTGATCCACCTGTACGGCGAGTCGACCAAGAAGAAGACGCCTCTGCGCACGCGCATCGAGTTCTACCGCAGCCGCTATTTGTTCTTCCGCAAGAACCGCTCGCGCAGCGCGTACGTCGTGCTGCGCGGGATCGTGATGGCGAAGGTCCTGGCCGGCGCGGTGTTCGGCGGGCGGCGCGCGGACGAGTACCGCAAGATCCTGCGCTGGCACCTGGCGGGCGAGGACTCGACCGCGGGGCTGTCCGGGACCTGAAAGGAGCGCAAGCCGCATGGGGGCCAACTCTTGAACATCCTCGTCACCGGCGGAGCCGGCTTCATCGGCTCGCACCTCGTGGACGCGCTCGTGGCCGACGGGCAGCGCGTGCGCGTGCTCGACTCGCTCGATCCACAGGTCCACGGCCAGAACGCGGACTGGCCGGCGCACGCCAACCGCAAGGCCGAGTACGTGCGCGGCGACGTGCGCGACCGCGCGGCCGTGAACCGCGCGCTCGACGGCGTCGAGCTGCTCTATCACCAGGCCGCCGCGGTCGGGGTCGGCCAGTCGATGTACGAGATCGAGGCCTACGTCTCCGCGAACTCGCTCGGCGCGGGGGCGGTGCTGCAGGAGGTGATCGCGCGCAAGGATCAGATCAAGCGCATGGTGGTGGCGTCGTCGATGTCGATCTACGGCGAGGGCGCGTACGTCGACGCGGACGGCAAGCCCGCCGCGCCCGGTCTGCGTCCCGACACCCAGCTCGAGAAGCGCGAGTGGGAGCTGCGCGACGAGCGCGGCCGCGAGCTGCGCGCGCTCGGCACGCCCGAGACCAAGCCCCTCCAACCCACTTCGGTGTACGCGGTGACCAAGCGCGACCACGAGGAGCTGTTCCTGGCGGTCGGCAACGCCTACCGGATTCCGACCGTCGCGCTGCGCTACTTCAACGTCTACGGCTCGCGCCAGGCGCTCTCGAACCCGTACACGGGCGTGGCGGCGATCTTCAGCTCGCGGCTGCTGAACGGAAAGCCGCCGCTGATCAACGAGGACGGCCTGCAGTCGCGCGACTTCGTGCACGTCTCCGACATCGTGCGCGCCAACCTGCTGGCGCTGCGCTGCGAGGCGTCGGGAGGGCGCGTGTGCAACGTCGGCACGGGCCGCCCGACCACGATCCGGCGCGTCGCGGAGCTGCTCGCGGAGCGGCTCGGGCTCGAGATCGCGCCCGAGATCACCGAGCGCTTCCGCGCCGGCGACATCCGCCACTGCTTCGCGGATCCCGCGCATGCACGGCGCGCGCTCGGCTTCGAGGCCAAGCTGCGCTTCGAGGACGGCATCGACGAGGTGATCGCGTTCGTGCGCTCGCAACGCCCCGAGGACAAGGCCGAGAGCGCGCAGGCCGAGCTCGTGAACCGGGGGCTGGCGCGATGAGCGGGAAGCCCGACGCGCCCGTGCGCCGCTCGATGACGGGCTTCGGCCGCGCCGACGGCCCGCTCGGACTCTCGGCCGAAGTACGCACGGTGAACTCGCGCCACCTCGAGGTGCGCGTGCGCCTGCCGCGCGAGCTGGCCGCGCTCGAGCGCGAGGCGCGCGCCGCGGCCACGCGCTTCTTCGAGCGCGGCCAGGTCGAGATCGCGATTCGCCTGCCGCAGGAGGGCGAGCTCGCGCCGCGGCTCGAGCTCGATCTCGAGTCCGCGCGGCGCTACGCGAGCGCGGCGCAGGAGCTCGCGGCCGGGCTCGGCATCCCCTCGGACCTGACGGCCTCGCGGCTGCTCACGCTGCCGGCGGTCGCGCGCGTGCGCGAGCCCGAGCTCGAGGTCGACACGCTCGCGCCGGCGCTGCTCGAGACGATCGCGCGCGCCTGCTCCGCGGCCGCCGAGATGCGCGCGCGCGAGGGCGAGGCCCTGCTGCGCGAGCTGCGCGCTCGGCTGGCGGGTATCGAGGCGCGGGTCGGTCAGGTCGAGGCGCGCGCCGCGGCCGTGCTCGCCGGCCTGCGCGAGCGGCTCGAGAAGCGGCTGGCCGCGCTCGCGCCCGAGCTCGAAACCGATCCCGCGCGCCTCGAGCAGGAGGTCGTGCTGTACGTCGACCGGCAGGACATCACCGAGGAGACGGTGCGGCTGCGCAGTCATCTCGAGCAGTTCGCCGAGACGCTCGACGCGCCCGGCGCGGTCGGGCGCAAGCTCGAGTTCGTGCTCCAAGAGCTGGGGCGTGAGACCAACACCTTGGGCAGCAAGTCCGCCGACGCCGTGCTCACGCGCGTCGTGGTCGAGCTGAAGTCCGAGCTGGAAAAACTCCGAGAGCAGGTTCTGAACCTCGAGTGAAGCTCCTGAACGTCGGCTATGGGAACGTGGTGGTCGCCGCGCGCGTCGTGGCGGTGGTCGGCCCCGCGGCCGCGCCGATCCGGCGGCTGCGCGAGGAGGCCGGCCAGCGGGGCAAGCTCGTCGACGCCACGCAGGGCCGGAAGACGCGTTCGGTGATCGTGACCGACTCCGACCACGTGGTGCTCTCGGCCGTGCAGCCCGAGACGCTCGCACTGCGGCTGGCCGGCAGCGACGAGGCAAGCGTCGAGCCATGAGCGAGCCGAAACGCGGCACGGTGTTCGTGGTGTCCGGGCCGTCGGGCGTGGGCAAGAGCACGATCGTGAAGCGCGTGCTCGAGGCCGATCCGCGCGTACGCTTCTCGGTGTCGCACACCACGCGTCCGCCGCGCGCGGGCGAGTGCGACGGGCGGGAGTACCACTTCGTCTCGGCCGCCGAGTTCCAGAAGCTCGTGCGCGAGGAGGCGTTCCTCGAGCACGCGCTCTACCAGAGCAACCACTACGGGACCAGCCGCGAGGCGGTCGAGGGCCCGACGCGCGACGGCCACGACCTGATCCTCGAGGTCGAGATCCAGGGCGCGCAGCAGCTCCGGCGCGTGCTGCCCGGGGCCGTGCGCGTGTTCATCGAGCCGCCGTCGCTGGAGGCTCTCGAGGTACGGCTTCGCGAGCGGAAAACCGAAACGGACCAGGTGATGCGTTCCCGGCTCGAGCGCGCGCGCGAGGAGATGGCCTACGCCGCCCAGTGCCAACACCGGATCGTGAACGAGTCGGTCGACAAGGCCGTCGACGAGCTGCTGCGCATCATCCGCGAATCGCGCGGGGGACGCCGCTAGATGCCGCGCATCCACGAGATCGTCGAGCAGGTGCAGGGGCACTTCCCCGGCGTCGACATCTCGCTGCTCGAGAAGGCCTACGTGTACTCCGCGAAGGTGCACCAGGGGCAGATGCGGCTCTCCGGGGAGCCGTACCTGACGCACCCGCTGGCGGTCGCGGAGCTGCTCGCGGAGATGCGCCTCGACCACGTCACGGTCGCCGCGGGGCTGCTGCACGACACGGTCGAGGACACCTTCGCGACCGACACCGACATTCGCGCGCAGTTCGGCGACGAGATCGGCGACCTGGTCGCGGGGCTGACCAAGCTCTCGAAGATCGAGTTCCAGAGCCGCGAGGAGGCCCAGGCCGAGAACTTCCGCAAGATGCTGCTCGCGATGTCGAAGGACATCCGCATCATCCTGATCAAGCTCGCCGACCGGCTGCACAACATTCGCACGCTCGAGTACATGAAGGACGACTCGCGGCGGCGCATCGCGCAGGAGACGCTCGAGATCTACGCGCCGCTCGCGCACCGGCTCGGCATCTACTGGATGAAGGAGGAGCTCGAGGATCGCGCGTTCCGCGTGCTCCATCCCGAGCTGTGCGCGCAGATCGAGGAGAAGATCGCCGGCACCAAGGAGGAGCGCGACCGCTACATCTCCGACGTGAAGACCCGTCTCTCGGCCGAGCTCGAGGGGCGGGCCTTGCGCTGCGAGGTCACGGGCCGGCTGAAGGAAGTCTACAGCCTGTTCAAGAAGATGAAGCAGCAGAACGTGTCGATCGAGCAGATCTACGATCTGATCGCGTTCCGCGTCATCGTCGACGGCACGCCGTCGACCTGCTACGAGGCGCTCGGTCTCGTGCACGGGCTGTGGAAGCCGGTCCAGGGCCGCTTCAAGGACTACATCGCGATGCCCAAGCCCAACGGGTATCAGTCCATACACACGACGGTGATCGGCCCGTTCGGCGAGCGCATGGAGGTGCAGATCCGCACCCAGGAGATGCACCGCGTGGCGGAGCTCGGCATCGCCGCGCACTGGAAATACAAGGGCGCGGGCTCGACCAACGCGGGCGACGAGCAGCAGTTCGCCTGGCTGCGCCAGCTGCTCGAGTGGCAGCAGCAGCTCAAGGACCCGAACGAGTTCCTCGAGACCGTGCGCATCGACCTGTTCTCCGACGAGGTCTACGTGTTCACGCCCAAGGGGGACGTGCAGGCGCTGCCGGCCGGCGCCACGCCGATCGACTTCGCCTACGCCGTGCACAGCGAGGTCGGCAACCACTGCCAGGGCGCGAAGGTGAACGGCCAGCTCGTGCCGCTGCGCCACAAGCTCGCGAACGGCGACACGATCGAGATCGTCACCTCGCCGCACCAGCGGCCGCGCCAGGAGTGGCTCGACTTCGTCGTCACCGGCCGCGCGCGCAGCCGCATCCGACACGTGCTCAAGGCCGAGCAGGTCGAGCGCGCACGCGATCTCGGGCGCGACCTGCTGCAGCGCGAGCTGCACAAGCGCGGCCTCGCCTTCGACAAGCTCGTGAAGTCGGGCGAGATCAAGACCGCCGCGAAGGAGCTCGGCGTGCGCGACCTCGACGGGCTGCTGCAGGCGATCGCCTACGGCAAGCTCGACGCGCGCGCGGTCGCGCGCCAGGTCTCGGGCGCCGCCGAGGACGAGCCGGAACCCAAGCCGTCGCTGTTCCGGCGCGTGCTGTCGGTCGGGCGCAGCACGGGCAACGTGCGCGTGTCCGGCATGGAGAACGTGCTGGTGCGCTTCGCCAAATGTTGCGCGCCCGTGCCCGGCGACTCGGTC
The DNA here is from genome assembly GCA_040902485.1 of Myxococcota bacterium. GTDB lineage: Bacteria > Myxococcota_A > UBA9160 > SZUA-336 > SZUA-336 > VGRW01. The sequence continues at coordinate 37,914 of JBBDXF010000033.1, read as the reverse complement.
GAGGGCTTCATCACGCGCGGGCGCGGCGTCACCGTCCACGCCAGCGACTGCACCAAGATCTTCCACCTCGATCCCGAGCGGCGCGTGCCCGTGACCTGGGAGAGCACGCCCGGCGAGCTGCGCAGCGTGAAGGTGCGCGTGGTGTCGGAGGACCGCCCGGGCCTGCTGGCCGCGGTCTCGAACAAGATCTCGGCCGAGGGCGTGAACATCGACAGCGGCCAGATCAGCACCAGCGAGGACGGCCGCGCGATCCAGCTCTTCGAGCTCGAGGTCAAGGACCGCAAGCACCTCGAAGGCGTGCTGCGCCAGATCGGCAAGATCCGCGGCGTGCTGACCGTGGAGCGGGTGCGCGGGTGAGCGACGTCGCGGCGCCCTCGAAGCCGATCTCCGCGCTGGTGATCTGCCTGAACGAGGCCGATCGGATCGGCCGCTGTCTCGAGTCGCTCTCGTTCTGCGACGAGATCGTGGTGGTGGACTCGGGCTCGACCGACGGCACGCGCGAGATCGCGCGCAAGTACACGTCGACGGTGGTCGAGCAGCCGTTCCTGGGCTACGTGAAGCAGAAGAACTATGCGCTCGAGCGCATCAAGAACGACTGGGTGATCTGCATCGACGCCGACGAGGCGCTATCGCCCGAGCTCGCCGCGAACATCCGCTTCGCGGTCGACCGCAACGATGGTGTCGTGTCGGGCTACGCGCTCGACCGCGTGACTCACTATCTCGGTATCTGGCACGACCGCGGCGAGTGGTATCCCGACTGGCAGCTGCGCGTGTTCCGCCGCTCGCGCGGGCGCTTCGCCGGGCGCGATCCGCACGATCACGTGGAGGTCGACGGGCCGGTCGAGCGACTGCCGGGGCGGCTCCTGCACTGGAACTACCGCAACCTCTCCGACCACGTCCAGACCATGGACCGCTTCTCGGCGCGCATGGCGCGCTCGCTCGCCGACGAGGGCACGCGCTTCCGCCTCCGCGATCTGCTGCTGCGCCCGCCCGCGCGCTTCCTGAAGAGCTACCTGCTCCAGCAGGGCTTCCGCCGCGGCATTCCGGGGCTGATCGTCTCGGTCGCGGGCGCGTACTACGTGTTCATGAAGTACGCGAAGCTGTGGGAGCTCGAGCGGTCAGCGAAGGAATGAGGATCCTCGAGCTCACGAGTGACTGGAAGTGGACCGGCCCGGCCGAGCCGCTGGTGCACGCGGTGGTCGGCCTGCGCGCGCGCGGACACGAGGTCGACGCCGCCTTCCCCGACGCGCCCGCGGGTCACGCCGGCGCGCTCCCCGAGCGCGCACGCGAGCGCGGCCTGCTGGCCGCGCACGTGCTCGCGCCCGGCCAGGGCTACCTGCCGCTGCGCGACGGTCGCGAGGTGCGCCGGCTGCGCGCGTTCCTGCGCCAGGGCCGCTACGACGTGGTGCACGCCCAGCACGCGCGTGCGCAGATCCTGGCGCGGCTGGCCGCGCGCGGCTCGCGCACGCGCGTGGTCGCCAGCTGGGCGCACGGCCATCCGATTCCGGGCGGCTTCTGGAACCGCTGGCTGTACGGCCCGCGCGGCTGCGACGGGCTGACGGTGCTGTCGGAGCCGCTCGCCGCGGACGCGCGCGCGCGCTTCGGTTCGACACCAGAGCGTGTCGCGGTCGTGCCGGGCGTCGTCGACGCCTCGGGCTTCGCGCCGCGCGTCGCCCCGCGCGCGCTGCGCGACGAGCTCGGCCTGCTGCCGGATCAGCGCGTGATCGGGCTGGTCGCGCGGCTGCAGCCGCACCGCCGCGTCGAGCTCGTGCTCGAAGCCCTCGCGCTCGCGCTGCGCGAGGCGCCGGGGCTGCGGCTGGTGGTGGTCGGCCGCGGCACCCGCGCGAAGCAGGTGCTCGAGGAGCCGGTCGCGAAGCTCGGGCTCGGCCGGGCGGTGGTGCGCGCCGGCTATCGGCGCGACGACTTCCGCGACACGATCGCGCTGTTCGACGCGCTGGTCTTCGTCGTGCCCGGCTCCGACGGCTCCTGCCGGGCGGTGCTCGAGACCATGGCCATGGAGATCCCGACCATCGCCAGCCCCCGCGGCGTCCTGCCCGAGACGGTCGCGCACGGCCAGACGGGCGTCGTGTGCGACGAGACGCCGGAAGCGTTCGCGGCCGCGTTCACGGACCTGTGGCGCGAGCCCGCCCGCTGGCAGGCGCGCGGCAAGGCGGCCCGGAACCGGATCCTCGAGCGGCACACGGTGGCGCTCCAGGCCGAGCGCCTGGAACGGCTGTACCAGGCCTGCGTCGAGACGCGCGAGCGATCCTAGATCCGCGGCACTGCACTGTTTTGTTGCAGTACCGGCGTCCCGCGCTCGCCTTGACCGCGCACCGCGTTCCGAGTAAACAGCGACTGCGATTCCCCTGATCTCCGGGTGTCGCGGGAGCAAGACCTTTGGGGGAGCCTTGGGGGAGGGTACGATGAAACGCCGACGGGCCCTCCTGGCCCTCGTTCTCCTCGCAGCGCTGGCCGCGAGCGGCGCGCGCGCCCAGGATCTCGCGCGCGGCGAGCAGCTCTACTCGCTGTGCCAGCATTGCCACGGCGCGCAGGGCGAGGGCAGCGCGCTCGCGCTCGCGCCGTCGATCGGCGGGCTCGAGCAGTGGTACGTCGTGAAGCAGCTGCAGAACTTCAAGGACGGCGTGCGCGCGACGCACTTCGACGATCTCGCGGGCATGCGCATGCGGCCGATGGCGCGCTGGCTGAAGACGCCGGAGGACCTGAACGCGGTCGCGGCCTACGTGTCGTCGCTGCCCCCGGTGCCGATCGTGATCACGCTCGCGGGCGGCGACCCGGCGCGCGGCGCGGCGCTCTACGCGACCTGTTCGGGTTGCCACGGCGTGAACGGCGAGGGCGTCGAGCCGGTCGGCGCGCCGTCGCTGCGCTTCACCAGCGACTGGTACCAGCGCACCCAGATCAAGAACTACCAGCAGGGCATTCGCGGCAGCGACCCACGCGACGTGGGCGGAGCCGCCATGCGCGGCATGTCGATGCTGCTCGCCGACGACCAGGCGATCAAGGACGTACTCGCGCACATCGCGACCCTGTCGCAAAAGCCGACCCGCGAAGGAGGGGAGTAGCCATGGCCAAGGAGTATCCCCCGGACGTGCTGGCCTTCCGGCTGTTCGCGATCTCGGTCGCCGGCATCCTGGCCTGGGTCGCGGCGGCGTTCTACTTCGTCATCCTGAAGCAGTGAGGCGACGATGATCGAGAACTGGGTTCCCGCGCTATCGAGCTACGCGAAGGACATCGACTTCCTCTTCGACGTGATCTTCTGGATCGTGATCGCATTCTGGTTCGTCGCGGTCGAGGCCATCTTCCTGTGGCTGATCCTGCGCTTCAAGAAGCGCGACGGCGTTCCCGCCCAGTACATCACCGGCGAGCTCAAGTCCGAGAAGAACTGGGTGCACTACCCGCACCTCGCGGTGCTGGCCTGCGACGTGGTGATCCTGTTCCTGGCGATCCGCGTCTGGTACGACGTCAAGCAGCACGTGCCGCCCTCCGACGAGACGGTGCGAATCGTCGCCCAGCAGTGGGCGTGGAGCTTCGTGCACGCCGGCGCGGACGGACGGCTCGACACGCCCGACGACATCAAGACCGTCGACGATCTGCACCTGCAGGTGGGCAAGACCTACACGTACAAGCTCGAGAGCCGCGACGTGCTGCACAGCTTCTCGATCCCGGTCTTCCGGCTGAAGCAGGACGCGATCCCGGGCCGCGTCGTCACCGGCTGGTTCAAGGCGATCGCGACCGGCGAGCACGACATCCAGTGCGCCGAGATCTGCGGCATCGGCCACGCACTGATGCCCGCCCGCGTGCTGATCGAGACCCCGGAAGCCCATGCCGCCTGGATCGCCTCCAAGGGCGCGTCCGGCGCAGGAGAGTGAAGCGATGGTCGTGAAGCACGCTTCGCCTGCGCACGAGCACGGCGATCACCACGCGACGCAGTCGTGGGTGAAGACCTACCTGCTCTCGACGGACCACAAGATCATCTGCTTCCAGTACATGTTCACCGGCATGGCGCTCGCGATCCTGGCGGGCTTCTTCTCGTACGTGTTCCGCATGCAGATGGCCTTCCCCGGCATGAACGTGCCGGGCTGGGGGCTGGTGACGCCGTCGGACTACAACATGCTCGTCACCAACCACGGCGCGATCATGATCTTCTGGGTCGCGATGCCGGTGCTGATCGCGGCGTTCGGGAACTACCTGATCCCGCTGATGATCGGCGCGGACGACATGGTCTTCCCGAAGATCAACCGGCTCTCGTACCAGATCTTCCTGCTCTCGGTGGTCGTGCTGCTCGCCTCGTTCTTCGTCGACGGCGGCGGCTTCGGCGGCGCTTGGACGATGTACCCGCCGCTGATGGCGAAGGCCGAGTACAGCCTGACGGGCACGGGCTCGTCGGTGTTCCTGCTCGCCGTCGCGCTCGAGTTCGTCGCGTTCCTGCTCGGCGGCATCAACTTCGTCACCACCGCCATGAACGCGCGCGCGCCGGGCATGAAGCTCTACGACATCCCGATCGTGGTCTGGATGATCGTGATCGCCAGCATCCTGTTCATGGCCTCGGTCGGCCCGCTGATCGCGGGTGCGATCATGATGCTGTTCGACCAGCAGCTCGGCACCGCGTTCTTCGATCCCAACCGCGGCGGCGATCCGATCCTGTGGCAGCACCTGTTCTGGTTCTTCGGGCACCCCGAGGTCTATGTCGTGCTGCTGCCGGCGGTCGGCATCACCGCCGAGATCATCACGGTCTTCTCGCGCAAGAAGCTGTTCGCCTACAAGACCGTGCTCAACACCGCGATCGGCACGGGCATCCTGTCGTTCACGGTCTGGGCGCACCACCAGTTCGTGGCCGGCATCGACCCGCGCATGGCGAACATCTTCACGGTCACGACGCTGATCATCTCGATCCCGATCGCGGAGATGATGTTCGTGTACGTGGCGACCCTGTACGGCGGCTCGATCACGCTGGCCACGCCCATGCTGTGGGCGCTCGGCTTCATCGCGACCTTCCTGATCGGCGGCGTGACGGGCATCTTCCTGGGCGCGAGCGGCGCGGACATCTATCTGCACGACACCTACTTCGTGCTCGCGCACTTCCACTACACGTTCTTCCCGATCGCGATCATCGGCACCTACGCCGGGCTCACCTTCTGGTTCCCGAAGATGTTCGGGAAGGAGATGAACGATACGCTCGGCAAGGTCCACTTCTGGGGCACGTTCATCGCCTTCAACTGCATCTTCATCCCGCTGTTCTTCACGGGCATGCTCGGCGATCACCGGCGCATCTTCGACTACACGAACTTCCCCGAGCTGACCACGCCCATGCTGGAGAACCTGCGCGCGTTCGCGACCCTGTCGCTGGTCGTGATGCTCGGGTTCCAGCTGGTGTTCGTGTACAACTTCGTGACCAGCCTGCTCTGGGGCAAGCAGGCGGACATCAATCCGTGGCGGGCGAACACGCTCGAGTGGACGACCGCGTCGCCGCCGCCGCACGGCAACTGGCCCGAGCTGCCGACCGTGTACCGCGGTCCCTACGAGTACAGCGTTCCCGGCCGGAAGGACGACTTCTGGCCGCAGGACGCCAAGAGCTAGAGGCGGGGAGAGGGACGATGTCTGCAGCAGGAAGCCGTCCGATCGCGACCGGGCGCAGCTCCGCCGGGATGCCCACCGGGCGGCTCGCGGTCTGGTGGATCATCGCGTCGGAAATCGTGATCTTCGGCGGGCTGCTGGGCTCGTACGTCATGCACCGGCTGGCGCACGACGCGTTCGCCGAGCAGGCGGCGCACACCAACACCTGGATCGGCGCCTTCAACACCTTCGTGCTGCTGACCTCGAGCCTGTCTGCCGTGCTCGCGCACAAGGCGTCGGACGCGGGTGACGGCAAGAAAGCCGCGAGGTTCCTGTACTACACGATGGCCGGCGGGCTCGTGTTCCTGATCGTGAAGGCGTTCGAGTGGACCAGCGAGATTCAAGCCGGCTTCACGATCGCGTCGAACACGTTCTGGTCGTTCTACTACACGGCGGCGGGCATCCACGCGGCGCACGTGCTCGCGGGCGTGATCATCATGGGCTTCGTCGCGCAGACCGCGAAGAAGAACCTCGAGCTGCAGCGCGTCGAGCTGATCGGGCTGTACTGGCATTTCGTCGACGTCGTCTGGATCTTCCTGTTCCCTCTGCTCTACATCGCGAAGTAGGAGCGCCCGCATGGCCGATCACGCAGCCCACGACCACGCGCACGAGGCGCACGGCGAGCACTCGCATCACCCGAACTACGTGAAGATCTGGGCGGCGCTGCTGGTGCTGCTGGTGATCAGCGTCGCGGGCCCGTTCCTCGGCATCCAGATCGTCACGCTGATCACCGCCTTCGGCATCGCGATCGTGAAGGCGTACCTGGTGGTCAAGAACTTCATGCACATCGACATCGCGGCCAAGGTCGTGACCTACCTGATCCTGACCATGCTGCTGTTCATGCTGCTGTTCTTCGCGGGCGCCGCGCCCGACGTGATGGAGTCGCACGGCTCGAACTGGGAGAAGCCGAGCTGGATCGCCGGCACGGCCCATCCGGAGACGCCGGCCCCCGCGCACGAGGAACGTCACTAGGAGAATCCCTCTTTGGTCGCGCCGCTCCCCCTGCGCCGGAGAGAACCTCCACGACCCACGAATCGCCGCGAGCTCGTTCCGAGCGCGGTGCTGGCGATGGTGATCTTCGTGATCACCGAGCTGATGTTCTTCGCGGGCTTCATCTCGGCGTTCACGATCATGCGCGGCTCCGCGGTGATCTGGCCGCCGCCGGACCAGCCGCGCCTGCCCGTCGGCGAGACCGCGTTCAACAGCGCGCTGCTGCTCGCGAGCGGCGTGATCCTGTTCGCGGGCAGCCGGCGCTTCCGCTCGCGGCCCGACCCGCTGCGCCGCGCGCTGCTGGCGGCGATCGTGCTCGGCGGGGCGTTCGTGGGCCTGCAGGGCCGGGAGTGGCTGCAGCTGCTCGCCGAGGGGCTGACGATGAACTCGAGCGCGCTCGGCAGCTTCTTCTACCTGATCGTCGGCGTGCACGGGCTGCACGCGCTGGTGGCGCTCGGGGTGCTCTTGCAGCTGTGGCTGCGCATGGGGCGCGAGAGCGTGCCGCGCCCGACGCTGGCCGCGGCGGAGATCTTCTGGTACTTCGTGGTTGGCGTCTGGCCTGTCCTGTATTGGAGGGTCTACCTGTCATGACGGGCGTTTCGAAGGCCGTGTGGATCGCGATGGCGACGCTCGTCGCCGCGCCGCTCGACGTGCTGGCCTGTCCGTCCTGCCTGGCCGCGCAGGACAGCGACGTGCAGATGGCCTTCATCTCGGCGACGGCGTTCCTGACCTTCCTGCCGCTCGCCCTGATCGGCGGACTGGTCTACTGGCTGCGTCGCCGCATGCGACAGCTCGACGCCGAGGAGGCCGCCGGCGTGATCCGGCTGCCGACGTCACCGCCGCGCACGAACCGCGCCGCCTAGGAACCCGAGCTCCCCTTTGATTCGCGTTCTTCTCGCCCACGCTCTCTTGCTGGTGACGCTCGCCTGCGGGCGGGGGCGCGACGTGTACGAAGGTCACGGGGAGGTGCGCGAGGTCGACCTCGAGGCGCGCCAGGTGGTGGTGGCGCACGACGAGATCCCCGGCCTGATGTCGGCCATGACCATGAGCTTCGACGTGCCCGACCCGAACGTGCTCGCGCAGCTCGCGCCCGGCCAGCACATCGACTTCGAGCTCGAGGCGACCGACCGGAGCTTCCGGATCGTCTCCGTGCGCGGCGCCGGCGCGCAGGCGGGCGCGTCGCGCAAGCCGTCGCTCGCGTCGGCGCTCGGCGCGAACGAGCTCGCGCCCGACTTCTCGCTCGTCGACCAGGCCGGCAGCGGCGTCACGCTCGCGGACCTGCGCGGGCAGGTGCTGGTCGTGGACTTCATCTTCACGCGCTGCACGGGGCCGTGCCCGATCATGACCTCGCGCAACGTGGAGCTGCAGCGCTCGCTCGACGCGAGCTTGCGCGAGCGCGTGCGCTTCGTCTCGATCTCGCTCGATCCGAAGAACGACACGCCCGAGGCGCTCACGGCCTACGCGACGGCCCGCGGCGCGGACCTCGCGAGCTGGTCGTTCCTGACCGGGCCCGAAGCCGACGTCGCCGAGGTCGTGCGCCGCTTCGGCGTGGGCACGCTGCGCGCGCCCGACGGCAACATCGACCACGCGCTCGCGACCTTCCTGATCGACGCGCACGGCCGGATCAAGACGCGCTGGCTCGGACTCGAGCACGACATGAAGAAGATGCACGACGAGATCGCCGCGCTCGCGACGGCCGCGCCGGCCGGATCCTGAGCGCCGTGTCCGGCTTTCGCCCCGGTCGCGGCCCGACGCTGCTCTCGCTCGCCGCGGTGCTGGCGTTCTGCCTGCTCGGCGTGTGGCAGGTGCGCCGGCACCAGTGGCGCACGGCGGATCTCGCCGAGAAGAGCGCGCGCATCGAGCTCGCGCCGGTCGCGCTCGCCGACGCCGAGCGCGATCCCGACGCCAACGCGTTCCGGCGCGCGGAGCTGCGCGGGCGCTTCGAGCTCGCCGACACGATCCTGGTCGGACCCGTCGAGCGCGGCCACGAGCTCGGCGCGCGCGTGTTCACGCCGCTGCGCGCGGAGGGCGAGGCCGACGACGCGGCCCGCGTGCTCGTGGACCGCGGCTGGATCCCGCAGGCCGAGACGGCGTCGTTCCTGCCGCCCGAGGCCGGCGAGAGCGAGCCCGTGGTGGTGCACGGCCTCGCGCTCCCGCTCGCGCTGCGCGACGCGGTGCCCGGCTCGCGCGACGCTCGCCGCACCTACTTCCCGCGCTTCAGCCCCGACCGCCCCGGCCTGGTGGCGAAGCTGAACGCGCAGCTCCCGTACTCGCTCGCGGCCGTGATGGTGCAGTCCTCGCGGCCCGAGCCGCGCGGCATCCCGATCGGCGAGGCCGCGAAGCCCGTGAGTCCGGTGGACCACCGCGGCTACGCACTCACCTGGTTCGCCGTCGCGCTGCTGTCACTCGGCGCATGGATCGAGTACGGGCGCCGGCGCGCCAGCGAGCTCGCGCAGCCCGGGGGTCACTGACCCGGCGCGCTGCCGTCGCTGAGCTGGAGCCGGACCAGCTCCTGATACAGACCGCTGCGCGAAGCCAGCTCCTCGTGGGTCCCGGTGGCGCTGATCCGGCCCTGCTCGAGCACCGCGATCTTGTCCGCCGATTGCACGGTCGAGAGCCGGTGGGCGATCACGATCACGGTGCGGCCCTTCATCAGGTTCGCGATCGCTTCCTGCACGACCTGCTCGGACTTGGCGTCGAGCGCGGAGGTGGGCTCGTCGAGGATCAGGATCTGCGGATCGCGCAGCACCGCGCGCGCGATCGTGATGCGCTGGCGCTGCCCGCCCGAGAGCTGGCCGCCGAGCTCGCCCACCGGCGTCTGGTAGCCCTGCGGGAGCTTGTCGATGAAATCGTGCGCATTGGCGGCGCGCGCTGCCTCGACGATCTCGGCGAAGCTCGCTTCCGGCCGGCCGTAGCGGATGTTCTCCAGGATCGTCGCGTCGAACAGGAACGGGTCCTGCGACACCACCGCGCACAGCTCGCGCAGCGAGCGGCGGTTGATGCCCCGCGCGTCGACGCCGTCGAACTCGACGCTGCCCGACTCGGGATCGTGGAAGCGCAGAACCAGGTCCGCGATCGTGGTCTTGCCCGCGCCCGTCGGCCCGACCAGCGCGACCGTCTGTCCGGCGGGGATCTCGAGATCGAGCCCGCGCAGCACTTCCTCGCGCCCGTAGTGAAAGACCACGTCGCGGAAGCGGATGCCGCGCGCGAGGCGCGTGATCGGCTTCGCCTCGGGCTCGTCCTGCAGCTCCTCGGGTGCGTCGAGCACCGCGAAGATGCGCTCGGCGGAGGGCAGGGCGTCGTGGATGCCGTTCCAGACGTGGGTGAGCGCCTTGAGCGGCCGATACAGGCTGCCGGACACGAACGAGAACGCCATCAGCGTGCCGAGCGTGAGACCCCAGAAGTCGCCGATCACCGCCCAAATGCCGAGGAACACCACGGCGACCATCACGCCCTGCGAGAAGAACTCGACCAGCGCGCGCGAGTACACGCGATTGCGTATCACGCGAACGGCACGCCGGAAGTAGCGCATCAGCTCGTGCTGGAACGAATCCGCCTCGATTCTCTCGGCGCCGAAGGCCTTGATCACCTTCATGCCCGAGAGGATCTGCACGATCCGCTGCATCACTTCAGAGACCTGCTCCTGACGGCGCTGGCTGGCCTTGCGGATGCGCGTGCCGAACACCGACATGACGACCGCTACCGGCGGGCCGATCACGAGCAGCGCGAGCGAGAGCTGCCAAGACAGGAGCGCGCAGGCCGTCAGCGCCGCGATCACCACGCCGATGTCCTCGATGAAGTCGCCGTAGATCATCGACTGCAGCCGGTTCGCGACGCCGGTGTCGCTCGTGATCCGCGAGATCGCGTCGCCGCGCGAGTCTCTCTGGTGTCGCCCGAGCGGCAGTACCAGAAGCTTCGTCACCAGATCGCGCTGCATGTCGACGAGTACACGGCTCATCACCCACTCGGAGGTGAAGTCGCGGATCAGCCTGACGACCGGCATGATCAGGACCAGCAGGACGCCGGCGAGCAGCGTGCGTCTCAAGTTCTTGCGCACGCGGTCCTTCAGCTCACGGCGCTCCTCGCGCAGCTTGCGCCGATCGAGCTGCTCGGGCTTGGGGCGCTTGAGCAGATCCTCGATCGAGTCGACGCGCGCGTTCTCGAGCGCCACGTCGTCGACGAAGCCCTTCAGGATGAAGGCCCGTCCGGTCAGACCGCCGCCGTACAAGAGCGAAAACCCGATCACGACGGCGACCAGCCACGCGTAGGGGCGCGCGTAGCCGAGCAGGCGGAGGACGGATCGCGTGCGGTTCTCTTGGGGCTCCGGCACGGGCCCTCAGGCGACCTTGGTGACTTTCCCCGAGCGGATGCACTGCGTACAAACCCGCAGCTTCCGCACCCGACCGGAGACGCGCGCGCGCACCGACTTCAGGTTGGGCAAGAAACGCCGCCGCGATTTGTTGTTCGCGTGGCTGACGGTGTTGCCCGTCGACGGCCGCTTGCCGCAGAGTTCGCATGAAAAGGCCATGGGTCCGTCCTCACTAGCGCCGGGGGGCTTGTACCAAATGCCCCCCGGTCTGTCATGCCAGACCGCGCCGGGCGCCGAGCCGCTCGGCGAGCCGCAGGGCGGCCTGGCGCGCCAGCAGCACCTCCCCCTCGAAGCCGAGCCCCGGAGCGAGCTCCGCACCGACCGCCGCGACCGGCGGCTTGCCGCGCAGATTGCCCTCGCAGCGGGGCTCGAGGAAGCGGTGGTCGGACGCGTCGCGGTCCCAGCGCGGGGTCGCTCCGAGCTCGACCGGCGTGATGCCGCCGCCCGGGAACGGGCTCAGGTCGCCGAGCGGCTGATCCTGCGGCAGCGCCGCCGCGCCCGGGCCTCCGACCAGCACCCACTCGACGCCCTTCTGGACCGGGTCCGGGTGGCGCGCGATCCAGTGCAGGGCCTCGGGCGGGCCGGGCGCGATCACGGCCCGGGCGGCGAGCCCGACGGGCAGACTGTCGGGCTCGGCCCGGAACAGGCGCGTCGGCACGTCCACGGGCGGCGTGCGCACCGCCAGCCAGCGCGGCGCGGAGCCCGTCTGCGTGCCCATGCGGCGGATCAGCTCGAGCGGCGCCGCCAGCACCACCGCGCGCGCGAACAGCCGACCGCGCGGCAGCTCGACGCCGAGGTCGCCGCGATCGCTGACCAGCGCGAACTCCGCGGTCGCGCGGATCTCGCCGTGCAGGGCGAGCAGCCGGCGCCGGAACAGATCGAGGAACGGCGCGCCGGCGTCGGGCATGAAGAAGCCACCGTCGCGGGTTCCGCGCAGCAAGAGCGCGGCGTCGCGGCCGGGCGCGCTGCCCGGCATCGCCCGCGAGAGGCCCGCGACGATCGCGTCGGCGATCGGGCCCAAGCCCTCGGGGACCACGCCCAGCCCCGCGTCGAGCGGCGCGCTGCGCGCCGCGCGCGCGAACATGCGCGACACGAAGGCGCCGCCGGGCTCGGCCGGCTCGCCCTCGACGAGCCGCGCGCGCAGCTCGTCGCCGCGCGCGTCGCAGGCCTCGAGGAAGCCGCACGCCGCGTCGGGATCGCACAGCTTGAAGGCGTCGAGCTCGCGCGAGAGCTCGCGCCGGCCCGCGTGCACGTCGACGCGTGCGCGCGGCAGCAGCACCTGCAGCGAGACCTCCGTCTGCGCGATGCGCCGCTGCTCGATCAACGGCAGCGCGAGCTCGCGCATCACGCGGTGCACCGGGCCGTCGGACTCCAGTCCGGCGAGCGCGAACGGCTCGCGCAAGAGCGGCGGTCGCTTGCCCAGGCACTCCTCCTCGACCAGCGTCACGCGCAGCCCCGCGCGCGCGAGGTAGGTCGCGGCGACGAGCCCGCCGAGCGAGCTGCCGAGCACCAGCACGTCCGAGCGCTGCGTGGTCATGGTTCTCTCCCCCCTGGTCAGAGCTGTCGCCCCTTGTCCCGTGCGATCCGCGCGCGCACCATCGGGGCGTGCGCCTCGACGGCGTGACGATCAGCGTAGTCATCCCGACCCTCAACGAGCAAACGCAGATCGAGCGTGCGCTCGCCTGCACGCGTGCGCCCGGGGTCGAACGGATCGTGGTCGACGCCAACTCCAGCGACGGGACCAGCCAGACCGCGCGCTTCCTGCGCGCCGAGAAGGTGATCCAGGCGCTGCCCGGCCGGGCCCGCCAGATGGACGCCGGCTACCGCGAGGCCTCGGGCGCGGTGGTGCTGTTCCTGCACGCGGACACGCGCCTCGAGCCGGGCTGGAGCGAGGCCGTGCTGGCCGCGCTCGAGGACCCGGGCGTCGCCGGTGGCGCGTTCGGGCTGCGCTTCGAGGCCCCGGGCCTCGGCTACCGGCTGATCGAGCGCGGGGTCGAGCTGCGCTCGCGCATCGTCGGGCTCCCCTACGGCGACCAGGCGCTGTTCGTGCGCAAGCGCGTGCTCGACCTGGCCGGCGGCATAAGGCCGGTGCCGATCTTCGAGGACCTCGACCTGGTGCAGGCGATCAAGCGCGCGGGCCGGCTCGCGCTGCTGCGCGCGTGCGTGTTCACCTCGGCGCGGCGCTACGCGCGCAACGGCGTGCTGCGCCAGCTCGTGCGCAACAACACCGCGCTCGCGGGCTATCTGCTCGACCTCGAGCGCGAGCGGATCGCGCGCTGGTACCGCCGCCGCCCGGCCTCGTGACCGGCAGCGCCGGGGCGTGACCTGCGCGTTTTGCAGGGCGGCAGCGACGGTGTGATAACGTTGCGATCCCCCAGGGAGCTGGCTTGACCCCGAGAGAGCGCGTCACGGCCTACGTTCGCCAGTTCCGCGGGCGCTACCTGACCGGTGCAGCGCTGACCGTCACCTATGCGGTCGTGTTCCAGATGGTGCCGCTCGCGGTGCGCGAAATGGTGGCCGAGATCTCGAAGCCCGAGTCGACCCAGGCCGTGACGCCCGCCGCGCTCTACCTGGTCTCGGTCTCGATCGTGTTCGCGGCGCTGTCCTTCGCCTCGCGCAGCGTGCTGTTCAGCGCGGCGCGCGAGATCGAGTACCAGCTGCGCGGGGAGCTGTTCGCGCACCTGCAGCGCATGCCCCAGTCGTACTTCGCCGGCCAGCGCACGGGCGACCTGATGTCGCGCGCGGTGAACGACGTGAACAACGTGCGCATGTTCCTGGGCATGGGCCTGATGAACATCGTGCAGACGCCCGTGCTCTACGTCGGCGCGATCGCCGTCATGCTGCACGTCGACTGGCAGCTCACGCTCTGGGTGCTGTCGCCGTACCCGCTGTTCATCGCGGTCGCGCGCTTCTTCGGCCGGCGCATGCACCAGGGCACGATCGACGCGCAGGAGCAGCTCGGCCAGCTCTCCTCGGCGGTGCAGGAGAACGCCGCGGGCGTGTTCGTGGTGCGCTCGAACGCGATGGAGGACCGCGAGCGCGCGCGCTTCGACCTGGAGGCGCGCGGGCTCTACCAGCGTATGCTGTACCTGTCGGTGATCAACACCGGCATGATGACCACGATCCAGATGCTTCCGACGCTGGCGCAGATCGGCGTGCTCGCGGCGGGCTCGTACGGGGTGATCGGCGGGCGGCTCAGCACCGCGGACCTCTGGCTGTTCTACCTTTACACGATCCAGCTCACCTTCCCGACCTTCATGGTGGGCTGGGTGATCAACATCGTGCAGCGCGGCATGGCGGGGCTCGCGCGGCTCGGCGAGATCCTCGACGTGGTGCCCTCGATTCGGGACCGCGCCGACCGGCTCTCGCTCGACCAGATCGAGGGCGCGGTCGAGATCCGCGATCTGCGCTTCGCGTTTCCGGGTCGCGAGCAGCGGCCCGCGCTCGACGGCGTGTCGCTCCGCGTCGCGGCCGGCCAGACGGTCGGCATCGTCGGCCAGGTCGGCTCGGGCAAGAGCACGCTGGTTGCGGCGATCCCGCGCCTGCTCGAGATCCCCGACGGCTCGGTGCTGATCGACGGCCACGACGTGAACCGCGTGCCGCTCGCGCTCTTGCGCTCGAGCTGCGCGGTGGTGCCGCAGGACAGCTTCCTGTTCTCGACCACGATCGAGGAGAACATCCGCTTCGGCTGTCCGGATCGGCCGCGCGCGCATGTGCGCGAGGCCGCGCGCCGCGCCAATGTGCTCGACGACATCGAGGAGTTCCCGGACGGCTTCGAGACGGTGGTGGGCGAGCGCGGTATCACGCTCTCGGGCGGGCAGCGCCAGCGCATCGCGCTGGCCCGCGCGCTTGCGCTCGATCCGTCGATCCTGATCCTCGACGACGCGCTGTCGAGCGTCGACGCCGCGACCGAGGAGGGGATCCTGAAGGAGCTGCGCGCCGCGCGCGCCGGCCGCACCTGCTTCATCGTGGCGCACCGGCTCTCGGCCGTGCGCGACGCCGACATGATCCTGGTGCTCGACGAGGGCCGGATCGCGGAGCAGGGCACCCACGTCGCGCTCGTCGCGCGCGGCGGGCTGTACGCGCGCACGCACCGCCAGCAGCAGCTCGAGGCCGAGCTGGAGGAGAGCGCCGCGTGACGCCCGCCCTGCACGAGGAGGATCTGCTCGGGAAAGTCGTCGACACCCAGCTGATGCGCCGGCTGTGGCCGTACCTGCGGCCGCACTGGCGGCTGATGGCGGTGGCGATCGCGCTGATCCCCCTGCGCGTGCTGCTCGAGATGATTCCGGCCTCGCTGTTCGGCAGCGCGCTGAACCACCTGGCCGGCATCGACAAGTTCCCGGGCCTGCAGTCGCTCGCGTTCCTGGCCGTGCCGCCGGCGGGGTTCACCGAAATACCCTGGCTCGCGCTGGTGTTCCTGCTGGTCGCCGCGGCCGGGGCGCTGGTCGACTTCGCGCGCTCGATCGCGATGGCGGTGATGGGCCAGCGCGCGATGCTGCAGCTGCGCAACAGGCTGTTCGACCACACTCAAGCCCTGCCGCTGCGCTTCTTCGACCGCTACCCGGTCGGCCGACTGGTGACGCGGCTCGGCAACGACGTCGAGAACCTGTCGGAGATGTTCTCCGCGGGGCTGATCGCGCTGGTCGCGGATCTGGTGATGATGGCCGCCTTCGCGGGCGTGCTGTTCTGGCTGAACTGGCGGCTCGCGATCATCGCCATGATCGTGGTGCCGGCCATGGCGGGCGCGGCGATCGTGTTCCGCTGGAAGGTGCGCGACGCGTTCCGCGTGGTGCGCGTGAAGATCGCCCGCATCAACGCGCAGCTGCAGGAGACGATCACCGGCATGCGGGTGGTGCAGCTGTTCGCACGTGAGAAGCGCAACCTCGACGAGTTCATGGCGACCAATCGCGAGCACCGCGACGCCTGGTTCTACTCGATCCAGTACGAGTCGCTGCTCTCGGCCACGATCACGCTGGCGGGCAACCTGACCACGGCGTTCATCCTCTGGTATGGGGCGCGCCTGCTCGACATCGGCAGCGTGGCGCCGGGCGACCTGCTGCTGTTCGTGGATTGGATGCGGCGCTTCTACCGCCCGCTGCAGGACCTGTCGGCGAAGTACTCGGTGATGCAGTCGTCGATGGCGAGCCTGGAGCGCGTGTTCCAGCTGCTCGACAATCCGGCCGAGCGCAACGAGCCGGTCTCGGCCGCCGGACCGCGTGAGATCCGCGGCGAGATCGTGTTCGAAAACGTGAGCTTCGCCTACGAAGCTCAGCCGATTCTGAAGAATCTCTCGTTCCGTGTGGCGCCGGGTGAGCGCGTCGCGCTGGTCGGCCACACGGGCGCTGGCAAGACCACCGTGTTGAAGCTGCTGGCCCGGATGTACGAGCCGCAATCAGGCCGAATCCTGATCGACGGCGCCGACATCCGCGAGATCCCTCGCGCAGAGCTGCGCGGTCACATCGCCTTCGTGCTGCAGGACGTGTTCCTGTTCACGGGCGACCTCGCCTACAACGTCGGACTGGGCCGGGCGGGGGTCTCGCAGGCCGACATCGAGTCCGCTGCGCGCACGGTGCACCTGGAGGAGTTCGTCGCGCGCCTGCCGCGCGGCTACGCGCAGCCCGTGCACGAGCGCGGCCAGAACTTCTCGGTGGGCGAGCGCCAGCTGCTCTCGTTCGCGCGCGCGCTCGCGCAGAAGCCCGAGATCCTGCTGCTCGACGAAGCCACCTCGAGCGTCGACACCGAGACCGAAGCCCTGATCCAGGACGCGCTGCACAAGCTGATGACCGGCAAGACCTCGATCGTGGTCGCGCACCGCCTCTCCACCATCCAGGACGTAGACCGCATCTACGTGCTCCACCACGGCGAGCTCCGCGAGTCCGGCCGCCACGACGAGCTGCTCGCCCAGCGCGGCCTCTACTGGCGCCTCTACCAGCTCCAATACGCCGTCCAAGAACGATCCGCGGCCTGAATGTCCGAGCGGCGCACGCACCACCGCTGCCCCGCGCCGGCCCATTCTGTGACGCGTGAGCTTGCGACGCTCGATGGCCGCCGGTAGTCTCGCCGCAACTCGCATTCCTCCGATGCCACCGCACGTCCTGTCTACCCCCTGATCCTCCCTGATCAGACGTGGCCGCGCGGTTTCGAATGGGCGGGGCTCGGTTGCGGATCCGGTCACTAGAACTCGTGGGCTTCAAGTCCTTCGGGGACCGAACGGTCTTCCCGTTCGATCGCGGCATCTCCGCGATCGTCGGCCCGAACGGCTGCGGCAAGTCGAACGTGATCGACGCCCTGCGCTGGGTCATGGGCGAGCACAACCCACGACAGCTGCGTGGCCGCGACATGCAGGACCTGATCTTCGCGGGCACCGAGAAGAAGCCCGCCGTCGGCATGTGCGAGGTCGTGCTGACGCTCGACAACTCCGACGGTCTAGCGGCGCCGCCCTACGGCGCGTACTCCGAGATCCAGGTCGCGCGCCGCCTGTACCGCTCGGGCGAGAGCGAGTACGTGATCAACAAGATCCCGGTGCGGATGCGCGACGTGCTCGACTTCTTCATGGACACGGGCGTCGGCACGCGCGGCTACACGATCGTCGAGCAGGGCCAGATCGCGGACCTGGTGTCGAGCAAGCCGGAAGAGCGGCGCGTGATCTTCGAGCAGGCCGCGGGGATCGGAAAGTACCGCCAGCGCCGCAAGGAGACCGAGTCCAAGCTTCGGGCCACCGAGCAGAACTTGCTGCGCGTGAACGACATCCTGGTCGAGCTGCGGCGCCAGATCGCGTCGCTCGACCGCCAGGCCGCCAAGGCCAGCCGCTACAAGAAGCTGCGCGCGCAGCAGCGCGACCTCGAGCTCGTGGTCGCGCACGAGACCTGGGGTCGCGACTCGGCCGAGCTGCGCACCGGCCAGGCCACGCTCGAGGGCCTGCGCGCCGAAGGGGTCGGCCTCGACGCGCGCGCGGGCCGCGCGGACGCCGACCTCGAGAGCACGCGCCGCGCGCACCTCGATCACGAGCGCGAGCTCTCGCGCGAGAGCGAGGCGCTGTTCCAGGTGCGCAGCGCCATCCAATCGCTCGAGAGCCGGATCGGCTACGAACGTCGCGAGCGCGAGGGTCTGGTCTCGCTCGCCGACGAACGCGAGGCCGAGCTGCGCGAGCGCGAGGTGACGCTCGCCGCCGACGCGGCCGGTCTGCTCGACGCGCTGGCACGCGTGGCGGAAGTCGAAGCGCGCCTGCACGCCGACGAGCAGGAGCTCGCGCGTCGCGACGCCGACCTGCGCGCGCAGGCGGAGCGGCTGGCGACCGCGCAGGGCCGGCGCGAGGCGCTGCACGCGCGGCTGGTCGAGCTGTCCGGCGACGAAGCCTCCGTGCAGGCGCAGACCGAACGCCTGCAGGAGCGCCGCGACGAGCTCGAGCTGCGCCTGCGCGAGACCGAGGAAGGGCTCGAGGAGAGCGCGCACGAGGTCGACCGCATGCGCGGCGACGAGCTGGGGCTCGAGAACCGGCTGCGACTCGCGCTGGCCGAGCAGGACGAGTTCGGCCGCCAGCTCGCCGAGCAGCTTCGCGCCCACGAGGGCGAGCGCGAGCGCCAGCGCCAGCTCGTGCGCGAGCTCGACGAGCAGCGCGAGCGCCTGCAGCACGTGAGCGCGCAGCTCGAATCGGTGCGCGAGATCGAGAAGCGCGAGACGCAACGCGCGCAAGCGGTGCTCGAGAGCCTGCCCGAGAGCGAGCGCGGGCGCGTGCGCGGCCTGCTCGCCTCCACGCTGCACGCGGCCGACGGGCTCGAGACGGCGGTCGAGGCCGTGCTCGCCAATCGCCTCGAAGGTCTCCTGGTCGAGAGCACCGGCTCGGCGCTCGATCTGCTGCGCCACCTGCGCGAGCGCGGCGTCGGTCGCGCGACGCTGCTCCCGCTGCGCGCGGGCCCCGAGCGCTCCGAGTCCGGCTTCGTGCCGATGGGCCGGCCGCTCGGCGACTTCGTGACGGTGGATCCGGCGAGCGCGCCGATCGTCGCGCGCCTGCTGCGCGACGTGTACCTGGTCGACGATCTCGAGCTTCCGATCGAGCGCTTCGGCGCGGCCAGCCCGCCGGCGCTGTTCGTCACGCGCGCGGGCGAGCTGCTCGACCGCAGCGGCGCGCTGACGGGCGGGCTCGGCGCGCCGCCAGGCGCGCTGTCGCGCGCGGGCGAGATCCGCAGGCTCACGAGCGAGCTGTCGGAGCTCGAGCCGGTCTGCGGGCGGCTCGCCGCCGAGCTCGCCGAGTCGAACGCGCGCGTCGACGCCTTCGCGCGCGAGATCGAAAACACCCGCAACCGCCGCCACACCGCGGAGCTCGCGGTCGTGAACATCGACAAGGATCTCGAGCGCATGCGCGAGCGCGGCAAGTACGCGCAGGAGTCGCTCGAAGAGCACCGCTCCGGCAAACACGCGCTGCTCGCGCAGATCGAGCAAGTCGGCTGCGAGCGCGAGCGCGCGGTCGCGCGCAAGTCCGAGCTCGCGCAAGAGCGGGGCCGCACGGAGTCTTCGCGCTCGGAGCTGCAGATTCAGCTGCAGCAGCTCGCGCGCGAGCTCGAGCGCGCCGAGCAGCGTGTGGTGTCGGCGCGCATCGAGCTGGCCGAGCTCGGCGCGCGCAGCGAGCAGGCCACACAGGCTCGCGATCGCTTGCAGACGGCAGTCGAGGACGCGCGCGCCTGGCTCGCCCGGCGCGGCGACGAGCTGCGCGGCGCGCGCAGCCGCGCGGAGGAGCTCGCGCGCTCGGCGAGCGAGGCGCAGGCGCAGCTCGACGGCGAGATCCGCCGCGAGGAGATGCTGCGCCAGAGTCAGGAGGCGCTGCGCCATCAGCACGAGGCGAGCGGGCAGGCGGTCGAGGGCTTCGAGGCCGAAGTGCGCGCGGTGACGCGCGAGCGCGAGGCGCTGCGCGAGCGGCACTCGGCCTGCGACATGGCGGTGCACGACGTGCGTATGCGCTGCGAGCAGCTCGCAGCGACGATTCGCGAGCGCTACGAGCTCGAGATCGCCGGCTTCACGCCCGAGCCCGGGCAGCTCTCGGGCACTCCGGAGGAGCGCGAGGCCGAGCTCGAGCGCGTGCGCCAGGCGCTGCGCGCGCTCGGCGAGGTGCACCTGGGCGCGATCGAGGAGTACGAGGAAGTCAGCGAGCGCAATCGCTACCTCTCCGAGCAGAAGGCCGACCTCGAGCTCTCGATCGAGCGCCTGCGCGGCGCAATCGCGCGCATCAACCGCACCAGCCGCGAGCGTTTCCGCGAGACCTTCGAGGCGATCGACAAGGTCTTTCAGACGGTGTTCCCGAAGATGTTCGAGGGCGGGCGCGCGCACCTGTCGCTGACCGAGTCCGAGGACGTGCTCGATGCGGGCATCGAGATCAGCGCGCAGCCGCCGGGCAAGAAGCTGCAGAACGTGAACCTGCTCTCGGGCGGCGAGAAGTCGCTCACCGCGATGGCGCTCTTGGTCGCGGTGTTCACCGTGAAGCCGTCGCCGTTCTTCCTGCTCGACGAGGTCGACGCCGCGCTCGACGACGCGAACGCCAATCGCTTCAACTCGCTCTTGCGCGAGATGTCGAAGACCTCGCAGTTCCTGATGATCACGCACAACAAACAGTCGATCGAAATCGCCGACGCGCTGTTCGGCGTGACCATGCAGGAGCCCGGGCTCTCGAAGCTCGTCACCGTGGACCTCGTGTCGTAGACTGCCGCCCGTGCCGGCCCTGACGCCCGAGATTCTGTGGATCGGCGGGGGGGCGCTGGCGGCGCTCGTCGCTGCGCTCGCGCTGGTCGTCGCGTTCTCGCGCGCCAAGCGAAGCGCTGTGCCCGCGCAGCTTCCGCCGCCCAGGTCGGAGCGCAGCGTCGTGCTCACGCCGCCGGAGGGCGCGGTGCCGGTTCCGGCGCCCGCGGCCCCGGCCGTCGTCGCGCGCGCGCCGGAGCCGGTCGCCGTCGAGGTCGCCGCGCCGAACTGGCGCGAGGGTCTGCGGCGCACGCGCGGCGCGCTCACCGGCAAGCTCGAGAGCTTGCTGCGCGGTCGCGCGAGCCTGGACGCGGCCACGCTCGAAGAGGTCGAGTCGATCCTGTACGGCGCGGACCTGGGTGTGCGCACGGCCGAGGAGCTGCTCCAGGCCGTCCGCGGACTCGGTTCTCCCGACCAGGTGCAGCCGCTGCTGGCCGCGAAGGCGGAGGCGTTGCTCGCCCGGCTGCCGAGCGCCGTGGTGCCGCCGAGTGCCGAGCCTCCGCACGTGATCCTGGTCGTGGGCGTGAACGGCTCGGGCAAGACCACCTCGATCGGCAAGCTCGCCGCTCGCTACGCGCGCGCGGGCAAGTCCGTGATCGTTGCTGCGGGCGACACCTATCGCGCGGCGGCGATCGAGCAGCTCGCAGTCTGGGCGCAGCGCGCGGGTGTGGAGCTCGTGCGCGGCGAGCCCGGCGGCGATCCCGCGTCGGTCGCGTTCGACGCGCTCAAGGCCGCGCGCGCGCGCGGCATCGACGTCGTGCTCGTCGACACCGCCGGCCGCTTGCAGACCGACCAGGGTCTGATGGACGAGCTGGCGAAGATCCAGCGCGTGATGCGCAAGGAGCTCGCCAGCGCCCCGCACGAGGTGCTGCTCGTGCTCGACGGCAACACCGGCCAGAACGCGATCCGCCAGGCGCTGGCGTTCAAGAAGGCCGTGACCGTGTCGGGCATCGTGCTCACCAAGCTCGACGGCACCGCGCGCGGGGGAGTGGTGCTCGGCATCGCGCAGGAGGTCGGCCTGCCGGTGCGGTACGTCGGCCTGGGCGAGTCGATCGACGACCTCGCCGACTTCGACGCGCACGCGTTCGTCCGCGCGCTGTTCGAGCCAGCTGAACCGGCGCCAGTCTAGCGGCCGTCCGCCTCGACGAACTCCGCGACGAGCCTCAGCGTGCGGGGATCGGACATCGTGCCGTTGTGGCTTGCGCCTTTCAGGATCTCGAAGCGCACACCGGGGATCAGCGATGCGAGCTTCACGCCGTACGCCACGGGCACCGTGACGTCTCGATCGCCGTGGATCACCAGCGTGGGTATCTCGAGGCTGCTGGCCATCGCGCTCGCGTCTTCGGTCGCAGCGGCCGCGAAGAAGCCCGCGGTCGCGGGACCGTCTCCGGAGAGCCGAAGGAACTCGCTCAACACCTTTCGCTGCAGCTCGTCGACGTCGGGGAAGGCCGCCAGGAGGAACATGTCGCGGACCGCGGGTACATCCCAGCTCGTGCGGATGAGTTCGCTCATTCCGGTCTCGGTCTCCCCGCTGATGGTGACGCTCTCCGGCACGCTGGCCGTACCCGGATGGGTCGCCACCAGGACGAGACGGCTCACTCGCTCGGGGTGGCGCACGGCGTAGGCGATCGCCGCCGGTCCGCCCGCGGACGCCCCGTAGAGGGAGATGCGCTCGAGGTGCAGCGCCTCGACGACAGCCTCGATATCGCGGACGCGGGACTCGAGGGAGAAGTCCGTGACGTCGCGTTGAGACATCCCGAACCCGCGCCCGTCGTATCGCACCAGGGTGTTTCGCTCGGAGGTGCGTGCGATCCACCCTAGCACGTCGTACATCGGGCTCATGAAGCCCTCCTGGAGGTGCGTGCTCCAGCCAATCACGAGCACGATCGGCGGACCCGAGCCGGTCGTCGCATATGCGATGCGCACCCCGTCACTAGTGGTCGCGAAGCCGAGCGTCTGCTCGATGGGGTCGCCGAAGTAGCGCGGTGCGGCGAGCGCGACGGAGGTCAGGATCTCGATGCGGTACTGCGTCCAGACGCCGTAGGCGAGGGCGAGGAGGGCGGCGGCCGCGAGCGCGAGACGCACGCGCCAGCGCGCGCGCCTCGGCTCGGAAGGAACGGGCGCAAGCTCGAACACGTTCACGGGCGAAGCCACGTTCTTCAGCGCCTGGGCGCCGAGCGAAGTCGCGCGGATGTGGGAGCGCGTCCGGACCGCTTGATAGACGGACTCCGAGATCGCGATCCCGCCAGGCTCGGCCAGCGGGCGGATGCGCGCGGCTACGTTCACGCCCTCGCCGATCGCCTGCGCGCCGCGCCGGGTCACGTCGCCCAGATGGATGCCGATGCGGATCGCCAGGTCGCGGTCGTCGCGTAGCGCGGCTTGGAGCGCGAGCGCGCAGTCGACTGCGAGCAGCGCGCTCGGGAAGATCGCGAACGCCTCGTCGCCGGTGGCGTCGACGACCTCGCCTTCGAACTGACGCGCGAGCGTCCTCACCAGTGTGTAGTGGCGCTCCCGGACCCGGATCGCGGCCGCCTCGTCGCGCTCGGTGAGCGCGGAATAGCCCACGATGTCCGTGAAGAGAATCGCCATCAGACGGCGATCGTCGTGAGCTCGAGTCACGAGACCTCCGGCGCGCTCATGTTAGCTCGACAGCGCAGCCAGATCGAACGGGCGCTCGGAATACGGCTCGGCGAGCAGGCGGCCGTCCTTCGCGACCCAGAGCCGATCGTCGAACGGGCGCCGCGTCTCGCCGTGGTAGGCGTGCGCGGGGATGAACTGGATCACCCAGGAGCGGCGCGGGCTGGCGCTCGGGTTCGGGCCCGCGCGGTGCATCGTCAGCGACGAGAACACGCCCACGTCGCCGGCCTGCAGCACGAGTGGCTCGCCTTTCTCGTCGCCCTCGTAGCCGATCTGGAAGAAGCCTCCCGTGTCGCGGTGCGGCTTCGGCCCGTCGTGGTGACTGCGCGGCTGGATCCAGAGACAGCCGTTCTCGAGCGTCATCGCGTCGATCGCGACCGTGGTGGTGACGTACTCGGCGGGCACGACCGCGCCGTAGCCGTTGTCCTGGTGCCAGGGCGTTTCCGAGCCGGTGCCGGGCGGCTTCGAGACCGCCTGGTCCCAGTAGAGGCGCACGTCCGGGCCGAGCAGCGCCAGCAGCGGCTCGACCAGCGAGCGCGACGTGGCGTAGCGGCACAACACCGGATCGCGTAGCTGGAGCAGCGGTCCGTACTCGAACTTCGACTTGCCAAGCTCGCCGATCCGCATGGGTGAGCTGAGCGCGCGATCGTAGGCCGCGCGGATCTCCTCGAGCTCGGCGGCGCTGAACACGGGCCCCAGGTTGAAGTAGCCGACCTCGCGGAAGGCGCGGAGCTGCGCGACGGAGAGCGTCATGACTGCGCCCCCGCGCGGCGCAGCGGTCGGCCGGGGCGGGCCCCCGTGTGCGCTCCGTCCTTCACCACGCGCGTGCCGTTCACGAACACGTGCTGGATGCCCGCGGGCGGATGGTTGGGATCTTCGTACGTGCCCACGTCGATGATGCGCGCGGCGTCGAACAGCACGAGATCGGCGAAGGCGCCCTCGCGGATCACGCCGCGATCGCGGAGCCCGAACTTGCGCGCGGCCATGCCCGTCATGCGGTGCACGCCCTCTTCGAGCGGGAACAGGCCCAGCTCGCGCGCGTAGCGGCCCAGCACGCGCGCGAACGTGCCCCACAGGCGCGGGTGCGGCTTGCCGGGCAGCGACGGGATTCCGTCGGAGCCGATCATGGTGCTCGGGTGGCGCATGACCGTGCGCACGTCGTCCTCGTTCATGCTGTGCATGACGGCCGTGACGCTCTGCGAGGTCTCGAGCACGTGGACGACGGCGTCGCGCGGCGAGAGTCCGAGCGAAGCGGCAAGCGCCGCGACCGACTGGCCTTCCCACTCGCGCTGCTTGGGCGACGACGCGATCACGACCAGCTCGGGCGCGACGGTGCCGAGCGCGCCGCGCGCGCCGTCGAAGCCGCCGTTCTGGAAGATCGCGGCCAGGCTCGTGCTGCCGGCGGTGTAGGGGTACTGATCGGCGTGGACGTCCTGGCCGTCGGCCTGCGCGCGCTCGATCAGCGCGAGTGACTCGCGCACCAGCCCCCAGGCTTCCTCGCCTGCGGCCTTGTGGTGCGAGATCTGCACGGGCACGCCCGCGCGGCGCCCGATCTCGATCGCCTCGCGCACCGAGTCGCAGAGCTTCGCGCCCTCGTTGCGCATGTGGGTGGCGTACAGCGCGCCGCTGCCCGCGAGCTCGGCCGCGAGCGCGACCAGCTCGTCGGTCTGCGCGTGCTTGCCGGGCTCGTACACCAGGCCCGAGGAGAGCCCGACCGCGCCCGCGTCGCGTCCCTCGCGCACGATCGCCTTCATGGCGTCGAGCTCGGCCGGAGTCGGCGGACGCCTCGCGTTGCCCATCACGCTGCCGCGAACGGTGCCGTGACCGATCAGCACCGCCGCGTTCGTGCTGGCGGGCTCGCTCTCGAGTCGAGCCAGGTAGCCGGCGTAGCCGCTCCACTCGGGCAGCGTGGCGTCGGGGTGGAACATGCGGGCCATCTGCGCGGCCATCGGGAAGGGCGCCGCGCCGAAGCCGCAGTTGCCGACCACGACGGTCGTGACGCCGCCCAGGATCTTGAAGTCCATCTCGGGCCGCACCACCAGCGCGAAGTCGTCGTGCGTGTGCACGTCGATGAAGCCGGGCGCGAGCGCGATTCCGCGCGCGTCGATCTCGAGCGGAGCGCGCGCGCCCGCGAGCCCGCCCCGCGCGTCTTCGTGCCCGCCGACCTGCGCGATCCGGTCGCCGCGCAGGGCCACGTCTTCGCTGCGCGGCGCTCCGCCCGTGCCGTCGTAGAGCGTCGCGCCGCGGATCAGAACGTCGTATTCGGCCGCCATGGCGCGATCCTACAGGAACGCGCTACCTGTGCGGAATGTCGATGTACGTCCTCGCGCTCGACCAGGGCACGACGAGCTCGCGCGCGATCCTGTTCGACAAAGCGGGCGACGTGGTGGCCAGCCAGGGGCACGAGTTCACGCAGTCCTACCGCGAGCCCGGCTGGGTCGAGCACGACGCGAACGAGATCTGGGATTCGCAGCTTCGCGCCGCGCGGGGTGCGCTCGCGCGCGCGAAGGTCCGGCCCGAGGACGTGTCCGCGGTCGGCATCACGAACCAGCGCGAGACGACGGTCGTGTGGGACCGCGAGACCGGCCGCCCGATCCACCCCGCGATCGTGTGGCAGTCGCGCCAGACCGTGCCGCTGTGCGAGGAGATGAAGCGCCGCGGGCTCGAGCCGATGGTGCGCGAGCGGACCGGGCTCGTGATCGACGCCTACTTCTCCGCGACCAAGCTCGCCTTCATCCTGGAGCAGGTCGAAGGCGCGCGCGAGCGCGCGAAACGCGGCGAACTGGCGTTCGGCACGATCGACTCGTGGCTGATCTGGAAGCTCACCGCCGGGCGCGTGCACGCCACCGACTACAGCAACGCGTCGCGCACCATGCTGTACGACATCGGCAAGCTGCGCTGGGATCCGGAGCTGCTCGAGCTGCTCGAGATTCCCGCGCAGCTGCTGCCGGAAGTGCGCGACTCGAGCGGCTCGTTCGGTGAGACCGCAGCCGAGATCTTCGGTGGCGTCTCGGTGCCGATCACGGGCGTCGCAGGCGATCAGCAGGCCGCGCTGTTCGGCCAGGCCTGCTTCGAGGAAGGCAGCGCGAAGAACACCTACGGCACGGGCTGCTTCATGCTGATGAACACCGGCGCGAAGCCGCGGCGCAGCGGCTCGGGTCTGTTGTCGACGATCGCCTGGGGCGTCGGCGGCAAGGTCGAGTACGCGCTCGAGGGCGCGGTGTTCGTGGCCGGCGCGGCCGTGCAGTGGCTGCGCGACGAGCTCGGACTGCTGCACAGCGCGGCGGAGAGTGAGGCGCTCGCGCGCTCCGTGCCCGACACCGGCGGCGTGTACGTGGTGCCCGCCTTCACCGGGCTCGGCGCGCCGTACTGGGATCCGGACGCGCGCGGCACGATCGTCGGACTCACGCGCGGGACGAACCGCGCGCACCTGGTGCGCGCCACGCTCGAGGCGATCGCGTACCAGAGCACGGACCTGCTGCGCTGCTTCGAGAGCGATCTCGGCACCAAGGCCTTCCAGCTGCAGGTCGACGGCGGTGCGACCTCGAACGACTTCCTGATGCAGTTCCAGGCCGACGTGATGGGCGTGGCGGTGAGGCGGCCGAAGGTGCTCGAGACCACCGCGCTCGGTGCGGCGTACCTTGCCGGGCTCAGCTGCGGCTTCTGGGAGAGCAAGAAGCAGATCGCGAAGAACTGGCAGGAGGATCGCTACTTCGAGCCGCAGATCTCCGAAGCCCGCCGCGACGAGCTGTACGCCGGCTGGCTGCGTGCGGTCGGGCGCGCGCGGAGCCGTCCCTCCGGCGCCGAGGGCTGATGCAGAACATCGCGCACCGCGGCGCGTCGGTGGACGAGCTCGAGAACACGCTGGAGGCGTTCGCGCTCGCGATCGAGCAGGGCGCCGACATGATCGAGACGGATCTGCACCTGCTGCGCGACGGCGTGGTCGCGCTCTATCACGACGACGAGATCGGCGGAGCCCCGGTCGCGTCGCTCACGCTCGCGGAGCTGCGCGAACGCCTGCCGCGCGCGGCGACGCTGCAGGAGACGCTCGACCGCTTCGGAGAGCGCATCGCCTGGAACCTGGAGATCAAGAGCCCGCCGGCGGGCGACTACCCGGGACTGGAGCGGCTGGTG
Source organism: Myxococcota bacterium (assembly GCA_040902485.1). Taxonomy (GTDB): domain Bacteria; phylum Myxococcota_A; class UBA9160; order SZUA-336; family SZUA-336; genus VGRW01. The sequence goes on along the minus strand of JBBDXF010000033.1, from coordinate 10,427 downwards.
CTCGACGACGTGCGGCGGCGCGGGTTGCTTGCGCGCACGCTGTTCTCGAGCTTCTCCGACTCGGTGCTCGCGCGCTGCCGTGAAATCGAGCCGCTCGCGCGGCTCGGCACGCTGGTCTGGATCCGCCAGCCCGGCGACATCCTCGGGCGCGCGTCCGGCGTGCGGGCCGAGGCCGTGCACCTGCACCTGCTGCTCGCGACCGAGGAGCGCGTGCGCGAGGCGCACGACGCGGGCTTCCGCGTCAACGTCTACACCGTCGACGATCCCGAGGCGCAGCGGCGCCTGGCGAGCTACGGCGTCGACGGGATCTTCACGAACCTGCCGGCGAAGCTGCCCGGAAACCTGCGCGCCTAGCCGCTCGAAGCGCGCAGGTCGCGGTCGATCTGCTCCGCGGCCTGTCGGCCTTCCGCGATCGCCCACACCACCAGCGACTGACCGCGCCGCATGTCGCCGGCCGCGTACACCTTGGGCACGCTCGCGGCGTAGCCGTTGGTCGCGATGTTGCCGCGCTCCGTGAGGGAGACACCGAGCTGTTTCACGATGCCGTCGGGCACGGGGCCCAGGAACCCCATCGCGAGCAGCACCAGGTCGACGTCGATCGTGAACTCGCTGCCGGGCACCGGGACGAGATCGCGCCGTCCGCTCGCCGGGTCGGGCGGACCGAAGCGGACGCGCACCGCGTGCAGCTTCTCGACGCTCCCGTTCGAGCCGGTGAAGCGCGTCGTCGAGATGCCCCAGTCGCGCGAGCCGCCCTCCTCGTGCGAGCTCGACGTGCGCAGGATCTGCGAGGGCATCGGATGCAGCGGCCACGGCGCCTCGTCGGGTCGGGTCTCGGGCGGCCGCTCCAGCAGCTCGAAGTTGTAGACGTGCTTCGCCCCCTGACGGTGGCTGGTGCCGATGCAGTCGGAGCCGGTGTCGCCGCCGCCGAGCACGAGCACGTTCTTGCCGGTGGCGAGGATCGCGCGCTCGTTCGACACCGCGTCGCCCGCGACGCGTCGGTTCTGCTGCTCCAGGAAGTCCATCGCGAAGTGGATGCCGTCGAGGTCGCGGCCCGGAACGGGCAGGTCGCGCGGCGCCTCGGCGCCGCCGGTGAGCAGCACGGCGTCGAACTCGCGCAGCAGGTCGGAGCCCGTGACGTCGCGCCCGACGTGCACGCCCGTGCGCAGCTCGACGCCCTCCGCGACCATGATCTCGACGCGCCGATCCACGGTCCACTTCTCGAGCTTGAAGTCGGGAATGCCGTAGCGGAGCAGCCCGCCGACGCGGTCCTTCTTCTCGTACAGCGTCACGTGGTGGCCGGCGCGGTTGAGCTGCTGCGCGGCCGCGAGTCCCGCGGGACCGGAGCCGATGATCGCCACGCGCTTGCCGCTGCGGCGCTCGGGCGGCTCCGGCACGACCCAGCCCTCGGTGAAGCCGCGCTCGGCGATCGTCTTCTCGATGATCTCGATCGTGACCGGATCGTCGTTGATGCCCAGCACGCAGGCGGACTCGCACGGCGCGGGGCAGATGCGGCCGGTGAACTCCGGGAAGTTGTTGGTGCGGTGCAGGCGCTCGAGCGCCTCGCGAAAGCGCCCGCGGTACACCAGGTCGTTCCAGTCCGGAATGATGTTCCCGAGCGGGCAGCCGTTGTTGCAGAAGGGCACGCCGCAGTCCATGCAGCGCCCGCCCTGCGCGCGGATCAGCTCGTCGCCGGGCTCGGCGTAGATCTCGAGGTAGTCCTCGACGCGCTCGCTCGGCGGTCGCTTGGTGGGGGTCTTGCGGCCGACCTCCATGAATCCTGTGACCTTGCCCATCAGTATTCCTCTTTCCCGAACTCGATCCCGAGCAGCGCGCGCTTGTACTCCTTGGGGAACACCTTGACGAAGCTCGGCAGCGTCGTGGCCCACTTCTCGAGCACCAGCTCCGCGCGTTCGCTGCGCGTCTGGCGGAAGTGCGCCTCGACCAGCGTTCGCAGCTCGCGCTCGTCGTCGTCGGTCTCGACGCGCTCGAGGTCGATCATGCCCGGATTGCACAGCTCCGGGAAGCGCCGCAGCGGATCGAGCACGTAGGCGATGCCGCCGCTCATGCCGGCCGCGAAGTTGCGGCCGACGCCGCCGAGCACCACCACGCGCCCGCCCGTCATGTACTCGCAGCCGTGGTCGCCCACGCCCTCGACGACCGCATTCGCGCCGCTGTTGCGCACGCAGAAGCGCTCGCCCGCGACGCCGCGGAAGAACGCCTCGCCGCCGGTCGCGCCGTACAGCGCGACGTTTCCGATCACGATGTTCTCGGCCGGATCGAACGTGGATTCGGGGTGCGGTAGGACCACGATGCGTCCGCCGGAGAGACCCTTGCCGGTGTAGTCGTTGGCGTCGCCGACGAGCTGCAGCGTGATGCCCTTGGGCAGGAACGCGCCGAAGCTCTGGCCCGCGCTGCCGGTGAAGCGGATGCGGATGGTGTTGTCGGGCAGACCCTCGAGACCGTGGCGCAGCGACACCGCGGAGCCGAGCATGGTGCCGACGGTGCGGTTCACGTTGCGGATCGGCAGCGAAAGCTCCACCGGCTCCATGTTCTCGATCGCCGGCCGGCAGAGCCGGATCAGCTCGACGTCGAGCGCCTTCTCGAGGCCGTGCTGCTGGCCGCCTACGTGGCGCATCGCCACGCCGCCGTGCGGCGGCTTCGGGCGGTGCAGGATCGCGCTCCAGTCGAGTCCGTTGGGGAGCTTCCAGCCGCGCACTTCCGGGTCCGGCTCGACCAGATCGGCTCGCCCGATCACGTCGTCGAGCTTCGCGTAGCCGAGCTGCGCCAGGATCTCGCGGGTCTCCTCGGCGACGAAGCGGAAGTAGCGCACCACGTGCTCGGGGTCGCCCGTGAACTTCTTGCGCAGCTCCGCGTTCTGGGTGGCCACGCCCACCGGGCAGGTGTTCAGGTGACAGACACGCATCAGGATGCAGCCGAGTGCGACCAGCGCGATGGTACCGAAGCCGAACTCGTCGGCGCCGAGCAGTGCGCCGATCGCGACGTCGCGACCGGTGCGGAGCTGGCCGTCGACGTGCACGCGGATGCGACCGCGCAGGTCGTTCATCACCAGCGCCTGCTGGGTCTCGGCGAGGCCGATCTCCCAGGGCACGCCCGCGTGCTTGATGGAGGTGAGCGGCGACGCGCCCGTACCGCCCTCGAAGCCGGCGATCTGCACGGACTCGGCGTGCGCCTTCGAGACGCCCGCGGCGATCGTGCCGACACCGGAGACGGACACGAGCTTCACGCTGATGTCGGCCTTGGAGTTGGCGTTCTTCAGGTCGTGGATGAGCTGCGCGAGGTCCTCGATCGAGTAGATGTCGTGGTGCGGCGGCGGCGAGATCAGCCCGACGCCCGGCGTCGAGTTGCGCACGCGCGCGATCTCGCGGCTGACCTTGTGGCCGGGCAGCTGGCCGCCTTCGCCGGGCTTGGCCCCCTGCGCGATCTTGATCTGCAGCTCGTCGGCGTTCACCAGGTACCAGCTCGACACGCCGAAGCGGCCCGACGCGACCTGCTTGATCGCGCTGCGGCGCCAGTCGCCGTTCGGGTCGCGCTGGAAGCGGCGCGGATCCTCGCCGCCCTCGCCGCTGTTCGACTTGCCGTTGATCCGGTTCATCGCGATCGCCAGCGTCTCGTGCGCCTCGGAGCTGATCGAGCCGAAGCTCATCGCGCCGGTGCAGAAGCGCTTCATGATCTCGGTGGCGGACTCGACCTGCTCCAGGGGGATCGGTGCGCGATCCGACTTGAAGCGCAGCATGCCGCGGATCGTGTAGCGGTCGCGGGTCTGGTCGTTGACCGCGCGCGCGTACTCGCGGTACGGCCCGATCTCGTTGCGGCGCACCGCGCTCTGCAGCTTGTGGATCACCGTCGGGTTCATCAGGTGGCGTTCGCCGCCCGTGCGCCACTGATACTCGCCGCCGACGTCGAGGTCGCGCTCGGCGCCGACTACCTTCGGGTAGGCGCGCTCGTGGCGCAGCAGCGCCTCGCGCGCGATCACGCCGAGATCGATGCCGCCGATCCGAGTGACCGTGTCGGTGAAGAACTCCTTCACGACCGGCTCCGAGACGCCGACCGCCTCGAAGATCTGCGCGCCGCGGTAGCTGGCCAGCGTCGAGATGCCCATCTTCGCGAAGATCTTGAGCAGGCCCTTGCTCACGGACTTGATGTAGCTGTACTGCGCCTTCTCCTGCGTCAGCTCCGCGGGCACGAACGTGCCCTCGTCGACGAGCTGACGGACCGACTCGAACGCGAGATAGGGATTGATCGCACTCGCGCCGTAGCCGATCAGCAGCGCGAAGTGCGCGACCTCGCGCGCCTCGCCGGTCTCGACCACGAGCCCGCAGCGCATGCGCAGCCCCTCGCGGATCAAGTGGTGATGCACGGCGCCGGTCGCGAGCAGGCTCGGGATCGCCGCGTGCGTGCGGCCGGCCGCGCGATCCGAGAGCACGAGGATGGAGGCGCCAGCCTCGACCGCGGCCACGGCTTCGGCGCGGACCCGATCGAGCCCGCGACGCAGGCTCTGCTCGGGATCGCCATTGGCGTCGAAGACGCACGAGATCGTTGCGCTGCGCAGCCACGGATGCTCGATCTGGCGGATGCGCTCGAGGTCGGCGTTGGTCAGGACCGGCTGATCGATCTGGAGCTGTCGAGCGTGTTCGCGCGTCTCCTCCATGACGTTCAGCTTCGAGCCGATTGTGCTGATCAGCGACATCACGCTCTCTTCCTTGATCGAATCGATCGGAGGATTCGTGACCTGCGCGAAGATCTGCTTGAAGTAGTTGAACAGAAGCTGCGGGCGATCGGAGAGCGCCGCAATCGGCGTATCATTGCCCATCGAGCCCTGCGCCTCGATCCCGGTGCTCGCCATCGGCGCGAGCAGGATGCGCAGATCCTCGAGCGAGTAGCCGAACAGCTGCTGGCGCGTGTGCCGGTCGAGCTCGCCGTCGCCGCCCTCGGTCGCCTGCTTCGCGGGCAAGTCGTCGAGCTTGGTCAGGTTCTCGTCGAGCCACTGCCGGTACGGCTGGCGTCGCGCGTAGTATGCCTTGACCTCGTCGTCGGGGATGATGCGGCCCTCGGCCGTGTCGATCAGCAGCATGCGGCCCGGCTGGAGCCGGCCCTTGTAGCGCACGTCCTCGGGGTTGATCGGCAGCACGCCGCACTCCGACGACAGCACCACGAAGCCGTCCTTCGTGACCCAGTAGCGGGAAGGTCGCAGGCCGTTGCGGTCGAGCACGCCGGCGATGCGCGTGCCGTCGGTGCAGGCGATCGAGGCCGGGCCGTCCCACGGCTCCATCAGGTTCTGGTGGTACTGGTAGAAGGCCTTTTTCTCGTCGCGCATCAGCGGATCGTGATCCCAGGCCTCGGGGATCAGCATCATCATCGCATGCGCGAGGTCGCGGCCGGAGAGCACCAGGAACTCGAGCGCGTTGTCCAGCATCGCCGAATCGGAGCCGCCCGTGGTCACGATCGGCATGATCTTGTGGATGTCGTCGCCCCAGACACCGGAACGGATCACGGCTTCGCGCGCGCGCATCCAGTTGTGGTTGCCACGCACGGTGTTGATCTCGCCGTTGTGCGCAAGGTAACGGTACGGGTGAGCGAGGTCCCAGGTCGGCCAGGTGTTGGTGCTGTAGCGCTGGTGGACCAGCGCGAGGCCGCTCTCGATCGCCGGGTCCGCGAGGTCGGAATAGAACTTCTTCACCTGGTACGCGAGCAGCAGGCCCTTGTAGACGAGCGTGCGGCTGGACAGGCTCGGCACGTGGAAGGGGCGCACGCCCTCGTTGCGGAGCTGCAGCTCGACGCGCTTGCGGATCACGAACAGCTTGCGCTCGAACGCCGCCGCGTCGAAGCCGGCGCCGCGCAGCACGAACATCTGCCGGATGCGCGGCAGGCGTTTGCGCGCGGTCTCGCCGATGTGCCCGGCGTGCGTCGGGACGTCACGCCAGCCGAGGAAGTGCTGGCGTTCCTCGCCGACGACCTGCTCGAGCACGCGCTCACAGCGCGCGCGCTTCGCCGCGTCCTCGGGCAGGAACACCGCGCCGACGCCGTACTCGCCCGGCTCCGGCAGGCGGATGCCGAGGCCCGCGCACTCGCGCTCGAGGAACGCGTGCGGAACCTGGATCAGGATGCCCGCGCCGTCGCCGGTCTCCGCATCGGCGCCGGTTGCGCCGCGATGCGTCAGATTCACGAGCACCTGCAGGCCACGCTGGATGATCCCGTGTGAGGGCCGTCCGTCGATGTTGCAGACGAACCCGACGCCGCACGCGTCGTGTTCGAACTGGGGGTCGTAGAGGCCCTGGCGCTCCGGCAGGTATCCGTCTCGCATCCGCGCGTCCCTTCCGCACCTGGCGCCCTTTGGAGCGCCCCTTCGTCGCAAACATGTCCAAGGGACGTCGCCACGGCGGCTCGGAGAGCCGGGGGGGCGGTGTCCACGGCGGTCGAAACGACCGATTCGCGGCTTCCGAAGTGGGCTTCACGGGAATGGACGAGGCGGTCGGAAGTGCGCGAATTCTCGGCGAATTTGACCGACGCAAGCCTAGCGGAACGGGCGAAACGGTGTCAAGCAACGGCAGCTACAAAACCCGCGAGAAGTCGAGCATCTCCTGCGAGAGACAAGCTAACGCCGCACGAACACGGGATTTTCTGTTCCTGCGCGCTTGACGGCACCGAGTTGCCGGTGAAATATGCGTCAACCCCCCGCTTCGCATCGATCGCATCGCGCATTCACCAGGGGAGCGCCAGTTTGATCAACGAAGCTGTGGACCTGTTCGACGCTCCGCTCGCGCGGCGCCGGACGGTGGACGAAGGGGACCTGATCGCGGCGCTCCGCGAGCGGCTGGAGCGGCTGGTCGATCGGCACCGTGCGACGCGGCGCGCCGTAGACGAGCTGGGCAGCGCCTTGGTGGAGCGCGACCGCCGGATCGTCGAGCTCGACGCGAAGCTGGCGGGGTTCGAGCGCCTGCGCGCGGATCTGCTCGGGCGGATCGACGCGCTGGTCGCCGAGGTCGACCGCCTCGCCGGCGCCGGCGACGACCGGGCTTCGTGATGGACGCATTCCGGGAGAAGTCGGGCCGACGTGCGGTGGTGAAGATCCTGGAGCGCGAGTACCGGATCCGCAGCGACGCGGATCCCGAGCACCTCGACGCCGTCGCGAGCTATGTGGATCAGGTGTTGCGCGAGGTCCGGAAGTCCACGCCCGACACGCAGGACGCCTCGGTGCTCGCGGCGCTCAACATCGCGAGCGAGCTGCTCCGAACGCGGCAGCAGGTCGCGGTGCCGCGGGAGCGGATCCTCGAGCTGATCGACCTGATCGAGTCGGCCTGATCCGGATCGAGCGTGTCATCGTCGGTGCATTCCACGCGAAAGGCGGAGCTGCGCGCGCTCGCGCGGACGCTCGAGTCGCGCGATCGAGCAGCCGCCGCGGCGGAGGCGCTGCGCAGGCTCGTCGAGCTGCCCGAGTTCGCGCGCGCGAGGACGATCGCGTTCTACGCCGCGATCGCTGACGAGGTGCCGGTCGAGCAGGCGGCGAGTGCGGCGCGCGACCGGGGCGCGCGAACGGTGTACCCGCTGCGATCCGCGGGCGGCCTCGAGCTGGCGCTCTCCGCCGCTGGCGACTCGCTTCGGCCAGGCCGCTTCGGGATCCGCGAGCCGGAGCGCGACGCGCCCCGCGTTCTCGTCCAGGACATCGATGCGTTTCTCGTGCCGGGTCTGCTCTTCGATCGATCGTGCCGGCGCCTCGGCCGGGGCGGCGGCCACTACGACCGACTCCTGGAGCACGCGCGCGCAGGTGCGACGCCGATCGGGATTTGTTACGCCGAGCGCGTGGTCGAGGAGCTTCCCGAGGATTCCTGGGACGTCGCGATGGAGATCGTCGTGACCGACCGGTTCGTGATTCGCCGCTCACCGCGCGAGGGTGGCGCATGACGCTCGGAATCGAGCAGCACGTCTCGGCCTTCCGAAGTCGCAGCGTCGACCTGGTATCGGCGCCGGAGCTCGCCGCGAAGCTCGCGCGCGGCCGGCCGCTGCGCATCAAGTACGGCTGCGACCCGTCGGCGCCGGACCTGCACCTCGGTCACACGGTCCCGCTCGACAAGCTGCGCCAGCTGCAGGAGCTCGGGCACACGATCGTTTTTCTGGTCGGCGACTTCACGGCGATGATCGGAGACCCGACGGGGCGGAGCAAGACGCGCGCGCCGCTGACGCGCGAGGCGGTGAAGCAGAATGCGGAGACCTATACGTCTCAAGTCAGCTCGGTGCTCGACGCGAGTCGAATCGAGATACGCTTCAACAGTGAGTGGATGGATTCACTCAAATCCGCGGAGTTCATCCGCCTCGCGTCTCACCAGCCCGTCGCGCGGATGCTGGAGCGCGACGACTTCAAGCGCCGCTTCCACGGCGGGGTCTCGATCGCGTTGCACGAGTTCTTGTACCCGCTGGTCCAGGCCTACGACTCGGTCGCGTTGCGCGCCGACGTCGAGCTCGGCGGCACGGACCAGACCTTCAACCTGCTGCTCGGGCGCGAGATCCAGCGCGCCTACGGGCAGGAGCCGCAGATCGTGCTGACGGTTCCGCTGCTCGAGGGTACCGACGGCACCGACAAGATGTCGAAGTCACTCGGCAACGCGATCGGCATCCGCGAGCCGGCCGAGGAGATGTACGGGAAGACGATGTCGATCCCGGACGCCCTGCTCGAGCGCTGGATCGGCCTGCTCGCGCGACCCGAGTGGGCGCTCGAAGCGAGGCTCGCATCCGTTCGCGACGGTTCGCTCAATCCCCGCGACCTGAAGGCAGCCCTGGCTCGGGCCCTGGTCGCGCGTTTTCACGGCGCGGACGCCGCCGCCTCCGCCGAGCAGCACTTCGAACGCGTGTTCCGCGAGCACCGAGCTCCGGAGCACCTTCCCGTCGTCGAGAGGCGCGTGGCTGACGCCCGCGGCCTGCCGCTGATCGACGCGTTGCTGGCCCTGGGCTTCGCGAAGAGCCGCTCCGAGGCCAGGCGCCTGGTGTCGCAGGGGGGGGTTCACGTCGACGAGCAGAGGGCCGGCGACGGGGAAGCCTTCCTCGCGCCGGGAGAGCATCTGGTCCAAGCGGGAAAGCGCAGATTTGCCCGTCTGCGCCTCGGTCTGGACGCGCGTTCCTAGCGCGAGGCGGCCTTTCGCCTGCGATCCGAGTTTCCAAGTACCTGATTTTATTAGATATATCTCTGTTTGACAGTCCGAGGGACTTGGCATAATGTTCGCCCCCGCTTGAACCGCCGGGCCCCCTGGTGGATTCCGTTCGGGCGAAACCGGCCTGAACACTCGGTCTTTGAAAAGCGAATAGTACGCGGACCTTAGGTTCCTTCTGCCGGCAACGGCCGAAGGGACCGATGAGTTCGGACTCTCGTCAATACGCCGAGTCGCTTCGCTATGCGGAGTGACTCAACAATGAAATCTTCAGTTTCACTAAACTGGAGAGTTTGATCCTGGCTCAGAACGAACGCTGGCGGCGTGCCTAATACATGCAAGTCGAGCGAGAAAATCTCTTCGGAGATGAGTAAAGCGGCGCACGGGTGAGTAACACGTGGGCAATCTGCCCTCGAGTCTGGGATAACCCGGGGAAACTCGGGCTAATACCGGATACGGCTACGGGGTCTTCGGGCCCTGTGGAGAAAGATGGCCTCTTCTTGAAAGCTATCTCTCGAGGATGAGCCCGCGTCCTATTAGCTAGTTGGTGGGGTAACGGCTCACCAAGGCAAAGATGGGTAGCTGGTCTGAGAGGATGACCAGCCACACTGGAACTGAGACACGGTCCAGACTCCTACGGGAGGCAGCAGTAGGGAATTTTGGGCAATGGGCGAAAGCCTGACCCAGCAACGCCGCGTGTGGGATGAAGGCCCTCGGGTCGTAAACCACTGTCAGGAGGAAAGAAAAGTCGGCCGGGTAATATTCGGTCGACCTGACGGTACCTCCAAAGGAAGCACCGGCTAACTCCGTGCCAGCAGCCGCGGTAA
>JBBDXF010000033.1:0-432 GCA_040902485.1 Myxococcota bacterium | reverse complement strand
CTGATCCAGCCATGCCGCGTGTGTGAAGAAGGCCTTCGGGTTGTAAAGCACTTTAAGTGGGGAGAAAGGGGAGCTGGCTAATATCCAGTTTCATTGATGTTACCCACAGAATAAGCACCGGCTAACTCCGTGCCAGCAGCCGCGGTAATACGGAGGGTGCAAGCGTTGTTCGGAATTACTGGGCGTAAAGCGCGTGTAGGTGGTCGAGTAAGTCGAATGTGAAAGCCCCGGGCTCAACCCGGGAAGTGCATCCGAAACTGCTCGACTAGAGTCCCGGAGAGGAAGGCAGAATTCCCAATGTAGGGGTGAAATCCGTAGATATTGGGAGGAATACCGGTGGCGAAGGCGGCCTTCTGGACGGTGACTGACACTCAGACGCGAAAGCGTGGGGAGCAAACAGGATTAGATACCCTGGTAGTCCACGCTGTAAAC
>JBBDXF010000032.1:4335-107344 GCA_040902485.1 Myxococcota bacterium | reverse complement strand
ACGAGCGGCTCGTGACCGGCATCCACAACGAGGACACGATCGAGCAGTACCGCGAGAACGGCCGCCGCCTGGGGCGGCTCTTGTACCAGGGCCGCTGGTTCGACCCGCAGGCGATGATGCTGCGCGAATCCGCGCAGCGCTGGATCGCGCGCGCGGTCACCGGCGAGGTCACCGTCGAGCTGCGGCGCGGCAACGACTACTCGCTGCTCGACACGCAGAGCCCCAATCTCACCTACCAGCCCGAGCGACTCACCATGGAGAAGGGCGACTCGGCGTTCTCGCCCCAGGACCGGATCGGCCAGCTCACCATGCGCAACCTCGACATCAGCGACACGCGCGCGAAGCTCGAGATCTACACCAAGGCCGGCCTGCTCGCCGAGCCCGAGCGCGGCGAGCTGCCGCTGCTTCCCGCCGCGAAGAGCACGCGCGGCGACGACGACGAACACAGCTAGGAGGCGGACTCATCGATGGATACCGATCAGCTCAGCAGCTACCTGCCCGCGATCGCCGTCTGGCTGACTCAGTTCGACCTGAAGGCGCAGATCGCCGGCGGCGTCGAGCCGAAGGCGGCCATGCAGCTCTTGCAGGAGCGGCTGGCGCGCATCCCGAACGTGCTGCGCGATCCGCCGCCGGTGGTCGAGATCCTCGAGTTCTACTGGCAGGTGTACTTCGACACCGACCGCACCATCCGCGAGTCTTTCGGCGAGGCGGGCTTCCCCGCGCCGGAGCTTCGCTACCACGTCACGGGACGGGAGTGAGTCGACGCCATGCTGCAGATGAGACCCGGCTGTGAGTGCTGCGACCGCGACCTGCCGCCCGATTCGGGCGACGCGCGCATCTGCTCGTTCGAGTGCACGTTCTGCGCGCGCTGCGCCGGGGACAAGCTCGGCGGGCGCTGTCCGAACTGCGGCGGCGAGCTGATCGTGCGGCCGCGCCGGGCCGCCGGCCTGCTCGCGCGCTTCCCCGCGGCGACGGAGCGGACCTGGAAGCCCAGCGGGTGCGAGGCAGGAGCGCGCTGAACGTGCAGCGCGCGCTGCTGGTTCGCCACTGCGAGTCGTCGGGCCAGGCGCCCGAGGCGCCGCTCACGGCGCGCGGGAACGCGCAGGCCGAAGCGCTCGCGGAGTTCCTGGCGTCACAGCCGATCGCGCGGGTCGTCTCGAGCCCGTACCTGCGCGCGCGCCAGTCGGTCGAGCCGCTCGCGCGCAAGCTCGGTCTCGAGATCGAGCTCGACGCGCGGCTCGCCGAGCGCCGGCTCTCGCCGACGCCGATCGACGGCTGGCGCGACGTCGTGAAGCGCTCGTTCGAGGACCCGGAGTGGAGCGTTCCCGGTGGCGAGTCGGGCGGCGAGACGCTCGCGCGTGGGCTCGCAGCGATCCGGCCGCTGCTCGAGTCGGCCGCCAGCGATCGCCTCGTGGTGGTCTCCAGCCACGGACAGCTCCTGAGCCTGGTGTTGCACTCGATCGACGCGCGCTTCGGCTTCGCGGGCTGGGAGGCGCTCAGCAATCCGGACGTGCACGCGCTCGAAGCGAACGAGGTGTCGGGGCTCGCGTTCCGGCGCGTGTGGAGCTGAGGCGATGCTGCTCGTGATCCGCAACGCCCACGTGCTCGACGTCGAAGCCGGCGCGATCACCGGCCCGCGCACGGTCGTGGCCGAAAGCGGTCTGCTCGTGGACGTCGACGCGGGCGACGCGACGCCGCGCGGGGCGGAGCGCGAGGAGATCGACGCGCGTGGCGCGTTCCTGCTGCCGGGCTTGATCGACGCGCACGTGCACCTCTGCATCACCACGATGGACTTCGCGCGGCTCGCGCGGCAGTCGGAGACCGAGCGCGCGCTTGCGATGGCGCGCGTCGCCTCGCAGACGCTGTCGCGCGGCTTCACGACGGTGCGCGACACCGGCGGCGACGTGCGCGGGTTGATCGCCGCGCTCGAGCGCGGCCTGTGCGAGGGGCCGCGCATCGTGCACGCCGGCCGCGTGCTCTCGCAGACCGGCGGCCACGGCGACCTGCGCGCGGGACGGATCGACGAGGCGGGCTGCGCCTGCCAGGTGCACAGCGACTGGTTCTCGCACGTCTGCGACGGGGCGGACGCGGTGACGCGCGCCGCGCGCGTGGAGCTGCGCGCGGGCTCGGACTTCCTGAAGCTGATGGCCTCGGGCGGGGTCGCCTCGCCCAGCGATCCGCTCGACGCCGTGCAGTACACCCCCGCCGAGATCCGCGCCGCCGCGACCGAGGCCGCGCACCGACACACCTACGTGACGGCCCACGCCTACACGCCGGAGGCGATCGCGCCCGCGATCGAGAACGGCGTCTCGTGCATCGAGCACGGCAACATGCTCGACGACGCGACCGCCCGGCTCATGGCCGAGGTGGGCGCGCTGCTGGTGCCGACGCTCGTCACCTACCGCGCCATGCGCGAGCTCGGTGAGAAGCTCGGCCTGCCGGCGCGCAACCTCGAGAAGAACCGGGGCGTGTTCGAGGCGGGGCTGCGCTCGATCGAAGTCGCGCGCCGCAACGGCGTCGAGCTCGGTCTCGGCACCGATCTGCTCGGCGAGGCGCAGAGCCAGCAGGCCGACGAGCTCGCGATCCGCGCCGAGCTCGAGCCGGCCGCCGACGTGCTGCGCGCCATGTACCGCACCAACGCGCGCCTGTGCGGGCTGGAGGACGAGATCGGCGTGGTGAAGCCGGGCGCTCACGCGGACCTGGTGCTCTGCGACGTCGACCCGCTCGAGGACCTCCCGCGCCTCGCGAATTCAGCGCGTGTGCTCTCGCACGTGATCCAGGCCGGCCGCGTCGTGCGCCGACGCGCCTAGTGTCCGAGACGGGACACTAGACGGGCTCGAGCACGTCGCGCACGCGGCGCAGCCCCGCGTCCGGGTAGGTGACCACGTCGTCGGGATCGCGCTGGCCGCCCATCAGATAGACGAGCGGCTCGTGCACCTCCATGCGGTGCGCGGGGCTGCCCGCCGGATGCGCGATGAAGTCGCCGGCCGCCACCTCGAAGCTCGCGTCGCCGACGCGCGCCAGCGCGCGGCCCGCCAGAACGTAGATCCACTCGTCCGTGCGGTCGTGGCTGTGGCGCGCGGTCGAGTGATCGCCGGCCTCGACGCGCGACCAGACCACGACCTGGCGCTCGAGCCCGGTGCCCGACTCGAGCCGGCGCATGCTGCGCTTGGCGCGGGGATCGACCTCGTGCTGGAAGAAGCGCGGCTCGATGTCGTCGATGTGCTTACACTGTCCGGCGTCGCCCTGTTCGGGCGGAAGCGCGTCGTCGCAATCGACGATCTTCCCGCCGCCGAAGCGCCGGCGCGCGTCCGGGTAGTAGCCGTAGTCCTCCGGGCGCCGCTCGCCGCCCTCGAGCAGGAGCAGCGGCTCGTCTCCCTGGGCCAGAAAGTGATGCGGGCGCGGTCCGGGCGGAAACCCCACGAAGCTGCCGGCGCGGACCGGCAGGCGCAGCGGGCCGATTCGCACCTCCCCGCGGCCCGCGAGCACGTACACCCATTCCTCCTCGACCGTGTGCCAGTGGCGGTTGGTGCCGAACCGACCCGGCTGGATCTCGCGCAGGTTGACGCCCATCTGTGTCAGGCCGGTGGGCGTGCGCAGCTCGCGCACCCGCGAAGCCACGTCTTCGCCGTGCGTCCAGCGCGGCCGCTTCTCCGCGACGAGCTCCGCGACTGCGACCACGCAGGCTGGACGGTCCGTCATGAGCGCAATCATATCCGGAGCGGCTAAGCTCGCGCGCGTGCGCATTCTCGTGATCGAAGACGAACGGCGCGTGCGCAGCTTCTTGGAGCGCGGGCTCTCGGAAGCGGGCTTCTCGGTCGACGTGGCCGCGGACGGCCAGGCCGGCCTGGATCTCGCGCTGGTGCACCCCTACGACGCGATCGTCCTCGACCTGATGCTGCCGAGGAAGGACGGCCTCTCGGTCCTGCGCGAGCTGCGCGCGGCCGGCCGCGCCGCGCCGGTGCTGGTGCTGACCGCGCGCGACGAGGTCGACGATCGCGTGCGCGGCCTCGATGCCGGCGCGGACGACTATCTGCCCAAGCCGTTCGCGTTCGCCGAGCTGCTCGCGCGGCTGCGCGCCTTGCTGCGCCGCGGCACCTCGCGGCCGAGCCTGCTCCAGGTGGGCGACCTCAAGGTCGATCTGGTCGCGCGCCGCGCCGAGCGCGCCGGGCGCAAGCTCGAGCTGACGGCGAAGGAGTTCGCGCTGCTCGAGTATCTCGCGCGACACGCCGGCGAGGTGGTCACGCGCACGATGATCTCGGAGCACGTCTGGGACATGAACTTCGACAGCTTCTCGAACGTGATCGACGTGTACATCCGCTACCTGCGCCAGAAGATCGACGAGCCGTTCGAGCGGAAGCTGATCCACACGCGCCGCGGCGTCGGCTACGTGCTCGAGGCGGCGGAGCCGTGAAGACGAGCATCCGCACGCGCGTGGTCGTCGGGGTGTTCGTGGTCGTGGTCGGTCTGGTCGCCGCGCAGAACGCCTACGTGCTGAACCGCTTCGAGCGCAGCTTCCGGGAGGAGATCGACGACCAGCTCGACGAGGAGCTCGGCGAAGTTCGCGTGGCGCTGGAGGCGAATCGCCTCCAGGAGTGGATCGAGCATGCGCCCGCGACGAGTCGGAAGGACGAAGAGCTGTTCATCGAGGTTCTGGACGCGAACGGCGCCGTGGTCGGCCGGAGCGAGCCCGTCCCCGGCTGCGGGGCGGAGGTCGCCGGCGCGATCAGCAAAGGCGAGGGGCTGCGCTACTGGGAGTTGCCGCATCCACACAGCCGTAGCGGCGCGACGCACATCCGCGTCGCCGAGCGGCGGATCGATTCACGAACGATCTGCGTCGCGCTCAGCATGGAGCAGGTGCAGCGCTGGTACTGGAACCTGCGCGGAACCCTGGCGGCATCGCTGGTGCTGATCGCGCTGCTCGGCGCGCTCGCGGCCTGGTGGGTCGCGGCGCGGGCGCTGCGGCCGATCGCGGAGATCGCAGCGCGCGCGCGCAGCCTGGGCGCGCTGCCCGACGGCAGCCTGCCGCGCACGGGCTCCGGCGACGAGGTCGATCGGCTGGCCGCGGTGCTGAACGACTTGCTGCAGCGCATTCGCGCCGAGGTGCTGCACGTACGCCGTCTGACCGCCGACGTCGCACACGCGCTGCGCACGCCCCTGACGGCGATCCGCGGCAACCTCGAGCTGCAGATCGGGCGCGCGGACGACGCGCACGCCGACGTGCTCGAATCCTCGCTCGAGCAGGTCGACGAGCTGGTCCGGCTGGTGAACCAGCTGCTGCTGCTCGAGAAGCTCGAGAGCGGAAGTCCGGACGAGCGCAAGCGTGAACGCGTCGACTTGCTCGCGCTCGCGCGCGGCCTCGTCGACCATCAGCGCGTGATCGCGGACGAGCGCGGCGTCGAGCTTCGCCTGTACGGCGAGGCCGCCGCCGTTCACGTCGATCCCGCGCAGGTTCGCCTGGCGATCGCGAACCTGGTCGACAACGCGCTCCGGCACACGCCGTCGGGCGGGACGGTCGACGTCGAAGTGCAGCCGCTCTGCGGAAGCGCCTCGGTGCGCGTGGCCGACTCGGGTTCCGGGATCGCGCCCGGTGACCTGGAGCGCGTGTTCGAGCGCTTCTACTCCACCGCGGAGGACCTGTCCCGAGGCACGGGTCTCGGGCTGCCGATCGCACGCGCCATCGCGCGCGCGCACGGAGGCGACGTGACCGCGACGTCGCCCGGAGGCGCGGTCTTCACGCTGGTCCTCCCGCTCGCCGAGGGTGAAGCGCCTTAGAGCCTTCTCATCATCGACTCATCGTCGCCCAAGGCGCCCGGCGCTCTCCTTCCCCGCCGTGGGGACGCGCTTCAGGCCGGTGTTGGCGTTCACGATCGCGCTGCTCGCGCTGTTCGGGCTGACACGCGCGGCGCTGGTCGTGCGTGAGCTCGGCGAGCTGCCGCTCGACACCGTTCGGCTCGTGCGCGTGTTCTCCGCGGGGCTCGGCTTCGACCTGCTCGTCGCGCTGTACGCGTCGCTGCCGTTCGTGTGGGGGCTCGCGCTCGTGCCAGAGCGGCTCTGGCGCACGCGGGCTGCACGCGTCGCGGCCCACGTCGTCGCGGTCGCCGCGCTGTTCGTGTTCTGCTTCGCGGCGGTCGCCGAGTGGGCGTTCTGGGGCGAGTTCTCGGCGCGCTTCAACTTCATCGCGGTCGACTACCTCGTGTACACGCGCGAGGTGCTCGGGAACATCTGGGAATCGTATCCGGTCCTGCCGGTCGCGGCGCTCGTGGCCGTGCTCGCGCTCGCGATCTGGGCGCTGTTCGTGCGGCGCTCGCTCGACGACTCCGCCGAGGCCCACGGCACGATCTCGACGCGCGGGGCGACCGCGCTGCTCGCGAGCCTCGCCGCGCTCGCCTGCTACTCGCTCACCCCGGAGCGGCCCCCGCGCGTCGACGAGAATCGCTTCGCGAACGAGCTGGCGGCGAACGGCCTGTACAACCTGGTCTCGGCGTTCCGCAACAACGAGCTCGAGTACGCGCCGTTCTACGTGACCGAAGAGCCCGCCGAGGCCTCGCGCAAGCTCCGCGGGCTGCTGGCCGAGCCGTCGGCCAGCTTCGCGAGCGACGATCCGGTGGGGCTCACGCGCGAGATCGTCGCCACGCGTCCCGAGCGCCGGCTGAACGTCGTGCTGATCGTGGTCGAGAGCCTGTCCGCGAAGTTCCTCGGCGCGTTCGGGAACAGCGAGGGGCTGACGCCGAACCTCGATCGCCTGGCGCAGCAGGGCCTGCTGTTCACGAACCTGCGCGCGACCGGTACGCGCACGGTGCGCGGGCTCGAGGCGATCACGCTCTCGGTGCCGCCGACACCGGGCTACTCGATCGTGAAGCGGCCGCACAACGCGAACCTGACCTCGCTCGGCTCGGTGCTGCGCGAACGCGGCTATCGCACGCGCTTCTTCTACGGCGGCTACTCGTACTTCGACAACATGGGTCCGTTCTTTGCGGGCAACGGCTTCGCGGTGATCGACCGTTCGCAGCTGTCGGGCGACGAAGCGGGCTTCGCCAACGCCTGGGGCGTGGCGGACGAATTCGTGTTCCGGCGCGTGCTGCGCCAGGCGCGGCGCTCGCACGATTCGGGCGAGCGCTTCCTGTCGTTCGTGCTCACGACCTCGAATCACCGGCCGTTCACGTACCCCGACGGTCGCATCGAGATTCCCTCGGGCGACGGGCGCGACGGCGCGGTGAAGTACACGGACTGGGCGATCGGCCGGTTCATCGACGAGGCGCGCAGCGAAGCGTTCTTCGACGACACGGTCTTCGTGATCGTCGCCGACCACTGCGCGAGCAGCGCGGGCGAGCTCGACATTCCGGTCGACCAGTACCACATCCCGATGCTCGTCTACGCGCCGGCGCAGATCGCGCCCGCGCGCGTCGAACGCCTCGCGAGCCAGATGGATCTGGCGCCCACGCTGCTCGGTCTGCTCGGCGTCTCGTACCGCAGCCGCTTCTTCGGCCGCGACATCCTGGCGCAAGAGCCCGGCAGCGAGCGCGCGCTGCTCGGCACCTACCAGCGGCTCGGCTACCTGAAGGACGGGATGTTGACGGTGCTCTCGCCGCTGCGACGCGTCGACGTGTACCGCATCGAGCCCGACGGCGAGCAGACCCCGGTCATGCCGCGCGCGGCGGGCGAAGGCGTGGCGGAGGCGATCGCGTACTACCAGTCCGCCAGCGCGGCCTTCGCGCACTCGGCGCAGTAGACGCGTGGCGGGCGCAGAAGCGAACCCGTCGCGCGAGAGCGCAGTTCGCTTCTACGCGCTGCACGCGGGCGTGCCGGCGTTGCTCGCGCTCGTGGTGCTCGGCAGCTTCGAGCTCTCGAACCTCGACGTGCGGATCGAGAACCTGTTCTTCGACGCCGTCGAGAAGCGCTTTCCGCTGCACGTCCACTTCCTGTTCGAGAGCATCATCCACGACTTCGGACGGCTCTCGATCATCGGGCTCGGCGCGGCGCTGCTCGCGGGCGTGCTCTGCTCGTACTGGCGCCCATCGCTGCGTCGCTGGCGGCGCGGCTGTCTCTACGCAGCACTGTGTCTCGCGGTGGCGCCCGTCATCGTCGCCCAGATCAAGCACAAGAGCGTCATCCATTGCCCGCGCGATCTCGCGCTCTACAACGGCGACCAGCCGTACATCCGCCTCTTCGATCCGGTTCCCGACGGCGTCGAGCCCGGGCACTGCTGGCCGGGCGGCCACTCGTCCGGAGGGTTCGCGATCATGTCGCTGTACTTCGTGTTCCGCCGCGAGCGCCCGCGGCTCGCGCAGGCCTGGCTCGCCGGCGGCTTCCTGTACGGATTCGGTCTCGGCTTCGGCCGGGTGGTGCAGGGCGCGCACTTCGTCTCGCACAACTTGTGGGCGGCGGCCGTGTGCTGGACGGTCGCGCTCGTCTTGTACGAGGTGATGCTGAGACGGCGCGAGCTTGGCGCGCCGGTGTCCCGCTCAGCTCGACAGCTTGTACGTGACGATCGCCTGCGCGACTTCCGCGCCCTCGGGATTTCGCACGACGACCTCGCCGTTGCAGATCTCCCTGCCGCGCCGGCGCACGCGTGCCTCGGCCAGCAGATCGACGGCGCGGCCGGCCGAGAGGAAGGAGAGCGAGAAGCCGATCGTGGTGCCGCGCGAGCCGGCGGAGAGTCCTGACTTCGCCCAGAACGCGGCGGTGGCCGCGGCGTCGACGAGCCCCGCGATCGCGCCGCCGTGCACGGTGTCGCCGATCGTGGTCACGTCGGTGCGATAGGGCAGCCGCACGACCACGCGATCGGGCTCGCACGACTCGAGCGACAGACCGAGCAGGCGGCCGTAGGGCGAGCCGACGATCACCTTCTCGACGATCGCGCGCGCGTTCTGATCCAGGTCACTCATCGCCAAGCCTCCTGCTGCGAGCATACCGGGTATGATCCGGCCATGTCGCACGAGGCACGACTGCGCGAGCTCGGCATCAACCTGCCCGTCGTGCCGCCGCCCGGGGGCACGTTCGTGCATGCGGTGCGCACGGGGAACCTGATCTTTTTGACCGGCCACGTGCCGTTCCGTCCCGACGGCACGATCGTGCAGGGCAAGCTCGGCAAGGATCTCGACGTCGACGCGGGACGCGAGGCCGCGCGGCTCTCGGCGCTGGGCATGATCTCGACGCTGCGCAAGGAGCTCGGCAGCCTCGACCGCGTGCGCCGGATCGTGAAGGTGAACGGCGTGGTGAGCGCGACGCCCGAGTTCATGCTGCACACCCAGGTGATCAACGCCGCCTCGGAGCTGCTCGAGCAGGTGTTCGGCGAGGCGGGCAAGCACGCACGGCTCGCGGTCGGCTACGCGTCGCTGCCGTTCAACATGGCTCTCGAGGTGGAGCTGATCGCCGAGGTCGCGGACTGACGCCGTTCGCGGCGCACGCCGTCACGGACCTGTGTAACCTGTCCGTGCGCGCCTGGCACGCGGCGAGCGCCTGCTCGCGCAGGCAGTGGCCCTCGGTGAGCAGCAGGATCGTCTCGTCGGCGAGGTCGCCCTCGCGCAGGCGCCGGCGCTTCGCGAGCCGGTGCGCCGCCGGCAGCGCCATCACGAAGCGATCCTCGAACAGCGGCAGCGTCTCCAGCCCCTCGAGCGGGGCCTCGAGCGCGACCACCAGCAGGTCGAGCTCGCCGCGCCGCAAGAGCGACACCAGCTCCGACGTGCGCGCCTCGTGCAGCCGCAGCCGCAGCTCCGGATGACGGCGCCGCACGCGCGGTAGCACCCGCGGAAACAGGTACGCCGCGATGGTCGGAATCACCCCCACCCGCAACAGGCCGCGCAGCGGCTGCTTGTAGCTGTGCGCGCTCTCGACCATGTCGCGCACCTCGTCGAGCACCGCGCGGGCGCGGCGCACCACGTCCTCGCCGGCCGCGGTGATCCACACGTTGCGGCGGGGCAGGTCGCGCACGAGCCGATCGTCGCGCGCTCGATCGCGAATTTCCGCAACGCCGATCCTTCGTTCGGCGCGCGCATCGAGGCGGAGGTGAAGGAGCTGCGCGGCTAGCGCGCGGGGGACGCCGCGCTACTCGAGCCGGACGTCCTCGACCAGCACCAGCTCACACGCGCCGGCGCCGCTGTCGGCGCGCGTGAGCGAGCTGCGCCACTTCCAGCCGTCCTTGGCCTTCGCCTCGACCAGCCAGCCGGAAAGGAACACGAGGCTGCCGCTGCGCGCCGCGAGCAGCGTCGCGCGCGTGGCTTCGTCGACGGGGACCATGTGCATGTTGGCGCTGTGCCGCATGATCTCGCCCGGCGCGATCATCGGCTCGCGGCTCGACCAGTGGAAGAAGCGCCCGCCCTGTGAGATGTCGAGCGTGTCGAGCACGGCGTTGCTCGACATCGGCCCCCAGCCGAGCGCGAGATCGATCGGCGAGAGGTTCGCCTCGCGATCGAAGCGATAGCGCTCCGCCGACAGCACGCGCGCCGCAAGCTCGAAGCGCGCGAGCGCGTGCACCTGATACTCGCCGATCTCCCAGCTCGGTCCGTCCTTGACCAGCTCCTGCAGCGGCTCGTCCGGCGCCAGCACGCCCGGAGGCCGTTCCAGCTGCCGCCCGCTGAGGAAGTGGTAGGCGAGCGCGAACACGACCACGAGCACCACGACATATCGCGCCATGTCCGCACACTTCGGCAGGCGGACGCGCGAGATTGATAGGCGCCCCCCGCGCCTTCGTCTGCTTTCCACTTGACTCCGGTCGGCCTCGGGCGGAGCATTCGGCCGCAACTGGCCTGGCGCGGCCGCGTGGACCGAGGGGCAGGCGCAAATCAGGCAGTTCGGGGGCTGGCGGTGAAGGATCTCTTGCTGGTGCCGCTGCGCCTGCGATCGGCCGGGGTGCTGGCGCTCTTGCTGCTTCTGGCTGCCGCGCCGAGCGCGCGCGCGAGCGTGGCCGACGACTTCGCAGACGGCGACGACGTCTCGCCGCCGTGGTCGCAGTTCGCGCCGACCGCGGGCGCGAGCTTCGACGCGTCGAGCTCCTCCTACCAGCTCGCGGTCCCCGCGACGGCGAATCCCCTGAGCCCCGCCCGCGCGGCGAGCCTGCGCGAGGAGCAGAGCTTCGGCGACGCCGTCGTCGCCGCGGATCTCGTCGCGTTCGACGGCTCGGCCGGCCACGGCTACGGAATCGTCGCGCGCGCCAGCTCCGCCTCGGGGCCCAGTCACTCGGGCTACGCGTTCGTGGTCCGCGCGCAGGGCGAGATCGCGCTGCTCCAGATCGACGATCCGGCCGTCTCTACGCTGGCCACCGCCGCCGTCTCGCTCGATGTGGACGCGGACTACCGACTCGTGCTCAGCGTCTCCGGCACGAGCCCGGCGTTGCTCACGGGTGCGCTGTACGCGGCCAGTGACCTCGCCAATCCGATCGCGACCATCCGGCACGGCGACTCGCTCGCGCCGGTCCTCGCCAACGGCTACACGGGCGTGCTGGTCGCGGACACGAGCGTGCTCCAGGCCGAGCCGCTCGGCGCGAGCTTCGACGCGTTCTTCGCGAGCGCGCCGAGCGAAGACAGCGACGCGGACGGGCTCGGGGACGGCGCGGAGAACGCGATCGGCACCGATCCGAACGACCCGGACACGGACGCCGACGGACTGCTCGACGGCGAAGAGATCGGAACCGGAATCTTCGGCGAGCAGATCGTGATCTCGCTCCTCGCCGAAGGCGCGCGCCTGGTCTCCGTGGCCGACATGGACGGCGACGGCGACACGGACGTGCTGTCCGCATCCTTCGACGACGACACCATCGCGTGGCACGAGAACGACGGCACGCCGGCGCTGGGCGCCTGGCCCGAGCATGCGATCACGACCATCGCCGACAATCCCACCTCGCTCTTCCCGGCCGATATCGACGGCGACGGCGACACGGACGTGGTCGCGGCGTCGAACCTCGACTTCGTCGTCTCCTGGTACGAGAACGACGGCACGCCCGCGGTCGGCGCGTGGATCGAGCATCCGGTCAGCGCGACCGACTCCGGCGCCGTCAGCTCGGTCGACAAGGTCGGGGCCGCGGACATGGACACCGACGGCGACATGGACATCCTGGGCGTGTCGGGCTCGGGCGCCGCGTTGGTCTGGTACGAGAACGACGGCACGCCGGCGGTGGGCGTCTGGGAGCCCCATCCGATCGCCAACAGCTCGGCCGCGTTCGTCACGGTCGACATCGACCGCGACGGCGACCCCGATCCGCTGCACGGCTCGTTCTTCAACTTTCTGGCCTGGTACGAGAACGACGGCACACCGGCGGTCGGCGCGCTGCCCCAGCGCGAGATCGCAGCCGGCGTCGGCGACCCGCGCCGTTGGATCGCCGCGGCCGACTTCGACGGCGACGGCGATACGGACGTGCTGTCGCGGTCGTTCAGCGACTTCACCGTCTGGTACGAGAACGACGGCACACCGGCGGTCGGCGCGTGGGCCGTGCACCCGATCTCGGCCGACCCCGGCTCGAGCATCTCCTCGCACCCCGCGGACGTCGACCTCGACGGCGACATGGATGTGCTCGCGGCGCTGAACCTCGCGAACGAGGTGGTCTGGTACGAGAACGACGGCACGCCGGCCGTCGGCGCATGGACGAAGCACGTGATCTCGATCGCCGCCAACTACCCCGAGTGGGTCGTCGCGGCGGATCTCGACGGCGACGGCGATGCCGACGCGATCTCCGCCTCGTTCTTCGACGACAAGATCGCCTGGTACGAGCAGCAGAACGTCGCAGACCCGCTCGATTCCGACAGCGACGACGACGGGCTGCTCGACGGCTTCGAGGTGACGAACAGCTTCGACCCGCTCGTCGCCGGCGAGCAGGGTCAGGACCCCGACGCCGACGGGCTCACGAACCTGCAAGAGCAGACTCTCGGAACGAATCCGAAGTCGGCGGATACGGACGCGGACGGACTCGGCGACGGCGCCGAAGCGCTCACCCATCTCACGAACCCGCTCGACGCCGACAGCGATGACGACGGCCTGCTCGACGGCTTCGAGGTGACGTACGGCTTCGATCCGCTCGTCGCGGGCGAGCAGGCTGGAGATCCCGACGCCGACGGACTCGGCAATCTCCAGGAGCAGGCCGAGGGTACGAACCCGATCGTGGCCGACAGCGATGGCGACGGTCTGCTCGACGGCTTCGAGGTGGCGTACGGCTTCGATCCGCTCGCCGCCGGCGAGCAGGGTGGAGATCCCGACGCCGACGGACTCAGCAATCTCCAGGAACAAGCCGCGGGCACGAATCCGAATCTCGCCGACACGGACGACGACGGACTCAGTGACGGCGACGAGCTGAACGTCTACGGCACGAACCCGACCGTGAGTGACAGCGACGGTGACGCCGCGCAGGACGGCGCCGACAACTGCCCCGTCACCGCCAACCCGACGCAGAGCGACGCCGGCAGCGTGCTCGACGAGCCGGCCGATGGCATCGGCGACGCCCGCCAGTGCGGCGACGTCGACGACTCCGGCATCGTCGACTTCGCGGACGTCGACGCGTACCGCGACAGCCTGGCGGATCCGATCGGCCTGGCGCTGACACCCGCGGGTGTCGCGAAGTGCTCGGTGATCGACGGCGCCGGCCCGTGCGAGATCCTCGACGTCACGGTCATCCAGCGGGCGCTCGAGCCGGTGCCGCTATTGCCGGGGATCGCTCAGGTCTGCGGAGCGACCGTCGGGCCCTGAGCGTTCGCGCTCACGTGGTAGTCGAGCACGCTCCGGGTCGCCGCGACGAACGAGCGCTCGATGTACGGGATGCCGTGCGCCGCGCAGTAGCGCCGCACCGCGGGCGCCGCGCGGCGCAGCTGGCTTCGCGGCATGTGCGGGAACAGGTGGTGCTCGATCTGGTTCTCGAGTCCGCCGCACCAGACGCGGGTCGCGAAGCCGCCCGAGTAGTTGCTCGCGGTCGTGATCTGCTGCGCGGCGAAGTCGAGCGCGGGCGGCTCGTCCCAGGCGGGCCGGTCGTAGTGATTGCCGGCGAAGATCAGGTTGAGGTACACGCCGGCGACCCAGCTGTAGGGCACGTACAGCGCGATGCCCCAAGGCCCGTACAGGTAGACGAACGTGCCGATGATCACGAGCGTGCCGGCGAGCGAGTTCAGGAGCTCGGCCACGAAGCGATCGGGACGCACGCGCCGGGTGTAGGCGCCGTCGCGCACGCCCAGGAGCGCGAGCAGCCGCGGCAGCGTGACGCCGCTGCGGCGCACGAGCACCAGCACGTCGATCGCGGCCCAGACGCGCGAGCGGTAGCGGCGGTCGGGCTCCCAGCGCTCGCGCTTGTCGCGGTCGATGCTGCGCACGTTGGGCGCGCGGTGGTGGGCGTTGTGACCGTGTCTCCAGCCCGACGGGAACTCGCCCAGGATGAAGCAGAAGATCCAGGTGAAGAGCTCGTCCGCGCGCCGGCTCACGAACAGGTTGCCGTGCGCGGCGTCGTGCATGGCCCAGCCGATGCGGCCGTGCAGCACCGAGCCGAGCACGAACAGCGGGATTCCCGCCCACAGCGGCACGTGCGCGACCAGCACGAACAGACCGAGTGCCGTGAGCCAGGTCAGCGCGGCGTCGACGAGCGGCGGGAACGGCGCCGGCCGGAAGCAGCCGAGTGTCTCGAGCTCCCGCACCAGAGCGCGGAAGTCGGGCGGCGCGGCGGGCTCGAGTTCGGCGGAGAGGGTGGAAGGAATGCCTGCGATTCTACCCAGGATCGGCGCGCGGGGAAGCCGCCATCCGGGCGCTCGGCTAGCGCGCTCTCGCGCTGACCGGCGGCGCCTTGCCCGCGAGCAGGTCGTCTAGCCCTTCATGGCCGGCGTCCGCGGCCACCGCGAGCGCGGTGAGTCCCGAGACGCTGCGCGCGTTCGGATTCGCGCCCGCCGCGATCAGCCGCGCGATCACCGGCCGATCGCCCGTGCGCGCGGCGTAGTGGAGCGCGCCGAAGCCCGAGCGGTCGCGTGCCTGGGGGCTCGCGCCGCGCTCGAGCAGGAGCTCGACGAGCGCGACCGAGCGCGCGCCGGCGGCCGCCATCAGCGGCGTGCCGCCGTTCGCGTCCGGCCGCTCGGCGCCCGCGCCGTGCGCGAGCAGGCGCTGGCACAGCTCGATGTCCGCCCGGCTGGCGCACAGCATGAGCGGCGTGAGCCCGTCCGCATCGACCGCTTCCGCGGGGACGCCGGAGTCGAGCAGCGCGCCGGCGCTCGCGAGGTCGCTCGCCCGCACGGCGCGGAACAGCTCGACCTCGAACCACAGGCGCTGCTCGTCCTCGCGTCCCGGCGGGGGTGTCGCTGGCCGCGCGGAGTGGCGTGCGCGCGCGACGCGCTCGTGCGAGGCCGACACCAGCGCCCGCGCGTTCTCGCGGCGGCGTGCGTCGAGCGCGTCGTACAGGGGCGTGCGGCCGCGCCGGTCGCGCGCGAGCGGATCCGCGCCCGCCGCGAGCAGCGTGCGCACGAGCACCGTGTCTCCGCGCCGCGAGGCGTGGTGCAGCGGCGTGACTCCGGTCGGGTCGCGCACCTGCGCGTTCGCGCCGTGGTCGAGCAGCGTGCGCGCGAGCGTGTCGCGACCGCGGGCGCAGCTCCGCGCGAGCGGCGTCCAGCCGCGCTCGTCGCTCGCGCTCGGATCGGCGCCGGCCGCGAGCAGCGCGATCGCGAGCTCGTCGTGGCCGCGGCCGATCGCCTCGAACAGCGCCGGCCCGAGCGCGGCCGGTCCGTCGCCGCGCGCGCGCAGCTCGACGATCAGCAGCGTGGCCGACTCGCGGTCGCCGCTCGAGACCGCTTCGAGCAGCGCGGTCCGGCCCGCGCGGTCGCCCGCGCGCGGGTCCGCGCCGGCCGCGAGCAGGGCGCGCACGATCTGCGCGTGGGAGCGCTCCGCCGCCTCCATCAGCGGCGTGCGCCCGCGCCCGTTGGCGCGCCCGCCGTCCGCGCCTCGTTCGAGCAGCAGCGTCGCGACCGCGAGGTAGCCCGAAGACGCGGCGAGCAGGAGCGGCGTCGAGCCCTCGTCGTCGCTCGCGTCCACGCGCGCACCGGCGTCGATCAGTTGCGCTGCGATTCCGCGCCGACCCCTGCGCGCGGCCAGCGCAAGCGCGCTCGTGCCGTCCTCGTCACGCGCGTTCGCGCTCGCGCCGGCTTCGAGCTCGAGCGCCACGCGCTCTTCGACGCCGCTGCGCACCGCCTCGAGCAGCGCCTCATCGGCCGCTTCGGCGCCGGCCGCCGCGCCGGCAAAGCTCGGCAGCGAGAGCACGAGCGTGAGCGCAACGCCCGCCGCCCTCGCGAAGCTCCACACGCGAACCACCGACACGCTCCAGCCCACCGTCGACACGGACACCGAGATGCGCGCCGAGGGTAGTGCGCGCGCGTCTCGAGCGGGCCTACATCGCGCGCACGTTCTCGCGAGCGACGGTCATGTCGTGCTCACGCCGGAGACACACTCGTGGGCGAGCTGTGAGCAACTCGCGTCGTGCGGGAGAATCGAGAACAACGCACCCATACCCACGCCCTCGAGGTCGAGCTCATCGAGCTTCTCGCGCCGCGAAAGGTCGTAGCGGGCGATCCGGGTCGGCAGCACCGCGGTCGGCTCGTCGCCGCGCGCGGTGAGCCGACGCTTGAACCAGCGCAGGTTCTCGTAGATCTTGGTCGGCCGCAGGCGCGAGAAGCCCACCCACACCTGATCGCCTTCGACGAGCAGGCCCCGGCTCCAGCCGAGCGGCGTCTCCGTGCCGGTGATCGCCGCGAGGTCGATCAGACTCTCGATCTTGTGAGTCCGGGAATGCGCCACGGCGACGTGGCCGTTCACGGCCGTGAAGAACACGTGGTCGCCCACCACGATCCCGTCGTGCACCAGCGCGACGCCGATCTCGATGCGCTTGCTCGGATCGCGCAGGCAAATCGCGTCCATCTGCTGGGCGCGCGTGACCCACGGCTCACCGTCGAGAATGAACAGGAAGTTCGGGTGCGCGCGGTGGGGCTTGGTGGACTGCACGCGCCGGTAGTCGACCTGCGGCGAGAAGCGGCCCCAGGCCGGCTCGTCGAGCACGGGCAGGAACTCGACCGCGCGGAGCTCGGCGTCGAACGCGATCACCAGGTCGAGACCCGAGGACGCGACCAGCAGGCCGCCGTTCCACGGCACCACGTGGTGGACGTCGTTGAAGGCCGGGTGCGAGAGCTGCCGGACCAGGCGCAAGTCGGGGTAGGAGAGGATCAGCACCTCCGTCTCCGTCGACAGGTACAGGCGGTCCGCCGCGAGCGTCGCCGACTTGAACACGATCGAGGGCAGCTTGTCCGCGCACAGCCCGGGCTCGGTGACGTGCTCGAAGACGCGCACGGCCGTGCGCGCCTCGAGGTCGACCTCGGCGAGCACGCCCTTCCGGTAGTGGTGGTACTCCGGGTGCCAGGCGGCGTTCTCGCGCTGTTCCCCTCCGGTCACGAGAAGTTTCAGCGCGCGCGTGCTCATGGCGAGAGACTACCACTTCGGGCTCTGTGCCCCGCGAGAGGCACTGCTTCGAGCTCGAGGCGCGCGGTGCCCGGACCCCGCGCAGCCCGGAGCCTGCAGCTCGTGTCGGATCGCCGCTGCAACGGCCGCCCCTCGAAGCCCGGCCGGCCTACACTGCGCGCATTCGAGCGGGCACGCCGGTTGCTAGCGCTCACGCCGGGAGAAGGCATGAAGTACCTGCCGCTCGTGCTCGCGAACCTGCGGCGAAGCCCGCTGCGCAGCGTGCTCACCGCGGCGGCGATCGCGTTCGCGATCGCGCTGGTGTGCCTGTTGCGCAGCATGCCGGGCGCGCTCGAATCGATCCTCGACTACGCGGCCTCGGGCTCGCGCGTGGTGGTGCAGAACAAGGCCGGCTTCGAGTACCCGCTGCCCTACGCGTACCTGCAGAAGGTGCGCGCGCTGCCCGGCGTGGTCTCGGCGGTGAGCTGGACCTGGTACGGCGGTGTGTACGAGGTCGAGAAGGGCGTCACGTTCCCGAGCTTCGCGACCGAGCCCGACCAGATCGCCGAGGTGTTCCCGGACTGGCAGCTGCCGCCCGAGATGGTCGAGAGCTTCCAGCGTCACCGCGACGGCGCGATCATCGGCCGCGCGACCGCCAAGAGCTACGGCTGGGAGGTCGGCGACCGCGTGACGCTGCGCGGTGACACGTTCCCGGTCGATCTCGAGCTCGTGATCATCGGCATCGTTCCGCACGACCTGTCGCCCGTCATGCTCTTGCAGCGCGAGTACTTCGACCAGGCGCTGCAGGCGATCGGCAGCGGGCTCGACTTCGCCTCGCTGTTCTACGTGCGCGTGGACGACCGCGCGAGGCTCGAGCCGCTCGCGCGCGAGATCGACGCGCTGTTCCGCAACTCGGGCGCGCAGACCCTCACCGAGAGCGAGAAGGACTACTTCAAGACCATGTTCTCGGCGCTCGACGCGTTCATCGCGATCACGATCGTGGTCAGCGTGCTGGTCGCGCTGTGCATCGTGTTCATCGCCGCGAACACCGCGAGCCTGTCGGTGCGCGAGCGCGCGGGCGAGCTCGCGGTGTTGAAGTCGATGGGCTTCCGCAAGCGGCTGCTGTTCCGGCTGCTGATCGCGGAGGTGCTGGTGATCGCGCTGGTCGGCGGCGCGGCGGGCGCGCTGGGCTCGTTCCTGATCACGCTCGGCCTGCACGGCGCAGCCACCGGGTTGATGCCGCAGCTCGGGCCGCTCGGCAGCTTCGTGATCACGCGCGCGATCGCCGTGCAGGGGCTCTTCCTCGCGGTCTTCATCGGCATGATCGCGGGCGCGGTGCCGTCGTGGGGCGCGTCGCGCCGCGGCGTCGCCGAGACCATGCGCGAGCTGTTCTAGTCGTGCTGCCGCTGCGCTACAGCGTGCGCAGCTTCTGGGAGCGCCGCTCGCGCAGCGCGCTCACGATCGCGGTGATCGCGCTGGTGGTGCTCGCGCTCGGCCTGCTCTCGGGTCTGGTCACCTCCTTGCAGGCGAGCACGCGCGCGGCGGGCTCGCCCAAGAACTTGATCGTGCTGCGCAAGGGAGCGACCAGCGACGGCGCGAGCGCGCTGCCCCTGCAGGCCTACCAGACGATCCGCTTCTTCGAGGGCATCGCCCGCGGCCGCGACGGTGAGCCGCTGGTCTCGCCCGAGTTCCTGGTGCAGCCGTTCGGCGCAACTCGCGCGGGCGAGCGCGAGAGCGTGCTCGTGCGGGGCGTCGAGAGCGCGGCCTTCGAGGTGCACGACGACATCCGCATCGTCCTCGGCCGCGCGCTGCAGCCGTCGAGTGGCGAGGCGATCGCGGGACGCGCCGCGGCCTCGCGCTACCTCGGCGCCGAGCCCGGCGGGCGGATGGCGCTGGGCAACGCGAGCTACACGGTGGTGGGCGTGTTCGAGGCGGACGGCAGCGCGCTCGAGAGCGAGATCTGGGTCGACGCGCGCGAGCTCGCCAACGACGTGAAGCGCCCTTCGCCGTACTCGAGCCTGCGCATCCGCCTGGCCGAGGGCGCGGACGCCGACGCGCTGATGCGGCGCATCGATTCGGACGCGCGCTTCACGCTCGCCTCGAGCCTGGAGTCCGAGTACTACGAGAAGCAGGCCGCCTCGGCGGGCGCGCTCTACATCGTGGTCGGCGGGCTCGCGCTGCTGGCGGGCATCGGCGCGGCGTTCGGCGCCACCAACACGCTCTACGCCACGGTCCAGGCGCGCACGCGTGAGATCGGCACGCTGCGCGCGCTCGGCTTCTCGCGCGCCGCGATCGCGAGCTCGTTCGTGCTCGAGTCCGTGCTGATCGCGTTCGCCGGCTTCGCGGCCGGCGCCGCGCTCGCCTGGCTCGCGGCGCAGATCGTCAGCGCGGTCGTCGGCCAGGTGCCGCTGTTCGGCATGGGCAGCGCGAGCCTGATCTCGATCCGCGTCGGGATCGTCGACCTGGCCTTCGCCTTCGCGCTCGCGCTCGCGATCGGCGTCGGCGGCGCGCTCCTGCCCGCGCTGCGGGCCGCACGCCTGCGCCCGATCGACGCGCTGCGCAAGGGCTGATCAGTGACGCGCGCGGGCCTCGTCGCGGATCTGCCGCAGCAGGATCGCGATCACGAACGTGGCCAAGAGCGCGCTGATCTCGAGCAGTCGGCCCGCCGTGAACGAGCTACGCGTGATCGTGTAGCCGGCGACGTTGGCGAGGCGCTCGGCGCCCGCGAGTCCCAACAACACCAAGGCCAGGATGAAGAGAGGCCGGCCGGCCGCACTGATGAGCTTGTCGAGGTCCATCGAAATCACCTCATTTCCGGGGGAATGACTGGGGCTTGGCGTAGATGTCCCCGTTCGCTGCGTTCAGCCATACCACGGAGAGCGTTCCGTCCGGCGCCTCGATCCAAACGCCGTGGAACTCGCCGTCGCCTCGGGTCACGCTGATGATGCGACCATCGGGGGGAATTCCTGGCATCGTTTCGAATCCGGGGCCTTGGCTGACCTTCTGGCAGCCGACAATTCCCAGTGTCAGACCGAGAATCGCCGAAACGCTCCCGAGTTTGCTCCGCATCTGCGCGTCCCTCCGTTTTCCTCCGCACCCCGCGCTTTCTTGCTTACTCCCTTTGCGCGGACTCGTCCAGCGGATTCACGGGGCGGCGGAGCGAGACCCGAACGTCTCCGCGATCAGCGCCAGGTTCTCGCGGACGCGCGCAGGCGCGACGCCAACGCTCGGCGGGTAGAAGAGAACCTGCTCGGTGAGTCCGTCCCACTGGCGCAGGCGATCCAGCGCTTCGTCGGGCCGGCAAGCGATCGCGATCTCGTCGATCAGCGCTTCGGGAACGGCGTCGGTCATCGCGGCGAAGTCACCGCGCTTGAACGCGGCGCTGATGGTCTCGCCGACGCCGCGCCAGCCGTGCACGCCGAGCACCGTGTGGTAGAGGCTGGTCGTGTAGTAGAAGGCGATCTGCGCGCGCGCCTCGCGCCGGGCGCGCGCGACGTCGTCGTCGAGCGAGCACAACAGGTACGGAGCGAGCGCGCACTTCGAGCCCGCGAGCTCGGGCAGCACCTGCTCGGCGATGTACTTGCGCGTGAAGATCGGGTGGCCGACCAGGCCGTCGGCCTCGGCCGCCGCGGCTCGGATCATGCCGCGGTTCACGGCCGCGACGTAGATCGGAATCTCGCTGCGCGGCGCACCCGGCCGGGAGTACTGCGGGATGTCGATGTGGTAGTAGTCGCCGTCGAAGCGCAGGCCGCCGCCCTTCTGCGCGGCGATCGCCGCGCGCACCAGCCGGACCGCTTCGCGCATGCGCCTGGCCGGCGGGTGCTGGAACGGCATCGAGTACCAGCGCTCGTTCATCGAGCGCGTGCCGCTGCCCAGGCCCAGGATCATCCGCCCGCCGGACAGCTCGTCGATGTCCATGGCCGCGGCCGAGGCGAGCAGGGGCGTACGCATGAATGCGTACGCGATCGCCGTGCCGAGCTCGACGCGCGTGGTCGCCTGCGCGACCGCCGCGAGCCGCACGAAGCCGTGCTGGTTGAAGAACTCCGTGACCCACACCGAATCGAAGCCGCGTGCCTCGGCGAGCCGGGCGGCCGCGAGCTGATCCGCGATCGTGGGCGCCATCAGGACGAGCCCGTGTTTCATGCCCGGATTAGAGCACGCGCGAAGGCGCGGCGCGGCGCTAGAATCGCGCGGATGTCGCGGGGGGTGACGTTCCGGGGGCTGACGGGGGCAGTGCTGCTCGCGTGGGCGGCGTTCGGCTGCGCCGTGTTCGCGTCCCAGGACCCGCCGCAGGCTCCGCCGCCGGCGAAGAGCGCCGTCGCTCCGGCAGCGGCTGCCGCGCCGCTGCTCCTGCGCGGCGCGACCGTGATGACCGCGGCCGGCCCGACGCTCGAGCGCGCGGACGTGCGGGTCGAGAACGGCCGCATCAGCCGGGTCGGCGCGAATCTCGCCGCCGAGCCCGGCGTCGCGGTGATCGACGTCGCGGGGCGCTGGATCACGCCGGGCATCATCGACCCGCACTCACACCTCGGTGTGTACGCCGTGCCCGCCACGAACTCGACCGCCGACGGCAACGAGATGACCGGGCCCTTCAAGCCGGACATCCGCGCCGAGGACTCGTTCTGGCCGCAGGACCCGGCGATCGAGCGCGCGCTCGCGGGCGGGGTCACCACCATCCACGTGCTGCCCGGCTCGGCGAACCTGGTCGGCGGGCAGGGCGTCAGCCTGCGGCTGGTGCCCGCGCTCTCGGCGCGCGAGATGCGCGTGCCCGACGCGCCGCCGACCATGAAGATGGCCTGCGGCGAGAACCCGATGCGCATCTACGGCGCCGCCAAGGGCGCCGAGCCGCAGACGCGCATGGCCGAGGTCGCCATGCTGCGCCAGAAGCTCGAGAACGCGCGCGCGTACAAGCCCGAGTCCGGCAAGGCGCTCGAGTTCTCGACCGATGCGTTGGCCCGCGTCGTGCGCGGCGAGATCCTGGTACAGAACCACTGCTACCGCGCGGACGAGATGCTGGTGCGGCTCGATCTGTTCGCGGAGTTCGGCACCGCGCCGCGCGCGTTCCACCACGCGGTGGAGGCGTACAAGATCCGCGACCGGCTCGCGCGGGCGGGCGTGGGTGCGGTGGTGTGGGCGGACTGGGCGGGGCTGAAGATGGAGCTCGTCGACGCCGTGCCCGCGAACGCGGCGCTGCTCGATCAGGCGGGCGTGCGCGTCGCGCTGCACTCCGACTCGCCCTACGACATCCAGCGCCTGAACCAGGAGGCCGCCAAGGCCATGGCCGCGGGCCGCAAGGCCGGCATCCCCGTCGGGCGCGAGGCGGCGCTGCGCTGGATCACCGCGAATCCCGCCTGGATCCTCGGCATCGACGCGCGCACCGGCACGCTCGAGCCGGGCAAGGACGCGGATCTGGTGGTCTGGTCCGGTGATCCGTTCTCGGTGTATGCCCACGCCGAGCAGGTCTACATCGAGGGTCGTCGCGTGTACGACCGCGCGCACCCGGGAGCGCCGCGCTCCGACTTCGAGCTCGGCCTGCGAGGCGCGAAGTGAAGTCGCTCGTGCTGGCGATCGCGCTGGTCGGTGCGACGGTCTACACCGGCGAGGGTCCGCCGCTCCACGGCGCGACGGTGGTGATCGACGCGAACCGCATCCAGGGCGTCGGCACCAAGCTGCGCGCGCCCGAGGGCGCGAAGCGGATCGACGCCTCGGGCATGGTGATCACGCCGGGGCTGGTCGCGGTGGCGACGCGCGTCGGCACGCTCGACATCGAGCTCGAGCCGACCAGCGTCGAGGCCACGCTTCCGTTCAGCGCCGATCCGGTGCGCGCCGCGCTGCGCGCCGCGGACACGTACAACCCGGCCTCCTTCACGGTGCCGATCGCGCGCGCGGGCGGGATCACGTCGGCGCTGGTCGTGCCCGGTGGCGGACAGATCTCGGGCCAGGCCGCGTGGGTCGATCTCACCGACAAGGACTGGCTGCGCCGCGGCTCCGCGGCCCTGCGCGTCGCGATCGACGCGCCCGGCGGCCCACCGGGCCCGCCGCCCGCGGGCGTGCGCTCGGCCGCGTTCCTGCGCCTGCGCGAGACGCTCGCCGACGCGCGCCTGTACCGCGCGAACCGCGGCCCGTTCCTGTCCAACAAGCTGCGCGAGCTGTCGATCTCGGCCGCCGATCTCGAAGTGCTCGACCGCGCGCTCGCGCGCGAGCTGATCGTGCTGGTCGAGGTGAATCGTGCCTCGGACATCCGCACCGTGGTCGAGATCGCGAGCGACTACGGAATCCGCGTCGTGATCGTCGGCGGCGCGGAGGCCTGGCAGCACGCCGCGCTGCTCGCGCGCGAGCAGATCCCCGTCGTGCTCGACCCGTTCGACGATCTGCCCGCGAACTTCAGCGCGCTGTCGAGCCGGCCCGACGCCGCCGCGATCCTGCGCAAGGCCGGCGTGCGCGTGATGCTGGCCGATCTCGGCAGCCCCCACTTCGCGCACCGCCTGCGCCAGGCCGCGGGCAACGCCGTCGCCGCCGGCCTGCCGTACGACGCGGCGATCGCTTCGCTCACGAGCGTGCCCGCACAGGTGTTCGGGATCGCCGACGCAGGCTCGATCCGCGCGGGCGCGGTCGCGAACCTGGTGCTCTGGAACGGTGACCCGCTCGAAGTCACGACCTGGGCGGAGCGCATGTGGATCCGCGGCCAGGAGATCTCGCTCGAGACCCGCCAGGATCTGCTGACCGAGCGCTACAAGCAGCGCTAGTGCGGGAGTCCGAGTCGGAGCGTAGCCCGGGACCCGGAGCGCGCGGCGGCGGTTCTGCGCTTCCTCGGGGGGCCCCCTCCGGAGGACCTTCGACCCTCCCTCGTCAGCGCAAACCGCCGCCCCGCGCGGAGGGGGCGAGGTGGCCGCCTCGCTCGAAGCGGCCCGGCCGTGCCGGAGGACGCGGGTCCTGCTCGAAGTCTCGAGGCCGGCGCAGGTGCGGCCGAGTCATGCGCTTGTATGTTCGTTACCGCAGCGTCGCCTCGATGTAGATCCGAGCAACGACGGGAACTTGTGTTGACTCACCGTGCGCTGCGCGAAATGATACCGAGGCGCGCGGTGAGGGGTCGCGTGCGAGACAATACTAGTTGGGCAGGCATGGGAACGCACCCTTCACGCACCGCGGCATGTGCGCGCCTACCGATCTCCGATCGGTCTCGAAGCCAGAGGTAGAATTACCAGATGCCTAAGAGCCCGTTGTCGAGCCAGCATCCGTTGGAAGCGGCCGAGGTTCAGCGCATGGTGCTAGCTGTCGAAGAGTCGACGCGAGCCAGTGAGCAGGGCGTCGCACGCTTTGTAGAGCCCGCGCAGGGCACGTTGACCCGTGCTTTATCGAAGCGCCATCACATCGTTTTCGGCCGACGGGGGTCGGGGAAGACGAGCCTGCTGCGGAAGGCGGCGGCTGAACTTACGATCGATCGACGGCCCATCGCCTTCATCGATCTCGAACCGTTCAAAGGCCATACCTACCCCGACGTTCTACTGAGCGTCCTGATCTCGACGTTCACAGCGTTTTCCGAGTGGCTCAGCAGTGCGGGTCGCGCGCCGGCTAGTCGCACGAGCTTTTGGCAACGCCTCTTCGGAACGCAGCCAAAACGCCCACCCCTTGACAAGGCTGGCACGGAAGCGCTGATTGCCAAGCTCCAAGACCAGATCGTCGAACTGAACACTCTGCTTCACTCGCAGGATGACGCGAAGATCAACGTGTCCGAGGAGGTAGACGTCGTCGGAACGGAATCATCGGGGGGAGAGGTAGCAGCGAAAGCAGGGCCGCTCTCCGTGTCGATTAAGGGTTCCAGCTCCATGAAAGACAGAAGGGCGCGTCAGCAGAGCGAGGAGTTCCGTCGCTCCAAAGTCGATTTCCTGCATCGACACATCATCGACTACCAACGGATCTTCCGAGATCTCTGCCAGCTGTCTGGCGGTGACGCGTTCCTCTTTCTCGACGACGCCTATCACATAGCTCGACGAGATCAGCCCGATCTCATCGACTATTTTCATCGGATTGCGAAGAACAACCGCCTCTGGGTGAAAATTGGAACCATTCGACACAGGACGGATTGGTACAGACACGGTGACCCGCCTGTCGGCATGAAGCTCGGCGACGAAGCGGACGCAATTGACCTCGATCTGACGCTCGAGAAGTACTCTCTCACGAAGGCCTTCTTGTTCAAGGTCTTGGAGGCCTTTGCAGTCGAGAGCGGCGTGGATCTCGCACAGGTCCTTGCCCAAGGGGCACGCGACCGCCTTGTACTTGCGTCAGGTGGCGTAGCGCGCGATTTCCTTACGATCTTCAGGCGCTCAGTCGATGTCGCGCGCGAACGCCCCGCAGATCATTCGCGCGGCTCGAAGATCGGCGCCGAGGATGTGAACCGCGCATCCGGTGAGCACGACCAGACGAAACGCGACGAACTGCGGCGAGACACAGACGAGGAGCGCGAACGTATCGAAGCGGCTCTGGTTCGGATTGTCGAGTTCTGCACCGAGAGGACACTGTCCAATTGCTTCTTGGTGCAGCAGGACCGCCATGAGGAATACATCCACCTGATCGCTGAGTTGGTGGACATGCGCCTGATACACCTCGTACGGTCACGCATCTCAGTGGGCCACCGAAAAGGACAAGCGTACGTCGCATACATGCTTGATCTGTCGCAGTATACGGGCGACCGCAAGAAGCGCGATCTCACGATGATCCCGTTCTGGGAGGCCGACGGGGAGGATCAGCTCCGGCTCGCAAAGTACATTTATGATCCGCAAGCCGAGCCGTAGTGCGCCCACGTTCTTCGACGGGCCGTTCGCATAGATCGGGGTGTGCTGCCCAACACGCCTATCTGGACTCCTCGTTCAAGTAGATTCTGAGCCGAGCGGAGAGTTCTGATTGCGCGGGGTTCGTACTGGAGTTGTATCTCCGGCCTCTTGGGTGGAGCGCATGAGGCTCCGGGGTATGATGGAAAGTCGCGCGGGGTGCCAATCGCTGACAACGGCCTCGAGGGCCAAGCTTGTTGTCGGCGTCACCCCGCGCCGGTCAGAACCGGTGCGCCATCAGGAACGGTCGCTCGGTGCAGGTCGGGTTCATGGATTCGAAGCGGGTGGCTCCTTCTCGGTGTACGGCTGCTCGTTGCGCCAGACGGCCCAGGCGATGCGCGCGAGCTTGTTGGCGAGCGCGACGGCGGCCTTGTTGTGTACCTGCGCGCGTTCGCGATCGAGCGCCCAGGCGCGCAGACCCCGCGGGGCGCGTGTGCGCTTGGCGTGGGCGAGCACGGAGCGGGCGCCGTGGATGAGGAGCATGCGCAGGTACGGATCCCCGCGCTTGCTGATACGACCGAGTGACGGAGATCGTCCGTCCGGCGGCGTTGGTGGATATCGCCGGTGAGGTCGCGATTGCGGCGTTCTGAATCGCCCCGGCTTTCCCGGAGGCGGTTCACTACAAGCAGCGCTAGAGCGGGAGTCCGACTGGAACGCGACTAGAACGCCGGCCAGTGGGCGCGCACGAACTGCGCGAAGGCGGGTGCCATGGCGACTGGCAGCAGCGGCTCGCGCCTGCGGACCACCGACAGGAAGCCCGCATCCACGCGCGGGATCGGCCGGAACTCGTGCGCGGGGATGCGACACACGATCTCGAACTGCCACCACGGCGCCCAGCTCGTGGAGAGCAAGGTGGTGGGAGGAACGGCGGCCCGCTTGCACGCGACCTCCCACTGCACGACCACGTCCGCGCGCACCAGTCGCTGCAGCGGATCCTCGAGCAGGCGGCGGAGAATGTCGGTGGTCCGGCCGAAGGGCAGCGACCCGAGCACCCGGAACGGCCGGCGCGGAAGAGCGAACGACAGAAAGTCGGCCTGAACGACCTGGACGAGCCCGCTGAACTCCGGCTCGAAGCGGGCGCGAAGCCGCGCGGCGAGCGAGGCGTCGAGCTCGACCGCGAGTACGCGCACACCGCGTCGCGCGAGCGCCGCGGTGAACGCACCAAGCCCCGGGCCAACTTCGACGACGAAGTCGCCTGGCACGAATTCAGCCTGAGCGACGAGGCGCTCTGCGAAGCCGGAACCGAGAAAGTTCTGGCCGAGCTTCCTACGCCGCTCGTCCCGAGCTGCCCGCCGCTGCGCGGGCACGGGTGACGACCGTGATATTCATGGCGCCTACGCTATCCCGCGCGCACGACTCGCGCAAACCGGAGCGCGCCGCCCGGTCGCCGGCTACTCGCGCATCACCCCGTCGCGGACCAGCGCGTCGATACGCTCGCTGGTGTAGCCGAGCTTGGCCAGGATTTCGCGGCCGTGCTCGCCGAGCTCGGGTGCGCGCGTGGCGTCGCGCTTCGGCGCGCCGTCGAGGTGGATCGGGCTGTCGATCGTGCGCAGGCCCGGACGCACGCCCGGGCCGACGATCGGCCGGAACACGCCGTTGGCGTTCAGCTGCGGATCGTCGGGCAGGTCCTCGATCCGCGCGATGATGCCGAACGTGACGGTGTGCCGGTCGAGCTCCGCGCGCCAGTGCGCGAGCGGCTTCGAGGCGAAGATCGGATCGAGGATCGCGACCAGTGCGGGGGCGTTCGCGCGCCGCGCCGGGATCTCCTGGAAGCGCGGATCGTCGCGCAGCGCGGGCCTGCCGACGGCCTCGGTGAAGCGCTCCCACTCCACGGCCTCCTGCACCAGCGCCAGGTACAGGCCGCGTCCGTCCGCGCAGGTGTAGCTGTTGACCAGCGCGTTCAGCGAGTTCGCGCGCAGCGGCGGCGCGTAGGGACTGCCGCCGCACAACGCGGCCTGCAACAGGATCGAGTTCGACCACGCGCCGTTCGCCATCAGCGACGTGCGCACGCGCCGGCCCTGGCCGGTGCGCTCGCGGTCGAAGAGCGCCAGCGCGATCGCACCGAACAGCGCGACCGCGCTCGGGTGGTCGCCCATGCCGGCGGTCGCGAACGCGAACTCCGCGCCCTTCGGCCGCACGGCGTCCATCAGGCCCGAGCGCGCCCACCACGCGGTCGCGTCGTAGCCGGGCTTCTCGACCTCGGCGCCCTCGTCGCCGTAGCCGGTCGCGTGCGCGTAGATCAGCCGCGCATTCTCGGGCGCGACGTCCTCGTAGCGCATGCCGAGCTTGGCGAGCACGGACGGGTGCAGGTTGGTGATGAACACGTCGGCGCCGCGCACCAGATCGAGCGCGACCGCGCGGCCCTCGGCGCGCCGCACGTCGAGTGCGATCGACCGCTTGCCGCGCGAGGTCAGGATCCAGCAGTAGTTCTCCTCGCACTCGGGCAGCGGCCGCAGGTTCGGCAGGTGGCGGTAGGCGTCGCCCATCGACGGGTGCTCGATGTGCACCACGTCGGCGCCGAAATCGCCCAGGATCGTGCCGGCGGCCGGCGCGAACACGAAGGTCGCGAGCTCGACCACGCGGATTCCCTCGAGCAGGAGCTTCTCGGTCATGTTCGGTCCTCCCAGCGGGGTTCGTGCGAACCGATTCTGGCAGCTGGCAGCGCGTAGCGCGCGGGCGTCTCGGACAGCTCGGCCGCGTGCCGCACCGCGCGCAGCCGGCCGAACGCGGAGTCGCTCTCCTCGAGCCAGTCCGCGACGTCGGCGAGCGTCGGGTCGGGGCAGGCGAGCCCGCCGTCGACGCGGCCGAGGTTCCAGAGCCAACGTCCCGTCTGCGCGAGCGACACGCGCACGCGGAAGCTCCCGCCCTCGCGCGCCTGTCGCACGCGCGCCGCGATCGCGGCGAACGCCATCAGCTGGCCCGAGGCGTGGTCGAGCGCCTGCGCGGGCAGCTCCTTCGGCCCGTCGCTGCCGGCGGCCCGGCCCTCCTCGTGGTTGAAGCCGGTCGCGGTCTGCACCAGCGAGTCGAAGCCGCGGCGCCGCGCGAACGGGCCCAGGTGCGAGTAGGCGGAGAGCGAGACGCACACGATTCCGGGCCGGATGCGCGCGACGTCCTCGGGCGCGAAGCCGAGTCGCGCGAGCGCGCCCGGGCGGTAGCCCTGCACGAACACGTCCGCCTGCTCGATCAGACGTGTGAGCGTTGCGCGCCCGTCCGCCGTCCCGAGGTCGGCGAACGCCGAGCGCTTGCCGCGGCCGGTGTCGATCACCAGCCACTCGATGAACGGCAGCGAGGGCGAGGCGACGCGCAGCACGTCGGCGCCGTGCGCGGCGAGCGTGCGCCCGCACACCGGCCCGGCCACGACGCGCGTCAGGTCGAGCACGCGCAAGCCCGAGAGCGGCCTCGCGCCGGACTCTGCCGCCATCGGACCTGGCTCGAGCGGCCGCGGCTTCGCGTCGCCGATGCGCTCGATCTCGAACGTCGGCAGCCGCGCGATCGCCTGCGCCTGCGGGTGCGCGCTCCACTCGGCGGCGGAGCGCAGCATCGACACCACGCAGCCCGCGTCGTTCGCCGCGCTCTCGAAGGCTTCGGCGTTCCAGCGCTCGAGCGCGGCCTGCAGCGATTCGCGCGTGTCTTCGCTCGCGAGCAGCGACACCGCCGCCGCGCGGTGGTGCGCGAAGTTCGTGTGCAGGCGCACCATGCGCCCGTCGCTCGTGCGGTACAGCCCCGCGATCGGGTCCCAGAGCGACCCGGGCGCCTTCCCGTCGACGCGCAGATAGCGCTCGCTGCGGAACTCGAGCGCGGCCGCGCGCATGTCGACGGAGACGCTCTGCGCGCGGGCCCGTGCGCATCCGCCACAGCTCCGACGCGGCCAGTCCCGCCGCCGCGATCGACGCCTGCGCCGCCGTTCCGATCCGGAACGACGAGGGCAGCACCGGATCCTCGCCGGTGAGTCGCACGCGCTCGAGCGCGTCGGGTGCCAGGCCCGCGAGCGACCAGAGCGCGCGCAGAGCCTCGCGCGCGGCGCTCATCCCGCGAGGAAGGGCGTGACCACCTCGAGGAACTTCTCGAGCTGGTCGTGGTGCACCCAGTGCCCCGCCTTCTCGATGTTCGCGACCGTGGCGTTCTCGAAGTGCGCGGCGCGGCCGTCCGAGAGCGGATCGCTCGCCCAGCTCTCGGTGCCGCGCACGAGCAGCGTCGGACAGGTGATGCGGCCCCACAGCTCGCGCGCCTCCTCGGCGTTGAACGAGTAGGGCGAGAACGCGCGCACGTAGTTGTCGAACTTCCAGCTGAAGGTGCCGTCCTCGTTCTGGTTCACGCCGTGCACGGTCAGGTGGCGCGCCTGCTCGGGCGTGAGCCGCGGGTTCTCGCCCAGCATGCGCGTGTACGCTTCTTCGATCGACGCGTACTTGCGCGGGGTGCGGCCCGCCAGGCCGCGCATCTGCTCGATCCACTCGATCATGCGCTCGTGGATGTGCAGCTTCGCGCGCGCGGCGATCATCGCGGGCGGCGGGCCGAGTCCCTCGATCGCCACGATCTTCGCGACGCTCGAAGGGTAGATGCCCGTGTAGGACAGGCTGATCGAGCCGCCCAGCGAGTGCGCGAGGAGGGTGACCGGCGCGAGCTTCTTCTGGTGGATCAGCTGCGCCAGGTCGTAGACGTAGTCGATCATCCCGTAGTTCGCGCCGGTGACCCACGCCGAGTCTCCGTGTCCACGAAGATCGGGCGCGAGGATGTGCCAGTCCCTGCGCAGCCGCGCCGCCACCCAGTCCCAGTTGCGGCAGTGATCGCGCCCGCCGTGCACGAGCACGAGCGGCTTCGCGCCCTCGTTGCCCCAGTCCACGTAGTGGAGCCGGATCCGGTGCGACCAGTAGTACTGCGAGGCGGGACCCTGAAGCTCACGTGTCATGCGCGCATGATGGCAGGCCCGCGTCGATCGGGTAAAGATCAGCCATGGCCAAGCACGGATCGCGCGTATCGGGCCGGCTCTCGCGGGCCGAGCTCGAAGAGCTGGTGCACAACGGCGAGCTCGACACCGTCGTCACCGTGATTCCCGACCTGTACGGACGGCTGGTCGGCAAGCGCATCAGCGGCCAGTTCTTCCTCGACGAGACGGCCGAGCACGGCATGCACGTGTGCGACTACCTGCTCGCGTGCGACATGGAGATGGACCCCGTGCAGGGCTACGCGTTCACCTCCTGGGAGAAGGGCTACGGCGACGTGCTGTGCAAGGTCGACTTCGCGAGCTTGCGCCGCGCCAGCTGGCTCGAGAAGAGCGCGATCGTGATCTGCGACGTGTTCGACGAGCACGCGGGCGGGCTCGTGACGATCGCGCCGCGAACGATCCTGCGGAAGCAGCTCGCGCGCGCGCGCGAGCGCGGCTACACGGTGATGGGCGCCTCCGAGCTCGAGTTCTTCGCCTTCAAGGAGACGTTCGAGAGCGCCGCGCAGAAGGGCTACGACAAACTCTCGACGTTCGGCAGCTACGTCGAGGACTACCACATCCTGCAGGGCACGAAGACGGAGCCCTTGGTCGGCGCGATCCGCCGACACTTGGAAGCGTCGGGCGTGCCGGTCGAGTTCAGCAAGGGCGAGTGGGGTCCCGGGCAGCAGGAGATCAACCTGCGCTACTGCGAGCTGCTCGAGATGGCCGACCGCCACGTGATCTACAAGAACGCCGCGAAGGAGATCGCCGCCTCGCTCGAGCTCGCGATCACGTTCATGGCCAAGTGGGACGCCGGCATGGCCGGCAACAGCATGCACGTGCACACCAGCCTGTGGGACACGGCGGGCGACCAGAACCTGTTCGCGGGCGACGAGCCGCTGCCCGGCAGCCCGCTGCGCGCGTCGCCGACGTTCCGCTGGTGGCTCGGCGGGCTGCTCGAGCACGCGCGCGAGATCGCGCTCTTCCTCGCGCCCACCGTGAACAGCTACAAGCGCTTCATGGCGGGCACCTTCGCACCCACCTCGATCGCGTGGGCGTCGGACAATCGCACGGCGGGCTTCCGCATCGTCGGCCGCGACTCGTCGCTGCGCAGCGAGTGCCGCATCCCCGGCGCCGACGCGAACCCGTACGTGGCGTTCGCCGCGCTGATCGCGGCGGGGCTCGACGGGATCGAGCGGAAGATCGAGCCGCCGCCGATGCTGTCCGGAAACCTGTACGGCGCGAAGGACGTGCCGCAGATCCCGCGCACGCTCGGCGACGCGATCGCGGCCGCGGAGTCCTCTTCCTTCGTGCGCGCGGCGCTCGGTGACGACGTGCTCGACCACTACCTGTTCTTCGCGCGCGTGGAGAAGAGCAAGTTCGAGAACAGCGTCACCACCTGGGAGCGCGCGCGCTACTTCGAGCGGATCTAGCGCGATGCGGGAGCGCCGGCCGAGGATCGGAATCACCACCTACGGACCCGAGGGCGAGCGCCTCTCGTTCTCGCTGCCGCGCTGGTACACCGATTCCGTCGCGGCCGCCGGCGGCATGCCGGTGCTCTTGGTCTCGGGCGCGGTGCCGGCCGAGGAAGTGCTCGAGTCCGTCGACGCGCTGATCGTCGCCGGCGGCGGCGACATCTCTCCGGATTCATACGGCGGCGCGGGCCACGAGACGGTCTACAGCGTGAACCCCGTGCGCGACTCGTTCGAGATGGCGCTGCTGCGCCACGCGCTCCAACGACCCGAGCTGCCGCTGCTCGGCATCTGCCGCGGCATGCAGCTGATGAACATCGTGCTCGGCGGCGACCTGGAGCCGCACCTGCCCGACGTGTACGGCGAGTCGGTCCTGCACCGCGCGCCGCCGCGCGAGCCGACAACGCACCCGGTACGCGCAGAGCGCTCGGGACTCACTGGCGAAATTTTCCGCGACGAGGAGTTCCCCGTCTGCTCGTGGCACCACCAGGCGGTGCGCAAGCTCGGCCTCGGCCTGCGCGCGACCGCGCATGCACCGGACGGTGTGATCGAGGGGGTGGTCTTCGACGAGCACCCGTTCGCGCTGGGCGTGCAGTGGCACCCGGAGATGCAGGCGCTCGACGACGCGCGGCAGCTGCGCGTGTTCGAGGCGCTGGTCGCGCGCGCCCGTGCGCGCCGCCGCGCATGAGCGAGGCGCAGGGCACCGTACTCACGGTCACTCGCGGCGGCTGCGACGTGGTGCACGGCGACCACGTCACGAGCCTCACGCTGGTCGGCAAGCACGCGCACCGCGAGACCGCGCTCGCGGTCGGCGACCGGGTGAGCTTCGACCCGGTGCGCAAGATCGTGATCGACGTGCTGCCGCGCCGCACGGTGCTCGCGCGGCAGCGCAGCTTCGGGAAGCAGCGCGAGCAGGTGCTCGCCGCGAACGCGG
Organism: Myxococcota bacterium; assembly: GCA_040902485.1. Classification (GTDB taxonomy): domain Bacteria; phylum Myxococcota_A; class UBA9160; order SZUA-336; family SZUA-336; genus VGRW01. Next base: position 73,792 of record JBBDXF010000032.1, on the reverse strand, counting down.
ACCGGCTCGCGATCGTCACGTCGGTGTCGAGCCCGGCTTTCCGCTCCGGCGCGGTCGACCGCTTCCTGGTCGCCGCGCACGCGGGCGGCCTCGAGTCGATCCTGGTCGTGAACAAGCTCGATCTGCTCGCGCCCGGCGAGTCACTCCCCGACGAGATCCGCGCCTACGAGGCGATGATCGAGGTCTTCCCGGTCGCGGCGAAGACGGGCGTCGGCATCGAGCGCCTGCGCGCGGTGCTCGCGAACAGCACGACCGTGCTCGCCGGCCATTCGGGCGTGGGCAAGTCGTCGCTGATCAACGCGCTCGAGCCCGAGCTGCGGCTCCAGACCGGCGAGGTCAGCAAGTACGATCGCGGCGCGCACACCACGTCCGCCTCGACGTGGCTGCGGCTCGCGGGCGGCGCGGTGGTGATCGACACGCCCGGCGTGCGCGAGATCGGCACGGGCCCCGTCGATCGCGATCTGCTCGGGCCCGTCTATCCCGAGATCGCGCTGCTCTCCGCCGACTGCCGCTTCCGCGACTGCGAGCACAAGAGCGAGCCGAAGTGCGCCGTGCGCGCGGCGGTCGAGGCGGGAACGCTGCCCGCCGCGCGCCTCGCCAACTACCACCGCCTGCTCGACGAGGTCGACACGCGCGCGCACGAATAGCTTCAGACCGCGGCGATGCGCCTCCGCGCCCGCACGAGCACCGCTGCGCACAATCCGAGAGCCAGCAGCGCCTTCAGCCACGAACCGAGCGCCGGGATTGACGGGCCGCCGCCGGCAACCGCGATCTCGACGATCGTGACGTCCGCCGCGTCGACTCCGCCGCTGCCGTCGACGTCGCCCGCGCCGTAGGCCGTGGTCGTCAGGCCGAGCGCCGCCGCTGCCGCAACGATCGCGGAGTCGGCCTCGGTGAGCTGTCCGTCGCCGTTCACGTCGCCGCGCCGCACGACGTTCGCGACGACCGCGCCGCCGGCGTAGCGCAGCGCCAGGTCGAGGTCGCCCGGCTGCTGGATGCCCGCGACGCTCGTGAACTCTCCGCTGCGCGCTCCGTGCGTGAGCAGCGTGAAGCTCGCGCCGAGCGGCGGAACGAAGCCGTCGATCGCAGCGAGCTCGACACCGCCGGCGAGCGCGAGCTCGCCGGCGACATCCAGGCGATCGTGCTCGCTGCCCGCGAGCAGTCCGCCGAGCTCGAGCGCGAGCACGCCGAGCGAACCGAAGGCCAGATCGCCGCCGAAGCCGATCTGCGCCGCGCTGTCGCCGGGCTGGTAGCCGCCGTTGAAGACGACCAGGTTCTGCGTGCCCGAGAATCCCGCCGCACCCGAGAACAACCCGTTGAACGTGGCCGCGCCGGCCACCTGGATCGCCGAGCCGCCCGGCGAACGCACGTCGCCGTCGACGACGGCGTCGATCAGATTCAGGTTGCCGAGGTTCACGAGCCCGTCGTCGTTAGGGAGTGCGTCGCCGGGCACGGTGAGGCTCCCCACCAGCACGTTGATGCTGCCCCCCGCCACGTTCAGCATGCCCTGGGTGAAGGCGAGATCTTCGTGGCTCACGTCGACGCGCCCGCTCGCGCCGTTCGTGAACGGCACCTCGATGCTGCCGGTGCCTCGCACCACGCCGTCGTTGCTGAACGGGTCGCTGCCGGTGATGCGCGCGGTTGGACCGCCGAGGCGCACCTCGTGGGTGTTCACGAAGCCGCCGACCGGCACGCTCCCCGTCGCCGCGTCGCGGATCTCGACGCTGTCGAAGCCCACCTCGATGCGCGGCAGGCTCAGGGTCTGTGCCTGCACGACGTTGGCCCCCGACAGCTCCAGGCTGTCGCCCTCGAGCACGGTCACGCGCGAGACGCGGACCGAGAGCACGCCATTGGTCACGTCGACACCGAGCTGCGCCGGAACGATCGTGCTCTGCCCGACCACGAAGGCAGCGTCGACGCCGCGCAGGAGGATCGTTCCGGCGGCGCCCGTCTGGAAAACGTGCCGAGCGAGGAGATTGGCGCTGCCGAGATTGACCAGGCGCGCGGCGTGCAGGCGCAGAGCGCCGGCGGAGCCATAGGTCGTCCCGAGAGTCTGCCCGTTGGAGGTGATCTGGTTCCGCTGGAAAAAGCCGATCGAGACGTCGAGACTCCCGGCCGGCCCCACGGTGAGGGTCCCGAGCGCGCCGATCTCGAGCGCCCCGCCCCCGCCGGCGCCTCCCGCGATCCATCCCACGATGGTGCCCTGGACCGTCGAGGCGCTACCGCCGCCGCCGCTGCCCCCGCGCAGGACCGCGTCGAGCGGATCCGACGTCGCCGCGCCCCCGGCGCCCACTACGAAGCACGGGACCTGGGCGGTGCAAGATCCGGGAGGCCCCGCGCTGCCATGGCCCCCGCGTCCGCCGGTAATCGTGCCAAAGGTGTTCGCGGGGACCAAGGAGCCGCCGCCCCCACCCGGTCCCCAGCCGGCCTCCGGCGTTGCCACGCCGAGGCCGCTACCGCCCGCGAAGCCACCGGGGCCACCGCGGCGGCCCGGCAGGGTGGTCCCGATCGGGGGGTTGGTGAGCTGCGTGCCCGGCTCGTCCCTGAGCGCGAGGCTCGTGTCGATGAATGCGTTGCCCCGCGAGAGCAGCGCCAGCGCGCGGTGGCCGACGACCGTGATGCTCGCGCCGCTCTCGAGCGCGACGTCGTCGAACGCGAACACCGCGACGTGAGGGACTCCCGCCGGCCCGACCGTCGTCACGTCGCCGCCCGGGCCGTAGCTATCCGCCTGGCCCTGCTGGTCGTCGATCACGCCGGTGTAGAGCGGCACGCCGGGATTCGCGTCGTCTGTGATCGTGACGGCGTCGGTGTCGACGGTGAAGCTGCCGCTCGTGAGCGCGAGCGAGCCGAGCGAGGCGAAGTCGAGCGGGTCCAGCAGGTCGGCGGCGGCGGGCGCGGCCGCGAGCAGGAAGGCCAGAGCGAGCGCGGGCATCGAGAGCGATCTCACGGCGTAGACCTCCTTCGGTGTAGGGAAGTCTCGGCCCGGACCCGCTCACTGTGAATTGGCCAGATGGCCTAGGCGCCGCCCGCGCTGCGCAGGTCCCAGCCGGCCTCGGCGAAGGCCTCGATCGTGAGCTCGACCAGGCCGGGGGGGCTCATCAGTTGGGCCAGCATCAGGTTGAAGCCGGGGCGCAGCGTCCGGATCGCCTCGACCTCGCGGCGGGCTTCGTCCCTGCGGCCGAGCCGCGAGAGACAGACGGGGATCAGCGTGTGGAAGCTCAAGCCCCCGACGAGCTCGTGCTCGACGCTCCGTCGTGCCCACTCGAGGCCCTCCGCGTAGCGTCCCGCGCGGATGTGGACGGCAGCCAGGCCCGCTTCGAACGCGTACAGGTTGGTGTCGCGCGGCGAGAGTCGGATCGCGCGCTCGAACAGCGGCAACGCGTCCTCCCAATCGTCGAAGCGCTGCAGCGCCTGGGCCAGGCTCCAGCACGCGAGCGCCGAGCTCGGATTGAGCTCGAGCGCCCGCTCGAAAGCGGCGCGCGCCGACGCGAGCTGCCCGCTCATTCCCAAGCCGGCGCCGAGGCCGACCCAGCCGTTGGGATCGAGCGCGTCGAGCTCGGTCGCTCTTCGGCCGGAGTCCGCGGCGCGCTGGAAGCAGCCGCCCGCGCGCACGAGAGCGTTGCTGAACTCGCCGGGGTCGGGCGGGCCGAGCTGAGTCCGGCGCACCTCGAAGATCCCCTGCACGTAGCTCGCCTGCGCCAGCGCCGCGTGCGCCGGGGCGAAGTCGGGCGCGCCGGCGATCACCTCCTCGAACGCGCGCAGCGCCGGATCCACACCCTCGGAGCCGCTCCGGTCGAAGAGCGCCATGCCGCGCTGGAAGCGCTCCCAGGTGTCGAGCCCGGCGGGCGCGCGGCGGAGCACGCGCATGCCCTCCAGCCGGAGCAGCGCCGGCTCGAGCGCGCCCACGATCGCGTCGACGATCTCGTCCTGCGCGGCGAACACGTCGTCGATCTCCAGGTCGAACTTCTCGGCGAAGACGTGCGCGCCGCTGTCGCCGTCGATCACCTGCACCTGCAGGCGCGTGCGCTTCCCGGAACGACGCGTGCTGCCCTCGATCAGGTAGCGCGCGTCGAGCGTGCGACTGATCTCCGCGAGATCGCGGGGCGTCGCGCGGAATGCGAACGCGGAGTTGCGCGCGATCACGGGGAACCAGCGGACCATCGCGAGCCGCGTGGTCAGGTCCTCGACCAGACCGTCCGCGAACACGTCCTGCGTCGAGTCCGACGAGAAGTTGTCGAAGGGCAGCACGGCGATCGCCGGCCGGCGACCGAAGCCGGGCACCGGCCGCGAGCTCCGCTCGACGTCGGACCGTCCCAGCTCGCGCAGCGCCATGGCCGCCTCGGTGCGGTTGCTGACGTCGAGCGCCTCGATGATCGCGGAGACGTGCGCCTTGACCGTCGCGCGCGCGACGCCGAGCACGCCGGCGATCTCGGGATTCGTCAGGCCGCGCGCGAGCAGCTCCAGCACCTCGATCTGCCGAGGCGTGAGCGGCGCGATGTCTCGGGAGCGCTTCAGGCGGGCATCCCCTCGGCTAGCGATCAACCAACCATCCTACGCTCGTACGGCGGTTGATCGGAACCGGATATGATCACGGGCGATCCGTCGAAGCGTTCGGGCGAGGAGAGCTCGATGAGCAATCCGGCCGAGAGCTACGAGAGCTACATGGTGCCGGCGCTGTTCGGTCCGTGGGCCGAGCGCCTGGTGGAGTCGGTCCGGCCGAAGCCGCAGGACCGGGTGCTCGACCTCGCCTGTGGAACCGGCGTCGTCGCTCGACTGGTCGCGTCACGCCTCGGGCCGGCGACCAAGGTCGTCGGCGTCGATCTCAATCCGAAGATGCTCGAGGTCGCCTGGGCCGCGGCCGAGCGCGAGGGTCTCGCGATCGAGTTCCGCGAGGGCCGGGCCGAGTCGCTGCCGTTCCCCGACGGGAGCTTCGATCTGGTGTTGTGTCAGTTCGCGCTCATGTTCATGGACGACCGGGCCCGGGCGCTGCGCGAGATGCACCGCTTGCTCGGCGCGGGCGGGCGGCTCGGCTTGAGCGTCTGGCAGGGGATCGGGCGCCATCCGTTCTACGCGACGCTCGACGAAGTGATTCACAGGCGGCTCGGCATGTCGGCGCTGTCGTCGATCTTCGCGCTCGGCGACGAGGCCGAGCTTCGCGCGCTGCTCGGGGACGCGGGCTTCGTCCACGTCGAGATCGAATCGGTCTCGATCACCGCGCGCTTTCCGAATCCGGAAGGCTTCCTCGCCGGCGAGATCGACCTCGACACCGCGGCGATCCCGTCGATGCAGCACCTCGACGACGCGGAGCGGGGCGCGATCAGCGACGCGATCAGCCAGGAGATGCAGGCGCCGCTGCGCGAAGTGACGCAGGGCGACCACGTGGTGATCCCGTTCCACGCGCGCATCGCGCGCGCCGAGCGGCTCGCTACATCCCGAACGCCATAGTCATCGCGTTCTTCGGCATCTCCTCGGGCGCGAGCGGAACGGCGACCTGTTCCGGTGTAGGCCCGATGCGCGCGGCGATCGGCGCGAGCTTCTCGAGGTCGAAGCCGTACAGCTTGGCGGCGTTCTCGCCTAGCATCGCGCGCACCTCCGGCTCGGGCATGGCGTGGAAGGTGTGGCGCAGCGAGAGCCGCGTGTACGGATAGGTGCCCTCGTAGTGCGGGTAGTCGCTGCCCCAGCACAGGTGGTCGACGCCGATCTCGTGCCGGCCCGCCAGCTCGCGCGGCGACGGGGAGCTCGCGCCGTAGAAGCAGTTGCGCCTGGCGTAGAAGCTCGGCGGCTCGGGCGGCAGCGATCCCTCGGCGAACTGGAACTCGCCCACCGCGCCGCTGCGCATGCGCTTCCAGAGCATGTCGAGCGTGGCGAGCGTCTGCGGCACCCACGCGCAGCCCGACTCGGTGACGATGTACCGGAGCCTCGGGAAGCGCTCGAAGATCCCGGACAGGATCAGGTGCGTGTAGCTGCGCTGCGAGAACCAGCCGGTTTCGACGAGCCTGATCGGCAGCGCGACCTTGTACGGTCCGTAGTCGGGCGAGCCCGTGCCGCCGTGGTGGTTCAGCACGACGCCCAGGTCCTGACACAGCGCCCAGAGCCGGTCGTATTCGGGATCGTAGAGCGGGCGGATGTGCGCGCAGTCGGGCGGCACGTGCGGCAGCAGCACCCCCCCGCGCAGTCCGTGCTTCGCGATCCACTGCACGTCCTCGATCGCCTCGTCGATGTCGTTCAGGTAGACGAGCCCGATGCCCGCGCGGCGCTCGGGAAACTCCGCGCACCAGTCCGCGAGCCAGCGGTTGTGCGCGCGAATGCCCTGGAGCCGGAGCTTGTAGTCCTCGACGCTCGGGTTGCCGCAGATCAGTACGCTGGTCTTGAAGAACGGCGGGACGGTGTTCGGGAAGATGATCTCGCCGCACACGCCTTCGCTCTCCATGTCCTTCATGCGCTCGGCGTCGTCCCAGTTCTTGTGCTTCTTGCTGCCGATGTGCGCGCGCTGTGGATTCGCGTACGAGCCGCGCCAGGCGTCGAAGAGCTGCTTGTGCTCGTCGTCGAGGTACTCGCGGTAGGCCTGGATGTTCGCGCCCGCGTGGGTGTCGGACGAGATGACGGTGTAGGGCCGGTTGCTGTCGCTCGCTTGCGCCACGGGGGCCTCCTCGGCGCACAGTGTACGCCGCGAGCGTATGATCGTGCCCATGCTCAAGTCGATCCAGCTCGGCAGGCACTCCGGTCTGCGTGTGTCGCGGCTCTGCCTCGGCACGATGAACTTCGGCGTGCCCGGCCGCGGCCACCAGGGCGATTGGACGCTGGGCGAGGACGAGGCGCGGCCGATCTTTCGGGCGGCGCTCGAGAAGGGTCTCTTCTATTTCGACTGCGCGGACTTCTACGGGCTCGGCGCGTGCGAGGAGCTGGTCGGGAAGCTCCTGCGCGAGCTGGCCGCGCGCGACGAGTACGTGCTCGCCACCAAGATCGCCATGCCGATGGGGCGCGGCGCCAACCAGGGCGGGCTCTCGCGCAAGCACGTGATCGAGGGCGTCGATCGCTGCCTCGCGCGGCTCGGACACGACTACATCGACCAGCTCGTGATCCACCGGCACCCGCACGGCGTGCCGGGCCAGGCGCAGGTCCCGATCGAGGAGACGCTCGAGGCGCTCCACGACGTGGTGAAGGCGGGCAAGGCGCTCTACCTGGGCGCGTCGTCGATGTTCGCCTGGCAGTTCGCCGAGCTGCAGCACACCGCGCAGATGAACGGCTGGACGCGCTTCATCTCGATGCAGAACCACTACAACCTGATCTATCGCGAGGAAGAGCGCGAGATGAATCCGTACTGCGCGAAGACCGGGGTCGCGCTCACGCCCTGGTCGCCGCTGGCGCGCGGCATCCTCGCGGGCTCGTACCAGGGCGGCTTTGAGCGCGGTCAGACCAGCCGCTCGCAGGGGGGAGACCGCGTGCGCACGCAGAGCCTGTACCGCGGCGCGCGCGACTTCGAGATCGCCGATCGCGTCGTCGAGCTCGCGAAGAAGCACGGCGTGGCGCCCGCGCAGCTCGCGATCGCGTGGCTGCTCTCGAAGCCCGAGGTCCATTCGCCGGTGGTCGGCGTCTCGCGCGTCGAGCAGCTCGATCAGCTGATCGAAGCCACCGCGATCGAGCTCGATCCGGCGGACGTCCGCCATCTCGAAGAGCTGTACCAGCCGGTGGAGAACCTGTTGTCGCTCGGGATGTCCTAGAGCGGGTTCAGTCGGCGGGTCCGGCTCGGCCCTCGGCGTAGGTCCAGACCGTCCACATCGCGCGCTGCTCCGCGCGCGCCTGCCGTTCCGCAGCGCGGAAGCGCGACGCGAGCGGGTCGAGGCCTTCCGGCGTCGCGGCGTAGGTGGCCCAGCCGAGCGCCACCATGGCGATGTTCATGTTCTGCTGCGCGCGGTCGTACAGGTACACGCGCAAGAGTCCGTCGCGATCGAGTGTCGGGCGGCCGGGAATCTCGAAGGCGATGAAGAGCTCGCGCCCGCGCAAGAGCGCGTGCAGCGCGCGGCGCGCCTCGTCCCAGCCGGTCGTGCCGCGCTCGGGCGTGACGACGTCCACCAGGCGCACGCGCACGAGCTCGGCGCCGCAGCGCAGCTCGGCGCTCGAGCCGTCGATCACGCGCTCGGCACGGCACGGGCCGTAGCGCGGCTCGTTCGCCGACGCGGCGTGAGCGTGCGTCCATGCCAGCCAGAGCGCGGCGGCCAGCGCCAGCGTCCTCCATGGCTTGCTCATCTCGTCCTCCTTCTCTGGACGGGGAGAGCAAGGCGGATGCCAGGCGCGCGATCTTCGCGGACCCCGCCCGGCGCCCGCCGGACCCGGCGGCCGCAGCACGTAGTTGGCAGTGCAGTAGTAAGATCGCGCTCACGATGGCCAGACTGTCCAAGCTCTCGCGTTCGATCGCCGGCCGCGGCGCGCTCGTCACCGGCGCCGCCAGCGGCATGGGCCGCGCCACCGCCCACCTGTTCGCGGACGAGGGCGCGCAGGTCGCCGTGACCGACACGGGCAAGGAGGGCGTCGAGCGCGTGGTCGAGGAGATCCGCGGCGCCGGCGGGAACGCGCGCGGCTGGGTGATGAACGTCGCCGACGACGCCGAGGTCGCGCGCGTGCTGCCCGAGATCGCCGCCGTCTTCGGCCGGCTCGACATCGTGGTCAACAACGCCGGCATCAGCCGCTTCACCAAGATCGACGCGGACGACTTCATGACGCACTGGACGATCTCGCTCGAGGTGCTGCTGACCGCGCACACGCGCGTGATCCGCGCGGCGCTGCCGTTCCTGCGCAAGTCCGACGCGGCGCGGATCGTGAACATCGCCTCGACCGAGGCGCTCGGCGCGACCAAGTTCGGCAGCCCCTACACCGCGGCGAAGTCGGGCGTAGTCGGGCTGACGCGCTCGCTCGCAGTCGAGCTCGGGCCCGAGCGCATCACCGTGAACTGCATCTGCCCCGGACCGATCCGCACCGGCATGACCGCGGACATCCCGGAGGAGCACAAGGCGATCTTCGCGCGCCGGCGCGTGGCGCTGCAGCGCTACGCGGAGCCGGAGGAGGTCGCGCACGGCACGCTCAACTTCTGTCTGCCCGCGTCGCAGTACATCACCGGCGCCGTGCTGCCCGTCGACGGCGGCATGACGATCAAGAACGCATGACCGTGCGCGATCCGAGCGGGCTGACCCGGCGCGAGTTCCTGGTCACCGGCGCCGCGGTCGCGGGCTACACGCTCGCGGCCGGGCCGCTGCGCGCGGACGTGATCTCGACGCCGGCGACCGGGCTCGTCGCGGGCGCGATCTCGATCCCCGTCGCGGGGCGCGAGATCCCGGGCTACCGCGCGAAGCCCGCGTCGGCCGCGAAGCCGCCGGTCGTGCTGGTCGTCCAGGAGGTCTTCGGCGTCCACGAGTACATCCGCGACGTGTGCCGGCGGCTCGCGCAGGCGGGCTACCTCGCGGTCGCGCCGGATCTGTACGTGCGTCAGGGCGACGTGAGTCGCATGACGAGCTTCGAGGAGATCCGCCCGATCGTCGCGAGCGTGCCCGACGCGCAGGTGATGAGCGATCTCGACGCGACCGCCGGCTGGGCGGCGACCGACGGCGGTGATGGCGATCGGCTCGCGATCACGGGCTTTTGCTGGGGCGGGCGGATCGTGTGGCTCTACGCGGCGCACAGGCCGAAGCTCCGCGCGGGCGTGGCCTGGTACGGGCGGCTCGCCGGCGACAAGAGCGAGCTGCAGCCGAAGTTCCCGCTCGACGTCGTCGACCTGCTGCGCGCGCCGGTGCTCGGCCTGTACGGCGCCGAGGACGCCGGCATTCCGCTCGACACCGTCGAGCGCATGCGTGCGGCCATCGCGGCCACGAACAACAAGTCGCGCATCGACGTGTTCGACGCCGCGCCGCACGGCTTCCACGCCGACTACCGGCCGAGCTACCGCGAAGCGGCGGCGCGCGAGGGCTGGACGCGCATGCTGGCCTGGTTCAAGGCGAACGGCGTGTGATCGCGAAGCGGGTGGCGCTCGCGCTGCTGTGTCTGGCGCTCGCCTGGCCGAGCGCGGCGCACGCGATGCAAGTCAGCTGGGAGCTGCGGTCGCTCCTCATCTCCTCGCCGCCGGGCTCGTAGTAGGCGCCCCTTGGCGAGCACGCGTGATTCCTCTTGGGAGTCCCGGAAGCCTACACGAATGTGATCTTCTCCATTTCCGGCCGCATCACGAGCATCACCCGAGTGCCCGAGCCGGGACTGTCCGCGCTGATTCTGGCGACGGGCACCGTGTTCGTGGCGCGCCGAAGAAGAGCTTGACAGGCTTTCGGCGCGCTACCCGTTGGTGCGGGGCATCGCCCGCGAGATCGGGCGCCACGCCGCGCGCACCGCGCCACACCGCGACTTCCAAGAGCTCGCCTCGCCGCGAGTGAACTCGGTCCGCGATCGCTTGCTGCCGGAGGCTCTGCTACACCGAAAAGCGTCGTGGTATCGTCGCGACGAGGCGGCTCTCACCCCGAACGCCTCGTCCCGAAGTGGAGCTCGAAGTGACACTGACCGCGTTCTGCCTGCGCGACGCATCCGACCAGGAATTGCTCGCGGCGCTTCGCGCGCTCGCGACGCGCGATGCCGATCTCGAGGCGGACCTGCTCGTCCACCTCGGCGAGGTCGATGCCCGCGAGCTGTACCTCGGCGAGGGGTTCCCGTCGCTCTTCGCCTGGTGCACGGAGGTGCTCCGATTCTCCGAGTCGGTCGCGTATCAGAGCTCCACTTGTCCGCGGTGCGGCTGCTGGCGCCGCATCTCACGCGCGAGAACGAGGGCGAGCTCCTCGCGCGGGCGCGACACCGAAGCAAGCGCGCGGTCGAGCAGATGCTCGCGGATCGCGCTCCGAAGCCGGACGTGCGGCCTCAGGTGCGGCGCGTTCCCGATCCGATTCCGGCCTCGCAAGCTGCGCCGCGTCCGACGTCGGAGTTTCTGCGAGCTCCCGCGAGCGCCGCGACTGTCCCCGGGGCGAGTTCGTCGACGGCGTCGGCGCTGGCGCGAGCCTCGGCGCCGACGCGGCCGCCCGAGCCCCTTGGCGCCGGGCGATATCGGATCACGTTCACAGCGGATCGAGAGATGCACGCGCTGCTCGAGGAGTCGCGGGCGTTGCTGCGACACCAGATCCCCGACGGCGATCTCGCGAAGCTCTTCGATCGCGCGCTGCGGGCGCTCGTGCGCGAGGCGCGCCGCACGAAGTTCGCGGAGTGCGACCGGCCGCGCAGTCCGACCTCCGCGTCGCCGGGCTCGTCTGAACCGGCCGCTCGCCAGATTCCGGCGGGGATCCGACGCGCGGTAGCGGAGCGAGATCGGGGCCGCTGCAGCTTCGTCGCCCGCGACGGTCGGCGCTGTGACTCGCGCGACGCGCTCGAGTTCCACCACCTCGTTCCGTTCGCGCGCACGCGACGTCACCGCGTGGAGGAGATCACCCTTCGCTGCCGCGCGCACAACCGCTACGCGGCGATCCTCGACTTCGGCAGCGATCACATGTCGCAATTCCTCAGGCCGACGCTCGGGTGAGCAGCGCCCGTCAGACTCCGAACGCCTCGCGCAGCTTCGCGGCGTAGGCATCGCCCTCGTCGCGCAGCCGGTCGAATCGCGCCGAGACCGACGGCCAGCGCCCGCTTCAGCGCCGGATCGCCACCGCGCGCTCTTCCTTGACGAAAAGCATGCCCACGAGCCCCACGAGAAGGAAGATCAGGATCGACGCGAAGCCGGCGCGCTGACTCTCGAACGCCGTCGTGAAGAAGCTGACCGAGAACGCCGAGAGCCAGGTCGTCGCGGTGCCCGACAGCGAGTAGATGCCGAAGAACTCGGTCATCATCTCGGGCGGCGCGATGCGCGCGAGCATGGTGCGCGAGTTGGCGTACGCGGCGGTGATGAAGATGGCGACCAGGATCACCACGCACAGATAGGTGAGCTCGGGCACGGTCGCGAAGAAGGGCAGGTCCCAGAGGCGGCCCGCGGTCGCGGGATCCCACGGGATCACGAAGAACAGCATCGTGGGCGTGATCGAGAGCGCGAGCACGAGCCCGAGCGACGTACCGCCGATCGAGACCAGGATCGCGATCTTCGAGCCGAAGCGGTCGTCGAGGAAGCCGCCGAAGATCCCGCCCGCGACCGCGAACACCGAGAGCACGATGCCGTACACCGTCATGGTGAGCGCGTCCCAGCCGAAGATGCCGACCGCGTAGACGCCGCCGAACACCAGCACGGCGGTCTTGCCGTCGTTGTAGGCCATGCGCGCGGCCAGGTACGTGGCGATGTTCCGGAAGTGGCGCAGGCTCGCGATCGTGCGCAGAACCGAGCGGAAGCCCTCGCGCACCGCTTCGAGCGGCGGGCGCGTGCCGCGCGCGACGTCGGGCGTGAACAACAGCAGCGGCAGCGCGAACAAGAGCAGCCAGACCGCCGCGATCGGCCCGGTGATGCGGTCGTGCTGGTGCGTCGCGGTGTCGAGCCCGAACAGCGCGCGATCGGGCACGAAGCTCCACGGCACCGCGCCGGGCAGCGTGAGCGCCCACAGCATGAAGACCAGGATGAGCAGCGACCCGGCGTTCCCGAGCGCGAGCCCGAGCCCCGACAGGAAGCCGACGCGCTCGTGCGGCGCGATCGACGGCAGCATGGCGTTGTGGAACACGGCGCTGAACTCGAACGCGACCGAGTTCGCGACCAGGATGACGGCGATCCAGGCGATCGAGAGGCCGCCCTCCGCGCCGGGCAGCGCGTACCACAGGCAGAAGCTGGTCGGCGCCATGACACAGATCCAGGTCGCGATCCACGGCTTGCGCCGCCCGCCGGAGTCCGCGATCGCGCCGAGGATCGGCGAGAGCACCGCGATCACCAGCCCGCCGTAGCCGTTGATGCGCCCCCACAGCGCCTGACCGCGCACGGGATCGCCCACGACGGTCGACGTGAAGTACGGCGCGAAGATGTAGATCGTGATCAGGATGACGTACGGGTTGCGCGCCCACTCGAAGATCGCCCAGCTCCACTGGCCGAGTCGCGTCGCGGCGGGCGCGCCGGTCATCGCGCGCGGGACTTCGGCGGTCGGGGCGGCTGCGCTCACGTGCGTTCGTCGGCGAGACGCTGGGCGATCATGCGGCGCAGCAGCGCCGGCGCCTTGTCCTGCGGCAGGAACGCGCGCTGCTGATCGGGCGGCGTCTGGTCCCAGATCGCCTGTTGGGCCTCGATCATGCGCCGGTCCTCGGCGAACGACGCGTTCACGACCTTGAAGACGCCCTCGACGAATCGCGGCGTGGCGATCGACTTCTCCACGCCCGACGCGTACAGGTAGCGCGTCCGCTTCTCACCGATCGGTGTCACGGCCTGCTGGTCGATGCGCCGGTAGATCGGCTTCGCGGCCGGCGCGCCGAATCCGCTCGCCGCCGCCGTGCCGGCCGGGAACGAGAACGTGGACATCAGGAAGATGCCGGGCAGCAGGTACCGGTAGCTGTTCCAGGTGTCGACGTGATCCAGACGCCCGGGCAAGAGCGCGTGGTCGCGGAACCAGCGCTCGATCAAGAGCCCGTCGTCGATCGGTGTCACCTTCGGCTGCTCGCTGGACCACTTCGCGCCGGTCGAGGCGCCGAGCGTCGTCTCGTGCACGAAATCCAGATGCGACAGGTCGCACAGGTTGTCGTTCACGAGCTGGTAGTCCGCCTCGTAGTCGATGCCGCCGGAGCGCATCACGAACGAAGGATCGTCGAGCCCGAGCGCGTCCGGAATCCGCGTCGCGTCGGCGCGCGCCGGGTCGCCCATCCACACCCAGATCCAGCCCGCGCGCTCCGTCGCGGGAAACACCCGGACCTGCGTGCGCGGCGGGATCAGCGTCGTGCCCGGGACCTCCACGCACACGCCGGAGCACGAGAAGCGCAGGCCGTGGTACATGCAGCGCAGATGGTCGCCCTCGATCCGTCCCAGCGAGAGCGGCGCCTGGCGGTGCGGGCAGCGGTCCTCGAAGGCGACGACCGAGCCGTTCGCGCGCCGGAAGAGCGCGATCGGCTCGCCGATGATCTTGACCCCGATCGGCTCGGCCGCGCCGAGCTCGTGGCTCCAGGCTGCGACGTACCAGATGTTCCGGAGGAAGGTCACCGCGGGTCCCTGTACCACGCGGAAGCCGGGCAGGGGAAGCCGATGCTACGGCCGACGCAGCGCGAGCAGCGCCAGGGCCGCGAACGAGGCTACACCGCCGAGCGTGAACACCAGCCCGTAGCCCGAGAGCTCCGCGACGTAGCCGAGCGCGAGCGACCCGACCGAGAAGCCGACGTTGAACGCGCCGTTGTAGATCGCCATCACCTTGCCGCGCACGTCGTCCTCGGCGCCCTCGGCGATCACGGCGTTCAGCGCCGGGTAGAACAGCCCGTGCGCGAGCCCGAGCAGCGCGCCGATCCACGAGAAGCCGGAGGCGCCGAGCAGCACCATCGCGATCGGCGCCGCGCCGTACACCGCGAGCGAGGACTCCGCGACCCGCAGCCGGCCGAGCCGATCCGCGACGCCGCCGAGCACCGCGCGCACGAACACCGCCGCGATCGCGTACGCGACCAGGAAGTCCGACACGCGCGTGATGCCGAGCGCGAGCGCGTACGGCTGGTGGAACGTGAACATCGCGCCGAACGTGACGCCGGCGAGTCCGCTCGCGACCAGGATCGTCGCCAGGCCCGGCCGCGCGAACACGCTCGCGAGCCCGGGAATCTCGCGCGCCTCGCCGCGCGCGCGCGGATGCTCGCGCACGGCCAGCAGCAGCACGCCCGAGAGCGCGGCCATCGCGGCGGTGGCGGCGAACATCGCCGGCCAGCCGGCCGCGTCCGAGATCCACTCGCCCGCCGCGGGCGCGAGCGCGTTGGTCGACACCATCATCGCGCCGAACAGGCCGAGCGCCTGGCCGAGCTTCTGCGGCGGCGCGACGTCGGCAGCGAGCGTCGAGGCCGCGATGAAGAAGAGCGTGAACGCGAAGCCGTGCGCGATGCGCAGGAACGCGAGCCACGGTCCGAGCGAATCCACGGTGAGGTAGCCGACACAGGTCAGGGTCATCAGCCCGGCGCCCAGGTACGCGAACAACAGTCGCCCGCGCCGGTCGATCCAGACCCCGACGAACGCGACCAGCGCCACGTTCGCGAACCAGGTGAGCGAGGAGATCCAGCCGATCTCGGACGCGCTCGCGGAAAGCTCGACCGCCAGATACTTCGGCAGCAGGAAGTACGCCGAGTGCGCGAGCCCGAAGGCGAGCGTGGCAGCGAGCAGCGCCGCGAACTCGCGCGTGAACACGGGCGCGTCGTCGAGATCGAGAGGCGCCTCGGCGGTCGACACGGGGCACCGTGATAGCATGCCCGCGTGGCGCTTGCGCTCTCGGGACTCCGCATCTGGAAAACCGCGAGCGACGCGCTCGAGCCCGGCCGCGCGACGCTGCGCATCGCCGGCGAGCGGATCCTGGCGATCGGTCCGGGGATCGACCCCGACCCCGACGGCGAGGTGATCGCGCTCGACGGCGCCACCGCGCTGCCCGGGCTGATCGACGCGCACGTGCACATGACGCTCGATCCGGAGATCCGCACGCCCGCGGAGCAGCTCGCGGTCGCGCCGGACGCGCTGTTCGCGGCCATGGCCGCGCGCGCACGCGCGATGCTCGAGGCGGGCATCACCAGCGCGCGCGATCTCGGCGGCGGCGCCTGGCGCGAGCTCGAGCTGCGCGACCGGATCGCGGACTTCTCGACGCCCGGTCCGCGGCTCCTTTGCGCCGGTCAGCCCGTGACGTCGCCGAAGGGCCACTGCTGGTTCTGGGGCGGCGAGGCACGCGGCGAGGACGAGGTGCGCGGCGTCGTGCGCCGCCAGGTCGCGCGCGGCGCGGACCTGATCAAGGTGATGGCGACGGGCGGCGTGCTCACCGCGGGCACCAAGCCGAGCGACCCGCAGTTCGAGCAGCACGAGCTCGACGCGATCGTCGCGGAAGCGCGCGCGCACGGCCGCCACACCGCCGCGCACTGCCACGGCACGTCCGGCATCGAGCGTGCCGCGCTCGCGGGCGCGCGCACGATCGAGCACTGCTCGTTCGCGACCGACGACGGCTTCGGCAGCGCGCCGACCCCGGAGCTCGTCGCGCTGCTCGCGAGCGCGGGCTCGTACGTCTCGCCCACCGTCAACACCGGCTTCGCGCGCTTCTTCGCCGAGGACGGCTCGCCCGGCAAGTTCGCGACGCGGATGGGCGAGGCCTACACGCGCTTGCGTCGCGCGGGCGTGCCGTTCATCGCCTCGACCGACGCGGGCATTCCGAACGTCGCGCACCACCGCCTGCCCGAGGCGCTCGCGGTCTTCGCGCGGCTCGCGGGGCTGCGCCCGGTCGAAGCTTTGCGCGCCGCGACCAGCGAGTGTGCGCGCGCGCTCGGGCTCGAGGGCGTGACCGGCGAGCTGCGCGCGGGCATGTGCGCCGACGTGCTGGTCGTCGACGGAAACCCGCTCGAAGACCTGTCCGCGCTGCTGCGCCCGATCCTGGTGGTCGCGCGCGGCCGGGTCGTGCGCCGCTAGCGCGCGTTCGGGGGCTCGGCCGCGACGTCGCGAATCCGCACCGCCAGCGCGAGCGGTACGGCGCACAGCGCCGCGAAGCCGAGCAGCACCGTGGAGAGCGAGCTCGTGTCGAGTGCGCTGGCCGCGGCGTAGACGAGCACGCCGTAGCTGCCGCGCTGGAACATCGACTCGAAGCTGAGCAGCGTGGCCCGACGTTCGGACGCGACGATGCGCCGGTTCAGCAAGTCGACCACGAGCACCGGCATCGCTCCGAGCGCGAGGCCGTGCGAGAGCAGGATCGGCACCGACCACCAACCCGGCGCGAGCGCGAGCAGCGCGTACATGCCGGCCAGCGACGCGGCGATCGCGACCGCGAGCGTCGTCGCGCCGACCCCTCGACGCCACGCGTCGGCTCGCCAGGCGGCGAGCGCGCCGAGCAGCGAGACCGCACCGGTGAGCACACCGTAGAGGCCAACCGGCACTCCGGAGCTCGCGAGCACCGGATTCCAGACCAGCGCGTTCGCGGCGCGGAGCGCCGCATACACGAGCGCGGCGTAGGCGAGGATCGCGATCAACCCCGGAGTGCGCACGAGATCGCGCAGCGCGTTCGCGACGTGCCGGCGCACGTGCACGGTCGACACGCGCGGCGGCTCGCGCAGCGCGAACGCGGCCGCGGCGCCGGCCAGCGAGAGCACGCCCGTGACCAGGTAGGGGACCGTCGCGTCGCCGTCGCTCGAGACCAGGAGCCCCGCGAGCGAGAACGCCGCGGTCGCGGCGACGAGCCCCGACGCGTCGAGCAACCCCTTCGCGCGCGCGAACTCGTGCGCGCGGTCGTCCGCCGCGTACGCGTCGAAGAGCAGCGCCGAGTCCGCGCCGCTCTGCAGCGCGGTGGTGAGCGCGAACAGGAGCTCCGCCGCGGCAAAGACCGCGAACCCGGCCCCCGCGGCGTAGAGCGCGCACGCGGCGCAGTTCGCGAGCGCGGCGACGAACAGCGTCGTGCGCCGTCCCAGCCGGTCCGCGACCACGCCGAGCGGAACCTCGGCCGCCATCACGCCGAAGTAGTAGATCGACTTCAACAGCCCGAAGTCCGACGCCGGCAGCCCGCGCACGCTGGTCACGTACACGAACATGTAGGGCCAGTACAGCGGCACGTGCTGGCTCAGCTGGTACACGAGCATCAGCCGGAAGCTGCGCGCGCTGGCTGTCAGATCCTTGGCTGCCACGGTTCCGAGAAGAACCAGTCCAGCGCCTCGGGCAGGAAATCCGGCGAGGGCCAGTGCTTGCCGCCCTGGTCGACGCGAAACTCGACGGTGTAGCCGGCCTTGCGCAGGTTTTCGCGCATCGGAATCGCCACCCGCTCGAACGGGAAGAGCGGGTCGTGCGTGCCGTACTCGAGCAGCACGAGCGGCTTGCGGTCCCCGTCCAGGTTGAACGTGCGGTCGAGCGCGATGAAGCCGGCCGCCCAGCCCATCACCGCGCGAAACAGGTGGGGATTGGAGAGCCCGACCGACAGCGCGTAGCTCGCGCCGTCGGAGTAGCCGAGCAGCGCCTGGCGGCCCGCGTCGACGGGGTAGCGCCGGTAGATCAGGTCGTAGGCGTATTCGAGGAAGTCCAGGTCGGGCCGCTCCGGGCTCGCGATCAGGTCCCAGGTCGGAAGCAGAGAGCGCGGCACCAAGAACAGCGCGTCGCGCGTCTCGGGCTCGTCGCGGCACGCCTTCACCAGCATCTCGTCCTGGCGGCCCGCGCCGTGCAGCACCGTGACCAGCGGATAGCGCTTGGCGGGGTCGATCTCGCTCGGCGTGAGCAGCACCGCGCGGCTCTCGCCGCGCTCGATCGAGACCTGACCGGTCGGCGACGGCTCGTCGCGAATCTCCATCGGCTTGTGCTCGATGCGCAGCGCCAGCGTGTCCATCGATCGCTCCCGATCTACCTACGTCTTGCCGAGCCGCGCGAAGCGTGGCGCGCGCCGCTCGAGCAGCGCGTTCGCGCCCTCGATCGCGTCGGGCCGCAGCACCGCGCGCCACTGCACCTCGTCCACGTCGCGCAGCGCCTCGGGGTAGCCCAGGCCCGCGTGCGCGTAGACCATGCGCTTGGTGTCCGCCAGTGTTGCCGGTGAGACGGTCTCGGCGAGTGTCGCGACGTACTGCGAGGCCGCAGTGACCAGCTCCTCCGGCGGCACCACGTACTCGACCAGCCCGATGCGCAGCGCCTCGTCGGCAAGGAGCTTGCGCGAGGTCCAGAGCAGATCGAGCGCGCGGCCGACTCCGACCAACCGCGGCACGATCCAGGTCGTGCCGTGCTCCGCGACCAGGCCGCGCTTGGTGAAGATCGACGTGAAGCTCGCGGCGCTCGACGCGATGCGCACGTCGCACATCGCCGCCAGCACGAAGCCGCCGCCGGCCGCGACGCCGTTCACGGCCGCGATCACGGGCTTGGGCACCGCGAGCAGGTAGGTGAACAGCCCGGGGATCTCCGCGCTCGGCGCGCCGCGCCCCGGGCTCTTGCCCTGCGTGGTCTGCGCGAGCAAGGCCGCGTCGAGCCCCGAGCAGAAGCCGCGCCCGTTGCCGGTGATCACGATCCCGAACACCGCCGGGTTCGCGGCCGCGTCGTCGATCGCCCCGCGCAGCTCGGCGAGCATCGCGTAGGTCAGCGCGTTCAGCTTGGCGGGCCGGTTCAGCCGGATCAGCGCGACCGGATCGGCGACCTCGACCTGGATCTCGTCGGACATGCGGAGAGCATACCCGGAGCCCGCGACGACTTGCCGCATCGGGGCTGCTCCCGCCCGCGCTAGCCTGCGCACCCAGTCGAGGAGGAAGCCCTTGGTCTCGCGAATCCTGCTGCCCGTCCTGCTCCTGTGCGCGCCCGCCGCGCTCGCGCACACCACGATCAAGAGCCCCGCGAGCGAGGGCGTGCGCGACGACAACGCGATCCGGATCGGCCACGGCTGCGGGGACGAGCACGGCGTGATCGCGCAGAGCGTGGTGTTCCCGACCGACGTGCCCGAGCTAGCGACCAGCGATCCGAGCGTGGTCGTGCTCGATCTCTCCGAGGTGATCACGCAGGGGGGCCTCGCGGGACTCGCGCAGAGCATCCAGGACCGCAGCATCTTCCTGTCGCAGACGGAGACGCTCGACGCGAACGGCAACGTGGTCGGCCTCCAGGCGCGCTGGGGCCGGCTCGAGCCGGATCTGCTCGGCCGCGTGCCGTTCCAGTTTTCGGCGCCGAGCTTCGTGCCGGAGTCGTGCGCGAAGCGGCTCTTGATCCAGATCGCGATCGCCGACATCTGCAGCACGCGACGGCCGCTGCTTCGGCCCGAGAAGGCGAATCTCTGGATTCCCGACAACGGCTCCGCGATCGCGAACGCGGCTCTCGCGAACGGGGTCGAGGGCGTCGGCGCTCCCGCGACGCTGACCGTCAATCGAAACCTGAGCAGCAATCCGCTGCCCGCCGAATGCGGCGCCGGCATCGACGTGACGGTCACGCCGTCGGCGGCACAGGTCGATCGCGACCTGCCGATCGGGCACTACTGGAAGGCGCGCTGAGGCGTGCCGGGCGGCTCGTGAAGCTCGGCCCGTGTGCCGTCGTGGTGCTGCTGGTCGCGGGCGCCCACGCGCGCCTCGCGCTCGCAGACACGCGCGAAGGCACGCTCGGCGCCGCCGCGTCCGCGAGCGACTACTACCAGGTCACCTGCTCCGACGACGGCAGCGGCCCGCCCGCCTCGTTCTCGGTGCAGGTCAGCGACGCGCCGCCCGCCGCCGCGCCGATCGTCAGCGTACAGGTGCGCGCGTTCCGGACCGGACCCGCCACCTACGCGGCGCGGAACAGCACCGACACGAGCGACGGCGACGGCGTCTCGAGCCCGCTCGCGTTCGTGAACTTCGGTGCGGGCACGTTCGACGTGTTCGTCGACAAGACCGCCGCGGGCAGCGAGGACTACGTGCTCACATTCCTGTGTACGACGGCGGCGAACGGCGGCGGCGTGCGCACGGGCACGGCGATCACCGCGACCTCCGTGGCCGCGCCGGTCCCCGCGCTCGGCTTTGCCGGACAGCTCGCGCTGTGCGCCCTGCTGCTCGCGGGGCTCGCGCGCGGCGCGCTCGCGCACACGCAAGCGGGCTCGCTCGGCGACGCGGCCGGCGCGACCGACTACTACCAGGTGACCTGCCTCGACGACGGCGCTGGCGCGCCGGCCTCGCTCTCGATCCAGCTGCAGGACGCCTCGCCCGCCGCGGCGCCGTTCGTCAGCGTCCAGGCGCGCAAGGGCACCCTGCTCGCGAGCTCCACCGATCCGAGCGACGCCGACTCCGCGCCCGGCCCGCTGATCCACGTGAACGGCGGCGCCGGGGTCTACGACGTGCTGGTCGACAAGACCGCGGCGAGCGCGGTCCTGTACACGCTGACGTTCCACTGCACGACCGGCGAGAACGGCACCGGTCAGCACACCGGCACCGAGATCGTCGCGCGCCAGAACCAGTGAGCGCGAAGCTTGCGGCAACTTGTCGCAGGCGCGGGGCGCGAGCCCGCGCGGTGCTAAGTCATGGCTCCAGATGATCGCTCGGACCCATCGGCTCGCGGCGCTGTGCGCGCTCGTGCTGGCTGCGCACGCGCCCGCGGTCGCGGCGCAGAGCGTCGCCCCCGACTGCTCGCTGCGCGCCGTCGACGACTCGCGGCGCTACGCGCTGCGCGAGCTGCAGGGCCGGGTGCTGTGGATCGACTTCTGGGCCTCGTGGTGCGGCAACTGCGTCGAGGCCGTGCCGTTCCTGAACGATCTGGACCGCGACTTCCGCGCGCGCGGGCTCGCGGTGCTCGGCATCAACCTCGACGAGGATCCGAAGGAAGCGCTCGCGTTCCTGGCCAAGTACCCGGCGGACTTCGCGCAGGCGGCGGACGCCGACGGCGATTGCCCGCGCAGCTTCGGCGTCGAGACCATGCCCGCCTCGTACCTGATCGATCGCCGCGGCGTGATCCGCTACGTGCACGCCGGCTTCCGTCCCGGCGAGGCCGCGACGCTGCGCGCGCGCGTGAGCGAGCTGCTCGCGGAGTCGGCCGAGGCGCCGCAGCCGCCGCCGGGAGAACGCGATGAGGACGCGCGCGCGAACGGCCGCTGAGCGCGCGCTCGCATTCGCCGCGCTGTGCCTGGCTGTGTGCGCGTGCGGCTGCGCGAGGGTCGAGCCGTGGGAGCGCGGCCGACTCGCCAAGCCGCACATGGCGCTCGAGCCGTGCCCGGAGCTGCGCGCGCTGCGCGAGCACACCTACCTGAGCCGCGAGGGTTCGGCCGCAGCGTTGCGCGCAGCGGGCGGCGGCTGTGGCTGCTACTAGGCGAGCGTCGCAGGGCTCGCTGCGCGCGCTGACCGCCGCGGCGCTGGTCCTGCCCGGGCTCGCGCCGTCGACGCCACGCGCCGCCGAGGACGACGAGTTCACGTTCCAGTACGGCCGGTACCAGGAGGACGAGCGCGATCTGCACGGGGTGGACAGCGACTACGAGCCGATCCGCGCCGACAGCCTGCTGTTCGAGCAGCGTGTGACGCTCAGTGACCGTTGGAAGCTCGCGGTCACCTACATGCAGGACACCTGGTCAGGCGCCACTCCGGTCACCACGGCGCCGCTCGTGATCGGCGGCAACCACCCGAGCTCGCCGGACGGGGTCTCCGGCGCCACGCCGCTGATCGAGGGCGATCTGTTCCTCGACTCGAATCTGCAGCCGGTCACGCTCGACGAGTTCGGCGGCGTGCTCGCGACCGATCCGCGGCTGGTGCACACGCTGTCGTCAGCGTCGCCCGAGACGCGCATGCAGGGCGCGTTCGAGCTCGGCTACGACTGGAGCCAGGTCGAGCTCGACGTCGGCGGCGGTGTCTCGGTGGAGGACGACTACGAGTCTCGCTTCGCGTCGGTCGGCGCGCTCTGGCAGCTCGAGCAGAGCCAGACGAGCTTCAACCTGGTGCTGCGCTTCGCCGACAGCGACACGCAGGCGCTGCTCGACCACGACGCGGTTCCGTACATCGACACGCGCGCGTTCGACGGCCAGATCGACGTCGACGGGTCGGGCGATCGCACGCTCGACGGCGATCGCCAGGACTACGGCGTGCAGCTCGGCGCGACGCAGATCCTGTCGCGCAACGCGCTGATCGAGTCGAGCGTCGCCTACGGCCGCAGCCGCGGCTACCTCGAGAACCCGTACAAGGTCGTGGAAGTCGGCTTCCTCGATCCCGAGCAGCAGTTCCTCGCGCCGTCCGGTGGCTACTACGCGCAGGTGCGCGCGCTGCTCGAGAAGCGCCCGAACCTGCGCAGCCAGTGGACCTGGGACACGCGCTTCGTGCAGTACGTCGAGGCGCTCGGCGGCTCGCTCCACCTGGGCTACCGCCTGTACCACGACGACTGGGGCCTCGACGCGCACACGCTCGAGGCGAGCTTCGCGCAGCCGCTCGGCAGCGGCTGGACCGTGATTCCGCGCGTCCGTTACTACTCGCAGGACGCGGCGGACTTCTACGACCCGTACCTGCTCTCGGAGCAGGCGTTCGTGACCGTCGTCTCGGATCCCGACAGCGGCGAGATCATCTCGGTCACGCCCTACGACGCGGGTCTCCTGCCTTCGAGCTACTCGAGCGATCAGCGGCTCTCCGGCTACGGAACGCTCGCTGGCGGCCTGACCGTGAGCAAGCAGTTCGCGCGCGGTGTCGTGCTCGAGGCCGACTTCGAGTACTACCGCCACCAGGGGCGCTTGAAGCTCGGCGGCGGCGGCGAGGACGACTACGCGGACTGGGACGCGTACCGCGTCAGCGCTCAGGTCACCGTCGACTCCTCCGCGCTGCACGCGGTCGCGACGCGCGCCGGCGAGCGACGCGCGGCGCACTCCGCCCACGCCGGAGGCTTCGCGCCCGCGGGCGTCGCGCTCGACCACATGCTGCCCGACGCGGGCGAGCTGATGCTCGGCTACCGCTACACCCTCGGCCGGCAAGCCGGGGACCTGCTGCACGGCGCGAGCTCCGTCGGCGACGCGCAGGTGATCTCGTTCGGCTGTGAGAGTGATCCCTGCAGCACCGGAGCGCGCCGCATGGACATGCAGATGCACATGCTCGAGTGGATGTACGCGCCGAGCGACTGGCTGAACCTGATGGTGATGGCGCAGTTCGTCGACATGAGCATGGACACGCAGGCGCTCGCGGGCGCGCCGCAGGACGTGCACGGCTCGCACGATCACGCGACCGGCGGTCCCGGCGACACGCTCGGCTTCGTGCTCGTCGAGCTCGCCGAGACCGAGACGCAACGGCTGCACCTCGGGCTCGGGCTCTCGGCGCCCACCGGCGACGTGGGCGAGGAGCTGCGCCGCACGCATCAGGAGGATCGGGGCTACATCCACTACGGCATGCAGCTCGGCAGCGGGACCTGGGATTTCCTGCCGAGCCTGACCTGGACCGGCGCGCTCGACGCATGGAGCTTCGGCGGTCAGCTCTCCGGCGTGCGCCGGCTCGAGAGCGAGAACCGCTCGGGCTACGCACTCGGCGATGCCTTCCAGGCCACGGTCTGGAGCGGCTACGCGCTCACCGACTGGCTCTCCGTGTCACTGCGCGGTGTCTACACGCTGCAGGGCGAGCTGCGCGGCGAGTACGACGGGTTGCACCCGGAGTCCGGCCCGATGGACTTCCCCGACAACTACGGGGGCCAGTTCTGGGATCTCGGGTTCGGCCTCTCGGCCCGGATTTCGAGCGGCTACCTCGCGGGCAACCGCTTCGCGCTCGAGTGGCTCGAGCCGATCCACGACGACGTGAACGGCTACCAGCTCGAGCGCGCGGGCGCGCTGTTCGCGGTCTGGAGCGTGGACTTTTGAGCGCGCCCGAGCGAACCCCGTACCGCGAACGCTGGAAGGCCATGGGCTCGCCGTGCGAGCTGCAGCTGTTCGCCGACGATCCGGTGATCGCGCGGCGCGCGGCGGCGCTCGCGATCGCCGGCGTGCGCAGGCTCGAGGCGCGCTACTCACGCTACCGGGACGAGAGCTTCCTGTCCGAGATCAATCGCGTCGCAGCCGCGGGCGGACGGATCGCGGTCGACGGCGAGACCGCGGCGCTGCTCGACTACGCCGCGAGCTGTCACCGCGAGAGCGAGGGGCTGTTCGACATCACCTCCGGCGTGCTGCGCCGAGCCTGGCGCTTCGACCGCGGCCAGCCGCCGGATGCCGCGCAGGTCGAGTCGCTGCTCGAGCGCGTGGGCTGGCTACGCGTGGTCTGGGAGCGACCGGTGCTCGCGTTCCCCGTCCCGGGCATGGAGCTCGACCTCGGCGGCGTGGTGAAGGAGTACGCGGCCGACCGCGCGGCTCGGCTGTGCCGCGAGGCGGGCGTCGCGAGCGGGCTCGTGAACCTGGGCGGCGACATCGCGCTCGTCGGCCCGCGGCCCGACGCGACACCGTGGCGGATCGGCATCCGCCACCCGCGCGACAGGCACGCGCTGATCCGCACGATCGAGCTCGCGCGCGGGGCGCTGGCGAGCTCGGGCGACTACGAGCGCTGCATCGTGTTCGAGGGCGTGCGCTACGGGCACATCCTGAACCCGCGCACCGGCTGGCCCGTGCGGCAGCTCGCGTCGGTCAGCGTGGTGGCCGAGCTGTGCGTGCTGGCCGGCAGCGCCGCGACCATCGCGATGCTGCGCGAGGAGCGCGGCGCCGCCTGGCTCGAAGCGACCGGCCTGCCGAGCTACTGGGTGGACGTGCGCGGCGAGACCGGCGGCTCGCTCGCGGCCTAGCGCGCGGCGTCGCGGCCCGGCGACGTCAGCGGACCGGCGGGCGCGTGGCGAGCTTGCGCTGCAGCGTGCGGCGGTGCAGACCCAGCGCGCGTGCGGCCTTCGACACGTTGCCGCCGCAGTCGCCGAGCACGCGCTGGATGTGCTCCCACTCCACGCGGTGCAGCGACGGCGCGTGGGTCGGGTCGGCCCCGGCCAGAGCCG
Organism: Myxococcota bacterium; assembly: GCA_040902485.1. GTDB lineage: Bacteria > Myxococcota_A > UBA9160 > SZUA-336 > SZUA-336 > VGRW01. Next base: position 48,342 of record JBBDXF010000032.1, on the reverse strand, counting down.
TATCCCCGCCGTCGACGCCAATCGCGAACGCGTGCAGGATGTCGTCCGCGTCGACCGGCTTGGTCAGGTAGTGGCGCGCGCCGCGCCGCACGGCTTCGAGCGCGGTCGAGATGCTGCCGTAGCCGGTCAGCACGATGCTCTCGAGCCGCGGGTGCTCGGCGCGCAGCTCGGCGAGCAGCTCGAGGCCCGAGCCTTCGCCGAGCCGCAGATCGATCACCGCGCGCTCGGGGCGAAAGGCGCGGGCGACGCTCGCGGCCTCGTCGGTGGAGCCGGCCTCGGCGACCTCGATCCCGCGCGAGCGCAGCGCGCGCGCCAGCCGCCCGCGGAACACCGCGTCGTCGTCGGCGATCAGGTAGCGCGTGGCCGGGCCGGGAGCGGTCATGCGGAAGCCGTGTTCGCGGGTGCGACCGGCCACTCGACGGTCGCGGTCGTGCCGGCGCCCGGCGAGGACGCGAGCCGCAACCGGCCCCCGAGCCGCTCGGTGTGCAAGCGCAGCACGAACAGGCCGAGCCCCGTGCCGCGCCCCGGCGAGCGGGTGGTGAAGAACGGCTCGCTCGCGCGCTCGAGCACCTCGGCGCTCATGCCGTGGCCGCGGTCGCGCACGCACACGCGCACCAGTCCTTCCTCGCGCGACACCGTGACGCGTACGCGCTCGACTTCGGGCGAGGCTGCGAACGCGTTGTGCAGCAGCGGCAGCACGACGGCGCTGAAGTCGGAGCGCGCGCCGAGCTCCGTCCCGGGCGGCGCGAACACGTCGACGTCGAGCCGCGCGGCGTCGGTGCCGAGCTCCGCCTCGCCGAGCAGACCGACGATCTCGTTCGCGCGCAGCGGCGCCTCGTCGCCCGCGCCGACGCGCTCGACGCGGGCGCTCATGCGGTCGAGGATCGCGCGGCAGCGGTCGACCTCCGCGCGCAGGAGCTTCGCGTCGTCGGCCCAGGCCAGCAGGCCGGGCGAGCGCTCCGCCTCGCGCGCGAGCTCGCCCGCGATCACCGCGATCGTGCCGAGGGGCGAGCCGAGCTCGTGTGCCGCGCCGGCGGCCAGCGTGGTCAGCGAGGCGAGCCGCGCGTTGCGCGCCGCGAGCTCGCCCACACGGCGCAGGCTCGTCTCCTGCGCGCGCAGCGTGTTGGTGATCTTGACGATGAAGTAGGTGATCACGATCGCGACCACGGTCACCGCCACCCACATGCCGACCGCGTGCAGGCCGATCGCGCTGCCCGGTACGATCGGCCCGTGCCAGAAGTGGTAGGTCTCGTGCCAGCGGAACACCGCCGCGTAGCCGGCCGCCGAGAGCCCCGCGACGAGCCAGGTCGCGCGCGCGCTGCCGGTCATCGCGGCCATCGCGACGTGCACCGTGTACAGCGCGCTGAACGGGTTGTCGGGGCCGCCGGTCAGGTAGAGGAGCGCGGTGAACAGGAACGTGTCGAAGATCAGCGTCGCGGGCGCGAGCAGCCGAGCCTGCGCGCCTGACCAGCCGCGCCGCAGCAGCAAGAGGTTCGAGAGCACGGTCGCCGCCGGGATCAGCCACAGCGCGCGGAACGGGAGGTCGACGCGCATGACCTGTGCGGCGAAGACGAGCGCCGCGCCCTGGCCCGCGGCCGCCAGGAAGCGCAGCGGCACCAGCCAGCGCAGCACCAGCGCGTGCGGCGACTCGGTCGAGAAGAGCGCCGGTGCGGCGCCGTCGAGCGGGGTGGAGGCGGCTTTCACGGTGAGCTGCGATTCTAGATCAGGCGAGCTCCGGATCGGAGCCGAGCGAGAGTTTTCCGAGATCCCCGATCATGCACTTGACCGAGCCGCCGCCCTTCTTGTGGAACTCGGAGACGTCGGCGAAGAGCACGCGCGTGCCGCGCGCGCGCACCTCGTCGACCAGCCGCGCGGACACGCCCTCGGGCATCACCAGCAGGGATTGGCCGCCGGAGACCAGCGCGAACGAGTTGGCGGCGTAGATCGAAGCGTCGGCCTCGTCGATCTCGATCAGTCGGTCGCCGAAGCGGGCGCGCAGAAGCGCTGCCGAATCGGGGTGCAGCACGCGCGTGTACGCGAGCAGGAACGAGCGGTCCGAGCCGAACGAACACAGGCAGGTGTCGCCGTGGTAGTAGCGCTCGTCGACGAGGCGGACGCGCACCACTTCCCTCTCGAGCGGCGCGATCGCCTCGATCTCGTCGAGCGCGCGCGGGTCGCTGCGGAAGCCGTAGATGCGCTTCCAGGGCGGCCAGCCCAGGCGCGGCACGAAGCGCTGGCGGCGGATGCGCCCGTGCGTGAACAGCCAGGCTCCCCCCGCGGGGAAGAGATCCGCCTCGCCCTCGAAGCGCGCGCCGATCGTCGCGCAGCGCAGGCCCAGCGACTCGATCAGCGCGCGGTAGATCGGCTGTTCGCCGGCACGCGTGGGCGTCAGGTTCGAGAGCACCATCACGTCGCCGTGCCGGAAGCCCGCGTTCGCCGGGTAGACCAGGCCCGGCTTCGAGGCGTGCGGCGGCACGACCGCGACGTGGAGCCCGAGTCCGCGCAGCAAGTCGCGCATGTCGCGCCACTGCTCGATCGCGAGCACGCGGTCGACCGTCTTGCGCCGGCCGTACCTGTCGCGCGTGTGCGGGTTCGCGCCGCCCACCACCGAGAAGTGCGTCGGATCGCCCATCAGGACGGCGTGCATCACGCGAGCCTCGGAAACCCCGGCCAGACGGCGGGCGCGGGCGCCTGCTCGTGCTCGAGGTTCGCCTGGGGGAACGTGCAGTAGAGCGTGGACATGGCGCCGGCGGGCCGATCGTTGCCGCTCCGCTTCACGCCGCCGAAGGGCAGCCTCGACGACGCGCCCACGGTCGCCGCGTTCCAGTTCAGCGCGCCGACCCGGAGCGTGCGCGCGGCGCGCTCGTAGGTCGCGCGCTCGCGCGTGAACAGGCTCGCGACCAGGCCGTAGTCGGTCGCGTCGAGCAGCGCGAGCCCCTCGTCGTCGGAGTCGACCGCCAGTACGAAGGCGTCGGGCAGGAAGTGCTCCTCGCTCTGGTAGCGGCTGGCGCGGTCGTGCGCGCGCAGCCGGTGCAGGCTCGGGCGCACGTAGTGCCCGGCGCGCGGACCGTCGCACGGCCCGCCCGCGACCAGCGGCTGCGCGCCGTCCACGGCCGCCAGCGCCAACACGCGCGCGTGTCGCTCGCGCGCGGCGCGCGAGACGAGCGGGCCCATGAACGCGCCCTCGTCGGAGGAGTGACCGATCGCGATGCCGGCGAACAGCTGCGCGAGCTTCTCGCACAGCGCGTCCGCGATCGCGCGCGCGGCGAACACGCGGCTGGTCGCGCTGCAGCGCTGGCCGGACGTCACGCAGGCGCCGAAGGCGATCGCGGCGGCGGCCGCGTCGAGGTCGGCGTCCGCGCACACCAGCATGCCGTTCTTGCCGCCCAGCTCGAGCGCGACGAGCTTCCACGGCTGATCGAGATTCGCCTCGAGAATCCGCCGCCCCACCGCCCACGAGCCGGTGAACAGCACGCCGTCGATCCCACGGTGCGCGGCGAGCGCGGCGCCGATCGAGCCGTCGCCCTGCACCACGTTCACGACCCCGGGCGGGAAGCCCGCGCGCTGCGCGAGCTCGGCGTAGAGCTGGCCGGTGGCGGGCGTCTGCTCGGACGGCTTCACCACCACGCAGTTGCCGGTCGCGAGCGCGGGCACGACGTGGCCGTGCACGAGGTGGCCCGGGAAGTTGAACGGCCCGAGCACCGCGAGCACGCCGCGCGCGCTGGCGCGCCAGCGGCCGACCTGGCCCTTCGCCAACGCGAACTCGCGCTCGGCCACCAGCTCGAGCCCCTGTGTGAGCGTGATGTCGATCTTGGCGAGCATCGCCTGCACTTCGGTGCGCGCCTCCCAGACGGGCTTGCCGACCTCGGTCGCGATCACGCGCGCGAGCCGCTCGGCGTCGGTGCGCAGCGCGTCGCCGAAGCGGCGCAGCAGCGCGGCGCGGGTCTCGGGCGTCGCGTCGCGCCAGGTGGGGAACGCGGCGCGTGCCGCTTCGACGGCGCGCTCGCACGAGTCCGCGCCGAACGGGAACGAGCCCAGCGTCGCGCGCGTGTCGCCCGGATCCTCGAGCGCGATCTCGCCGGCGACGCGTTCGGGCAGCGCGAAGCGGCCGGCGATGAAGTCGCCGCGCGGCGCGAAGTCGGACGACTCAAGCCTCACGGCGTCGCCTGTCGGGCGGGCGGCAGCGGCGTCCACGCGACCGCATCGCCCGGCGAGAGCCCCAGCCGCTTGCGGCCTTCCTCGGGAACGTGGATCGCGTCGGCCTCGCGCGAGGCGCGCATGGCGACGGCGTTCCACTCGCCGCCGTGCTCGATCGAGAGGATCGCCGGCTCGGCCGAGTCGGGCGGCGCGTCGTCGGCCACCTGTCCGAACACGGTCTTGCGCACCGGCACCGCGCGCGCGAGCTCGGCGGCGACGAACGGCCCGCCGTCGAACGGATCGAGCTCGTCGATCCAGTGCAGGCCCGCCTGTTCGAGCAGGCGCAGCGCGGGCTTCGCCTCGTCGTGCACGTGGCCGAGCTGCGCGGCGACGTCGGCGTCGAGCAGCGAGGCGTAGAACGGCGTGGCGGGGAACAGGTCGAGCACGAAGCTCTTGTCGAAGGCGCTGCGGTGATCCGCCTCGGTGTAGCTCATGCCGGTGAAGCGGCGGCCGAACGCGTCCCAGAAGGCGCTGCGGCCGTGGCCGTCGATCGCGGCGCGCATCTCCGCGAGCACGTGCTTCTCGAAGCAGTCGCGGTGGCGCGCGATGAACGCGAAGCGTCCCCAGGAGAGCAGCTTGCCCGGCCAGCCGGGCCGGCCGCGCGAATCGGGCCGCAGCACCAGCGACCCGAGCTCGGTCGGCCCGTCGTAGGAGGCGGCGAGCTGCAGCGTGGTGTGCGTGACGCGCACGCCCGTGCTCGCCGACACGCGCGTCTCCTGGCCGACGCGCAGGAACAGGTGCGGCATCTCCTTGGTTCCGTGCTTGGACAGGATCGCGGACGTGCCGACCACGCGCGACGCGTCGCCGACCAGCACGAACTGGTACTCGCGCTCGGCGTGCGGCGGGCCCGCCGTCCGGAACGAGCGCTCCGAGCGCTCCAGCCGCCGGCGCAGGAACGCCTCGTCGTGCGGCAGGTTCGGGCTGTCGAGCAGCTGCGCGAGCTCCATCAGCGCGGGCAGATCGGCGGCCCGTGCGGGGCGCATCAGGAACACGACGCGTCCTTCGCCAGCACCAGCCGCTCGAACAGCGCGTGATACAGCGCCACCGCGCGGTGTAGCTCCGAGATGCGCGTGTGCTCGTTGGGCTTGTGCACGTTGCCGACCGATGGCCCCGGCCCGAGCACGATCGCGTCCAGGCCCGTCGACGCGAGCAGGCCGGCTTCCGTGCAGGTCGCCTTGGTGGTCACGCGCACGGGCAGGCCGACCGCCCGCTGCGCGGCTTCCAGCGCCTGCACGAGCGGCGCGTCGCGCCGGGTCGCGAGCGGCGGGTTCGCGCGCACGCACGCGATCTCGGCCACATCGCGGAGCGGCGCGACCAGCGCCTCGGCGTCGTCGCCGGGGATCGGACGCACGTCGAAGCGGAACACCGCCTGCGCGCCCTCGAGCGAGACGCGGCCGAGACTCGCGATGCTCCGGTCCGGATCGAACGCGGGATCGCGCCTCACTTCGAGCGCGGCGTCGAAACGCCGCCAGGCTTCCAGGAACGCGACCAGCGGCGCCTTCGCGAACGCCGGTCCGTCGTGCTCGTCGCCCGGGCCGCCCTTCTGCAGCGAGCCCAGCTCGCAGCGATCCGGAACCACGTTCACGGCCGTGCCGCCGGCGAGCGCGTACACGCCGAGCGCCTCGCTCGACGCGAGCGCCTCGAGCGCCGCGAGGATCGCGTTCTTGCCGAGCGAGGGCGCGCTCGAGTGCGCCGCTTCCCCGCGCACGACGCGCGTGTTCGCAAACAGCGGCGCGCCGACCTCGAGCCGCTCGAGCGCGACGCGCGCCTCGAACACCGCGTAGCCCTTGTGCGCGTGCACGCCCGCGAGCTCCGACGGCTCGCCCACCAGCGCCTGCGTGAAGCCCTGCGCGAGCCCGTTCTCGACCAGCCAGCGCGCGCCGATCAGGCCGATCTCCTCGCCGAAGGTGCCGACCAGTCGAACGGTCCGCGCGAGCTGCGCGCGGTCGAGCCGCGCGAGCGCGTGCGCCTTGCACACGAAATCGACCTTCGCGTCCGCGGAGCCGAGCCCGTACAAGCGATCGCCGTCGCGCGTGGGCCGGAACGGATCGCCGCCGGTCGCGGTCCAGGCCGCGGGATCGCCCGGCGGCACCGTATCGAGGTGCGTGACCAGCAACAGCCCACAGCCAGGACCCTCGGGCCCGATCTCGCACAGCACCGCGTGGTGTAGCGTGCCGCCGACCGACGCGGACTCGAGCTGCGCTGGCAGTCCCAGCTCGCGCAAGAGCCCGGCGGCGAGGTCGGCGATCGCGGCGTTTCCGAGGCGCGACTCCGATGGGGTCGCGATGAAGCGCTCCGCCCAGGAAATCAGGTCGGCCATCAGAACCTCTCGCGTTGGCTCGCGCTCCAGTCCTGCGTGTCGACGCGCCTACTTGGACGCTTGAGCTGCCTCCGCACAGCAGGGGCACAGCTCGCGCAGATATTCGTAGGTGTAGATCCCGCTGTCGTGTCCGTCGCTCCACTCGAACTGCAGCGCATATCTTCCGACGGGCTGGAGCCGCACGGGCTTCACGTCCTGCGGCACGCCGTCGGCCGAGAGCAGCGGCCGGCCGGTGAACTCCTCGACGCAGTGCGCGCAGCGACACGCGAGGCGCAAGCTCCGCACCGGATAGACGCTCTCGTGCCCGTCGTTCCACACGATGCGCAGCTTGTCGGGGCCGGCCTGCGCGATCTGCGCGGGGGTGGGGAGCGCCATGCCCGCAAGGTAGCCGAGCCCTGGGATAAGATCCCCGCGCGTGGCGCGGAGGTGTACGGATGTCGAAAGAAGCGGTGGCGATCCTGGGCGGAACCGGCGAGCAGGGGCTCGGGCTGGCGTATCGATTCGCGCTGGCGGGCCGGCCCGTGCGCATCGGCAGCCGCAAGCCGGACCGCGCGCTCGAGGCCATGCGCGACGTCGCCGCCAAGGCGCCGGGCGCCGACGTCTCCGGCCACGAGAACGCCGCGGCCGTCCGTGAAGCGCGCGGCGGGATCGTGATCCTGTCGGTGCCGTTCGAGCACATGGCGGGCACGATCAAGGCGGTGAAGGACGAGCTCGTGCCCGGCACCGTGCTGGTGTCGATGGGCGTGCCGCTGGCGAGCGCGATCGGCGACGTGGCTTCGCGCGTGATCGGCGTGTCGCAGGGCTCGTGCGCGGAGATGTGCGAGGCGCTGGCGCCCGAGGGCGTGCCCGTGATCTCGGCGTTCCAGAACGTGGCCGCGCACCGCCTGCTCGACCTGCCGCACCCGGTCGACTGCGACGTGATCGTCTCCGGCGCCAAGGAGCCGCGCGCGCGCGTGATGGCGCTGTGCAGCGACATTCCGGGCACGCGCGCCATCGACGGCGGGCCGCTCTACAACGCGCGCTACGTCGAGCAGCTGACGGCCCTCCTGATCGGGATCAACATCCGCCTCAAGAAGCCGGAAGGCGTGGGATTCAGACTCACATATCTGTAGAGAGTGGCCGATCGCTGTGTGCATGAGGTACGTGGCCTCGGCACTGCTCGCACTCTCGCTGGCGCTCCCCGTTCGGGTGGCCGCCGAAGAGGCGGCCGCGAAAGGCGTGGTGGTGATCCTGCACCCGAGCAACGGCACCAGCGCGATGGACCTGTCGCAGCTCGCGCAGATCTACAAGGGCGTGCGCCGCAGCTGGAACTCGCAGCTCCGCATCAGCGTGTTCCTGCCGCCGACCACGAGCCCCGCCATGGCCGCGCTCGCCTCCGACGTGTTCAAGCTCCCGCGCCCCGAGGACGTCACCACGTTCTACGCCAACGCCGTGCAGCGCAAGATCTTCGCCAAGCAGCCCCCGATCCTGGCCAGCGACGCCGAGGTCGTGAAGCGCGTGGCCGCGGAGCCGGGCGCGATCGGCGTGGTCGACGCCTCGCAGATCGCGGATCCCGCGAGCGTGAAGACGCTCGTCGTCGAGGGGCTCTAGGCGGCCCGGACCCGGCCACGAGGCCGTTGGTCGCAGCTCCCTAGACCCTGGCCGCCTCGAGCTGCGCCAGGATCCGGTCCGCCGTCTCCACCGCGGTGAGTTCGCTGCTGTCGACCCAGAGCCCCAGGCGCGGCGTGCGCTCGCGCAGCGCGCGGTCGAGGTCACCGACCGCGATGCCGCGGTAGCCGACCTTGCCGCGGGCCGCCTCGCGCGCGGCTACGCTCGCGGCTGACGGACACAGGACGACCACGTGCAGCGCTCGGCTCGCGTAGAGGCGCACGACCTCGGACAGCGAGTCGCCCAGCACGATGTCCTGGTGCACTACCGAGAAGCCGGCGTCGAGATACCGTCCTGCACACGCGACTGCGAGCTCGTAACGCAGCTGCAGCTGCGCGCGCCTCGTCGGAGAGCTCGCGGCCGAGCTCTGCGCGGCCGTTCACGATCATGCGTCGGAATACGTCGCCGCGCAGGTGTACGCTGCGCGGCAGACGTTCCGCCACGAGCTGCGCGACCGTGGATTTCCCGGCGGCCATGATTCCGGTGACCAGGATCAGCGCGGGCATGGCGACCTCCTGCGGTGCTTCTACCTGGCCCGCGCGTCGAGTTCGAGCCCTACGCTGCGCATGAGCGCGAGCGCGTTGCTGCGCCGCACCACGCCTTCGCGCAGCCGGTAGTCGAAGTACAGCTCGCCGTCGCGGAGCTCGTCCTCGAAATGCGCGTTGCGCGCGCGGCCGGCGAGCCCGTCGACCATCGCGGTGAGCGCGAGGTCGTGCGTGGTGACTAGGCCGATCGCGCCGCGCGCGAGCAGCCCGTGCACGAGCCCGGTCGCGCCGACACCGCGGTCGTGCGAGTTCGTGCCCTGCAGGATCTCGTCGAGCAGGAACAGCACGGGACGCGGCCCCGCGCACAGCGCGACCACACGGCGCAGGCACAGGAGCTCCGCGAAGAAGCGCGACGCACCCTCCTGCAGCGAGTCCTGCACGCGCAGCGAGGCGCCGAGCGCGAGCGCGGACACGCGCAGGCGATGCGCGCGCACCGGAGCGCCGGCCAGCGCCATCGCGACCGCGGTACCGACGCTGCGCAGCAGCGTGCTCTTGCCCGACATGTTCGAGCCCGACACGACCAGCAGCGCGAGGCTCGCGTCGAGCTCGAGGTCGTTGCGCACGCAGACGGCTTCGGGGAGCAGCGGGTGGCCGAGTCCGCGCGCGTCGAACACCGGCCCCGCGTCGACCAGCTCGGGGAACGGATCGGCCGGGTGCTCGTAGGCATGCGCGGCCAGATCGCAGAGCGCCTCGAGCTCGCCGAGCGCGTCGAGCCAGCCGGCCAGCCGGTGGCCGCAGCGCGCGCGCCAGGCCTCGAGCGCGAAGGCGTGCTGCGTGCCCCACAGCAGCAGGAGCGAGACCGGCGCGAACAGCTGGTTCCGCCGCCAGTCGAGCAGCGTTACCAGACGGTGTAGACGAGCGAGGTCGCGCGAGGCCGGCACGCCGTCGATCTCGAGCGCCTCGCGCAGCGCGACCAGGCGCGGCGACGCGACGGGCTCGCGCTCGACCCGCTCGATCAGCGCCGCGAGCTGCGCCAGGTCCTTGGCGGGCGCCTCGACCGCCTCGAGCACCGCCTCGACGCGCCGGTGCAGGAGCAGCGCGAACAGCGACTGCGCGGCGACCGCGAGGTACACCGGCAGCCAGCTCGCGCCGAGCAGCGCGGACACGATCGCGAGCGAAGTCACGCTCGCGAGCAACGCCGCGCCGACGCGATAGCCCGCGCCGTGCGGAAACGCCTGCGCCTCGCCCCAGCGCACCAGCGGCTCGGGGTGCACGCCGTGGCGGATCTCCGGCCCGAGCACCGCCAGGTCCTCGCGCAGGTCGAGCCGCCCGCGCAGCTCCTCCACCGCCCGGTGTCGCTCGCGCAGCGCCTCGGCCGAGCCGGGCGCGAGCAGCCAGGCGGCCAGGCGGTCCTCGCCCGCGCGCGTCTGCGCGCGCGAGAGCAGCTCGAACAGCGAGCCGCGCCCGAACAGATCGAGGTGCATCGCGTAGGGGTGCTCGGGATCGAGGTAGCGCTCGCCCGTGCGGCCGAGCCCCGCGAAGCGGTGCTCCATGCGCGCGAGCGCGTGCTCGTGGTGCTCGCAGGCGCGCTCCGCGCGCAGGCGCCGGCGCCGCGCGGAGTCGTGCGCCACCACCAACGCGAGGAAGACCCCCGCCAGCGGAATCAGCCAGAAGCCCGAGATCGCGCGCTCCGCGAACACCCCCCAGCCGACTCCGATCGCGATCGCGAACGAGCCGAGCCGCAGGTTCGAGATCAGCCGCGCGGCAAGCAAAGCGGCTTCCGTCTCGGCGCGCAGCGAAGCGAGCTTCGCGCGATGGACGTCGGCCGCTTCGCTCATGCGCGCCAGCGTAGCGTCGCCTGATACGATGCGCGCATGGCGAGGGTCTCGTTCCCGAAGGGCTTCGAGTGGGGTGCCGCGACGGCGGCCTATCAGATCGAGGGCGCGACCCGCGAGGACGGCAAGGGCCTCTCGATCTGGGACGTGTTCTGCCAGCAGCCCGGACGCGTGATGGGCGGCGACTCGGGCGAGATCGCCTGCGACCACTACCACCGCTACCGCGAGGACGTCGCGCTGATGAAGCGGCTGGGCCTTGCGACCTACCGCTTCTCGGTGGCGTGGCCGCGCGTGCAGGCGTTCGGCGCAGGCGAGGTGAACGAGAAGGGCATCGGCTTCTACTCGCGGCTGGTCGACGAGCTGCTCGCGTCCGGCATCAAGCCCTGCCTCACGCTCTACCATTGGGATCTGCCGCAGGCGTTGCAGGACCGCGGCGGCTGGGCCGATCGCGACACCGCCCAGCGCTTCGCCGAGTACGCCGAGATCGTCTTCGCGCGGCTCGGCGACCGGGTCACGCGCTTCGTCACGCACAACGAGCCGATCGTGACCAGCATGATGGGCTACCGCGCGGGCGTGCTCGCGCCCGGTCTTCGGGACGTGCGCATGACCTCGCGCGCGATCCACCATCTGCTGCTCTCGCACGGGCTGGCGGTGGCCGCGTTCCGCGCCTCCGGCGTGCGCGGCGAGATCGGCATCACCAACGCGAACACGAGCTACGAGCCCGCAGACGCGACGCCCGAGTCACAGGCCGCGTGCGAGCTGGCGCGCGACTTCGACACGCGCACCTGGCACGGTCCGGTGTACGGCCGCGGCTACCCGGACTCGGTCGTGCGCTACTACGAGTCGCGCGACGCCGCGCTCCCGATCCAGGGCGACGACCTGAAGACGATCGCCGCGCCCACCGACTTCCTGGGCGTGAACCTGTACAGCCGCGAGCGCGTGGTCGCGGACGGGTCGCGTGGCATCGGCTACCGCGCGGCGCCGCCGACGCTGCCGCTCCTGCCGATGGGCTACGAGGCCGCGCCCTTTGCGCTCGGCGACTTCCTGCGCTTCGTCTCGGCCGAGTACGGCCGTCCGAAGATCTACGTGACCGAGAACGGCGTGTGCGACAACACCGAGCCGGTGAACGGGGTGGTCGACGACGTGCAGCGCGTCGAGCTCCTGCGCGGCTTCCTGGGCGGCATGCACGCCGCGATCGCCGATGGCGCGGCGGACGTGCGTGCGTATTACGTCTGGTCGCTGCTCGACAACTTCGAGTGGGCGTTCGGAAACTCCAAGCGCTTCGGGATCGTCTTCACCGACTTCGCCACGCAGGCGCGCATCCCGAAGGCGAGCGCGGCGTTCTTCTCGGACGTGATCCGCAAGAACGGCCTCGAGGTCTGAACGCAGTCACGTCGTCGGACGATCCTCGCCTGGCGACGAAGACCAACTCCGGTCACACTCATCGGGTCACTGACACTAGTGATATGAGTGCGATGGGGGCGCAATCGCGCTTGCATCTCAAGCGAGCGATGCGGGTCGCCGAGCAAGAGTGCGATGACCTCATCTCCTCTGGCCGAGATCGTCCTGGATCCGAAGCAGCACCCGGAGCTCCTGCTCTCGATCGTGAACACGCTCGGTGACGGCGTGGTGGCGTGCGATTCGAGCGGCCGCTTCATCCTCTACACGCCGGCCGCGCGCGAGATCCTGGGCACCGATCCGAGCGAGGGCGGACCGTCGAGCTGGCCGGAGCACTTCCAGGTGTTCCACGACGACGGCGAGACGCTCTACCGTCCCGAGGAGCTGCCGCTGGTGCGCGCTCTCCGCGGCGAGGCGACCGACGGCGTCGAGCTGCGCATGCGCCGCCGCGACGGCGGGGACGATCGCTGGGTGCGCGTGATCGGACGCCCGCTGGTCGACGCCTCGGGCTGGATCTGGGGCGGCGTGGTGGTGTGCGCCGACATCACCGCCTCCAAGCGTTTGCAGCAAGAGACCGCCGAGCTGAACCGGATGCTGGTGCGTCGCACGCGCGACCTGGAGGCCGCGAATCGCGTGATCGAGGCCTTCAGCCACTCGATCTCGCACGACCTGCGCGCACCGTTGCGCGCGATCGACGCCTTCAGCCGCGCGCTGCTCGAGGACTGCGAGAAGCTGCTAGACGACGTCGGCCGCCGCCACCTGGGGCGCGTGCGCGCCGCGGCACAGCGCATGGCGGGCTTGATCGACGCGCTGCTCGGCCTGTCGCGGATCACGCGCAACGCGCTCGACTGCGAACGCGTCGACCTGTCGGCCATGGCCAGCGCGATCACCAGCGAGCTCGGGCAGGTCGAGCCCGGGCGCAATGTCAAGATCGTGATCGGCGAGCGGCTCGAGGCGATGGGCGACGCGCGCGTCCTGCGCGCGATGCTCGAGAACCTGCTCGGCAACGCCTGGAAGTTCACCGCCCAGCGTGAGACCGCGCAGATCGAGTTCGGAAGTCTCCAACGCGATTCCGAGACGATCTTCTACGTGCGCGACGACGGCGTGGGCTTCGACATGCTCCGCGCCACGCACCTGTTCGGCGCGTTCCAGCGCATGCACTCCGAGTCGGAGTTCCCCGGGAACGGCGTCGGCCTGGCCACAGTACACAGAATCGTGACGCGGCACGGCGGCCGAATCTGGGCGGAGGCCGAGCCCGATCGAGGGGCGACCTTCTGGTTCACGCTGGAAGCGCCCGAGGAGGCTTCACCATGAACGCGGCCGAACGCACGCGTGTGCTGGTCCTGGAGGACGACCCCGAGCACTACCGGATCGTCGAGGACAGCTGCGGAGACCATCTGGACCTGCGCCGAGCCACGCGCCTGGGCGAGGCGATCGGCATGGCCCGCAGCGAGAAGTTCGGGGTGCTGCTGCTCGACCTGCACGTGCCCGACTCGAGCGGGCTCGAGACCGTGGAGCGCGCGGTGCGCGACATACCCGGGCTGCCGATCGTGGTGTTGACGACGGTCGCCGACGACGAGCTCGGGGCGAAGTGCCTGCGCGCCGGCGCGCAGGACTACCTGGTCAAGGGCCGTCAGCCCACGCGCAGGGACCTGGAGATGCGCTCGATCCGCTACGCGATCGAGCGGCACGGCGCCCTGGCCGCGGTCGAGCAGGAGCGCTCGCGGCGCGAGGGGATGAAGGACGAGTTCCTCTCGCACGTCTCGCACGAGCTGCGCACGCCGCTCTCCGCCGTGCACCAGTTCGCCACGATCCTGCTGGCGCGCATCCCGGGGCCGATGAACGACGCGCAGCAGGAGTATCTCGAGATCATCGTCCGCAACTCGAAGCAGCTCGCGAAGATGATCGAGGACATCCTCGAGGTGACGCGCGCGGAGTCGGGCAAGCTGAGCGTGCGGCTCCGCGCGGTGCCGCTCGCGAGCGTCGTCCAGGAAGTCACGCAGCGCACCTGGAACGACGCCGAGAGCAAGAAGATCCACCTCGGCGTCTCGATCGAGCCGGGTCTGCCGCGCGTGCACGGGGACCCGGACCGGCTCTCGCAGATGCTCGGGAACCTGGTCGACAACGCCATCAAGTTCACGCCCAAGGGCGGCTCGGTGAACGTGCGCGCGCTGCGCGCCGACGCCGAGACGCTGTGCGTCGAGGTCGAGGACACGGGCTGCGGCGTCTCGGAGGAGAACCGCACGCGCATCTTCGAACGCATGCACCAGGACGCCAACACGCTGGAGCACTCGCGCAAGGGCCTGGGGCTCGGCTTGTTCATCTGCCGCGAGCTGGTCGCGCGTCACGGAGGGCGCATCTGGGTCGACCCCGGTCCGCATGGCGGCAGCATCTTCCGCTTCACGCTGCCGGTGTTCAGCCTCGCGCGACTGGTCGGGCGCTGCGTGTTGCTGGACGGCGCGCTGCGGCCCGCGCTCACGCTCGTGTTGCTCTCGCTCGAGCTGGGCGAGGACTCGGACCAGGGAATGCTCGCGGATCGCAGCGACCACGCGCTGCGCGAGCTGCTGGAACGCACGCTGTACGCGGACCGCGATCTCCTGCTGCCCGACCTGCACGCGGTCTCGCATGGACCCGCGTTCACGATCGTCGTGTCGACGGACCTGGCCGGCGCGCACGCGCTGTGCGAGCGCGTGAAGGCGAGCATGCGCGTCAACGACGAGCTCTCCGACCTGGTCGAGGCGCTGCGCATCTCGTTCACCACGCTCACGCCCGACCGGGAGCTCGCGGCGCTCCCGCCCGAGCAGGCGGTGCTCGCGCTCACCGCACGGATCGAAGCCGCCGCGACCAAGACGGCGTGAAGGAGGGGACGATGGCGACGGGCAAGAAGATCCTGGTGGTCGAGGACGACATCGACGTGCAGCGCGGACTGGCGGTCTGGCTGCGCGCCAGCGGCTTCGTGACCAGCAGCGCGCGCGACGCGATCGAGGCGATCGCCGTGGCGAAACGCGAGCAGCCCGACCTGATCGTACTCGACATCGGCCTGCCCGCGGGCGACGGCTTCACCGTGATGGAGCGACTCAAGAACATCGACGACCTCGCGGCCGTGCCGGTCATCGTGATCACCGCGCGCGACGCCAGCCGCGCGCTGCCCGCGGCGCGCACGGCCGGCGCGCGGGCGTTCCTGCGCAAACCGGTCGACGGAGACGACCTGCTCTACACCATCGCGCGTGTCCTGGACACGCCCTAGCCGGATCCGTTCCAGATGAACGCCACAGATCGCGCGCGCTGCACCGGGTTGGCGGTTCTCCTGCTCGGAGCGGCCGTGCTGCTCGGCTGGGCGTTCGGTGTGGCGTGGCTGACGACGGTGCTTCCGGGCTTCGTGTCGATGAAGCCCGACACGGCGCTGTGTTTCGTGCTGGCGGGAAGCGCGCTCGCGCTGGCAGCCTGGCCGACGCCCCTCTCCGCCCTGGCCGCGCGGGTCTGCGGCTCGGGGGTGTTCTCGATCGCCTTTCTGACGCTGGTCCAACACCTGGCGGGCCTCGACTTCGCGATCGACGAGCGAATGGCGCTCGCGACCAGCGTCGGGTTCTGCGCCGCGGGCGTGGCGCTGATCGTCCTGCCGGGCGCGTCGCGCGCCTCCTGGCTCGGCACCAGCGCCAGCGCGGCGAGCATCGCGACCGGCGCGGTCGGCGGCCTCGGCCTGGCCGGCTACCTGCTCAACTTCGAGCTGCTCTACGCCTCGTACAGCTATGGCACGGTCGCGTTGCACACCGCAGCGGGCTTCGTCGCGCTGGGCGCGGGTCTGTGGTTCGCGGCGGCGCAGGCGCGGCGCGTGGCCGGCGAAGAGACGACGATCGCGCGCCGCGCGACGGGCCTGGTCGTGTTCGCGGCGGCGGCCGTCGGCCTCGCGAGCTTGATCGGCATCATCCATCTGGTCGAGCTCGTGCTCGCGAAGGGACTCGACACCACTCTGTACGCGCGGTCGGCGCAGATCAGCGACGCGCTCGCGCTCCGCGAGCTGCGCGCCGCGAACCTCGCGACCAGTCCCGACCTGCTTCGCCAGCTGCGCCTGCTGGCGAACCAGCCCCGCAACAGCGAGCTTCGCGCACGGATCCGCGACGGAGTCCTCGGTCTGGGCGCGCGCGGGTTCTCGGCGGTGGTGCTCACGGGCCGCGATGGCGCGGAGCTCGCGCGCTTCGGCGCGTCGATCGAGTCTCCCGGCGCGGAGCCCCGTGCGTCGGTCGCGGGTGCGAGCTCGCTCGTGTGGCACGACGGACTGCACGTGCGTCACGCGCTGGCGCTGGTCGACGCCGAAGGGCCGCTCGGCAGCGTGCTCGCAGACCAGTTCATGCCGGAAACCACCGACGGCCTGCTGCGGCGGGTCGAGGCGTTCGGAGAGACTTCGGAGCTCTTGCTGTGCGCGCCCGCGACAGGCGGCTTCGGCTGCTTTCCCACGCACCTCACGCCGCAGCCGTCGACGCTCGTCACGGGCTCCGGCGATCTGGCGTCGTGCGCGCAGCGAGCCCGGGACGGCCAACGCGGATTCGCGCGCGGCACGAACCGGCACGGGCGGCGCGTGTTCGCCGGCTACGCCCCCCTCGGGCCGCACGGGCTGGTCGCGTTGCTCACCGTGGAGACGGCCGAGATCTACCTGCCGCTCGGACGCCAGTTCGAGCAGGTGCTGCTGCTGGTCGGCGGAATCTCGCTCGCCGGACACTTCCTGGTGCGTCGCTGGGTGCGCCCGCAGGTGGCATTGCTCGAGCGGCGCGTGCGCGCCCGCACCGCCGAGCTCGCGGAAGCGAACGTTCAGGCTTCTCGCAACGAGCGGCGCTTTCGCGCCACGATCGACTCGGCGCCCACCGCGATGGTGATGATCGACGCCGACGGCGCGATCGTGCTCGTGAACGACCAGACCGAGCGGCTGTTCGGCTATGCGCGCGAAGAGCTGCTCGGGCGCCCCGTCGAGAATCTGCTACCGCAGCGCTTCCGCGTCGGCCATCCCGAGCTGCGAACCGCGTTCTTCGCCGCGCCCAGGGCGCGCCAGATGGGTGCGGGCCGCGATCTGTACGGTCTGTGCAAGGACGGCAGCGAGATCCCGGTGGAGATCGGCCTGAGTCCGGTCGAGACCGAGGAAGGGCTGCTGGTGCTGAGCGCGATCGTGGACATCAGCGAGCGCATGCGTCAGATCGCGGCCGTCGACCGCGCGAACGAGGTGCTCGAGACCAACATCGAGCTGCAGCGCTTCGCCTACGTGGTTTCGCACGACCTGCAAACCCCCATGCGCAGCATCGCGAGCTTCGTCGAGCTGCTGCGAGCCACGTACGCCGACAAGCTGGACGCGCAGGCGAACGACTGGATCCGCCGCACGGTGGACTCGATCAAGTATCTGCAGACTCTGATCCGCGACCTGCTCGAGTACTCTCGCGCCGACGCACTGGCCCGACCCTCCGAGCCGGTGTCACTCAGCGCCGTGTTCGACCACGCCGTCTCGCTGCTCGACGCCCCGATCCGCGAGTCGGGCGCAGCGGTCACCCGCGGCGAGCTCCCGATCGTCAACGGAGATCGCTCGCAGCTCGTGCAGCTGCTGCTCAACCTGATCGGCAACGCCCTCAAGTACCACGGCGCCGACCCACCGCGCGTACACGTCTCCGCCGAACACAAGGACGACGGCTGGACGTTCGCCGTGCGCGACAACGGCATCGGGATCGCGCCGCGACATCACGAGCGGATCTTCGGGATCTTCAAGCGCCTGCACGATCAGAAGGAATATGCCGGAACGGGTATCGGGCTGGCGATCTGCCGGCGGGTGGCTCACCACCACGGCGGGCGAATCTGGGTGGAGTCCGACGGCAGGAGCGGAAGCGTCTTCTACTTCTCGATTGCGGAAGGAACGGTGGAGGTCCCATGAGCACCAACTCGCTTTCCGGGCACCGGGTCGCGCAAGTCCTGCTGGTCGAGGACAACGACAACGACGTCGAGCTGACGAGGCTCGGCTTCAAGCAAGCCAAGTTCGCCGTCAACCTGCATCAGGTGGGCAACGGCGAGGAGTGCATGAAGTTCCTGCGCAAGCAGGGTGGGTACGCCGATGCTCCGGCGCCGGACCTGATCCTGCTGGACCTGAACATGCCGCGCATGGACGGGCGAGAGGTCCTGGAGGAGATCGGCCGTGACCCTCTCCTGCACCATCTGCCGGTCGTGGTCCTGACCAGCTCCGACGCGGACCGCGACGTGCTCGAGTCGTACCAGCTGCGCTGCAGCTCCTACATCGTGAAGCCCGTGGACTTCAATAGCTTCTCCTCCGTGGTCCAGTCACTCGCCAACTACTGGTTCACGCTCGTCGTGCTACCTCCGCAGCCGCGCTCGTCGAACGGCGGCTGACCGGCTCCGCTTCGAGCGGTTGGGCCACCGGCTCCGCCAGGACTCCGTCGGCGGCGGGCAGCCCGATGCAGATGGTCGTACCGGGCGCGCCGCGTGGCTCGACGCGGATCCAGCCGCCATGCTGCGCGGCGATCTGCCGGCAGGTCGCCAGTCCGACGCCGGAGCCCGGCACGCTCTCGGCCGCCGAGCCGCGCTGGAAGATCTCGAACACGCGCTCGGCATCCTCTGGATCGATGCCGCGTCCGTTGTCCTCGACGCGGATCTCGCGCATAGCGTTCGCCTGGCGCGCGACGATGCGGATCCGCGGGGAGGCTTCGCCGCGGAACTTCAGCGCGTTGCCGATCAGATTCTGGAAGAGCTGCACGAGCCGCGCGCGATCGCCGAACAGGACGGGCAGGGACTCGAACTCGACGTTGGCGTGACTCTCCTCGATCGCGCCCCACAGGTTCTCGACCACCTCCGAGACCACCTCGCCCAGGTCGACCGGCAGCGACGGTCGCCCGCGACTTCCGGCTCTGCAGAAGGCGAGCAGGTCGGCACACAGACCCCCCATGCGCGACACCGCGAGCAGCGCCTCGCACAGGCTCTTCGCGACCCGCGGCGGTGCCTTGTCGCCCAGGCATTCGAGCGCGCTGCCGATGAAGTACTCGACGGTGCGCAGCGGCGCCTGCAGGTCGTGCGACATGACGCCGGCGAACGCGGAGAGCTCACGGTTCGCGACCTCGAGCTCCTCGGCGTGCGCCGCGAGCTCCTCCGCTTCGCGAAGCGTGCCCAGCGAGAGCACGCTGGTGACCGCCCGCCGCAGCACCTCGCCGTGAATGTCGCGTTTCGCGACGTAGTGGTCGGCGCCCGCCCGCACCAGATCCGCGGCCACGTACTCGTCGCTCCTGCCGGTGAGCGCGACGACCGGATCGTTCCGCTTCGCTCTGCGCAGCTCGCGCAAGAGCTCGATGGCGTCCTCGGGACCGATCCGGTAGTCGAGGAAGATCACATCGAAGCGGCGGTCCGCGAGCATCGCGCGCGCGGCGTCGAGGGAGTAGGCGACGCTGATCGTGAGCTCCGCGCCCTCGAGCGCGCCGAGCGCGCGGCGCAGCAACACGACGTCGTCCTCGCTGTCCTCGACGATGAGTGCGAAGCGCTCGCGCACCTCCGGACCCTCCATACGGTCGCGCCTTCGCCAGAGTCACGCGCCCGCATTCCCCCGAGGATCGGCGCGCAGGCCTCGTTCGACCGCCCAGATCAGATCGACGCGACCGAATGGTTTCTGGAGGAACGTCGAGAAGCCTGCTCGCAAACATGCACTGCGGCGATGCGAGAAAGCAGACACTGCGATCGCCGGTGTGCCGATCCCGAAGTGACGACGTACCGTCTCCATGACTCGCAATCCATTGATATCAGGGAGCTGATAGTCGAGCACGATCAGATCGGGTCTCTCGCTTTCGAGCAGTCTCAGCAGATCTCGACCGCAGGGTACGACTGAGACGTCGTAGGCCGCGCTCAGCAAGACTTCGAGCGCGAGACCGCAATCGGGGTCGTCCTCGGCTGCGATGATGCGCGGCCGCAGCGCGGGCGCGGTCGAGCAGGTGAAGGCGAATTCGCCCGGGTTGGGAATTCGCATGAGCTCGGGTGCCATCATTCGATTCTCCTTCGGCGTTCGCGGTGACATCACCTTCGAATCGCCCACCCTCCCTGGTGATCGACATGACATTCGGACTGACACGCTCGCCACTTTAGATGAGTCGAGTGTACGTGAATTCAAACCATCATTGATATCAGATATAGACGATTCCAATCGTTCAGATATGACTCACTACGGATCAGACTTCGTGTGCATATTCCGATGTTCTCTGAGTGGCGACTCCGCTCAATGTGCTGCTCGTCGAGGATCGCGAAGACGAGGCAGAGCTCACGATTCGTTCGCTGCGAAGCGGCGGGTACGAGCCGTTCGCGGAGCGCGTGGAATGCGCGAAGGACTTCCTGACGGCGCTCGCGGCACGGCAGTGGGACGTGATCCTCGCCGACTACACGATGCCGACGTTCTCGGCGCTCGAGGCCATGAAGATCGTCGTCGAGCGCGGCGTGGAGACACCGGTCTTCATCGTGTCGGGCACGATCGGCGAGGACGCCGCCGTCAGCGCGATGCGCGCCGGAGCGCGCGACTGCATCCGCAAGTCGAACCTCGGGCAGCTCGCGGCGGCCATCGAGCGCGAGCTGCGCGAATCGGAGGCGCGTCGCGAGGCGGACCGGCGCCGCCACGAAGCCGAGGAGAAGTACCGCACCCTCGTCGAGCTGATTCCCGCGGTGACGTACATCGTGACCGTCGGCGAGAAGCTGACTCCGCTGTACGCGAGCCCCCAGATCGAGGCGTTCACCGGCTACTCACAGGCCGAGTGGCTCAGCGAGCCGGACATCTGGGAGCGCGTGCTGCATCCCGAGGACCGCGAGGCCGTGCGCGCGCAGATCGACGTCTGTCAGGCCGAGGACCGGCCCTTCGTCGGTGAGTACCGGGTGATTGCACGCGACGGCCGCCTGGTCTGGGTGCACGACGAAGGCCGCTGGCTGCGCGATCCCGTGACCGGCGACGCGGCGCTGCACGGGTTCGTCGTCGACGTCACGAATCGCAAGCTCGCCGAGGCGACGATCCGCCACGCGGTCCTGCACGACGCGCTCACCGGCCTGCCCAACCGCAAGGCGCTGTGTGATCGCATCGACCGCGAGATCGAGGCCGCGGAGGCCGCATCGAAGCCGCTCTCGCTCGTGCGCGTCAGCCTCGACCACTTCCGGAGCATCGACAACACGCTCGGCCGCCACAACGGCGACGTCGTGCTGGTCGAGATCGCGCGCAGACTGACCACGCTCGCGGGCGCCGAGATGGTCTCGCGCCTCGGCGAAGCCGACTTCGCGATCCTGGCGTTCGGCAAGGACGCGGAGGGCGCGCGCGGCATGGTGAAGTCCGCCCTCAGGATCCTGCGCGAGCCGGTCGTGATCGACGGGCTGCCGATCGAGGCCGGGCCGATCTTCGGCATCGCGGTGTTTCCGGGCCACGGCGAGAACTCGGAGCTCTTGCTCCGCCACGCCGACATCGCCGTCGACTGCGCGCGGCGCGACATCGACGGCTCGGCCCTCTACACCGCGGAGCAGGACCCGTACGACCCGCGGCGACTCCTGCTGATGAGCGAGCTGCGGCTCGCGATCGAGTCCGATCAGCTGCGGCTCGAATACCAGCCGAAGATCGACCTGCAGACCCGGCGCGTGGTCGGCGTAGAGGCGCTCGTGCGCTGGCGGCACGCGACGCTCGGAGACATCCGCCCCGACGAGTTCGTCGCGATCGCCGAGGAGAGCGCGCTGATCCGCTCGCTGACGCGCTGGGTGCTCAACGCGGCGTTCCGCCAGTGCCGCGCCTGGCGACTCGAAGGGCTCGAGGTGTGCGTGGCGGTGAACATCTCGGCGCGAAATCTCGGCGACCCCGATCTGTTCGACCAGATCGATGCGCTGCTCGAGACCTGGGGCATCGCGCCCGAGTGGGTCGTGCTCGAGCTCACCGAAGGCGCCGTGATGGCGAAGCCCAGCGCGGGGCTCGTGCTCGACCGGCTGGCGAAGCGAGGTCTCCAGATCTCGATCGACGATTTCGGCACCGGCTACTCGTCGCTCGCCTATCTGCGCAAGCTTCCGGTGTCGGAGGTGAAGATCGATCGCTCGTTCGTGATCGGTCTCTCGTCGAACCAGGGCGACCTCACGATCGTGCGCACGATCATCGACCTCGGCCACCACCTCGGACTGCGGGTCGTCGCGGAGGGCGTCGAGGACGAGCGTACCTGGGAGCTGCTGGCCGACGCGGGCTGCGATCTCGCGCAGGGCTTCTTGATCGCGCGGCCGATGACGCCCGCGGACTTCTCGCGCTGGGTCAGCAAGGGCGAATACGGCGTGAGCGTGATCGAAAAAGACGAGGATGACTGAGCTCGAGGCCCCTCGCGCGAGCGCGGCCCCGGGGACGACCTTGCGACTGGCCGGCGCGGCGCTCGGAGCGGCGCTCCTGCTGATGGCCGCGATCGCCGCCGTGGGCGCTCGCAGCATGCTCGAGTCGGCCGACCGCTCCGTCTGGGTCGAGCACACGCTCGGCGTACTCGAGGCCAGCGAGAACACGCGCGCGCTGCTGAATCGCGTCGAGGCCGGACAGCGCGAGTACCTGGTCAGCGGCGCTGCCGCGGCCCTCGCACGCAGCGAGATCGCGCAGCGCGAGGCCGACGCCGCGCTACGCGTGGTCGAACGGCTGACCGCCGGGAACCCGAGCCAACGGGAACGCATGCGCGAGCTGAAGGCTCTGGTGGAGGAACGCCGTCGGATCGCGAGCGCGCGGACCGAGCAGCGCCGGCGCACGGGCCGCGCCCCTGGCCCGGCCGACGCCGCGCCCGAGCGGCGGAGCAGCCGGATCATGGATTCGACCCGCGAGCTGTTGAACGCGATGCAGAGCGAGGAGCGAGACCTGCTCGCGCACCGCTCCGCGGAGCTCGAGATCGACCACGAGTTCGCGCTCGGACTCGTGATCTTCGGCAGCGTCAGCGCCGTGCTGGTTCTGGTCGGCGCCTTCGCCTTGCTGCGCCGGGAGATCGTGCAACGAACGCGGGCCGAAGTCGCGCTCGCGCGTCACGCGGACGAGACCGACGATCTCTACAACCGCGCGCCCTGCGGCTACCACTCACTCGACGCGCAGGGAGTCATCGTGCGCATCAACGACACCGAGCTCTCCTGGCTCGGCTACGGGCGCGACGAGGTCGTCGGCAAGCTGCGCTTCCGCGACTTCCTGGCTCCGGACAGCCGCGCCGTCTTCGACCAGAGCTTCGACGCGGACAAGCTCGAGGGCTCCGCCCCGAGCATCGACCTCACGCTCGTTCGCAGGGACGGAACGGCGCTGCCCGTCTCGAGCCGGGCCAGCGTGATTCGCGCTGCCGACGGCCGCTACCTGATGAGCCGCTCGACCGTCTTCGACATCAGCGAGCGCAGTCGGCTCCAGCAGGATCTGGATCGGATCTTCGAGCTCTCGCGAGAGCTGGTGTGCGTGGCCGGCACCGACGGCCACATGAAGCGCCTCAATCCGGCCTGGGAGCGCGTCCTGGGCCACACCGCGGCAGAGGTGATCGCGCAGCCGTTCATCGATCTGGTCCATCCCGACGACCGGGAGGCGACGCTCGCCGCCTACGACCGACAGCTCGACGCCGGCGAATCCGTGATCAGCTTCGAGAATCGCTATCGCTGCAAGGACGGCTCGTATCGCGTGCTGCTCTGGAACTCCACGCCCGTTCCGGCCGACGGCTCGATCTACGCCACCGCCCACGACATCACCGAGCGCAAGCGAAGCGAGGAGATCCTGCGCGCCGCGATCGAGACCAGCGAAGCCTCCAACCGCGAGCTCGAGGCCTTCAGCTACTCGGTGTCCCACGACCTGCGCGCGCCGCTGCGCGTGATCGACGGCTTCTCGGGCATGCTCGAGCAGCACATCGCGGGGCAGATCGACGCCGAGGGTCAGCGCCTGCTCTCGGTCGTGCGCAGGAGCGCGCAGCGGATGGACCAGCTGATCGACGACCTGCTCGAGTTCTCGCGCGTGAGTCGCAGCGCGCTCACGACGCAGCGTGTGGACATGCGCGCGCTGGCGGACGAGGTCAGCCGCGAGCTGGCGCCGGACGCCGTGAAGCAGCCCGACTGGCGGATCGGCGAGCTGCCCGCCGCGCACGCCGATCCCGCGCTGGTGCGCCAGGTGTGGACGAACCTGCTGTCGAACGCCGTCAAGTTCAGCTCCCACCGCGAGCATCCCATGATCGAGGTCGGCAGCCGGCGCGAGAACGGCGAGGTCGTCTACTTCGTCCGCGACAACGGCGCCGGCTTCGGCATGCAGCACGCCAACAAGCTGTTCAGCGTGTTCCAGCGCTTGCACAGCGACGGGGAATTCCCGGGCACGGGCGTGGGACTCGCCATCGTGCAGCGCGTCGTCGCGCGGCACGGCGGCAGCGCCTGGGCGGAGGGAGTTCCGGACGGCGGCGCGACGTTCTTCTTCACGCTGCGCGGCAAGCAAGCCGACGACGACGCGGACGAGTGACGAGTCACTTCCGCTTCGCGCGACGTGAATGGAGCTCATGTCCATCGCGCGATCCTGTACGCTGCGACGGGTGAAGGGCGATTTCGACGCGCTGATTGCGCCGTACCGCGCGGAGCTCCACGCGCACTGCTACCGCATGCTCGGCTCCGTACACGACGCGGACGACGCGCTGCAAGAGGCGCTGCTCGGCGCGTTTCGCGGCTTCGCCGGGTTCGAAAGCCGGAGCTCGCTGCGCTCGTGGCTGTACAAGATCGCCACCAACGCCTGCCTGCAGCGGATCGCGAAGCGGCCCAAGCGCGTGCTCGCGGTCGACCATCGCGAAGCCGCTGCGCTTGGTCCCGAGATCGAGATCGAGCCGCCGGAGGAGGGCGTCCCATGGCTCGAACCGTATCCGGACGACCCGCACGCGAGCTACGAGCGCCGCGAGAGCGTGGAGCTCGCGTTCGTCGCCGCGCTGCAACACCTGCCGGCGTCGCAGCGCGCGGCGCTGATCCTGTGCGAGGTGCTCGGCTTCACAGCGGCCGAGGTCGCAGCGCTGCTCGAGACCACGACCGCCTCCGTGAACAGCGCGCTGCAGCGGGCGCGCGCGTCGCTCGCCAAGCGGGTGCCGAGCGTGAGCCAGCAGGCGACGCTGCGCGCGCTTGGCGAGCAGCGGCAGCGCGCGCTGGTGGCCGCGTTCGTCGAGGCCTGGGCGCGCGCCGACGTCGACGCCATCCTCGCGCTGCTGGTCGACGACGCGCGCTTCTCGATGCCGCCGATCCCGACCTGGTTCGCGGGCCGCGAGGCGATCCGCCGCTTCATGACCGAGCGCATGTTCGCGACCGCCTGGCGGCTGGTGCCGACGCGGGCCAGCGGGCAGCTCGCCTTCGCCTGCTACCAGGGCCCGGAGTTCCGCCTCGGCGCCCTGAACGTGGTCACGCTGCGCGGCGCCAGGATCGCGGAGCTGACGGCATTTCTCGATCCGGCGCTCTACGCGCGCCTTGGAGTCGCGCTCACCGACCGATGAGTTTTCCCGCGCCGACCACTCCTACTCGATGGAAGGAGTGTTCGATGATCAAGACCTATCGTGGAAGCTGCACCTGCGGCGCCGTGCGTTTCGAATGCGATCTCGATCTGGCATTGGGTACGACGCGCTGCAACTGCAGCTTCTGCCGGAAGGCGCGCTTCTGGATGGCCTTCGCGAAGGGCGACGCGTTCCGCTTGCTGCAGGGGGCGGAGCTGCTCTCGGACTTCCAGCGCACGCCCGCGAGCAGGCCGGAGCCGTTCCTGCACTTCCACTTCTGCAGCCGCTGCGGCGTACGCGCGTTCACGGCCGGCCCGCCGAGCGCGGAGCTCGGCGACGCCTTCCACGCCGTGAACGTGGCGTGCCTCGACGACGCGACGGACGAAGAGCTCGCCGCCGCGCCGATCCACTACGCGGACGGCCGCCACGACGACTGGCAGCGCACGCCGCCCGTGCACCGCTTCCTGTGAGCGCGCCGCTCAGCGCCAGGCGAAGACGGGCTGCTCGTAGTGCGAGACGCGCGTGTTGCGGCCGTGCAGCGCGACCTCGCGGAACTGGTAGAGCACGGCCGCGGTCGGCGCGTGGATGCTCGTGCCCAGCACGGGCATGGGCAGCGACAGCACGGGCCGATCGCTCTCGGGGATGGCGCGGAGCTGCGGGATGTCGGGGCTGTCGAGCTCGACCACGGGCACGACGTGCACGGCGGCGACCTCTTCGGGGTTCGGCGCCAGCACGCGCGCCTCGCCGCCCCAGCACACCACCGGCGTGATCACGTAGCCGGAGCGCGTGACGAAGTCGTCGAGCCTGCCGAGCACGGCGCCGGCGTCGAGCAACAGGCCGAGCTCCTCGTGCAGCTCGCGCAGCGCGGTCTCTTCGGCCGTCTCGCCGGGATCGATGCGCCCGCCCGGCAGCGCCCACTGGCCGGGGTGATTGCGCATGCCCGAGGCGCGGCGCGTGATCAGGAAGCAGGCGCGGCCGGACTCGTCACCGACCAGTGTCGCCGCGACCGCCGCGTGCTTCAGCTCCGGATCCTCGCGCGCCTGGCGCGCGAAATCCGCGAGGTTCGCCTCGACGCGGGCGCGCAGGCGCGGGCCGAACTCGGTCAACCCGTGCCCTTCAGTCCTTCGGCAGGTGCAGGATGCGCTCGGCGATGATGTTCTTCTGGATGTTCGGCGTGCCGCCGCCGATCACGACCTCGGGCCAGTTCAGCGCGCCGCTCGCCCAGCGGCCCGCGTCGACGGCTTCGTCGGCGCCGCGCAGGTACTGGTGCGCGTTGCCGCACAGCTCGAGCGCGAAGTCGCCCATCTCGACCTCGAGCTCCGCGCGGTGGAGCTTGTTGACGCTGGTCTCGCTGGAGAGCGGCTCGCCCTTCAACTGCTTGGTCAGGTAGCGCAGGCCGTTCAGGCGCATGGCCTCGATCTTGGCCTCGAACACCGCGAGCTGGCGCCGCACGCGCGCGTCCTTCGTCGCGGGCACGCCGTTGCGGCGCGTCTTCTGCGCGAGCTCCCGGAGCTCCTCGAGCTTGCGGAACATGGCCGTGACCTCGGCGATGCTCGAGCGCTCGCTCGCGAGCGCCGACACCGTCACCTGCCAGCCCTGGCCCTCGGCGCCGAGCCGGTTCTCGACCGGCACGCGCACGTCGTTGAAGAACACCTCCGCGAACATCGACGTGCCCGACATGTTCACGATCGGGCGGACCGTGATCCCGGGCGTCGACATCTCGACCAGCAGACAGGTGATGCCGTCGTGCTTCGACTCAGCCGCGAAGTCGGTGCGCACCAGCAGGATCATCCACTTCGACCACATCGCGATCGACGTCCAGATCTTCTGGCCGTTCACGACGTAGACGTCGCCCTCGCGCACGCCCTTGCACGCAAGCGCCGCGAGATCGCTGCCCACGCCGGGCTCGGAGTAGCCGGTGCACCACTGGTACTTGCCGTCGAGGATGTCGGGGATGAAGCGCTGCTTCTGCGCTTCGGTGCCGTACTGCACGATCGACGGACCGACCCACGCCAGGCCCATGAAGCAGATGCCGAGCGGCGGCGCGTGTCGCTTCGACATCTCCTCCTTCAGGATCACCTGCTCGACGATTCCGCCCCCGCCGCCACCGACCTCCTTCGGCCACGAGAAGCCGATCCAGCGCTTCTCGCGCAGCTTGCGGTTCCAGTCCGCCAAAAAGGCAAAGTCGGACTTGTTCGCGCTCTCGGGCAGGTTCGCGTCGAGGAACGCGCGGACCTCGTCGCGGAAGGCCTCTTCTTCGGGGCTGAACTTGAAGTCCATCTACAGACCTCCCAGGCTGGCGACGCGTTCGTAGTGGAAGTCCGAGTCGCCGAACGTCGGCCGCGCCCACTTCGAGCGCTTCAAATAGAGCTGGATGTCGTACTCGGCTGTGTAGCCCACCGCGCCGTGCAGCTGCACGCCGTCGATGCCGATGCGCGCGAACGCGTCGCTGGCGTAGGCTTTCGCGAGCGACGCCGAGCGCGGCACCTCGCCCGGGCTCTCGTCGAGCGCCCAGGCCGCGTAGTAGAGCAGCGACTTGGTCGACTCCACGTCGACGTACATCTCGGCCAGCGGGTGCTTCACGCCCTGGTACTTGCCGATCGGGTTGCCGAACTGGAGGCGGTCCTTGGCGTACTGCACGGTGAGCGCGAGCGCGCCCTCGGCGGCGCCGATGATCTCGCCGGTGGTCGCGATCGCGCCGCGGTCGAACAGCCGCTCGATCGCGGGCCAGGCGCGGCCCGGCGCCCCGCGTCCCTCCGGACCCACGAGAACCGCGCTCTTCGGCACGCGCGCGCCGTCGAGCGAGAGCGTCCCCATGCGCTTGGTCCGATCCATGCTCGGAAAGCTCTTCGCGGCGACGCCCGGCGCGCCGCCGTCGACAATGGCGAGCGTCAGGTCCTCGGCGCCGGGGCCGGTGCGGAACGCGACCACGAACAGGTTCGCCGCGCCCGCGTCGGCGACGAAGCTCTTGGCTCCCGTCAGCACGTACGCGTCGCCGTCGGGCTTGCCGAGCAGCGCGATGCCGGACGGCGCGAGCACGTCGCTCGACTCGAGCAGCGCGAGCGTGCCGATCCGGCTGCCGTCCGCGATGCCCGGCAGCCAGCGCGCCTTCTGCTCGTCGCTGCCCGCGTCCAGGATCGCGGAGGCGGCGAGCGTGGTCGAGACGAGCGGGGAGGGGAAGAGCGTTCGCCCCGTCTCCTCGAGCAGCACCACGAAGTCGACCCAGCCGAGCCCCGCGCCGCCGTGCGCTTCGGGGATCGTGAGCCCGAGCCAGCCGAGCTCCGCGAGCTCACTCCACAGCTCCGCCGAATGGCCCGCGTCGCTCTCCATCAGCTTGCGCACCTCCGGCAGCGGGCAGCGCGCGTCCAGGAACTTGCGCACCTCCGTGCGCAGCAGCTCCTGTTCTTCCGTGAACCCGAAATTCATGACCTTCCCCTCTTGACGCCGGGGCATCATGTCATGCCTGCGGGGCCCATCGCACGCGCCAAGCCCCGCGCGCGGATGAAACCCCTGTGATCTCGCGCACTTCCGCGACCCTCCGCGACCGACCGGGTGGTCGGGCGGCCGGAGCGGGGCACGAGGGGAAACCCAACCGGTCTGGAAAGCCCAAGAAACTCAACATCTTGGAGATCCGGCGTCGATACACTCAACATGTTGTGGTTGTGCTCGTTGACCTGCCGTACGTCTCGGGGTAGAAAAGAGCTCCGGGATTCAAGGATTCTTCCTCTGCAGCCAGGGGGGCTACGGGCGGCGGAGGGGAAGTGGGCGGAGCGCTCTGGAGGAGGGCCTTCGCCCGGGGGCCCTGACGGTCAGGGCCTCTCCTTGGCCCGGAATTTCCATCATTTCTCGAGTCCAAGGGCGACGGATCACCGGGGGGTGTCAGAGTGGCGGAGCATGGGGCGATGACGGCGAATCGAGGCTCGGCGAGCACCGATCGAGGCTCGGCGAGCACCGGTACGGAAATTCCAGTTCGGCGGCACTTCACGCGCGCGGGCGAGGACGTGTACGCGTCCGTTCGCTGGGCGCGGCGCACCGCCAAGATCAGCGCCGAGAACGGCGACGCGGTGTTCGAGCAGACCGACGTCGAGGTGCCCGAGAGCTGGTCGCCGATCGCCACCAACATCGTCGCCTCCAAGTACTTCCGCGGACACCTCGGCGAGCCCACGCGCGAGTCGAGCGTGAAAGCGCTTCTTGGCCGCGTGGTCGGCACGCTGCGCGCCTGGGGCAAGAGCGGCGGCTACTTCGCGGACGATGCGCAGGAACAGACCTTCGCCGACGAGCTCACCCACCTGCTGCTCCACCAGAAGGTGTGCTTCAACTCGCCCGTCTGGTTCAACCTGGGCGTGGTCGAGCCCGACGGCAAGCTCGTGCCGCAGCAGGCGAGCGCGTGCTTCATCAACTCCGTCGAGGACTCCATGACTTCGATCATGGACCTGGCCAAGACGGAGGCCATGCTGTTCAAGGGCGGGTCCGGGACGGGCACGAACCTGTCGACCATCCGCAGCTCGCGCGAGACGCTGGCCGGCGGCGGCATCGCCAGCGGCCCCGTGTCGTTCATGCGCGGCTTCGACTCGTTCGCGGGCGTGATCCGCTCCGGCGGCAAGACGCGGCGCGCGGCGAAGATGGTGATCCTGAACGCCGACCACCCGGACGTGCTCGACTTCGTGCGCTGCAAGTCGCAGGAGGAGAAGAAGGCCTGGGCGCTGATCGACGCCGGCTTCGACGGGCGCTTCAACGTGCAGGGCGGCGCCTATGACTCGATCCAGTACCAGAACGCGAATCACTCGGTGCGCGTCTCCGACGCGTTCATGAAGGCGAGCGTCAGCGCCGGCACCTGGCAGACGCGCGGCGTCACCAGCGGCAAGGTGATGGACACGTTCCCTGCGCGCGAGCTGATGCGCGAGATCTCGGAGGCCGCGCACGTGTGCGGCGACCCGGGCCTGCAGTACGACACCACGATCAACCGCTGGAACCCGGTCAAGAGCTCGGGCCGCATCAACGCCACCAACCCGTGCAGCGAGTTCATCTTCCTCGACGACACGGCCTGCAACCTGGCGTCGTTCAACCTGCTGCGCTTCGCCGACGACTCCGGCACGTTCCTGACGGAGGACTTCGCGCAGGCCGTCGACACCATGATCCTGGCCATGGAGATCATCGTCGATCCGGCCGACTACCCGACGCCGCGCATCGCCAGGAACAGCCACGCGCTGCGGCCGCTCGGCCTCGGTTACGCGAACCTGGGCGCGCTCGTCATGCTGAACGGCCTGGCCTACGACAGCGACGAGGGCCGCAACCTGTGCGCCGCGATCACGTCGCTGATGTGCGGGCGCTCGTACCACCGCTCGGCCGAGATCGCGGGGCGGCTCGGTTCGTTCGCGGAGTACGAGAAGAACCGCGCGCCGTTCCTGGAAGTGATCGGCCTGCACACCGAGTACGGCGACCGCGTGCCGAACGAGGGCGTGCCCGCCGACCTGCACCGCGCCGCGCGCGAGAGCTGGCACGAGGCGCTCGAGCTCGGCCGCCGCGCCGGCTACCGCAACGCGCAGGTCACGGTGATCGCGCCGACCGGCACGATCGCGTTCATGATGGACTGCGACACGACGGGCATCGAGCCCGACATCGCGCTGGTCAAGTACAAGCAGCTGGTCGGCGGGGGCATGCTGAAGATCGTGAACCGCACCGTGCCCGCGGCGCTCGGCAAGCGCGGCTACTCGCAAGGCGAGATCGACGCGATCGTCGCCTACATCGACCTGCACGACACGATCGAGGGCGCGCCCGGCCTGCGGGACGAGCACGTCTCGATCTTCGACTGCGCGTTCACGTCGGCGCACGGCACGCGCTCGATCCACTACATGGGCCACATCCGCATGATGGCCGCCGCGCAGCCGTTCCTGTCGGGCGGCATCTCCAAGACCGTGAACCTGCCCAAGGACGCGACGGTCGAGGACATCGAGGAGGCCTACACCGAGGGCTGGCGCCTGGGCCTGAAGTCGCTCGCGGTCTACCGCGACGGCTCGAAGCGCACCCAGCCGCTGCAGACCAAGGCCGACAAGACGGAAGCCAAGGCCGCGCCCGTCGCCGCCCCGGCCGAGCCCGAGCCGCGCCGCCGCAAGCTCCCCGACGTGCGCGACGCCAAAACGCACAAGTTCTCGATCGCCGGCCACGACGGCTACCTGACCGTCGGCCTGTACGAGGACGGCACGCCTGGAGAGGTGTTCCTGAAGATGTCGAAGGAAGGCTCGACCGTGTCGGGCCTGGTCGACACGATCGCGGTCATGACCTCGATCTCGCTGCAGTACGGCGTGCCGCTGAAGGCGCTGGTCGACAAGTTCAGCCACACGCGCTTCGAGCCCTCGGGCTTCACGCCGAACCCCGAGATCCCGTACGCGAAGTCGGTGACCGACTACGTGTTCCGCTGGCTCGGCCTGAACTTCCCCGTCGGCGAAGCCGCGCTCGAGGAAGAGGACGAGCTCTCCGACAGCCTGATCCTCGACCCGCCCACATCCCTTCGCCCCACCGGCACCGAGCGTGTCGTCCCGATCCGCGGCGGCAGCGCCAGCGAACCCCGCCGCACCACCATCGGCGGCCAGGAAGACGCCCCGCCGTGCCTCAACTGCGGCGCGATCATGGTGCGCGCGGGAGCGTGCTACGCGTGCTCGAGCTGCGGGGAGACTGGGGGATGTGGGTGAGGATACCCAGGTGCCGTCGCTCGCACCTCCGGCGATGAGGACGTAGTAGTCAGCCTTGCACCGCTCCTTCGGGATCTGTTCGGACGGACTCGGCGGCAGGGGATTTGCAGTCGCGGCCCGGGAACCAGGTGGGGTCGCAAGAGTCAGACTTGGCGTCGCTTGCGAATCTTGAGTGCCCATGCGCTCGAACCTATCGTGGACATGAAGATCCCAACACGATAGTTCGCAGTAGGCACCCCCATAGTCTGCTCTGTGCTGCTCTCGCATGGTGGATTGGCGATGTTCGAGATTGAAGGCGCCGACATCTCGAAGCTGACGACCGCCAGCCTACGGCGCCTAGTTGCTCGCCTTTGTGAAGCCGAGCTGAGTCAACTCGGTCTTCCGACGTCGGCCGTGACAGCTGGTGGTGATGACAGCGCGCCCGACGGGGGAATCGACGTTCGTGTTGCTCTCCCAGCGAGGTCCCGTCGATGCGACTTCGTTCCGAGACCAAGAACCGGATTCCAAGTGAAGACATCGGACATGCCGGGACAAAGGATCAGGGACGAAATGCGTCCCAGTGGGAGACTTAGGCCCGCGATCAAGGCGATCCGTCAGCAGCGTGGCGCCTACATCATCGTCAGTGGAAGGAAGTCGCTCTCTGCAACAGAGCTTGAGCGGCGGCTGAGAGCGATGCACGACGCCCTTGGACGGAAGCGTTCGCGACAGGGGCTGACGATAGATTTCTACGATCGTGATCGCATCGCGTCATGGGTTCGACACTATCCCGGATTGGTTGCATTGGTTCGGAGCGACACGGGCCGGCGCCTGTTAGGTTGGAGTCCACTTGATAGGGCAGATCTCTCTCCCGGATCGCAGCTGCCGTACCTCTTGGATGATCTGAAGCGCCTCTCGGACAACCGCGCCCCACAAGAAGGTCCGCTAGACGTTGCAGAAGGCATGGGCCGAGTTCGGCGCGTGCTGGCGAGCCCGGGCGGCACGGTTCGCCTCCTCGGACTATCTGGCACTGGAAAAACTCGCTTTGCCCAGGCGTTGTGCGACAGCTCAGTAGGAAAGGACGCACTAGATCCAGCGACAGCTGTATACGCTGACCTCGCATCGAATCCGGAACCACACCCTTCACACTTGATTAGAGAGTTCATCGATCGTCGAGTGCGAGCGGTGATGGTCGTCGACAACTGTCCTCCGGAAGCCCATCGCTCGCTAGCGACCCTCTGCTCAGCTTCCGGGACCACCGTCAGCATCATGACGATCGAGTTCGACATGCAGGATGATGACCCGGAGGGGACAGATCTATTCTGGTTGGAGCCGGCGTCCGAGCGCGTCGTGGAACTGATGCTGAATTCTCGGAAGCCGGAGCTCTCGCAACTAGATCGCATTCGCATCGCGGAACACTCCGGGGGAAATGCTCGGGTTGCGCTTGCGCTAGCGCATTCTGTCCGCCGCGGCGGAAGTGTCTCCGATCTGAGCGACTTGGACCTGTATCGCCGCCTGTTCTACCAGCGTCGCCAGCACAGCGATTCGCTCCAGCGAGTGGCCGAAGTGTGCGCGCTCGTATACTCATTCAATGAACAACTCGACGGCGACCGGTCCGAGCTTGGACTCCTCGTATCCATCGCCCAGCTATCCGTCGACGACGTTCGCCGACACCTTCGTGAGCTCGCCAGCCGCGGTCTCCTGCAGCGTCGAGGCCGATGGGCGGCCATTCTCCCGCACGCGTTGGCGAACCGATTGGCAAAGGGGGCTCTTGAGGACTCGGATCCCGTGGCGACGGGGAATCGGTTCCTTCGCGAGGGATCAGGACGCCTGCTTACCTCGTTCTCGCGGCGACTCGGCTTTCTTCACGACAGTCCAGGTGCGCGACACATCGTGAGTGCATGGATGGCTCCGGGAGGCGCCCTAGGCGACCTCCTTTCACTCGAGTCTCAGAACCTCATTCTACTACGGTACCTAGCGCCCGTAGCCCCTAGCGAAGCGCTGGCGGCCTTCGAACGCGCCCTTGAGGCGCCGGGATTCTCTCCGAAGGATCCGCGGTTGCGGTTCGTTGTTTCGACATGGACCGCGGTGATCGCTGCAATCGCATTCGATGCTGAGCTGTTTCCGCGAGCAGCGAAGCTGCTCGCGCGTCTAGCGATCACCGACGCAAATGCGAATCTCTCGAACGCGAAGCGCCTCCTGGGCGGGCTATTTCATCTCTATCTCTCGGGAACGCACGCGCAACCAACCGATCGGTTGAATCTCGCCCAAGCATTCGAACGGAACGATGACATGCGAATTCGGGAGTTGGGCGCATTCTTGCTTGGAGAGATGCTTGAAGCGTGGCACTTCAGCTCTAACAGCGGCTTGGATTTCGGCGCCCGTACGCGGGACTACGGCTGGCGCCCAGTAACATCCGATCAGATCAGATCATGGTACCGCGCTCCAATCGGAGTCCTGACAAACATGGCCACCGAAAGTGGCGAGCTGTCTCACAGGGCTCGATCGATACTTTCGTCACGATTCCGCGGATTGTGGGTGCGAGCCCAAATGGAGGAAGAGCTAGCAGCGATGATCGAGCGTGTTGGAGCGCTCGGGTTCTGGCGTGATGGATTGGCGGCGGTGCGAACTACGATTGCATTCGATCGGTCAAAACTGTCTGCGGCGAGCGTTGCAGCTCTGCGGCGCCTCGAAGGGACTCTCAAACCCCAGGGGCTTGCGAACGAGGCCCGCGCGTACCTACACCAGCACTCTGGTGAGGGACTCGGAGTTATCGGGATTCCAGGTCCCGAGGGAGAAGAAGACTTTCAGACTGCGGCCGAGCGCGGCGCGAGAGAGATTCAGAGGATTGGAGAGGTAGTCGCGACTTCGCGGGAGAGCCTTCGCGACCTCCTCACAGATACAACTCCGTGGGATCCAAGAGTTTCGTGGCCGTTCGGCACAGGACTCGCTGGTGG
Source organism: Myxococcota bacterium (assembly GCA_040902485.1). Taxonomy (GTDB): domain Bacteria; phylum Myxococcota_A; class UBA9160; order SZUA-336; family SZUA-336; genus VGRW01. Next base: position 13,366 of record JBBDXF010000032.1, on the reverse strand, counting down.
TTGTGACGATCCCGACGATCTGTGGGAAGCGCTTAGAGATCGACTGCAAACGAGCGCCGACCAGGGAACAATCGGCGCACTTCGCGGATTTCTCCGAGGACTGAGCGCGCGAGATGTGTCGAAAGCAGATCGCCTCCTGGACGCGGCGATCAGCGATTCTGTACTCGGACCTTGGTTTCCGTTGCTGCAGATAGCTCTGACAATCGACGCAAACGCACTCTCAAGGCTCAACAGATCTTTGGACCTAGGAATAGCTTCCATTGAAATTTACAGGAACCTCGGACTCGGACGAGCGATGGATCATGTGACTCCAGAAGACATGTCGTCGCTTGTAACTAGAATTGCACAGGTGGAAGGAGGACTCGCTGTTGCGATCGATGTTTTCAGTATGCACCTCCACGGGATCGCGGGCGAAGTTCGACTCGATGAGCAGCTCAGCTTCTGCGGACAATCATTGGCGCAAGAGTGTGATTTTTCCCAACCAGCGAATGATCTCGACTATGGACTCGGCGTAGTTGTCGAGCGTTGCTTCCGCACATCATCTGCAGCGGATGCAGCACGAAGGGTCTGCCGTCGCTTGGTCGCGACAATTGAGGCTGACGCGCACCATGCGGACGACTACCAGTCAACGGTTCGATCCTTGTTCTCAGTTCAGTGCGAGGTAGGACTCGACGAGTTCATTGGTTCTGATAAGGACCCCAGGCTCCTGAATCGCGTTGGTAGTTCGAGCGGAGGGGGACCCGCGCCAATCGACACTGCATCGACCCCTCTCGTCCTCCGCTGGGCACAAGTGGATGCCACGCGGAGATTTCCAGCTCTGGCTCGAGTAGTGACAGCGTTCTCAGAAGACGCCAAAACGTCGAAATGGCATTGGACTGAGCTGGGTCTTCGACTGCTCGCTGAAGCACCGGATCCAGTACAAGTCCTCTCAGCCTACGCTCGTCGGTTTCGACCCAATGCTTGGAGCGGCTCGTTCGCGGAGTGCATCGAGCGGCGCCGCATCCTGCCTCAGACCCTCTTCACACATGAAGATCCGCGTGTGGCATCATGGGCAACGGATCAGGACGAGGCGCTAGCTGCTACCGTCAGGCTCGCCCGAGTTAAGGAGCGCGAGTCGGAAGCGACGTTCGAGTAGCGTTGCCAGACGTATCGCATAGCGTCGGTCCTCGTCGCTCGAGCGACGAGGATTTCGAGTCACGTGCGCCAACTCAGCACCTCGCCCCCTCCGCCCATCATCACCGAGCCCGGCATCAGCCGGAGCCGCCACGGCTCGAGGCGGAGCGCGGCGAACGCGGGCGAGGTTGGGCCGTCCTTCCAGGGCGGGATGATCGCGGGGTCGTAGCCGACGGGCGCGGGGGCGTCCTTGAACAGGTCCCAGACCTCGCGGCGCGTGGCGTCGTCGAAGGCCCAGGTCGCGCGGCACTCGGCGAGGCACGTGTCCTGGTTGGGCGCCCAGTAGTTCAGCGCGATGTGCGGGCTCGCGGCGAGCTGCGCGCGCTTCTGCGGCGTGGGGCCGGTGGCGATCCAGCCGGAGAGCGTTCTCCCGTCCCAGACCCAGAGCGGGTGCAGCACGCGCGTGCGCGGGCGGCCCTTCGCGTCGACGGTGCCTGCGCTGGCCCACACGATCCGGTGCGCCATCTCGACGAACTGCGGGGCGATCTTGGCGAGGTCGGTCATGCCGTGCTCCTTCGCTTCGCGTCCGCGCGACCATACACCTTCGCGCTTGCCGCGCGCTCGGTGCGGGTGTACGAAGGGCTCGAGGGGTGAGTCGGCGGAGGTGAGATGGGCGTCTACGTTCTGCTCAGCAATCTGACCGACGAGGGCGCGCGCACGCTCTCGGAGAAGCCGGACCGGATCAAAGAGGTGAATCGGGAGGTCGAGGAGCTCGGCGCGAAGGTGCTCGCGCAGTACGCGCTGCTCGGGCGCTACGACTTCCTGAACATCGTCGAGGCCGCCGACGACGAGACGATCGCGCGGCTCTCGATCGCGCTCGCCTCGCGCGGCACGCTGCGCATCGAGACGCTGACGGCGATCCCGATCGATCGCTTGGCGAAGCGGCTCGGCGCGCGCGCGTAGCTAGCGGGCTTCGGGTCGTCGCAGCAGGTCGGTCAGAAGCCGCCGCGGCAGTCCGCGGTACGACTGCTCGACCAAGAGCATTTCGGCCATGAGCCGGCGCGCGCGGCGGCTCTTCGCAGCGAGCGCGAGCGAGAAGTCGACCACGCGCGGACGATAGAGCCAGCGCGCGAGCCGCGCGCAGGCGGCCAGCTCGCCACCGGCGCCGGCTTGCCACCGCTCGGTGTAGAGCGCGGGCGCGCGCTCGGGACCCGCTTCGACGAGCGCCTCGGCCAGCAGCGCCGCCGACTCGAGCGCGTGTCCGATGCCCTCGCCCGTGATCGCGTCGTTCGCGGCCGCGGCGTCCCCGATCAGCGCGAAGCCCGGACCGGCGACCGCGTGGCCCGTGTCGACCGGAATGCTCGCCGCGTACGGCTCGCGCGCGAGCGTCGCGCTGCCCGGATAGCGTCGCTCGAGCAGCTCCGACACGCGCGCCGACAGACGCGCGCCATTCTCCGACCCGACTGGCGCCGCGATCCCCACCGAACAGTGTCCCGGTCGCGGGAACACCCACAGATAGCCCGCGTACTCGCGCACGAACTCGATGTAGATCTCGCGCTCGTCGAGACCCTCGACGTGAAAGCCCGCCGTCGCGTACGACGCGCGTCCACCCGGCTTCGCGCCCAGGAAGGCGCGGCGCACCGTCGATGACGCGCCGTCCGCGCCGATCACGAAGTCGAACTCGCCCCGGGGCCAGTTCGGCCGCACGCGCTCGGTGCGCAGCTCCGCGCCCGCCTTGCACGCGCGCTCGAGCAAGGCAGCGTCGAGCACGCGCCGCGAGAAGATCTCGATCGGGCGCGAGAGCGCGACCGAGAGCACGCGCGCGCCCGCTGGTCCTCGGATCCGCACCGTTGTCGACGGCCGGCCGAGCGCGCGCAGCTCCTCGAGCTCCGGGAACCTCTCGAACGCGCCAGGCGTCACGCCGCCTCCGCACGGCTTCTCGCGCGGATGCGACGGGTCGAACATCGTGACCGCGACGCCCGCGCGCGCGAGGCGCCAGGCGCAGAACGAGCCCGCGGGTCCCGCGCCGACGATCGCGACCCGCAGACGCCGGCTCATGTCACATGTTCGTGTAGTCGGGCCCGTCGCCGCCTTCGGGCGTGGTCCAGGTGATGATCGCGTACGGGTCGGCGACGTCGCAGGTCTTGCAGTGCACGCAGTTCTCATGGTGGATCACGAGGCGCTTGCCCTTCGGGGCCGAGTCGTCGGGGATCATCTCGTAGACGGCGGCGGGGCAGAAGCTCTCGCACGGGTTGCCGTACTCGCTGATGCAGGTCGTCGCACACACGTTCGTGTCGGTGACGTGCAGGTGGTGCGGCTGGTCGACCTCGTGGCGCGCGCCGGAGAGCGCGACGGCGGTGACCTTGTCGAAGGTCAGCTTGTTGTCGTACGGCACCTTCTCGTGCTTGCGCTGCTCCTTCTTCGAGAGCTCGCTGAGCTTCTTCATGTGCGTGTGGTCGGGGTGCGTGTGGACTTGCTTCACGAGGCCCCGGCCGCCGGTGATCATCGCCAGCGCTTGGCCGTTGATCAGCCACGGCAGCTGGCGCAGCCAGCCGAGCCAGCGCGGCATCTTCTGCACGTACTTGAACGAGCCGTGGAAGTTGCGGGCCTTGTAGTGCTCCTTGGCGAGCCAGCTCGCGTCGAACGCCTGCGCGTAGGCGGAGAGCGTCTGCGCCGAGTAGTCGTCCTTGCGGATCGCCTCGAGCAGCGTCTCGGCGGCGAGCATTCCGCTCTTGATCGCCAGGTGCACGCCCTTCAGCCGCTCGCCGTTGCAGGTGCCCGCCGAGTCGCCGATCAACAGCATCCCGTCGCCGTACAGCTTCGGGAACGAGAAGTAGCCGCCGACCGGCATGGTCTTCGCGCCGTAGCGGATGCACTCGCCGCCCTCGAGCAGCTTGCGCATGCGCGGGTGCGTCTTCCAGCGCTGCATCAGGTCGTGCGGATCGGTGTAGGGGTTGTCGTAGTCGAGCCCGGTCACGAAGCCGATCGAGATGCAAGAGTCCTTCAGGTCGTAGATCCAGCCGCCGCCGAACGTGGTCGGGTCCATCGGCCAGCCCATGGTGTGCACGACGCGCCCGGGCATGTGGTTCTCGGGCTTGATGCGCCAGATCTCCTTGATGCCGGTCTCGTACGCCTGCGGGTTCGGGCCCTCGAGCCCGAGCTTGTCGATCACGATCTTGCTGCACGAGCCGCGCGTGCCCTCGCCGAACACCACGCACTTGGCGTGGATCTCGGGCCCGGGCTCGAACACGCCCTTGGGCTTGCCGTCCTTGTCGATGCCGCGGTCCTGCACCTGCACGCCGACGACGCGGTTGCCGTCGAAGATCGGCTCGGAAGCGGCGAAGCCGGGGTAGATCTCGATGCCCCGTTCTTCCGCCTTCGAAGCCAGCCACTTCACGACGTCGGAGACGGAGATCGCGTAGTTGCCGTGGTTCATGAACGGCGGCGGAGTGACCGGGCTCGTGATCACGCGCTTCCGGGTCATGATCCACGTGTAGTCTTTGGTGCACTGGTGGTGGAACGGAAAGCCCTGCTCGACGAAGTCGGGCATCAGCTCCGCAAGGCCGCGCGGATCCATCATCGCGCCGCTGAGCTGGTGGCCGCCGACTTCGGGGGCCTTCTCGATCACGAGCACGGCGGGCATCTCGAGGTTCTGCGCCTTGCACAGATCCGCGAGCCGGATCACGCTCGCGAGCGTCGCGGAGCCCGCGCCCACGAACAGGATGTCGACGTCCAACCGCTCGCGTTCGACTGTCTCGCTCATGGGGCGAGCATACCGGATCAGGCCTGGGGCAGCAGTACCCGCGAGCCGAGCAGGAACAGTCCCAGCGCGCCGGCCAGCGCGATGCCCGCGAACAGGAACGGCGCACCCGAGCCGGCCGTCACGAACACCCAGCCCCAGCACAGCGCGCCGAGCGTGCGGCCGGTATGCACCATGGCTTGACTCTGGGACATGGCCTCGCCGGCCTCGTGCGCGCCGCAGACCTTGGAGAACAAGCTGGTGAAGGCGGGGAACGCGATCCCGCCGCCGAGCGCCACCGCGATCGCGCACGGCGTGAGCGTGAGCACGCTGTAGCTCACCGACAGCCCGGCCAGCCCCGCGCCGAGGATGCCGAGCCCGACCAGGGTCATCGCCGGCTCGCCCCAGGCGCGCGAGATCCGCCCGACGAGCAGGACCTGGCTGCCGCCGAGCACCAGGCACACCGCGGCCATGAACAGGCCCACCTGCAGCTCGCCCCAGCCGAAGCGCGCCGCCGCGTAGAGCGGGAACATCGACTCGATCGCCGAGAACGCGAAGAAGATGTGCAGGAACAGGTACAGGTAGAGCCGCTGCTTGCGGCCGTGCACGCTCGCCGCGACCAGGAGCGGCGCCGGAATCAGCACGCGCATGAGGCCAGACAACCCGCTTTGCGCGGGCACCGCGGCCTTCGACTCGGGCAGCGCGAAGGCGGCCAGCACGAAGTTCGCCGCGGCCACGCCGGCGGTCGCGTAGAACGGCAGCGACGGATCGACGCTGCCGAGCAGGCCGCCCAGCGCCGTGCCGAGCACGATCCCGATCCCCGACGCCGCGCCGATCACGCCCATGCCCTGCGCGCGCGATTCCTCGTCGGTCAGGTCCGTCATGTAGGCCTGCGCGGTGCCGATGCTGGCGCCGAAGAAGCCGCCGAGGAAGCGCGCGAACAGCACGGTCCCGAGCGTGTCCGCGGTCGCGAGCAGCACGAACGAGAACGCCGTGCCGAGCAGCGACACGAGCAGCACCGGCCTGCGGCCGACGCGGTCGGAGACCCAGCCCCAGAGCGGCAGGAACAGCACCAGCCCGAGCGCGTACAGCGCGGTGATCAGCCCGATGTGGAACGCGTCGATGCCGAGCGTCTCCGCGAAACGCGGCAGCACGGGGATCAGGATCGAGAAGCCGATGAAGTCGATCAGGATCGTGGTGAAGATGACGCCGATCGCGAGACGGCGATGTCCCTTGGCTTCGCTCATCGTTGTCTGCATCCTAACGGGCAATCGCCTGGGTCGGGAGGTCGGTGGATGGAGCTGCGCGAGCGGAGACTCGCCCAGATCGTGCGCGACTTCATGGAAGCGTTCGTGCTCGCGCGAACGCTGGGTGAGGATCTGCGCGCGGGGCGGCTCTCGTTCCAGACCGTCACGCGGCTCGTCGGCGACGCCGAGGACAGCGCGCTGTACCGCCTGAAGGAGGAGTGCCACGCGCTGTTCCGGCTCGACGTCTCGCGCCCGCGCACGGAGGTGCAGGCCGAGGAGCTGTTCGATCTGGCGGTGGGCGCGCTGTTCCACGAGACGATGAAGTTTCGCGAGGGCTTCTACCTGACCGACCGCTACGGCCCGCGCTTGCAGCGCATGATGGCCGAGGGCTCGGCCACCGGACCGCTGGCCGAGGCGTTCTGGCGCGTCGTCGAGGCCGGCCGGCGGCGCATGCTCGAATCGGAAGTCGAGGCTGCGGTGTTGTTCCGCGAGACGCGCGATCAGCTGCTGATCGTGCTGCGCCAGCTCGACGTGTCGGGCTCGGTCGCGCGCAGCCTGGTCGAGGATCCGGCGCGCGCGGAGCAGGTCTTCGACCTGCCGCTCGCGCGTCTGCTCGCCGACATCCACGGCTCGGCGTCGCGCGGCTACCAGCTCGCGATCGACAGCCTGATCGAGAATGGCCACTTCGCGGAGGCGGCCGCCGTGCTCGAGCACCCGGACGCGCGCGCGGCCGGGGTCGCGGACGGCGCGCTCGACTTCGCGCGCGGCATGGCGAGCTACTACGCGGGCGACAGCTTCGCCTGCGTCGACTCACTCGCGCGCTGGGTCGCCTCGCGCGTGAACGCGCCGGCGCGCTGGCGTCAGAGCGCGGCGAAGGTGCTGAGCTCGCTCGCCGCGTCGGTCGAGCTCACCGACGCGAAGCTCGCCAAGCAGGCGAGCGGGCTCGCCGGCGAGCTCAGCGCGTTCCGCCCGCGCTGACCACGGGCACGGAGCGCGCGCGCAGGTACAGCCAGCCGCCCGCGCCGACCGCGATACACACGAGTGCGACGATCTGCGCGTTCGTGAGCGGGCCGATCGTGGTCGGGTTCACACGCCAGGCCTCGATCGTGAGCCGGCCGATCCCCGACAGGATCAGGTACTCGCCGAACAGGAACGGCGAGCGGCCGCGCCGCCGCCACAGGAACGCGCCGACCGGCAGCAGCCAGAACGTCTCGTAGAGCATGGTCGGATGCACGCGGAAGACTTCCTGCGTGGTCGGATCGATCGTCGGCGGCAGCCCCTCGGGGAAGGCGACCGCCCACGGCACCTCCGAGCGTATGCCGTAGTCGTCACCGACGAGGAAACAGCCCACGCGGCCGAGCGCCTGGCCCACGGCCAGCGACGGCGCCGCGCAGTTCGCGGCCGCGAGCAGCGGAATCTTGTTCACGCGCGCGGCCCACAAGCCGAGGATCGAGCCGCCGATGAAGCCGCCGTACCAGGTAATGCCGCCGCGCGAGGTGAGCAGCTCGAATGCGTCCACGCCCGGCACGCGCGCGATCTGCTCGGCCACGTACCAGAGCTTGGCGCCGACGAGCCCCCCGACCACGCACCAGGTGACGATGTCCCACGCCGCCTTGGCCGCAAGGCCCGCCTTCTCGAACGAGCGCGCGGCCATCCAGCCGCCGGCGAGGAAGCCGAGCGCGACCATCACCCCGAAGGTCGAGATGGGGAAGCCGAAGATCTCGAAGAGGACTGGATACACGGTCGGGCAGGATACCGAAGGCTATCCGTCGCGCTCCTCGGCGCGCAGCCGCTCCTCGAGCGCGGCGAGCTGCTCGGGGAAGCACTCCTTGGCGGCGCGCACGAACTCGGCGATCCGGCGCGTCTCGAAGAAGTCCGGGTTCGAGTCACGCAGCTCCAGCCCCAAGAGCCGCACGTCGCGGCGCGCGCGAATCAGCTCCAGATCGCGCCGGTGCATGGTCTCGATGCTCGCGGCGGCGACGGTCTGCATCAGCCGCAGCTTGCCGATTCGTCCCGGGTGCGAGCGGTAGCTCTCGAGCCCGCCGGTCAGCTTCACGTACACGATCACCAGCCGCTCGCGCGTCTCGACGCCGGCCGCGCGGTCGAGATCCCACTTGCGCACGATCGAGTGCAGCGGGACGTCTTCGGTGGTCGAGCCGTCGATGTAGTGCGAGCTGTGCCCGTGCCGAGGCACCACGCGCGGCACGAACAGGAGCGGCACGCTCGCCGACGCGAGCGCCGCGGAGCGCGCCTCCGTCTGCACCATGAACGTCTCGAGGTGCGCGGGCACCGCGTCGGGCGTCAGCACCTCGGGCCGGCAGTGCAGCAAGTTGAAGGCGATGCAGTAGAAGGGAATGCGCGGCTCGATCGCGCCGCAGTAGCGCTCCAGCATGCGCGACAGGCCTTCGGCGCAGTCGACGAATCCCGCCCCCGACGTACCGAGCGACGGCAGCAGCGCGTCGGTCACCAGGTGGCGCAGGAACTGCAGCTTCGAGGGGCGCAGCGCCAAGTCGACGCGGCCCGTGTACAGGTCGTAGCCGAGCTGCTCGATCGCGTGCGGCGAGAGCCCCTGCGCGTACAAGAGGCCGGCCATCGCGCCCGCGCTCGAGCCCCAGACTTCGCTGAAGCGATCGCCGAGCCCGAGCGTTTCGAAGAGCCGGATCGCGGTCGCGTGCGCGAACAGCTTCAAGCCCCCGGAGCCGAGCGAGAGCACCACGCGCGAGCCCGGGTCCGCGCACACCGCGCGCAGGCACCGGAAGCGGTCGTGCAGCGCCGGCCGCGCGGCGTGGACGTCGGCTGGAATCACCTGCCACACGTAGCGGCGCTCGCCGCCGGCGCGGTCGAGCACGAAGCCGTCCGGCGGCACCGTGTGGTTGCGGCCCAGGTAGCGGATGTGCACCGAGCCGCTCGCGCGGTCCTCGGCGCCGAACAC
>JBBDXF010000032.1:0-4325 GCA_040902485.1 Myxococcota bacterium | reverse complement strand
CGGCCAGGAGCCGCGCGAGCACGGCGAGCCGGGCGTCCTCGGGCGGCCAATCGTTCACCGCGCCCTCGTGCGGCAGCGAGAACTTCACGGGCAGATCGGACTCGGTGATGCGGCGGACCAGCTCGAAGCGCAGGCCGAGCTCGCGCGCGTCGAGCAGCTCCTGATCGGTCAGGTAGAAGGACCCGTCCGGGGCCTGGAAGCGCAGCGGCGACTCGCGCTCCTGAAGCTCCGTCCACGTCTCCGGCGAGAGGTCCGGCTTGATCTGGACGACGTGACCCAAGGGGAAGGGGAGCTCCTTCGCTCGACCCATCGGCTCGCCGGAGCCGGGCCCTTAGGCAGAGCCGGCCGGAACCCCTCGAAGGCGACAAAGGCCTTGTGCGTCGCAGGTTTGCGAGCTCGAATCGCGCGCCTCTCGCGGCTTGCGCGCGGCCGGGTGATGGCCGTCGCGAGCGCCATTCGCGACATGCCGATACTCATGGACACCCCCCCGGGGGTGCGGATAGGCTGTCCCTCGGGGTCACGGGTGGTGAGAGCGAAATGAAGAACGAGCTAGCCAAGCAACGCTTTTCCGCTCTGCTCGCGGGATTCCTGCTGCTGGTGGGAACCGCGACGCTGGAGCGCACGCCTTCGGCCGCGAGCCTGATTCCGGGCGTGGGCGCCGGCAGCGCGCGGGCCGCGAAGGACGGCGCGCTCGAGCGCGGCGTGGTCGCGGCGCTCGCGGACAAGGCGCCGCGACTCGATCCTGTGCTCTCGCGCCGGATCGCGGCGAGCATCGCGCGCTGCGGCCGCGAGCAATCGCTAGCGCCGGACCTCGTGCTCGCGGTGCTGATGCAGGAGAGCAGCGGCCGCCCCGGCGCGATGAGCCCCAAGGGCGCGATCGGTCTCATGCAGGTCATGCCGCACATGTACGAGGTACTCGCGCTGCCCGGCAGCGCCGCGCACGTCGAGGCCAACATCGAGGCGGGCTGCCGTCTGCTCGCCGACAACATTTCGCGCCTGGGCGAGGAGCGCGGCATCAGCCAGTACTTCTGGGGCAGCGCGAACGGCAACGACATCTACCTGCGGGGCGTCCAGAAGCTGCGGCGCGACCTGCGGCCGTACCTGGAAGGCGCGGACGAGAACGGGTCGACCGGTCCGATCAGCGGATGAAGCGGCCCGCTCGCCGAGCCGCCCGGCCGCGGCGCTCCAGCCACTTCGACGAGCAGGGCGCCGCGCGCATGGTCGATGTCGGCGGCAAGGACGTCACGGTCCGTGAAGCGATCGCGCGCGGCAGCATCCGCCTCTCGCGCGAGGCCTTCGACGCCGTCGTGTCGGGCACGGCCAAGAAGGGCGACGTGCTCGGCGTGGCTCGGATCGCGGCGATCCAGGCCGCCAAGCGCACCTCGGAGTGGATTCCGCTCTGCCACCCGCTCGCGCTCGACGCGCTCGAAGTCGCCTTCACGCCCGATCCGTCCGGCCCCGCGTTCGCGATCGAAGCGCGCGTTCGCACCCGCGCCCGCACGGGCGTCGAGATGGAGGCGCTGGTCGCCGTCTCGGCCGCCGCGCTCACGATCTACGACATGTGCAAATCGATCGATCGGGGCATGCTGATCGGCGACGTGCGCCTGGTGCGAAAGTCGGGCGGGAAGAGCGGCCTCTACGAGCGGTCCGAAGGCTGATCCCGTCTTGTCAGGCGCGCTTTTGGGGGGATAAGCTCGCGCCCCTCTAATCAGGTTCACGAAGTCAGGTTCACGAATGAGATCGGCCGGCATCCTCTTCGCCTCGGCGCTCCTTTGCTCGCCGCTCGTCGCGGTGTCGGCCGCCCCGCCTGTGGACGGCGTTCGCCCCATCGTCGACTTGATTCCCACGGAGCGCGCGGCCTGGACCCCGAAGAACGTGCTGGTCGGAATCTCCGGCGTGTTCGGCGGCTGGAGCTACTGGTACGCGGAACGCACGATGGAGGTCGAGACCGTCCCGCCGGACGCGGTGTTGGGCCTCTACTACCTGCGCCAGAACTTCCAGAAGCGCTTCGAGCGCACGGACGCGCCCGCAAAGGTGTTGCTGCCGGCCCGCGCCGACACGACGCGCAAGGACGCGATCCGGATCCACGCCAGCGCCAACGGCTACCTGTCCAAGGACGTGAGTTATGACTCCGACGACGTTCCGGAGCGCGTGACGATCACGCTCTCCGCGCTCCCGAACTCGCTGGTGTTCCTGGGCCAGACGAGCTTCGCGGGCCGCACCACGCTGACACTGCGCACGACCGAGCAGCCGGAGGTGCGGCTGACCAAGACCACGCGCAGCAGCGGCTTCACGATCGCGCTCACGCGCACCGCGCTGAAGCTCGACACGCCGGCGGCCGGCACCGGCGCTCGGCTCAAGAGCATCGACGCGTCGCAGGTCGGCGAGGACGCGATCGTGCGCGTCCAGACCGACGGCCCCGACATCGAGGTGCGCTCGAAGCAGAGCTTCGACCCGGTCAGCTCGCAGTACGTGTCGACCTTCGATCTGGTGCGGCCGGGCAGCGCCGCGCCGTCGGACGCCGAGATCCGCGCGCGGCTCGACGCCACGCCGTTCACGCCCAACGCGGACTGCGACCGGCGCTACGCCGAGCTGCTGCGCGCGCGGCTCGGCGAATCGGCGATCACCGACGCTCTGCGGCCGTCGGGCGGGATCACCGATCTGTACCGGCGCGAGGCGATGTTGCGGCTCGGCCGCTACCGCGACGGCACCGTGCGCACGGAGTCCGGCGAGACGCTGCGCACGGGCAGCTCGCTGGAGCTGGCGCTCGCGCTCCAGTCCGCGGCCAGCGTGGAGGGCTACCTGGCCATGCTCGGCGCGCTCGCGCGCTCGGAGCCGCAGCCGGCCGACGCGCTGCGCAGCCTGATCGCGCCACAGCTCTCCGCGCAGGACTTCGCGCCGGTCTACGAAGCCGCCGAGGCCGCGCGCGCGAGCTGCCACCGCTGAGCGGAATCCGCCACTCGTACGAACGGGCGCGCACGGGCGCTCGCTCCTCACCCCGAACCGAGGAGCCCGATCGTGACGATGGATCCGCGCTTCGAGTGGCCGCGCGAGCGCCTGGACCGCGAGGGGCCGGAGTCGCTCGCGATCACCGAGCTGGTCGCGCTCCTGCTGCGCACCGGCGGGCGCGGCTCGACGTCGGTTCGCGTCGCGGACGCGCTGCTCGAACGCTTCGGCTCGCTCGACGCGCTCGCGCGCGCGGGCAACGCCGAGCTGCGCAGCGTGGCGGGCATGGGCCCGGCCAAGATCGCGTCGCTGCGCGCGGCCTTCGAGATCGGCGCGCGGCTCGCGCGCACGCCGCTCGTCCCGGGCGAGAAGCTGCAGTCGCCCGAGCAGGTCTCCGCGCACTTCAGCGCCCGCATGCGCCGCTACCGCCAGGAGGTGTTCGTGGTGCTCCTGCTCGACAGCCGCCATCGCCTGATCGGCGAGGTCGAGGTCAGCCGCGGCAGCCTGAACCAGAGCCTGGTGCACCCGCGCGAGGTGTTCGCGCCCGCGCTGCGCGAGTCCGCCGCCGCCATCCTGGTGCTGCACAACCACCCGAGCGGGGATCCACAGCCGAGCCGCGAGGACCACGAAGTGACTCGCCGCCTGGTCCGCGCCGGCGAGATCCTGGGCATCCGTGTCGTCGATCACCTCGTGATCGGTGGCGAGCAGTTCACGAGCTTCGCCCGCATCGGGCAACTCGTGGTCTCAAGCGACTGAACTGACCGACCGATCGGAACGCGTAGGGGTAGGCGATAGCGATGGCAGCGAAGGCCCGACCGTCCCAGCAGGACCGGCGCAGATCGACGCGCGAGGATCTCTGCATCCCCGTCGACTACTCCGCGGTCGACGCGTTCTTCAGCGAGTTCACGACCAACGTGAACGAGGGCGGCATGTTCATCGTCACCGAGATGCCGTCGCCGCTCGGCACCGAGGTCGCGCTCGAGTTCCGGCTGCCCGGCCTCGAGCTCCCCGTGAACGTCTCGGGCCGGGTCGCGTGGGTCAGCGACGGAAAGGGCGACTCCCCCGTCGGCATGGGCATCGAGTTCCACGATCTCGTCCCCGAAGTCCGCTCGACGATCAACGACCTCGTCCGCCGGCTTCGGTCCGGTTGACGGCCAGCCTCGCTCGGCCGCTAGCAGCGCGGGCAGAAATCCGAGCAAGGCGCGCGTAGCGCGCCGCGCAGCGAGGCGCAGCCGAGCGTAGAGATGGGTGGCGCGGCATCGCCGCGCCGGGCCCCATCAGAAGGATGTAGCGGCCAACTTCGCTCGGCCGCGCGCTCCGCAGTCTAGCAGCGCGGGCAGAAATCCGAGCAAGGCGCGCGTAGCGCGCCGCGCAGCGAG
>JBBDXF010000031.1:0-108139 GCA_040902485.1 Myxococcota bacterium | reverse complement strand
CGCGGCGCAGCGCCGTCCGCGAGCGCGGGCGTGGGATCGCTCACCGCGAGCTCGCTGGCCTCGGCGGGCGACAGGCTGCGCAGGCCGTAGTCCTCACCGATCGGCAGGCTCAGCACGAAGCGGCTGCCGACGCCGATCTGTGTCGTGACCGAGACGTCGCCGCCGAGCAGCCGCGCGAGCTTGCGCGAGAGCGCGAGTCCGAGCCCGGTGCCCGCGTGCTCGCGGGTTAGCGAGCCCTGCACCTGCGTGAACGACTCGAAGAGCCGCTCGATCTGGTCGGCGGCGATGCCGCAGCCGGTGTCGACCACGGCGATCTCGAGCGCGCCGGCGGCGGTGCCGATCTCGATCCGCACCGAGCCCCGCTCGGTGAACTTCAGCGCGTTGCCCACCAGGTTGATCAGGATCTGGCGCAGGCGCGTGCGGTCGCTCGCGATGATCTCGGGGATCGCACTGACGACGACGGTCTCGAACGCGAGCCCCGACGCCTGTGCCTGCGGCCGCAGCAGGCTCGAGACCTCGGCCACGATCGCGAGCGGCGCGCACGGCTCGCGCGCGGCCTCGAGCTTGCCGGCCTCGATCCTCGAGAGGTCGAGGATGCCGTTGATCAGCGACAGCAGGTGCGTGCCGTTGCGGCGGATCGTGGCGAGCGCTGCGCGCATCGCGCCGGCTTCCGGCAAGGAGCGCAAGCCCAGCTCGACCTCCTCCGTGAAGCCGAGGATCGCGGTCATCGGCGTGCGGATCTCGTGGCTCATGTTGGCCAGGAACTCGGACTTGAGCCGCGTCGCGTCGAGCGCGCGCCGGCGCGCGTCGTCGAGCGCGCTCCAGAGCCGCACCTGTTCGCGCGCGAAGGTCGCGCCCATCCACGCCATCGCCCCGCACAAGAGCGCGTAGGCGTACGGGTTCACGGCCTGTTCGTGGGGCGCGATCCAGAGCGAGCCGGCGTACATGACGCTCGCTGCAAGGGCCAGCACGTAGGTGAGCTCCGGGCGCACGGGCGTCATCACCGCGAAGGTGAACGCGGCCATCGGCGCGACCATCGCGTAGGGCTTGTGGCGCAGGAACTCGTGCGTCGGCGAGAAGATCACGCCGAACATCGCGACCAGCGTGCCCGCGAACAGGATCCACTCCGGCCAGCGCGCGCCGATGCCGCCGCGCGAGAGCAGCCAGATGGCGACGAACGCCGTCTCGACGACGGCGGTGTACACGACCGTCGTCACGAGCGACGCCTCGCCGGTTAGCAGAGACATCACGCACAGACTCGGTGCGACCACCGCCATCATCAGCGACACTTGTCGCGCCGTGCGCACGACGAGACTCCGCAAGCCCGGATCCGTGCCGTCGTCGCTGAAGTTCACGCCGCTCTTCGCCCCCGCTCGCCTGGTCTTCTGGCATCGGCCTATGGACAGGCAGGGCTTGATCCCGCGCGGGGCTCAGAACGCGAGCTCGACCTTCGTCGTGCCCAGCGCGAAGCGCGGGAAAACGCGCGTGAAGACCAGGCGCGCCAGACCGGTGCGCAGCGCGAACGGCAGGAACACGCGCATCACGAGGCGGGCGAGCGCGGTCTGCTGCAGCATCATGCGCGGCGGCCGGACCTGGAAGGCCTGGATCTGCTTCACCTCGGGCAGGCGTTCCGCGGCCACCTCGCGCGCGGCCGCGTCGAGCTGCGCGGCCGAGCCGTCGAGCGCCAGCGCGGGGCCGAGATGATTCGCCGCCACCAGCGCGTCGCGCAGCGCGATGTTGATGCCCTGCGCGCCGACCGGGGACATCGGGTGCGCGGCGTCGCCGATCAGCAGCACGCCTGGCGCGCTCCACGCGTCGAGGTGGTCGCAGACCACGTCGAGCAGGAACGGCGAGCTGACCGAGCCGGCGTGCGCGCGGATCCAGGCCGCGAGATCGTCGGGCACGTTCGCCGCGAGCTCGCCGATCCAGTGCTCGATCCCGCCGCGGCGGATGTCGCCGAACGTGCCCTTCTCGATCGCCCAGCCGAGCTGCAGGCCGCCGTCGGGCGACTCGAAGCAGATCGCGAAGTGACCGCGGCCGATGCAGCCGCGCGCGGCGCCGCGCATGAAGTCCGGCAGGGGCAGCTTGCACCAGACCACGTCGAAGCTCTGGGCCTGGCGCGGGCGCTCGAGCTTCGCGCGCTTGCGCACCACCGACGCGCGCCCGTCGCAGCCGATCACGTAGTCGGCGCGCAGCTCGCGCTCGCCTTCGTCGCCCCCGACCCGCACGCCGGCGACGCGCTCGCCGTCGTACACCAGATCGCGTACGGTGACGCCGCGCAGCAGCTCGAAGCCCGGGAACTTCGCCGCCTGCGCCACCAGCATCTCGAGCAGCGCGGGCTGCGAGACGAAGCGCGGCATGGGCGTGTTCTCGGGCAGGTCCGTCAGATCGAGCACGAGCTCGCGGCGTCCGTTCAGGAAGACCTCGAGCTTGGTCATGCGCGACTGCGGCAGCGCGTCGAGCTCGGCATACAGGCCCATCTGGCGCAGCGCGTCGACCCCGCCGGGCATCAAGCCCTCGCCGCGGAACTCGCGCGCGAAGTCGCTCTGCCGCTCGATCAGCACCACGCCGATCCCGCGCCGCGCGAACAGGTACGCGAGCGCCGCGCCGGCCGGACCCGCGCCGACGATCGCCACGCGCATCGCTAGCTCCCGCCGCCTTCGCCCGGCAGCCACGTCACCTGCTCGCGCTCCGTGATGCCCGCGGGCTCGAACAGCGCGCGGAACGCGTACAGCGTGTCGAGGTGCTCGTGGAACTCGGCGATCCGCCCGTCGCGAATCACGAACAGGAAGTGGTAGTGGTTCCGGTAGTCGCGCCCGCTCGCCTTCGAGCGCCCGCGGATCACGAGCTCAGCCGCGACGCGGTCGTCCTCGGCGGTCAGGTGCTGGATCTCGGGGTGCAGCCCGACGCGCGTGTCGTAGAGCCCCGCGATCGACTCCACGATGTTGCGCATCACGTCGCTTCGGCCCGCGAACTCGACGCCGTCGGGCACAGAAGGCGGCAGCCAGAAGCGCACCTGGTCGGCGAGCAGCGTCTCGATCGTGGCGTAGTCGGCTTCTTCGATGGCCTTGAAGTAGCGGCGCACGACGGCCTTGTTGGCCTCGACCGACATGGCCGGACTCTATCACGCGCGGGTCCACCTGCCGCGCGCCGGCGCAAGCCGCGACCGACACGTGCAGCGGGCGAGAGGCGCCAGGCGCGCGCCGGACGCCAGCGCGGGCCGCCCCGCGGCCGGCACTCCCCTTGCTACGGCCGAGGTGTGATGATGCCGGCCGAGGAGCACGCATTGCCCGACCCAATCGAAGCCCGCGAGTGGCTCGAGGAGTCGCTGCCCGTGCAGCCGGGCGGGACGCTCTACGTGCGCACCGTGCGCGGCAGCGTCGACGTGCGCTCGCATGACGGCGACGAGGTGCGTGTGGAGGCCGAGGCGCGCGGGCGGCGCCCCGAGCAGGTGCGCTTCGTGCTCGAGCAATCCGGCGACGACGTCCACTTCGAGGTGCGCGTCGAGGGCTGGCTCACCGGGCTGTTCGGCTCGCTCGACGTGCGCGCGCGGCTCTGGGTGCCGCGGCAGTACTCGCTGGTGCTGCGCGCGAGCGGTGGCGACGTGCGCGTCGACGGCATCAGCGGCGACGTGTCGCTCGAGACCAGCGGTGGCGACGCCGCGATCACGCGCACCGTCGGCCCGATCGATCTCACGTCGTCGGGCGGGAACTTCGAGATCGTGCACGTGGACGGCGACGTGCGCGTGAAGACCTCGGGCGGCAACATCACGCTGCGCGACGTGTTCGGCGACGTCGCCGCAAAAAGTTCGGGCGGCGAGCTCGAGATCGACGGCGTCGACGGCGCGGTCGACCTGCGCTCCTCGGGCGGCTCGATCTCGGTCGTGTTCCTCGGCGATCCCGAGGGCGAGATCAAGGGCTCCGGCGGCTCGATCGAGGTGTTCGTGCGCGAGGACGCACACTTCGAGCTCGACGCGAAGGCGGGCGGTGGCGGGATCGAGGTCGAGCTCCCGCTCGAGCCCGTCTACGAGCGCTCGCGGCAGGTGTTCGCGGGCTCGTACGGCGGGGGCGGACCGAAGCTCAAGCTGCGCAGCTCGGGCGGCGGGATCCGGATCGCGCAGCTCTAGCGGCGTGGGCTCGCGCGCGCGCGCAAGCCCACCCACGCGGCGAGCGCGGCCTGCTTCTGATCGGCGCCCCACGGCGCGCCCGCGGACCTGCCGAGCTCGGCCAGCGAGTGGGCGAGCCGCGCGCTCGGCTCGCCCAGCGCGCGCTCGGCCTCCTCGGCCAGGTCCTTCTCGCGGATCGCGACGAGCGGCAGATCGCAGGTCTCGGCCGCGCGCGCGAGCGCGTCGCGGAACAGCACGCCTTCGGCTTTGTGCATGCGGAAGTGCACGGCCAGGATCTCGGCGACGCTCCAGTCCGGCATCGGGTCGCTCGTGAGCACCGCGCACGCGCCGATCTCGTGTCCGTCCTGCGCCGCGCGCTTCGCGGCCGCGCGCAGCTCGCGCACGGCCAGTCGCCGCGCCGAGGCGATGCCGCGCCTCACCAGCTCGCGCGCCTCGTCCGGGTCGAGTCCCTCGGCCGCGTGGTAGGGCTGCTTCGCCCAGAAGGCGTCGGCGTCGTCGATCAGCTCGATGCGGCGCCGGTCGACGAGCTCGAGCGTGCCGTTCGGCGCGCCCAGCGCGACCAATGCCGCCCAACCCGAGTGCGCCTTCAAGCCGAGCGCGAGCTTCACGTCGCAGCTCCGTTCATGCCTGCCAGCGATGGTAGACCGGCTTCGTGCCGGGTTGGCGGGCGTTGAGCCAGACCGTGTGCAGCACGCGGTGGAGCCGCAGTTCGAACAGCGCCTCCTCGGGCTTCACGTGGTGCGTGAAGGACGGGATCGCGCGCTCTCGCAGCCCGGGATCGGAGACCGCGAGCGCGCGCCCGATGCAGTAGAAGCTCTCGTCGTCCTTCTCGGCCGGGTAGGCGTGCAGCGCGTAGCGCCCGTCGCGCTCCAGGTCGAAGCGCTTGGGTGAGCCGGGCATCACGAACACGTACAGGCCGTCGGCGTACAGCGCCGGGCAGACCGGGTGCACGCGCGGGCCGCCGTCGGCGCGGGTGGTGGCGAGAAAGCCGAGGCCCGGCCCCTTCGGGCCGATCGGGTAGAGCAGCCGGCGCGAGGTGGCAGCCAGCTCCGGCTCGCGGGCTTCGAACTCGGACCAGGGAATGGGCATCGCGGACGATCTCCTGTCTCTCTTTGCCGCGATCCTAGGGCCTCATTCCTGACATCTTCTGTCAGGTGAATCGAGTAGGCTTCGCGAATGAGGGCGCGCAGGCTGATCTCGCTCCTGCTCTTGCTGCAGAGCCGAGGCCACGGCACGGCCGCGGAGCTCGCCGACGAGCTCGGCGTCTCGGTCCGGACCGTCTACCGCGACCTCGAGGCGCTCGGAAGCGCCGGGATTCCCGTCACGACCGAGCGCGGTCCCGGCGGCGGGTGCCGGCTGATCGGCGGCTACCGCACGCAGCTCACTGGGCTCGACGCGGGCGAGGCCGAAGCGCTGTTCCTGTCCGGGCTGCCCGGACCGGCGGCCGAGCTCGGCTTGGGCAGCCTGCTGGCGCGTGCGCAGCGCAAGGTGCTCGCCGCGCTGCCGGCGCGGCTGCGCGAGGCGGCGCGGCTGGCCGACCAGCGCTTCTTGCTCGATCCGCGCAACTGGTTCCAGCCGCAGCCCGCGCACCCGGCGCTCGAAGCGCTCGCGCAGGCGGTCTGGAGCGACCGGCGCGTGCGCTTCGCCTACCAGCGCGTCGACGGGCGCGCGGTCGAGCGCGAGGCCGACGCGCTCGCGCTCGCGCTGAAGTCCGGCCTCTGGTACCTGGTCGCGCGCCTCGGCACGGACCTGCGCGTGTACCGCGTCTCGCGCGTGTCCGCCGTCCAGCTGGCCGACGAGGAGTTCGCGCGCGATCCCGGCTTCGACCTCGGCGCGTTCTGGGCGGACTGGGCGAAGCGCTTCGAGGACGGGCTCGCGGCGATCCCGGTGCTGGTGCGCGTCTCGCCCGCGGCCCAGGAGCGGGTCGCGCAGATGGGCGATCCGGCGACGCGCCCGCCGGCCGATCGCGCGCCGACACTCGAGGGTGACGGCTGGCTGCGCCGCCTGCTGGTGTTCGAGAAGCTCGAGTACGCCCGCGCCCACCTGCTCGGCTTCGGGGCCGAGCTGGAGGTGCTCGAGCCCGCGGAGCTACGCGCAGAGCTTCGCGAGGCAGCGCTCGCGCTCGCGGAGCTCTACGCTGACGCTCGAGTCCAGTAACAAGGGGAAACGCATGGCCACGAAGAGAGCGACGAAGCGCACTAAGTCGACCCGCGCCGCCAGACGAGTCGCGAAGCCGAAGTCACCCGAAGGGCGTGCCGTGCACGGCGAGATTCAGGCCGGACTGAAGAACCTGGCGAAGTCGATCGGCGAGATCCGGCGCGGCCTCCGCTCCGCCGAGCGCCAGATCGAGTCCGATGCGCGCAAGCGCATCGCCGCGCTGCGCAGGGAGGGACGCGCGCAGCTCCGAGCGCTCCACGTGAAGGGACGCGAGGTCGCCACGACGCTCAAGCAGGCGACGCCGCTCGCGGAGACCTCGTGGGACGACATCAAGCAGTCGGCCGAGGCGGTGCTCGGCGACGCCCGCGCGGCTGCCGCGTCGTTCGCGAGTCGGGTCCGGGACGCGATCACGCGCTGAGCGTGGCGAGACCGAGGGCTCTTGCGATGCGCCTTTGGTGGCAACACGGCGTGGTGTACCAGATCTATCCGCGCTCGTTCATGGACACGAACGGCGACGGGGTCGGCGATCTGGAGGGGATCCGCGCCAGGCTCGACTTCCTCTCCTGGCTGGGCGTCGACGCGATCTGGCTCTCGCCGATCTTCCCCTCGCCGATGGCGGACTTCGGCTACGACGTGGCCGACTACTGCGACGTCGATCCGGTGTTCGGCTCGCTCGCGGACTTCGACCGCCTGCTCGCGGAGGCCCACGCGCGTCGCATCCGGGTGATCCTCGACTGGGTGCCGAACCATACCTCGGACCGGCACGCCTGGTTCGCCGAATCGCGCGCGAGCCGCGCCAGCGCGAAGCGCGATTGGTACGTGTGGCGCGATCCCCGGCCGGACGGCGGGCCGCCGAACAACTGGCAGAGCATCTTCGGCGGACCGGCCTGGCAGCTCGATCGCGAGACCGGCCAGTACTACCTGCACTCGTTCCTGGTCGAGCAGCCGGACCTCGACTGGCGCAATCCCGAAGTCGTGGCGGCCATGCACGGAACCCTGCGCTTCTGGCTCGACCGCGGCGTCGACGGCTTCCGCATCGACGTGATTCACCGCATCGCCAAGGACCCGCTGCTGCGCGACAACCCGCCGAGCGATACACCGGGACCGGGCTACGGTGGTCAGCGCCACGTGCACGACGAGAACCACCCCGACGTGCACGCGTTGCTGCGCGGCATCCGCGCCGTGCTCGACGAGTATCCGGAGCGCATGACCGTCGGCGAGGTCTACATCATGGACCCGGCGCAGGTGGCGGCCTACTACGGGCGCGGCGACGAGCTGCATCTCGCGTTCAACTTCTCGTTCCTGCGCTCGCCCTGGGACGCGGCGGCGTTCGCGCGCGAGGTCGCGGTCTTCGACGCGCTGGTGCCCGTCGACGGCTGGCCCGACGTCGTGCTCTCGAACCACGACGTGCCGCGTCACGCCACGCGCTACGACGACTCCGTGCACGGCGAGGCGCGCGCGCGTGCCGCCGCGCTGCTGCTGTTGACGCTGCGCGGCACGCCCTTCCTGTACTACGGGGAGGAGATCGGCATGCGGAACTCCGAGGTTCCGCGCGAGCGCATGCGCGATCCGCTCGCCATCAGGCTGCACCCGAGCCTGTCGCGCGATCCGGAGCGCACGCCGATGCACTGGAGCGCGGGCGCGAACGCGGGCTTCACGAACGCGGAGCCGTGGCTGCCGATCGCCGCGGACGCGGGGCAGCGCAACGTCGACGCGCAGCGCGCGGATCGCACGTCGCTCCTGTGGCTGTACAAGGATCTGCTCGCGCTGCGCCGCGCGACGCCAGCGCTCGAGGGCGGCGCGTACCGCGCGCTCGACGCGAAGCCGGGCGTGCTCGCCTACGAGCGACACCAGGGAGCGTCGCGCGCGCTGGTGGCGCTGAACTTCACGGGCGACGCTTGCTCGCCGGGGCTGCCGAGCGCGCGGGTCGCGGGCGGCCTGCGCACGCGGGCGGGCGCGAAGCTGCCGGCGAACGCGGCCGAGCTCGAGCTCGGGCCGAGCGAAGCCGCGCTGCTCGTCGTCGATGGCGGCTGAGCCCGAGGGCCGCGGCGCGTTCGGCGGCTTGATCGGCCCGCGCACGCTGCTCGGCCTGGTCGAGAACACCGCCCCCTGGCTGTTCGCGCGCACGGCGGGCGAGGTAGGAGAGGCCTCGTCCGCTCGGCCGTCCGAGGTCGCGGCCGGGCCCGAGCAGTGGCGCGCGATCCTGCGCGCCGGCGAGCAGCTCGAGCCGAGCCCCGAGCCCAAGCCCGAGCAGCGCACGGACTACTTCGCGCTGTGCCTGGCCGCGCACTTCGCGAGCGCCGCGACCTACGTGCCGACCGACGTCGACAGCAAGATCCGGCGCGCGCTCTGGCACGAGGCCGTCGGCACGGACCAGCTGCCGCGCATGCGCCGGCTCGCGCTCGGTCTCGTGCGCTGGGACCTGCGCGCGGTCTCGGCGCGCATCGTGCCGGTCGACGGGGCGGGGGAGATCTCCGGCCACGACGGTGAGCGGCTCGCGGTGCTGTGCGGCGGCTTGGTCGCGTCGCTCGAGGCGCGCGACGAACGCGGCGCGCGCGAGCTCGAGGATGCGATCGACGCGGAGCTCGCGCGCGAGGCGCGCGCCTTCGAGTGCGTCGCGCGCAGCCAGGGGAGCGAGCTCGACCTGCTCCGGCTCGCCTCGATCCTCACCCACAACGCGGGCGACGTGATGCAGGGGCTGGCGGCTGCCGCGAGCCGGCCGCTCGGCGCGGCGCCGCTCGCGAGGTTCGGCGAGCTCGCGCGCGAGCGCTTCGAGCGCTACGGCGGCGCGTTCGGGCGCGCGGCCGCGCTCTACCGCGAGCTGCTCGCGAGCGAGGGTCATCGCAACTACCCGCTGCGCAAGCCGCGCGCTCTGCGCCGGGGCGCAGAGCTGCTGCTGCCGATCGCGCCGTTCCTCGACGCCTGGGGCGAGCGCATCGCGACCTCGCTGGCGCTCGGCACCGCCGACCGCGCGGAGATCGTCGCTGCGCTGGTCGAGGGCTGCCGCAAGCTGCCGGGCCAGTCCGGTTACGCGCGCGCGCTGGCCGGCTTCGCACGCGCTTGGCCGCGCGGGCTCGAAGCCCCCGAGCTCGCTCCACACCATCCGGCGTCGGTGAAGCGCGCGCTGCGCGATGCGCAGCTGCGCAAGGCGCTCGCGGTCAAGCGCGAGTCGTTCGAGGCGAGCCTCGCCAAGCGCGCGCGGGCGCTGCTGGCCTGACTAGAAGCGGTCTCAGAATCCCCGACCCTTGCCCGGCGACGGAAGCGGGGTTCTGAGACCGCTTCTAGCGCGTCTGTGCGCGCGCGGACGCGCGCAGCAGCCAGGATGCGGCGAACACGCCGCCGAGCTCGAGCAGCGCGAGCGCGTGCGCGCTCCAGGTGAAGGCGTCGCCCCACCCGGTCGCGGGGATCTGCGCGACGTTGTCGGGGCTGTCGAGCACGTAGTGGTTGATGAAGCCGAACAGGAACGCGCCGAGCATCGCCAGCCCGAGCGCCGTTCCGCCGACGCGCGGGAAGCCGCGCCAGATCAGCGCCGCGGCGACCAGCGGCGCGACCACGATCACCGTCACCGCGAAGGCGTTCTGCAGCGGCGAGAGCGGCACCGGAATCGCCTGGTGCGACTGGCTGTGCACGACCAGCGCCAGCGCGTGCAGCGCGACGATCGACAAGCAGGTCCTGCGCGCGGCGCTCACAGCCAAAGCCCCAGCACGGACAGATCGAGGCGGCCGCGCGCGAGCGGCGGACACCAGTAGTAGCCGCCGCGCAGCGGACGCGAGAACGAGAACAGCGCGTCCGAGATCCCGTCGTCGAGCCCCTCGGTCGCGTCGAAGACCGCCCCGCGCTCGGCGCCGCGCAGGAAGAACCAGAGCGCGGCTTGCGTCGAGGGCACGCTCGCGCCCGCACCCGCGAGCGCGGGGAAGACGCGCAGCCCGGGAACGCGCGCGCCGAGCGCGCGCAGCAGCGGCTCGCCGATCCCCGCCACGCCCAGCTCCGGCTCGAAGCCCTCGCGCAGCGACTTGATCGCGCTACGCAGATCGGCGTCGGGGACGATCCGGAACGCGACCGAGCGCGCGACCGGGGGAGCCGGTGCGAGAATTCCTGGCTGCGACGCGTCGGCACTCACTCGCGCGATCATCGCACACGCGCCTCGATCGCGGCGAGGAACGCCAGCGTCTGGGCCTCGACCTCGGGGCCGCGCCGGAGCGCGGGGTCCGGGCGCCGCTCGCGCAGGCTGCGGTAGAGCGCGATCGTCGCGTGCAGGCCGCGCAGGCAGTCGCGGGCCTCGCTCGAAGCGACGGTGGCCTGGAGCTCGCGCGCGCGCGCGGGCGCGTCGCGCTCGATCCGGCGCACCAGGTTCGGCTGCGCGCCCGCCTCCTCGAGGATCAGCGGGCCGAGCACGCGCGCGCGCAGGAAGCCGAGCGATTCGAGCGCGTCGAACAGCTCGCCGCGGCCGATCTTCGAGGCCACGTAGTGCACCCAGATCCAGAAGCGGTCCTCGATCCACTGCACGTCGGGCGCGGGGTAGCGCGCGACGCCGGCGCGCAGCGCTTCGCGAAGCCGGCCGTCGCGGTCCCAGAGCACGACCGGATCCTCGACGCGCTTCGCCAGCGCGTCGGGCGTGACGAACTTCAGGTCCACGTGCACGAGCGGCGGACCGTACAGACAGATCAGGAGCCTCGGCTCGCCGACGTGCTCGCCCGTGAACGCGGCGAGCAGCGGTGGACCGAGCGCAGCCGCCAGCGCGTGCCGCCGGCCCGGCGTCGCCGTCCATTTCTCGGGATCGGGGACCACGACCAGGTCGAGGTCCGAGAACTCGTCCATGCTTCCGGAGATGAACGAGCCGCCGGCCGCCACGCCGACCAGCTCCGGCGCGCGCCGCAGTCCATCCAGCAGCGCGCGCAGTACGTCGCGCTGCGCCGGCTCGAGCCGCGCGGGCCAGTCCGACTCGGCGAGCACGTACTCAGTCACGCTTCGCTCCGAGCGCAGCCCGGCGCGCAGCTTCCTGCAGGTGCGCGGCCTCGGGGTTCCCGCCCGAGAGCAGTACGCCGCAACGGCCGCTCCCCTCGCGCAGCGCGACCGCGAGCGACGCGGCGCCCGACGGCTCGAGCACGAGTCGCAGCTCGCGCAGCGCCCAGGCCATCGCGTCGAGCAGCTCCTGGTCGTCGACCAGCTCGACGCGTGCGACGTGCTTCTGCAGCACCGGCCAGGTCTGCTCGCCGGGCATGCGCACGCGCAGACCGTCGGCGATGCTGCGCGGCGGCGCGATCTTGCGCCGCTCGCCCGCTTCGAGCGAGAGCTTCGTGTCGTTTCCGTCCGCGGGCTCGACCGCGACGATCTCGGTGCGCGGCGAGAGCGCGTGGATCGCGACCGCGCAGCCCGCCATCAGGCCCCCGCCGCTCACCGGCGCGTAGAAGCGGTCGAGCGAGTCGGCGTCCTCGAGCAGCTCGAGCGCGGCGGTGCCCTGGCCGGCGGCGACCAGCAGATCGTCGTACGGCGGCACCAGCGTGAGCCCTTGTGCGCGCGCGATCTCGTCCGCGCGCTGCGCGCGCTCGTCGCTGTCCGTCCCGACCGTGACGATCTCGGCGCCGTCGGCCTCGACGCGCGCGCGCTTCAGCGCCGGCGCGTCGCTCGGCATCACGATCAGCGCGCGCAGGCTCAAGCTGCGCGCCGCGCGCGCGACCGCCTGCGCATGATTCCCCGATGAGTGCGCGACCACGCCCGCGCAGCTCTTGGGCAGGAGCAGCATGCGGTTGAACGCGCCGCGCAGCTTGAAGGCGCCCGTAGTTTGCAGCGACTCGGCCTTGAGCAGCAGCTCGCAGTCCGCGGAGCGCCGCCGGTGCAGGACCGGCGTGCGCAGCACGAACGGAGCGATGCGCCTGCGCGCCTCGCGGATGGTCGTGAGTGAGAGCTCGCGCAGCACGGAGCCTACCGAGCGGCGAACGCCGGCAGACGTGACTCGAGCTCGCGCAGGCGCGGCAGCGCGGCGTCCTTTGCCGACAGCACGGGCGCGTCGATCGGCCAGGCGATGCCGATCGCGGGGTCGTTCCAGATCACGCCGAGCTCGTCCTCGGGGTGGTAGAGCTCCGTGCACTTGTACTCGACCTGCGCGGTCTCCGTGAGCACGCAGAAGCCGTGCAGGAAGCCGGGCGGAATCCAGAGCTGCGCGAAGTTCTCGGCCGTGAGTGTCTCGCCGACCCAGCGCCCGAAGGTCTTCGAGCCGCGCCGCACGTCGACCGCCACGTCGAAGATCTCGCCGGCGGTGCAGCGCACGAGCTTGCCCTGCGCGAAGGCGCTCTGCATGTGCAGGCCGCGCAAGGTGCCGCGGCCCGAGAGCGAGTGGTTGTCCTGAACGAAGACCGCGTCGATGGCGCCCTTCGCGAAGCGCTCCGCGTGGTAGCTCTCGAGGAAGAATCCGCGCGCGTCGCGATGCACGCGCGGCGTCACGCGAATCACCTCGGGAATGGCGGTCGGCACGAATTCCACGTCGCGAGCTTAGCAGAGCGGGTGCCGCGCTCGGCCTGAGGCGGCGGTAAAGACGCGCCTGCGCAATGCCGATCGGGCTCGAGGGAATCGGGAGGCCGCTCGCATGCGACAGCGTTTCGGGATCACGGCGGCGGTTCTGTGCCTGGTCTTCGCGCCGGTCTTGCTGGTCGGCTGCGCGAAGCCGCGCCCGCCGAAGACGCTGGTCGCGCCGCGCATCGATCTCGCGCGCTTTGGAACGCTCGGCATGATCGAGTTCACGGGCCCGAGCGGCGACGGTCTGGGCGTGCTCGCGAGCCGCGAGTTCCTGGCTTCCATGCAGCGCGGCCAGCCCGGCACCCCGGTGGTCGAGCTCGGCAACCAGAAGCGCGTGCTGGCCACGCTCTCGCGCGACGAGCTGGACATCGACGCGATCCGCGCGATCGGCGCGAAGTACGGCGTCGACGCGCTGGTGCTCGGCGCGGTGCAGGCGGAGAAGGTGCAGCCCAATCTCTCGTTCGACTCCGCCGCGCGCTTCCTGACGGCCGCCGCCGAGATCGAGAGCGGCCTCGACGCCAGGATCGTCGACACGCACAGCGGCGCGACGCTGTGGAGCACGGCCACGCGCGCGCGCGCCGAGTTGGGCCGCGTCGACATCGACGGAAGCGGCATCTCGAGCAGCGGTGGCGATCGGCCCGACGACGCGCGCCTGCGGCTCGTGCGCGAGCTGGTCGACGACGCAACCGACGACTTCTGGCCCTACTGGCAGTAGCGCGCGCCTCGTAGCGCACCGTCGACGCCGACGCTCAGGTCTTCCGTCCCGAGCTCGCCGCGCGCTCGGCTTCGACGCCCTCGCGAAGCGCCCGGATCTCCGCGTCGCCGGGAGCGAGTTCGAGCGCGTCGTCCAGCACCGAGAGCGCTTCGTCGTAGCGTCCGAGCCTGCGCAGCGCCTCGCCCCGCAGCGCCAGCAAGCGCGGCGCGGGTCCGGCGGACTCGAGCAGCCGGTCGGTTGCCGCGAGCAGGCCACGGAGCGAGACAGGCTCAGGCCGGGAGCTTCGTCCCTGCCAGGGTGATCCGATGCATCAGCCGGCGGCTGCCGTGGTAGTCGTTGATCGCGAGATGCCAGCTCGAGCGGTTGTCCCAGAACGCGACCGAGCCGGGTGACCAGCGGAAGCGGCAGGTGAACTCGGGCCGCGTCGCGTGCGTGTACAGGTACTGGAGCAGCGGCTGACTCTCCGCCGGCGTCCAGCCCTCGAAGTGCAGCGTGTGTCCCGGGTTCACGTACAGCGCCTTGCGGCCGCTGTCGGGGTGCGTGATCACGACCGGGTGCACGGCGTCGCTGACGCCCTCCTCGCCCTTCAGCTGCGAGGCGAGGTCGGTCTTGCGATAGAAACCCTCCGCGCCGTACAGGTGGCGGTTCGAGTGCTTCGCGCGCAAGCCGCCGAGCGTGCGCTTGAGTCCGTCGGAGAGCGCGTCGTAGGCCGCGAACAGGTTCGCGAACAGGGTGTCGCCGCCGACCTCGGGCAGCTCGCGCGCGACCAGGATCGAGCCGAGCGCGGGCTCGTCGTCGTAGCTGTGGTCGGCGTGCCAGCCGCCGCCGATGTTGGTGCGCTGCTCCTTCTCCTTGCGCACCTCCGCGATCTCCGGGTGTCCGGTGTTCTCGGGGAAGAACTTGTTCACCACGATCGAGCCGAAGCGGCGCGCGAACGCGATGTGGTCTTCGGGCGTGAGCTGCTGATCGACGAAGAACAAGACGCCGTGCTCGAGGAAGTGCTTGCGCAGCTCGTGCAGCTCCGCGTCCGAGAACGAGGCCAGATCGAATCCGGTCACGACCGCACCGCAACCGCTCGCGTATCTCCGAACCTGCATGCCGGGCTCCTCCGCCCGTCTATGATACTCCCCCTTTGCCACAAATCGGAGACGGCTCGTGAAGCTCACGCTACGGATCGCATGCCTCGGGCTCGCGGCGCTCGCAACGCTCGCGAGCGCGGACGAGCTGCAGTTCGCCAACGGCGACAAGCTCACCGGCAAGCTGGTCGCGCTCGCGGACGGCAAGCTCGTGTTCGACTCGAAGGTCGCGGGCAAGCTCTCGATCGGCTGGGCCGACGTCGCGACCTTCTCGAGCGAGGAGCCGGTCACGATCGTGCTCGCCGACGAGTCCGTGATCGTCGATCAGGTGCGGGTCGCCGAACCGGGCAGCGTGCGCACGGCCGGAACGAGCTCGATCACCCCGCAGACGATCCTGCTCGCGAACGCGCTGCAGCTGAATCCCGAACCGGTGCAGTGGAAGGGAACGGCGGTGGCGGGCGCGACCTTCGACCGCGGCAACACGGTCCGGACCGCGGGCACCGGCGCGATCGACGCGCTGCGCCGCTCCGAGGACGATCGCATCACGTTCGGCGCTGGCTACGTCGCGGAGCAGACCAAGGACGAGGACACCGGCGAGACCGACACCACCAAGCGCCAGATGTTCCTGGGCCTGCAGTACGACCTGTTCTTCACGCCCAAGGGGTACACGTACGCGAACGCGCGCGGCGAGAAGGACGGCGTCGCCAATCTCGCGCTGCGCTTCACCACCGGCGTGGGTCTCGGCTACCAGTTCGTCGACACGGCCGAGCTGAAGTTCAACATCGAGGCCGGCCCGACCTGGGTGAGCGAGAACTACACCGACGACACCGAGAACCTGGACTATCTGGCCGCGCGCCTGGGCTGGAATCTCGATTGGGTGATGTACGCGGGTATCTCGTTCTTCCACAACGGGCGCGCGTATCCGAGCCTCGAGAGCCGCTACGATCAGTTGGTCGAGACCAAGACCGGCCTGCGCTACAAGCTGTTCGGCGACTTCTTCGGCGAGTCGCGCGTGCACTGGACCTGGGACTCGACACCGGCCGACGACAAGAAGCGCCAGGATCTGTCGGCGATCCTCGGGCTCGGCTACGGATTCTGAGCGCTTGCCGCGTGCCGACCGGCGCCTTTGGTAGTCTGGCGAGATGGATGCGAAGCTGATCGCGGCCGCGCGCGCGACGTTCCCCGCGGGGGCGGGCTCGATCGTGCTCGGCGCGCCGCTCAGCGGGCGCGACGCGCGCGGTGGCGGCGAGCTGCATCCCGAGCCGCTCGTGTGTGTTCCGCTCGCCGTGCTGAACCGGCACGGGCTGGTCGCGGGCGCGACCGGCACCGGCAAGACCAAGACGCTGCAGCTGATCGCCGAGCAGCTCTCGCACGCGGGCGTGCCCGTGTTCCTCGCCGACTTGAAAGGTGATCTGTCGGGCATCGCGGCGCCGGGCGAGGCCAGCGAGCGCGTGAGCACGCGGGCGCGCGAGACCGGCCATCCGTGGCAGCCGCGCGCGTGTCCCGTCGAGCTGCTCAGCCTGACCGGCAGGCTCGGGGCGCAGGTTCGCGCCACGGTCTCGTCGTTCGGGCCGCTCCTGCTCGCGAAGGTGCTCGACCTGAACCCGACACAAGCCAGTGTGCTCGCGCTGGTCTTCAAGTACTGCGACGACCGCGGGCTCGAGCTGCTCGACTTCGCCGACCTGCGCACGGTGCTGCAACACCTGACCGGGCCCGGCGCGAGCGAGCTCGCGACGCTCGGCGGAATGTCGAAGGCCACGGTGGGGGTGCTGCTGCGCGAGATGGTCGAGCTCGAGCAGCAGGGCGCGCTCGCGTTCTTCGGCGAGCCGGCGCTCGAGCTCGGGGACCTGCTGCGCGTGACGCCGGACGGGCAGGGCGTCGTCAGCGTGCTCGCGCTGCAGGACGTGCAGGACAAGCCGGCGCTGTTCTCGACCTTCATGATGTGGCTGCTGGCGCGGCTGTTCGCCGAGCTGCCCGAGCTCGGCGATCCGCCCAAACCGAAGCTCGTGTTCTTCTTCGACGAGGCGCACCTGTTGTTCCGCAACGCGAGCCCCGCGTTCCTCGATCAAGTCGGGCAGGTGGTTCGGCTCGTGCGCTCGAAGGGCGTGGGCATCTTCTTCGTCACGCAGAATCCGAAGGACGTGCCGCCGGAGATCCTGGGCCAGCTCGGCACGCGCGTGCAGCACGCGCTGCGCGCGTTCACCCCCGACGACGACAAGGCGCTGCGCGCGGCGGCGCGCACGTTTCCGAAGACCGACTTCTACGACGTGGAGGAGACACTCACCACGCTCGGCACGGGCGAGGCACTGATCAGCGCGCTCGCGCCGAACGGCGCGCCGACGCAGCCGTTCGCGACGCGCCTGATCCCGCCGGCCTCGCGCATGGGGGTGCTCTCCGAGCTCGAGCTGCGCGGCCTGCTCGCGACCCCGCAGGTGCAGAAGTACCGCTCCTCCGTCGACCGCGAGAGCGCGCACGAGAAGCTCACCAGCAGAGCGGCGTCGACTGAAGCTGCCGCAGAGGACGAGCGCGCCGGGCGACGCGCGCCCAAACGCGACGACGGCGTTTCGATCTCCGACGTCCTGAACTCCCCCCTCGCGCGCACGGTCGCGAACGCCTTCACGCGCGGGCTGCTCGGCGCGCTGCTCGGCTCGCCGCGCCGTCGGCGGCGCTGAGACCGCGTCGTGGATTTCAGCCCGGTCAGAGCGTTCCTGCGCGAGGTGCTGCAGAAGTGGTCGAGCGACAACGCGCTCACGCTCGGCGCGGCACTCGCGTACTACACGATCTTCTCGATCGCGCCGCTGCTCGTGCTGGTGATCGCGGTCGCGGGCCTGGTCTTCGGTCGCGCGGCCGCGCAGGGCGAGATCGTCACCCAGATCCAGGGCATGCTCGGGCCATCCGGGGCGGAGCTGATCGAGAGCATGATCCAGCGCGCGAGCGAGCCGACTTCGGGGGTGATCGCGACGGTGGTCAGTCTGTTGACGATGCTCTTCGGCGCGTCGGGCGTGTTCGGCCAGCTGCAGGGCTCGCTCAATCGGATCTGGAGCAGCGACGGCTCGCGGCGCAAGGGCGTGAAGGGACAGCTGCAGCGCCGCGCGGCGAGCTTCTCGATGATCCTCGGCATCGGGTTCCTCTTGCTCGTCTCGCTCGCGCTCTCGGCGCTGATCTCCGGCCTGCACGGATTCATCGACGAGTATCTGACCGTGCCGTCCGAGCTGCTCTCGCTCACCAACCTCGGGGTGTCGTTCCTGGTCGTGACGGCGCTGTTCGCGATGATCTTCAAGCTTTTGCCGGACGCGCGCATCGAGTGGCGCGACGTCTGGCTCGGCGCCGCCGTGACGGCGCTGCTGTTCACGATCGGAAAGTCGCTGCTCGGGATCTACCTGGGCCGCGCGGGCGTCACCTCGGTGTACGGGGCCGCGGGCTCACTGGTGCTGGTGCTGCTCTGGGTCTACTACTCCTCGCAGCTGCTGTTCCTGGGCGCGGAGTTCACCGAGGTGTACTCGCGCCGCTACGGCTCGCGGAGGATCGCGCAATGATCCGGCTCGCGTGTGCGCTCGGTCTGCTCGCGGCCGTCGTCGGCTGCTCGTTCCGCGGGGGCGACTTCACGCCGCTCGCGCAGGAGCCGGAGACCAAGTGCTCGCGCGCGGCCGAGGATTTCTGCAAGGAGAACCTCGGCTCCGCCGACCTGACCACCTGCATCAAGCGCGAGACGTATCGCTGCGAGCTGCTCGAGGAGGAGTCGAAGACGCCGCAGCCCTGACGGCCGCGCTCAGGGCGGTGAAGTCCTCTCGAGCTCCTCGCACAGGAAGGTCTCGCGCTTGAGGCAGGCCAGGCGGTCGGAGCTCGCGAGGCCCTCCTCGCACTTCTCTTCCGCCTTCTCCGCGCACTCGCCATCGCCGAGCTCGTCCTTGGCCATGTCGGCGGGCGAGGCGCAGCCGCACACGACGAAGACGAGCGCGAGGCAAAACGATCGAGCCGGCATCGGCACAGATTGACATGCGCCCGCGAAGCGGCAAGCGGCTATTGTGGTCGGCGATGGTCCGCGGTGGACTCGCGCTCTGTTCGCTCTTGCTGCTGGCGCTGGGCGTCGCGGCCTGCGCGAGCGACCCGCCGCCGCACGCGCCGGGCGCCGGATCGCGCGAGTATTTCCCGCTCGAGAAGGGCGGCCACTGGAGCTACGAGCTCTCCACGGGCCCGTTCTCGGCCACCACGCGCATGGAGGTGAAGTCGCGCGGTCCGCACGCGGTGCGCGACTCGAACGAGGCGCTGTTCCTGATGGAGGAGCAGCTCTCCGGTCGGGTGTACGGGCTCGAGCCCGGCGGGCTGGTCGGCTACCGCATCGCGAACGGCTACCTGACGCGCATCCCCGCGGTGTCGCTCGGCGACGACGGCCGCGTCAGCATCTTCGGCGGCGACGCCATGTCGTTCCTGCCCGTCGATCCGAATCCCGGCCAGACCTGGAGCGACCGCTCCGAGGTGTTTCGCGAATCGGGGGGCGCGCGCCAGGTCTGGACCGCCGAGGTCGCGGCCGTCGGCAGCATGCGCGTGCCGGCCGGCCGCTTCGACGACGTGATCGTCGTGCGCAGCCAACAGTGGGACCCGGAGTGGGACTCGAACCGTCCGCTGCACAGCTACGAGGACTACTACGCTCGCGGCGTCGGGCTGATCCGCAGCGTGTCGCACAACAATGCGCAGTGGTGGTGGATGGCGGTGGAGCAGGAGTTGGTGGCGGTTCGATTCGACGAGGTCGAGCGAGAGTAGAGCTCGGGACTCAGAACCCGGACTCGGAACGCGGGTCGGCGGAGGCGTGCTTCCTCGGGGGGTACCCTCGGGAGGACCCTCGACCTCCCGCCAGCGGGACCCGGCGCGAGGGCGGCCTCGCGCCACCCGCACTCCGTTCGCCTTCGGCTCACTGCGCGCGAGCGCATTGCGCTCGCTTGCCGGACTCCCGTCGACCTAGGTTCCGGAGGCTAGATCGGTTTGGCGGAAGAGGCGGTCGGGGAGGTCGAGGTCGAGGCGGATGGCGTCGATGGCGACGCGGGTGCGGGTGCCGTCGAGGACGTCTTCGAGCACGAGGGCTTTGGCGATGGAGACGTCCTCGGTCTTCTCGACCGAAGCGGGATCGGCGCGGAAGACCTTGCGCAGCTTGGCACCGGGCTCGTAGGAGTCGATGCGCAGCACGACGCAGGTCTCGCGGTCGACGTAGCTGACCACGCGCTCGTAGCTCGACTCGACTTCGTTGGCCGGTGCGCCCGTGAGCACGTACACCGACCGGCCGGCCTCGACGGCGTCCGGCAGGCGCTCGGCCTTGCTGCGCTTCCCGAAGCCGCGCCAGTTCTCGAAATCGTCGTACGAGAAGTCGGTGCCGAACAGTCCGCCGGAGCTCTTGCCCGAGATCCGGCGCGTGCGCCGCTGCTCCGGCGTGTACACGTAGAAGATGCTCGGTCCGGTCGAGTTCTCGATCATCAGCATGGCCGTGCCGCGCACGTCGATGGGCTTGTCGAAGCGCAGCACCGCGCGCTGCAGGCCGTCGTCGAGCTTCTTGCCGATCACCTTCGCGCGGCTGACGCGCTCGCCGCCGACGCGGTCGACCTTGGTGAAGGTCGCGCGCAGCTCGAACGTCCGAGTGGGCAGGTTCTTGCGCGCGCACGCCTGTGCCTCGGCAAGCCCGTCGACGGCCGCTTGCGCGAACCCGAGCGCGGGTGCGAGCAGCAGCGCCGCGCAGACCAGCGCCTCGAGAGTTCTTCCGCGCATCGCCTTGCGTATAGTACGCGACTCGCAGCGATTGCGAGGAGTCCACCGCTCGTGCCGACGCGACTCGTTCCAGCTCTGCTTCTGCTCGCTGCGTTCGCGGCGCGCGACTCGTTCGCGCAGTCGACCGGCTCGGGCGACGAGCAGGTCTGGATCGATTTGCGCGCGCCTGGCGACGGCGCGGTGCAGACGCTCCCGCTCGCCATGGTCGAGGTCTCGGGCTCGACGGGTGCGGGGCGGCTGCACTTCCACGACGTGGCGATCGTGATCGATCTGTCCGCGAGCACGCGCCTGCGCTCCGGCGTGGACGTGAACGAGAACGGCGTGGTCGGCAAGGCCAGCCCCGAGATCCGCGAGGACTACTGGGGCGCGGCGTCGCCGGAGCAGCTCTGCGACGATCCCGGCGACACGATCGCGGCGGCCGAGATCGCGGCCGTGCGCCGGCTGCTGAAGCTCCTCCATCCCGAGCGCACGCGCGTGGCGCTGATCGCGTTCGGCGACCGCGCCGAGCGGGTCGCGCAGCTCGACGCGACGCGCCCGCAGGTGATCGCTTCGCTCGACGAGCTCGACAAGCGCCACGGTTGGTACGGCGGCACGAACTACGCCTCGGCGCTCGACGCCGCGCGCGAAGCGCTGCTCGCCGTGCCCGACGACGGCCGGGCAGGGCGCAAGCGCAGCATCCTGTTCCTGTCCGACGGCTACCCGACCCTGCCGCCGCCCGAGCCGAACCCGGGCCGCGCCGCGATCGCCGCGGCCCGCGCGGCGGGCCAGAAGGAGATCCGCATCCACAGCTTCGCGCTCGGGCCCGAGGCGGTGCGCGGGCGCGACGTCCTCGACCTGGTCTCGCGCGTCTCGAACGGCACGCTGACCGAGATCGAGCGTCCCGGCGAGGTGCTGTTCCACCTGCCGGCCGTCGAGCTCTCCGAGGTGGCCGAGGTCGAGCTCGAGAACCAGACCTCGCACCAGCCCGGGCGCGCGATCCGCCTGCTCGCCGACGGCAGCTTCGACGGCTTCGTGCCGCTGGTCCCCGGCCGCAACGTCCTGCGCGTCACGGCGATCGGTGTCGGCGGCGGCGTGCAGAGCGTCGACCGCACGGTGCTCTACGAGCCGGCGCCGGGACAGCAGAAGCAGGTCGAGATCGAGGTGTCGCGCCTGCGTCAACTGCTGCGCGACCGCGCGGTCGAGGTCGAGCTCGCGGGCGAGATCCAGCGCGCGCGCGAGCAGCGCCGGCTGAAGCAGCGCGAGCTCCGGATCGACGTAGAAAAACAGGCCCCCCTACCACAACAACAATAGGTAGAGGGGCCTGCTCTTCTTGCGTCTAGCCGATCAGCGACCGAGCGTCTTCAGCCGGGTCGTGTCGTAGTACTTGCGGCTCGCGGAGGCCTCGAACTCCATCGCGTTCGCGTTGTCGAACTGGCCGCTGTGCGAGTTTCCGTTCTGCACGTTCACGACCATGATGTGCGAGTAGTTCGAGGAGTTGCGGCCCTTGTTCTCGGGAACCGGGCTGTCCTCGCTCCACTTGAACACGCTCGCGATGATGCGGTATGGCTTGCCGGCCCGGTCGTACATGATCGAGTACAGCGGCATCAGCGTTTCCTTGTCGTACCAGATCATCTTGCGGCTGTAGGGATGGCCCTTCTGCATCGGGATGTCGTCGAGCTGGAACGCGGTGCGCTTCTCGAAGGTCTCGCCCGCGAACGGCAGCGCGTTGTACGGACCGAACTTGCAGGTGAACCACTCCTCGTCCGTGCCCAGCCGCACCATGTTCACCGCCGCGCCGGCCGAGGTCGCTCCCGGGATGATGCTCGGGAAGCAGGTGCGCTTGGAGTTCAGCACGCCGAGCTTGGTCGACTCGCCCTTGAACTCCCACTGATGGTTCCAGACGTAGCCGGCGAAGATGTAGAAGTCCTCGAGCGTGAACTCGGTGCCGAGCAGGGAGTCCGACTTCTGTGTGGCCGCGATGCGGCGCACGCGGCGCAGCGCCGGGATGTACGCCCAGGTGTCGTCTTCCTTGCTGGCCACGTCGTAGCGGTAGAGCAGGAACATGGTCCCGCGCAGATCGAACGGTGTCTTCACGTCGAAGAACTCCGCCCACTCGATGTCGGTGCCGTCGACCAGGCTCATCGTCGGCAGGTCGGCGCGGTGCGAGAAGTAGGTGCGGCGGTACTCGCCCTGGGCGATGCGCCAGACTTCCTTCCCGTTGTTCCGCATGTTGCTGAAGCCCCAGTGCGGAAGGTTCAGACCCGAGCCGCCCTGCCAGCGGTAGTTGACGTTCCAGGCGAGCTTCAGCGCGAACTGCGGATCGTCCGGCGTCAGATCGCACTTGTGCCCGGTCGCCGCCTTCGCCCATTCCGAGTACGGGAACGGCTGACCGGCCTTGTAGTTGGTCAGAAACCCCTTGTCGTCGAGCTTCGCCTGGCAGGCGTAGTCGACGGTCGCCTTCACGTACGCGGGGTGCGGCACGTACTTGCCGGGATCCGCCACGGTGACGCTGAGATCGGCGTTGCCATCGACCACGTACGGAATCAACTCGTCCGGGATCAGCCCCTGCGCAAGCTGCGCGTTCGCACCACTGATCGTGGTGCCAGCCGCAACCTCGGCTGACGCGCTCGACGCAGTCGCAAACATGATCGAAACCAGGAACGAGAACACCCAACGGGCTCGTCGCATCGGAACTCCCTCCACTCGAATGCTTGGTGATGATGCGCGCTGTTCCGCAGGCTTTCAAGCACATGCTGTGAATTCCCGCGCGTCGACCCCGGGGCGGCGGGTTCGAGTTGACCCTGCTGCCTCGTCTCCACATGATACGCCGGATCCGCATGAACGGATGGCTGGGGGGGGTGCGATGCAGGGGGTCCGGATGCTCTACGTCGGCGCGCGAACGATCGCGTTGGCAGCGGCGTTCGCGCTGGTCGGTGTAGGGTCCGCCGCGCGCGCGGAGCTCGATCCGGCGCACCTGGCGACCTGGAAGCTCCCGGAAGCGAACCTGTATGCGGTGACGGCGCGCGGTCAGAGCGCTTGGGCGGCGGGCTACTGGGGGACGATTTTGCGCTCGACCGACGGCGGCCGGAGCTGGAGCCAGCGCGCTACGCCGACCGCCAAGACGCTCTTCGGTATTTCCTTCGCCGACGACGCCAACGGCTGGGCGGTGGGCGCGGACGGCACGATCCTGCGTTCCCAGGACGGCGGCGCGTCCTGGGCCGTGCAGACCGCGCAGATCGTCGACGAGATGGGCGATCCTCGCCCGCTCGACATGAACCTGTTCAGTGTCGCCGCGGTCTCGGCGACGTCGGCGTGGGCGGTCGGCGACCTCGGCATCGTGATGCGCACGCGCGACGGACAGACCTGGGAGCAGGTCGTGTTCGACGCCGCGACCTACGCAGACGACAACGTACTCGAACGCCTGCTGAACGCGGTGACCTTCACGAGCCCGAACGAGGGCTGGATCGCGGGCGAGTTCGCGACGTTGCTGCGGACCACGGACGGCGGCGAGACCTGGGTCGGCCAGCGCCAGATCAACGGCGCGCCGAGCGACCTCTACCTGTTCGGCTTGTCGGCCGCCGCGGGCGGACCGGCCGCGGCCGTCGGCCTGGCGGGGAGCGTGCTGGTTTCGAGCGAGGCCGGCTCGGTCTGGGATTTGCGCGCCATCGATACGACCGCGGGTCTGTTCGGGATCGCCTGGGACGGGGAGCACGGCGT
The DNA here is from genome assembly GCA_040902485.1 of Myxococcota bacterium. Taxonomy (GTDB): domain Bacteria; phylum Myxococcota_A; class UBA9160; order SZUA-336; family SZUA-336; genus VGRW01. Next base: position 84,102 of record JBBDXF010000031.1, on the reverse strand, counting down.
CGCCGCCGGCGATCGCGGCGTGATCTACGTGTCCATGGACGGCGGCAGGACCTGGCAGGAGCCGGCGCGGCCGAAGCTCTACAACTGGTTGGCCGCGGTCACGTTCGCGAACTCGAAAGAGGCCATCGTGGTCGGCGAACGCGGCGTCGTGCTGCGCTCCGAGGACGGTGGCGCCAGCTGGATCGCGGCCATCACGCCGAGCACCGCGGTCGAGCCTCCGCTCACCGGTCTCGGCGGCCATCCGGCGCCGACTCCCGCAGACGTCTCGCCCGCGCCGGGCGTTCCTTGAATCACGCGAATCGCCGGTAAAGGACCGCCCGCATGGATTTGTTCGCGATCCGATTCTCCCGCTTCTTCATCAAGTATCGCGCCGTCAACCTCGCCATCATCGGCGCGCTGACGTGCTACTTCGCGTACCACGCGTTGCAGCTCCAGGTCTTCAGCCAGTTCATCGACTTGCTGCCGCGCAACCACGCGTTCATCCAGGTCTACGAGAAGTACAACCGCCAGTTCGGCAGCGCGAACGTCGTGGTCGCCGCGATCGTGGCCAAGCAAGGCACGATCTACGATGAGGGCTTCCTCGAGAAGGTCTACGCGTTTACCGACCAGATCGACAAGGTCGAGGGCGTCGACCACGGGCAGATCTCGTCGATCACGGCGATCACGATCCGCGACCAGGAAGTCGACCGCGAAGGCATCATGCGGTCGAACCAGATCATCGGGGATCAGGCGATCGCGCTGCTCGAGGCGCAGTTCTTCGCGCGCCGCACGTTGCGCCTCGCCGCCCAGCGAGACGGCGGCACCGCTCCGAAGACGCTCGACGAGCTGCGCGCCTACACCGCGAAACGCAAGGCCGAGCTGGTCGCGGAGCTCGAGGCGACCAAGGCTGTCCGCCTCGACCAGATGAAGGACCGCGACGAGGCCGAGCGCCTGCGGATCCTGCGCAAGGAGAACGCCCAGCTCGAGTTCCTGATTCTGCGTCTGGCCGAGCTCCCTCCGAACTACGAGCTGGACGGCGAAGAGATCTCGGGCCCGGGCGGCAAGCTGATCCCCGAGCAGATCATGACGACGCTGCCGGATCGCATCCACCAGAACAAGCAGGTGTTCGGCCGGCTGGTGTCTCTGGACGATCAGGCGGCGCTGATCTCCGCCGGATTCATCGAGGGCCGGCTCGACTACTCGGCGATCTTCCGGGAGATCTACGATCTCAAGCTCGAGCTCGAGGCGGACGGGACCGTCGAGGTCCACCTGACCGGCCAGCCGATCCTGGCCGGCTGGACGTTCCAGTTCCTGCCCGAGATCGTGATGATCCTGCTGCTCTCGCTGGCGATCCTGCTGACGCTGCTCGCGCTCTACTTCCGCCGCTTCTACGGCGTGGCCATGCCGTTCACGGGTGCGGTCGTCTCGGCGATCTGGGGTCTCGGCTTCACCTCGCTCATGGGCTACCAGCTCGAGCCGCTCGTGCTCGTCATCCCGATGCTGATCACGGCGCGCGCGGTCAGTCACTCGGTGCAGTTCGTCGAGCGCTTCTACGAGGAGTACGAGCGTCTGAACGGCGACAAGGACGAGGCGGTCATCTCGTCGATGGCGGAGCTCTTGCTGCCGGGATCGCTCGCGATCCTGACCGACGCCTTCGGCATCCTCGTCATCTACGTGTCGTCGATCGCGCTGATGAAGAAGGTGGCGCTGATCGGCGCCTTCTGGGCGCTGTCGATCGCGGTGACGGAGATGCTCCTCAACCGGCTGATGATCGCCTACTTCCCGGCGCCCAGGGACACCAAGCACTACGTGCCTGCGCCGGTCCAGAAGGTGCTGCGCGTCATGTCGGGCTGGGCGACGGGCTACCGCTCGTCTCGCATCATCCTCGCGGTCTGGGTGGTGGTCGTGATCTCGTCGTTCGCCGTCGCACCGTACGTGAAAGTCGGCGAGTCGCGGCCGGGCACGCCGATCTTGTGGGAGGACAGCGAGTTCAATCTGTCCGCCGCGGCGATCAGCAAGCGTTTCTTCGGCGCGGACGAGCTCACCGTGGTGGTCGAGACGGAGCTCGAGGGCGGCATCCACCGGCCCGAGGTCATGAACGAGATCGAGGCCTTCCAGCGCTACATGGAGCAGGAGCCGGGCGTCGGCGGCACGCTCTCGATCGTCGAGTACTTGAAGTCGATCACGCGCACGTTCCACAACGCCGACCCGCGCTGGTCGATCGTGCCGCACACGCCGCAGGAGATCGGCGGACTCCTGTACTTGTACGAGGCCGGCTCACCCGATCCGCGCATCCTGAACCCGGTACGCGATCAGGTGGCGCGCAACGCGGCGATTCGCCTGTTCTACGGCGATCACCAGGGCGACACCATCCACCACGCGATCCAGCGCATCAAGGGCTACCTGAAGGCCCGCCCGACCGGGACGATCTCGGTGCGTCTCGAGGTGCCCGAGGACGACTGGATCGCGACGGTGTTCTGGTGGATCGGGCCGCTGCTGCCGCCGCGTCCGGTCGATCTCGGCGTCTACTTGCAGCAGCCCGACGGCACCTACGCGAAGCAGGAGGTGCAGAGCCCCGACCGCACCGACCCGGCTCCGCCGGACTCCAAGGCGCGTATGCTCACCCTGCCGCGCATGACGCGCGAGCTGCGCGAGTCGCTGATCGACTCGGGCTACGACGACGTCGGCAAGCTCGCGAACGCGGACGTCGAGGAGCTGGCCACCGTCGAGGGCTTCGATCTGGTCACCGCCTATGCGTTGATCAAGGCGGCGAAGCTCGATCGCCGCGCGTTCGACGTGATCAACGAGTGGGACTCGGCGGAGCGCCAGACGAGCGTACAGGTGCGCAAGCGCGGCCTCTACGAGCCGTACGAGCTGTGGGTGAAATACCAAGGTGGCGACTTCGAACGGCGCGAATCGGGCCGCTGGGCGGAGGGCACGAGCTTCGCGCTCGCTTCGGGTCTGATGGGTGTGCTGGCAGCGAGCAACGAAGAGGTGGAGGGCAGCAACAACGCCACGCTGATCGCCTCCTTCATGACCACGTTCCTGATCGTGTGGATCTCCTACAGGGCCTTCTCGATCGCGCTGTACATGATCATCTCGCTGGGTACGGCCGCGCTGGTGTCGCTCGCCTACATGTACTGGACTGGAATAGGCTTCGACGTGAACACCCTGCCGGTTCAGGCGCTCGGGGTGGGCGTGGGTGTCGACTACGCTCTGTACATCATGGACCGGGTGGTTCACGAGCGGAAACGCGGGCACGACGTGGTGGAAGCCGTGCGCATCGCGATCCAGACCACCGGCATGGCGGTGCTTTTTACGGCCTCGACATTGGTGGGCGGCATCATCTTCTGGTACTTCATCTCTAGCTTGCGATTCGCGGCGGACATGAGCCTGCTCCTCTCCGTGGTGCTGATCGGAAACATGATCGGCGCGATGCTGCTCGTGCCCGCGTTCACCAGCGTCTTCCGACCGGAGTTCGCGAGCGGCCCGCAGGACAGCACTGCGCACCTCGCCGAGGTCGCCGCAGCCGAGCACAAGGTCGCGACAGAGATGCGGGAGTAGGGGACAGCATGCGAGCCGACGGCCGCCGCCTGCGCCACCTGGCCCTGATCCTGGGGCTTTCGGTCGCGGTCGGCGCGAGCGGCTGCGGGAAGTCGGAGTCGTCGCGTGCGTCGGGCGTGGCGGCCAACGAGTACTTCCCGCTCGTGGCCGGCGCGCACTGGCGCTACAAGCTGGCGCTCGAGATCGGCGACGGGGAGGTCGAGGTGGTCGCGCGCGGCGACTCCGCGGTCGAGGGTCTGCCGGGCGTCGCCTTCATCATGGACGAGCACGCGCTCGGCGCCGACGCGCTGGGCATCGTCGAAGTCGGCCCCACCGCCTACGTCGCTCGCGACGGCTTCCTGTGCCGCTACACCGGACTCGACTACCGCTCCGCGACGGTGCTGCGCATGCTGGGCGGAGAAGATCCCGCCCGCGTGATGCCGATCGGCGCCGTACCCGGGGCCTCGTGGACGAACGAGACGCGGCTGCTCGAGCAGCCCGAGAACGGCGGCGGCGGGCTGATCAAGTGGACGGGCCGCACCAAGCACGTCCCCGAACTGGTCGTTCCGGCAGGCACGTTCGGCGACGTGCTGCTGGTCGAGACCGAGTACTGGGACGAGTCCGTGAACCCGGACGCGCCGCTGCTCTCCTACCACGACTACTACGCGCGCGGCATCGGATTGCTGCGCAGCGTCACGAGGAATATGCGCGACGGGGGCACGCAGATGGTCGAGCAGACGCTGCTCGACTTCGACTTTCCGCGCGAACACGCGCAGAATGAGTAGCTGGGAGCGCGAGAATCCGAGAGGATGAGCGCGGGATCGGAACACTGGGGATCGGAACACTGGCAAGGGGATGCCGCCCGACCGCGGGCTGCAAGCAAGGGAGGGAGAATGGCCAAGAGGGTGGGCCTGGCGAGGTCGCGCGTCGTGCGCGTGATCTCTTCGTTGTTGGGGCTGGCGTTGGTTTCCGCTGTCGCGGACTCCGCCCGAGCGGACTGGTGGTCCGAGAATTTCGAGCTGCACGGCAGGGCGACATCGAACGTGTACTTCAACTCGCCGAGCCTCTCGAAAGACTTCCAGATGTCGCAGTGGATGAACTCGCTCGAGCTGAACTTCGACGTGCGGCTCTACGAGGACGGGGACACGAGCTTGAGCTTCCACGGCATCGTGATCCCGCAGTACGACGCGGTGTACGACCTGTACCCGAAGTACTTCGGCGATCGCCGCAGCGCGGGCGGAGCGGGCTCGCAGCTCGCCGCGAACGCCGACGACGCGATGGCCGGCAAAAAGTTCCAGGGCCACGGCGCGTGCATCAACGGCGGGTTCTGCGACACGCGCGCGGACACCTCGACGCTGTTCGGCGGACACCCGGTGCCGCAGTTCGTGTTCGACGACACGATCTTCTTCGGCATCCTCGGCGCGGCCTCGCGCTCCAAGGGCAACGGCCAGGGCGAGCTCGGTGGAAACTCGAGGCTCTCCAGCTTCGATCACGCCTACAACACCCTGAACGGCGTGCCCGGGTTCGAGGGGTTCATCAACTCCATGGACCTGGCGCGCGCCTCGGGAACCAACCCGACCACGCCGATCCACTCCTTCGGAGGAAAGTACTTCCTGGGCGACAAGGGGTCGATCGATCGCCAGTCGCCGTACGGCATCAACCACACCGAGACCGAGCTCATGACGCGCTGCTTCGACGGCGTGCACGACTGGTGCTGGGCGCGTGAAGCGTACCTGGAGATGAAGTTCGGAGACACGCAGGTCCGCGCAGGCCGCCAGCAGATCGTCTGGGGCAAGACGGACGCGTTCCGCCTGCAGGACATCGTGAACCCGATCGACTTCAGCACGCACAACGTGTACCCGTCGCTGGAAGAGCGGCGCATCCCGTCGTTGGCGTTCGACATCATCCACAGCTTCGGCACGGTGGGCCCGCTCGAGGACTTCTCGCTCGAGCTGGTCTGGGTGGTCGATCGCTTCAAGCCGCTGCAGGTCGGACAGTGCGGCGACTTCTGGGCCTTCACGGCGGCGTGCGAAGGACGCGCCGACGTCGGCGCGCACGGCCTCTTGAACCAGTCCGTCGGCGCGGTGCAGGAGCGCGATTGGCAGCTCCAGAACACGGAGCCGGGCTTCCGCGTCGAGTTCCGAATCCCGGAGCCGTCGATCGCGTTCTCGCTCTCGGGTTTCTGGGGCTTCCAGGACGCGCCGGTCGCCGAGTTCAAGAACCACTACACCACCACGAACCCGAACCCGGCGATAATGCTCTTCCTGCAGGCGCTCGGGGTACCGGAGGCGGTCATCCCGGCCTTCAACGTGTACGATCCGGTCTCCGTGCAGGCGGCGAGCGACGCGGCGCTCGGCTTCTGGACGGGCGTTCTCGGACCAGGCTGCGGAACCGATCCGACGTGCTACGCGGGCAGCGGCTTGCAGGCGCTCGGCTGGATCTGGTCGGCCAGCCAGGCGGAGCTGCAGTACCCGCGCGTGTTCACGCTCGGCGGGTCGCTCGACTACCAGATCCCGGGCATCGACACCGTTCTGCGTCTCGAGACCGCGTACGACTTCGATCGCAAGATCATCAACACCAAGAAGGCCAACGGGCTCGACGGCAGCGACGTGCTGATGGCGGCGATCGGCCTCGATCGCAGCTTCTTCATCCCGATCCTGAACAAGGACCGCACCGCGTTCGTGTCGTTCCAGACCTTCGTCGAGCGCGTGATGAACCACGACGGCAACCGCACCAACGGCATGGTCGTGTACGACACCAACGTCATCTCGACGTTCTTCATCGAGAACTACTGGCGCAACGACTCGATCGTGCTCACCAACTTCCTCGCCTACGACTGGGCGTCCAAGGCCTGGATCACGGGTCCGAAGCTGAAGTGGGTGATGAACGACTCGATCTCGTTCGAGGTCGGCGTCAACCTGCTGCAGGGCAGCAAGCAGGAGCACAACATCCGCGACATCTGCCCGAGCGGCGGCTACGACTGCCTGGCGGATCCGACGACCTGGAATACCGGCAACTGGCAGCTCATCAACGAGAACTTCCGGCGCTACGCCGAAGCTCCGTTCTGGAACATGGAGAGCTTCGCCGACACGATGATGGAGAAGCGCGACGAGGTCTGGGTGGGAGTGACCTACCAGTTCTAGAGTCACCTACTTCGTAGGGCACGAACGGCCCGGTCGCCTCGCGGCGGCCGGGCCGTTTCACTTCTTGCTGCCCGACTTCAGCATCTTCCCGGTCGAGTTCACGTCGGCGAAGCGCTTGGTTCCGTCGGCCCATGGCAGCTTGCTGGTGGTCGCGACGTCGAGTCGTTGGAGCGACGTGCGCCCCGAGTAGCGCATGCGGACCGCAGCGGGATTCGCGCCGGTCGTGCGCCGGTAGCTCACCGCCGCGATGTCCTCGAGCCGCAGCATCTGCAGCTCGTGGCTGGCCAGCGCGATCCAGGCGTCACCCTCGAGCTCGAAGCGCAGCTTGTCGAACGAGAAGCCGAACTCGCTAGCGGCCTTGTCCTCGTCCCGCTTCGCGCGCAGCGAGACGCGCGCGCAGGGAACACCGTCGACCTTCTCGAAGCCGACCAGCCGGTACTCGACGTCCACGCCCACGCCGAGCCGGCCGACCGGGTTCGCGAAGAAGCGCTTCGCGGTCCAGGTCGCGCCCGGGCTCACCGGTTGCTCCGGGAGAGCGAGTTGGACCCACGCGACCGACTCGCGGATCGGCAGAGATCCGAGCATGCGCCTGGCGGACGGAATGCCGCGCAGCGTCACGCCCTTCGGGTTGCCCTGCGCGTCGCTCACGAGCAGCGCGAAGGGACGGTTCAGCAGCGCGCGCGGGGTCAGGTCGCCCTTCGGCTGGGCACCGCGCAGGTCGATGTCGATTTTGTCGTCCGTCAGCGTGCGGATCCGGTCGTCGCCCACCTCGAGGCCGCGCTCGCCCCCGGGCGGGATGCGGATCACGCGCCGGCGCAGGGCGTCGAGCACGAGCGAGGCCGCGAAGTCGCCGGCGGTCGGCGTCGCTACCGGGACCTGCCGATAGTCGAGCTCCATCTGCATCTGCTCGTCGAGATACTCCGGATCGCGCCCGATCGGCCCTTCGTCCTGGATCTCCGTACGGCCCTCGTACTTGATCTGCAGCTGGTACAGCGTGCCTTCGGCCGGCGGCGGCGCGTAGCGCAGCTCGATCGGACCCTGCGGCGGGAACGGCGCGTCGGGCGCGAGCTCCACCTTCACGGGCGCGGTCTTGCGCGCCGGCTCGTCGGTGCCGCAGCCGAGCAGGAGCGCGAACGGAAGCAGGAGTGCGAGCCGACGTGTCTTCACAGGGCGCGAGTCTAGCCCGCGGATTTCGCGCGCCGCCGGGTCGGAGTTGACGCACGGACGAACCTTCGATACTTCCAACATCATGGAAATATCAAGAGCGCTCGGCGCGCTGGGGGCGATGGCCCAGGAGACCCGTCTGCGCATCTTCCGCGCGCTGGTGCAGCGTGGCCCCGATGGTCTACCCGCGGGCAGGATCGCGGCGCTGCTCGATCTGCCGGCGCCCACGCTCTCGTTCCACCTCGCGCAGCTTCGCCGCGCCGGACTGGTGCGCTTCCGGCGCGAGGGGCGCTCGCTGATCTACGTCGCCGACTACGCCGCGATCGAGGGACTGGTCGCGTACCTGACCGAGAACTGTTGCGGGCGCGGCCAGGCGTGCGCGCCCGCGGCACGCACATCGGCACGCACATCGGCGCGCTCGCGAGCCGCCCGTGGCTGAGGCCGAAGCCCGTGCCGTGATCCCCTACGCCGGCCGCACCATCATCGCGCTCGCGCCCGAGCACTTCGCCGCGATCAAACGCACGGTCGCGCTGCTCGACGCGCTCGCGCACACGCCCGCCTACCAGGCCGAGGTCGACGCCGGCGCCGACGCGCTGGTGCGCTTCGAGCCGGGCAACCGCGGCGTTTTCATGGGCTACGACTTCCACCTGTCCGCCGACGGACCGCGTTTGATCGAGATCAACACCAACGCCGGCGGCGCGATCCTGAACGGGCTGCACACCGCGGCGCTGTGCGATCCCGTGCGGCTCGCGTGCCTGTGCGCGGATCTGCTCCCGGTCGAGACCGTGCAGGCGCGCATCGTGCGCCAGTTCGTGTCGGAGCTGCGCGCGGCCCGCGGTCCGCTCGCGGAGCTGCGCTCGCTCGTGATCGCCGACGACCGTCCGCGCGATCAGTTCCTGTTCCCGGAGTTCGAGCTCTTGGTGAAGCTGTTCGAGCAGGCGGGAATCCGCGCCGAGATTCGCGACACCGCGGAGCTCGCAGCCAAGGGCGAGCCGCTCCCGGACCTGGTCTACCTGCGCGACACGGACTTCACGCTCGCCTCGCCGCGCACGAGCCGGCTGCGCGCGGCCTACCTGGCGGGCGACGTGGTCGTCACGCCGGCGCCGCGCGAGCACCACCTGCTCGCGAACAAGCGCCGGCTCGGCCTGTTCTCCTCGCGCGAGGCGCTGACGCGGCTCGGTGTCGGCGGGGACGACGCGGACTTCCTGGTGCGCACGGTGCCCGAGACCCGCACGCTCGCGGAGCTCGGGCTCGAGCGCGCCTGGGCAGAGCGGCGCGCCTGGGTGTTCAAGCCCTGCGCGGCCTACGGCAGCAAGTCCGTGTACCGAGGCGACAAGATCTCGCGCCGCAAGCTCGAGGAGATCGCGGCCGTGCCCGGCTTCCTCGCTCAGGCCCGTGTCGAGCCGGGCGAGATCGACGTCGAGACGCTCGACGGGCCCTGCGCGATGAAGTTCGACGTGCGCGCCTACGCGTACCGCGGCGAGGTGCTGCTGCTCGGCGCGCGTGTGTACCAGGGACAGGTCACGAACCTGCGCAGCCCCGGCGGCGGCTTCTCCGCGATCTGCGTCTCGCGCGGGCCGAGCGCGTGCGGGTGACGCGCGTGGCGAGGCAGCTCGCGGTTCTGGCGCTGCTCGCCGCGCTTCCGGCGTCGGCCGCGCCGCTGCAACGCGGCGTGACCGCCGACCGGCTGGTGGTCGACAAGTCGGAGCGCACGCTGACGGTGTTCTGGCACGGCGTGCCGATCAAGGTGTATCGCGTGGCGCTCGGCGGAGATCCCGTGGCGCCCAAGCGCCGTCAGGGCGACGAGCGCACGCCGGAAGGGCTGTACGTCGTCTCGGATCGCCACGAGAATTCCGAGTTCCACCTCGCGCTGCACCTCTCGTATCCGAACGCCGACGACCGCGCGCGGGCGCGCGCCGAGCGCGCGAATCCCGGCGGGAACATCGAGATCCACGGCCTGCGCGGCGGCTTCGACTGGGTCGGCTCGGCGCACACGCTGTTCGACTGGACCAACGGCTGCATCGCGGTCACGAACGCCGAGATCGAGGAGCTGTGGCGCGCGGCGCCGAAGGGCACGCCGGTCGAGATCCGTCCCTGACGAGCTACGTCTTCTTGCGCCGCACGGTCTTCGCCATGTAGCGCTCGGCCGCGGCCAGCGACTCGGGATCGAAGGCCGCGCTCAGCAGCGCATCGCCGTCGGCGAACGCCGTCGTGCCCGCGCCCATCGCGCGCGCGACCGAGTTCACGTGTTCCTTGGTGATCGTGACCGGTACGGTGGGCATGGCGAGGAGCTGCGCCGCGAGCGCTTCCACCTCGGCGTCGAGCTGCTGCGCGGGCACCACGCGATTGAGGAAGCCCGCGGCCTTGGCCTCGGCGGGCGTGAAGCGGCGACAGGTCATCACCAGCTCCTTGGTGAGCGCCGGGCCGATCTCGCGCACGAGCCGCGGGATCCCGCCCCAGGCGAGCGGGATGCCGAGCTCGATCTCGGGAATCGAGAACACCGCGTCCTCGGCCGCGACGCGCAGGTCGCAGACCGCCGCCAGCACGAGCCCGCCGCCGACCGCGTAGCCGTGCACCCTCGCGATCGTGACCGCGCGCATGCCTTCGAGCGCGTCCGCCATGCGCAGGCCGAGCTGGCCCAGCTCGCGCCGCTCCGCCCAGGAGCACTCCGAGCGCGGCGATGCGCCGCGGGCCGATTTCGGCGATGCGCCCCGCCCCGATTGCGGCGAAGCGCCGGAGAGAGGCGAGTCCTGCAGGTCCGCGCCCGCGCAGAACGCGCGGCCCGCGCCCGACACGATCACCACCCGCACCTCGAGCCGCTCGTCGAAGAGCTTCGCGGCGGCGATCAGGTCGCGCATCATGGTCGCGCCGACGGCGTTCAGCCGCTCCGGCCGGTTCAGCGTGATGCGGCCGAGTGGGCCGTGAAGCGCGAGCTCGATCGTCTCGAATTCGGGGAGCTTCACTCGCGCGCTCCGTAGGTCTCGTCGAGATAGCGCACGATGTCGGCCGACTCGAACATCGAGCGGCCGGTGTTCGGGTCGACCAGGAACGGCACCATCATCTTGCCGGACCGACGCACGAATGCGTCGCGGCCGGGGCTCGACCTGGCCACGTTGTGCAGCCGGTACGGGATCTCCAGCGTGCACAGCTTCTCGCGCACGATGCGGCAGAACGGCGATGCTTCGAAGCTCCACAGCTCGAGCGGCTTCTCGGGCGGGACGCCGCGCTCGAAGAACACGCCGAAGCCCGGCCGCCACAGCCCCGCGAGCTGCGCCGACACGTCCGTGAGCGGGCCGAGCGCGAGCGGCAGCGGCACGTTGCCGTCGCCGTAGCGCTCGAACAGGTACTGCACGATCGCGTCGGACTCGTACATCTCGATGCTCGTGTTGGGATCGACCAGGAACGGGAACTGCGCCTTGCCGCCGCGGCGCTTCACTTCCTCGCGGAAGCGCGGGCCGTTCTTCGGGCAGGGGAACACGTCCGCGTCGAGGTCGAGCACCGAGAGCGCCTCGCGCACCTTGCGGCAGTACGGGCAGCCCTCGAACTCGTAGAGCTCGAGCGGCAGCTCCGGCCGCGCGCCGAGCCGGCCGACCGCAAAGCCGTGGACGAAACGGCCGGCCGTGACGAGGAACGAGCTCGCGACGTCGAGTACGCGGTTCACGGCCGCGCGACGTAGAAGGCGTTCACGGGGTGCCCGAAGTCGATCGGCGCGAAGCGCGTGAAGCCGGCCTCGGCGCACATCTTGCGCGCGACGTTCTCCGAGAAGCCGAGCGTGCCGAGCCCCGCGCCGTGCGGCTCGGACAGCGCCGACGACATGCAGGTGAGCACGGACGCGCCGTACATCATCGACGCCATCGGGTTCTTGGCCACGTTCTCCTCGTACGTGTCGCGCGCCTTGATGTCGCAGATCAGCCAGACGCCGTCGGGCTTGATCGCGCGCCGGATCGCGCGCATGACCTCTTGCGGGTGCGACATGTCGTGCAGGCAGTCGAAGGTGGTGACGAAGTCGAGGCTCGCGTCCTCCGGCAGGCCGTCGACGCGCGCGTCGTGGAAGCGCACGTTCGAAACCCCCGCCTCGCGCCGGTTCGCCTCGGCGCGCGCGAGCGCGTGCTGTGAGATCTCGTAGCCGTGCAGCTCCGCCTTCGGGAACGCCTTCGCCAGCTCGAGCAGGGCGACCCCCGCGCCGCAGCCCACGTCGGCCGCGCGCCCGCCATCGCGCAATCGCTCGACGACGCCCGGCAGCTTGGGCAGCGCGAACGGCACGAGCAGCGCGCGGAACCAGGGCGCGAACGAGCGCTCGATGCCCTGCGCGCCCTCGGGACCGAACGCGTCGTAGGGCAGCCCGACGCCGGTGCGGAACGACTCGGGCAGCTTGTCGACCACGGCCATGGTCTGCGGCAGGTGCACGAAGAAGCCCGCGCCGTAGGCGGGGTGATTCTCGTCGACGAGCACAGCAAAGCCCTCGGCCGAGAGCGCGAAGCGCTGCTCGCCGACGTGCTCGAGGATTCCCGCCGCGCCCTGCTGGTACAGCCACTCGCGCAGCCAGCGCTCATGCAGTCCGGTCGCGCGCGCGAGCTCCTGGCTGTTCGCCGCGCCGAGCTCGCGCAGCGCCTTGTACAGACCGAGCCGATCGCCGAGGCAGATCAGCGCCGACGTCATCGCGCCCCCGAGCGAGCTGAACACCGTCGCCAGATAGGCCTTGAGCTTCTCGGGATCCGCGGCACGGGCTGTCGTCATGCGCGGCATTCTACACGAGGGGTCCGCGCGCTTCGCGCCCTCGGAACCCTTCGCGCCCGCTCACCACCTCGCTGCGCGAGTTCCAGGCGCGCTCGATCAAGTCGTCGACCGCGCCGGGCTCGAGCCCCGCCTCGCGCGCGACCCAATCCAGCTCGTCGCGCACGGTGGTGTCGAAGATGCCCGGGTCGTCGCTCGCCACCACGAACGGCACGCCGGCCTCGATGAAGCGGTGCACCGGATGGTGTAGGGGGTCGGCGATGCCGCCGATGCGCAGGTTCGAGGTCGGGCAGACCTCGACCACGGCGCCGCTCGCGCGCACGCGCGCCATCGCGAACTCCTGGCGCGCGCGCTCGTCCGCGAGCCGCGGCCCGTCTTAGAGGTGCGTCTACCGCTGGGCGCGGGGGCCCGCGCGCAAGCCCTCGCGCTCGCGCGCAAGCGCGTTCTCGTCCACGCGCACGCCGCACGCGCGCAGGCCCTCGGCGTGCGCGAGGTCGTAGCCGATCTGGTCGAGCCGCTCGTCCACCGACTCGGCGCGCTCGTGCGCGCCGTAGACCTCGGGATCGACGCCGAGCGCGATCGCGTGGCCGAGCCGGTGCGCGCCGAGCTCGGCGGCCTCGTGCACCCAGCGCACGGCGCTCTCCAGCGACTTGTCGCTGAAGCTCTCGCCGACGTGGTACAGGATCGCGAGCGCGCGCTCGGGGTGGCGGTCGTTGAAGTCGTGCACCGCGCGGAAGAACTCGCGCTTGTCCTTGGGCGGGAAGCCCTCCTCGACGTAGCAGAAGTCGATGCCGGTCACCGACTCGCCGTAGCGCCCGAGCGCGAGCTCGCGCACCAGCTCGAAGTCCGGCCACGGGTCTCGGCGCGGCAGGCTGAAGGCGAGCCGCGAGGTGAGCCCGTCGCGCGTCGCGGCCGCGTAGCGTTCGAGGATCGTGAGTGAGAGCCGGCGCGTGAGCTCCGCCGTGAACGGCGGACCGAACATCATGCGCTGCTCCGCGTAGGCGATGCCCTGGCGGCGCTGGTCGGCGAGCATGCGCCCGATGAAGAAGCCGATCTCCTCGGCGAGCGGCGGCACCGGGTCGGCGTGCTTGCCGCTGGCCGCGTTCATCAGCTCGCTGCCGTTGATCAGCAGGTTGAACTTGGCCTGGAAGCGCTCGAAGTTCCCGGCGTCCGCGTCGCCGAACACGAACAGGCGCCGGAACGCCTCGCTCGCCTCCGGATCGCCCGCGCGGTGGCGCTCCAGGATCTCGCGCACGGGCGGGCGCTCGCCGTACGCGCGCTCGAACGTGGTCTCGTAGAAGCGCCAGTCGATCTCGCGGGCGCCGAGCCGCGAGAGGTAGTCCTCCGCGCGGATCGTCCCGTACATGTGAAGGTGCAGCTCGGCGAGCGGAAGGCGCGGGTCGGTCATCTTTGCGGGCTATTGTACCCTGCACTCGAGGAGCGGAGATGCGCGAGCGCCCCGAGACCCGAACCGAGCGCGACCCACTCGGCGAGATGCGCGTGCCGGCCGATGCGCTGTGGGGGGCGTCGACGCAGCGCGCGGTCGAGAACTTCCCGATCAGCGGCGAGCGCTTCCCGCGCGTGTTCCTGCGCGCGCTCGGACTCGTGAAGCGCTGCGCCGCGGGCGTGAACGCGGAGCTCGGCGCGCTCGACGCCGGCCTCGCGCGCGCGATCGCCGAGGCCGCGGCCGAGGTCGAGTCGGGCGCGCTCGACGCGCACTTCCCGATCGACGTGTTCCAGACCGGCTCGGGCACCTCGACGAACATGAACGCGAACGAGGTGATCGCGGCGCGCGCGACGCAAGCGCTGGCCGCGCGCGGCGACGCCCGGCGCGTGCACCCCAACGACCACGTGAACGCGAGCCAGTCCTCGAACGACGTGATTCCCACGACGCTGCACGTGGCGGCGCGGCTCGCGCTGCGCGAGGACCTCGAGCCCGCGCTCGCGGGCCTGCACGCCTGCCTCGCCGCGAAGGCGCGCGAGCTCGACGGCGTGGTGAAGCTCGGCCGCACGCACCTGATGGACGCGACACCGATCCGGCTCGGCCAGGAGTTCAGCGGCTACGCGCGCCAGATCGAGCTCGGGCGCGAGCGCGTCGCGCGCGCGGGCGAGGCGCTCGCGGAGCTGGCACTCGGCGGCACCGCCGTTGGCACGGGCCTGAACGCGCCCGCGGGCTTTGCTCGAGCCACGATCGCGGCGCTCTCGCGCGAGACGGGCCTCGACTTCCGCGAGGCCGCCAACCACTTCGAGGCGCAGGGCGCGCGCGACGCCGCCGTCGAGGCGAGCGCGGCGCTCCGCACGCTGGCGGTCTCGCTCGCCAAGATCGCGGCCGACGTGCGGCTGCTCGCGTCCGGCCCGCGCGGCGGGATCGGCGAGCTCGAGCTGCCCGCGATCCAGCCGGGCTCGTCGATCATGCCGGGCAAGGTGAACCCGGTGATCTGCGAGGTCGTGCTGCAGGTCGCGGCACAGGTGATCGGCAACGACGCCGCGATCGCGGTCGCGGGCCTGCAGGGTCAGCTCGAGCTGAACGTGTTCGTGCCGGTGATCGCGCGCAACCTGCTCGCGCAGATCGCGCTGCTCGCCGCCGCCTCGCGCGTGTTCGACGAGAAGTGCCTCGCCGGGCTCAGCGCGCGGCGCGAGCGCGCGGAGGCGCTGGTCGAGGACAGCCTGGCGATGGTGACCGCGCTCGTGCCCGTGATCGGCTACGACGCGGCCGCGGAGATCGCGAAGGAGGCCTGGCGCACGGGCAAGCGCGTGCGCGAGATCTGCCGCGAGCGCGACATCCTTCCGCCCGCCGAGCTCGCCCGCCTGCTCGACCCGCTGCGCCAGACGGGAAGCGGCTAGCGCCTAGCGTTCCCCGCGCTCGCCGGTGGCCTGGAGCGTCACCTTGTCGCCGGTGATCAGGAAGGTCACGCTGCCGTCCGACGCGTCGTAGGTCCAGACCTCGAGCGGACCGAGCTTGTCCTGCTCGTCCGGGGCGCCGAGCGCGCGCTCGAGCTCGCTCTTGGTCTCGACCTTCTCGGCGCGCGACAAGATCTCGTGCTTGGTCTTCGGTCCGCAGGCGAGCGCGAGCAGCGCGAGGGCGAGTGCGGCGACCACTTTCACGCGCCGAGCATGACACATGTCGTGTCGGCGCGGCTGGTAGACTCCGCGCGTGACGGCGCCACCGGACATCCTCGAGGAGCAACGCTTCGACGCGGTCACCGTCTTCTACGGTGCGAAGCGCGGCAAATACCCGCACGGCAACTCGCTGCTGGTGAGCGGCTCGAACGAGACGCTGGTGATCGACCCGTCGCTCGGCCTGGTCGTGCGGGGGGCGAGCGCCCCGCGCGCCGACCGCGTGCTGCACAGCCACTGCCACGAGGACCACTTCGCGGGGGCGTTTCTCTACCCGGAGGCGCCCTGGCACTTCCACACCGCGGACCTGCACGGCATCCGCTCGCTCGACGGGCTGATGGAGCTGTACGGCTACCCCGAGCCGATCCACTCGGCATGGAAGAAGACGGTGGTGTCGCAGTTCCACTTCACCGCGCGCCCCGATGCGCGCGGCTTCCGCGACGGCGACGTGTTCGAGCTGGGCGGCGCGCGCGTGCGCGTGATCCACGCGCCCGGCCACACGCGCGGGCACTGCCTGTTCCACGTCGAGCCCGACGACCTCGTCTACCTGGCCGACATCGACCTGTCGAGCTTCGGGCCGTACTACGGCGACGCCTGGTCGGAGCTCGACGACTTCGAACGCACGCTCGAGGCCGTGCGCAAGATCGACGCGCGCTGGTACGCGACCTTCCACCACGTGGGCGTGCTGGAGGGCCGCGGGGCCTTCCTCGAGCGCCTCGACCGCTTCACGGCGGTGATCGCGGACCGCGAGCGGCGCCTGCTCGCCTACCTGGTCGAGCCGCACTCGATGGCCGAGATCGCCCAACACCGCTTCGTGTACCGACCCCAGGACCCCGTGCCGTTCGCCGAAGCCGTCGAGCGTCGCAGCATGTCGCAGCACGTCTCGCGGCTGCTGCGCGCCGGACGCGCGCGCGAGGTCGAGCCGGGCCGCTTCCAGAGGAGAGACGCATGAGCTCGCACGTCCGCTACGAGCTGAAGGACGCGATCGGAACGATCACGCTCGACCGGCCGGAGAAACGCAACGCGATGAGCTACGCGATGCTGGGCGAGTTCATCGAGACGGTGGAGCGCGCGGGCGCCGACCCCGAGGCGCGGGTGCTGATCGTGACGGGCTCGGGCGGCTCGTTCTGCGCGGGCACGGATCTGGCCGACCTCGCCACGATCCCGGGCGAGACACGCGGGCTGCGCGGCGAGGCGCAGGAAAAGAGCCGCTGGTGGCCGCTGGTCGCCTGTCCCAAGCCCGTGATCGGCGCGATCGACGGCGCGGCGGTCGGCATGGGCGCGGAGTTCACCAGTCAGTGCGACGTGCGGATCGCGAGTACGCGCGCGCGCTTCGCCTGGAACTTCGCGCACCGGGGTCTGGTGCCCGACACGGGCGCGGGCACCTGGCTCCTGCCGCGCCTGATCGGTCGAGCCCGACGCGCTCGCCGAAGCCGCGCGCCAGGAGGCCCAGGCGTTCCTGGCCGGCTCGCCGCTCTCGCACACGTTGATCAAGGCGCTGGTCTATGCCGGATCCGAGCGCAGCGTGGTCGAGCACATGACCGCCCACCGCGAGGCCCTGGGCGCCTGCTTCCGGTCCGACGACCACCGCGAGGGCGTGGCCTCGTTCCTGGAACGCAGACCGGCTCGCTTCGCGGGCCGATAGCTCCCACCTCTGCCGGCTTCTCTGCCGGCTCTCGAGCGCCCACCGATCGGCGAATCGAGTTTTTTTACCCACGGCCACTCGATCTGTATACAATGCTGCTCGGGAGGGAGCCCGTGGCAGCTCTGGGAGTGGCCGCGCTCGACGCCTATCAAATGCGCCTGCTGGGGCTTTCGGTGGTTCCCCTGGCGGCGGGCTTCGCGTCGGACGCCTCCGGACCCGCGCCCTGGACCCTGTCCGTATCCACCGGCACCGGCGCGACCCTGCACCTGGGCTCGCGCGTGATCGCGCTGCCGCCGGGTCGCGTGGTGCTGATTCCACCTGCGGCTTCGGGTGCGAAGACGGACGGCGACGTGATGCAGCTGCGCGTGCACTTCCAGCCGAGCGCGGCCGCGGCTGAGCAGGCGGACGCGCTCGGTCCGGAGCCGCTCGTGCTCGAACCCGACGAGCTTCGCGACGCGCTGTGCGCGCGACTGCGCCGCGACATCGAGTCGGGGCGTGCGCTCGGCGCCGCGACCTGCGCGCGCGTCAAGGCGCTCGTGCACCTCTCCGTCGCCGCAGCCTTCGAGCTCGGCGGCGACGCTCTGCACGAGCCCAAGCTCGCCGACGACGCGGAGCGCCAGCTGCGACCGGTGCTGCGCTACATCGACGCGCACCTCGCCGAGCCGCTCGAGAACGCCCGGCTCGCCGCCTTCGTGCACGCGAGCGAGTCGCACTTCATCCGGATGTTCCGCCGCGTGCTCGGCTGCACGCCCGCGCGCCACGTACAGGAGCGGCGCGTGAGCCACGCGGCGGAGCTGCTCGCGCGCACGAACCTGACCATCGACGAGATCGCGGAGCGCTGCGGCTTCGCGAACCGCTTTCATTTCTCGCGCGTCTTCGCGCAGCGGATGGCCGAGCCGCCGGGGCGCTATCGGGTGCTTCACGGGTCGCGCACCGCGACCGACGCGGGACCGGCAACCTGAGCCCGCTGGCCTACGGAATCGCTCGGGGATCCGGCTCCCGACGCGCAGGATCGGATACAAGCGCGCCCGGAGCATCGCTCCCGCCCAGATCCGGCCCAGAAAATGGGCGTGAATGGACACAAATCGAGCGGAGATCGGCATAGGCTTTCCGGAACCATCGCGCGTAGCATTCCGGCTACAGTGCCGCCCGAAGCCTACTCGGAGGGAGTGACGACGGTTTCACTGCGAATGACCGCCTCGGGGTAGCTAGCGATCACGGGGCATTTTGGGAGGGAAGAAGAGAATGAAGCGCATCCTGGGAATGGTCGTCGCGATTGCGGCCGTGCTGGCATACAGCTCGGCGGCCAGCGCGGCGATCGTCGTAATCGACATCTCCGGTACGGGCACCACGTGGTCGCGGAGCACCGACGCCAACGCGGCGATTCCGGGACCGCCCACCTACGGCGGACCCTGCACGCCCGGTATGGAGTCGCCGCCTGCTCCCACTGGAGCCGGCAACGACTGCTTCCGCTACGGATTGGCGGCGGGGAGCTCGATCACGCTCGACATCACCGGCAGCGACGTGACGCTGATCACTGGCACGGTCCTGGTCAACACGTTCGCGACGCCGACGCCGCTGGTGTTCGGCACCATCAACCTGTCGGTCGACGTCAGCACCACGTTGAGTGGGGCGACCGGAACACTCGTGGGTGACAGCATCCTGTGGGCGACCCCCGCGAGCATCACGGGGTCTGGGCCGGACGACGTCATCCGGTGCGATGGTCCGAACTGCGGCCTGATCTCGATGGCCGACGGCGTCACGACCTCGTTCGAGCCGATCTTCTCGGCGATCTCGAACACGACGGGCGTGACGGGGTACGACCTCGGTCAGTGGGATCTGAACGCGACGCACGACGCCATCCTTGGCAGCACCCTGACCGTGACCCGCTGGTCGAACGTCGAGGCGCTCGGCAACCGCCGGTCGGCTGGGCTGACCTTCGGCCCCAACGGTCTCGGCGTGCCCGAGCCGGGCGTGGCAGCGCTCGTTCTGCTCGGTCTCGGCGCTCTCGCCGTGCGCTCGCGCAAGGCCTGATCGCTCCGCATCAGACTGATCAGACAATACGAGACGGGGGGTGGCGTAAACCCCACCCCCGTTTTCGTTGTTGCGCGCATCCACTTTCGAGCGACCGTCGTAGGGAAGGTCGAAGAAGAGGAGGAGCGCACGTGCTGATCCGCCGCAATCGCCTCGGGGAGTCGCTCGAACGCGAGGTCACGGAGCGTTCCCTGTACCTGCGCCGCCGCGAGTTCATCCGCGCCGGGAGCATCGCCGCCGCGGCGATCCTCATCCCGGGCTGCGGCCGCGCTGACGAGGTCGGGGCCTCGAGCGACGCTCCTTCCGCCAGGAGCCCCGTGCGCTCGCCCGACGGCTTCACGACCGACGAGACGCCGACGCCGTTCGAGGACGTAACCACCTACAACAACTTCTACGAGTTCGGCACGGACAAGGGCGACCCGTCCGAGAACGCGGGGTCGCTGGTGACCAAGCCCTGGTCGGTCTCGATCGAGGGGGAGGTCGCCAAGCCCGGCAGCGTTCCGCTCGAGGACCTGCTCGCGGGCACGCCCGTCGTCGAGCGCGTCTATCGCCTGCGCTGCGTCGAGGCCTGGTCGATGGTGATCCCCTGGCGCGGTCTGCCGCTCGGTCAAGTGCTGGCGCGCTTCGAGCCGACCTCGCGCGCGAAATACGTCGCGTTCCGCACGCTGCTCGACCCGGCGCAGATGCCCGGCCAGCGCCGCTCGGTGCTCGACTGGCCCTACCGTGAAGGCCTGCGCATCGACGAGGCCATGCACCCGCTCACGCTGCTCGGCACGGGCATGTACGGCCGCGACCTGCCCAACCAGAACGGCGCGCCGCTGCGCCTGGTCGTCCCCTGGAAGTACGGCTTCAAGAGCATCAAGTCGATCGTCTCGATCCGCCTGCAGGAGACGCAGCCGGAGACGACCTGGAACCTGTCTGCGCCGAGCGAGTACGGCTTCTACTCGAACGTGAACCCCGACGTCGATCACCCGCGCTGGAGCCAGAAGCGCGAGAAGCGGATCGGCGACTTCCACCGCACTCGCACGCTCCCTTTCAACGGCTACGCCGAGCAGGTGGCGCAGCTCTATTCGGGAATGGATCTTCGCGCGAACTTCTGAGCGGCGGGGGCGGGACGCGTTGCGCGAAGGGCCGAGGCGACTCCGGAGCGCTCTCGGGCAGGCGGGATTGGTCGCCGCGGCGCTCGCGCCGGCCGCCTGGCTCGCCGTGTCGGCGCTGCGCGGGACGCTCGGCGCGAATCCCGTCGAGACACTCGAGCACACGACCGGTCAGTGGACGTTGCGACTGCTGCTGGCCACGCTCGCGGTGACCCCGCTGCGGCGCGCGTTCGGCTGGGCGTGGCTCGCGCCTTGTCGGCGCACGCTCGGGCTGCTCGCGTTCGGCTATTGCTGCCTGCACCTGTGCGTGTACGCGCTCGTCGATTTGTGGGGCGCGTGGGACACGCTGATCGAGGACGTGCTCGAGCGGCCGTACATCACGGCCGGGTTCACGGGCTTCCTGCTGCTGCTCCCGCTCGCCATCACCTCCACGCGCGCGTGGATGCGCCGGCTCGGACGGCGCTGGGTGGTCCTCCACCGTCTGGTGTACGCGGCCGCAGTGGCGGGCTGCCTGCACTTCCTGTGGCTTGTGAAGGCGGACGTGCTCGAGCCGCTCGTCTACGCAGGCGTCCTTGCGCTCCTGCTCGGGGCGCGAGTCTGGCCGTATCTGCGCCGCGCGTTCGCGCCTGCGTGAGGACCCGGACCGCCTTCGGGCAAAGACTGCATCGAGTACCCGTTCTCGGCCGGAAGCTCGCTCTCGTCGCGTTCGGGGCGCTGCTCGCGCGCAAAGGCTGATCGCGGTCCGGCCGCTGCCTGCTCTGATTTCGCTCGGACTCGGGCGATTCGAGTGGACGGCTATTTTTGAATTGGCTTCACGACGCGTGTTGCGTACGATTCCGTATGCATCCCCTTCGGAAAGTCGTCAGGGCGGGACGAGAATGCAGCGCGCTCTCAGAGTGATGGTTGCGATTGCCGGAGCATTGACGCTCGGCTCCAACGCCAACGGGGCGCTCATCCCCATCGACGCTCTTGGAGTCGCCGGTGCGTGGTCGCGAAGCGGAGCTGCCAACGCGCTGAACTCAGGACGGCTGCTGAACAGGGGACCCTGCGGAAACACGCACTCGGGCTCGATCTCGGCGGGCTTCGCCAGCTGCGCAGGGTACGTGTTCTCGGCGGGAAGCTCCGTGACGATCGAAGTCACCGCCGGCGCGGTGCCGATGGCGGGCGGCACCGCTGGCGTCGACTCTCTGGAGCCGTTCCGAATCAACGGACCTTTGCTCACGATGCCCAGCGGGGCGCGGATCGCCGGTCACCCGACTGGGGCGCTCACCGATAGACGGATCGCGCTGCTGAGTCAGGAGCGCGCCGGGAGCAGCGTGCTGAAGGTGATCCGATCGGGCGCAAACCGATGCAGCGAACCGAGCTGCGAGCTGGTCTCGATGGCCGATGCGGTGCTCTTCCCGCTCGAGCCGAGCTGGGCCGGCGCAACCGACGCGCCGCAGCTGCCGGCGATCTTCCTCGGATCGTGGCTCCTGAGTTCGGACGATGGCTCGATCTCCGAGGGCTCCAGCGCGGGCGGCGCGAGCTCGAACGCAGGCGGGGAGGGGAACCGGCGTCCATCCGGGATCAATTTCGCACGGATCCTGCGCCGGATCTCTGCCCCCGAGGCGGCCATTCCCGCGCTCGTCGCGCTTGGAGTCGGCGGCCTCGTTCTGAGTGCGCGCAAGCTGCGATCGCGCTAGCGCGCGGCGGCGACGAACGCGGCGAACAGCGCGTCCGCGAGCGCGTCGGCGTCGGTTTCGGGGTGCCACTGCACGCCCACGCAGAATGCGCCGCCGCGCCGCTCGACCGCCTCGATCACGCCGTCGTCGGCGCGCGCGCCGACGACCAGCTCGGCGCCCGGATCCGACACCGCCTGGTGATGGCGGCTGCCGACGCGCAGGGAGCTCGCGCCGGAAAGCTTGGCGAGCGCCGAGTCCTTCTCGATGCGCAGCGCGTGTCGTCCGTCTTTCTCGGGCAGGCGGTGCTCGAGCGCGTCCTGCACGTCGGTCGCGATGTCGTAGTGGAGCGTTCCCCCGCAGGCCAGCGCGAGCAGCTGCATCCCGTAGCAGATGCCGAGCACCGGCACGCCGCGCGCGAGCGCGGCCTCGAGCAGCGCGCGATCGAAGGCGAGCTGCGCGTCGGGCACGAGCTCGAACCGGACGTGCGCGGGGTAGGGCCGTGGCGGCGCCAGAGCGGCTCCGCCGGTAACGAGCAGCGCGTCCACGCGCCGGGCGAGCCCGCGCACGTCGCGCTGCACGGGCAGATACACCGGCACGCCGCCGGCGCGCTCGACGGCGCGGGCGTAGGCGGCGTGCACGTAGTGATAAGTGCGCCCGGGTCGGCGACGCCCGCCGTCGTCGACGCAGAGCGGAATACCCACGAGCGGTTGCACGCGCGGATCATAGCTGGCGTTCCGCGCTATGCTCGCCAGCGTGACTGCGAAGCCGCGCGGCCTGCTGATCTCGGAACGCTTCGTCGCGAAGAACGCGGACGCGCTCGAGGCGGCGTCGCGCGAGGGCGGGCTCGTGCTGGAGCACATCTTCGTGCCCGACGATCCCGAGGGGCGCATCGATGCGGGCGCCTGCGCGCGGATCGAGCTCGCCTGCTTCTCGGGTGACGTGTTCCCCGAGCGCTCGCGCGCGTTCTTCGCGTCGGCGCTGAACGCGCCCGCGCTGCGCTGGCTGCAGGTGTTCAACGCGGGCGTCGACCATCCCGTGTTCCAGCGCTTCGTCGAGAAGGGTGTGCGGCTCAGCACGGCGGCCGGCAGCTCCGCAGAGCCGATCGCGCAGACCGCGCTCGCGGGGCTCTTGATGCTCGCGCGCGGCTTTCCGCACTGGCTCGACGCGCAAGCCAGGCGCGCCTGGGAGCCGATGCCGCCCGCGAACGTGCCCGCGGATCTGCGCGGGCAGACGCTCGTGGTGTTCGGCCTGGGTGCAATCGGCTCCGAGATCGCGCGGCTCGGGCGCGCGCTCGGCCTGCGCGTGATCGGCGTGCGCCGCAGGCCGGCCGCGGGGGACGAGCCGGTCGACGAGCTGCACCCGCCCGAGCGGCTGCGCGAGCTGCTGCCGCGCGCGGACTGGCTCGCGCTCGCCTGCGCGCTCACGGACGAGACGCGCAACGCGATCGACGCGAAAGCGCTCGCACTGTTGCCGAGCGGCGCGCGCCTCTTGAACGTGTCGCGCGGCGGCGTGGTCGACGAGCCGGCGCTGATCGCGGCGCTGCGCGAGGGCCGGCTCGCGGGCGCGTACCTCGACGTGTTCGCCGAGGAGCCGCTGCCGCGCGAGTCGCCGCTGTGGCGGCTTACGAACGTGATCGTGACGCCGCACAACTCGGCGGCCTCGCGCGGCAACGAGCGCCGCGCGGCGGAGATCTTCCTGCGCAACCTGGTGCGCTACGGACGCGGCGAGCCGCTCCTGAACGAAGTGCGCGGGTGAAGCTCGGCGCGCTGCTGCTCACCGTGCTCTGCTACAACGTGCACGGGCTGCTGGACCTGCTCGTCGACGACGATCCCGCCTCGCGCATGCCGGAGATCGGAAGGCGCCTGAACGCCTACGACGTGGCGCTGGTGCAGGAGAGCTGGAGCTACTTCGACTCGCTCACGGCGCAGGCCACGCACGGGACCGTGGAGCGCAACGGCGGGGTCGACACCGGGTTCCTGTTCCAGACGGGGCTCGCCACCTTCGCGCGTCCGCGGCTGCGTGCGGTCACGCGCGGCTCGCTCGGCGCGTGCGCGGGCTGGCTCGATCGCGCGAACGACTGCTTCGCCGACAAGGGCTTCCTGCGCGTGCGGCTCGCGCTCGAGAACGGCGCGGAGCTCGACTTCTGGAACCTGCACCTCGACGCCGGCGACGACCCGAGCGACCGCGCGGCGCGCGACGCGCAGCTCCGCCTGCTCGCCGAGCGCGTGCAGAAGCTCTCCGGCGCCGGGGCGCTGGTGGTCGCCGGCGACTTCAACCTCGACGAGAGCGAGCCCGCCGATCGCGTGTTGCTCGAGCGCTTCACCCGCGCGCTCGCGCTCTCGGACAGCGGCGCTCGCGCGGCCGCCGACGGGCCGTTCGCGCACAAGCGCATCGACTTCATCCTGTACCGGAGCGGCGCGGGCGCCGCGCTCGAGCCCGAGTCCGCGGGCGAGGCGCGCGAGTTCTCGGCCGGCCCGACACCGCTCAGTGATCACCCCGCGTTGTTCGCGCGGCTGCGTGTGTCGCCGGCTAGCGGCCCCTGAACAGGTCGGCGGCCTTCGCGTCGAGCGTGGCCGGGCGCGCGCGCGTGCGCGCCCAGTCGCGCAGCTCCTTGATCCGCTCCTCGTAGGTCTCGTACAGCGGCACCGTGTCGGTGATCGCGTTGGCCAGGTCGTTCCAGCCCAGATCCCGGCTCTCGGTGAACGCGTTGTAGAGCGCCGCGCTCACCACCTGCTCGAGCTCGCTGCCCGAGAGCCGCGCCGCCTGCTCGGCGAGCTCCTCGAGATCGAACTGCAGCGGATCGCGGCCGTGGGCCCGGAGGTGGATCGCGAGGATCTCCACGCGTTCCGCCTGCGTGGGCAGGTCGACGAAGAACA
This sequence comes from Myxococcota bacterium, assembly GCA_040902485.1. Lineage (GTDB taxonomy): Bacteria > Myxococcota_A > UBA9160 > SZUA-336 > SZUA-336 > VGRW01. Next base: position 59,109 of record JBBDXF010000031.1, on the reverse strand, counting down.
GGTCGTCGAAACGGCCGCGGCGCAGGAGCTCCGGCGGCAGGCGCGCCACGTCGTTCGCGGTCGCGACCACGAACACCGGCGACTGCTTCTCCGAGAGCCAGGTCAGGAACGCGCCGAACACGCGGCTCGACGAGCCGCCCTCGTTCGCGGCCGCGAAGCCCTTCTCGATCTCGTCGATCCAGAGCACGCAGGGCGCGATCGACTCGGCGACCGAGGTCGCCTCGCGAATGGTCGCCTCCGGGGTCTGGTCGGGCGTGCCGAACGCCGCCGCGAGGTCGAGCCGCAGCAGCGGGAAGTTCCACTCGCGCGCGACGGCCTTGGCGGAGAGCGACTTGCCGCAGCCCTGTACACCGAGCAGCAGCAGCCCGCGCGGCAGGGGCAGGCCGAAGCGGCGCGCCTCGTCGGTGAAGGCGCGGCGGCGCTCGCGCAGCCAGCGCTTCAGCTCGCCGAGCCCGCCGACGTCGTCGAGTCCGGCGCTCGACTCGTGGAACGACAGCGCCGGCGTGCGCCGCAGGGCCTGCCGCTTCTCGTGCACGATGCTGGCGACGGCCTTCTCGTTCAAGCCCCCGGCCAGCGCGCAGGCCTTGCGGAACACGCGCAGCGCCTCGTCGGCGGTGAGCCCCAGCGCCGCCTTCACCGCGCCCTCGAGCGCGCTGGGGTCGGGCGACTCAGATGCGCTCTTGAACACGTGCTCGAGCTCGTGCGCGCGCGGCAGCGGCAGCTCGACGACCGCGGCCTCGTGCACGAGCTCGGCCGGCAGGTCGAGCGCGGGCGCGATCAGCACCACCGACTGCATGCGCTCGGCGAGCAGCTCGAGCAGGTCGCGAAGCCGGCGCAGCGCGATCGGATCCGCGAGCTGGCGGTGCGCGTCGAGGATCGCGAACAGGGCCGGCGCGGCGACGGTCGAGATCGCGCGCAGTCCGTCGTCGAACGAGCCGGCGCCCGCGCCGGTCGAGCCGAGCCCCGAGGCGACCGACCACGGAATCAGCTCGCGCCCGCAGGCCTTGGCGGCCACGCGCAGCGTGGCGAGCGCGCGCTCCTCCTCGAACGACTCGAGCAGGATCAAGCGCCAGCCCGCCTTCACGAGCAGACCGACTTCCTTCGCGCACTCGCGGCTCATGACGGCCGGGTCAGTCCATGTCCGAGGTCGTGCGCACGACCTCTTCGTAGGTCGTGAGTCCCTCGGCGAGCCGCCGCAGCGCGCTCTCGCGCAGCGACTCCATGCCCTCGACCTTCGCGCCGCGCGCGATCTCCGCGGCGTCCTCGCCCTTCTTGATCAGGTCGCGCACGCGCCGGCCGACGTTCAAGAGCTCGAACACGCCGGTGCGACCGTACAGGCCCGTGTGTCGGCACTCCACGCAGCCCTCGCCCCAGCGCACCTTGAGCCGCTCGCGCCGCTCGACCGGAACCTTGATGCCGAGCGCGTTGACCTGATCCGGTGTCAGCGTGCCCTCGGCCGCGCAGTGCGCGCAGATGCGGCGCAGCAGCCGCTGCGCGAGCACGCCGCGCAGCACGCTGGAGAGCAGGAAGCGCTCGACGCCGAGCTCGGCGAGCCGGGTCACCGCGCCGGCCGCGTCGCGCGTGTGCACCGTCGAGAGCACCAGGTGGCCGGTGAGCGCGGCCTGCACGGCCATCGCCGCGGTCTCCGCGTCGCGGATCTCGCCGACCATGATGATGTCCGGGTCCTGGCGCAGGATCGCGCGCAGCGCGGTCGCGAAGGTGACGTCGATCTTGCGCTGCACCTGGACCTGCATGAAGCGCGGGTCGACCATCTCGATCGGCTCTTCGACGGTGGTGATGTTCACTTCGGGGCCGGCCAGGTAGCGCAGCGTCGAGTACAGCGTCGTGGTCTTGCCCGAGCCGGTGGGGCCGGTGACCAGGATCAGACCCGACGGCGCGGTGATCCACTTCTCGTACAGCTCGCGCTCGTGCGGCGCGAAGCCGAGGTCCTGCAGGTCGGCGTGCAGGATGCTCGGATCGAGTACGCGGATCACGACCTTCTCGCCGTACGCGGTAGGCAGGCTCGAGACGCGCATCTCGACCTCGCTGGTGCCGCGCTGGGTCTTGATGCGGCCGTCCTGCGGGCGGCGGCGCTCGGCGATGTCGAGCCGCGCCATCACCTTCACGCGCGAGATGATCGCGGCATGCACGGCCGGCGGGTACGCCTCGATGTCGTGCAGGATGCCGTCGATGCGGAAGCGCACCACGGCGTCGTTCGAGCGCGGCTCGAGGTGGATGTCGGAGGCGCGCTGCTCGAACGCGTAGTTCAGCAGGAAGTCGACGGCCGCGACCACGTGCTCGTCGTTGGAGCTGGCGAGCTCCTCGTTCGAGCGCAGCTGCACGATCTGCACCAGCGCCTGCGTGGGGCTCTGCGCGCCGAGCTCCGACGACGCCTGCTTGATGCTCGAGCGCAGGCCGTACACGCGGTCCGCGACCGCCAGGATGTCGCGCTTGGTGGTGACCGCGTACACGAACGGCCGGCGCAGCACGTCCTGCAGCGTCTCGCGCAGCGTCGAGTCGAAGGGATCGGCGACGGCCACGACCAGGCCCTCGCTCTCCTGCGCGATCGGAATCACCACGTGGTGGCGCACGAACGGGCGCGAGAAGGTCTTCGAGATCAGCGCGTTGTCGAGCTTCAGCGGATCGATCTTCAGGTAGCGGAGACCCGCGGCCGAGGCGATCGCCTGCGCGATCGCGTCCTCGTCGACCTTGCGGTGCTCCTTCTGCGCGTGGGGCAGCGACGCGGCCGCGACGATCTCCGCGGCCGACACGTCGTAGCGCGCGGCGGCCTGCGAGCGCACCGAGCCCACGCGGTCCTTCAGCACGCGGCTGCGCAGCGTGGTCGCGCGCGCCTCGAGATCCTTGCCCTGCTGCGCGGTCAGGAGCTTGCCGCGCACGAGCAGCTCGGTCAGCTCGGGCAGGCTGAGCGGCGGCCGCGGCTCGTCGCTCGCGGGGCCGTTCGCCGGTTTCTTGGCGGTCGAATCCGAAGGCGCACTCACGCGCACCTTATCGGCGTAGGCCGCCTAGGACCGAAGGATCCCGAAGCGGCTCCAGACCACCGTGTAGGGCCGGGTCACGAGGCCGAGCTCCCGGCACAGGGCGCGCGTCTTGGCCAGCGCCTCGCAGCGCGCGCGGGCGTAGACGGGGTTGCCGCGGTAGGCCTCGCGCAGGACCGCCTTCGGAATGCCGTACTCGCGCACGACCTGTGCCGACGGCTGCATCATCAGCCGGGCCATGTTGCCCAGGATCAGCGGCGTGCGCAGGCGCAGCAGGTGTCGCCGGACGAGCCCGAGCTGCGGCACGCTGCGGCGCAGGTAGGCGCGCGCGAACGACAAATGGCGCGCCTCCTCGATCACGTGGATCTGGCTGATCCGGCGCACCAGCGGATGCGCCCAGCGCACGCCGCGCTGCAGCTCGCTGCGCTGCATGTGGTCGATCGGATCCTCGCCGCCGAGCACGAACATGAAGAACAGCTCCGGGAAGCGACGGGCGAGCCGCGGCAGGCCGCGTGCGAACAGGCGCGCATACCCGGGCAGGCCGTCGACCGGCAGGCCCGTGCGATTCACGAACTCCTGGAACATCAGCGAGTGCTGCGCCTCCTCGATCACCTCGTGGTACAGGTAGCGGAACTCCGCCGAGCCGTTGGGCAGGCGCGAGGCGTATTCGAGCAGCCCGCGCTTCAGCGTGCTCTCGAACTGCACGCCGATCTTGATGAAGCTGGCGAGCATGTGCAGACCGATGCGCGCGCGCACGGCCTCGGGCTGTGCGCGGTACCAGGCGGTGGCGCCGAGCGGGTCGGTCTCGGGCAGCGCGAAGCGCGGGTCGGCCGCGTCGATTGCGAAGGAAGGATCGTCCCAGGGCACGTCGACGTACGCTTGGAAGTGTTTGGTCACCGACTGGCGCGAGATGCGCGCGAGCAGATCGCGAAAGGACCGCTCGTCGGCGCCATCGAGTCGCTCCTCGCCCGGCAGATCGCTTGCGACGAAGGCTTCCACGGTCATGACGCTTCTCCCTTCTTCGCTGCGGCGAGCACGGCCAGGACGATCGTCTCGCGCAGCTGGCGGAACTGACGGTCGAGTCGCACGGGGTCGCGCTCGAGCTTGTGCGAGAGCACGATCCCGTTGACCAGCGAGAGCGCGACGTCCGCGATCAGGTCGAGGTCGGGCAGGTCGCGGCCCAGCGTGTCGCGGATGCCCTGCGTGATCGCCTCGCGCGCCCGCACCACGATCCGGCGCAGGCTCTCGCGCCGCGCATCGTCGACCTCGGCGCGCTCCAGGATCGCGCCCAGGATCAGGGCGAGCGTCTCGCTGCGCTCGAGCACCAGCCAGCGCAGGCCCGACATGAAGCGGTCGAGTCGGGAATCGATGCCGCCGACCTGCTCGACGCTGGCGCGGATCTGCTCGATCCAGGTCGCCGCCACGCGCTCGAGCGCCGCCTCGAGCAGGCCCTCCTTGCTGTCGAAGTGCCAGTAGACGGCGGTCTTCACCACGCCGGCCCGCTCGCACACCTCCGAGACGGAGGTGCCGGCGAAGCCGCGCTCGGAGAACAAGGAGATGGCCGTGGTCAGGATCCGCTCGCGGCTGGCTTCGCCCTGGGTGGTGGTCGAGGTCATGCGGCTCCTATGTATGTACCGGTCGGTACATTGAGGGAGGCGCGCGTCTTGGTCAAGGGGATTTCTTCCGGGGGCTAACGCGCGCTGGCGAGCAGGCGATCGAACTCGGGCTGGCTCCAACCCTGCATCCAGGACTCGCCGACCACGATCACCGGCACCCCGCGGCGCCCGCCGGTCAGCTCGAGGGCCTCGGAATACGCCAGTGAATCGAGCTCCACATCGCGGTTCACGTAGTCGATGCCGAGCTTGTCGAAGTGGGCCATCGCTGCGCGGCAATACCCACAGGACTGCGTCGAGTAGATCGTGACGTCTGCGAGCTGCAGCACGCGGCCCTCGTCGTCCTGCGTCCGGGCGCGAATCGCCGAGGCCGGCGGCTCGAGCGGCGTCGCCGTCGAGCGCTGCCGCTCCGGGATGTCCTCGAGCCGCTCCGCGAGCCGGAGCTTGCCCCGCTCGTCGACGTACTTGTACTGGCCGGACGCCGCCGGAACCGCGCTCGCGTCGCGGCGCTCGGCGCGGCGCGCGTTGGCGGCATTGCGCGCGGCGTCGTCGGCCGAGATCTGCGTCGACGCCGGAAGCTCGGCCGCGGCGTCGGTCGCTTGCCCGGGCTCCGTCGACGTGGGCGGCGGGCAAGCGGAGAGCAGCGCGGCCGCGAAGCCGATCGCGAGCACCGATCCGAGTGTGCGCTGCATCACGAGCCGACCTCCGCGACGTCCGACGGTGGAGCCTCGGGTTCGCTTCGGCCTCCACGGCCTCCGGGTTGACCCGCGACCTCGGCTTCGAGACGCCGCTCCTCGCGCGCGAGCTCGAGCTCGAATTCGAGCCGGAGGGATTCGACCGCTGCCTCGCCGAGGTCGGGCGGCACGGCGCGCGGAGCGAGAAAACGCGCCACGGTGCGCCCGAACGGCAGCGGTACCTGCATGCGGTCCCAGCTTCCGGCGGTCCACTTGTGACTCGTCGCGTAGAGCACGGGAATCAGCACCGCCCCGGAGCGTTGCGCCATCAGCATCAGACCCGGCTTCACCTCTCCGCGCGGTCCGCGCGGTCCGTCGACGACGTGGCAGCAAACGACCGGCCCGTGCAGCAGCCGCACCACCTGCAGCAGCGCGCGCACGCCGCCCCGCGAGCTCGACCCGCGCACGGGGCGAAAGCCGACATGCTCGGCGGTGCGCGCGATGCGACCGCCGTCGCGGCTCTGACTGACCATCACGTACGGCCGGTAGCGCCCGAGGTCGCACGCACCGACGAGAAGATGGCCGTGCAGTCCGTACAGGATCGTGGGTCGACCGGCTGCGAGCCGCGCGAGCAGCGCTGCCTCGCCCTCGCGGCGGAGCTTCGACGTCCGGCCGACGAGGCGCAGCAGGCTTGCCGCCAGAAACGCCAGCGCGCGCTCGAGCAGCGGCGGCTTCGTCTCGCTGTCTTCCACGCGGCGCTCCCCGGCTCTGGTGTGTATCATGCCGCGCAATGGGCGAGACGGCTCGAATCGAGATCGACGGCAAGTTCTACGACTTCCCCCTCGTGACGGGCTCCGAGGGCGAGCGCGGCATCGACATCTCGAAGCTGCGCGAGCTGACGGGCGTGATCACGCTCGATCCCGGCTTCAAGAACACGGGCAGCTGCCAGAGCGAGATCACGTTCATCGACGGCGAGCAGGGCATCCTGCGCTACCGCGGCTACCCGATCGAGGAGCTGGCCGAGAAGAGCAACTTCCTCGAGGTCGCGTACCTGCTGATTCACGGCGAGCTGCCGACGCCGGCGCAGTACGAGAAGTGGGCGAAGGACATCCGCTACCACACGATGCTGCACGAGGATCTGAAGCGCTTCTTCTCGGCGTTCCCGAAGGACGCGCACCCGATGGCGGTGGCGGCGGCCGTGGTGGCGGCGCTCTCGACGTTCTATCCCAACGAGCTCGACCCGCTCGACGCGCACCAGGTCTCGATTTCGATCGACCGGCTGATCGCGAAGTTCCCGACCATCGCCGCTTACGCGCACAAGCACTCGGTCGGTCACCCGTTCCTGTACCCCGACAACAACCTCGGCTACGTCGAGAACTTCCTGCGCATGATGTTCGGCACGCCCTGCGAGGAGTTCATCGCCGATCCGGTGATCGTGCGCGCGATCGATGTGCTGCTGATCCTGCACGCCGACCACGAACAGAACTGCTCGACTTCGACGGTGCGCGTGGTTGGCAGCTCTCACGCGAACATCTTCGCGGCGATCTCCGGCGGCATCAACGCGCTCTGGGGTCCGCGCCACGGCGGGGCGAACCAGGAAGTCGTCGAGATGCTGGAGCAGATCGCGCAGGAAGGCCTGACCGCGCAGCAGTTCGTGGATCGCGCCAAGTCGAAGGACGACACCTCGCGGCTGATGGGCTTCGGCCACCGCGTGTACCGGAACTACGATCCGCGCGCGGCGGTGATCAAGAAGTCGGCCGACGACGTGCTCGCGCGGCTGGGCGTGAACTCCAAGCTGCTCGAGATCGCGATGGACCTCGAGCGCATCGCGCTCTCCGACGAGTACTTCGCCAAGCGCCGCCTGTATCCGAACGTCGACTTCTACTCCGGCATCATCTTCAAGGCGCTCGGCATCCCGACGCCGAGCTTCACGGTGATGTTCGCGATGGGCCGGCTGCCCGGCTGGATCTCGCACTGGATGGAGCTGCTCGACGACGGCCAGGCGATCAGCCGCCCGCGCCAGATCTACGACGGCGCCGCGTTGCGCCCGTTCGTCCCGATCGAAAAGCGCCGCGGCTGAGATCTGCTCGTGCGGCAGGCGCGCTGGACCGAGGACGGCGTCGAGGTCGCGGAGGTCGCGCTCCCCGAGCTGCCGCCGGACTGGGTGCGGCTGCGCGTCGCTGCCTGCGGGATCTGCGGCACGGACCTGCATCTGTGGCGGCGCGAGCTTCAGGCGCCGGTCGGGCTCACGCCCGGCCACGAGATCACCGGCACGCCGCTCGACGGACCGCGCGGGCTGGATGACGGGCTCTACGCCGTCGAGCCAATCAGCGTGTGCGGCGTCTGCGACTTCTGCATCTCGGGCCGGCGGCATCTGTGTCCGGGCATCGCGATCATCGGCGTGATGCGCTCCGGCGGGCTCGCCGACTTCGTCGACGTGCCGCGCTACGCGCTGCACCCTGTACACCCCACGGTGTCGCCGCTGGTGGCGTCGTTCGCCGAGCCTCTGGCGGTGGGCGTGCGCGGCATCTCGCTCGCGAACCTCGCGGACGACAGCCGCGTGCTGGTGATCGGCGCGGGACCGATCGGCCTGCTCTGCGGCCTGCTCGCGCGCGAGCGCGTGCGCGAGGTCGCGATCACGGCGCGCCACCCGCAGCAGCGCGACGCCGCGAAGCAGCTCGGGCTGACGGCGCTCGCGGAAGGCGAGGTGAAGGCGTGGCTCGCCGACGCGCAGCCCGACGTGGTGATCGAGACCGTGGGCGGCCACGCCGCGACGCTGCTGGACGCCACGCGCTGGTGCCGCGCCGGCGGGCGCATCGTGGTGCTCGGCATCTTCTCCAAGCGCGCGGAGCTCTCCGGGTACAACCTCGCCACGCGCGAGCTCGAGATCGTCGGCTCGAACCTGTACGGAATGGGCCGGCGCGGCCCGCAGTTCCGCGCCGCGGTCGACCTGCTGCCGCGCTACGCCGCGGAGCTGGCGCGGCTCCAGACCCACCAGTTCGGCCTGGCGCAGATCGCGGACGCTTTCCGCTGCGCGTCCGACAAGGCGAGCGGCGCGATCAAGGTGACGGTCGTCCCGGGCGATCCGGGTACTTGAATGACGGAGCAGCAGGAGCAGCCGAGGCCGCACGATCTGCGCGGCCGGCGACGGGCGTGGGCGTGGCCGGGATCCTGGCCGCGGCTCTCGGAGCTGATCGCCCGCGCGCTCGCGGTCGTGGGCCGCGCGCTGTACCGCGGCGAGGTCCGCCGCGGGCTCTCCTCGTTTCTGGACCGACACCGTGATGTGACGCGCCCCGAGTTCCGGCTGGCGCGCGGCGGCGCGGGCCTCGACGGCCTGCGCATCGCGTTCCTGTCCGACGTCCACGCCGGGAACTACCTCGACGAGGAGGACTTCACGCGCGTGTGCGCGCGCGTGGCGAACGAGTCACCCGATCTCGTCTGCCTCGGCGGAGACCTGGTGAACCTGTGGGAGCACGAGATCCTGCACCTGCGCAAGGGGCTCTCGCTGTTGCAGCCGCCGCTCGGGATCTTCGCGGTCCACGGCAACCACGAGTACGACGCGGCGAAGCAGCCGCGGCTGTGGCGCTCGGTGCTCGAGGAGCAGGGCGTCGAGGTGCTGGTGAACTCCGGCCGCCGGCTCGCGCGCGGCGGCGCGACGCTGTGGCTCGCCGGGATCGACGACCTGCTCCACGGCAGGCCCGACCTCGAAGCCGCGCTCGACGGCTGCGCGCCCGACGAGCCGATCGTGCTGCTCGCGCACCATCCCGACTTCTTCGAGGAGTCCGCCGACGTCGGCGTCGACCTGCAGCTCTCCGGCCACACCCACGGCGGCCAGATCCTGATCTTCGGGCGCACGCCCCTGCGGCACACCCACGAGGGCTACTGGTCCGGTCGCTACGAGCGCGACGGCGCGCAGCTCTACGTCGGCCGCGGCGTCGGCGTGAGCTTCATCCCCGTGCGCATCGGCGCGCGCGCGGAGATCGTGGTCGCGATCCTACGGGTTTGACTGCGCGAAGGCGGCTTCGCGCAGGAGCCTCGAGCGAACCGTCGCTCTCAGCCGCCCTTCGCGGACTTGACCGCCGCGGCCAGCGCGGGAACGATCTCGAATAGGTCGCCGACGATGCCGACGTCCGCGACCTCGAAGATCGGCGCGTCGGGATCCTTGTTGATGGCGACGATGAAGTTCGAGCTCTTCATGCCGACCAGGTGCTGGATCGCGCCGGAGATGCCGACCGCGACGTAGAGCTTGGGCGAGACGACCTGGCCCGAGCTGCCGACCTGGTACTCGTGCGGGAGCCAGCCGGCGTCGACGACGGGCCGCGACGCGCCCATCTGCGCGCCGAGCGCCTCGACCAGGGGCTTCAGCACCGCGTCGAAGTTCTCGGGCTTCTGCAGACCGCGGCCGCCCGAGACGATGATCTCGGCCTTGGTCAGGTCGTGGCCGCCGGCGGGCGCGACGCGCACCTCGACGAACTTGGTGCGCGAGTCGCCGCCCACGCCGTCGAGCTCGACCACGCTGCCGGCCTCGCTGCCGGTGTAGGCCTCGGACGCGCCCGGCTGCACGGTCGCGATGCGCGGCGAGCCCGACACGCGCAGGCGCGCGTCGAACTTGGCGTTGAACATGCGGCGCACGAACACCAGATCGCTGCCGTCCTGCTCGATGCGGACCACGTCGGTCGCGATGCCGCAGTCGAGCGCAGCCGCGACCTTGCCCGCGACGTCCCAGCCGCTCGGCGTGTTCGAGATCAGCACCAGGTCGGGCTTCTCGGTGTCGATCGCGCGCCGGATCGCGCGCGCGTGACCGTCCGAGGTGTAGTTCGCGAGCGACGCGTCGTCGGCGACGAGCACGCGCCCGCCGCCCTTCTTCGCAAGCTGCTCGGCCAAAGCAAGGACGCCGCTGCCGACCACGAGCGACGTGATTTCACCGCCGAGCTTGCGCGCGAGCGTCACCAGCTCGAGCGTGGCTTCGCGCAAGCCGCCTTTCTGGATCTCACCGACGATCAGTGTCTTTGCCATTAGAGAAGTCCCAGCTCCTTGACCTTGCCGACGAACTTGTTGGCGATATCGTCCTTCGAGCCCGTGAGGATCTCCGCGCCCCCGCCCTTCGGCGGTGAGTAGATTTTCTCGATCCGAACCTTCGGCGCGACCGCGGCGGCCTCGAGACCGACGTCGCCGAGGGACTTCTTGTCGAGCGGCTTCTTCTTGGCCTGCATGATGCCCTTGAGCGAGGCGTAGCGGACCTCGTTCATGCCGGTCTGCACGCTGAGCAGGCAGGGCAGGGGCAGCTTGACCACTTCGAGCGCGCCGCCCTCGAGCTCGCGCTCGACCTCGACCTGGCCGCCGTCGAGCTTGGCCGAGACGATGCCGGTCGCGTGCGGAACGCCGAGCAGCTCGGCGAGCATGGGGCCGGTCACCGCGAAGTTCGTGTCGTCGGACATCAGGCCCATCAGCACCAGGTCGCAGCTCTCGGCCTTGGCCACGGCCGCGATCGTCTTGGCGATCGCGAGCGAGTCGGCTTTCGCGAGACCATCGTCCCAGATCTGGATCGCGCGGTCGGCGCCCATGCCCAGCGCCGTGCGCAGGGACTGCTGCACGCGGTCCGGGCCGATCGAGAGCACGACCACTTCCGACGCCGCGTCCTTGTCCTTCTGGCGCAGCGCTTCCTCGAGCGCGTAGTTGTCGTAGTCGTTGATCTCGAACTTGATGTTGGCGTCCTGGATCCAGCTGCCGTCGCCGGCGAGCTCGAGCCGTGCGTCCTTGTGGGGCACCTGCTTCAAGCAGACGAGGATCTTCATGCGGGCGGATCTCCGTGCAAAGGCGTGCGGTTGCACACGCGCGAGGGGATTCGGGGCGGACTCTACGTTACGGGGTTGGGCGTTTCAACCGGGTGCAGCGCGATGTTTCACGGCAAGCCGCGCGAAGAGCGGCGCGCTGCGAACCGGAGGCGAGCGAAGTCGGGTGGCCGGGCTTCGCCCGGCCGGGACCCATCGGACTCAGCCATTCCCCATCAATTCCCGCCACATCTCGATGTTGGGGATGCGCAGGTAGGTGTTGACCCGCTTGGTCTCGGCCAGGGTGCGGTGGGGGCCCCCGCCGTAGTCGTGGCCGGGGTAGAGCACGGTGTCGTCCGGCAGCGCGGCCAGCTTGTGCAGGCTCTCGTACATGGCGTCCGGGTCGGAGCCGGGCAGATCGACGCGGCCACAGCCCTGGATGAACAGCGTGTCGCCCGACACCAGCGCGTTGCGGACCAGGAAGCACTGCGAGCCGGGCGTGTGGCCGGGCGTGTGCAGGAACTCGATCTCGACGTTTCCGACCTTCAGCACGTCTCCGCTGTCGACCTTCACGATGTCGGCGTCGGAGATGCCGGTGACGCGCTGCAGGCCCTGCGCCTCGTGCTTGTTGGCGTAGACCTTCATGCCCTTCAGGTCGAGCAGCTCGCGCAGGCCCTCGATCTTGTGGCCGGAGAACGAGCCGCCCACGTGGTCCGGGTGGTAGTGCGTGACCAGCGCCGCGACCGGCTCGAAGCCCTGCTCGCGCACGTGCGCGACCAGCGGCTCGATCGCCCAGGCCGGGTCGACGAGCACGACTTCATGGGTCTCTCTCGAGCCGATCGCGTAGACGAAGTTCTGCATCGGCCCGCACTCGATCTGCTCCAGAAACAGCTCGTCGCTCATGTCTTGTAAGCTGCGACCGAGGACGGGGTCATGTCAAACGAGCGCGCCGTGATCGTCGGTGTGGGGCAGGTTCGCATGCGGCCAGGACTCGACTGCGCCGAATGGAGCCCCACCGAGCCGGCGAAGCTGATGGCGATCGCGCTCGAGCGCGCGGCCGCCGACGCGGGCAAGCCGGAGCTGCTCGGTCTGGCGGAGTCCATCGGCGCGATTCCGCCCATGGCCTGGGCTTACGACGATCTGCCCGCGCGCGTGGCGGAGCTGTGCGGCGCCAAGCCGCGCGAGGGCGAGGAGCTGCCCGGCGGCGGCGAGGGTCCGATCCTGCTCTTGAACCAGCTCGCGAACCGGATCGCCGCGGGCGAGCTCCAGATCGCGCTCCTGTGCGGCGCCGAGGCCGTGTACAGCCGGCGCAAGGCGCGCGCCGACGGCGTTGCTCTCTCGGGCTGGACGGCGGGCGGCGACCGGCTGCCGTCCTTCCTGCTCACCATGAAGCCGTTTGCGAACGCGCTCGAGCAGCGCCACGGTGTGCGCAATCCCGTCGACATGTACCCGGTCTACGAGAACGCGCTGCGCGCGCGCGCCGGACGCTCGATCGACGCGCACCAGCGCTACGTCGCGGCGCTGCTGGCGCGCTACTCGGAGGTCGCGGCGAAGAACCCGCTGTCGTGGTTCCCGGAGCCGCGCAGCGCTTCACTGATCCGCAGCGTCGACGCGCGCAATCGCTGGATCGGCTTCCCGTACCCGAAGTTCATGAACGCGATCATGGAGGTCGACCAGGGCGCGGCCGCGATCGTGATGTCGGAGTCGGCCGCCGATCGGCTCGGCATCGCGCGCGAGAAGCGCGTGCACTTCCTGGGCGGCGCGTCCGCGCAGGACGGCTGGAGCGCGGCCGAGCGCGTCGACCTGGCCTCGAGCCCGGCGATGGCCGCGATCGTGCGCCAGGTGCAGGCGCACGCGGCGCTCGGGATCTCCGACGTCGAGCTGTTCGACCTGTACTCGTGCTTCCCGTGCGCGGTCGAGTTCGCGCTCGACGCGCTCGGGATCAGCGCGACCGACCCGCGCCCGCCGACACAGACGGGCGGTCTCGCGCACCACGGCGGACCGGGCAACAACTACGCGATGCACGGCCTGGCCAACACCGTACTGCGTCTGCGCGCCGGTGCGGGACGCGTGGGCTGGGTCTCGGGGCTGGGCATGAGCGCGACCAAGCACGCCATGGCCGCGCTCTCGACCGACCCGCAGCGAGTCGCCGCCTCCGACGGCCGCTCGTCGAAGCTCACGCTGCCCAAGGAACAATACGAAGGCCCGGCGCTGGTCGACGCGCCCGGCGGAGCGGCCGAGATCGAAAGCTACACCGTCACCTTCGATCGCGACAACGCGCCCGAGAAGAGCATGCTCTACCTGCGCCTGCCCGACGGACGGCGCAGCGTCGCCAACGGCGACAAGAGCGATGCGCTGTTCCGGCTCCTGCTCGAGGTCGAGGGCGTCGGCGTGCGCGGCCGCGTCACGCCCGGCGCCGGCAAGGAGCCGAACGTCTTCCGACTCGCCTAGCGCCTGGCGCTAGCCCGGCAGCCAGAACAGCGCGATCAGCGGCAGGCCGAGCGCGAGCACGCAGATCGCGAACGCGCGCGGGCTGTCGGTCGCGAGCACCTCGCGCGTCGCGATCACCAGCGACGCGAACGAGAGCAGCACGCCCGCCCACGCGAACAGCGGCCCGACCAGCGGCAGGCTGTAGCCGACCAGCAGCGCGAACCAGGCGTAGGCGAAGCCGGTCGCGCGCAGGAGCCGCGCGTAGTCGACGCCGCCCTCGACTGCGAGCCGCCCGACTGCCCAGATCAGCGCGGTCACGACGGCCCAGTTCAGCATCGCGAAGGCCGTCCACAGGAACACGAGCGGCAGGCTGTTGCGCCCCAGACCCGCGAGCAGCGAGGTCGCGACCACTACCGCGATCGCCTGCGGGATGGCGTGCACGTCGGCTTGGATCTCGCGGTAGATCGCGGGATCGAAGCGCATCACGCCCTGAAGTCTCTGCGCGAGTCTCCGGTCGGCGTGAAACAGGACCGAAAGGGCGGATTCCCGCTCGGGCTCACTCGGGTCGGCCACGCGCAAAGCGTAGCTCAGGCGCGCCGGATGACCTCTTGAATGAACAGGTCGATCTGCGCGAGCACCTCTTCGCGGATCTTCTCCGCGGTGCGGCCAGTGCGCTTGATCGGCTCGAGGCCCGCGCCGCAGTCCGGGATCACGTGCAGGCGGGTCGGCGCCCCGATCCGGCGCAGCAGCTCCTCGAGCTTGTCGATGCGGCAGTGCGGATCGCGGGCGCCCTGCACGAACAGCACCGGGCAGATGATCCGGAACATGTAGTCCACGTCCTGGTGGCCGGGCTTGCCCGACGGGTGCAGCGGAAAGCCGAGCGAGAAGGCGGCGTCGACCTTCAGACCCTGCGCGATCGCGCGCGTCGCCACCCGGGCGCCGAGCCCGATCCCGCCCACCAGGATGCGCACCGGCGCGTTCTCCGGATCGGCGAGCACGGCCGCGACGGCGGTCTTGAAGGCGCGATCCAGGATGTGCGGCGCGTCCGGCCGCTTCTTCTTCTGCTCCGCGAACGGGAAGTTGAAGCGCAGCACCAGGTGACCCGCCGCCGCCAGCGCCGCCTGCAGCGCGACCAGGTTCGCCTCGTCCATGCCGCCCGTGAGGTCGTGCCCGAGCACCAGCCCGATGCGCTGGCCGCTCGGCCACCATTTCGGGGTCGCCACGACGCCACTGACGGTCACATCCGGCATCGCGGGGACGCGGATGGTCTCGAACTTCAAGTTCGTGTCCATTCGCGGCTTTTTATACCATAGATGGGAGTCCGAGCCGCCGAGGCCGATCGACGTGGAGAAAGTGCTGATCGTCGGAGTCGCGCGCGGGCAGGGTCGCCTGCTCGCTCGCCGCCTGTCCCGCGATCAGCGCGTGGTCGGCGTCGACAGCGAGGACTGGGACCGCCGGCCCGCGGGCGCACCGTTCTACAAGCTCGACTTGCGCACGCGCGCCTTCGAAGAGGTGATGCGCAAGGAGCAGCCCGACGCGGTCGTGCACCTCGGCTTCGTGCGCCACTTCCGCGGACCCGACACGGCGCGCTTCGACGTGAACGTGCGCGGCACGCGCAAGCTGCTCGACCACTGCCGCACCTACGGCGTGAAGAAGCTCGTGGTCATGTCGACGAGCTACGTGTACGGCGCGCTGCCCGAGAGCCCGAGCTTCATGGCCGAGGACCACCCGCTGCTCGCGGGCCGGAACTACCCCGAGATCCGCGACCTGGTCGAGGTCGACGCGCTCACCACCTCGTTCATGTGGCAGTACCCGGACATCCGCACCTCGATCCTGCGGCCGGTGCCGACGCTCGGCTACTACAGCGAGAACTCGATCGTGAACTACCTGCGCCAGAGCCGCGTGGTGGTGATGATGGGCTTCAACCCGATGCTCCAGTTCATGCACGAGGAGGATCTGGTCGAGGCCACCGCGCTCGCGCTCGAGCGGGGCCTGCGCGGAGTCTACAACGTGACCGGCCCGGGGGAAGTGCCGCTGCGCGTGGCGATCGAGGAGACCGGCGGCCGCGCGCTGCCGCTGCCCGAGCCGGTCGCGCGCCCGCTGCTGGGCCGGCTGTTCCGCCTGGGACTGGTGCGCATCCCGCCCGGCGCGATCGACTACATCAAGTACCCGTGCACGATCGCCGGCGAGCGCTTCGTGCGCGAGACCGGCTTCCGCCCGCTGTTCGGGCTAAAAGAGTCCTTCCGCTCCCTCAAGCGCTAGCGACCAGAGGCCACCACAAGAAGGGACGCCGATCATGAGGCTCACTCTGCTGACCGCGTTGTTCGTGCTCGCCACCCTGGTCGCGCGCGCAGACACGCCGCCCGGGCTCACCACGCCCGACAAGGTCGAGACCAGCATCGGCCCACTCGAGTTCAGGGACGGCGCGCCGAGCGCGGAGACGGTCCAGAAGGTCTACGACAACCTGGCGTACGTACGCGCTCTCGATGCGTTCATGAACAGCTTCTCGGGTGCGTCGGCGTATGCGATTCGCAAAGGTTTCCAGAGCATCGGCGTCGCCGACAACACGGTGCTCATCTACTCCGAGCTGATGGACGCGAACTCGCTCTTCCTCACCGCCAATGCCGACACGATCTACACGATCGCATGCGTCGACCTGACCAAGGGCCCCATGGTGGTCGAGGTGCCGCCACTGGCGCTCGGCACGATCAACGACATGTGGTTCGGCTGGGTGATCGACATCGGTCTGCCCGGCCCCGACCGCGGAGAAGGCGGCCGGTATCTGCTGGTGCCGCCTGGCTACGACGGCCCGCTTCCGCAGAGCGGGTTCCACGTCGGCCGCGCGAAGACCAACCACGTTCTGTACGCGGTGCGCGCCTACATGGAGAACAACGATCCCAAGCCGGCCGTCGCCGTGATCAAGGAGAAGCTGAAGATCTATCCGTACACGCCGGGCGGATACGGCACCAGCATCAGCGAGATTCTCGAAGGCAAGATCAAGCCCGCGGGCATCCCACCGGTGCCGCCTACGAAATTCGTCGAAGGCAGCGGCAAGGCGTTCAACACCATCCCGCCGAACGACTTCGGCTTCTTCGAGCTGGTGAACGAGCTCGTGCAGCTCGAGCCCGCGACCTCCCTCGATCCGGAGCTTCTGGGTCAGCTCGCGGCGATCGGCATCGTGAAGGGCAAGCCGTTCAAGCCGGACGCGCGCATGAAGACGATCCTGACCGACGCGGCAGCCGTCGGCAACGCCGCCGGACGCGCTTTCAACTGGTACGCCTCCGAGTATCCCGGCTGGTCGTACTACACCGACTCGATGTGGGCCAACATGCTGTGGCAGGGCGGGTTCAACTTCGAGACGCCGCCTCCCATGGTCACCAAGGAAGGCATCAAGCCGTTCCCGCCCACGGGCGCTCGCACGCTCGATTCACGAACGGCCTTCTACTACGCGTACACGATGGACTCGCCGGGCATGATCATGCGGCTGCCCAACGTCGGCTCGCAGTACCTGATGGGCTTCATGGACTCGGACAAGAAGCCGTACGACGGCGCGAAGACCTACCGCGTGAAGCTTCCGAAGGGCATCCCGGCGGCGAAGTTCTGGTCGTTCACGGTCTACGACAATCAGACTCGCTCCATGCTGCAGACGACGCAGCGCTACCCGCGCGCCGGAAGTCAGTCGTACCCGTCGCCGGCGGCCGCGGCCGACTCGGATGGCTCGACGACGATCTACTTCGCCCCGACCAAGCCCGCCGACGCGAAAGAGGGCAACTGGATCCAGACGGTACCCGGCAAGGGCTGGTTCCTGCTGCTGCGTCTGTACAGCCCGGAGGAGTCGTTCTTCACCAAGAAGTGGCGGCCGTCGGAGGTCGAGCGGGTCAAGTGAGCTCGACTCGCTAGCGGAGCGCGTTCGCCGCTTCAGCAGCACGCAGGCGTCGCCGAAGAATCGCTCGGGGCGCTCGGGCGATGCTGGTGCGCGGCTACAGAGTGCGATCGAGACCCGCGACGGTCGTCTGGGCCGGGGCGCTGGTCGCGCTGGCGGTGCTGTCGCTCGGGCTCGTGCACTTCGAATCGGGCCGGATTGCGCGCGCCCGGATCGCCGCGCAGCCGCTGCGGCCGTTGCTGCTGGTCGACCTGGTCGCCAACCGCGAGGCGCGCGGCGGCAAGCCGCTCGCGGAGCTCGAGACCTGGCGCGCGGCCGCGGCCGCGGTCGGTCGCGAGGTCGAGGTCTTCGCGGGCGAGAGCCTGATCGACGTCGACCCCGACTGCCACGCGGTCTGGGTGCTGCCCGCGCAGGATCGGCTCTCGGACTACGACTGGGACGCCCTCGACGTGTACCTCGCCCGCGGCGGCGGAGCGTTGCTGACGGGCGGCACGGGGCTGTTCAGCGAGGACGAACGCGAGCCCTCGGTGCTCGAGCGGCTGTTCCCGGGCGAGCGCTTCGCGGGCTCGGCGAGCGGCGCGAAAGCTCTGCGCGTGGTGGGCCGGAGCGCCCTGGTGGCCGGCTTCGCCGCCGGCGCCGAGCTCGCCCTGGCCAAGCGCACGGCCGGGATCGCGACGTCCTCGCCCGGCGCGCTGGCCTGGCGCGGGGCCGACGCCGGTTCCGCCGTCCTGCCCGGCCGTCACCGCGGCGCGCCCGTCGCCTGGCTGGGCTTCTCGATCGCGCAGCTCGACGACCCGGACGACGCCGCGCGGATCGCGCGCAACGCGCTGCACTTCGCGGCCCGCCAGCCGCTGCTCGACCTGCGACCGTGGCCGGACGGCCGGCCCTGTGCGGTGCTGGTCGACAGCGGAATCGGGCACGACTCCGCGGACGAGCTGTGTCGGGCCGACACCGCCAACCCCGCAGACGCCGCGATCGACGGGCTGCTCCGCGGCGGCTGTCGCTTCGCCGCCACCGCCGTGGGCGAGCGCGTGCTGCCCGAGGTCCTGGCGCGCCCTTCCGGAACGATCGTGGCGATTCCCGAGCCGCGCCCGCGGCGCGACGCGCAGGGCGCCGCGCTGCTGCGCGAGCTGCTGTCCGGCTACGAGCAGGCCGAACGCATGGGCTCCGTGTTCTCGCTGCGCACCGAGGCGAGCTGGCGCGCCGCCGAGGGGCGCGAGGCTCTGTTCGCAAGCGTCGGCAAGGAGCTCGGCGCGCGCCGCGCCTGGTTCGCCCGGCCGGACGAGCTGACCGACTGGTGGCTGACCCGTGAGCAGGTCGACGCGCGGCTCGAGACGGTCGCGCCGGACACCGTGCGCGTCGTGTTCACGAACCGTGGCGCGAGCCAGGCGCGCGGCGTGACCGCGCGCATCTACGTGCCCGGCGGCTCCGACACACCGCGCGTCGAGGCGGCCCGGCTGTTCGCGCGGCGCGCGCTCTTGCGGCTCTCGGTCGACCACTCATTCGTCGAGCTGGTCGCGCGACCGCTCGACCCGGGAACGGAAGTCTCGTACACCCTTCGCTTCTGATGAGCGAAGCAAACACCTCCGAGAACCCGTTGTTGGATGGCCGGGGCCTGCCGCGCTTCGGCGAGATCTGCGTAGAGCACGTCGAGCCGGGCATGCGCGCATGCCTCGCGGAGCTCGAGCGCGAGCTCGAGGCGTTGGAGCGCGAGGTCGAGCCGAGCTGGGCGGGCTCGGTCGACCGGCTCGAGCGCATCGGCGACCGGCTCGGCACGCGCTGGGGCATCGTCAGCCACCTGCTGGGCGTGAAGAACGATCCTGCGCTGCGCGCCGCGCACGAGGCCGTGCAGCCCGACGTCGTGCGCTTCGGCATCCGCGCCGCGCAGAGCCGGCCGCTCTACGACGCGTTCGTGGCGCTGCAGAAGGGACCCGCGGCGGCCGCGCTCGAGCCCGCGCAGCGGCGCATCGTGGACGTGCTCGTGCGCGACGCGGTGCTCGCGGGCGTCGGCCTCGACGGCGAGCGCAAAGAGCGCTTCAACGCGATCCTGACCGAGCTCGCGGAGCTTGCGACCAAGTTCTCGAACAACGTGCTCGACGCGACCAAGGCCTGGTCGCTCGTGCTGCACCACCGCCACGAGGTCGACGGGCTGCCCGAGAGCGCGCTCGATCTGGCTGCGCAGTCGGCGCGCGCGGCGGGCGAGAGCGAGGCGACCGCGGTCCAGGGTCCGTGGCGGCTCACGCTCGACCAGCCGTCGCTCGTGCCCGCGCTCACGCACCTGCGCAGCCGCGCGCTGCGCGAGCGGCTCTACCGCGCGAACCTCTCGCGCGCGAGCGCGGGCGAGACCGACAACGCGCCGCTGATCGCGCGCATCCTGTCGCTGCGCGCCGAGCAGGCGCGCCTGCTCGGCTTCGCGAGCTTCGCCGAGCTCTCGCTCGCCACCAAGATGGCGCCCGACGTCGCGGCCGTGGAGAAGCTGCAAGAGGAGCTGCGCCGCGTCTCGCACGCGGCCGCCCTGCGCGAGCTCGAGGAGCTGCGCGTGTTCGCGCGCGCGCACGGCCAGACCGAGCCGCTCGCGCACTGGGACATCGCCTACTGGGCCGAGCGCATGCGCGAGCAGCGCTACGCGTACAGCGAAGAAGATCTGCGCCCGTACTTCCCGCTGCCCGGCGTGCTCGAGGGCCTGTTCGGTCTGGCGCAGCGCTTGTTCGGCGTGCGCATCCGCAAGGCCGACGGCGAGGCGCCGGTCTGGCATCCCGACGCGCGCTTCTTCGCTGTCTCCGACGAGGCGGGCGAGCCGCTCGCCGCGTTCTACCTCGATCCGTACTCGCGCCCCGCCGAGAAGCGCGGCGGCGCGTGGATGGACGAGTGCGTGGGCAAGAGCAAGCTGTTCCGCGAAGGCGACGGCCGCGCGCGCCTGCCGGTCGCGTACCTGGTCTGCAACCAGATGCCGCCGGTCGGCGCGAAGCCGTCGCTGATGTCGTTCGACGAGGTCGAGACGCTCTTCCACGAGTTCGGCCACGGCTTGCAGCACATGCTGACGCGCGTCGAGTACGGCATGGCGTCGGGTATCCGGAACGTGGAGTGGGACGCGGTCGAGCTGCCGAGCCAGTTCATGGAGAACTGGTGCTACCACCGCGAGACGCTGCTCGGCTTCGCGCGCCACCACGAGACCGGCGAGCCGCTGCCCGACGCGCTGTTCGAGAAGCTCGCCCGAGCGCGCACCTACCGCGCGGGCTCGATGATGCTGCGCCAGCTGTTCTTCGGCGTGGTCGATCTCGAGCTGCACCACCGCTTCACGCCCGACGGGCCGCAGACGGCATTCGATGTCGAGAAGCGCGTCGCCGAGACCACGGCCGTGCTGCCGCGGCTGACGGAGGACCGCTTCCTGTGCAGCTTCTCGCACATCTTCGCGGGCGGCTACGCGGCCGGGTACTACTCGTACAAGTGGGCCGAGGTGCTGTCCGCCGACGCGTTCGCCGCGTTCCAGGAGGCCGGCCTCGAAGACGCAGCCTCGCTGCGCGACACCGGACGGCGTTACCGCGAGACCGTGCTCGCGCTCGGCGGCAGCCGCCCTGCCATGGAGGTCTTCAAGGGCTTCCGCGGCCGCGAGCCGAGGACCGAGGCGCTGCTCCGGCTGTACGGACTGCTTGCGGCCTGACACGAGAGCGGTCCTTCACTCAGAGCACCCGCGCCGTTCGGCTCACTCAAAGAGGCGCTGATCCACCACGCGCCCGCGCAGGCAATCCGTACGGGTGCATGCTTCTGGCGCCTACTGCAGCAGTTCCATTACGGTCCATCTACTCGTGAAGCATGAGATAGAATCGCCTTGGCAGATCTCCATGGCGAGTGAGGTGGACCAGTGAGCGACGACAAGCTGGCTTCGCCTCCGAAGCACCCGCGTGCATCGCGTGCGACAACGAAGACTGACGAACCGTCCGACAAATCCAATCCAAGGCAAGCTACGCCATTTACGTGGGACTGGATCTGGGATGGCCTCGTTCGATGGCTGGGGTTACGCCCAGCACTGCCCATCTTCGGCGTTCTCGTCCTCGGTGTCCTCGTCTACTCGAATTGGGAGACGGTGAAGGTCTGGCCGGTCGTCGAACCCGCCTTGCGCTGGATCACGCAGGACAGCCTTCCAGAACCAGTGCCCGCCTACTTCAACGTTGGCGTGGCGCACCTCGCGAACGATCCGGATGGCCAGCACGAGCAAAAGATCCACGTCGCCCTGCAGGGCGTGAACGGGGTACATGTCGCGGCCTTCGATCGCGTGGTTTCGCTGCTGAGTACAAATCTAAGCGAGCGCGTCGAACGAGGACATTCCGAGGCAAGACGAGAGCTCGGTGTTTCGCAGTTCGATGCGCTGTTGTGGGGCGAGGTGCTCGGTACCGGCAACGACGCTGCCCTGAAGCTCTACTGGACGCTAGCCGAAGGTCGCGGAGTGTCGCGATCCACACATCAATTCAATGTGGAGCGGGACCACAGCCTACCCAGACTATTCTGGAGCGATCTTTCCGAAGTAGTTCGACTCCTCGTGGTTTCTTCCGCCGCACAAGCAGACGAGCTCGATGGACTGTTCACGGCGGACAGGCTGCGACCATTTGTCGAGCGAGTTCGAAACGTTCTGGCAGACAACCAGTCTCGAGCAGCGTGGAGCCCTGAGACTGAAGCAGAGGTTCGGGTAGTGCTTGGAAACGAGCTCCGCACTATTGGCGAGCAGACTGGGGAAGACACTCCGATCGAGGGCGCGGTGGTCGAGTATCGCGCAGCGCTAGCAGTGCGTACTCGCGAGCGCGTGCCGCTCGACTGGGCGATGACTCAGAACAACCTAGGCACCGCATTGAACCGGCTTGGCGAGCGTGATTCCGGAACGACACGACTCGAAGAGGCGGTCGCGGCGTATCAAGCAGCGCTCGAGGAGCGTACTCGCCATCGCGTACCACTCGACTGGGCGATGACACAGAGCAATCTGGGCGCAGCGCTGCAGACTCTCGGCGAGCGTGAATCAGGAACGGCACGGCTCGAGGAGGCGGTGGCGGCATTTCGGGCTTCGCTCGAGGAGCGTGCTCGCGAGCGCGCGCCGCTCCAGTGGGCGAGCACGCAGAACAACCTGTGCGTGGCGCTGCTGTCGCTTGGAGCGCGAGAACCTGGGACAGCACGACTCGAAGAGGCGGCCGCAACATGTCGAGCGGCGCTGGAGGAGCGCACTCGCGAGCGCGTGCCGCTCGACTGGGCGATGACGCAACACAACTTGGGGGCGGCTCTGCGGAGGCTTGGCGAGCGCGAGTCTGGGACGGCACGGCTCGAGGAGGCGGTGGCGGCATGTCGAGCCGCGCTTGAAGAACGGACCCGCGAGCGCACGCCCCTCGATTGGGCGATGACCCAAGACAGTCTAGGCAGTTCGCTGCAGAGGCTTGGAGAGCGCGAGCCCGGAACGGTTCGACTCAAGGAGGCGTTGGCGTCATATGAGGCGGCGCTCAAGGAGCGTAGTCGGGAGCGCGTGCCGCTCGACTGGGCGATGACTCAAAACAATCTGGGCGCTGCGTTGCAGGCGCTTGGTGAGCGAGAATCCGGAAAGACACGATTTGAGGCGGCTGCGGCGGCACATCGAGCCGCGCTTGAGGAACTGACTCGAGATCGCGCTCCGCTCGGCTGGGCGATGACCCAAAACAACCTGGGCACTGCTCTTCAGGCGATTGGGGAGCGGGAATCTGGGACGGCACGACTCGAAGAGGCGGCGGTGGCGTACCGAGCAGCACTCGAGGAGTACGGTCGCGAGCGCGTGCCGCTCGACTGGGCGACGACTCAGAACAACCTGGGAAACGCGCTCCAGGTTCTTGGAGAGCGCGAGTCTGGGACCGCCCGACTCGAGGAAGCTGTGATGGCCTACCGAGGAGCGCTCGAGGAAATCACGCGCGAGCGTGCTCCGCTGGACTGGGCGACGACGCAGAGCAACCTCGGCGCTGCGTTGGAAAGGCTTGGAGAGCGCGAGCTTGGAACGACACGACTTCAGGAGGCGGCGGAAGCATATCGAGCCGCGCTCCTTGAACTCTCGCCCGAAACATCGAACCACTACTACGAAATCGCACGCCGCCGTCTGAAGGACCTCGAAGTACGCCTAGAGGAGCACCGGCGGTCACCATGACGAGCACGGGTGACGATGCGCAGTAGAGGGAGCGATGGTGCCCAAAATGCAAAGAACGCCTCCCCTCCTGCTTTCTCGTCGCCCGTCTAGATGGGATGGAACACGATTGAGTCGCCCTTCTGGCAAACTAGGGAACCAACGCGCGAGGGACGACGTGAACGACATCGCAGGGCGGACCGCTTTCATCACCGGAGGGGCGAACGGCATCGGGCTCGGCATCGCGAGAGCGTTCGCGCGGGCGGGCGCGAAGATCGCTCTGGCCGACGCCGATGCGACGGCGCTGGGCGCGGCGCAGGCGGAGCTCGCCAAGGACACGAAGGTCGAGACGTTTCTGCTCGACGTGCGCGATCGCGAGGCGTACGCGCGCGCCGCGGACGAGACCGAGTCACGGCTCGGTCCGGTATCGCTGATCTTCAACAACGCGGGCGTCGCGCTGGCGGTGCCCGCGGAGCAGATGAGCTACGAGACCTGGGACTTCGCGCTCGGCGTGAACCTCGACGGTGTCGTGAACGGGCTCCAGACCTTCGTGCCGCGCATGTGCGCGCGCGCCGCGCAGCTTGGCGGCGGACACATCGTGAACACCGCTTCGGGCGCGGGGCTCGCGGCGCCGGGCGCCGGCTTCCTGTACCACACGGCCAAGTTCGCGGTCGTCGGCGTGTCGGAAGCGCTGCGCTTCGAGCTGCAGGGCTCACGCATCGGCGTCTCGGTGCTGTGCCCCGGTCCGGTGGCGACGAGGATCATGCACCACACGATCCGCACGCAGCCGGCTTCCGCGCCGCGGCCGCCCGTGCGGATGCTCGAGTTCGCCGACGCGTTCCTGAACTCCGGCGAGTCACCGGACGCCGTCGGCGAGATGGTCCTGCGCGGGGTGCGCGAGAACGCGCTCTACGTCCACACCGATCGCATCATGGAGGCGCCGATCCAGGCGCGCACGAAGGCGCTGCTCGACGCGCTGCCGAGGTAGTTACTCGCTCGTCTTGTTGTTCCTCTGCGCGGCTTCGAGCTTCTTGATGTCCTCCGGAGAGAGTTGCGGCCGATCGATCTTGATCGTGAGCTTGTTCAACCTGCCGGTGAAGGCGAACGGCGGCTGGTAGTCGGCGTCGTTCACGCCGGTCAGCGTGTCGGAGCCGATGTCGAAGCTCTCGTCCCACTGCAGGATCATGGGCAGCGTGCGTGGCATGGTGAGCGTCTGCACCACCTTCCCGTCCACCGAGAGCGTGCCCGTGCCGGGTCGACCCAGGCCGCTCATGTTGTTGAACGCGAGCGTGCCGACGCCGAGCCCGTCGTACTTGAAGTCGAACGCGACGGTGTGCTTGCCGGGCGCGAGCGCGTCCGGGCCCTGCCACTTGATCCGCTCGAGGTCGATCAGGTTCCACGGGAACACGGGCGTGCCCTTCAGCAGATAGAACCCGTAGCCGGCGAAGCGTCCGCCCGACGTCAGCATCATGCCCTCGGCGCCGCCCTTCGGCACCTCGATCTCCGCCGTGATCGTGTACGAGCTGTTGAGCAGGAACGGCGAATCGCCCTGCGGGAGCCCGATCATCGGCCGCGTGTAGACGAACTCGGTGCGGCCGGCGGTGATGTTCGGGCGCGGCGCCACGATGCGCGCGGCCACCGAGGCGTCCATCGGGAAGACCTGGTACTTGCGGGCCTCCGCGATGAACAGCTGCTTCATGCTCTTCACCTTGTCGGGGTGCTGGTCCGCGACGTTCTGCGACTGGGCGAAATCCTTGGAGAGGTCGTACAGCTCGAGCACCTGGTTGTTGAGCGGATCGGGATTCGCCGCGCCGAACGCCTCCCACGGCGCGCGGTTCACCTTGGTGCTGAGCAGCCAGCCCTCGTGATAGAGCGCGTACTGACCCATCATCTCGAAGTACTGCGTCTTGTGACGGGTCGGCGCCTTGGCGTTCTTCGCGTCGAACGTGTACGCGAAGCTCGTGCCCTCGATCGGGCTCTGCTTGATGCCGTCGACCATCTCGGGCGCGGGGATTCCGCTGACCTCGAGCAGCGTCGGGACGACGTCGATCACGTGCATGAACTGCTCGCGCAACGCGCCCTTGTCCTTGATGCCCGCGGGCCACGACACCGCCATGTTCTGGCGGATGCCGCCGAGCTTCGAGGCGTTCTGCTTGAACCAGCTGAACGGAGTGTCGAAGGCCCACGACCAGCCCGCCGACATGTGGTTGTAGGTCTCTTCCGTGCCCCACACGTCGTACCACTTCAGCTGGTCTGCGACCGGCACGGAGACGCCGTTGAAGAACGCGACCTCGTTCGGTGTTCCGAGCGGACCGCCCTCGGCGCTCGTGCCGTTGTCGCCGTTGATGTAGATGATGAGCGTGTCGTCGAGCTTGCCCATGTCCTCGACGGCCTGGATCACGCGCCCGATCTCGTGGTCGCTGTACGCCGAGTAGGCGGCGAAGATCTCCACCTGGCGGATGTAGAGCTTCTTCTCGTCGGCCGTGCAGTCGTCCCAGTCCTCGATGACCTCTTTCGGCCAGGGCTCCATCTTCGTGTCGGCCGGAATCACACCGAGCTTCTTCTGATTCTCGAAGATCCGCTCGCGAACCTTGTTCCAGCCCTCGTCGAAGAGGTGCATGTCGCTGATCTTCTTCACCCACTCCTTGGTGGGGTGATGCGGCGCGTGCGTCGCGCCGGGCGCGTACTTCACGAAGAACGGCTTGGTGGGATCGGTCTGGTTGATCCGACTCAGGTAGTCGATCGCGTCGTCCGCCATGCCGGTGACGAGATTCCACTCCGGCTTGCCCTGGAAGGGATAGATCTGCGTCGTGTTGCGGAACAGGTTCGGCTGCCACTGGTTCGAGTCGCCGCCGACGAACCCGTAGAAGTATTCGAACCCCATGCCGGTCGGCCATTGATCGAACGGCCCGACCTGGCTGGCCGCGAACGCCGGCGTGTTGTGGTCCTTCCCGAACCACGACGTGGCGTAGCCGTTCTCGAGCAGGATGCGCCCGATCGTGGCCTTGTCCTCGCCGATGATGCTGTTGTAGCCGGGGAAACCCGTGGACTGCTCGGAGATCACGCCGAACCCGACCGAGTGGTGGTTCCGGCCGGTGATCAGCGCGGCGCGCGTCGGCGAGCACAGCGCGGTGGAGTGGACGTTGTTGTAGCGCAGGCCGCTGTTCGCGACGCGATCCATCGCGGGCGTCGGGATGAGGCCGCCGAAGGTGCTGGGCACGGCGAAGCCGGCGTCATCGGTGATGATCAAGAGGATGTTCGGCGCCTTCGCGGGCGGCACGATGCGCGGCGCCCACCAGTACTTCGACTGCAGCGCGTCGTCCTTGATCACGCCGCCGAACTTCGGATCGGGCGCGGGCGCGGCCACGCAGAGAAATACGGCGACGAATGCGGAAGGGAAGATCGCGAACCAAGACTTTCGTCTGGCGGCGGGTCCGGGCTTCCGTCCGTCGCAGATCTGGTTCGAGGGCGAGCCGCCCGCGTACGCCGATCGGCTGTCGGCGTTGGCCGAACACGGCGTCTCGTTCGGCCACTCGCACACCTCGCTGGTGTTCTCGAGGCGCCTCCTCGTCCTGCCGCTTCCGAAGGCGCAGCCGCTTCGGGAAGTGCGCGCGAGCGCTCCGCTGCCCTCGGCCGATCCCGTCACCTCGCTGCGCCAGGCGATCGCGGCACTGCTGCAGCGCGGCCGGGTCGATGTGCGCGACGCGGCCGAGCTCTCGGGCCAGAGCGTGCGCTCCTTCCAGCGCAGTCTGAAGCGCGCGGGGCTACGCTTCGCCGAGCTGCTCGAGGAGCAGCGCTTTCTCGCGGCGCGCCGCCTGCTCGCGGATCGCGAGCGCCGCGTGATCGACGTCGCCGTCGCGCTCGGCTACACGGACTCGGCCAACTTCACGCGCGCCTTCCGGCGCTGGGCCGGGCTCTCGCCGCAGGCCTTCCGGCGCGCCGCGCACGATGCGCTGGCCGCGCGTTGGGCGGGCTGAGCAGGGCGGCACGGCGTGAGGGCGCCCCTCACTTCCCGTCGTCGGCGTTCGGCTCGCGATCGATCGGCAGGACACCCTCGCGCCAACCCGCCATGTCGCCCTCGAGACGCCGGACGCCGACGAAGCCGGCGTCGGCGAGCAGGTCGGCGGCCCGGGCCGCGCGCGGCCCGCGTTCGCAGTAGACGACGACTTCCCGCTCGCGGTGACTGGCGAGCTCAGCGAGGCGTTGCGGGAGCTCGGCGATCGAGATGTTGCGCGCGCCCGGCACGTGACCCGCGGCGAACTCCTGCGGCGTGCGCACGTCGAGGATGAGCGGCGCGGCATTCGCGTCGATGTCCGCGAGGATCTCCGCCGCGGGCACCTCGGCGGAGAACGCGCGGCGACCGCAGTCCGCCTGGGTCAGTGCGAGCGCGGAGCAGAGCAGCGCGGCGGACCGCGAGACCCTTCGACGCCGAGACTTCATGCGCTTCTCCCGACCGCGAAGCGGTGTAGCACGACGGCCGCGATCATCGCACCTGCGAACACGAAGATCTCGCCGGATCCGCGAGACAGGTTCGCGAGCGCGGGACCGGGACAGAGACCCACGAGCCCCCAGCCCACTCCGAAGAGCGCCGCACCGCCCATCAGCCGCAGGTCGACGTCGCGCCGGCTGGGAATCGAAAAAGCGTCCGCGAACCACGGGCGCGAACGGCCGCGTGCGAGTGTGTATCCGATGGCGGTCACCGCGAGCGCGCCTCCCATCACGAACGCGAGCGTCGGGTCCCAACGCCCGAACACGTCGAGGAACGCGAGCACTTTCGCCGGGTTCGTCATGCCCGAGACGGCGAGCCCCGCGCCGAACACGACGCCACAGAGTCCCGCGGCGAGGCGTTGCATCACTCGCCCCCGAGCACGTGGCGCACCACGAAGACCGTGGCTGCACCCGTTGCCATGAAGGTGAGCGTCGCCAGGAGCGAGCGTCTCGATCCGCGCGCCATTCCGCACACGCCGTGACCGCTGGTGCAGCCGTTCCCGATCTGGGTGCCGAGTCCGACCAGCAAGCCCCCGGCGACGAGGAGCCCGACTCTTTCCGTGATCGCGAAGCCGAGCGCGTCGCCGGTCACCCGCGTCGCGAGCCACGCGCCGAGCGGCAGCCCGACGAGGAACGCGAGCCGCCAGCCGAGGTCGCCCGCAGCCGGAAAGAAGCTGCGGCCGAGAACGCCGCTGATCCCGGCGATCTTTCCGTCTGCCAGGAGCAAGCCCGCGCTCGCGAGCCCGATCAGCGCCCCACCGATCAGGCCGGACAGCGGCGTGAACGTAGTCTCGGTCATATCCCTGCTCCTTGCTCGAAGGCGCTCTCGGCCACGGGAACCGTCGCGGACTTGCGGTACACGCGGCCGGTGGCGATTCCGATCGCGAGCACCGCGAGCGCGAAGACGAGCTGCGGCACCGAGGCCGGCAGCGCCGCTCGGGCGGTCGTGATCCAGACGTCGACCTCGCGAACCAGGATCAGCGTGGCCATCGCCAGCACGAAGCCCGCGAACGCGCGGCGCAGCGAGGCCGGGTTGATCCGGTGCGCGAGGTAGGTTCCGACGAACGAGCCCGCGATCGCGCACGCCGCGACCGCCCCGATCAACGGGAAGTTCAAGCGCACGTGGCCCGCGTAGCCGGAGAAGCCCGCGAGCGTGTTCAGCACGATCACGACGAGCGAGGTCCCCACCGCGGCGGGCAGCGGCAGCCCCGCCCAGAGCGAGAGCGCGGGGACGATCAGGAAGCCGCCGCCCGCGCCCACGAGCCCGGTGAACAGCCCCACGCCGAAGCCCTGCGCGAGCAGCGGGCGGAGCGAGCGCTGGCCGAGCACGGCGCCCTTCGGCACGCGCCGTCCGCGCCACATGGCCATGGCGGTGATGACCATCATCGCGGCGAAGAGCACGAGCAGGAGCGTGCCGTCGAGGTGTCCGGCGGCCCGCCCGCCGAGGTGCGCGCCCGCCATCCCCGCCGCACCGTAGGTCAGCGCCGTGCGCAGCTCGACGTAGCCGAGCCGCCAGTGCTGGATCGCGCCGGAGACGCTCGCCGCGGCGACCACGAGCAGCGAGCTCGCGATCGCCTCCTTCGGCTCGAGCCCGAACACATAGACGAGCAGCGGCACGGTGAGGATCGAGCCGCCGCCGCCGAAGAAGCCGAGCGAGATCCCGATCAGGACGCTGAGCGCGATCCCGAGGGCCGCCATCCCCGCCGCTCAGAGCTCCGCGAGCCAGCGCCGGAACGACACCATCGAGAGCGCCAGGTCCGGCGGCGCGCCTCTTTCCACGAACGAGCGTTCGACCCCGTCGAGAACCCGCGCGAGCGCTTCGCGCTTCGGCTCGGCCGCGGACGCGCCGAGAGCTTGGAGCTCGCTGCCGAGTGTCTCGCGTACCGCCTCCGGCGGCTGCGAGCCGACCTGCGCGGCGTAGCGCACGACGAGCTCGAGCAGCGCCGCGAGCGAAGCGGGCGGCTCGAGCTCCACGGGCAGGCGCGCGTTGTTCCACGCGATCATGCCGCCAGCGAGGTTGACGACCGAGTCCATGCCGAGCGCCTGCAGCTGCTGGCACGCCTTGCCCGAGCGCACACCCGAGCGGCAGATCAGGAGCAGCGGCCGGTCGCGCGGCAGCTCGCTCGCGCGCCTCTCGAGCTCCGGCAGCGGCACGAGCGCCGCTCCCTCGACGTGACCGAGCGGGCCGCGGAACTCGTGGTCCGCGCGCACGTCGATCGCATGGAACGCCTCGCGCCGTCGCCGCGCCTCCTCGACGGAGATCTCTTCGAACGCCACGCTCATCGTCCTCCCAGCACGTTCAGCGGAATCTTCAGATACGCAGTGCCGTTCGTCTCGGGCTCGGGCAGCTCGCCGGCGCGGATGTTCACCTGCAGCGATGGCAGGATCAGCGCGGGCGACTCGAGGCTCGCGTCGCGCGCGTCGCGCATGGCGACGTACTCGGCCTTCGTGGTTCGCGCGCTGATCTGGATGTTCGAGCGCTTCTGCTCGGCGACCGTGGTCTGGAAGGCGAGCGAGCGCCCGTTCGGCAGGTAGTCGTGACACATGAAGAGCCGCGTCTCGCCCGGCATCGCGTAGAGCCGCTGGATCGAGTCGTAGAGAACCGCCGCCGACCCGCCGGGGAAGTCGCAGCGCGCCGAGCCGTAGTCCGGCATGAACAGCGTGTCGCCCACGAACACCGCGTCGCCGATCCGCCACGACATGTGCGCGGGGGTGTGCCCGGGCGTGTGCAGCGCCTCGACCTCGAGCGAGCCGAAGCCGAGCCGCTTGCCCTCGTCGACCAGCACGTCGAACTGCCGGCCGTCGACCGGGAAGGCGCGGTCGAGGTTGTAGATGTCGCGGAACGCGCGCTGCACCTCGCCGACGCGCGCGCCCGTCACGGTCCGGGCGCCGTAGCCCTCCTTGAAGAACGGCAACCCGGTCAGGTGATCGGCGTGCGCATGCGTGTCGATCACGTAGGGGATCTCGAGCTTCTCGCGCGCGACGTACGCCGCGACCTTCTCGGAGGACGACCAGGAAGTCCGCCCGCTCTTCGGATCGAAGTCGCGCACCGGGTCGATCACCACGCCGCTCCGACCGTCGTGGACGACGTACGAGAGCGTCGACGTCTGCGGGTCGAAGAAGTGCTGGATCTTCAGGGTGCGCTCCTCGCGCGCG
This sequence comes from Myxococcota bacterium, assembly GCA_040902485.1. GTDB lineage: Bacteria > Myxococcota_A > UBA9160 > SZUA-336 > SZUA-336 > VGRW01. Next base: position 27,974 of record JBBDXF010000031.1, on the reverse strand, counting down.
ACCGAGTTGGCACGTCCCGTGCCGGCGGAGAGCCGTGCGTACGGGCGATCGAGGTCGCGGCTGTGACGAATCGCGACATGGGGCTGGCGTGCGCGAAGGTCACGGCAGTCGCATCGCCTCCGGGTCGGTCGTCGGGAGCGAGCAAGTCTGCCCGCGACACAGGTAGGCGGTGGGTGAGGTGCCGCGCTCGGTGCGGCCTTCGAGCAGCTCCGGCGCCAGCCACGCCGGCGTTTCGCCGGGCCTCGCGATCACGACCGCGTCCTCGGGGCCGAGGAGCTGACGCGCACGTGCGGCCAGCGCCTGCGTGCGCGCGTCGGCCGGATCGCCGAGCACGAGCGCGAGGCCGAGCCCGGACTCGTGCAGCGCCGCGGCGCGCGTCAGGGTTGGCAGGTAGAGCGGCGCGCGCGAGGCGACCGGGCCCTCGCGCTCGAGCACCGCGTCGGCCACCTCGCGCAGCTCCGCGCGCGCGGTCAGCTCGTGCAGGCGCAGCAGCGCGAGCACGGCGAGCCCGGCGCCCGCGGGCGTGGCGCCGTCGCCGTCGCTCGACGGCCGCAGCACCAATGTCGCGTCGCTCGCCGCGGTGAAGTAGAGCTCGCGCTTCGAAGCGTCGTAGAAGCGGGCGCGCAGCTCATCCGCGACGACGAGTGCGGAGGCGACCCAGCGCGGATCCCCGTCCGCGCGCTGCAGGTCGAGCAGCGCCAGGATCAGCGCCGCGTGGTCGTCGAGGAATGCCGGGATCTTGGCCTCGCCGTCTTCGTACACGCGCAGCAGCGCACGGCCGCCCTGCGACATGCGCGCCAGCACGAACTCCGCCGCGCGCGCGCCGGCTGCGATCCAGTCGGGTCTCCCGAACGCGGTGCCCGCGGCCGCCAGGCCGGAGATCGCGTAGCCGATCCAGGCGCACACGTTCTTGCGATCCGTCGCGGGGGCGACGCGCGCGCTGCGCGCGGTAAAAAGTCGGGCGCGGGCGTCGGCATACCTGGAGCGCTCGCCCGCCAGGCCGTGGCTGAGCACGCTCTTGCCTTCGTTCTCGAACGTGCCCTGCGGCTCGACGCCGTAGGCGTCGCAGAATTCCGGCCCGAGCGCGGGCCCGAGCACCGCCGCGACCTCGTCGGGGCTCCACACGAAGAAGCGCCCCTCTTCGCCCTCGCTGTCCGCGTCCTGGCTGGCGTAGAAGCCGCCGGCCGGATCGCGCATCTCGCGCTCGAGCCAGGCGACCGTCTCCTCGACTGGCCAGCGCAGGTTCTCGTTCGAGGTCAGCCGGTACGCCTCGGCGTACAGGTGCAACAGCTGGCCGTTGTCGTAGAGCATCTTCTCGAAGTGGGGCACCAGCCAGCGCTCGTCGGTCGAGTAGCGGTGGAAGCCGCCGCCGAGCTGATCGAAGATGCCCCCGCGCGCCATCTTCTCGAGCGAGAACACCACGTGCTCGAGCGCGTCGCCGCGCGCGATGCCGAGCCGGACCGCCGCGAGCGCGGCCTCGAGGTTGGTCGGCGTGGGAAACTTCGGCGCCGCGCCGAAGCCGCCGTGCCGGCGGTCCGCGCGCGCCATCAGCTGGCGTACCAGCACCGACAGCGACTCGCGCCCGAGCGGATCGGGCGCCGTCAGCTCGGGCCGCGCGGAAAGCGCTGCCAGCACCTCATCGGCGGCTTTCCGCACGTCGTCGCGCTGCGTCTTCCAGGCGCGCGACACGGCCAGCACCACCTCCGCGAAGCTCGGCCGGTTGTGCATGCGGCGCGGTGGGAAATAGGTGCCGCCCATGAACGGCCGGCCGTCGGACATGCAGAACATGTTGAGCGGCCAGCCGCCCGATCCCGTCATGCGCTGCACCGCTTCCATGTAGATCTGGTCGACGTCGGGGCGCTCCTCGCGGTCGACCTTGATCGCGATCACGTGCTCGTTCATGAGCCGGCCTACATTCGGGTCCTCGAACGACTCGCGCTCCATCACGTGACACCAGTGACAGGACGAGTAGCCGATCGAGACCAGCACCGGCTTGTCCTCGGCGCGCGCGCGCGCCCAGGCCTCGTCGCCCCACGGGTACCAGTCGACCGGGTTGTGCGCGTGCTGGCGCAGGTAGGCGCTGGATTCGTGCGCGAGCCGGTTCGTCATATCGATGACCGCCTGGGCACCCTGGCCATGCTCTAGATGAACTCGGGCGGCCTCGCGGCCTCGATCCAGCTCGGGTAGTCGGCGTAGCCGACCCTCTCCTGGCGCGCCTTCACGCGCGCGAGCAGCGCCTCGCGCGCGGCCGGGGCGATCGGCTCGAGCGCGCGCACGCCGTTGGCGACCGACAGGTAGTGGTCGCGTACGTGCTGCCCGACGAACTTCGCGTGCTTGCGCGAGTCGACGATGTTGCCCTTGCCGGTCACGACGTTGCCGGCCGCGAACAGGTTGGGGAAGTCCGGCAGGCGCCCGAGATCCCAGTCGCTGTAGCCGTACAGCTCGCCCTTCATGGGCACGCCCCCGATCGGCTCGGGGATGCTGCCGATCGAGCTGATCACCTGCCCGCCGCGCACCTCTTCGTGCTCGTCGGTCTGCACGAGCTTGCCGCCGTCCATGCGCGTGATCGCGAAGCGCATGCCGGCGACGCGGTCGTGCTCGACGATCAGCGAGTGCGGCGCGCGCAGCGGGCGCACCTTGAACAGGAACTTGGAGGTCGCCTTCTCGAGCATGTTGGCGCGTGTCTTCTCGATCTTCGTGCGCACTTTCTCGTCGGCCTTGCCGGGCATGGTGACGAGCGGCATGTCCTCCGGGCGGCGCCGGTAGAAGAGCGTCGCGCCCTTGAAGCCGAGCGCCTCCCAGCTGAGCCCGTGCTTCTCGAGCTCCTTGGGGATGCCCTTCACCTCGAGCTCTTCGAGGTCGGCGTGGATGCCGCGCTGCTCGAGCGCAGAGCAAACGAGCTCGAGGTTGATCGCCTTCACGACGTCGATCGAGGCGAGCCCGCCGCCGACCACGATCGTGTCGTCCTTCGCCTCGAACGCAGCACCCGCGAAGCCCGCCTCGTGGCGGTGGTTGAACCAGTAGATGAACGGGTTCTGGTACACGAGGCCCTTGCCGACCCACTTCTCGGCGTCGGGCACCGCGAGCGGGCGATCGCGCCACGCGCCGTTCGCGAGCACCACGCAGTGGAAGCCCCAGCGCTCCGCGAGCTCGCGCAGGTCGATGTCCCTTCCGATCCTGGTGTTGGGCACGAAGTGCACGTGCGCCTGGCCGAGCTTCCCGTCGATCGTCCCGTATTCCTTCGCGCGCAGGCCGACGTGCCAGCGCGGCAGCCCGTCCTCGACTTTTCCGTACGGCCGCGCGTTCTGCTCGAACACGACCGTGAGGAAGCCCTGCTTGGCGAAAATGTCCGCCGCCTCGGCACCGGCAGTGGCGCCTCCGATCACCGCGACCGCAAACGACTCGGGCTCGCTCATGTGCGGCGATCATACCGCAGCCGGTTTTGACACGGCGGCTGCCGCTGTGGAGACTCGCGCGGGTGACGACGGACGCATCGCGCCCAGCGCGCAGACCCCGCGTCGCCGCGGTGTTCTTCGACTTCGGCGGCACGTTGTTCAGCTACCGCCAGGTGGGCGGCGGCACCGGCCGGCTGATCTACGAAGCGGTTGGCCAGCTCGGCGTCCCGATCGAGCCCGGGCGCGTCGGCGCCGCGTACAGAGACGCCACGCGCGACGCCTACCTGGCGCTCCAGGAGCGGCCCTACTACCTGCACCGCGAGCTGTTCGAGGACACCTGGCGGCGCTTCGCGCGCGCGCTCGGCGCCGAGCCGAGCGAGAAGTGGGTGAGCGACTTGATCGACAGCCAGCGCGAAGTGGTCATCGAGCAGTTCACGCTGCGTGACGATTGCGTGGAGACGCTCGAGGAGCTGCGCGCGTCGGGGCTGCGCGTGGCGGTGGTCTCGAACATCGACGACGACTATCTGCACCCGATGCTCGCGCGCGCCGGCCTCACCGGCCTGCTCCACGACTGGACGAGCTCCGAGGAGGCGCGCTCCTGCAAGCCGGACGCGGGCATCTACCGCCACGCGTGCGCCAAGGCGGGCTGCGCCCCGGAGCGGGTGCTGTTCGTGGGCGACTCACCCGAGCAGGACATCACCGGCGCGCGCGCGCTCGGCATGACCACCGCGCTGATCCGCGAAGAGGGCGCTCCGCCGCCGGGCAGCGGTGTCGGAGCGAGCGCCGAGCCCCACCACCAGATCACGCGCCTCTCCGAGGTGCTCCCGCTGGCGCGGTTCTGACGCAAGTTTTTCGGGGAATCGCTCGACCTGTAGGACCAGTGGCGTTAACATGCGCCGCGACTCGCGCCTTTTTCGGCGCGAGCGCCGCGCTTGGGTCTGCCAGGGAGTGGTCGATGCGCGCTTGGACGGTTCGAGAAGCTGCTGAGCTGTATGGCATCCCGTATTGGGGGGGTGAGTATTTCTCCGTGAGTGCGACGGGCGACATGCTCGTCCATCCGGCGGGGCCCGGGACCGCGCAGGTGAACCTGCCGGCGCTCGTCGAGGAGCTGCGCGGCCGCGGTCTGCGCACGCCGCTGGTGATCCGCTTCTCCGACATCCTGGCGAGCCGCGTGCGCCACATCTCGGGCTGCTTCACGCGCGCGATCGGCGAGTACGAGTACAAGGGCCGCTACCGAGGCGTGTACCCGATCAAGGTCAACCAGCAGCGCCAGGTGGTGGAGGAGCTGGTCAACTTCGGCCGCCCGCACTACCTCGGGCTCGAGGTCGGCTCCAAGCCCGAGCTGCTGGTCGGGCTCGCGACGCTCGACACGCCCGAGGCCCTGATCATCTGCAACGGCTACAAGGACCGGGCGTACATGGAGCTGGCGCTGCTGGCCCAGCGGCTCGGCCGCTACGTCATGATCGTGATCGACCGCCCGAACGAGCTCGACACGCTGATCAAGGTCAGCCGCGAGCTCGGCATCCGCCCGCACATCGGCGTGCGCGCGCGGCTCGCGAGCAAGGGCGCGGGCAAGTGGGCCGAGTCGTCCGGCGACCGCTCGAAGTTCGGGCTCTCGGCCGAGGAGCTGATGGGCGTCGTGAACCGGCTGCGGCACGACGACATGCTCGACTGCCTGGAGATGCTGCACTTCCACAGCGGCTCGCAGGTCACCGCCATCCGCGCGCACAAGGACGCGTTCCGCGAGGCGTCGCACATCTTCACGGAGCTGCACGCCTTGGGCGCGCCGGTGAAGTTCATGGACGTGGGCGGCGGGCTGGGCGTCGACTACGACGGCTCCCAGACCAACTTCCACTCGTCGATGAACTACACCACCCAGGAGTACGCCTACGACGTGGTGAGCGCGATCCGCGACATCTGCGACGAGAAGGGCGTGCCGCACCCCGACATCGTCACCGAGGCCGGCCGCGCGCTGGTCTCGCACGCGTCGGTGCTGATTTTCGACGTGCTGTCGGTGGACGGCGTGCGCACCAGCTCGACGCCGGCCCAGCCCGGCGACGAGGACCCGAAGGTCATCCAGCAGCTCTACGAGGTCTGGGGCTCGATCACGACGCGCAACGTGCAGGAGTCGTACAACGACGTGCTGCAGCTGAAGGAAGAGGCGACCACGGCGTTCGCGCTCGGCTACCTCGACCTGCAGACCCGCGCGCGCATGGAAGAGCTGTTCTGGGCCTGCTGCGAGAAGATCCTGCGCATCGTGCGCGAGATGACCTACGTGCCCGACGACCTGCAGCGCCTGGAGCGCCAGCTCGCCGACAAGTACTACGGGAACTTCTCGGTGTTCCAGTCGCTGCCCGATTCGTGGGCGATGAAGCAGCTGTTCCCGGTCGTGCCGATCCACCGGCTCGACGAGGCGCCGATGCGGCGCGGCACCTTCGCGGACCTGACCTGCGACTCCGACGGCAAGGTCAGCGAGTTCATCGACCTGCGCGACGTGAAGAACGTGCTCGAGCTGCACGCCCCGAACGGCCGCCCTTACTACCTGGGCGTGTTCCTGGTCGGCGCCTACCAGGAGACCCTGGGCGAGATGCACAACCTGTTCGGCGACACCGACGCCGTACACGTGAAGGTGTACGAGGATGGCGGCTACACGGTCGAGCAGGTGGTGCAGGGCGACTCGGTCGAGCAGGTCGTGCAGTACCTGGGCTACGACCGGCGCGCGCTGACCGAGTCCGTGCGCATGGCCGCCGAGACGGCGATGCGCGAGGGCCGGCTCACGCTCGAGGAGTCGGCGCTGCTGCGCCGCCGCTTCGAGCAGGGCATGAGCGGCTACACATACCTCGAGCAGGAGTCCTAGCTCGGTGCAGATCCAGGGCGCGGGCGCGGTCGTCACGGGCGGAGCGTCCGGACTCGGGAGCGCCACCGTGCGCGAGCTGATCGCCGCCGGCGCGCGCGTCGCGATCCTCGACCTGCCGCGCTCGCCCGGCGAAAAGGTCGCCGCCGAGCTCGGGCGCGGCACCCTCTTCTGCCCCTGCGACGTGACCAAAGCCGATCAGGTGGAGGCCGCGGTCGACCGAGCCGTCGCCGAGTTCGGAGGGATCCGCATCGCGGTGAACTGCGCCGGCATCGGCTGGGCGCAGCGCACCGTGACGAAGGAAGGTCCGCACCCGCTCGAGCCCTTCATGAAGGTGCTCGAGGTGAACGTGGTCGGCACCTTCAACGCGATCCGCTTCGAGGCCGACCGGATGAGCAAGAACGCTTCCGACGCCGACGGCGAGCGCGGCGTGATCGTGAACACTGCCTCGGTCGCCGGCTACGATGGCCAGATCGGACAGATCGCCTACGCCGCGTCGAAGGCGGCGGTGATCGGCATGACCCTGCCGGTCGCGCGCGACCTGTCCTCGCTCGGCATCCGCGTGGTCACGATCGCGCCGGGCCTGTTCGACACGCCGCTGCTCGCCGGCCTGCCCGAGCCCGCGCGCCAGGCGCTCGCCGCCAACATCCCGTTTCCGCGCCGCCTCGGCCGCCCGACCGAGTACGCGCACCTCGCCCGCTCGATCATCGAGAACGGCATGCTGAACGGCGAAGTGATCCGCCTCGACGGCGCGATCCGGATGCCGCCGAAGGGGTAGCCGCGGGCGATCCCTGCTGTCGATCTGCCGGTCGGTCGAACGTCATGGGAGTAGGCGTCGCTTGGCGGCTCCCCTCCAATGCACCGAAAGGACCCTCATCATGCCTACGGGTACTGTCCGACTTCACCGGGTACTTCGTTCCAAGCCAGAGCGCGTCTACCGAGCGTTCCTGGAAGCCGACGCCATGGCGAAATGGCTGCCTCCGTTCGGCTTCACCTGCCAGGTTCACCACATGGACCCCAGGGTCGGTGGAACCTACAAGATGTCGTTCAGGAACTTCTCGACGGGCAACGGGCACTCCTTCGGGGGTGAGTATCGCGAGCTGATCCCGAACGAACGAATTCGCTACACGGACAGGTTCGACGATCCCAACCTGCCTGGCGAAATGCAGACGACGATCTCGCTGAGCCAAGTCTCGTGTGGCACGGAGATCGCGATCGTTCAGGAAGGACTTCCAGACGTCATTCCGGTCGAGATGTGCTACCTCGGCTGGCAGGAGTCACTCGAGCAACTGGCCCAGCTCGTCGAACCGGAGATCCCGGACTGAGCCGAGCGGGCCGCCTAACGCACTTCGGAAGCGATCTGTTCCAGCACAGCCCGGTCGTTGCGAAACGGTTCATCGCTTCGCGGCCAATGCAGGACCAGATCCGTGAAGCCCAGTCCTGCGTGGCGCCCGAGAACGTCGCGGAACGCCTCGATCGATTCGAGCGGGCGCTCCCGGAAGCCAAGCAGAGCCAGACGCCTCAGGCTCGTCGGATCACGACCCATCTCGAGGCAGATCTCGTCCAGTCGACTGACCTCCTCACGGCCCGCTCCGCGCGAATCAACCGTGACCCAGATCTCGCCGTAGCGCGCAGCGAGCCGCATTCCTCTCGGACCGGTCGCTGCGATCGCGAAGGGGAGGCGGGGTTGCTGCACGCAACCAGGCACGCCACGCGCCTCGTGAGCCGAGTAGTAGCGTCCCTCGTACGTCGTAGCCGGCTCCTTCAGGAGTTGGTCGAGCAGCGCTACGAACTCTTCGAAGCGATCCGCACGTTCGCGCGGAAGCCAGGGCTTCGTCCCGAGTGCGAGAGCATCGAAGCCGTCGCTGCCCGCTCCGAGCCCCAGCGTGAACCGCCCGTTGCTGATGTCGTCCAACGTCATCAGTTCCTTGGCGAACGGGACGGGATGCCGGAAGTTCGGTGAGGCCACCAAGGTTCCCAAGCGGAGGCGAGAAGTCGTCTCGGCTGCTGCGGCGAGCGTCGGAACGGCTCCGAACCAGATCTTGTCCCGAAACGTCCGCCACGTGAGGTGGTCGTAGGTCCACGCGTGGTGGAAGCCAAGGTCCTCGGCGGCTCGCCACCGATCCCTGGCCGCCGACCAGCGTTCCTCCGGGAGAATCAAGACGCCGAGCCTCACGGGTGGCACTCTACCAATTGCGTTGAACCGTTGAGGAGACGCGACCCAGCGAGGACATTCGGTCACTGTCCGACTTTCGGGCGAACGTCGCGGCGGCGGTTCGGGATGTTCAGCGTCGGCGACGGCCGATCTTTCTCACGCAGCACGGGCGCGGCGCTGCCGTCTTCCTCGATCAGCGCCTCGTACTCCGCCACGGCGGGTCGCGGTCGCGTCGTACCCGAGCTTTCCCGCGAGGAGATCCGTGAGGACGAAGCGAGCGGTTCGGGCTAGGTGGGCCGCTGCCTGGTCTTTGATCACAGAGCCTGGTCCGCCCTGCGCACAGGATGGGTTAGGATCGGCGCCGGATGGCAAGTCGCTACGTGTACCGACCCCTGAAGGAAGGGGACGCCGCTGCGCTCGCGGTGGCGCGCGCGTTCGCGCGCGGGGCGCTGCTCGAGCGGCTGTGGCTGCACGCGGCGCTCGAGGTCCCCGCGCTGCACGACCGCGTCGAGGTGGTCGAGGCGCTCGACGGCGAGCGCGTGGTGGGGCTCGCGGCGCTGATCGAGGGGCTGTTCCCGTTCCGCGTGGTCGCGGTCGACGGCGCGCTGCCCGGTGTGGCGGGGGAGCTCTTGCGGCGCGTGCCGCGGCCGTTCGTGTGCCCGGTGCCTTCGCCGCTCGCCGCGCAGGTTTCGCGCGCGGGCGGGCGTGAGATCCGCTCGGAGCTGCAGATGGTGCGGCTCGACGCGGGCGTGCCGCTGCCGCCTGTCGACCCGCGCGTCGAGCCGATCACGGACGCGGACGAGCTGACACACTACTGCGGCACGAGCTTCGCGCGGCTGGAGCTCGAGCTCGGCCCGTTCTTCGGCATCCGCGACGCGAATGGCGAGCTCGCGGCCGTCGCGGGTGCGCGCTTCACGACCGGGCGCGTGGCGCTGCTCGCGCACCTCGAGACGCGCGAGGACTGCCGCCGCCAGGGCTACGCCCGCGCGCTCGCCTGCGCCGCCGTGCGCGCGCTCGAGAGCCCGGAGCGGCGCGTGGTGATCCTGCTCAAGGACGGTGAGCAGGCGGCGCGCGCGCTGTTCGCGTCGCTCGGTTTCCGCGGCACCCACGAGTTCCGGGTGTTCGCGTTCTGATCGCGGAGGTGTGGCCATGCCCAAGGTCCTGATCCCATCGCCCTACCGCGGGCCGACCCACGGCGAGGAGGAGCTGGTGGTCGACGCCGTGACCGTGCGCGGCGCGATCGAGGCGGTCGAGAAGAAGTTCCCGGGCTTCGCGCCGCAGGTGGTCGACGCGCACGGGAAGCTGCACCGCTTCGTGAAGCTGTTCGTGAACGGCGAGCCGGTCGATGCCCAGCGCCTCGACCAGGCGCTCGCCGCCGGCGACGCGCTCGAGATCGTGGCCGCGATCGCCGGTGGCTGAACGGCCGAGCCCGGTGGTACGCTGCCCCTACCTTCCTGGAGGATCGTGATGCAAGGCGACAAGATCGTTCACGTCGACATGACGAACATGAGCGTCTCGAACGAGAATCTCCCCGCGGAATGGGAGCTGCTCGGTGGGCGCGGGCTATCGGCCAAGATCCTGCTGCGCGACCTCGCGAACGCGAAGTGCGACCCGCTCGGCGCCGAGAACGTGCTCGTGCTCGCGCCGGGCGTGCTGGCCGGGACGTCGGCGCCGACCTCGGGCCGGCTCAGCGTGGGCTGCAAGAGCCCGCTGACCAACGGCATCAAGGAAGCCAACGTCGGCGGCAATCCCGGCCAGGACCTGAACAAGCTCGGCATCCGCGCGATCGTCGTGAAGGGCCAGCCGAAGGACGCGAAGCGCTTGTACGGCTTGGAGTGCGACGACAAGGGCGTGCGCATCGTGCCCGCGGACGAGCTGGCGCTGAAGTGGAACTACGCGACCTGCGAGGAGCTCACCAAGAAGTACACGAAGAACGCGTCGTTCATCACGATCGGCCCGGCCGGCGAGCAGATGCTGAAGGGTGCGTCGGTCGCCTGCACCGATCAGGACAGCCGCCACCCGGCGCGCCACGCGGCGCGCGGCGGGGTCGGAGCGGTGATGGGCTCGAAGCGCCTGAAGTTCGTCGCGGTCGAGCGCGGCAAGGCGCGCGTGCGCGAACCGAAGGACAAGGCGGGCTTCAACGAGCTCTCCAAGAAGTACACGCGCGGCTACCTCGAGGGCCCGCAGATGTTCAAGACCGGCACCTCGTCGGTCGTGCCCGTCGCGAACATGCTGCACACCTTCCCGTACAAGAACCGCACGTCCGGCCAGTCGCCGGACGCCGCGACGCTCGACGGTGCGCGCATCGTGGAGAGCTTCGACAAGCGCGGCGGCGGCATGCACAACTGTCTGACCGGCTGCATCGTGAAGTGCTCGAACGTCGTCCACGACGCCAACGGCAACTACACGACGAGCGCCTTGGAGTTCGAGACGCTGACGCTGCTCGGCTCGAACTGCGCGGTCGCGAGCTGGGAGGACGTCGCCGACCTCGACCGGCTGTGCGACGAGGTGGGCCTCGACACGATCGAGACCGGCGCCGCGATCGGCGTGCTGATGGACTCGGGCAGGATGAACTGGGGCGACGCGGCGGCGATGAAGAAGCTCGTCGCCGACGTGGGCAAGGGCACCGAGCTCGGCAAGGTGATCGGCAACGGCTGCGCCGCGACCGGCCAGCACACCAAACACCACCGCGTGCCGGTCGTGCGCGGCCAGGCGATCCCCGCCTGGGATCCGCGGCCGCTCAAGGCCACGGGCGTGACCTACGCGACCAGCGCCCAGGGGGCCGACCACACGGCGGGACTGGTCGTGAACCCGGGCCTGCCGGCCGACCAGTTCGCTCAGGCCTCGCAGGAAGTGCAGCTCGTGAACGCGGTCTGCGACTCGTCGGGCTTCTGCCAGTTCGTGCAGCCGACGCTCGACGACATCCGCCAGTTCTACGGCTTCATGGTGGGTCGCGAGATCTCGCGCGAGGAGATCGCCGACCAGGGCTGGCAGGTGCTGCTGGACGAGTGGGAGTTCAACCGCCGCGCCGGCTTCACCGCCGCCGACGACGTGCTCCCGGCGTGCATGAAGGAGGACGCGATCGGTCCGGCCAAGGTCGTCTTCGACGTGCCCGCCGAGATCATCGCCGACGCCAAGGTGCGCAAGCCGGGACGCGACAAGCTCTACACGACCAAAGCGGCCGGCTGAGAAGGTCCGCGCCGAAGGCGGCTCGGGTTCCGCGATGACTCGCGACGTACGGATGCGGGGATTCGCGGAGCGGAAGGACGTCGAGGAGGTCGACCGCCTGCTCGTGGCGCTGTGCGCGCGGCTGCCCGCGGAGCGCGTGGACCTGCTCGGGCTGGTGGGGCGCGTGCTCGCCGAGGACGTCGCCTCACGCGTGGACGTGCCGGGCTTCGCGCGCTCGGCCATGGACGGCTACGCGCTGCGCGGCGAGGACACCTTCGGCGCCTCCGAGTACGGTCCGCTCGAGTTCGCGCTGATCGGCGAGGCGTATCCGGGCCGCGCGTTCGGCGGGCGCGTGGGCAAGGACGAAGCGGTGCGCATCATGACGGGCGCGCCGATCCCCGACGGCGCCGACGCGGTGGTGAAGGCGGAGGTCTGCGAGGAGCGCGCGGGCCGCGTGCGCCTGCACGAGGCGGTGGCGCCGCGCAAGAACATCGGCGCGGTCGGCGAGGACATCCGCGCGGGCGAGGTCGTGCTGCGCGCCGGCCGGCGGATCCGGCCGCAGGACGCGGGCCTGCTCGCGTCGATCGGCTGCGGCGAGGTCGCCTGCGTGCGACGGCCGCGCGTCCGGCTCGTGATCACCGGCGACGAGCTGCTGCCCGCGGGCGCTACACCGGATGGCGTCAAGATCGTCGACTCGAACTCGGTCGTGCTGCGCGCGCTGGTCGCACGCGACGGCGGCGAGCTCTTGCCGTTCGAGCTGATCCCGGATCGGCCTGCGCTGATCGCGGCGGCGCTCACGGCCGGCGACGCGGACGTGGTGCTGGTTTCGGGCGGCTCGAGCGTCGGCGCCGAGGACCACGCGCCGCGGCTGCTCGCAGAGAGCGGTGAGCTGCTCTTCCACGGCGTCTCGATGCGGCCCTCGAGCCCGGCGGGGGGCGGGCGGATCGGCGCCGCGCTCGTGTTCCTGCTGCCGGGCAATCCCGTGAGCTGCCTGTGCGCGTACGAGTTCTTCGCCGGGCCCTCGATCCGCGCGCTCGGTGGCCGCACGCGCGCCTGGCCGCACCGGCGCGTCCGGGCCGTGCTCGCGCGCAAGCTCAGCTCCGAGGTGGGCCGCACCGACTACGTGCGGGTCGCCTTCGAAGGCCAGCGCGTAGCGCCGCTCGCCACCGCAGGCGCGTCGATCCTGTCGTCGACGGTGCGCGCCGACGGCGCCGTGATCGTGCCGCGTGAGCTCGAGGGCATGCCCGAGGGCGCCGAGGTCGAGGTGCTGCTCTACGACGACGATTCGCCCGAGGGCGCGCCGCTTCGCGGCGCGGTGCGGCCGTGAAGCAGGAGCAGTTCCTCGAGGTGCTCGACCGCGACGTCGCCGAGCAGCGCTGGCACGCCGCGCTCGCGCTCGCGCGCCTGCCGGCCGAGGAGGTCGCGCTCGAGGGGGCGCTCGGCCGCGTGCTCGCCGACGAAGTACGCGCGCCCGTCGACGTGCCGAGCTTCGACCGCTCGAACATGGACGGCTTCGCGGTGCGCGCGCAGGACACCTACGGCGCGAGCGAGCTCGAGCCGGTGCGCCTGCGCCGCAACGACGAGTCGATCCCGACCGGTGTACACCCGCGACTCAGCGTCGAGCCCGGCACGGCGACCCCGATCGCGACCGGCGGCATGCTGCCGCGCGGCGCCGACGCGGTCGTGCCCGTGGAGATGACCGACGTCGAGGCCGGCGACCGGATCGTGGTGGTGCGCGGTGCGCGCGTGCCCGGCGCAGCAGTCTCGTTCGCGGGCACGGACATCGGCTGGGGCGAGACCGTGCTGTTCGCGGGCCAGCGCCTCTCCTCGCGCGAGACGGGCGTGCTCGCGGCGATCGGCGCCGCGCGCGTTCCCGTGGTGCGCAAGCCGCGCGTCGCGGTGATCTCGACCGGCGACGAGATCATCGACCCGGGCGAGGCGATGCGTCCGGGGCTCGTGTTCGATTCGAACGGACGCATGATCGCCGACGCCGTGCGCGAGCTCGGCGGCGAGCCGGTCTTCTTCGGCGCGTTCCGAGACGAGGAATCCGCGCTGCGGCGCGCGCTCGAGCGCGGTCTCGCCGACTGTGACGCGGTCGTGCTCTCCGGCGGGACTTCGAAGGGCGAGGGCGATCTCTCGTACCGAGCCGTCGCGGGGCTCGAGCCGGGCATCCTCGTGCACGGCGTCGCGCTGAAGCCCGGCAAGCCGATCTGCCTGGCCGCGCACCACGGAAAGCCCGTCGTGATCCTGCCCGGCTTCCCGACCTCGGCGGTGTTCACCTTCCACGAGTTCGTCGCGCCCGTGCTGCGCCAGCTGGCGGGCGCGCCGCCGCTGCGCGCAGAGCAGGTGCGCGCGAAGCTCGCGCTGCGCACCCACACCGAGCGCGGGCGGCTCGAGTATCTGCTCGTCGGACTGGTGCGAGGTGCCGACGGCGAGCTCGGCGCCTACCCGATGGGGAAGGGCAGCGGCAGCGTCACGACCTGGAGCCGCGCCGACGGCTTCGTGCGGCTAGAACGTAACCTCGAGATCGTCGAGGCGGGTACGGAGGTCGAGGTGATCCTGCTCGGCCCCTCGCTCGAGCCGGCGGACCTGGTCGTGATCGGCAGCCACTGCACGGGCCTGGATCGGATCGCGCGCGCGCTGCACGCCGAGGGCTTCTCGGTGAAGCTGCTCGCGGTCGGCTCGCAGGGCGGGATCGAGGCCGCGCGCCGCGGTGAGTGCGACGTCGCGCCCGCGCACCTGCTCGATCCGGCCACCGACACCTACAACACGCCCTTCCTCGACGAGTCTCTCGCGCTGCTGCCCGGCTACCTGCGCATGCAGGGCGTGGTGACGCGCGAGGACGAGCGCAGGCCCACGGAGGCGCTCGTCGCCGACACGAGCCTGCGTATGGTGAACCGCAATCGCGGCAGCGGCACGCGCGTGCTGATCGACGGTCTGCTCGGCGGTCGGCGGCCCGACGGCTTCGCCTACGAGCCGCGTTCGCACAACGCGGTCGCGGCGGCGGTCGCACAAGGCAGGGCCGACTGGGGCGTGACGATCGAGAGCGTCGCCCGCGAGGCGGGCCTGCGCTTCCGCCCGCTGCGCTTCGAGCACTACGATTTCGTGGTGCCGAAGCGGCGGCTCGAGCGTCCGGCGGTGAAGGCGCTCGTCCGCCTGCTCGAGCCCGGCAGCCGGCTGCGCGCGGAGCTCGCGGCGTCGGGGTTCGTCAGCGCGCCGGAGTGACGCGCAGCGGGAGCTTGCCGAGCACGCGGAACAGGGACTGGCCCCACTCGAGCTCGTCCGAGACCAGCTCGAGCTTCGCCGAGCGGCGCACCAGCGAGCCGATCGCCGCCTGCGCCTCCATGCGCGCCAGGTGCGCGCCCAGGCAGAAGTGCGTGCCCCCGCCGAAGGCCATGTGCTCGTTCGGCGTGCGCTCGATGTCGAAGCGCTCGGGATCCGGGAAGACCTCGGGATCGCGGTTCGCGGCGGCGAGCAGCGCCATCACCATGCGGTCCTTCGGGATCGCTAGCTCGCCGAAGCGCAGCTCGTCGCGGGTGATGCGCACGGTGAGCAGGATCGGTCCGTCGAAGCGCAGGCATTCCTCGACCGCGGACCCGATCAGCCCGGGGTTCGCACGCAGCTTCGCGAGCTCGGCGGGGTGGCGGAGCAGCTGGAGCAATCCGTTCCCGATCAGCCCGATCGTGGTCTCGAAGCCCGCGATCAACAGACCGATCGACTGCGAGAGCAGCTCCTGTGGCGACAGGCGATCGCCCGCCTCCTCGGCGCGGATCAGGTTCGAGAGCAGATCGTCGCCGAGCGACTTGCGCCGCTCGGCGGTCAGCTCCTCGAAGTAGCCCACCAATGCCTGCGATGCGGCGACGGCGCGCTCGAGCACGTCGGGCGGCGCGGCGAACGCGGCCAGCAGGTGGGTCGAGTGCGCGGTCCACTGCGTGAAGCGCTCGCGGTCGGCGACCGGCACGCCCATCATCTCGCAGATCACCGTCGATGGCACGGGCAGTGCGAGATCCGCGATCGCGTCGAGCTCGCCGCGCTCGAGCGCACGATCGACCAGCGCGTCGGCGAGCGTCTGCACGTGCTCGCGCATGCGCTCGACCGCGCGCGGCGTGAAGGCCTTCGACACCAGCCGCCGCAGGCGCGTGTGCGCGGGCGGATCCTGCTGCAGCATGAACTGCCCGAACGAGGCGAGCGCCCCGGGGATGCGGTCCTGTCCGGGCCGCGTGCCGTCGGACAGGCGCACGCCCGTCGGCGCGTCGCGCAAGAGCCGGAGGCAATCGGCGTAGCGCGTCAGCCGCCACAGCCCGATCACCGTCTCGTGCACGGGGTGGGTCTCGCGCAGGCGCTTCAACGCGGGGTGCGGATCGGCCCGGAAGGCCGGATCGAGCGGGTTCGCGCCCAGGAACGGATCGGGGGGGCTTGTCATGCGCGCATCGTAGCCTGCCCGCTATCGTCCCCGCACGAGGAGGGTCCGGTGCACGAACGCAGCCGCCGCGCGCTGCTCGCGATCTGCGTCGCGTTCGTTCCCGCGCTCGACGGTCGCGCCGAGCCCGCCGATCCGTGGGCGATCCCGCGGAAGGGAGCTGCGCAGCGGGCGTACTGACCCCGACCGCGACCGACGCCGTGCCGGCGCCGTTCCGTGTCGGCGACCTGCTCGACGAGCACAAGGCCGTGGTGCGCACGGCGAGTCACCGCCGCTTCACCACTGGAAGCTCGTCGGCGTGCGCGACGTGCTCGTGCCGATCAACGCGAGGACACCCGTCTATCCGGTCGACGACGAGCGGGGCTTCGGGCCCGCGGGCGTGTTCTTCGCGAACGACCGCTGGGAGCTGCGCCGCGCGCTCGTGCTCGAGGCGAGCACTGGAACACCGTCGCCAGCGAGGCCGCTAGCCACTCCGTCCAACACGCCGGCTCCACGCACCTCCGCGCGGGTCGGCGGCGTCGCGCCGACGAGTGGAGGTCGAGGTCCTCCGAGGGTACCCCCGAGGAGGCGCTATGCCGCCGGCCCGCGTCCGAGTCCGCGTCCGAGTCCGAGCAAGCGTCCGCTTCGCGGACGCAAGCTATTCCGCCCAGTCGAGCAGCTCCTTCACGGTCTCCTGGTCGAACTTGTAGCGGAACGAGATGTACGGGCCGCGGCTGGTCCACTCTCCTTCAGAGAAGTCCGTGTCGCGGTAGCCCTCCCAGTTGTAGCCCGCGCTGACCCACAGGTTCTTCATCAGGATGTAGCCGACCGACGCGCCGTAGAGCTGCTGGATGTTGCCGTCGCTCCAGGAGTGGCGTATGCCGACGCGGCCGCCGATGTCCCAGTTGCCGAACAGGTCGCGGCGCAGCTCGAGGCCGGTCACGTCCGTGTAGCCGTTCAGGTTCTCGCCGTCGATGTCCTCCATCAGGTACTTCGCGCCGTACTGCAGCGAGGCCTGTGTCTTGCGGTCGAGCTTGATGTTCAGGTTCATGTTGTTGACGATGCGCGTGGCCCGGGCTTGGAAGACCGCGTCGTCGAGGCGCTCGCTGCGCAGCTCGAGTGACTCGAGCAGCGTGTAGCGGCCGCCGATCGGGCGGTACACCGCCGACACGCGCAGCTTGCCGAGCGACTCGATGCCGTCGTAGGCGGTGTTCGGCCGCAGCGTGCCGTCGGAGCTGTAGACCGGGCCGGAGCTCGCGTCCGGTCCGGTGGTGAGTGCTGCGCTCGAGCCGCTCGCGTCGAAGAACTCGGCGCGCACCGCCACGCCGATGCCCTCGTCGAGCTCGCGGTACGCGCCAGCCGTGACGCTCCACTTGTCCTGCACGTTGCCGATCCGCGTCTCCACGCGCAGGTTGGCGGCCCACAGGTCCTGCGCGTAGGTCGTGCCGACGGAGATCGAGGTGAAGTCGTCGCCCTGCGCGTCGCCGGCCAGGCCGAAGTTCACCGGCTGGCTCGGCGCGAACGGCGAGATCGAGGTCGAGGCCGTGTCGTCACCCGAGAGTGTCACCGAGTTGTCGACCGCGAAGTCGAAGGAGAGCGCGTCGGTCATCTGGTAGGTCTGCAGCATCCCGAGCGTGCCGAACAGGCGCTGGCTGTCCTGCTGGCTGCGCTGGCCGATCGCGGCGGTGGCCTGGCCGCCCGCCCAGGGGCTGGTGCGCAGGCCCACGCGCGTGGCCGCGGTGCTGCGCTCGCTCGCCAGCGTCAGCTCCTCCTCGCCGAACACGGTGAGCTGCGGCAGCAGCTCGAAGTCGGCGCCAACCAGGAAGCGCGTCGGGAAGTCGAGGCTCTCGTCGCCCGACAGCGTCACCTCCGTGTCGGCGCGCAGTTTCAGGCGGTTCTGATAGGTGGTGTAGCTGCCGCCGCTGAGCACCTGTGGCGAGGAGGTGTCCTCGCCGTCCGAGAACACGTCGTGCGCCCAGCGCAGGCCGCCGTAGGCCGTGACCGGTCCTTCGTGGTGGTCCAGGCGCCCCTCGAACAAGTCGCGCCGCGCATCGGACGCCATGTCGACCTGGCGGAACGCCTCGCCCGACAGCGCCAGCGAATCGCTCAGGCGATAGCGCGCGTCGAGGCCGAGCTGGTGCATGTTCGTCTCGCTCGCGCTCTGCTGGCCGAGCCCGAAGCCCGGGCGCTGCTCGCGCCAGTACAGGCGCGAATCGAGGTCGCGATCGCGGCGCGTGAGCTCGGCGAGCCAGGCGCCGCCGTGCGGATCGACGGCCGAGTCGACCAGCGCCGAGCGCGTCATTGCGTACTCGCCGCGCAGGCTGGTCGAATCGTCGAGGTCGATGCGCAGATCGCTGCCGTACAGGCTCGAGGTCTGGCCCACCGTGCCCTCGTGGATCAGCGAGGTGCCGAGCTCGACGCTCGAGTCGAACAGCTTCAAGGCCGCGCGTCCGCCGCCGTTGATCTCCTCGTCGGAGTCGTCGTCGGACTCGTATTCGACCACGATGTACACCGGGTTGAAGCCAAGGCCGGCGCTCGGGATCGGCCGCTTGAAGAAGATCGTGCCCGAGCTGTAGTCGATGTTGTAGTCGACCCAGCGCACCTGGTTCTCGCGCGAGACCACCTGGTCGCCGTGGAAGCGGTCGCGGATCTCGATCGCGACCGTCTCGCTGTTCAGCACGATCTCCTGGCGCGAGAGCCGGTACAGCCCCGAGGTGCCGTCGCCGCGGATCTCGTCCTGCACGAAGGCCTGGCTGGTGTCGGTGCCGAAGGCGTTCAGCGACAGGTAGTCGCCGTCGTACTCGGTGTGGAATCCGTTCAGGCTGCGGTTGTAGCGCGAGAGCTCGGTCATGGTGAGACCGGTCTGGAAGTCGCCGAACAGCGCGTAGAACTGCTTGCGCTCGAGCTTCACGTACAGCTTGCTCTGGCTCGGCGCCTCGAAGCCCTGGGTGGTCGCGTCACCGTACAGTGTGTAGTACTGGTTCGGGTCGAGGCCGCCCTCGAGCGCGGCGCGGTCGATGTCGTTCGACGACTCGTACGACTCGCGGCGCGAGTCGTAGGCTGCGGTGAGCAGCCACGAGCCCTTCACGCGGCCTTTGGCGAACACGGTGGTGCCGCGGTCGAGGTCGTAGCCGTCCTCGACGTCGCCCGGCACCAGGCTCTCGCTGTGCTCGGAGACGGAGCTGTGCAGGAGCGTACCGCCGGTCAGGCCGACCAGCACCCACTCGCGCGCGTTCGCCTCGAGCCAGGGGTGGAGCTTCTTCTCGTGGCCGCCCGCCAGCGCGAAGCGCAGGTTCACACGGCCCGAGGTGGTGGTCGGCGCGAGCTCGATGCGCGCGATGCCGTCCTCGCCGATCACATAGCTCGGTGACTCGGGCAGCAGGCCCGCCTGCCGCTTCAGCTCGCGCTGCGCGGGGTCGAGATTCGGCCGGTACGGCGGCTCGACCTGGTACGCGCCCACCTGGCCCCTGCGCGCGGGCTCGCCGTCCTCGTCGGTGAAGCGCACTGCGATCAGTGGCGGCGTGGCGCCGTCGGCGACGAGCTTGGACAGCTCGGGCATGAGCTCGGCGCGGAACGGCGGGCCCGCGTAGTGAAGCCCGCGCTCGATGCGCTCGATCTCGTTGCCCTGCGCGTCGAGCGCGCGCACCACGAAGGCGTTGTCGCCGTCGACCAGATCGACGCCGCGCCAGCGCGAGAGCGAGACGGTCTTGGCGGTGTTGGAGAACTCGCCCTCGAAGTTGAACTTCGCAACCGGGGCGCCGTTCAGGATCAGCTCGAGCCGCGTGCCGGGCGCGTGCTGGATCGCGATGTTCACGCTCGCGATCGCGGCCGCGAAGCCCGGCTCCGGCGAGAGCCACGCGAAGCCCGGCTTGGCCTGCTCGAGCCAGGCCTTGTTGAAGACCGTCGGCTTCGCGGGCGTGATGTCGGGCGCCGGCGTGGTGACGGTCTGCCAGTCCTCGCCCGGCCGCAGACCCAGCGTCTCGACCACCTGGATGCCGCTGCCCGAGCTCGATTCGCCGTGCAGGAAGGTCTTCGCGACGGGCGTCTTGGCCAGCTTCTCGACCGGCGTCTCGAACATCACCACGGCCGAGGTCTCGAGATCGCGCTCCTGCGCGCCCGTCGGCAGCGCGTCGAGCGTGAGATCCATCGTCCAGTCGGGCTCGGTGTGCTCGCCGAGCGAGTAGGTGAGCACGCCGTGCTTGATCTCGGGATCGGCCATCGGCACGCCCGCGTTGCGCGTGCTGCCGGGCACGTACTCGACGCCCGCGGGCAGCATCACCAGCGCGCGCGCGTTGCGCACGCCGACGCCGTTGCCGCGCAGCGCGAGCTGGTAGTGGATCGTGTCGTCGACCCGCTGGCTCTCGAGCCGCTGGCTGATGCCGCCCTGCGGGCGCGCGCGGAGCTGCACGCGGAAGTCGCTGCGCCACAGCGTGCCGCCCTGGATCTCGACGAACTGCGAGAACGGCCGGCCGGCGAACAGGTGGCCCTCGTCCTGCGCGCAGGGCAGCGGTTCGTAGAAGCCGGGCAGACTCTGCACGTCCATCTGCACCACGTGCGCGCCGGCCGTGATGCCGGCGAAGTGGTAGTAGCCGTTCGAGTCGGTGACCGAGAACGTTCCGTCCTCGAGGTACACGCGCACGCCGGCGACGCCCTTGCCGGCGAAGTCGTCGGTGTCACAGGAGCCCTCGGCGACGCGCCCGATCACGTAGGCGTTGTTCGCGCCCAGATCCTCTTCGACGCGCACGGTCGCGACCGCGTCCTCGGTGCTGGTGCCGCCCAGCGCCTGCGCGCGCGCGGTGGTGCGCGTGAGGCCGGCCTCGGCGGTCGGCGTCACCTTCACCGTGAACCGGATGTGTGTCACCACCGGCAGGGCGCTGGCGGGCAGCGTCCAGGTCAGCGTCCGCCCGTCCGGCGAGAGCACCGGGTCGGGCTGCTTGGCGCCGTCGATGCGCACGGTGCCGGGCAGGAAGCGGATGCCGAGCGGCAGCACGACCGTGACGTCGACGCCGAGCGGCGCGCCGAGCACGCCCGGGTTCTCGACGCGCACGTCGAACTGGAAGTGCTCGCCCAGCGAGACCACGTCGCGGCTCGCGTCGATCGAGATGAAGCCGAAGCCCGACGCGGTGTCGAGCGGCAGATCGAGCTGGAAGGTGGGCCCGACGGGCACCACGAAGAGCTCTCCGCGCGAGCCGACCGCGAGCGCGAACGGCGCGCCGGGCAGCGTCTGCAGCGTGGTGTCGGCCACGCCGCTCGGGAAGGTGTAGGCGGCGGGCGGCGTCACCTGCAGCCGGTAGCTGCCCGCGGGAACCACCGGGTAGCGATAGCCGCCCGGACCGAAGTCGTAGACCTGCCCGCCGCCGTCCGTGACGGAGCCGCCGCTGATCAGCGTGGCGGAGAAGGCGGAGAGGCCGTCGTCGCCGAGGATGCCCGTCGCGGGCAGGCCCGTGGCGTCGTCGATCAGTGTCACGGTCGCGCCGTCGACCGGCGACCCGTTCGAGCTGTCGAAGACGCGGCTCTCGGGATCGATCAGCGCGGTGTCGGAATCCGTGTCGGCCGCGTTGCTCGCGTCGGTGTAGCTGCCGGCGATCGTCTGACCCGACGGCGCCGCGAGCACGCAGTCGTTGGCCGGCGCCGGCGGCGCGGAGGTGGGCACGTAGCCGACGAAGATGCCCGTGTTCACGCCCGTCTCGAACAGCTCGAGCTGTTCGACGTCCGCGACGCTGGGCGTCGCGAGCGCGACCCGGACCGACTCGGCGAGCGCCGGGTTCAGGTTCTGATCCGCGTCGACGAGCCGCACGAAGACCGGCTCGCCCGGGTGATAGCTCGAGGTGAGCTCGAGCTCGACGTTGGCCAGGTTGATCACGCCGCCGCCGTACGCGGTGGGCGGGGCCAGCGGACTGAACGAGCCGCCGGTGAAGCACTGGGTGGGCGAGACGGCGTAGGGGGTCGAACCCGGAGCGCCGGGCGCGTAGCGCATGAACTCGAAGCTCGAGCTCGTGCCCAACAGCGCCGTGGTGATGATCAGCGTGTTCGACGGCCGGACGATTCCAGTCGTGGCGCCGATGTCGTAGGTCGCGTAGCCCGTGTTCGGAATCGGCGTTCCTGCGGGCGTCTGCGCCCGTGCGCCGGACGGCAGCAGGAGCGCGGCGAGCAAGCACGTCACCAGCACCTCGCAGAGCCGGCTGCGGCGGGAATTTCCCGTCGCAGCCGGCTCGTTGAGGCACAACGTGCGGACCGCTTCAGAGCGGCCCGGTGAACGCCCGGTCCCGGTGCGCGAACGCAAGTCTCCCGTGGCGCCGCCATGGGGGCCGGCGCGCGGGCACTCGACGTGCCGCGGCACTCGGGGGAGGGGGCTCACCATCGGACTAGCCGGCGGCTAGTTCACCGTCACCTGGAAGGTGATGACCGCGGAGGCGCCCGCCGCGAGCGTTGGCACGGTGACCGTCACCGTTCCGCCCGCCTCGGAGCCTGCATCCGCGTCCACGGCGTTCGACAGCGCGAGGCCGTCGAGGTCGATGCCGAATCCCGCCCCGTACGTGTCCGTCGCGAACGTCACGTCGCCCGGCAGCACGTCGCTGATGGTCAGCGTCGTCGCGGGGAACGCGGAGAGCGCGTCGTTGGTGACCGTCACCTCGTACTCGACGACCGCGCCCGGAATGTGGCGCGGGTTGACTCCGGCGTTGATCGGATCGCTGATCAGCGTCTCGGTCTTGGTGATGGTCACGTCCGCGGACGCCACCTGATAGGCGCCGCTGTCGGAGTACGACGCGTCGTTGGCGGCGTCGGTGTCACCCACGCCGTCGCCGAACACCGTCTCCATGACCAACGGATCCTCGGCACCCACTTCCTCGACCAGCGCCGCACCGCCGGCGCCCGGCTCGCGCGCCGTCGCGGTGAGCGTGATCGCCGCGATGTCCAGGTTGCCCTGCCCACCCGGGATCGCCGCGACGACCCACACGCCGAACGTTCCGTCTTCGACGACGGTGTCCATCGTGGTGGCCACGTCGACGCCCGGCTCGTAGGTTCCGAGGACGCCCGCATCGACGACCGCCGTGAGCGTGGTCGGGTCGAAGTTGTCGGTGCCGCCGAACGGATCCGTCGCGTTGTTGGCCGTGATCAGGTCGAATCCGAGCGTGGCGTTGCTGGTGTTCGCCACCGAGAACAGGAACGCCCCGTCCGCGGCCGGAGTCACGGAGACGTAGGTCACCGGGATCGCCGTCACCGTCAGGTCGACCAGGCGGTCGACGACGAAGTCGGCCGCGTTGCTCGCCACTGCCGGCTGGACCACGGCGTTCACGGTGTACACCACCGACGCCGTGTTCGAGACGGTGGTGCCCGCGTCGGCGCCGATCGCCGATGCGGTGTCCGCCGCGCTCCACAAGAGCGCAGCGGCGGCAAGCGTGCTTGCCATTCGTTTCAAGTCGTGCCTCAACATTGCCTTCTCCTTGCTGTATTTCCAACTCGACTCAACTCGATGCGACACTGCAGCGTGTGCCGACGCTTCCGCCTTTTCAGGGGGGGAACTCACTCGATCACTCGACTCGCGCACGGAAGCTCACCGCGCGGGCCTCGCCCGGCGCGAGCGGCTTCTCGAGCTGCCAGCGGATGTGCGTGTAGTCCGCGGGCACGGCCGCGCGCAGCGCGCCGTCCTCGCCGCGGACCTTCAGGGCCTCCTTGGCCGCGAAGCTCTTGCCGCCGTCGACGGAGAACGTGACGCGCGCGTCCTGCGCGCTGACCGATCCGTCGACGTACTCCATCGCCGCCGGGATCGGATCCGTCATCACCACGTCGGCCACGGGCTGAGCGCTGGTGTTCTTCGCGTTCAGCGTATAGATCACCGCCGTGCCGGGCGGGACCTTGGCCGCCGGCACGCGCTTCACTTCCTCGATTCCGTCCGCGTTCTTGACGGTGACTTCGACCTCGGCCGTGATCTTGATCTCGACCGCGGTGTTACCCGCGCTCTCGACCGCCTGTGCGCTCGTGACTCCGATAAGAACAGTAAGACTCACTGCGACTGCGTACTTCATGGCGTTCCCTCCTAATCGATCGTGACTGCGAACGTGATGGTTTGGGGGAGAGATCCGCCGGCCAGGTTCCCTAGCGCGACGGTGACTTGGTTTGCGATGGTGCCGCCGAAATCGCCCGCGTCGCCGTCGACCACGTCGCTGAGCGGGACGGCGTCGAGCGTGAGCGAGCCGGCGACCCAGGTCGTGAACGGCGGCAGCGCGTCTGTGATCACGAGGTTCGAGAAAGTGCCGGCGCCGTTCGGCGTGACGACCAGCGAGTAGGTGATGGTCGAGCCGGGCGCGGGCGTGGAGCCGCCGCCGAGATCCGTCACGACCGCCGTCTTCGCGACAGACACGAACTCGTCCGAGACCAGGTAGCTGCCGAGCACGGCGCTGGTGCCGCCGCCGATCACCGCGTCGGTGCCGAGCTCTCCGGCGCCCGCGACGATCGTGCCGGTGACGGCGCCGGTGAGCGAGGTGGCCTCGAGCTCCGCGTCGCCGCGATCTCCGCTCAGCGTCGCGACGGGAATGTCGGCGAGCACGAACACGAGCCGCGCGCCGTCCGCGCCGAGCAGCGGATCATTGACGCCCGGCTGGTACGGCGGGTCGACGGCCGGCTCGTAGACTCCGGAGTCGTTGCTGTCGAGGTAGACGCGCGCGTTGCCGGGATCGAACTGGTCGCCGGCGACGAGCGCGTCGACCGCGAGCGCGAACGCCTCGCTGCCGTTGCCGGTGTTGGTGAGCTGGAAGGTGAGCTGCCGGTCGAGATCCGCGGGCGCGACCGCCACCGGCGCCGCGTCGAGCCAGGTGACGACCACGTCGATGCGCTCGTCGACGGTGAAGACCGCGCTCGCGCTCTGCGTCCACGTGCCCGCGCCGGCGTCGTACGTCACGGTAGCCGTGTTTGTGACCGGTGTACCCGCGGGGGTGCCGAGCGCGCGCGCGTCGGCGGCGAGCAGGCAGAGCGCGGCCAGCGCGCAGGGCGCGACCCAGCTCCGCGCAGCGACGCGGATCCCCAAAACGGCTCTCCCCCGGGGTGTAACCCCCCGATATCACTGCTTCGGCGGCTGGCAGTGCGGGGTTGATGCCAAGACTGTTTAGGGGGCGCGCGCGCCGGGTGGAAAACCTTGCCGTGTGCAACTAGTGGAGTTGCCGGTTCGTGAGACGGCCGGGAAAGGGTCCGTTCGGGCATGAGCGACCAGCGCGCCGAGTCCGAGTCACGAAGCTGCGCACGCGTGATCCGCCTGGCGCGGGTGTCGCCCGAGCGCGAGCTCGCGGTGGTGGCGAGCCTGGCGCAGCGCCCGGGGACCTGCGCACTCGTGATCGCGGAGCTCACCGGCGATGCCGCGTCGCTCGGGCGCTTCCAGCGCGAGGGCCGTTCGCTCGCGCAGCTCGAGCTGCGGCGCCTCTGCGGCGGCCGCTCTACACGCTACGGTGATGGCATCGTCTCGGTGTGCGCGCTCGCGCCGTCGCCGCGGGCGTGGATTCCCGAGCCCGGCAGGCTCACCGGCCCCCGGATCCTGAACCGGCTGGTGCGCGGCGTGCTCGCGGGGCTGTCGCGGCTGGGAGTGCCCGCGAGCTACCCGGGACGCGACTTCGTGTCGGCGAACGGGCGGCGGCTCGCGTACGTGTCGCTCTCGCGCGAGCCGAGCGGGGTCGTGGTCTTCCAGGCCGTGCTCGGCGTGGGCGTGCCCTACACCACGGAGGAACGCGAGCCGAGCTGGCCCGGCCTGCCGCAACCGCCGACCGCGAGCTCGCTCGCGCGCGAGCGCGTGCCGCTGCCGGAGTTCGAGGCGATCGCGCGCGCGTTCTGCGCCGGCTTCGCCGGCCGCTTCTCGCTCGCGCTCGACGAGTCGCCGCCGACGCGCGACGAAGAGCGCGCGTTCGCGGCGGGGACGCGGCCGCCGCTCGTCGATCCCGCGC
This sequence comes from Myxococcota bacterium, assembly GCA_040902485.1. Taxonomy (GTDB): domain Bacteria; phylum Myxococcota_A; class UBA9160; order SZUA-336; family SZUA-336; genus VGRW01. The sequence goes on along the minus strand of JBBDXF010000031.1, from coordinate 2,074 downwards.
TCGCGGGGCTCGCCTGCGCCGGCGCGCTCGCCACGCCGATCGGCGATCTCGAGGCCCACGTCGCGCTCGACGCCGGCGGCCGCCTCGCGCGGGTGCGGCTGCGCGGCGACTGGATCGCCGCGCAGGCGGAGCTCGAGAAGCTCGAGACGGCGCTGGTGTGCGAGAATCCCGGCAGCGCGCGCGTGCGCGAGCTGTGCGAAGCCTGGCTCGCGAACCCCGATTCGCTCGTCGTGGGACTGATCGGGGCGTCCGCGCTCGCCGATGCGATCGCGAGCAGCGCGCGCGCCTACTCCTCGTCGGGCGCGCGCCCGGGGTCGCCGTAGTCGAGACACGGCTCCGCGCGCAGCAGGCAGCTTCCGTCGGCGTTCATGCCCTCGCGCGTGAGCCCCTGCGCCAAGACGCGCGTCACGCGACCGCGCGTGAGCTCGAAGTCGAGCTGGCAGAACGACCGGTCGGGCTCGTCGCGCGGGAAGCCGCCCGAATCGTAGGCGCGATCGGAGGGCCAGCGGTTCCCGAGCACACCGCCGCCGATGTCGCCGTGTCGGTCGAGTTCGCCGAACGCGTCCTCGTGATCGAAGCGATAGGTCTGCTGCTCGAGCTCGCCGTCGATCGTGAACTCGTTCGGAACGCCGAGGCACGCGCGCAGGGCGCGGCCGTCGAGGCCCAGCAGCCCCGCGCGCGTCTCATCGAGCGCGCGCGTGTACGAGCCGAAGCAGGCGCAGGCGCACGCGCCGACGAGGATCGCGGCGATGCGGGTGGCGATGCGCGAGCCCATGCGCGCCGATCGTACCAGTCGCCTCGCGGTCGATCCAAGACGTAGAATTCGAGCGTCCAAAGGCAGGAGCCAGCGATGAGCGACGTCTATCGGATCAAGTACCCGGGCGTGATCGACGCCGACGGCCACATCCTCGAGCCGCCGGATCTGTGGGAGCGCTACCTGGAGCCGCGCTACCGCGAGCTTGCGCTGCGCATCCGCACCGACGAGGAGGGCCTGGAGTATCTCGAGATCGGCGGCAAGCCGTCGCTGCTGTCGCGCAAGGGATTTCCGGGAACGCTCGGCGCGATGGGCAAGCTGCACGTCGAGGACGTGCGGCCGAGCCCCGAGCGCACCTACCTGGCGGGCGCTCCGCACGGCTCGATGGACATGAAGGAGCGGCTCGAGCGGCTGGACGCCGAGAATCTGGAAGCGGCGGTGCTGTATCCCACGATCGGGATCCTGTGGGAGGCGGAGCTCGAGGACGCGGAGCTCAGCGATGCCTACTGCCGCGCCTACAACCGCTGGATCGCGGAGTTCTGCTTCGACTCCGGCGGGCGGCTGATTCCGATCGCGCACGTCTCGCTCTCGGATCCGCAGGCCGCCGCGCGCGAGCTCGAGCGCGCGGTGCGCGACGGCTGCCGCGGCGCGTTCGTGGTGCCGTTCACCTGGTCGCACCTGCCGCACGGCCACGCCGCGCACGATCCGCTGTTCGCTGCGGCGCAGGCACTCGACGTGCCGCTCGCCATCCACCCCGCGTTCGAGCCGCCCGCGATCGCCTCCACGCGCTTCACGCAGATGCGCAAGTCGCGCCTGCTCGCGAGCGTGACCGCCGCCGACGGCGTGCGTCACGCGTTCACGACGCTGTTCGACTTCGGCGTGTTCGACCGCTTCCCGCAGCTCAAGATCGTGGTGCTCGAATCCGGCGCGGGCTGGATCGGTTACTGGCTCGACCGACTCGATGCGGTGTACGGGGCGACCTTCATCGGTGAGCGTGTGCCGCTGGCCGAGAAGCCGAGTCACTACTTCAAGACGCGCTGCTGGATCTCGTCCGATCCCGACGAGCGCACCATCCCCGCGCTGGTCGATCTGCTCGGCGCCGACCGCTTCTTCTGGGCCTCCGACTACCCGCACGCCGACCACACCGCGAGCTACATGCGCGAGGTCGAGGAGCTCGCCGGCCTGCTCGACGAGCCGAGCCGCAAGCGGTTCCTGGGTGAGAACGTGCGGGAGCTCTACAAGGTGAAGTTTCGCGGGTCCGATTGACTTCGCTCGGCTTCGCCTCGCTGCGCGCGCCTGCGGCGCTTGCGTCCCTGCGCG
>JBBDXF010000030.1:1566-22458 GCA_040902485.1 Myxococcota bacterium | reverse complement strand
CCCCCCCCCCCGAGCCGCGCGAAGAAGGCCGGGCTCGGCTTCTCGACCCCGAGCGCGCCCGAGCAGAGCACGCGCTGCACGGGCAGACCGAGCGCGAGCAGGTCGCGCTCCGCGTTCGCCGGCTGGTTCCCCGCGAGCGCGAGCCAGCGTCCACGCGCGCGGAGCGCCTCGAGGCAGGGCCGAGCGTCGGGGTACAGGTCCGCGCGGCCGATTCGCTCCGGCGGCGGCCCCGCGCGCAGGCGGCGCGCGCGCTCGGCCGCGAAATCCATGCCCGGTCGCAGCTCTTGGAACACCGCGCGGTGGTGCAGACCGCGCTCGATCACGAGCCCGAGCGTCGCGAAGAACGTGAGTCGCGGGACGCCGAGCCAGTCGGCCCACTCGCCCCACGCGCGCGTCTCGTCGACGATCGTCTCGCCCACGTCGAAAATCACGGCTCGGATCAAGGCCCTACTGTGTCTGGCTCGGGCGGTCGCCGCAATCGCAACCGTTGACGCGCGCGAGCACGAGTCCATCATGGTCGTGACCACTTCGGGGAGACCTCCGTGCGGGGCAACGAGACGACACGCGTGCGCGCGTACCTGATGGAGCTGCAGGATCGCATCTGCGCCGCGCTCGAAGGCCAGGACGGACGCGCGCGCTTCGCGGAGCAGCGCCACGAGGGTGACGGCACGCTCGCGCGGCCGCGCGTGCTCACGGACGGTCCGGTGCTGGAGCGCGCGGCGGTGAACTTCTCGCACTCGCGCGGCGCCGCGCTGCCGCCCGCCGCGACCGCGAGCCGGCCCGAGGTCGCGGGCCGTCGCTTCGAGGCCGTGGCGCTGTCGCTGATCGTGCACCCGCGCAGCCCGTTCGTGCCGACCTCCCACGCGAACCTGCGCTTCTTCGTCGCGGAGCGCGACGGCGAGCCCGCGATCTGGTGGTTCGGCGGCGGCTTCGACCTGACGCCGTACTACGCGTTCGACGAGGACTGCGTGCACTGGCACCGCACGGCGCGCGCCGCCTGCGCGCCGTTCGGCGCGGATCTCTACCCGCGCTACAAGAAGGCCTGCGACGAGTACTTCTACCTGCCACACCGCAGCGAGGCGCGCGGCATCGGCGGGCTGTTCTTCGACGACGAGTCGATCGGCGGCTTCGAGCACAGCTACTCGCTCGTGCGCAGCATCGGCGACCACTACCTGCTCGCGTATCTGGCGATCGTCGAGAAGCGCAAGCACACGCCGTACGGCGCGCGTCAGCGCGACTTCCAGCTCTACCGCCGTGGACGCTACGTGGAGTTCAACCTGATCTACGACCGCGGCACGCGCTACGGCCTGCAGTCCGGACGTCGCGTCGAGTCGGTGCTCGCGTCGATGCCGCCGCTCGTGGCGTGGCGTCACGACTGGCACCCCGAGCCGGGCTCACCCGAGGCGCGCCTCACCGAGCACTATCTGCGCGCGCGCGACTGGGTCACGGACGTCGCATGAAGGCGGGCTCGCTTCGCGACTACGCCCCCGACGGTGTCGAGCTCTTCATCCATCACTGGCAGCCCGACGGCGAGACGCGCGCGACGCTGCAGATCGTGCACGGGATGGGCGAGCACTCGGCGCGCTACGCGCGCCTCGCCGAGCGCTGCTGCGCCGCGGGCTTCGAGGTCTTCGCGGCCGACACGCGCGGCCACGGTCGCTCGCTGATCGAGCCGGGCCTGCTCGGTCACCTCGCGGACCGCGACGGCTGGGACCGGGCCGTCGGGGACGTCGCCCGCTTCGCCGCGCGCATCGCGGCCGAGCGACCCGGACGTCCGCACGCGCTGCTCGGTCACAGCCTGGGCTCGCTGCTCACGCTCGACTTTCTGACGCGCGGGGGAGCGACCCCCGTCGACGCGGTGGTGCTCTCGGGCACGTCCGGCCCGCCCGGGCGCGGCATCGCGCTCGCGCTCGCGGTCGCGCGCTTCGAGCGCCTCCGGCTTGGCGTGCGCGGCCAGAGCGCGCTGTTGCAGCGCATGCTGTTCGGCCGCTTCAACGATGCGTTCGCGCCGGCCGAGACCGCCTTCGATTGGCTCTCGCGCGACCGCGCCGAGGTCGCGAAGTACGTCGACGATCCGCTGTGCGGCTTCGTGCTTCGCGTCGGCGGGCTGTGCGAGCTGGCGGGCGCGCTGCGCCGGATCTTCGCCGCCGAGGCGCTCGCGCGCATCCCGCACGACCTGCCGCTGCTGTTGATCTCGGGTGAGCGCGATCCGGTGCACGATTCGCTGCGCGGGCTGCGCGCGCTCGCGAGCGGCTTGCGCGAGGGCGGTCTGATCAAGCTCACCGAGCGCAGCTATCCCGAGGCGCGCCACGAGCTCTTGAACGAGACGAATCGCGAGCAGGTCACGAGCGAAATGCTCGACTGGCTCGAGGAGAACCTCGCGCAGCGACGCACCTGACTCGCGCGCGCGCCGGAACCCGGCGCAGTTGCGGCGACACCAAGCCTTGTCTAGCTTGGCGCCTTCCCTCCAAGAGAAGCAGCCAAAGGCCCTGGAATGGGCGCCTCTGGGACTGATGCACCCCGGAGGATGCTATCTCGGCACGGCAGCGATTCGTCGCTGCCGTGTCCCGCTTAAGCCGCACGCAACGGGAGTGTCTCGCATTTCGTCGCGCACGCCGTGGTAGAATCCCTCCATGGGAGCGTCGATTCTGCTGCTGTCCACGCTGCTGCTCGCGCCGTCCTCGAGCACCGCCCTCCCGCCGCACGCCGCGGACGCGTGCCTGTGCACGCAGAGCGCGAGCATCGAGCCGTGTGGACCCGAGCGCACGACCTGCCACTGCGTCGACTCGCCCGGCTGGACCCTGGTCCGCTTCTGGGCGCCCGAGACCTCGCGCTGCGAGGAGCTCGTATTCTTCATCGTGGACGGCGACGGCCCGTCCGCGCGTCCCCAGTAGCGCCCGGGCGCACGCGTTCCCCAATCTGGGAAAACCGTTTCACAGCGGATGCGCAGCCGCTGCGCAACGCGCGTGCAGACACGCGCGCAAGACCGCGACGCCCGGTCGGGGGCAAAGTCGGGATCTGCTCTTGCATGAACGGAGGGCATGAGACACCTGCGCTCCCGGGTTTCCGTGCTCCTCTCCACCGCCGTCTTCTGCGCCTGCGGGATCGGCTATTCGAGCCGGGATAGCGAGCAGCGTCCCGAGACCATCACGGGCATGGGCGCGACCGTGATGTATCCGGGCGAGTCCGGCCCCGCGCTGCCGGGCAGCTCGATCGGACCGACGTCCGCGACCGGACAGACCGCGGGCTCGACCACGCCCGGCACGCAGTCGGGCTCCTACACCGGAAGCGGTGAGCCCCCGCGCCCCGGCTCTTCGTCGAGCGGCGCCGCGCCCGCAGGCGGCGCTTCCACGACGCCGAGCGGCGCTCCGCAGCCCGGCTCGAACATGACGATGATCAGCGGCGGCAAGGAGGAAGTCTCCAACAGCTTCGAAGACAAGCGCTTCCTGCCGATCGGCCCGATCTTCGGCTACCCGTTTTGGTTCCTCGGAAAGTCGCTCGCCGACAAGGCGGACGGCGAGGCCAAGGAGCAGATGGACAAGGCGAACCAGGGCACGGACCCGACCACGGGGCGTGCGAACACGCCCGACGACGTCGAGCGCAACCGTCTGGCCGAGGAGAATCAGGCACTGCGCGATCAGCTCCAGCAGCGCGCGGCCGCGCCCGTCGCGGCGCCGCCCGTGAGCAGTGCGCCCGGCACGCGCGTCGCGTCGGCGCCGCGCATCTCGGACGAGCTCGCGGCGCTCGAGCGCAGCCTCGGCAAGCGCGCCGGCGCCACCACCCCGAACGCCGGCTCGGCGCCGCAGGCGTCGCGGCCGATCCCGCCGGGCAAGCCCGGCCTCGGCACGCCCGAGGCGACCGACCGCAACGGCGACGGCCGGCCCGACCTCTGGACCTACACCAAGAACGGTCGGCCCTCGCTCGAGGCGCTCGACGAGGATCACGACGGGCGCGTCGACCGCAACCTGCACTACGACGAGGCCGGCCGCCTGGTCTCGAGCGATGACGACCTGAACGGCGACGGCGTGATGGAGACCTCGAGCCTGTTCGAGGACGGCCGGCTCGCGCGGCGCCGCAGCGACTCGAACGGCGACGGCCAGTCCGACACCTGGACCTTCTATCGCGGCGACGAGATCCTGCGCACCGAGATCGACCGCGACGGCGACGGCTTCCGCGACGAGGTCACGATCTACGCCAACGGCCAGGTCGACCGCGAGGAGGTCGACAACAACGGCGACGGCCGGCCCGACGCGGTCGCGATCTACGTCAACGGCCAGATCAGCGAGAAGCGCGAGGACCTCGACTTCGACGGCACGCCCGACGTCGTCTCGCGCTACAAGAACGGCAAGCTCGCCAGCCGCGAGGCCGAATCGACCGACGTGTTCGAGATGTGGAACAAGGACGGTGCGAAGTGAGCGAGCCCGGCTCCGCGCTGCGCGCGGTGTGCTCGTTCGGGATCGCGTTCAGCGCGGTGATCTGGCTCGCGACCGCGCCGCTCGAGGCGCTCGCGGGACCGGAGCACGAGCTGCTCCAGCGCGTGAACGAGGTGCGCGCGCGGCACAAGCTGATCGAGCTCGCGCCCTCGCAGGACCTGGCGCGCGTGGCGCGCGCGCATGCCGAGGACATGGCGCGGCGCAGCTACCTGTCGCACGTGAATCCCGAGGGCGAGAACCCGCTGCAGCGCGCGCAGGCCGCCGGCCTGTCCGGCTTCCGGTTGTTCGCCGAGAACATCGGCGCCACCAGCGTAAACGGCGATCGCGTGCAGATCATCGTCGACGAGTGGATGCGCTCGCACGACCACCGCGAGAACGTGCTCAACCCCGCCTTCAACACCAGCGGCGTGGGCGTGGTCGAGACCGGCTCCGGCCAGACGATCGTCGTCGAGCTGTACGCGACCTATCCGCGCTGAGCGATCGACGCGAGGCGCCGGTCGAGTAGACTCGCGCGCGATGCTGCGCCGGGCGCTCGCGCTGATCCTGGGTCTCGCGGTCGGTCTCGCCCTGGCGGAGACCGTGCTTCGGCTCGCTGGCCTGCCGCGCTTCCACGGCGCGCACACGCCGGCGTCGCAGTTCGACTTCCTGCACAGCCGGTCCGGCTCGACCGTCTTCTTCGTCAACAAGCGCAACGAGGCGATCACCTTCACCTACGACTCGGATCCGCGCGGCTACTTCGGGCCGGGAAGCCAGGTCGTCCACCAGACCAACGGCAACGGCTTCCGCGGGCCGGACTGCGCGCTCGCGAAGCCTCCCGGCACGTTCCGGATCGTGTTCCTGGGCGACTCGTTCACGTTCGGCGAGGGCGTGCGCTTCGAGGACACGTTCGCGCAGCGCACCTCCGCCCTGCTCGCGCAGCGCTTTCGCGGCGCGGGGCTCGCCTTCGAGAGCTGCAACCTCGGCGTCAGCGGCTACAACACCGCCGACGAGCTGTTCCTGTTCAACGCGCTCGTGCCGAGGCTCGATCCCGATGCGCTGGTCGTCGGCTACGTGATCAACGACGCCGAGCCTCCGCTGTTCGCGCTGGATCCGGTGCGCGGGCCAGTGCGCAGGCCGCGCGAGACGGAGATCGCCGAGGGCGTGGCCTCGCCGACACCGCCCGATGTCGGGCTGTACCGGCTGCGCGTCGCGCAGCTCGTCTGGCAGTTCGTCGCCGAACGCCGGCGCGGCGCGGCGACCGACGACTACTACGTGTCCTTGTACCGGCCCGAGTCCGCGGGCTGGGCCGCGGCGCGCGACGCGCTCGACCAGCTCGTCGCGACCTGCCGGCGGGAGAACCTGCCGCTGCTCGTGATGCTGTTCCCGATCCTGCACGCGCTCGACGACGGGCACCCGTTCCTGGACGTGTACGGGGTCGTGCAGCGCCAGGTGGAGGGCTCGGGCGGTCAGTTCTTGAACCTCTTCCCCGCCTTCGCGGGCCAGGACGCGGAGTCGCTCTGGGTGCACCCGACCGATCAGCACCCGAACGAGATCGCGCACCGGATCGCGGCCGAGCAGCTCGCGGCCCGGCTCGCGCCCGTCGCTCAGGGCGCGGCTTCGAACCGGTAGAGCTGCGGATTCTCGAACGGGCTCACCACGCCGAGATCGCCGAGCGGGACGTGCGACACGCGGCTCGCGTACACCTGCAGCCGGTGCGCGACCTCGCGCGACCACAGGAGCTGGTAGCCGAGCTCACCCCAGCCGAGCGGTGAGTCGGGCGCCAGCGGCGGAGCTCGCGGCGGCGGATTGCCGTCCGCGAGCGGCAGCTCGCCGACCAGCCACACCCGCCCATGTCGCTGCAGCGTCTCTTGCGCGCGGTCCGCGATCGGGCGCACCGCGTCCGGTCGCAGCATCAGCGCCTTCACCAGGTCGTAGCGCGTGAGCGTGTGGTCGCCGACCTCCGGCACGCCCAGCCACGGCGTCTTCCCCGTGTAGTAGTGGTCGAACGCGATCCCGAGGTACCACGGCGCCACCAGGATCAGGTCGTCCGGGCGCGCCTGCGCCGCGAGCGTCGCGGCCACGCGATCGAGGTTCGTCATGCGCGCGGGTTGACCGCGCCACAGCGCCGGAACCACGATCGCGAGACCGATGACGAAGAGCGCGATCCGGCTCACGCGCCAGGCGTACGCGCCGTCGAGCTCGACGTGAAGCGCGCTCTCGATCAACACGGCCGCCAGGCCGAGCAGCGAGAAGTAGTACCAGGCCTGCGTCGGGTAGCCGACCAGGATCAGGAACGTCGCGTAGACGGCGACGCCGACGACGAGCGCGACCGCGAAGAACGCCGCCCCCGCGCGACGCGAAGCGGCGGACTCCGAGCCGGGCTCCGGCTTCAGGATGCGCCACGCGCAGGCGGCGAGCGCGGCGAGCGCGAGCGCGAGCCAGGCGATCGACAGCCACGGCCCGCCGATGTCGATCGTCGCGCGCAGCTTCGCGAGCAGCCACGCCGCGTCCACGGGCGCGCGGATGATCATGTTCCACTCGCGCGCGCGCCCGAGCGGCCCCGCGTACGGAAGCAGCGAGAGCGCGGCGAGCCCGCCGACCGCGAGCGGGACCAGCGCTTCGCGGATCCGTCCGCGCGCCGCCCACGCGACCGCGCAGCCCGTGCACAGCGCCAGCACGACCACCGCGTTGTGGTACAGGCACTGCACGCATGCGATCGCGAGCAGCGCCGCGACGAACGTCTCGCGCTTCGCGACGCGCAGCGTGAGCCGCCACAGCGCAACCACGAGCAGCGTCGCGAGCAGAAGGCCGAGGCAGTAGGCGCGCAGCGTGTCGCCGAAGCGAAGCACGTTGGGATTGGCGGCCACCAGCAGCAGCGCCAGCAACGGCACGGTACCCGCGACGCGCCGTAGCGCGAAGAACAGGCTCGCGAGCGCGCCTACGCCCACCGCGAGCGAGAGCGCCCGCAGCGCGAGCGGGCTCGAGCCGAGCCCGAGCGAGCTCCAGCCGCGCAGCGTGAGCGGCCAGAGCAGCGGCGACGACTCCCACTCCATGCGCGTCCACAGCTCGCTGAGCGTCGGCGCGGTCGAGATGTGCAGCGTGCTGATCTCGTCGCGCCACAGCCACGGCGCGTGGAGCCAGTTCTGGACGTGGACGAAGAGCAGCAGCCCCGCGAGGCCGAGCGCGAGCGCCCACTCGCTCGCCGTGAGCCACGACTCGCGCCGGTTCATCGCGGAGCGGTCGTCGGCGGTGCGGCCGCGGGGCGCGCGACGATCATCCACTCGTAGGCGAGCGCGTCGCTCTCGTCGACCAGCGGATCGACGAAGGTCGGCGCGACCAGCTCGAGCCACGGACGCAGCACGCTGTCCGGCACGCGCTCGAGCAGGCGGTTGGGGTAGTGCTTGAACAGCGCCTTGATCGGCAGGCTGGGGAACGAGAACGGCAGGAAGCGGCGGTACAGCGCCTCCGAGCGATCGCTGCGCAGGCCCGAGCACTGCTCGACCTGCCAGCCCGCGTCGGCCAGGATCTGCCGCCACACCGGCGGCTCGTACAGGTGCCAGTGCTGGAAGAAGCCGTTGATCGCACCCGACCACATCATCGCGAGCCGCGGCGCATGCGCGAGCAGGAAGCGCTGCACCCGGCCCTGGTAGCCCCAGCCGGGAGCAGGCAGGAACAGGATGAGGCGGGCGTCGTCGGCCGCGACGCTGCGCAAGTTGCAGAGCGCTCCGTGGATGTCGGGCACGTGCTCGAGCGAGCAGTTCGCCATGATCTGGTCGAAGCGCTTGTCCGCGAACGGGACGCGCTCCGCCACGTCGCACAGCTCTGCGCGCATCCCCTTGCGCGCCTCGCCGAGCTCCGCCTCCGAGACGTCGACGCCGTACAGCTGGAAGCCGCTCAGGTCCTGCAGCGTCCACCAGAAGCCGTCTCCGCAGCCGACGTCGAGGATGGTGCCACGCTGATAACCCGGCCAATCGCTCGAGCGGCGCAGCTGCTCGTAGGCGAGCAGCCGGTTGATCTCGCGGATCACGAGCGGCGTCGGCGCGTGGCGGATGTAGCGCAGCAGCCGCTCGCGCAGCCGCGCGTCCCGGGTCGCGAGCGCGCCCTCGCTCACGTCTTCGGCCGCAGCGTCATGCCCAGGAACAGGTTGCACCACTGGACCGGCAGCGGCACGGGAAACGCGCCGCGGTGCACGGGGGTGAAATGCGCCGCGAGCTCCTCGATCACCTCCCAGGGCCGGTTCAGGTGCTCGCGCTCGATGAACAACCGGTACGGCCGTCCGTAGCGCCGCTCGTAGATGCGCTGCGCCGAGATGCGCCGCGCACAGGCCGTGGCCAGGCTTCCCTCGCACGGGATCACCACGCAGAGCGTGCCGTCGGGCGCGCACACGCGGCGCAGCTCGCGCAGCGCGGCGGGCAGATCCGGCAGGTGCTCGAGCACGTGCACCGCCACGATCCGGTCGAAGTGCCCGTCCGGGAAGTCGAGCCGCTGCTGTACGTCGCCCACCCGCACCTGCACGCGCGGGAAGCGCACGCGGATGCGCTCGGCCATGCCCTCGCGCAGCTCGAGCGCCACGTAGGCGCGCTCCTGCTCGGCGTCGAGCGTCTCGAACGCGAGGTGCTCGCCAATCCCCGCGCCCACCTCGAGCGTGCGCCGGAACGAGACCGGCGCGTGCTCGACCGCGTAGCGGTGCCCCCAGCGGTCGGCGATGCCGAAACGCGAGGGGAAGACCTCGTGCCAGTAGCGCATGAAGTCGTCGTTGATGCGTTTCTGCTCGGGCTCGAGCGGCGGCAGGACCTTCGGCCAGCGAGAGGTCACGCGCCCGCCGCTCTACGCCGCGAGGTGTAGGCGCGCACGGTCGCCGCGAGCACCGTCTCGACGTCGATCGCCTGCATGCAGGCGTTGTTGCGGCAGGTGGTCTGACGGTTGTTGAGCGCGTTCACGCACGGGCTGCAGGCCAGCCCCGCGAACACCACGGAGTTGCGCGGCGTGCGCGCGCCGAACAAGGTCGGCGTCTCGGGCCCGAACAGCGTCACCACGTCGACGGGCGCGAGCGTCGCGAAGTGGGCGGGGCCGCTATCGTTGGTGACCAGCACCTCGGAGAGCGTGTACAGCACCAGCAGCTCGCGCAGCGAGGTGCGACCCGCGAGCGAATGGCAGCGCGACGAGCCGACGCCGCGCGCGAGCCGCTCCGACGCCTCCGCCTCGCTCGCGAGCCCCGTGAACACCACGTGCGCGTCGGGCAGCGCTTGCAGCAGCCGCTGGGCCAGCTCCGCGTAGCGCTCGATCGGCCAGCGCCGCAGCGGCAGCAGATCGCTCGCGTTGGCGTTCAACAGGATCAGCGGCGGAACGGCTCCGAGCCCGGTGCGCTCGCGCACGATCCGCTCGACCCGCTCGCGCTCCTCGGGCAGCGGCCGAAACATTGGCTCGGTCTCGGCCGCCGCGGCCGCGACCCACGGCAGTGTCGGCAGGCCGCGCGCCGGCCGCGACAACGCCTCGACCAGCGCCAGGAACATCTCGCCGGTATGGATGTGCGCGTTGTAGAGCACGCGGTGCGTGAACAGGTCGCCGCGGTACGGGCCCTCCGCGAAGTACGCGTGCATGCCGGCGCGGAAGCGCGCGCCCGACAGGAACGTGATGGTGGCTGAGAAGCGCGCGAAGAACTCGAGGTCGACGGCCGCGTCGATGCCGAGCTTGCGCACCCGGCGCAGCGCCGTGAGCGTGCCGCGGATCATCCCGCCGAGCGACTTCGTGGAGACGGTGAGCACGTTCTCTTCGGGCACCAGGCCCAGCACGTCGAGAATGAAGCGATTCTCGGCGAAGACCATGAAGTAGACGTTCTCGCGCCCGACCCAGTCGATCGCGCGCCGGATCGCGCGGCCGGCGAGCACGGTCGAGCCCTGCTCCGCGAGCTTCACGAACAGGAGCGCGCGCGGGCGCGGCGCTTGGTCCGGATCCGGCTCGGGCAGGAGCTTGCGCACCACGGTCAGGAACAGGCAGCCGGCCGCGAACACGATGCGATCCGCCCGCTGGAGGAGATCGACCGAGACCGGCAGCCCGACGGGCTCCGAAGGAGACGGGAGCGGAGCAGACACGGGCCGAGACGCTATGGTGCCGGAGGAAACGCTTCAAGGGGAAAGTCGGGTCGCCGCGCCATGCCCGAGAAAAGCCGCATCTCGATCATCTCGCCCTGCCGCAACGAGCGGGACTACATCGCGGGCTTCGTCGCGTCGCTGCTTGCGCAGGCGTTGCCGGAGAGCTGCACGCTCGAGGTGCTGATTGCCGACGGCCTCTCCGACGACGGCACGCGCGAGATCCTGGACGGGCTCGCGGCCCGTCACCCGACGCTCCGGGTCGTCTCGAATCCGGGCCGGATCGTGTCGACGGGGTTGAACGCCGCGATCCGCGAAGCGACGGGCGACGTGATCGTGCGCATGGACGCGCACACGACCTACGCGCCCGACTACGTGCGCGCCTGTGTGGAGACGCTCGAGCGCACCGGCGCCGAAAACGTGGGCGGCCCCTGGCGCGCCGCGGGCGAGAGCAGCCTGCAGAGGGCGATCGCACTGGTCTCGCACTCGCCCTTCGCGTCGGGCGGGGGCCGCTCGCACGCGCTCGACTACGAGGGCGAGGTCGACACGGTCTACCTCGGCTGCTGGCGCAAGGCGATCTTCGAGCGCGTGGGGCTGTTCGACGAGGAGCTCGTGCGCAACCAGGACGACGAGCTGAACCTGCGCATCGTGCGCGCGGGCGGGCGCGTCTGGCAGTCCCCGAAGATCCGCTCGACCTACGCACCGCGCAGCTCGCTCGCGAACCTGTTCTCGCAGTACAAGCAGTACGGCTACTGGAAAGTGCGCGTGATCCAGAAGCACAGGCTGCCGGCGTCGATCCGGCACGTCGTGCCCGGCTCGTTCTTGTTCACGCTGCTCGCGCTGACGGGGCTGTCGCTGGTCTGGGCGCCCGCACGCGCGGGCCTGGCTGGGCTGCTCGCGGCCTATCTGGCGGCGGTCCTGGTCGCCAGCGTGCACACCTGCATCAGGGCCGGCACGTTCAGGCTTCTACCCGTCATACCGATCGTCTTCGCGGCGTACCATGTCGGCTACGGATGGGGTTTTCTGCGCGGTGTGGTCGACTTCCTGCTGCTCCGAAGGGGTGGCGGCGGCGCGGCCTTCACCGGCATCACGCGGGGCTCGAGCCGCGGCGCGTAGAATCCTCCCGAGGCGCAACGTGAGCGATCCCCTGAACCCCCCGAAATCCGCCGCCGAGGAGCTGACGGCGGTGGCCAAGCGCTACGACCGGCGCAAGTCGAGCGTCGCCGCGGGGCTCTACGATCCGCTGAACGCGGCCGTCGCGATGGCGCAGCAAGAGCGGGAGCGCGCGCTGATCGCCTGGGTCCACGCGAGCGGCCTCGCGCCGCTGCGCGACCGAACCCTGCTCGAGATCGGCTGCGGCTCCGGCGGCAACCTGCTGCAGATGCTCGCGCTCGGCTTCCGGCCCGCGAACCTGGTCGGGAACGAGCTGCTCGAAGAGCGCTGCGCGCAGGCGCGCGAGCGGCTGCCCGCGGCCACGCGCGTGCTCGCGGGCGACGCCTCGAGCCTCGACCTGGGCTCCGAGCGCTTCGACGTGGTGTTCCAGTCGACGGTCTTCACGTCGCTGCTCGATCCCGAATTCCAGGACCGGCTCGCGCGTCGCATCTGGACGCTGACGAAACCCGGAGGCCAGGTCCTCTGGCACGACTTCACGTACGACAACCCGCGCAACCCGGACGTGCGCGGCGTGCCGCTCGCGCGGATTCGGGCGCTGTTCCCGGAGGGCCGGGTCGAGTCGCGCCGGCTCACGCTGGCGCCGCCGATCGCGCGGCTCGTGACCCGCATCCACCCGAGCCTGTACGGCTGGGCGAACCGGCTGCCGTTCCTGCGCACCCACCTGCTGTGCTGGATTCGCAAGCCGGGCGCCTGAGCCGCAGCCAAGGAGCCTCATGAGCATTTGGAAGGTCCAGCTATTCGAGACGAACTTCGACGACGGCGAGCGCGCCGCGGCCGAGGACGTGGTCCGCTCGGGCTGGCTCACGATGGGTGAGCGGGTCGCCGAGTTCGAGCGCAAGTTCGGCGAGATGCTGCACGCCGAGGGCACCTGCGTCGCGACCGCGAACTGCACCGCGTCGCTGCACATGGCGATGCTCGCGCTCGATGTCGGACGCGACGACGAGGTCGTGATCCCCGCGCTCACCTTCGTCGCCGATGCGAACGTCGTGCGCATGGTCGGCGCGCGTCCGGTGCTGGCCGACTGCGCGTCGCTCGACGACTGGAACATGTCGGCCGCCACGATCGAGCGCGCGCTCAGCAAGCGCACCAAGGCCGTGATGATCCTGCACTTCGCCGGCTACCCGTGCGACATGGCGCCGATCGTCGCGCTGTGTCGCAAGCGCGGGCTCGCGCTGGTCGAGGACGTCGCGCACGCGCCGGGCGCGACCATCGACGGCCGGGCCTGCGGCACGTTCGGCGACATCTCCTGCTTCTCGTTCTTCAGCAACAAGAATCTCTCCGTCGGCGAGGGAGGCATGGTGGTCGCGAAGGACCGCCGCCTGTACGAGCGCCTGCGCGGCCTGCGCTCGCACGGCATGACCACGCTGACGCTCGACCGCCACCAGGGGCGCGCGGTCAGCTACGACGTGCTCGCGCCGGGACTCAACTACCGCATGGACGAGATCCGCGCGGCGATCGGTCTGGTGCAACTCGCGAAGCTCGCGAACGGCAACAAGCGGCGCGCGGACCTGACCGCACGCTACCGCTCGCGGCTCGCCGGCGTCCCGGTGCGGATCCCGTTCGCCTGCCAGCCCGCGGGTGTGAACGCGGCGTACCACATTCTTCCCCTGCTTCTGCCGGAGGGCTGCGACCGGCTCGCGGTGATCGAGAAGCTCAAGCGCAGCGGCGTGCAGTCGAGCATCCACTACCCGCCGTTCTGGGGCTTCACCGGCTTCCAGGGCATGTTCGACCCGAAGGACACGCCGGTGGTGGCGGAGATCGTCGACAGCGAGCTGACGCTGCCGCTCTACCCCAGCATGCGCGACGAGCAGGTCGACTTCGTGACCGACGCGCTGCGCGAAGCGCTGGGGTAGCGCGCGCATGTCGTCCGTGCTCGACCTGATCGGCCGCGACCACCCGCTCTTCGCGGACGAGGAGCGCCTGCTCGCGCGCGAGCTCGAGGCCGCCGTCCGCGGCCGCTCGTTCCTGGTGATCGGCGGCGCAGGCTCGATCGGCCAGGCCGTCGTGCGCGAGCTGTTCCGGCGCGAGCCGGCTCGGCTGCACGTGGTCGACATCAGCGAGAACAACGGGGTCGAGCTGGTGCGCGACCTGCGCAGCTCGCTCGGCTACATCGGCGGCGACTTCCGCACCTTCCCGCTCGACGCCGGCAGCCTCGAGTTCCGGGCCCTGATCGCCGCCGCGCAGGGCTACGACTACGTGCTGAACCTGTCGGCGCTCAAGCACGTGCGCAGCGAGAAGGACCCGTACTCGCTGATGCGCATGATCGAGGTCAACGTGCTGAACACCGTGCGCACGATCGAGGACGCCCGAAGACTGGGGTCGCGCAAGTACTTCGCAGTATCGACGGACAAGGCCACCAATCCCGTCAACATGATGGGCGCGTCGAAGCGGATCATGGAGCTGTTTCTGCTGAACGCGAGCCAGGCGGTGCCGGTCTCGACCGCGCGCTTCGCGAACGTCGCGTTCTCGGACGGCGGGCTGCTGCACGGCTTCGCGCGGCGCATCGCCAAGCAGCAGCCGCTCTCGGCGCCGCGCGACGTGCGTCGCTACTTCATCACGCAGGAAGAGTCGGGCGTGCTGTGCGTGATGTCCTGCCTGTTCGGCGAGAACCGCGACATCTTCTTTCCCAAGCTCGACCCGGCCGCGAACCTGCTGACCTTCTCCGAGATCGCCGTGCGCTACCTGGCGAGCCTGGGCTACGAGCCGGAGCTGTGCGAAAGCGAGGACGAGGCGCGCGCCAGGGCCGCGACGCGATCCGGGCGGAAGTGGCCCTGTTTTTTCTTCGACAGCGACACCACCGGCGAGAAGCCGTTCGAGGAGTTCTTCGTCGACGGGCAAGACCTCGACCTCGCGCGCTACCCGAACATCGGCGTGATCCGGAACGCCGCGCACGGT
This sequence comes from Myxococcota bacterium, assembly GCA_040902485.1. Taxonomy (GTDB): domain Bacteria; phylum Myxococcota_A; class UBA9160; order SZUA-336; family SZUA-336; genus VGRW01. The sequence goes on along the minus strand of JBBDXF010000030.1, from coordinate 7,889 downwards.
GACCGCGCGCCGCTCGACCGGTTCCTTTCGCGGATCGAGGCGCTGCGCGCGCGCGGCGCCTGGACGAAGCCCGAGCTGGTCGCGCTGTTCGACGAGACGCTGCCCGAGTTCTCGCACCTCGAGACGGGGAAATACCTCGACGATCGGATGTAGCGGTGGCCACGCGCGCGCTCGACGTCCTGCTCTCCGGCCTCGCCCTGCTCTGCCTGCTGCCGCTCCTGCTCGCGATCGCGCTGCTGCTGCGCTTCTCGGGCGAGGGGGAGGTGCTGTACCGGCAGCAGCGCGTGGGAATGGGCGGCGAGCGCTTCGGGCTGCTCAAGTTCGCGACCATGCTGAAGGACAGTCCGAACCTGGGCACGGGCCTGCTCACGCTGCAGAACGATCCGCGCGTGCTGCCGATCGGGCGCTTCCTGCGCAAGACCAAGCTGAACGAGCTGCCGCAGCTCTACAACGTGCTGCGCGGCGACATGAGCCTGATCGGCCCGCGCCCGCAGGCGCCCGCACACTTCGAAGTGTTTCCCGCGCACGTGAAGGCCGAGCTCGTGAAGGTGCGCCCGGGTCTCTCGGGCATCGGCTCGATCGTGTTCCGCGACGAGGAGACGCTGCTGTCCAAGCCCGGCCGCGATCCCGAGCGCTACTACGCGGACGTGATCGCGCCGCACAAGGGCGAGCTCGAGCTCTGGTTCATCGCGCGCCGCGGCCTGTGGCTGTACCTGGTGCTGATCGCGCTCACGGTCTGGGCGATCGTCTGGCCGGGCGAGATTCCGTATCGCGCACTGCTGCCGGATCTGCCCGCGGCGCCGGTCGAGTAGCTGCGCGCGCGTCAGAAGCGCGCGTCGAAGTCGAGCTCCTCGCACAGCTCGGTCAGCGCGATCCCGCCGGGCTCCTGGCCGTTGCCCTTCTCGCTGCGCGTCTGGAAGTAGGGATTCCAGTCGTGCGCGCAGATCGTCTTCTCGCTCGGGCTGATCGTGATCACGGTGTAGACGCCGCCCTGGCTGTCGGAGGCGGTGACGCCGTGCGGCCAGCTCGGCTTGCCGCCGTTGTGCCGGTTCATCTCCTGCCAGTTCGAGAACAGCTTCCAGACGCGCTGGCCGGTCTCGGGGATCAGCTCGGATCCCTTGTACGAGGCGCGCACGGGGCTGGTCCAGTGACCGCCCGCGACCACGAAGACTTCCGCGTTGTTCGGGTCGGCGACGCAGCCGCTGCGCAGCCGGCCGAGCGAGGGGTCGCCGGAGTCGTCGATCCGGCCGTTCGGGCGCACCGCGCCGTGCGACGTGAGGATCGTCGGGAAGTTCCCGCCGCAGCCGATCGCCTGGTCGCAGAACGCGACGTCGGTCGTCGACGGCCCGGGAAAGTCCTCGTTCGCGACCGCGTCCTGCACGCCGACGGCGCACAACGTGCGCCCGTCGATCTCGGCCTTGATCGCGTACGACTGGCCGGCCAGCACCGCGCCGTACTTCGCGTTCGGTCCCTCGCCGCCGGGCGGTCGCTCGCTCGACGACTTCGCGAAGAAGAACGGAGCTGAGTCGAACTCGAGCGTGGTCATGAGCTTGCTGAAGCAGTCCTCGGGATCGTGGTTCCCGCGCAGCGGCAGGAACGGGATGCCCGAGGCCCGGATGATCTTCCAGAAGCCGAGGATCGCCTCGTACTGGTGATAGTTGTCGGTCGGGCTGGCGTGGTCGAGCGCGCCGGGCGTGCACAGCTTTCCGGGAGGGAACGAGATGTCCATCATGTCGCCGAGCCCGAGGATCATGTCGCACTTGGGGTGGTCGAGGGACTCGTCGAGCTTCGACTTCACGTCGTCGCGCCCCTTGATCGCCGAGTAGTCGATCTTCTGCCACTGGCCGGTCATGCTGTACGCGACGTTGTTCAGCAGGATCTCGCCGGTGCGGTACCACGAGTCCGTGCAGTACGGCGACTTCTGACAGGCCGCGCCCGCGCAGCTTCCCTTCAGCGGATCCACTTGACAGGTCGAGTCGGGCATCACCACGCCGGCGTCCCACTGGTTCGCCAGGTTCTGCGTGTCCGGCACGAGACAGATCGTGATGTCGCGCGCCCCGGCCGTCCCGGCGACGAGCGCGAGCAGAAGGCCGAGACGGAGCGCGGCTCTCACCGAGTCAGCCAGCCGAACTTCTGGGGCTTGCGGTCCGCGCGCGTGCCGATCATCACGTTCACGATCGTCGGCCGCGGATCGGCGAGCGCCTCCTTCAGCGCGGCCGAGAGCTCCTCCGGCTTCTCGACGAAGAAGCCGCGGCCGCCGAACGCCTCGATGATGCGCTCGTAGCGCGCGCGCGGCGTGTACACCGAAGGCGGTATGTCGCGCGCCGGGTCGAGCTCGTCCACGCCGCCGCCGATGCCGTTGTTGTTGATGATGATGAAGGTGATCGGGAGCTGGTAGCGGCAGGCGGTCTCGACCTCCATGCCGCTGAAGCCGAAGGCGGAGTCGCCCTCGACCGCGACGATGCGCCGGCCGGGATGCACCGCCGCGGCGGCGATCGCGAAGCCGAGCCCCACGCCCATGGTGCCGAAGCTGCCCGCGTCGAGGCGCTGGCGCGGCTCGTAGTTCGGCAGCACGGTGCGGCCGATGTCCATCGTGTTGGCGCCCTCGCTGGCGATGATCGCGTCGCGCGGAATGCGGTCGCGGATCTCGCGCAGCACGCGGTAGTAGCCCATCGGCACCGTGTCGTCGTTCAGCATCGCCTCGACGCTGGCGCGGTTCGACTCGATCGCAGAGGCCAGGTCGACCCGCCACGTTGTCTCGGTCGCGTAGCTCCAACGAGTCCTGTCGACGGCCTGATTGAGCTGACCGACGATCGCCTTCGCGTCGCCGACCAGCGCGGCGTGGGCGGGCACGTTGCTGCCGATCTCCTCGGCGCTGACGTCGACCTGGATCACGCGCACGCCGGGCGCGAAGCGCGGCGGCAGGCCGAAGTGCATGATCCAGTTGAGCCTGGCGCCGATCAGAAGAACGACGTCCGCGCTTTGGAGCGCGTACGAGCGCGCGGACGCCACGGACAGCCGGTGATCGTCGGGCACCACGCCCTTGCCCATCGGCGAGGCCAGGAACGGGAGCCGCGTCTTGTCGATGAAGTCGCGCACCTCGCGCTCGGCGCGGGCGTAGGCCGCGCCCTTGCCGACGATCACCAGCGGCCGCTCGGCGCCGCCCAGCGCCTCGAGCGCGGATTAGATCGCCGCCGGATACGCCAGCGAGCGCGGCGGATCGGCGCTGCGCGGCTTCCACGCGACCTGCGCCTCTTCGGTCTGCGCGGTGATCACGTCGTTCGACAGGTCGAGGTACACCGCTCCGGGTCGGCCGTAGATCGAGGTGCGCACGGCCTGCTCGACGTAGTACGGCACGCGCTCGCTCGACTCCGGCCGCGCGGCGTACTTCACGAACGGGCGCGCGGCCTCGATCTGCGGCGCTTCCTGGAACGCGCCCTGCCCGTTCTGGTACGAGTCGTTCGCCCCGCCGAGCAGGATCATCGGCCAGCAGTTCGACCAGGCGTTGGAGAGCCCCGCGATCGCGTGCACCATGCCCGGGCCCGAGACCGCCAGGCACGCGCCGGGCCTGCCCGTCAGGTAGCCGACCGCCCCGGCTGCGTAGCTCGCGGACTGCTCGTTGCGGAAGCCCTTGTACTGGATGCCTTCCTTCTGCGCCGCGATCGCGATCGGCACGACCGGGAAGCCGACCACGCCGAACATGTGCTCGACGCCCTGTTGCTTGAGGCTGCGCGCGATGATCGTCGCGCCAGTCAGTTTGGCCACGGCTTGCTCTCCTTGGTCGCGACCACGCCGCTCTCGTGAAGCCGGCGCAGCTCGCCCTCCGAAAGACCGAGGTCGGCGCGCAGCACCTCGTCGGTGTGACGGCCGAGCACCGGCGCCGCCGTCAGCTCCACCTCGCTCTTCGAGAGCCGGAACGGCGAGCCGAGGATCGGCACCTCGCCCAGCACCTCGTGCCGCACCTGCTTCACGAAGCCGCGCGCCAGGAGCTGCGGATCCTGGAACAGATCGCGCGTGTCGAGCACCGCGCTGCACGGCACGCCCGCCTCGGCGAGGATGCGCATCGCCTCGTGCTTGGTGCGCGCGCGGGTCCACCGGGCGATCTCCTGGTACAGCGCGGCGCCGTTCTCGTGCCGCACGATCCAGCCCTTGAAGCGCGGATCGACCGCGAGCTCGGGCCGGCCGAGCGCCGTACACAGCTGCTCCCACATGCGCGGCGTCGCCACGACCAGGTAGACGTAGTCGTTCGGCCCGCCCGGCGCGCACGGGTACAGGTTCAACATCGGCCCCGCGCCGTTGCCGGAGCGCGGCACCGCGAGCGTGCCCCACTCGGACCCGTTCGCGACGCGCGTGCGCATGTAGAAGGTCATCGCCTCCTGCATCGCGATCTCGATCTGCTGGCCGCAGCCCTCGCGCAGGCGCTGCACGTACGCGGCGGTGATCGCGAGCGCGGCCTGCATGCCGGTGCCGGAATCCGCCATGGTCGGGCCGGGACACATCGGCGGGCCCTCGGCCTCGCCCGTGACCGAGAACGCGCCCGCCGCCGCCTGCGCAACCATGTCGTAGCACTTGTAGCCCGCGTACGGGCCGCCCGTGCCGAAGCCCTTGATGCGCGCGTGGATGATCGTGGGCTGCACCGCGCGCATGGCCTCGTAGTCGAGCCCGAGCTTCTCGAGCACGCCCGGCCCGAAGTTCTCGACGAACACGTCGTAGCGCGGGAGCATGCGCAAGAGGAGCGCGCGCCCCTCGGGCTTCTCGAGATCGAGCGCGACGCTGCGCTTGTTCGCGTTCCAGTTCAAGAAGTACGCGGAGTGGTCGCCGCCGATCAGCAGCCCGCGCCCGGGATCGCCGAAGCCCGGCCGCTCGATCTTCACCACGTCCGCGCCGAGCCAGGCCAGCGCCTGCGTGCAGGCGGTGCCCGCCTCGTACTGCGTCATGTCGAGGACGCGCATCCCCTCGAGTGCAGACATCGCGATCTCCTCCGCGGCGACGGTCGCTCGAGCGCCATCGTAGTGGACGCGGAGGCCGAACGGGTGTTCAGCAGCGCGCGTTCAGCGCGAGGGAGCGACGCCGCCGGCCTCGGGCGCCAGCACGGTCTCGATGCTGCGGTCGTTCCAGAACAGCTCCATGGCGGCGTGCGGGTCGAAGGTCGAGGGCACGACCAGGTAGCCGACCGCGAGCTCGCCGGCGGGGAGCTTGCCCGGCTCGCCGAGCAGGAAGCCGAGCTCGCTCGGGCTGGTGGGATCGGGGCGGAACGTGCGGCCGCCCTGGACCGCGAAGAAGTTCGGCTGGAACTCGGTGTCGGACTCGGCGAGCGACGCAAACACGATCACGTGGTTCGCGGCCGGATCGCGGCCGAGCGTCGCCAGCGCGAAGCTCTCGAACGCGGCGGAGTAGGCGAGCTGGATGCGCAGGCGCGCGTCGCCGCGCGCATCGGCGACCGCGAGCTGGGCGGGCGAATCGGACTGGCGCAGACCGATCAGGCGGACCAGGTCGCGCAGCTCGTCGTCGGCGAGCTGGATCAGCGGCGCACCCGGCGCCGGCGGCTCCGGCGTGGTCGGCAGCTTCGACACGGTGGCGTTGCGGGCGGGCGGCGGCTCGGGCGCGGTCTGCGCGGACTCGCTGCCCGGCTTCGGCCCGAGTCGCGCGGCGCGGATCTTCTCCGCGGCCTCGACCAGGTTGTACGGGTTGTTCGGGTTGCGCGTCTCCTGGTCGACGTACCAGGTGTACGGACGCGGCAGCAGGTGCGGGCGCAGCGGGGGAAGATCGGCCGCGTCCGCGAAACGCGGATTCGCGCAGGGCACGGAGCTCCGGCTCTGCACCACGAAGAAGCTGCCGTCCGGGCAGACACCGGAAAGTGTCGAGTCGGCGGCCGCGGGCCAGGCGGCGAGCGCCAGGAAACCGGCAACGCAGAGCGACGGGAGGGTCGTTCTCACGTTCCGATCATACTCGAAATCAGGGGTATAAGTCCCCGTAAATGTTGGATATTTCAGGTTACTCGCGGGGCCCTTGGAGGGGCGCGGACTTGGCCGCCGACCTGCGCGCTAGTGAAAGCGGATCGCTTCGTCGAACGCGGACTCCGCGGCCTCGCGAGGCGTCTCGGCGCCGGTCTCGTCGGCCGCCTCCGCGTCGTCGGTCACGTCCTCCGCGGGCGGCTCGAGCGCACTCGCTTCGGCGTCGCCCTCCGCGATCGGCGCGGCGATCAGCGATTCGACCTCGCGCAGCGGCGGCAGGTCGGAGAGCGCGCGCAGGCCGAAGGTCTCGAGGAACGCGCTGGTGGTGCCGAACAGCGCGGGCCGTCCCGGCGCGTCGCGCCGGCCGAC
>JBBDXF010000030.1:0-1556 GCA_040902485.1 Myxococcota bacterium | reverse complement strand
AGGAAGGCTATGCGGACCTCGACTATATCGCGCGCCTGACCGACGCGCCGCCCGACGATGCGCACGAAGTCGCGCTCCAGCAGGCTCTTCATCACCGCGCCGCAGTCGACGCCGCGCAGGTCCTCGATCTCGGCGCGCGAGAGCGGCTGGCGGTACGCGACCAGCGCGAGCGTCTCGAGCGACGCGCGCGACAGCCGCACCTTGCGCTCGGGCTTGGCGGCGAGGATCACGGGCGCGTGCTCGGGCCGGGTCCGGAACTGCCAGCCTGCGGCGACCTCGGCGATCTCGTACGGCCGGCCGGTGTCGAGCAGCCGCGCGTTGATCTCGGCCACGGCGGGCGTGATCGCGCCTGGCGCGAGATCCGGAAACGCGCGCCGGATCGAGGCCGCAGAGCACGGTCCGTCCGACGCGAAGATCAGCGCTTCGAGCGCGATCAGATCGATGGCCTCAGCCGACATCGTCGTCCTCGTCTGGTTCGGGCTCTGGGTCCGGTTCCGGTACCGGCTCGTCGAGCTCGGGCCCGGTGGTGAACTCCGCCTCGGCCTCGACGGCCGCCGCCTCGATCGCCGCGTCGTCCGGCACGGACTCGACCGCGAGCCGCACGCGGATCGGGCCGTCGGGCCGTCCGTCGGCGCTCGCGTTCTGGAAGATCAAGAGCGCCTGGATCTTCGCGAGCTCGAGGATCGAGAGGAACGTGAGCACGATGCGCTCGCGCGTGGTCTCGGCGTCGATCGCGAAGAGATCCGTGAACAGCACGGTCGCGCCGTCGGCGCTGCGCAGGCGATCCATGATCTCGATCATCGCCTGCTGCAGCGTGATGCGGGAGCGCGAGACCGTGTGGCGCACCTGCGCGGGCGGAATGCGCGCGAGCACGCCCTGCATGGCCTCGAGCAGGCCGAACAGGCTGACGGTCAGCACGCCCTCTTTCTCGGGCAGCTCCGTCAGGTCGATCTGCGCGGCGAACACGTCGCGGTTCAAGAGGGGCCTCTGCGCGAGCGTCTCCGCCGCGTGCTTGAACACCGCGTACTCGGCCAGGCGGCGCGCGAGCTCGGCGCGCGGGTCCAGGCCCTCGTCGTCACCGAGGATGTCCGGGTCGGGCGGCAGCAGCATGCGCGACTTGATGTGCGCGAGCGTCGCGGCCATCAGCAGGTAGTCGGCGGCCACGTCGATGTCGAGCGCGCGCATCAGCTCGAGGTAGGCTAGGTACTGCTCGGAGATCGTCGCGATCGGGATGTCGGCGATGTCGACTTCGTTCGCGCGGATCAGGTGCAGCAAGAGGTCGAGCGGACCCTCGAAGGCCGGGAGCTTGACCGCGCACGAGTGCCGACCGGCGCCGGCCTCTTCGCGGCTCGAGCTCGCACCCGTCGAGTCGATTGGCATCGCTTCGATCGTCGCACCCCCTACGACGTGCGCGAGACTATCCCATCCGAGGGTGCCGAGCCACGGTTCTCGGGTGCCGAGCCATGGTCGTCGCTGCCCGAGCCAGGACTCACCGGCCCGGAACGCGCGTCGCCGCGCGGGTGCCGGGCGTTCACCAGGTCGTGCAGCCGCTTCTG
>JBBDXF010000029.1:234558-326838 GCA_040902485.1 Myxococcota bacterium | reverse complement strand
CGTGCGAGTCGCGGGGGGAGTCCATCCCATCACTGAAGCTGACGAGCGCCAGTAGAGTTTTGTGGCATCGCCGCTTGGGCTCGCTTCGCTCGCCAGCGGCTCTTGCAATCTGGCGGCGTAGTTCCGTGGTGTACCATCGCGGTCAGCGGAGCTTGCAGCTGAGCGCCGATCCGTTGGACGGGCATGAGAGAGCTTCTCCATCCAAGGAGGTCTGCAATGAACCGAACCTTCGTAACGCTGGCTGCGGTGTGTCTTTGGACCCCGGTCTTCGCCGATGAGGGGGCGTCGACGGAGGGCGCGAAGGCACCGCTGATGGTCTCGCTCACGGATCTTAAGTGGACCGAGCTCCCCGAGAGGAGGGGCATGCAGTTCGCGGTGTTGTCCGGGGATCCCAAGACCGGGGAGTACACGCAGATGCGCAAGGTTCCGGCGGGAACTGACAACCCGCTGCACACGCACAGCAGCGAACTCAAGAACGTGATCATCAGCGGCGTCTGGTACACCGGGGCGGACGCGGCATCCGCCAGGGACTTCGGCCCAGGGTCGATCGTGATGATGCCCGCCAACTGGACGCACGTGAGTGGCTGCCGCGCCGGAAGCGATTGCGTGTTCTACCAGGAGGGCAAGGGCAAGTTCGACTTCAAACCCGCTGCGGAGGTGCCTGCCGGCCGGTAGGGCGATGCTTGCTGAAGATGCGAGCCGACGGCAGGGGTGCAGTCGTGCAGACCGCCGTCCAACAACCGGTTGCAGCGGACGGCGCTACGCGCCGCCGCTGAACCGGAGCGTTGGGCGGCGAGAAGAGGGGACGCTACGCAGCCTCCCACCGCATCGAGAGGCGCTTCTTGCCGCGCGCGCAGTCCCGTAGGAAGAGGTTGATGAGCGTCTGGTACGGAACTTCTGCTTCTTCCGCGAGACGCTTGAAGTACTGGAGCGTGTCCTCGTCGAGGCGGATCGTGATCTGCTTCTTCAGCCGGCGCGCATAGGGGTTCTTCTTCCCTTTCGAAAAGTCGTAGCTCTTTCTCATCGTCTCCACCTCGTTTCGTAGTCGCGTCGCTCCGTGCGGTTCGCCCTTCGTGCGGAGATCAGCCGGATCACTTCGTCCCGCGCTCGGTAGCAGTGGCAAACCACGATTACTCGGAGCGTGGCGCTCAGTCCGAGCAAGAGAAACCGCTCTTCGTCTTCCTCATCGTCGTCCGCGATCAGCACCGCGCGTTCATCGTAAAACACCGTCTGCGCCTCTTCGAACGAGACGCGGTGCTTGCGCTTGTTCTCGGCGTTCTTCGTCTCGTCCCACTCGAAGCGAAGCACAGGTGCATTGTACCTACGCTGTATGCCGTTGCCAGCTCGCCGCCCAACAAGGGCTTGCAGCTGCCGAGCGCCCGCGCGGGTCTATCCGACGCCTGGGGCGTCTGGCATCATCCTCTCAGGGTCAATCAACAACGCGGGCCGGGCACTCGCAGCTGAAGCCCGATCCGTTGAACACACCGCGCTTCGCGCGGGATCTCCTGACTCCGGTCGGCTAGTTTTTGGCACCGCACTCATCCCTGCTCGGTCCCGTGGAGAGCGCGATTGCGCGCCACGCTCCAGCAGGTCTTCCGGCGCGGCTTCGACGCCTACGCAAGAACGCGTCGCCTCCCCCGGCACGTCACCCGAGCGGCGCGCGACATCCAGCAGTGTCGGAGCGCCGCCTGCGGCCGACACCTTCGCGCCTGCCCCGACGGACACACCGCGCGCATCTTCTACAACTCCTGCCGCCATCGCGCGTGTCCGCAGTGCTCCCACGCGCGCATCGAGCCCTGGGTTGAGGCGCGCGCGCAGCAGCTGCTCCCTTGTGACCACTACCACGTCATCTTCACCGTCCCGCACCCGCTCGAACCGCTGTGGCACCGGAACCGCGCGCGGATGAATGATCTGCTGTTCCGCGCCGCCCGCGAGACCCTGCTCGAGCTCCTCGGGGATCCGAAGTACCTCGGCGCCCGCCCCGGCGTGCTCGCGGCGCTGCACACCTGGGGCCGCACCCTGAGCTTCCACCCGCACATCCACGCGCTGGTGACGGGTGGAGGCTGGCACGGCCAGGCCTTCAAAGCCGTTCGCAACGGATTCCTCTTGCCCTTCCGCGTCGTCCGCTCCCTGTTCCGGGGCAAGTTTGTCGCCGCGATCCGCGAGGCTCTCGCGCAACAAGCCCTCGTGCTGCCCGCCGAGTTCTCGGACACGAAGCTGGCCAACCTGCTGCGCCGTCTGGAACGTCAGCCCTGGAACGTCCACGTCTCCGAACGCTACGCGCATGCGCTGGGCGTCGCGATCTACCTCGGCCGCTACCTGCGCGGCGGTCCCATCGCCAACTCTCGCCTGCTCGGTCTGGACGCCGACGGGGTGCGCTTCCGGTACACCGACCATCGCGATGGGGGCTCCAAGGAAATGCGGCTCCCGGTCGAGCACTTCATCCAGCGCGTCGTCTGGCACATCCCCGAACCGGGCAAACACCTGATTCGGTACTGGGGTCTGTACGCTCGCGGAAACGCCGCATGGCTCGCAGAAGTCCGAGACTCACTCGGCCCGCAAGGAGTCACGCTCCGCTCGTCGCGCGTTCGCGCGCCCCTGCGCGCCAGCGACTCCCGAGTCCAGCCGGAGCGATCCTGCCCCGTCTGCGGGCAGCGCCTGGTCTTCGTGCGCATCATCCTCGGCGGATCCGCACGGGCCCCGCCACTGGCTGCGGTCCCGTCGCGGTGATCGATCATTCGCCCGTAAGGGGACCGCTGCGCCCGCGCGCCGGGAACTGCACACCATCCCGGCCATGTTCAACAAGGCGATGAAGCTGCCGGTCGCCTTCTCGCTTCCGTCACGCCTTCTGTCGCCTCACGACTCCGGCTGCGTGGTACGCTGCGGCCTCAACGGCGATCGGCGACCGCAGCTTATCGCCCATACGTTAGACGGCACCTGATCGAAGAGCCACGCACCGAGGTCCGATGGATGGAAGCACCGCAACTCCTCGCGCTCCAATTCACTCTTAGCCTTCTTGCGTACACGGCACTCGGGTTCTGGTACATCCGGCCCTGGCTTCAGACGAAGCCGCGTGCCACGGCGCTCTCCATCCTTGTTTTCCCGCAGACGTTTCGGTTCGTCGGCGTCACCCTTCTGGTCCCGGGCGTCGTGGAGCCGGGGCTTTCGGAAGCCTTCGCTCGCCCCACCGCCATCGGGGACACGGTCACAACGGTTCTCGCCTGGCTCGCGCTCATCTCGCTTCGAGCGGGCTGGCGGCTCGCGATTCCCGCCGTCTGGCTGTTCAATCTCGTGGGGCTCGCTGACTTGCTTCTCAATCTCAGCCGCGGGGTTCGCCTGCAGGTCGCGTCACAGCTTGGCGCCGCGTGGTTCGGCCCCGCCTTCATCGTGCCGGGCATGCTTGTCATTCACGTTCTCGTCTTCGTGTTTCTTGTGCGAGGTAAGCCGGGTTCCGTCTAACACGCCGCTGAAGCTGACGGCCGCGGGCTTCAGCCATGCGAGTGACCGTGCTCGCCCCGTAGCGTGGTAGGATCACGCGCGGCCGCAGCTTAGCGACCATCCGTTAGACGGCTCAGCTGCTGCCCTGAGACGCTCAACGATGCGGAAGGAGGGGCGATGCTAGCGCAGCGGACACGTCGTCAGACGGTCGGGGCTACTCTCGCCGTTCTGGCGTCATTGCTCGCACCGTCGACGGCGCTCCAGCAGCCCGCGGACAGGCTGCAGGCCACGACGACGCAGATCGTCTTGCTCGGGACGGGGACGCCGAGCCCGGACCCGGAGCGCTCGGGTCCCGCCACCGCGATCGTTGTCAACGGCACCCCCTACCTCGTCGACTTCGGGCCGGGGGTGGTGCGCCGCGCCTCCGCCGCCCAGCAGAAGGGCGTGAGCGCCCTGGCGGTCGTCAAGCTCAGAGTGGCCTTCCTCACGCACCTACATTCGGACCACACCGCCGGCTATCCCGACCTCATCCTCACGCCGTGGGCAGTGGGCCGGACGCGGCCCCTCGAGGTCTACGGCCCCGCTGGGCTCAAGCACATGACGGAGCACATCCTGCAGGCCTACCGGGAGGACATCCGGATCCGACGCAGGGACAAGGCCCTCCTGGGGGTACCCGAGCAGGCGCGCGGGTACGAAGTCCGCGCCCACGAGGTCAAGCCCGGCGTCGTCTACAAGGACGAGAACGTGACGGTGAAGGCGTTCCTCGTGAGGCACGGCGACGTGCCGCAGGCGTTCGGCTACCGCTTCGAGACGCCGGACCGCACGATCGTGATCTCGGGCGATGCCGCCCCCAGTCAGAGCGTCATCGAGCACTGCGACGGCTGCGACGTGCTGATCCACGAGGCCTACAGCATGCTGACCTATGACGCCGTCGCGTCGCCGTACCAGGAGTACCGCCGGAAGCACCACACCTCGTCGCGCGAGCTGGCGGAGATCGCGACGCTGGCACGGCCCGGCCTGTTAATCCTCTACCACCGCGCGAACCCCGGCGGGGTGGGCGGGCCGAACCCGGCGGAGGCGTTACTTGAGGAGGTCCGGCGGGCGTACGGCGGAAAGGTCGTGACGGGGCGCGACCTGGACGTCTTCTAAGGAGCATTCCACGCTCGCTGCCGTGAACGCCGCCTAACGAGTCGTTGCAGCTGACGAAGCGGGTCAGCGTTCCGTGTGGCGTCCGAAGCTCCGTGAGGTCCGCTCCGCAGCTGAACGTTGGCGTTGGGCGGTCCGCCGCACTGTGGCAAACAACTTCTGGAGGCTCGAGTAGCCATGAGTACGCAGGGCACCCCTGTCCGCTGTTTGCAGTTACTTGGCTCTCGCGGCCCCGTTGTGCTCATCCTAGCGTTGGTTCTGGCTAGCTGCGCGCCTTCGGGCTTACGCACGGCGCCGGTCGATACTGCGACGCCACCGGCGCGACAGCGCTTTCTCGAGATGTGGGCCCGGGCCTATTTCCCCGGACGAACCGGTCAGCTCCTGGTCGTGCCACGTGAGGGAGACTTCATTACTCGACCTGACCCTAACTACACGTACATGCACGGCTCACCGTGGCCCTATGACATTGCGATTCCGCTGATGTTCGCGGGCCCTGCGGTGAAGAGCGGCGTGTATCCGGGGGCAGCCACACAACAGGACGTCGCCCCAACTCTCGCGGCTGCACTCGGCGTGCTGATGCCCCCCACGGCGACCGGTCGAGTGCTGCCGGTCCTCCGGGATGGTTTCGTCAGACCGCGAGCGGTCATGCTGCTCGTCCTGGATGGGATGCGCCGGGACTACTTCGACCGCTACGCCGCGCTGATGCCCACGCTCACCGCCCTGCGCCAGCGAAGTGCCTGGTTCGCCAATGCAGAGGTCAACGTCCTGCCGTCGAACACTGCCGTAGGGCACTCGACCATCGCGACCGGAGCCGATCCTGCCGTGCACGGAATCACCGGCGTCAGCGTGTACGACTTCAGGAACGGGCGGCGCCAGGACCTGTTCGCGGGTGCGGTACCGCAAGACCTGATGGCATTGACACTGGCAGACGTCTGGCAGCTCGCGACGGCGGGGCGGGCAGTCATACTGGTGCAGGGAAGCATCGACCGGGCGGCCACGCCGCTCGCGGGGCACGGGGCGTGCCAGTTGAACGGCGCCACCGTCGTGCTCGCCAGCTACGATCAGGACGACGGCCGCTGGAAGACGAACACCAGGTGTTTTCGGCTGCCGGAGTATCTGACGGAGCGAAATGCCAGCAGCATGTGGGCAGTGAGCACCGAGTGGATGGGCCATCGAATCGACACGCCCACCGCTGTGCGATACTCCGCACTGTTTCCGGCATTCGAAGCAGACGCCATGTCCACGATGATCTCCCGCGAACCCGTGGGCGTCGACAGCGTCCCAGATCTGATTCTCCTGAACTACAAAGGCGCAGATTTTGTGGGCCACAAGTACGGCCCCGATTCCCAGGAACTCCGCGTCACGCTCGGGGCAATGGATCTCCAGTTGAAGCGTCTGCTGAGCGCGCTGGAGGCACGGGTAGGGGACGACTATCTCCTCGCGGTGACCGCCGATCATGGCATGCCGTCGGAACCACCATCATCGGATCGCCGCCATCTCGCGCCGGACATCGTCGACCTGTTGCAGAACAAGTTCGATCCACAGGCGAAGCGGCTCATCACGTCCTTCGAGCCGGAGAATTGCCAGCTGTTCGTTGACGAGGAGCGCCTCGCGGAGCTTGGTATGACATTGCGCGATCTCGCAGTGTTCCTGGAATCACAGCCGTTTGTTTTCGCGGTATTTGCCAACGGCGATGCAATGGCCGCCCAACAACAGCATGCAGCGGACGGCGTTTCGCGCCGCCGCTGATGCTGAGCGTTCGGCCGCGCCGGAGAGGAGGAATGTTGATGCGTTCAGGTTGGTTAGTCTCTGTGAGCCCCGTCGGCCTGCTGTTAGCGACCTGCGGCAGTGAAGTTGTCGGCCTGACACCCGAAGCCAACGCCGCACGGGAGGTCACAGCGAACACAGGCCGACCCGATGAGGCGAAAGGCCGGCTCATGAACCTCGATGCCAAGCCCGAAGCGATCGCGTTCGACCCCGCGAAGACGGCGGTGATCGTTGTCGATATGCAGAACGACTTCGGTTCCAAGGGCGGCATGTTCGACCGCGCCGGGATCGACATCTCCGGCATTCAGAGCGTTGTCGGCCCCACTGCCAAGATCTTGGCCGCGGCCCGCAAGACCGGCATGAAGGTCATTTATCTCAAGATGGGGTACAAGCCCGACCTCTCCGACTTAGGCGCGCCCAAGTCTGTGAACCGCGTGCGGCACCTGCGGCTCGGCGTCGGACAGCGGGTCACGGCTCCCGATGGCACGGAGAGTCGAATCCTGATCCGCGACACTTGGAACACGGACATCGTTCCTGAACTCGAGCCGCAGGCAGGCGACGACGTCATCTACAAGACCCGGTTCAGCGGCTTCTTTGAGACCGATCTGGATGCGCGCCTCAAGCAGTTGGGGGTAACGCATCTGATCATCACGGGCTGCACCACCAGTATCTGCGTGGATTCGACCGTTCGGGATGCGATGTTCAGGGACTACCTGCCTGTCCTGTTGGCCGACTGCATGAGCGAGCCAATTGGGTACGGATTGCCGCGGAGCAATCACGACGCATCGCTCCTCAGCGCGGAGGTGTTGCTGGGCTGGGTCTCGGACTCGGAACGATTCCTGAAGGCCCTCCAGCGGTGATCGTGACACATGACGCGCAAGTCGGTTCTGGCCGGCCGAACACCTATCAGGCCCGCTGGCGTCAAGTGATGGAGATCGTCCGTCCGGCCGCGCGGTGACGCGCCGTCGGTGAGTTCGCGATCGCATCGTTCTCCTCGCGGCGCTCTGGCTTGGTTTCGACGCCTCGGGGTTCGACTTCACGTTGCGGTGAACGAGCACGTGGCCCGCAGCATCGAGGATGCAGACGTACATGGTGGCGGCGTGAGTAGTGCTGATGCTGTCCGGTGTAGAATCGCATGGGTCCTCCTCCTGCGCGGAAGTGCGCGTGTAGTGACCGACCTCCAGCCTACTCGGGGTCGAGTGGGTGCAGGAGGAGGGCCTGGATGAGGATCAAGGGCTTGCAGCTGCCACCAGCCAGGTGGGCGTTCCGGGCTTTGGTAGCCTTCTGGCGTCAACCTCTTGTGGCTTCGGCGAAGTCGGTCAGCGCTGGCTGGTGCAGCTGAAGCCCGATCCGTTAGGCGGCACTGCGTAGACCTCCGCGTGATCCACTGACCTATTGAGCGCGACGAATCGAAACGGAGGCTAGAAATAATTCAAGGTTCCTGCCATTGCGGTGCAATTCACTGGCGCTTCGAAGGGACGCCTGAGTGGGCCGAGGCGTGCAATTGCACCATATGTCGCCGATACGGCGTACTTTGGGCGTATGACTTTGAAGGCGAGGGCATCAGTGTCTCCGGCCCAACCCAGACCTACATACCGCGAAGGACAGCTTTTCATTTCTGCTCCACATGTGGCTGTGTCGCATATTGGCGAGAACTGGAACTTGGCCCAAAGGGTCGGCGTCGCATCGCGGTCAACCTGCGTCTCGCAGAACCGGAGGATGTGGCGAAGATTCCCATCGATCGCGTCGACGGCCTCCACGAATTCGAGCACCTGCCACGAGATGGGCGATGTGTTGCGGATTATTGGTTCTGAGTGTAGGGGTGCCGCCTAACAATTCGTTCGAGCGGACCCAACGTGGCGTCATGTTTTTTGCATGCGCAAACAACCCGCCGCCATGCTGGGCCGCTCAACTCAAGCGTTAGCCAGACACCAACCGAGTGGGAGGCAGCCTCCTTGAGGAAACGCGCGCGCTCGTCGATCTCAGTCGTCCTGCTTCTGCTCGGATGTACGACTGGGACGACTGTCCGGACCGCAAAGCTCCATCCCCAACCAGCGAGTCGACCTTCTTCGATAACGATCGGAGTAAGCTCGAGTCGCAGGTTGGCTGCGCGAAGGTCGCGCGGTCAATTCCTGCTCAGGCTCTGAGCGCCCATCCGTTATGCGGCCGGAGAGCGAGCTATGTCGACGGTTTGCCCGTTCTGTGCGCCCGAGCTAGACGAGCAGCGGGTCGAGGACTCGAACGATTTGTGTCTGTTCTTGAGAAGCCACGATCCCGTTCTTGCAGGGTCGGGGATCATCGTTCCGCGTGCGCACCGGCGGGACGTGTTCGAGTTGTCGCGCGAAGAGTGGGCCGCCACGTTCGAGCTCCTCGGCAGAGTGAAGACGACGATCGATCGGGAGTTCGGTCCAGACGGGTACAACATCGGCTGGAACTGTGGCGCACCAGCAGGCCAAGAAGTCCTTCACACCCACATGCACGTGATCCCGAGGTTCGCGGATGAACCTCTCGCAGGGAGGGGCATCCGCCACTGGTTGAAGCAGGACGCCAATCGGCGTACACGCGCCGCCTAACACGGCGCTTGCAGCAGACGCGGCGCAGTTCCGGGCGGTGGCGGTGCGTGGTAGCTTCGGAGCAACACCATTTTCGGGCGTGAGCTGTCGTCGGCGGCGGGTGCCGCGCAGCTGAACGCCAATCCGTTAGCCGGCCTATGCGTGCACGCTTGGAGCAATAACGTGGCGACTCTCCACCTGATGGTCGGACTTCCTTGTTCAGGGAAGACAACGCTGGCGCGAAAGCTTGAACATGAGCGCTCGGCGCTTCGACTCACGCCCGATGAATGGCAGTTGCGTCTCTTCGGGCAAGATGCAGAAGCGCCAGAGCATGACGCCCGGCATGGTGTCATTGAAGCCCTGCTTTGGGAGTTGGCCAGTCGGGCGCTCGTGCTGGGAACCAATGTGATACTCGACTTTGGCTTTTGGGCACGGGAAGAACGAGAAGACTATCGCTCGCGAGCGAAGCTGCTCGGGGCGAGTAGCGAAGTCCATTTCCTCGATGTGTCGGGGGATGAACTGCTTCGGCGGTTGGCGCGAAGAAATTCGCAACCTTCGCCAACGGCTTTCCATATCTCCGAAGAGATGATGAAACCCTGGATTGCGTTCTTCCAGGAACCGACACGCGACGAATTAGAGCGCAGAGAATAGTCACGAAGCTCGGCGGCGGAAAATGGAACGAAACCATCCCAAGAGGCCGCTCGACTCGAACGTTAGGCGGCTTCAGGACATGGTCAGCGTCCAAGAGCAGCATCCAGCAGATTCGGCCACAAAGACGACGCCCCGTCCGGTCATCGACTTGGTGGTGCGGTCCGTCTGCGGCAGCGAGGTCGAGCGGCTCGTTCGCCTCACCGGTGGCGGCCTGCACGAGACCTACCGCGTCGAGGTGCCCAACCACGTGCCCGTGGTCGTCCGGATCGCGCGTCGGCCGGTGCCGTGGTTCACCGACGAGGAGCACGCCATGGCGCAGGCGCGTGGTGTCGGCGTGCCCACACCGGACGTGCTCGGCGTCGAGCAGGTAGATCACGACGGCGAGCTGCTGTCGTTCTCGATCTTGCGACTCGTGCCGGGCCGCTCGCTCGACGAGCTCGCGGGTGAGCTGCCGGCGTCGGATCTCGAGCGGTTGGTCATGGACGGCGGCGAGCTCCTGGCACGGCTGCACAGCGTCGTCCCCGACCGGGGCATGCGGCATGAGCTCGAGCCGCCCGACGAGCGCTTCGTCGCCCGCGTGGTGCGTGTCGCGGACCAGGCGCTTGGTCCCGCGGCGGCCGCGGTCGTCGAGCGCGGTGCCGAGCTCCTCCGCGACGAGGTGACGACCCGTCCAGCGCCCAGACTCTCGCTCGCCCACGGCGACTGGCTGCCCAAGCACCTCTTGATCGACGACGACGGAGGGGCAATCGTCGCCGTCATCGACTGGGAGTTCGCCGGCCCAGCGTCGCCGGCGTTCGACCTCGCCCACTGGGAGGTGGTCGCTGGCTACGGCCTGCATGAGCGCTCGGATCTGCTGCGCCTCGGGTATGCGCGGGTCGCCGATCCCGACGCAGCCGACGCCGGCTGGGTGCCTGCGTTTGCCATCGACTTCGCGCTCGAAGTGCTCGGTTGGAGGAACCCCGCTCCACCGGCGCGGCTTCGGCGCTGCGTGGACGTGATCGCCCGCTATGTCGGCGCTTGACCGAATCGCTGTCTGGTCGGAAGCCATCTCCGCTCTATCCAACCGCCTCCGGCACTTTCCGTGGCGCGGCGCGGCGCCTAACACCTATCAGGCCCGGTGGCGTCAAGTGACAGAGATCGTCCGTCCGGCAGCGTTGGTAGACACCGTCGGAGAGTTCGCGATCGCGTCGGTCTCTTCGCGGCGCTCTGGCTTGGTTTCGAATGCTGGCGCGAGTCGAGGACTGTGCACCCAACACCGATCGGGGCTCGCTCTCCGTCCCGCGGAGATGCGAGAGCAGCGGGCTCTCGCGGCCTGGAAACTCATTCGTGCCCGCGTCACCTTCGTGTGTCCGTTGTCGCCAGGCTCGGGGGAGGGGTAGAGTCGCTCTGCGAAGGGAAGGAAAGGGATTCGAGTTCGCCTGGACCACGAGCGGGTGTCCAATCAAGCGCGGGGGCTGCCGGACCGTCGGCTCGCGATCGAAGCATGCAATCGAGAACGAGCTCGGTCCACCGAGGCTCGAGTTGGACGACGGGCTCACCCGCTCGGCTCGTCAGGTGTTTGAGAACCTCTCGTGCGAGAACACCGTGCTCCGCGCGAGGTGGGTGTAGACGGCACGGCCGAACATCGTGAGCACCACTGAATCGTGACGGCTGCTGGCTCTGACGTGACTGACGACGAGTGCGACGCTGCGGTTGCGGCGTTCGTCAGCGCGCAGCTCGGCTGCGACACCACGGCCGTTCGGCGGCTGCGCGCCTTCGCGACCAACGCGGTCTTCGAGGTGGAGGCTGGCGGGCGTCGGCTCGTGGTCAAGGCATCGCGGCTGCACGATGCGCTACGCGGGGAAGTGTGGGCGGGTCGTCAGGCAGGGGTCGCTCGCTGTCCCGTTCCCTCCGTGCTCGGATTCGGGCGCCTGGGCAATGGGGTGGGCATGAGCGCCTTCGTCATGAACGTCGTCGACGGCGTGCCACTCGCGGGGCCGCATCCCGCGCTGCGCGAAGTCGGCGCGCGCATTCGCGAGCTGCACGACGTCAGGGTGCCGGGGTTTGGCTGCTTGTCGGACGCCTCGTGGGACGACACGGGACGCTTCTCGCTCCCGAACGACTCGTGGCGGGGCTTTCTGGAGGGCGTCGTCGCTCAGGTCCGCGCTCTCCGGGGCAGCCACGCGGTCGCGGCTGCGGCCGCCGATGCCGTCGCAGACGCGGTCGAAGCCCGCGGAGAGGCGCTCGCCGCCGCGGTCGAGGTCGGGTCGCTCTGCCATGGCGACCTGAAGGTGGGACACGTTTTCGTCGACGACGGCCGGCTGACGGGCATCATCGATTGGGGCGATGCCGTGGTCGGCGACCCGGTGTGGGACGTCGCGCGGTTCGCGCATCGCGCAGACGCGGCGTCGCTCTCGCTGCTGCTTCGGGGCTACGACCCGAGCGGGGTGCTCGCCGACGAGCTCGCCTGGCGGATTCCGTTGTACGGCGCGCTCTGGCAGCTCGTGGACGCGATCGTGGATCACCGTCTCGGCAGCCGAGTCGACGGGGCGCTGCTGGCGGCGATGGAATCTCTATCGGGGTTCAGCGGAGCTTCGCGATCCAGCTAGACCAGACCGGGCAGCTCGACGCGGAAGACGGCGCCGTTCCCGGGCGTCTGCACCAGCTCCAGCGTGCCGCCGTGCTCGGCGACGATGCGCCGGCTGATGTACAGGCCGAGCCCCGTGCCCGAGGTGTGCGAGCGGGTGGTGAAGAACGGCGCGAAGATGCGGGCGGCGAGCTCCTCGGAGACGCCGGGACCGGTGTCCTCGACCTCGATCCGCACGCCGGCGGAGGTGTCGCGCGTGCGCACGGTGATGCAGTGCGCGCGCTCCGGCACCGACGCGCAGGCGTCGATCGCGTTCTGCAGCAGGTTGAGCAGGACCTGGCCCAGGCGCGTGCGGTCGCCCTCGATCTCGCGCGTGGCGCGGAAGTCGCGCACCAGCTCGGCGCGCGCGGCGAGCGAGCGCGCGACCAGGCGCAAGGTCTGCTCGAGCACGTCCCCGATCGCGAGGCGCGCGCTGCCGCGCTCGCCGCTGCGCGACAGCGAGAGCAGGTCGCGCACCAGGTCGCGGATCCGCTGCGCGCCCTCGGTCGCGTCGGCGAGCAGCTCGGACGCGAGCTCGAGCCCGCCGCTCTGCTCGAGCTTGGACTCGATGTCGCAGATGCGCGCCTCGGCGTTCTCGCCCGCGTGCTCGCGCAGCGCCCGCCGGTAGCCGGAGAGCGTGTCGCCGAGCGCCCCGCACGAGCGCTCGAGCTCGGCGAGGTTCGCGAGCACGTAGGTGATCGGGTTGTTGATCTCGTGCGCCACGCCCGCCACCAGCGCCGCGGTGTCTGCGGGTGCGGAGTCGTCGGTTCGCGAGCTCGACATCGTCCGTCGTATCGGCCGCTGCGCAACCGCGCTTGCGTGCCGGCGCGCCGCGGGGCCAAGCTGGCGCGCGTGGAGAAGCAGCCCCCCACGCGCGCGATATTGCACGCGGACATGGACGCGTTCTTCGCCGCCATCGAGCAGCGCGACGACCCGGGCCTGCGCGGAAAGCCGGTCGTGGTGGGCGGCTCGAGCTCGCGGGGCGTGGTGGCGGCCGCCAGCTACGAGGCGCGCGCGTTCGGCATCCACTCCGCCATGCCCTCGGCGCAGGCGCGCAAGCTGTGTCCGCAGGCGATCTTCGTGCGCGGACGCATGTTTGTGTACCGGCGCGAGAGCAAGCGCATCTTCGCGGTGTTCGAGCGCTTCACGCCGTCGGTCGAGGCGATCTCCGTCGACGAGGCGTTCCTGGACCTGACCGGCACCGAAGCGCTCTTCGGCCCGCCCGAGCGCACCGCTGCGCGCCTGCGACAGGAGGTGCGCGCAGAGACCGGGCTCGCCGTTTCCGTGGGGCTCGCGCCGGTGAAGCTGGTGGCGAAGATCGCGAGCGACCTGGCCAAGCCCGACGGGATGCTGATCGTGCGCCCCGGCGAGTCGCGCCTGTTCCTGGCGCCGCTTCCGGTGGGGCGCATCTGGGGCGTCGGGCCGGTCACGCGCGCGCGGCTCGAGCGCGTGGGCATCCTCACGATCGGCGATCTCGCGGGCCGCTCGGACGCCGAGCTTCTCGCGCTGCTCGGCAGCTTCGGCCCGCAGGCCGCGCGGCTCGCGCGCGGCGAGGACGCACGCGAGGTCGAGCCGTACCGCGAGGCGAAGTCCTACTCCGAGGAGAACACCTTCGAGTCCGACGTGGCCTCGGTCGTCACGCTCGAGCGCGCGATCCGCGCGCACGCGGAGGCGGTGGCCCGGCGGCTGCGCAACGACGGCCTGCGCGCGCGCGGCGTGCACCTGAAGCTGAAGCTCGCGCGGCCGCTCGGGGGAGGGCGCTTTCCCATGCTGTCGCGCTCGTGCACGCTCGACGCGCCTTCCGATGACGGAGCCGAGCTCGCCGCCGCAGGCTGCGCGCTGCTCGCGCGCGCGGCGCTGGAAGAGCCGGTGCGACTGGTGGGTCTCGGCGCTTCACTTCTCGAGCCGATCGGGCCGGAGCAGCTCTCGCTGCTCGACACGTCGGCGGAGGGACGCGAACGGCGCACGCGCTTGAACGCGGCCCTCGACGCGATCCGCGCGCGCTTCGGGGCGGCCGCGCTCGAGCGAGCCGAGGGCGGTGTCGAACGCGCGGGCCTCTCCTTCCAGATCAAGCGCGGCGAGGGGTGATATGCTGGGAAAATGATCGACCCAAGACACGTCGCTCCTACACCGGAATCCGTCGGACTCGATGCGAAGCTCGTCGAAGCGCTGCTCGAGCGCGCCGAGAAGGAGGTCCGCGAGGGCGTCCTGCCCTCGGCCCAGATCGCGATCGCGCGCAACGGCAAGATCGCGGCCATGAAGACGTTCGGCCGCGTGCCGCACGGCGGTGCGGAGACGCAGGCGAGCAACGACACCCTCTACTGCGTGTTCTCGTCGACCAAGGCCATCACCTCGGCCGCGGCGTGGCTCCTGATCCAGGAAGGCGCGCTCGACATCCGCGCGCGCGTGGCGGAGCTCGTGCCCGAGTTCGGTGCGAACGGCAAGGACGCGGTCACCGTCGAGCAGCTCTTCACGCACACCGCCGGCTTCCCGCAGGCGCCGTTCGTGCCGAGTGACTTCCTGGACCGCGAGAAGCGGCTCGCGCGCTTCGCGGCCTGGCGGCTCAACTGGAAGCCGGGCGAGCGCTTCGAGTACCACCCGTCGTCGTCGATGTACGTGATCGGCGAGCTGATCGAGCGGATCTCGGGCATGAGCTACGGCGAGTTCGTGCGCGAGCGCATCGCGAAGCCGCTCGGGCTCGACGACCTCTGGGTCGGACTCCCGGCGCGGCTTCACGCGCGGCTCGCCGACTGCGTGCACGTGGGCGACGCGCTGACCGAGGCCGACTACCGCGCGCTCGGCATGCCCGTGCCGCCGGTCACGGAAGTGACCGAGGACGCGATCGCGAGCTTCAACAACGCGGACGTGCGCTTGGCGGGCATTCCCGGTGGCGGCGGCACGATGACCGCGGCCGATCTCGCGCTGTTCTACCAGGCGCTGCTCGACGGCGGGCGCGCGCTCGCGGGCCGTGAGCTGTGGAAGCCGGAGATGCTCGCGACGGCGCGCGAGATCCGCTCGGGCGATCTGCGCGATCCGCTGTTCAAGAAGCCCGCGAACCGCGGGCTCGGGCTGATCATCGCCGGCGACAAGGACCGCACCTACCGCGGCTTCGGCCACACCAACTCGGAGCTCGCCTTCGGCCACGGCGGCGCGGGCGGCCAGATCGCCTGGGCCGACCCCGTCACCGGCATCTCGATCGGCTACTGCACGAACGGCCACGATCGCAACACGGTTCGCCAGGGGCGCCGCGGCGTCGGAATCTCGAGCCGCGCCGCTGGCTGCGCGCCTGCCCCGGCTTGAGCAAAGCCGGGCATTGAACAAGGCCGAGTTCTTCCGGCGCGCGCGCACGGACCTGCCGGGTCCGCTCGCGGGCTTGCGCGTGCTCGAGGCCACCACCACCTGGGCGGGGCCGATGTGCGCGTGCGTGCTCGCGGACTTCGGCGCCGACGTGATCAAGGTCGAGCTGCCGGGCGGCGAGGTCGCGCGGCGCCTGCCGCCGCTCCTGCCCGACGGCGACCCGAAGCTCTCGTTCATGCACGTGACCGCGAACCGCAACAAGCGCAGCCTCACGCTCGATCTGCGCCGCCCCGAGGGCCGCGACGTGTTCCTGGCGCTCGCCAAGCGCGCGGACGTGGTGGTCGAGAACTTCCGCCCGGGCACGATGGACGGCTGGGGGCTCGGCTACGAGCACGTGCGCGCCGTCCGACCCGATACGGTGTACGTCTCGATCAGCGGCTACGGGCAGTTCGGCCCTGACCGCGAGCGCCCGGGCTACGACCCGATGGCACAGGCCGCGAGCGGCTGGCTGTCGTTGAACGGCGAGCCCGGCGGCGCGCCGGTGAAGGCGCCGACCTTCATCGGCGACGACGTGTCGGGCCTGCACGGCGCGCTCGCTGCGATGGCGGCGCTGCGCCACCGCGACCGCACCGGCGAGGGCCAGCACTGCGACGTCGCGCTGCAGGACGCGCTCTTGTTCCAGTCCAACGGCTACCCGATGCTGGCGGCGCTGGGCGTGCCGCTGCCGCGCATGGGCAGCCAGTTCGTGGTCGCCGCGCCGGCGGGCGTGTACGCGTGCAGCGACGGCTTCGTCATGCTCGGCGTGCTGCTCGACGCGCACTGGCGCATCCTGACGCGCCTGCTCGGCCGGCCGGAGCTCGAGAGCCACCCCGACTACGCGACGACACAGAATCGCGTCGCGCGGCGCGCCGAGCTGAACGCGCTGGTCTCGGACTGGGTCGCGCCGAAGACGGTGCGCGAGGTGGTCGCGCGGCTCGAAGCCGAGGGCCTGCCGGCATCAAAGGTCCGCACCTACGCCGAGGCCGCGCGCGATCCGCACGTGCTCGAGCGCGACATGCTGCAGACGGTCCGACTGGAAAACGGCGAAGAGGCGCCGGTGGTCGGGCCCGCGGCGAAGCTCTCGCGCACGCCGGTGCGCGTGCGTTCGGCCGCGCCCGCGCTCGGCGCGCACACGGACGAGATCCTGGCCGAGCTCGGGCTCGACTCGGCCGCGCGCGCGCGGCTGCGGGAGCAGGGTGTCGTCTAGCGCGGGGCGGGTCGCGCTCCGTTTCGGGACGGGTCAAGATTCGGGCATGCGGCTCGCGGCGCTCGCGCTCATCGCTCTCGCGTTCTGCGCGGCTCCGTTCGTCCAAGCGGAGCCGGCGACCGGCGTCGTGCGCGGCAAGGTCACCGTGCTGAAGAAGAAGCTCTTCGGCGGCCTCGCCGCGAGCGGCGACGCGAGCGGCGTCGTGGTCTACGTCACCGGCTACCGCACGAAGCCGCCCGACGCGCTCGCGGTGCTCGAGCAGAAGCACGAGCGCTTCCTGCCGCGCGTGCTGCCGATCGTGGCGGGTCAGACGGTCAGCTTCCCCAATCGCGACCGCTTCTATCACAACGTGTTCTCGGTCTCGCCCGTGGAGCCGTTCGATCTCGGCCAGTACAAGTCGAGCGATCCGTCGCGCACGCAGGCGTTCGTGAACCCGGGGCTGGTGCCCGTGTACTGCAACATCCACCCGCAGATGCTCTCGTACGTGGTCGTGCTCGAGAATGACGCGTTCGCGCTGACCGGCGAGGACGGCGCCTTCGAGCTGCGCGGCGTGCGCCCGGGCGCGCTCGCGCTGAACGCCTGGATGCCGGGCGCGCAGCGCGTGGCGAGGGAGCTCGAGCTCGCGCCCGGCGCCGAGCTCGAGGTCGCGCTCGAGCTCGAGCTGACCCAGACGACCCCGCCGCACACGCGCAAGGACGGCACGCCGTACCCGCCGCCGCCCGACTACGACGGGGACTGATGGCCGTGCGCGTGCGGCTCCGCTTCCGCACCAAGATCTGGGCAGTCTTGTGCGGGTTCGTGTTCGCGGCGCTCGCGATCGCGCTGGTGGTCGCGCAGGACATGACGCTCGACCGCGCGCGCGAGGAGGCGCGGGCGCGCTTCGACCGCACGCTGGTCGCGTTCTCGGAGCTGCAGCGCCTGCGCTCGGCGCTGCTCGCCGAGACGATCGACGCGCTCACGCGCACGAACCCTCAGCTCCGTACGATCCTGTCGACGGCAACCCTGGCCGGCACAGATCTCGGCGTCGGACCCGCGCCGACGCAGGACGCGCTGCGCGACGCGAACCTGCGCCTGCAGTCGGCGCTGCCGTCGCTCGCGCTGCACCACCGGCAGGTGATCTTCGCGGTCGCGAGCGCGCAAGGGCAGCTCCTCTACAGCAAGGCGGATCCGGAGCGCTACGGGCAGGATCTGTCGCAGCTCGAGCTCGTGCGCGCGATCGGCGCACACGGCAGCGCGGCCGCCCTGTGGCTCGACACCGACGCGCGCGTCGAGGGCGCGCGGCTCGCGCCGGCCTATCCGTCGCCGGCGCTGTACCTGGTGCGTGGCGAGCCGGTCGTGTTCGGCGAAGAGATCCACGGCCAGGTGATCGCGGGCGAGCCGATCGACCGCGCGCTGCTCTCGTCGCTGCGCGCGATCTCGGGCGTGGACCTGGCGCTGCTGGTCGGCTCGCGCGTGCTCGCGACCACCCTGTCCGTGGGCGATGCCGCGCGCCTGGGCGCGAAGCTCGACGCGTTCGGAGACCGATCGCCGGCGAGCGCGGGCGGCGGCATGGTCGAGCTCTCGCTCGGCGGTGAGCGCTACCTCGCGCTGCGCGCGGAGGTCGTGCCCGGGCGTCCGACCGCCGAGGCCGGCTTCGTCTTGTTGTCCTCGCTCGACGCGGCGCTGGCCGGCTTCCGGGACCTGCGTCAGACGCTGATCGGTGTCGGGCTCGGGATCCTGGCCGCGGCGCTCGGTCTGGGCTTCTTGCTCGCGCGAGGCATCACACGGCCGCTCGCGACGCTCGCCCGCGCGGCGCGGCGCGTCGGCGCGGGCGAATTCGAGACGCGCGTCGAGATCGGGACCGGCGACGAGCTCGAGGCGCTCGGCGCAGCCTTCAACGAGATGGCGTCGGGACTCGCCGAGCGCGAGCTGATCAAGCAGACGCTCGAGCGCTACGTCTCGAAGGGCGTGGCCGCGGAGCTGCTGCGCGCGCCGGGCCGAGCGGCGCTCGCGGGCGTGCGTCGCGAGCTGACGGTGCTGTTCGTCGACCTCGGCGGCTTCACCGAGCTCGCGGAGGAGCTCGAGCCCGAGGCGGTGGTCGCGCACCTGAACGAGTACTTCGAGGCGGTCTGCGGGGCGGTGCTCGAGCACGACGGCACCGTCAAGGAGTTCCAGGGCGACGGCGTGGTGGCGTTCTGGGGCGCGCCGATCGAGCAGCCGGACCACGCGCCCCGCGCCTGTCGCGCCGCGCTGGCCGCGTCGATCCGGCTCGACGCGCTGTGCGCGCGCTGGTCGGAGCGCGGCGTGCTCGCTCCGCGCTATCGCATGGGTCTGCACACGGCCGAGCTCGTCGCCGGCGAGATCGGCTCCGTCGAGCGGGGCACCTACGGCGTGGTCGGCGACGGCATGAACCTGGCGAGTCGCCTGGAGGGCGCGAACAAGGCGTACGGCACGCGCGTACTGATCTCGGAAGCGACGCGCGCGCGGGCCGGCGAGGGCTTCGTCACGCGCGAGCTCGACACCGTGCGCGTGCTGGGCCGGCGCGCCGAGGTGCGCATCTTCGAGCTGGTCGGCCTGGCCGGCGAGGTCGACGCGCGCACGCTGAACGTGCTCGCGCACTACGCCGAGGCGCTCGCGGCCTACCGCGCCCGCGACTGGGACGCGTCCGCGCGCGCGCTCGCGCGGCTGCTCCAGCTCGCTCCCGACGACGCCCCCGCGCGCATGCTCCAGGCGCGCGGAAGCGCCTACGGGGCCGATCCGCCGCCTAGCGACTGGGACGGCGTGTTCGCGCTCGACGCGAAATGAGCGCGAGCGCGGCGACGCCGAGCAGTGTCCGCGAAGCGGGCTCCGGCACGTCGGCGATGGCGTCGATCTCGGACGCGTAGCCGTCGCCGCTCGGCTGCCAGATGCGCACGTACTCGATCCACGGCAGTCCGAGCGCGCCGAGGTCGATGCCGAGCCCGCCCGCGCCGCCGCCGTAGAGCGCCGCGATCTGCGCGGTGTCGAGACCGTTGAAGTCCGACGCGTCGAGCGACGGATCGACCGGGCGCGTGAAGCTGGTCGGGATCGTGCCGCCGCTCGAGAACGGACCCGGCGGATCCTGGTACGCGAGCGTCGGGAAGAGATCGTCCGCGAACAGCCCGGTCGCGTCGATCCACAGCGATCCGTCCTGACTCACGGCGACGCGCGCCGGCTCGCCGAACACCGTGCCGTCGGCGAGGAAGGTCTCGAAGGAGAGGCCGAGGAACGCGTTGCCGTAGATCAAGAGGTCGATGCCGTACAGGTTCTCAGGATCGTCGGTCACCTGGTGATCGAAGCGCAGCACCAGCTCGCCGCCGGCGCCGACTCCCACGACCTGATCGGCGGTGTAGGGCGCGTTGAACGGCGTCACGTCGCCGTCGAACGGGCCCGTGCCCGTCGAGCGCGCGGGCTCGCCGAGCGACGAGAGCGGATCGTCGTAGCCGGTGAGAACGTTCGTGCCGGCCGTGTAGCTCACGACCTGCGTGGCGAACGAC
This sequence comes from Myxococcota bacterium, assembly GCA_040902485.1. GTDB lineage: Bacteria > Myxococcota_A > UBA9160 > SZUA-336 > SZUA-336 > VGRW01. The sequence goes on along the minus strand of JBBDXF010000029.1, from coordinate 306,642 downwards.
GACGCGAAAGCGGGGCGCGCGAAGACGCAGAGCAATAGAAGACCGAGGACTCGCATGGTGGATTCCTTTCTCGCTGCCGGAGAAGTTTTCTTTCCCTGCGGAAGGCCGGTCTTCTGGCTCCCGGATCGTCCTCACGCCGCGCCTTCCCAGGATCCTGCGATCCCAGTGGCTCCGCTCCGATGGCTCGGAGTGCGGCGTTCGTCCCCGGTTACAGCGACGGGCTCGCGCCGGATTCACACCGGCTTCCCGACACCTTCCGCGACTCGTACGTGGCGAGAAGTACGCGCTCGCCGCCGACACGTCAAGCCCCGACGTCAAGTGCTTGAAGAGGTTGACAGCGTTGCGCAGCGGGTGATACCGATGGCGGCACTCGGTGTCCGCGTCGCGGACCTAAGAGGGAAGGCCGTGAAAATCGGCCGCGGTCCCGCCACTGTGATGGGGGAGTCGGATCGAAAGACGCCACTCGGGAGCGATCCCGGGGAAGGCTCGATTCCGGCGCCAGACCCCTGAGCCAGGAGACCTGCCGAGTGATCGGGATGGGAGTCCCGCTCTCCGCGGAGGGAGTCACTCGGTGCGACGAAAATCCAACCGGATCGCAGGCAATGCGGTCCTCGCAGCTCTGTTCGCGGTTGCACCGTACGGTGTAGCCGGCGAGCTGTCCGAATCGGCCGAGGATCCCTCGGCGTTCTCGACCGTGATCGAAGCGCGCGACTACGACGAGCGCTTCGCGACCGTGGCCGAGCTGCTCGACCAGGTTCCGGGCGTGCGCGTGCAGCGCTACGGCGGGCTCGGCTCGGCCAGCACCGCCTCGATCCGCGGCTCGAAGGCCGAGCAGGTGCTCGTGCTGGTCGACGGCGTGCGGCTCAACAGCGCGCAGCGCGGAGCGGTGAATCTGTCGACGATCCCGCTGCGCCAGGTGGAGCGCATCGAGGTGCTGCGCGGGGGCGGCTCGGCGCGCTTCGGCAGCGGCGCCGAGGGCGGCGTCATCGCGATCACCACGCGCAAGCCGGAGAGCGCCGATCCCGCGGCCGACGCGTCGCTCAGCGCCGGCACGTACGAGACGCTCGGCGGCGATCTCACGCTCTCCGGCGGCGGCGAGCGCGGGCAGGCGCTCGCGACCTTCTCGCGCCTGCGCAGCGACAACGACTACCGCTTCGAAGTCGAGGCGCCCGAGTTCGTCCCCAACCCGCTTCCGGGCCAGCCGGTGCCGATCGGCACGATCTCGCACACGCGTCTCAACGCGGACTTCGTCGAGAACGCGGGTCTCCTGCGCGGCACGCTCGCGACCGGCGCGCGCTCGCGGCTCGACGCGACGCTCGACTTGTACCAGAAGGACGGCGGCGAGCCGGGCAGCACCTGGGCAAAGCCGTTCTTCATCACCGACGACCCGCTCTCGTGCACCACTTCGGACGAGTCGTACGAGCGAGGCCTCCTGCGTCTGGGCTGGAGCCACGAGCGCGCGCTCGGCGGCGCTTTCGAGGTGGCAGGAGCGTTCCGCGCCGAAGAGGACCGGCTCGACGATCCCGCCGGTGCCTGCGAGTTCGTGAATCCGCTGGTGACGGGCGGGCGCGACTCCGCAGTCATCCGCGAATCCGAGTCGTCGCTCGACACGCGCTGGGTGGCAGATCCGCTCTCGTTCGACTGGGTCGAGCTGGGCGGCCGCGCGGCCTCGAGCCTGCGCTACGCGCGCGTCGACTCCTCGGACGCGGAGATCCACCGACGCACGACGGTGTTGGTCTCGGTCGCGTCGGAGCTCAGCTTCTTCGGCGGCGAGCTGCGCATCTTCCCGGCGCTCGCCTTCGAGCGCGCGGACACCAGCGACGGGCTGGCGCGCTCGGCCGCGTCGCAGCCGCTCGTCGAAGTGTCGCCGCGCGACGAGAATGCCTGGCTGCCGTCGGTGGGCGCGATCTGGCAGCTCGCCCCCGGCCTGCGCGCCAAGGCGAACTGGAAGCGCGTGGCGCGGCGGCCCACGTTCACCGACCTGTTCCATCCCGACTGGGGCTTCATCCGCGGCAATCCGGCGCTGCTCTCCGAGCGCGGCTGGAACGCGGACCTCGGCTTCGAGCTCGCAAGCCGCGGCGTGGGACCGGTTCGCGATCTGCACTTCTCGGCCGACGTGTTCCAGCGCGAGATCGACGAGGGCATCGAGTGGATGTTCACCGCCAGCAACGCCTTCATGCCGGTCAACACCGGTCCGACGCGCGCGCTGGGCTTCGAGCTCGGCGTGGGCGCTCGGCTCTTCGAACGCTTGCAGCTCGGCGTCGGCTACACCTACACCGACACGCGTTACCTCGGCGGGACGGGCAGCGGGGCGGCGTTCGCGAGCGGCGTCGAGCGCGTATTCCCGCACGTGCCGGAGGACCGGGTGGCGCTCTCCGCTTCGCTCGACCTGGGGCCCGTCGAGCCGTGGACCGAGATCCGCTACGAGAGCGAGGTCTCGTACCAGGTGGGCAACCCGACGCTAGCCGAGGCGGGCTTCCAGGTGGATGCGGGTGTGATCTTGCGCCCGCAGCGCGTGCCGGGCTTCGAGTTCCTTCCCCCGAGCGTCGCGCTCTCGATCGAGGCCGCGAACCTGAACCACGAGCAGCGCTACGACTCGATCGGCCAGCCGCTGCCGAACCAGACGCTCTGGCTGGTGCGCCTGCGCGGGGCGACGCCGTGAGCGCCGCCGCCGTGCTGCTCGCCGCCACGCTCACGGTCGGCTCCGCTTCGATGGACGCGCTGCAGGTCGTGCAGTTCCCGGCCGGGCTCGAGGCGCACCCGACCGATCCGAACCGCGCGTTCGTCGCGGCGCCGGTCGGTGCGCCCGGCGTGTACCAGCTGCAGATGACCCCGGCCCACCCGCTCGGCTGGGCCGGCGCGTACTACGTGCTCGCCTACGAGCCCGCCAGCTGCTTCGTGAATCCCGTGCAGCTCGTGCCGAAGGTGGGGAACTTCTCGCTCGAGCGCGGAACCGGCGAGACACGCGGCTGGCTCACGACGTCGGTGTGCGAGCTCGTGGTGCCGTTCGACTACGCGACTGGCGCGGGCTGGCCGCTGCTCTACTCGGGCGCGAGCCGCAGCTCGGTGCCGGCGCGGCACGTGATCGCGGGCAGCTTCACCACCTATCCGAGCAGCGGCGCGCCGCTCTCGATCGCGAGCTTCACCACCAACTTCACCAGCGCCGCGCTGCGCATCGGCAATCGCCTGGTCGTCGCCACCTCGAACATCCGGCAGTCCGGCTCGAGCCCGATCTGGAATCCCGGAACGCTCTTGTTCTTCAGCATCGACGACTCCGGCCCGACCACGACGGTCGCGCCGGCGAGCCCGTTCTACGCGATCACGTCCGACCCGAATCCGATCGCGCTCACCGAGCTTCCTGGCGGACGCGTCGCGGTGACGAACGCGGGGCTCTTCGACGTGAGCTTTCCGCCGCTCGTGACGGGGCAGGGGAGCATCGACGTGGTCGAGGTAGCGACGGGTCTGCTGGTCGGCTCGATCCCGCTCGGACCCGGCAATCCTGCGGGGCGCTCGCTCGCGCTCGACCCGACGGGCTCCGTCGCGGTGGCGGGCTCGACCACGCTGCGCCAGCTCGTCGCGGTCGACGTGCGCGACGTGGCGGCGCTTCCGACCGCGCCCGTCGACGCGCGCCTGCAGCGGCCGACGTGCAACGGCACCAGCGACCCGAGCGCCGGCGGCGTGCCGTGCCTGCGCGAGCGCGTGATCCGCGGCGGCGCGAACCCGATCGTGCTCGCGCCGCCGCCCGGCTCGAGCGGGATCTACTCGTACGTGCCGCAGGTGCGCTTTGGCGCGTCGGGCGACTTCCTGGCCGCCACCTCGTTCAACGACGGGGGTCTCGCGCTGCTCGCGTTCGACCCGCGCAACCTGTCGCGGCCCCATCCGCTGCTGCCGTCGCGCTTCGGTGTCGCCCAGACGCTGGCGGCCACGGCACCGGCCGGGCAGATTGGCGTGGAGTGCTGTCCGGGCCCGATGCTCCTGCACGGCAACAGCGCGGGCGGACTGGCGGGCAGCGATCTGCTGTTCGCGACCGGGAGCCCGACCGGCTACGTCGTGCGCGGGCACCTCGGCGGAACCGTGCCGGCCGCGACCGGCGACTGGGACGGCGACGGCGTCGAGGACGCGCTCGACGTGTGCCCCGTGGACGCGACCAGCGGTCAGCTCGACTCCGGCGGGGTCGCGACGCCGCTGGCCGACGGGATCGGCGACGGCTGCCAGTGCGGCGATCCGAGCGACGACGGCATTGTCGACGGCGACGACGTCGACGCGCTGCGCGCCTTCCTGGCCGGCTCGCTCGGAGCGCTGCCCGCGCCCGAGAAGTGCGACGTGGGCGGATCGGCCGGCTGCGACCTGATCGACGCCGTGCGCCTGCGCCGGGCCCTCGCGGGCGCCGCATCCGGCATCGCGCATGTCTGCGCGCCGTTTCTCCCGTAAGCTCCGGCAAAGTGAAAGAGCCTCGCGTGCGACAGCTCGCCGGTCCCGAAGCGATCGCGGCCGCGTTGCGCGCGGGTGAGGACGTGCGCCTCCTGCTGGTGCAGGAGGACGCCCGCCACGAAGAGGTGGCGCCGCTGGTCACGCGCGCGCGCGAGCTCGGGATCGAGGTGCGGCTGGCGACGCGCAACGTCGTCACGCGCCTGTGTCACGTGCGCCCCGCGCAGGAGATCCTGGCGCTGGTAGGCCGCGACCCGGACGCCGATCTCGAGGCCACACTCGCGCGCGGCGGCGCGCTCTGGCTGCTGGTCGGCGTCGCCTATCCGGGCAACATCGGCATGGTCGTCCGAACCGCCGAAGTGTCGGGCGCCGATGCGATCGCGATCGACGGTAGCTTCGACCACGAGGCCAAGCGCTCGGCGTTGCGCGCCGCCATGCGCGCCGACAAGTTCATGCCGGTCTACTGGCGCAAGGCGCTCGAGGTGCTCGACGCCGCGCGCGCGCACGGCCACCGCGTGATCGCGCTCGACGAGTCGGGCGAGCACGCGCCCTGGCAGGTCGATCTGACCGGACCGCGCGTGTTCGTGGTGGGTGGCGAGAACGGCGGCATCCCGCCGGAGCTGCTCGCCCGCTGCGACGCGTCGATCCGCGTGCCGATGGCGGGCTTCATCCCCTGCTACAACCTGCAGGCGGCGGTGTCCGCGATCGCGACCGAGCGGCTGCGCCAGTCCGCCTAGTTCTCTTCGTCCTCGTCCTCGTCGACCGGTACGGCTTCGACTTCCTCGTCGCTCTCGCCTTCGTCGCCATCCAGCGAGCCGGGCGACTCGTCGGTCACGTCGTCGACGTCCTCTTCACGGTCGGGATCGCCGGCCTCGTCGACGTCGACCTCGCGGTCGGGATCGTCGGCGTCGTCGAGCTCCTGTTCGCGGCTCGCGTCGTCCGCGTCGTCGACATCGAGCTCGCGGTCCTCGTCAGCCGCGTCATCGACGTCCTGTTCGCGACTCGAGTCGCCGGCCTCGTCGACGTCCATTTCGCGGCTGTCGTCGCTGTCGTCATCGACGTCCGTTTCAGCCGGCTGGACCTGCGTCTGCACATCGAGACCCACGTCGCCGTCCGCAAGCGCTTCGCGCGCGAGCTCGAAGCTCGAGGCCAGGGCGATCGCCAGGAGTATTCGCTGCGTCTTCATGTTCGGGTTCATCGGCCGGCAACCCGGCGCGGTGTAGGGTGCCCGTACACTCCGGCTTCTAGGCGGCGACCGCCTCGTCCGGCACGAAACGGAAGAACGCGGCGCACTCGAGCACCGCCGTCTCGGCCACCTCGAGCTCGCACATGCTGCCGAGCTCGCGAATGCCGTCCGCCGCGCGCGCGTCGAGCTTGAGCTCCTCGGGCTTGGCGGGCCGCGCGCGTCCCAGCGACTCGATTATCACGGGTGCCCACTCGGGGCGGTGCTCGCCCTTGGTGTCGAACACGACCGGCTGCAGGGTCGCGCCGTCCTTGAAGATGCAGATCACGCCGGCGCCGCGCAGATCGGGCGAGGGCACCGTGAACATGGCCGTGCGGCCGCGCGCGCCGTCCTCCAGCTCGAGCAGCAGCCCCTCGACCAGCGGGTGGCCGTTGGCGAAGAAGTCGAACTCGTCCTTCTGCAAGGCCTCGACGCGGTCGAAGGTGCCGAGCCAGCGGCTCTCGTCGGGCACGCCCGGGATCGACTCCACGGTGAGCGACGTGCCGAGCTCGAGGTAGTAGAGCGCGGTGCCGCCCTTGTCGACGATCTTGAGCCCCAGGTCGTTGGCCGCGCCGAGCGAGTAGCGCCGCGTCAGGTGCTCCAGCTCGGGCGGCACCAGCGCGAGGATCTTCTCGGCCTGCTTTGCTTCGTAGGCGTCCTGGTAGAGCACGCGCGGGATGTCGGCGATCGTCTTCGCGCGCGCGGCTTCGATCGAAGCGACCAGCGCCTCCTCGTCGACGGCTTCGCCTTCGCGCTCGGCGCGCTCGAGCGCGTCGCGCACGCCGGAGAGCGCGAGGTCGAGCCCGGCCGACGGGCGCGCGAACAGATCGAGCCGCTCGTACAGGCTCGCCACGTCGGGCTTCGAGCGCTCGCAGCGGAAGTAGACGATCTCGACGTCCTTGCTGCGGCCGATTCGGTCGAGCCGCCCGATGCGCTGCTCGAGCGCGACCGGATCGAGCGGCAGGTCGTAGTGGACCATGCGATCGCAGAACTGGAAGTTGCGGCCCTCGGTCGCGGCTTCGGTGCACAGCAGCACGGGCAGGTTCGTCTCGCGGAAGCGCGCGACCTCGAGGGCGCGCTGCGCCGCGGTCAGCGCCTCGTGGAACACCGCGACGTGTAGGTGCGCGGCGGTCTCGAGCTGCTTGCGCAGCTTCTCGAGCCGCTCGACGTCGTGCACGAAGACCAGCGCCTTCTCCTTCTGCTCGTGCCAGGCGCGCACGTTCCGGGTCAGCCACTCGGCGCGTGGATCCTTCTTCGGGTCCTTCATCGCGGGGCCGAGGTCGATCGGCACCGGCCGCCGCGGCGGCAGCCCGCCGAGATCGGCGCGGCGCACGGCGCTGGTGCACGGGAACGTCGCCCGCCCCTCGGAGACCGCCGCGTCGAACGCGTCGAAGGCGGGGAAGCGGTCCGGATGCAGCAGCTGGAGCAGGTGGAAGAAGCCGCGCCGGTCCGCCTGCAGCGGCGTCGCCGAGAGCAGGATCGCGTGCTTCGCGCGCGCGACCAGCGGCGCGATCGCCGCGTCCACGTCCTCGAGCGCGAGCCGGTGCGCCTCGTCGACGACCACGAGATCCAGATCGACCTGCCGCGCCTTGCGCGCCAAAGACGGGTCGGCCGCCAGCTCCTCCATCGAGATCACACCGAACGGGTGCACGTCGAAGGGGTTGTTGCCCTCGCCGTAGTCGCGCTCGACGCTCTCGATGCGCGCCTCGTCGAGCAGCACGAACACCTGGTGGAACTTGCGGTACAGCTCGCCCAGCCACTGCACGGTGAGCGTCGACGGCGCGATCACCAGCGCCCGCGACGCGCGGCCGGTGCGCACCAGCGCCGACAGCGTGAGGCAGGCCATGATCGTCTTGCCGAGCCCCACCTCGTCGGCGAGCAGCCAGCGCACCGGATCCATGCGCACCGCCGCGAGCGCCGTGTGGAGCTGGTGTGGGAACAGGCTGATGCGCCCGCCCAGGAACGAGCCGAGCCCGCCGGCCTCGCGCACGCGCCGCAGCTGCAGGCCGTCGACGCGGTTGCGCCACGAGCCGAGCCGATCGAGCTTGAACAGCGCCAGCCGCTCGATCGGTCCGGCGTTGCCCTCGACCGGCCACAGCTCCGCGTCCGGCACGCGCCGCCCGTCGGCCAGCAGGTACGCGTCGCCGTCCCAGCGGTCGATCCGCACCTCGCGGCCGGCCTCGAGCTCCACCGCGAGCGACCCCGGCGGCAGGATCAGCGGCGTGAGCCCCGCGCCCTGCGCGGCCAGCGTCACCTCGCGCTCGACGGCCGGGAAGTACACCACGAGATACCGGCCTTCGACGCGCCGAACGAGTCCCACCCCAAGCTCGGGATTGAAGGGGTGGACGAGCTTGCTGCCTTCCCGCCAGGCAGGGGTGGCTGGGGTCGCCATTCGACGCGTTGGGTAGCCCAAAGCCCATCGCTTGCCCAGCCCCGGGCGCGGGGAATACGCTGGGTGCCCCTTCGAGAGGAGCACCCCACCGCCATGAGCTTCGAAGTCCCCGAGCACGTGAAGCCGATCCGCGCGCGCGTCGAGCGTTTCGTCGAGGAGCGCTGCTACCCGGTCGAGCCGCTGATCGAAGACCGCGACTCCACGGAGGGCCGCGACGCCATGCGGCGGCTGATGCAGGAAGCCAAGGAAGAGGGGCTGTGGGCGCTCGGGCACCCCAAGGAGATCGGCGGGCAGGGGCTGCCGTTCCTGGACTACGTGTACGTGAACGAGGTGGTGGGCCGCTCGGGCGTGGCGATGGTCGCGCTCGGCACGCACTCGCTGCAGGACTCGATCATGCTCCACGAGTTCGCCGACAACGAGTGGCGCGACAAGTACCTGAAGCCCCTGGTCGACGGCGAGATCTTCCCGAGCTTCGGCATGACCGAGCCCGACGTCGCGAGCTCGGACCCGACGCAGCTGCAGACCCGCGCCGTGCTCGAGGGCGACACCTGGGTGATCAACGGCCGCAAGTGGTTCACCAGCGGCGCGGACCGCGCGGCCTACACCACGGTGATGTGCAAGACCGAGACGGACGTGCCCGCGCACGACTCGTTCTCGATGATCATCGTGCCGACCAACACGCCGGGCTACAACATCGTGCGCGACGTGCGCGTGATGGGTCAGCACGGCGGACACTGCGAAGTGTCGTACGACGACGTGCGCGTGCCGGCCAAGAACCTGCTCGGGCCGCGCGGCGCGGGCTTCAAGATCGCACAGCGGCGGCTCGGCCCGGGCCGCATCTTCCACTGCATGCGCTGGCTCGGTCAGGCGCAGCGCGCGTTCGACCTGATGTGCGAGCGCGCGAACACCAGAGTCGCGTTCGGCAAGACGCTCGGCCAGCACCAGCAGATCCAGAAGTTCATCTTCGACAGCCTCGCCGAGATTCAAGGAAGCCGGCTGCTCACGCTGCACGCCGCGCACAAGATCGACCAGGGCACGGAGGCGCGCGTCGAGATCGGCATCATCAAGGTGGTCGGCGCGCAGATGCTGCACAACGTGATCGACCGCGCGATCCAGGTGTTCGGCGCGAAGGGAGTCACCGAAGACACGCCGCTCGAGCGGATGTACCGGCACGCGCGCTTCGCCCGCATCTACGACGGGCCGGACGAGGTGCACGTCACCACCACCGCCCGGCGCGTGCTCGGCTCGTACAAGATCGGGGACGGCTGGGACTTCGGGCTGCGCTGACCGGGCGCTGAAAATCCTCTTGACCGGCGCGGGCCTCCGCGGGTATTCAAGCGGAACAGAACCGGAATTCTCATTCCGGCACCCCTTTTCTGATTGGAGACGCGAGATGGCCGCCCCCCAGCTTCAACCGACCGAGCTCGAATGGGTCCGCCCTCCACGGCAGGCGCGCAGTCACCTGACGCTCGGCCGGATCCTCGACGCCGCCGAATCGCTGCTGCGCGAGAAGCGCTGGGAGGACGCCTCGGTCGCCGAGATCGCGCGCCGCGCCGGCTCCTCGGTGGGCGCCTTCTACACGCGCTTCCGCGACAAGGACGCGCTGCTCTCCGCGCTGCACGAGCGCTTCATCGAGGAGGCGATCGCCACCGCCGACACCGCGATGAACGAGCAGCGCTGGGCGAACGCGTCGATCTGCGAGATCGTGCGCGAGCTGGTCGCGTTCCAGGTGCGGCTCCAGGATCAGCACGCCGGCCTGTGGCGCGCGATCGCGGTGCGCGCCACGGAGAGCGCGGAGTTCCAGGCGCGCGGCCTGCGCATGTCGCGGCACATGGAGGAGCTGTTCACGCGCTTGGTCGTGGCGCGCAGGCACGAGATCCTGCACCCGGTCCCCGTGGTGGCGGCGGCGTTCGCCGGCCGGCTGATCGGCGGGGTGATGCTGCAGCGGCTGCTGTTCCCGCTCACCGCAAACCTGGAGAATCCGGGAGTCTCGCTCGTCGAGGAGCTCTCGCATGCCGCGCTCGCCTACCTTGGCGTCTTCCCCGAGGACGCGATCGACGCCTACTAGCCGGGCGATGCAGCTCGCTCGCTTGCTCGTCGGCCTCGGCCTCGTGCTCGCTTGCGGGCCCGCGGAGCCCGACGCCGTCGCGCCCTCGGCGCCGGTCGCGGCCCCCGCGCCCGACAGCCTGGGCCGGCTCGATCCCGCGCCGTACCGAGCGAGCATCGAGGCGGCCGAGGCCCTGCTCTACTCCACGGACGCGCTCTCCGACGAGGACTGGAAGGCGCTCTCGACGGAGTTCCTCGAGCTGCACAACGCGATCGTTTTCGGCGACGGCTCCACGAGCGCGCGCGAGACCAGCGCGCAGCTGTTCTTCCTGTCCGCGCGCGCGGACGCGATCAAGAGCTCGAGCCGCGACGAGGTCGAGCTGACCGAGCTTCGCCAGCAGTGGGAGGAGCTCAGCGAGGCCAAGTTCACGCCCGCGACCTGGATCCGCGCGCAATCGCCGGAGCACTGAGGCATGGCGGCCGAGAGCGAGCCCGCCTTCACCCGCGAGGATCTGCACAAGCTGTGGCGGATCCTCTCCCCGGACGAGCGGCTGGAGGGCTTCCGGCTGCTGCGGCACGACGACGCCGAGGAGTTCTTCCTGAGCCTCGCGCGCAAGGACCTCGCGAGCCTGATGCTCGAGTTCCCCAAGAACGAGCGGCGCGCGTGGATGCGCCTGCTGCCGCCCGACGACGCCGCCGACCTGATCCAGCAGGTTCCGGAGGCGGAGCGCGAGGGGCTGCTCGGGCTGCTCGACGAAGCGAGCCGGCACGAGGTGGTCGCGCTGCTCGCCTACGCGCAGGACGCGGCTGGCGGGCTGATGAATCCGCGCTACGCGCGCCTGCGCCCGGAGATGACGGTCGACGAGGCGATCGGCTACCTGCGCAGGCAGGCGCGCACGAACATGGAGCTGCTCTCCTACCTCTACGCCATCGACGACGAGCAGCGCCTGCTCGGCGTGGTCTCGTTCCGCGAGCTGTTCGGCTCGCGGCCCGAGCGCACCGTGCGCGAGGTGATGCGCACCGACGTCGTGACGGTGCGCGACGACCAGGATCAGGAAGAGGTGAGCGGCATCCTCGCGCAGCACGACCTGATCGCGCTGCCGGTCGTCGACTCCGAGGGCCGCATGAAGGGCATCGTCACCGTCGACGACATCGTCGACGTGGTGCAGGCGGAAGCCACCGAGGACATCCAGAAGCTCGGCGGCATGGAGGCCCTCGACCAGCCGTACCTGGAGATCGCGTTCACGCGCATGCTGCGGCGCCGCGGCGGCTGGCTCGCGGTGCTGTTCGTGGGGGAGCTGCTCACGGCCTCGGCGATGGCGTACTTCGAGGACGAGCTGGCACGCGCGCTGGTGCTCTCGCTGTTCGTGCCGCTGATCATCTCGAGCGGCGGCAACTCCGGCTCGCAGGCCTCGACGCTGGTCGTGCGCGCGATGTCGCTCGGCGAGGTGCGGCTGTCGGACTGGTTTCGCGTGGTGCAGCGCGAGCTCGGCGCGGGGCTCGCGCTCGGGGGGCTGCTCGGCGCGCTCGGCTTCTTGCGCGTGGTGCTGTGGCAGGCGATCTGGCCGGTGTACGGCGAGCACGCGGCGCTGCTCGGCGCGACCGTCGGCATCAGCCTGCTCGGCGTGGTGCTGTTCGGAACGATCGCGGGGTCGCTCTTGCCGTTCCTGTTCCGAAGACTGGGCGTCGACCCCGCCAGCGCCAGCGCCCCGTTCGTCGCCACGCTGGTCGACGTGTCGGGGCTGGTGATCTACTTCGGCTCGGCGAGCCTGATCCTGCGCGGCACGCTGCTGTAGCCGACTACAGCTCCGCGAGCGCGGGGATGATCTCCTTGCCGAACAGCTCGAGCGGCGCGAGCTCGTGCACGTTGGGCAGGTTGAAGATCGCCTGATCGACGCCGATCGCGGCGAGCGCGCGACAGCTCGCGATCACCGACGCCGCGCTGTGCTTGCCGGGCGCGAGCCAGACCGTGCCGAGCGTCGTCTTCTCGATCGAGGCGAAGTCGCGCTTCTCGGTGTCGCAGTGGCGGCGCAGCACGTCGAGCTTCTTCGCGATGCCCTCGGGGCCGAGGAACTCGAACAGGTTGCAGGCGTCGGCGTAGCGCGCGACCAAGCGCAGCGTCTTCTTCTCGCCGAGCCCCCCGATCAGGATCCTCGGCCGCGGGCTCGAGACGGGCGGGGGAGAGCAGAGCGTTTCGGCGAGCTGGTAGTGCTTGCCCTGGAACGGGCCGCTCTCCGGCGACCACATCTGCTGCGCGATGCGCAGCGTCTCTTCCAAGCGCTCGAACCGCTCCGCCAGGGGAGGGAAGGGCACGCCCAGGCCCGCGTGCTCGCGGTCGAACCAGGCCGCGCCGATGCCCAGGTACGCGCGCCCGCGCGACAGCACGTCGAGCGTGGTGGCGGTCTTGACCAACACTCCGGGGTGTCGGTAGGTGACGCCCGTGACCAGCGCTCCGAGACCGATCCTCTTGGTGACGCCGGCCGCGAATGCGAGCGCGCTGTAGCCCTCCAGCATCTCCTGCTCGGCCGGTCCCACCATGGGGATCTGGAAGAAGTGGTCCATGACCCAGAAGCTCGAGAAGCCGGCGTCGTCGGCCGTGCGCGCGATCTCGGCGAAGCGCGCGCCGATCTCGCCCGCGCCGCCGGGCCAGCTGAAGCTCGGAACCTGCAAGCCGATTCTCATGGCGATTCCTCCGTGAGTCGTTTCTTCAGCCAGCGCCGATAGAGCTCCGCGGGATGCGCGCCGGTGATGGCGGCGTCGCTGCCCTCCATCTGCACGGCGGGCACGCCGCCGACGTCGAGCTCGACCGCCTGGTCGTGCTCTTCGATGACCTGCGCGAGGAGCGCGGGGTCGTCGGCGCGCGCGAACTCGCCCTCGGGCAGTCCCTGCTCGAGCCAGATCGCCCGCAGCGTCTTCGCGTTCGAGATGTCGCGGTTGTCCTCGAAGTACCCGCGCAAGAGCGCCCGGTGCACGCGCTCGAACGCGTCGCGGCCGAGCGCCGCGGCGGCCTTCGCGAGCAGGTGCGCCGGAATGCTGTGCGACGGCGGTCCCTCGTCGCTCTGCCAGACCCGGAACACCGCGCTCGGCTCCTCTTCCGCGGGCCGCCGCCACGATTCGGTGTAGCGGCGGAACTTCTCGAGGTCGCGGCCCGGCTCGGGCCGCGGCCGCAGCAGGAAGCTCTTCCAGCGCAGCTCGACGGTGTCGCCGAACTCCTGCTCGATTCCTCGCAGCCGGACCGCTGCGACGTGGCACCACGGTCAGAGGTAGTCCGACCAGACGTTCAGGACGACCATGAACGCGAGCCTACCACGCGCGGGCGGGGCTCACTCCTTGGGGAGCAGGACCTCGAAGCGCGGCTTGTCGCCCGCCTTCATGAACGCGTCGTAGGGCGCGACGCGCTTGCTCTGCACCAGCTCGAAGAGCGCGTCGTCCATCAGCTGCATGCCGTCCTGCTTGCCCTGCTGGATGAACGAGCCGAGCATCGACACGTTCGCCTCGCGGATGATGTTCGGCAGCGCCTTGGTCTTGAGCATGATCTCGTTCACCGCCACGCGGCCCTTGCCGTCGGCAGTGGGCAGCAGGAGCTGCGAGACCACCGCGGCCAGCGACTCGGCCAGCGAGAGCCGCGCCTGCTGCTGCTCCTCGGCGGGGAAACTGTCGACGATGCGGTCGATCGTCTTCGGCGCGTTGTTGGTGTGGAGCGTCCCGAACACGAGCAGCCCCATCTCGGCGGCGGTGAGCGCCAGCGAGATCGTCTCGTAGTCGCGCATCTCACCGACCAGCACGACGTCGGTGTCCTCGCGGATCGCGCCGCGCAGGCCGGGTCCGAAGCCGTTGGTGTGCGAGCCGACCTCGCGATGCGAGATCACGCTCTTCACGTTCTGGTGCACGAACTCGATCGGATCCTCGAGCGTGAGGATGTGCTTGCAGTAGGTGCGGTTGATCTTGTCGATGATCGCGGCGAGCGTCGTCGACTTGCCCGAGCCGGTCGGTCCGGTCACGAGCACGAGCCCCTTGCGCAGGTGCGCGAGCCCTTCGATCGCCTTCGGGAGCTTCAGCTCCTCGAGCGACACGATCTTCTCCGGGATCATGCGCAGCACGGCGCCCGCGCCGCGCTCCTGCACGAAGAAGTTCGCGCGGAAGCGCGCCACGCCCTCCAGCCCGTAGGCGAAGTCGAGGTCTTTCGTGCTCGAGAAGGTCTGCCACTGCGCGTCGGTCATGATCTCGCGCATCAGCTTGCGCAGGCCGGCGTCGTCGAGCGGTGTCGCCTTCTCGATCGCGCGCAGCTCGCCGTTCACGCGCACGCGCGGCTCGAGGCCGGCCACCAGGTGGAGATCCGAGCCCTTGTGCTGCTTCAAGTAGCGGAGCAGCTCGTCGATCTGTGCCATCGCCTGCCTCGTCCCTATCCCGCCGGAGCCGCCGGGATCAGCTTCGGGTCTTCGGCGTGGATCAGCGCGTCCTCGCGCTTCACCGTGCCGGCCTTCACGAGCTGCGCGAGCGACATGTCGAGCAGGTTCATGCCCTGCGCCGCGCCGGTCTGCATGGTCGAGCGGATCTGCACGGTCTCGTTCTTGCGGATCAGGTTGCCGACGGCGCGGTTGGTGACCAGCACCTCGACGGCGGGCACCATGCCGATCCCGTTCGCGCGCGGCAGCAGCCGCTGCGAGATCACCGCGCGCAGCGACTCGGAGAGCATCGCGCGCACCTGCTCCTGCTGGTCGGGCGGGAACGAGCCGATCATCCGGTTCACGGTGCGAACCGCGTTGTCGGTGTGCAGCGTCGCGAGCACGAAGTGGCCGGTCTCGGCGGCGGTCATGGCGAGCGAGATGGTCTCGCGGTCGCGCAGCTCGCCGATCACGATCACGTCCGGGTCCTCGCGCAGGGCGGCGCGCAGCGCGCGCGCGAACGACTCGGTGTGACGCCTGACGTTGCGCTGGTTCACGATGCAGCGCTTCGAGCTGTGCAGGTACTCGATCGGATCCTCGACGGTCAGGATGTGCTCGGCGCGCTCCTCGTTCACCAGATTCACCAGCGCCGCCATCGTCGACGACTTGCCGCACGCCGAGGGACCCGTGATCAGCACCATGCCCTGGTGGAAGTTCGTGAACTTCGCGAAGGCGCTGGGCAGGTTCAGATCGGCCAGCGTCGGCGGCTTGAGCGAGATCCGGCGCAGCGTCGCGTCGAGCCCGCGCAGCTGGCGGTACACGTTCACGCGGAAGCGGGCGAGGCCCTTCACGGTGTAGGCGAGGTCGAGCTCGCCGTTGGCCTCGAGCAGCGCCTTCTCGTCGGCGGAGAGCATGGGCAGGATCAGACGCTCGGCGTCGGCCTGCGTGACCTTCGTATCCGGCACCTCGACCAGCGCTCCGCGCACGCGGACGCGCAGGCTCGCGCCGCTGTGCAGGTGCACGTCGCTCGCGAGGCGGCCCGAGGCTTCGATCAGCAGATTGTCGAGGCCGCGATCGAGCGCGATCGGTCCATTGCCGGTCGGCCCGGACCTGGCGGGCACCGGTCCCGCCGCGGCGGCGCGGGGCGCGACGCCCGAGGCGACCGCGGACTGCGCGTGTGCACGCATCGCGCGCCCGTCGGTCTCCACGCCGAGCTCGCGCGCGGGCGTCGGCGCCTTGGGCGTGCCGGCAGGCGCGGGCTCAGCGGCGGAGGCCTGCTTGGCTTTGGCCTTCTCCATCACCGACTTCTGCAGCTCGACCACCTTGGCGAGCGCCGCCGGCGTCAGAAACCCGAGCTCGACGAGCGTCTCGCCCAGGCTCTTGGCGAGCCCTTTCCGGCCCTGGTCGCGCGTCGCGATCGCGAGCTGCTCCATGCTGATCAGCTTGGCGGCGACGGCTACGCGACCGAGAAGCTGGTCGGTCGGGTCGGGCTGCGGCGAGTTGGGCATGGGTTGCTGCAACATCGGCAGGACGGCGCGAACCCGTAAGTGGGGATTGGGAATACCCCCATCGTTCGTCCATCGAACCGTCATGAAAGCGTGCAGAGGGCCGTTCGAAGTTGCCGCCCGGGTGGCATTCCATCGCACTTTCCCTTGCTTTATCGAGGAGTTGCGCGTTCGTCGGTCGGTGGGAACGGCGCTTGGCAGAGGCGGAACGACGCCCGCAAGGGCGAATTTTACCGCCACTAGTTCATGTATCGATCCACGCTCTGTAGTAGGCTGGGGAAATCGCCTCGGCCGGGAGCTTCAGCATGGTCGTGAACATCAGCCTCCGCATGCGCAGGGCGGCGCTCGCCGCGTTCGTCGGCGGCATCGCGTCGCTGCTCGCCCCGGTCGGGTCCGCCATGCAGGTCGCGCCGATCCAGCCGGTCGTGTGGGACACAGCCGACGGAGGCACCGGCCACACGTATCTGTTCGTGCCCCTGCCGTACACGACGTCCTGGTCTGCGGCCAACGCCGAGGCCGAGACGATCACGCTCCCCGACGGAACGAAGGGCTACCTCACCACGATCGAGTCGGACGAAGAGCGCACCTTCATCCGCGAGCAAGTACTTCCCGACGACTGGGCAAACCCCATCAGCGCCGTCTGGGTCGCGCCCGAGAACCAGTACATGCTCGTCAACGACAACCATCCTTCGTCGAACGGGCAGCTCCCGCTGGGTAAGAACCTGCCCTCGGCGGTTGCGCCCGAGCACT
Source organism: Myxococcota bacterium (assembly GCA_040902485.1). Lineage (GTDB taxonomy): Bacteria > Myxococcota_A > UBA9160 > SZUA-336 > SZUA-336 > VGRW01. The sequence goes on along the minus strand of JBBDXF010000029.1, from coordinate 289,914 downwards.
GGAAGTGGGGGAAGTGGCAGAGCGAGAACGAGCCGGACCACCACGGGTTGATCGAGAAGCGCTTTCTCTCGAAGTGGGACAAGAACGGGAACGGACACAGCGAGCAAGATGGCTGCGACAACGGCCCACCGCAGTTCCCGCTCCCGAAGATCCTCGGCATGATCGTCGAGTTCGACACGATCGACGTGCCGGAACCGGCGACCGCGCTGCTGTCCGCGTTCGGCATGGCCCTGCTGGGTCTGGTCCGCCGCTGCCGCTGAAAATGCCCTCAGCGCGGTTGTGGTAGGATGGGGAAAATGCCTCGCAGGGGAGTCCGGAAGTGTTCGCGCGGATGATCGGTCTCGTGTCGAGAGTGGTGCCCGTCGTCGGTGCGCTCTGGTTGCTCGCGTCGCAGGGCTTCGCGACGCCCGTCGTGTGGAGCACCGCTTCCGGCGGCAATGGACACACGTACGAGTTCATCAGGCTCGAAAGCGCCGCGACGTGGGACCAGGCCAACGCGGAGGCGGACGACTCGACGCTCGACGACGGCAGCGTCGGCTACCTCGCGACGGTCACCTCGGCCGAGGAGCAGGCGTTCATCCAGAGCGCGGTGCTCCCGAGCTTCGGCGTGAACAAGAATCAGGTCTGGATCGGCGGCCGGCAGGATCCGGAAGGCAGCCCGAGCGCCGCCACCGCCGCAGCCGGCTGGCAGTGGATCGTGAACGTCGAGATCGCGCCCGAGTCGTGGAGCTACACGAACTGGCTCACCGAGAACGAGCCGAGCAATGAAGGCGACATCGACGAGCGCTTCCTCACGATGTGGGTCCACTACTACGAGGCCGGGCAGGATCTGCGCGGCAAGTGGAACGACGAGAAGGATCTCTCGCCCTCGACCGCGCAGATCATCGGCATGATCGTCGAGTGGAGCGTGCCGAGCGTGCCGGAGCCGTCGACCGCGGCGCTCTCGGCGCTCGGAGTCGCCCTGCTCGCGCTGTACCGCCGCCGCGCCTGAACGCGGCTCGATGACCGAGGGTCCCGTCGACCGCAGCGTGCGCGCGAACGCGCTCGATCTGCACTACCTCGACTGGGGCGGACCGAGCCGAACGCACGCGATCGCGCTGCACGGCTTCGCGCTGAACTGCCACAGCTGGGACGAGGTCGCGCCGCGTCTGCGCTCGCGCGTTCGACTGCTCGCCTTCGATCAGCGCGGCCACGGCCTCTCCGACCGGGCTGCGCGCGTCGAGGACTACACGCGCGAGAACATGGTCGCGGACGTCGAGGGGGCGGTGCGCGAGCTCGGTCTCGAGCGCCTCGTCGTGATCGGCCACAGCATGGGCGGCATGAACGCGATGACCTTCGCGGCGCGCAACCCTGCGCTCGTGCGCGCGCTCGTGCTGGTGGACGTGGGACCCGAGGTCAGCGTCGACGGCGCGCGCGAGGTCGGCGCCTTCGTCGCGGGCCCGTACCAGCTCGAATCGCTCGACGCCTGGGTCGAGCACACGCACCGTTACTACCCCTGGCGCTCGAAGGAGCGCATCCGCGCGCGGCTCGCGGTCTAGCTGCGCGAGACCGCGGACGGGAAGCTCGCCAAGCAGTACGACGAGCGCTTCCGCCAGGGCTTCGGCGGCGTGGCCGAAGCGCGCGACGCGCTGTGCGAAGTCGCGACCGCGCTGCGCTGTCCGACGCTGCTGGTGCACGGCGCCGCGAGCCCGGTGCTCACGCGCGAGATGGCCGAGCGCTTTGCCGCCGGCCTGCCGTGCGTGGAGCTGGTGAGCATCGCGGGGGCGGGGCACTCGGTCGCGGGCGACAAGCCCGACGAGTTCGTGAAGGTCGTCGAGGCGTTCCTGGATTCGCTGCTCCCGACGGGCTGAGCGGCGCGCGCGTCAGGTCGGCGCGCACGCGGCGCTGCGCTCGAGCGCCGCGCGCACCTGATCGCCGAACGCGGCGGGCGGGTCCATCTCCTGGGTCATCACCGCGACGCCGTCGGCGAGGCCCGACGCGCGCAGCTCGCGTACGGCTTCGCTGAAGAGCCGCCAGCCGGCCGCCTCCCGGCCGCGCGCGAGACGCTCGACGAAGCTCGCAGGGAGCGGCAGGCGCAGGCGCAGCGCGAGCTTCTCGGCGGCCGCTGCGGAGAGCAGCGGAATCACCATCGGCAGGATCGCGACCGCCGGCGCCCGCACGCGGATCCGCTCCGCGACGGCGCGCAGCGACGCGAGCTCGAAGACGGGCTGCGTCTGGATGAACGCCGCGCCGGCCTCGAGCTTCGGCCACAGGTTCGCGAGCGCCCGCTCCGGGTCGAGGTACGGATTCAGCGTGACGCCGATCCGCGCTCCCGGGATCGCCGCGCCGATCCGGGCCACGAGCGCGCGCAGGGTCGGCGTGTCTTCGCGGTCGGCGGCGCCGCCCTCGCCGCGCACGACCAGGGCGGCGCGCAGACCTTCGCCCGCGGCGCGCTCGATCTCGAGCTCGAGCTCCGCACGAGCCCGGCCGCGGTTGGTGACGTGCCAGACCGCCGCGATCCCGGCGCGTTCCAGCACGAGCGACGCGTCGAGGCTGGGCTGTCGCCCCGGGCGCTGGATCACGTGCACCGCGTCCGCGCACCGGCCGAGCAGGCGCGCCCGGCGCAGCAGAACGTCGGGGCGGTCCTCGCGCGGCGGTGTGATCTCGAGCGCGACACCGAACGACGTCACTTCGCCTCGCCCAGCTCGGCGACCAACGTCGCGCGGAACGCCTCGAGCGTCGCGTTCCGCCAGGCGCCCGCCGATTCCTCCAGCCAGACCGTGTCGTCGAGCTCGGCGCGCGGGCCGCGCAGCTCGTGCAGCCGTCCGTTGCGCACCAGCGGCGCCGCGAGCGAGCGCGGCACCACCGCCGCACCGGCCCCGAGCAGCGCCAGCTCGAGCGCGAGATCCGTCGTCGCGGCCCAGACGCGAACGTCCGGCGCGGCGCGCCTGCGCGGGAAGTGGTGCGCGAGCCAGCGCCGGATCAGCGTACGGGCGGGGTAGTAGTCGATGATGGCCTGGCCGGCGAGGAAAGCAGGATCGACGCCCCCGCGCGGCGGCGGCGTGCTCGAGACCAATACCAGCGTCTGGCGCATCAGCACCGTCGAGCGGATTCGCGTCGAGGCATCACGTCCGCGCTGCACGCTCAGCGCGAAGTCCAGGCGGTTGCCGACCAGGCCCGCGCGCAGCTCGGCATGGGAGCCGAAGCCGAGCCTCACCTGCGCGCCCGCGTTGCGGGCCGAGAACGACGCGACCGCGCGCGCGACCAGCGTGCGCGACGCGCCCGGGAAGAGCCCGAGGCGCACCACGCCGCGCACCGCGCGCTCGACGTTGACCACCTCGGCGAGCGCGTCGCGCAGCTCCTCGCGCACGCGCCCGAAGTGGCGGGCGAGCGTGCGCCCCTCCTGGGTGGGCACGAGCCGCCGCCCGACGCGGTCGAAGAGCCGCACGCCGAGCGATGCCTCGAGCGACGCGAGGCTCTGGCTCACCGCGGAGCGCGTCAGCGAGAGCTGGCGCGCCGCCCGGCTCACGCCGCCGGCCGAGGCGACCTCGGCGAAGGTGCGCAGCTTGTTGAGATCCACCTTGTCAAGATTCACTGGACGAACTCGCCGGAACATTCGGCTCGCCTAATCTACCAGAGTCCCGCTAGAATCCCCGGCGAGCCTTTGGCCGGAGGTGGCGTGAGCGTTCTCGAGTTCCGCGGAGCACGACTCGAGGTGCGGCTGGGCTGCTCCGCCGAGGAGCGCGCCAGGCCGCAGCCCGTCGATCTGGATCTGGCCGTGCGCTTCAAGGAGCTGCCGGCCGCCTGCACGAGCGACCGGCTCGAGGACACGCTCTGCTACGCCGAGCTGATCGAGGCCGCGCGCAAGGCCTGCGCGGGGCGCGAGTTCCGGCTGGTCGAGCGGCTCGCACACGAGCTGTTCGGGCGCCTGCGGCCGCTCGTGCCCGAAGGCGCGGAGCTCTGGCTGCGCGCCACCAAGCTGCGCCCGCCGATCGACGGGCTGCACGGCGGAGTGGCGTTCTCGCTCGGCGATTTCGAGGGGCTAGCCCGCTAGAATCGCGCGCGTGGCGAACTACGACTTCGACCTGTTCACGATCGGCGCGGGTTCGGGAGGCGTGCGCGCGAGCCGCATGTCGGCGAGCTACGGCGCGCGGGTGGCGGTCGCCGAGGAGCGCTACCTCGGCGGCACCTGCGTGAACGTCGGCTGCATTCCCAAGAAGCTGCTCGTCTACGCCGCGCACTACCGCGAGGACTTCGAGGACGCCGCCGGCTTCGGCTGGACCGTGGGCGAGCGCAGCTTCGACTGGGCGCGCCTGATCGAGAACAAGGACCGCGAGATCGCTCGACTCAATACGGTGTACGCGCGCCTGCTCGACGAGGCCGGCGTGAAGCGCTTCGAGGGCCGGGCGCGGATCGTCGATCCGCACACGGTCGAGATCGGCGGCCGCCGCTTCAGCGCCGCGAACCTGCTGGTGGCGACGGGCGGCTGGCCGACGCTGCCGGAGATCCCCGGCATCGAGCACGCGATCTCGTCGAACGAGGCTTTCCACCTGAAGCAGCTGCCGCGCAGCGTGCTGGTGGTCGGCGGCGGCTACATCGCGGTCGAGTTCGCCGGCATCTTCAACGGCCTCGGCTCGCGCACCACCGAGCTGTACCGCGGCGAGCTGTTCATGCGCGGCTTCGACGACGACGTGCGGCGCACGCTCGCCGAGGAGATGCGCAAGAAGGGCGTCGACCTGCGCTTCGGCGCCAACGTCGCGCGGATCGAGAAGCACGGCTCGAAGCTCTCGGCGCGGCTCGACGACGGCGCCGAGCTCGAGGCCGACCAGATCCTGTACGCGACCGGCCGCGCGCCGAACGTCGCGGGGCTCGGGCTCGAACAGGCCGGCGTCGCGCTCGATCGCGCGGGCGCGGTCGTCGTCGACGCGTACCTGCGCAGCTCCGTGCCGAGCATCCTCGCGATCGGCGACGTGACGGACCGCCTGAACCTGACGCCGGTCGCGATCCACGAGGGCATGGCGGTCGCGGCGACGCTGTTCGCGGGCCGGCCGACCTCGCCCGATCACGCGGACGTGCCGACGGCGGTGTTCAGTCAGCCGTCGGTTGGCACGGTCGGGCTCACCGAGAGCGCCGCGCGCGAGCGCTACGGCGCGCTCGACGTGTACCGCACGAGCTTCCGTCCGCTGCGCCACACGCTCACCGGCAGCGACGAGAAGACGATGATGAAGCTGGTCGTCGACCGCGCCAGCCAGCGCGTGGTCGGTGCGCACATGGTCGGACCCGAGGCGGGCGAGATCATCCAGGGCATCGCGATCGCGATCAAATGCGGTGCGACCAAGGCGAACTTCGACGCAACGCTCGGGATCCACCCGACCGCGGCGGAGGAGTTCGTGACCATGCGCACGCCCGTGCCGGGCTAGCCTAGAACGCGAGCCGGACGCCGCCGCGCACGCCGCGGCCGGGCAGCGGGGCCACCTCCTTCAGGAACGACGCGCTGTTGCGCGCGGTCTGGTTCGCGAGGTTCGAGCCGACCACGAAGAACACGACCTTGGTCGTGCGCACCAGCAGCTCGTACGAGACGCGCGCGTCGAGCAGCGTGTACTCGTCGGTCGAGAACTCGAAGTCGGCCGTGCGGCTCTGGCCGGCCGCGTGCAGCACGCCCGCGGACGCGTGCAACGGCCCGGCGTGGTACGCGAGCTCCGCGCCGAAGCGGAAGGGCGGAATGCGCGGCAGCGGATCGCCGCTGTCGCGATCGCGCGCGCGCACGTAGTCGGCGCGCAGGTCGAGGTGCAGGCTCTGCTCGCCCGTCTCGATCAGATGCAAGGTGAGCTCCGCCTCGCCGCCCAGGAACGTCGCCGGCATGTTCACGTACTGGAAGATCGGCAGGCCGTCGACCGGGTCGACCAGCCCCGTGGCTTGCAGCGCGATGAAGTCGTCGAAGTACAGGTAGAAGCCGGAGAGGCTGCCGGTGACAAAGCCCGCGTCCTTGCGCAGCGTCAGGTCGAAGCCGAGCGACTCCTCGACATCGAGATCCGGATCGCCGATTTCGAAGGCGTCGGTCGCCACGTGCGGGCCGTTCGCGAACAGCTCCTGCGCAAGCGGCGGGCGCTGCGTGTAGGCGTAGTTTGCGGCGAGCGTGTACTCGTCGTCGATCTCGTAGCTCGCGCCGATCGCGCCGCTGCCCGTCCGCCGGTCGCGCTTCTGCGACGGACCGAAGTCCGCGCTGGAGTCCGTGCGGATGTCCGTCCAGTCCAGGCGCCCGCCGAACTGGAACAGGAGCGACGGCGCGTGCAGCTCTTCGAGCACGAACGCCGAGTAACCGCGCGTGAGCGACGGCGGCAGGAATGCCTCCTCGCCTTGCGCCGAGAAGTCGCTGCGGAAGAGCTGTCCGCCGATCGCCCCTTTGACCGGGCCGAGCGCGCCGTGCAGCGCCTCGAGCCTGCCCTCGTAGGCGCGCCGCTTGAACACCGTGCCCTGTTCCGCGCCCTCGAACTCGATGTGCTGGTAGTCGGACAGCGCGAACTTGCCGCGCACGCTCTCGACGCCGTCGATCGGTCGATGGAGTCCCCCCGCGAAGTCCCAGCGGCGCTCGTGCATGTCGATCGTGACCTCCTTCTCGGCGACCGTGCCGTAGTCGCTGTCGAAGGCGGAGGGTGCGACGCCGATGAAGCCACGCTCGCCGGCGTAGGAGATGCCGATCGAGCTCGCGTAGGTGTCGATCTGGCTGTTCTCGAGCGACCCCTTCTCTTCCGGCTCTCCGGGCGGAAGCGGATCCGTACTCCGCAGCTTCGACGAGCGCGCGTACGACGGGATGTCGAGATTCCGCGAGCGGTGCGCCAGGCCATCGGTGTGGATCTGGAACCCGCCCACGCCGCCCTCGAGCACCACCGCGCCGTTGGTGCCGCGATCGACTGAATCGAGCGAGCCCTCGAACAGGCCGGTGACCCCGTCGATCGGCTCGTCGGGAATGCGATTGTCGATCACGTTGACCACGCCGCCGACGCTGGTCGGACCGTACAGCAGGGCGCTCGGCCCGCGCACGACCTCGATGCGCTCGACCGCGAGCGGATCGATCGTGACCGCGTGGTCGGCGCTCGCGGCCGAGGCGTCCATCGCGCCCAGGCCGTTGCGCAAGACGCGAATGTGATCGGCGTCGAGACCGCGGATGATCGGGCGGCTCGCGCCCGGGCCGAAATAGCTCGAGCTGAGACCCGGCTCGTCGGCGAGCGTCTCACCGAGAGTCGGCTCGGTCGAGATCAGCAGCTCGTCGCCGCCGAGCACGTTCACGGGCTGCGACAGGTCGTCCACGCTCTTGGCCAGCGGGCTGCCCGTGATGACGATCTCCTCGACCTGGTGGCCCGGCTCGCGGTGGTCCTCGGCGCCCGGCGGAGGATCGTCCTCGGCAGAGGCCAACGGGGCCGACGCGAGACACAGGATCGAGACGGCTGCAAAGCGTCGAACGGAAGAACGAACGGAGGATCGGAACATGCGCGCTCCACGCCGCGGCCTGCGCCGCGACGACAAGGAATGGTCAGCCACCGCGGCGGCCATCGGCCCACGCGCGGCGGCGCTGCTTTCCTAGGCGTCGGGCGTGCGGAGCGGGGGAGCGCGCGCGGTCGGCTTTGCGCCTTCGAGCTGCGAGGCGAGCACGGGCTCGGCCGGTGCGGCGAGCGGAGCGAACGACGTCGGAGTCGAGACCAGCGGCTGGGTCGGAATCGGAGCGCCGGAGTGGTGCGCGACCGCGCAGACCGCGCAGGCCTTCGCGTCGGGCTGGACCTCGTCGTGGGCGTGCGCGACGAGCGCGAGCAGCGCGACGACGGCGAGCGAGGCGGCGAGCGCCGCCGTGCGGCGGCCGATGGACCTGCGCGCGCTCGATCCCAGCATGAGATACCGTTTAAACCAATGCGAGAAGGCGGTCAACCGCAACGCGCGCCGGGCTCGAGCGAGTCGTGACGCGCAAGCCGGCGCTGGACCCGCAGCGGCCGAGCGCGGAGCTGCTGCTGCGCGTGTACGCGAGCGGCATCTTTCCGATGGTCGATCCGCGTACCGGCGCGATCGAGTACTACAGCCCGGATCCGCGCGCGGTGATCCCGCTGGAGCGCTTTCACGTGCCGAAGAGCCTCGCGCGAGTGGTCGCCAGGCGCGTGTTCGAGCTGCGCACCGACAGCGCGTTCGAGCGCGTGATCCGCGCCTGCTCGGAGACGCGGCCGGGCCGGCGCGAGACCTGGCTCGACGAGCGCCTGATCGAGGCGTACGTCGAGCTGCACGCGCACGGGCTCGCGCACAGCGTAGAGGCCTATCGCGACGGCCGGCTGGTGGGCGGCCTGTACGGCGTGCAGATCGGCGCCGCGTTCTTCGGCGAGAGCATGTTCAGCCGCCCAACGCTCGGCGGCACGGACGCCTCGAAGGTGTGTCTGGTCGAGCTGGTGACGCGCCTGCGCAGCGGCGGCTTCACGCTGCTCGACACGCAGTTCACGACCCCGCACCTCGAGCGCTTCGGCTGCGTCGAGATTCCGCGCGCGCGCTACCTTGCGCTGCTCGCGGACGCGATCCGGGGCGAGGCTTCGTTCTCGCGCAGCGAGTGAAGCGAGCGCTCAGCCGCGCTCGGGCTCGAACTCGATGCGCATCTCCTTCACGCCGTTGATGAAGTTCGAGCGCAGGCGCCGCGGCGGCGCCGCCAGCCGCGGGTTCTCGAGGCGCTTCAGCAGCTCCTGGAAGATCACCACCAGCTCCAGGCGCGCGAGGTTCGCGCCCAGACAGAAGTGCTCGCCGATGCCGAACGCGAGGTGCTGGTTGTTCTCGCGGCCGACGTCGAAGCGATCGGGGTCGCTGAACACCTCCTCGTCGCGATTCACCGACGGGTACCACATCACGACCTTCTGACCCTTGGCGATCTTGCGCCCGCGGATTTCCGTCGCGTCGGTGGCCGTGCGCCGGAAGTAGTGCACCGCGGGATCGAAGCGCACGAACTCCTCGACGGCCTGCGGCACCAGCGCGGGATTCATGGCCAGCCGGCGCAGCTGATCGGGATGGTCGAGCAGCGCCTTCATGCCGTTGGTCGTGACCGTGCGCGTGGTCTCGTTTCCGGCCACGAGCAGGAGCAGGAAGAACGAGCAGTACTCGATCTCCGTCAGCTTCTCGCCGTCGATCTCCGTCAGCAGGAGCGCCGTGGTCAGGTTGTCGGCCGGCTCCTTGCGGTACTTCTCCGCGAGCTTCATCGCGAAGCCGAACATCTGCGCCGACGCGTCGCGCGCGTCGGCCTCGGTGTTGCGGTACTCGGGATCGTCGAAGCCGATCAGCTTGTTGGAGAGCTCGAAGATCAGCTTGCGGTCCTCTTGCGGCACGCCCATCAGCTCGCAGATGACCTGCAGCGGCAGCTCGGCGGCGAGCTCCTCGACGAACTCGCACTCGCCGCGGTGCGCGACCGCGTCGACGATGCGCTTGGCCAGCGCGCGCAGGTAGGTCTCCTGCTTCGCGACCATCTGCGGCGTGAAGCCGCGCTGCACGATGCGCCGGAACTTCACGTGCTGCGGCGGGTCCATGTTGAGCATGATCATGCGCAGGCCCGCGAGACCCGCCTCGTCGCGATCCTCGATGTTCGTGCCGCCGATCCAGGACGAGAACAGCATGGGATTGCGCGAGATCGTCTTCACGTCCTCGTACTTGGTGATGCACCAGAAGCCGGGCCCGTTCTTCTCCTCGTGCCAGTGCACGGGGTCGCTGGCGCGCAGCTCCTTGAACCAGTGGTGCGGCGTTCCGTTCACGAAGTTGTCGGGATCGTTGAGGTCGATGTCCTCGAGCTTCATGCGCCGATTAGAACACGTTCTATCCGGGCTCGCAACACGGTTGAGCGCCTGTTTGGAACGTGTTCCAATCGCGCGATGAGCTCGCCCCACGCCATCGTCGAGCAGGAGGGTCACGTCCTGGTCGTGACCATGAACCGACCCGAGGCGAAGAACGCTCTCTCGCCCGACATGCTCTGGCGCATGTACGAGGCCTGGCGACGGCTCGACCGCGACGCAGATCTGCGTTGCGCGATCCTGACCGGGGCGGGCGGCACGTTCTGCGCCGGCGCCGACCTGAAGACGATGGGCCGCGAGCAGAAGCCCGACGAGGAGATGCAGAAGCGCATGCAGGAGGTGCCCGACCTGCACTGGCAGGCGCTGCTGCGCCACAACCGGCCAATGAAGCCGATCATCGCTGCGGTCGAGGGCTACGCGGTCGCGGGCGGCACGGAGATCCTGCAGGGCACCGACATCCGCGTGGCCGGCGAGTCCGCGGTGTTCGGCGTGACCGAGGCGAAGCGCGGCCTGTTCCCGCTCGGCGGCTCGACGATCCGCCTGCGCCGGCAGATCCCGTACACGCTGGCGGCGGAGATCCTGCTCACCGCGCGCCACGTGACCGCGCAGGAGGCCAGGGATTTCGGTCTGATCGGCCGCGTCGTGCCGACCGGAAGCGCGCTCGCGGAGGCGCGCAAGATCGCGGAGACGCTGTGCGAGAACGGCCCGCTCTCGGTGCAGGCGATCCTGAAGTCGCTGCGCCTGTACGACCAGAGCATGCCGGAAGGCGAGGCGCTCGAGAAGGAGCTCGAGCTCGGCTGGCCGATCTTCGCCAGCGAGGACGCGAAGGAGGGCCCGCGCGCCTTCGCCGAGAAACGCAAAGCGGTGTACAAGGGACGCTGACGGGAGTGGCGATGGCCCAGCTCGACTTCGGCATCTTCGACGCGGACAACCACTACTACGAGGCCGAGGACGCGTTCACGCGTCACATCGACCCACGCATGGCGAAGCGCGCCGTGCAGTGGGCGACGGTCGACGGTCGCAAGAGCCTGCTGGTCGCGGGCAAGCTGAACCGCTTCATCCCGAATCCGACCTTCGATCCGGTCGCGAAGCCCGGCTGCCTCGACCAGTTCTACCGCGGCCGCAATCCGCAGGGTCTCTCGATGCGCGAGCTGTTCGGCGAGCTCGAGCCGATCGACCCCGCCTACCGCAAACGCGACGAGCGGCTGCGGGTGATGGACACGCAGGGTCTGGAGCGCGCGTTCCTGTTCCCGACGCTCGGCGTCGGCATGGAAGAGGCGCTGAAGGCGGACACCGAGGCGCTGTGCGCGGCGTTCCACGCCTTCAACCAGTGGCTGCACGACGACTGGGGCTTCAGCTACCGCGAGCGCCTGTACGGCGCGCCGATGATCACGCTGGCCGACGTGAGGAACGCCGTGGCCGAGCTCGAATGGGCGCTCGAGCGCGACGCGCGGCTGGTGTGCCTGCGCGCGGCGCCGGTGGCCACACGCGACGGCAGCCGCTCGCTCGGCGATCCGCTCTTCGACCCGTTCTGGGCGCGCGCGCAGGAGGCCGGCGTCGTGGTCGCCTTCCACGGCGGCGACAGCGGCTACAACCGCTACGCCGAGGATTGGGGCGAGGGAGCGGACTTCCGCGCCTTCGTCAGCACGCCGCTGCGCGGCCTGATCACCGCCGACCGTGCGCCCTTCGACACCTTCGCGGCGCTGATCTGCCACGGCGTCTTCGACCGCTTCCCGGGCCTGCGCATGGCGACGATCGAGATGGGCTCCGACTGGGTGCGGGAGCTCTTGCGCAAGCTCGCCAAGAGCTACGGCCAGTCGCCCCGCGCGTACGCGGTGGATCCGGTCGAGGCCTTCCGCCGACACGTCTGGGTGTCACCGTTCCAGGAAGAGGACCTGCGCGGCATGGCGGGGCTGGTGGGTGCCGACCGCATGATCATGGGCTCCGACTTCCCGCACGCCGAGGGCATCGCCGAGCCCGCCGCCTTCGTGCACGAGCTCGAGGGCTTCTCGGCAAAGGAGGTGCGCATGATCATGCGCGAGAACGCGCTCGGGCTCTCGGAGCGCGGCAAGGCCTGACGGAGAGTCAGGCCTCCGCGATGGCGTCGCCGAGTCGCTCGAGGTGGCGCGAGGCGGAGCCGAGCGTGAGCTCGATCTGCCGCGTCCACAGATAGGAGCGGTGCAGCGGGTAGTCGTTGTCCATGCCGATGCCGCCGTGCAGGTGCTGCGCCGCGTAGGTCACCTGGTTGCCGCCGTCGGCCGCCCAGACCTTCGCGACCGAGACCGCATCCGCGGCCGGCCGGCCCTCGGCGAGCAGGAACGCGGCCTGCTGCATGGTCAGCCGCATCGCCTCGATGTTCACGTAGGCGTCGCCCGCGCGCTGGTGCACGGCTTGGAAGCTGCCGATCGGCCGGTCGAACTGCTTGCGCTCGCTCGTGTAGAGCGCGGTCATGCGCAGCGCGCGATCGGCCACGCCGACCTGCATCGCGCACAGCCCCGTGATCGCGCGCTCGCAGATCCACGCGAGCATCTCTTTCCCGCGTGCGAGCGTGCCGAGCACGTCTTCGGCCTTCACGCGCGCGCGCGTGAGCCGGAGCGTCGCGACCGGCTCGCGGCTGGTCGCGCGCTGCATCTCGAGCTTCACGCCCGGTCCCTTCGGATCGACCAGGAACAGACCGACGCGCCCGCGGCCGACGCTCGCCGGCACCAGCACGCGTGCGGCGATCTGTGCCGCCGGCACGCAGATCTTCGTGCCCGAGAGGCGCCACGCCGTGCCGTCGCGCAGCGCGCGCGTGGACGGCCGCGCGGGGTCGTCGGCGTCGGCCTCCTCGAACGCGCCCGAGAGCACGAGCTCGCCCGCGCTCACGCCCGGCAGGAACGCGGCCTTCTGCGCAGCGCTGCCGAACTCCGCGATCGGCAGCGCGCCGAGCGTGAGCGTGGCCCAGTAGGGAACCGGCGCGACGGCTCGGCCGATCTCCTCGAGCAGCAGGCACAGCTCGATCACGCCCAGCCCGCTGCCGCCGAACTCCTCGGGCAGGCACGCGCCGAGCAGGTTCGCCCTGGCCAACTCGGCCCACAGCTCGGAATCGAATCCGTGCTCGCTCTTCTCGATCGCGCCGATCCGCTCGTGCGTGGCCTTGTCGGCCAGGATCTTGCGCGCGAGCTCCGAGAGCGCCTTCTGGTCGTCGCTGTAGGCGAAGTTCATCTCGACACTAGGCCTTGTAGTGCGGCATTTGCAGGCCGGCCATCGCGATGATGTCGCGCTGGACTTCGTTGGTGCCACCTCCGAAGGTCAGGATCAGCGCGGCGCGGTAGCTGCGCTCGACGCGGCCCGCGAGCACCGCGCCCGGCGAGCGCGGCTTGAGCTTGCCGATGGCGCCGAACACGTCCATCAGCAGCCGGTACGCCTCGACGAAGAACTCCGACGCGTACACCTTCACGGTCGACGCCTCGGCCGGGTGCAGGCGCGAGTGCGTGAGCGTCCACGCCTGCTTCCAGAGCATCAGCTTCAACGCCTCCGCGCCCGCGTGGCACCTCGCCAGGTTGCGGCGCACGTGCGGCTGGTCGATCACGCGCCGCCCGTCGGCGAGCAGGGTCGCCTTCGCCCAGCGCTGCACGTCGGCCTGCAGGCGCTCGAACGGGCCGATCGGGAACAGCGACACGCGCTCGTGGTTGAGCTGGTTGGTGATCAGTCCCCAGCCGTTGTTCTCGCCGCCGATCAGGTAGCGCGCCGGCACGCGCACGTTGTCGAAGTAGGTCGCGTTCGTGCGCACGTCCGCCATCGTCCAGATCGGCGTCAGCTTGAAGCCCGGCGCGGTGGTCGGCACGATGAAGATGGAGATCCCGCGGTGCTTCTTCGCGTCGGGATCCGTGCGCGCCGCGAGCCAGATGAAGTCTGCGAAGTCGGCCAGGCTGGTGAAGGTCTTCTGCCCGTTGATCACCCACTCGTCGCCGTCGCGCACCGCGCTGGTGGTGAGCGACGCCAGGTCCGTGCCCGCGCCCGGCTCGGAGTAGCCGATCGCGAAGTGCAGATCGCCAGCGAGGATGCGCGGCAGGATCTCCGTCTTCACCTCGGCGTCGCCGTACGCCATCAGCGTCGGGCCGACGGTGCCGAGCGTCAGGAAGGGCAGGGGGAAGCCGACGCGCTGCACCTCGTCCGCGAACAGGAACTGCTCGAGCGGCGTGCGGTCCTGGCCGCCGTACTCCTTGGGCCAGCCGATGCCGAGCCAGCCGTCGCGGCCCATCGTCTTCATGGCCTTGCGGTACTCGGGCCCGCCGCCCTCGCCGCCAGCGGAGAGCTCCGCCTGCAGCTCCTTGGTCATCAGCTTCGCGAAGTAGCCGCGCAGCTGCTCACGCAGGATCTTGAGCTCGGGCGTGAGATCGATGTACATCGGGTCTTCTCCTCGAGAAGACCCGCATTAGAACGTGTTCCAAACGCGCCGGTCAACCGGCTTGGAACACGCCTCCGCGCGGCTGCTCGAACGCGCGCGCCGCCAGCGCGTCGAGGATCACGCCCTCGCGCAGCCCCCAGTCGCAGATCATCAGGCCCTGCAGCGACAGCCGCGAGAGCAGGCTCGACATGATCACCGCACCGGTCGGCAAGAGGTCCGCGCGCTTCTCGTCGATGCCCGGGAGCTCGAGCCGCTCGTCGTGGCTCGAGCGCGACAGGCGCTTGGCCAGCCCGTCGAAGTCGTCCGCCGAGACCAGCAGTCCGCGCAGATCCGCGGCGGGCGCATCGTCGGGAATGCCGAGCAGGAGCCGCGCGAGCGCGCGCACGGTGCCGCCCGCCCCGATGCAGCGCACCGCGCCGAGCGCGCGCAAGCGACCGGCGATCGGGTCGAGCGCGTCCTCGACGCGCGCGCGCACCGCGCGCACCTCCCCGGCGGTCATGGGGTCGGACCTCACCAGCTCCCCGTGCAGGCGCGTGACGCCGAGCCGCAGCGTGGTCTCGAAGCGCAGCCCCGAGGCGTTGCCGACCGCGAGCTCGAGGCTCCCCCCGCCCAGGTCGAGGCCGAGCGCGTTCTCCTCGCCCAGACCGACGCGGCGCCGGAAGGCGGTGAAGATCAGGCGCGCCTCCTCCTCGCCGGGCAGGATCCGCACCTCGCTGCCGATTGCGCGGCTGATGCGCTCGGCGAGCTTGCGTCCGTTCTTCGCATCCCGCATCGCGGACGTCGCGACCGCGACCAGCTCCTGGGCGCCCGCGCGATCCGCGAGCCGGCCGAGCCTGCGCGCGCCCTCGACCGCCTTGTCGCACAGCTCGTCCGAGAACTTCGAGTCCTGAGCGAGCGCGGAGCCGAGCCGCAGCATCTCGCGCTCGCGCGAGACGCGCACGATGTGACCGTCGGCGGTGACGTCCGCGACCAGCAGCGTGAACGAGGTGCTGCCGAGGTCGACGATCGCGATACGCTGTTTGGTGTCGAGATCGGGCGTCGCGGCGCCGGCGCGCGGCGGCGGAAGGTACGAGGCGCGCGCGCGTCCGCTGGCGCCGTCCTGCAAGAGCCAGGTCGAGCCCTTCGGGCAGCCGGCGCCGCCCTCCATCTCGAGCGCGCCGGGTACGAGCTTCTCGACCAGCGCCGGAATCAGATCGCCGTGACACGACAGCACCGCGGGCGCGCTGTCGAGCGAGCGCACGAGCGACAGCGCGCCGGAGAAGCTCGCCCCCTCGGCGATGCGCGCGTCGACTTCGACAGCCAGGCCGAAGCGCGCCGCGATCGGCTCGGCCGTCTGACGGCAGCGCAGCGCCGGGCTCGAGACCACGCGCTCGACCGGAACCCCGTCGAAGCGCTCGACCAGACCGAGCGCCTGGTCCTGACCGGCGGGCGAGAGCGGACGCATGCCGTCGGCATGTTCCCAGCCGAGGCGACGCTGCGCCTTCGCATGGCGAACCAGATAGACCTTCACTCCCACCCTCGGTGGCTAGAGTAGTGCGGACGACGCGCGCGCGCTCGGGCTACGAAGCCGCGCGCAACAGAGACTTATCTTCGGTGATTGCGCGCTGTCGCGCGAGGGCCTGGAAGCGTTCGTGCGAGGTCGGCGGTCCGGTCGGGCCCTCGCGCCGCCAGACCGCGTCGGGACCGAGCGTCCAGGCGAGCGCATTCGGCTCCAGGTTCACGACCAGGATCTCCTCGAGCCGCTGCTGCAGCGCGCGGTCGTCGATCTGCACGAGCGTTTCGACGCGCCGATCGAGATTCCGGTTCATCAGGTCGGCCGAGCCGATGAAGTAGCGCGGCGTGTGATCGGGATGTCCGAAGCGGAAGATGCGCGAGTGCTCGAGGAAGCGGCCGAGCGTCGAGCGCACGCGGATCCGGTCGGAGAGTCCGACCACGCCCGGGCGCAGGCAGCAGATGCTGCGCACGACCAGATCGATCTCGGTGCCCGCGCGCGACGCCGCGTACAGCGCCTCGATGATCCCGTCGTCGGACAGGTTGTTCACCTTGATCGCGATCCGGCCCTGGCCGGACTCGGCCTCGCGGCGGATCTCCTCGAGCAGGCGCGCGCGCAGCGTGGCGGGCGCGACCAGCAGCCGCCGGTAGCCGCTCGGCCGGCCGCAGCCGGTCAGGTAGTTGAATACCTCGGAGATGTCGGCGCCGAGCTCCGGCCGCGCCGACAACAGACCGACGTCCTCGTAGGTGTCCGCGGTGGTCGGATTGTAGTTGCCGGTGCCGATGTGGCAGTAGCGCCGGATCTGGTTGCCCTCGCGGCGCACGACCAGCGCGATCTTCGCGTGGGTCTTCAGCCCGACGATGCCGTACACGACGTGCACGCCGGCCTGCTCCAGGCGCCGCGCCCACTCGATGTTCGAGCCCTCGTCGAAGCGCGCCTTCAGCTCGATCAGCGCGACGACCTCCTTGCCGGTCTGCGCGGCGCGGATCAGCGCGCGCACGATGGGGTTGTCGCGGCCCGACGTGCGGTAGAGCGTGTGCTTGATCGCGAGCACGTCGGGATCGGTCGCGGCCTGCGTGAGGAACGCCTCGACCGAGGTGCGGAACGAGTCGTAGGGGTGGTGCACGAGCACGTCGCCCTCGCGCTGCACCGCGAACAGATCCGGCGCGCCCTCGCTCGACAGCAGCCGCGGCGGCGTCTGCGGCAGCCACAAATCGTCCTTCAGATCGGGGCGGTCGAGCCCGTAGATCGACCACAGGCTGTTCAGGCCGAGCGGCCCGTCGAGCACGTACACCTCGTCGTGCTCGAGTTCGAGCTCCGCGATCAGCAGGTCGCGCACGCGCGTGGACATGCTGCGGTCGATCTCGAGCCGCACGGCGTCGTTCATGCGCAGCCGCCGCTGCAGGCCGGACTGGATGGCCGAGAGCAGGTCGTCGGCGTCGTCCTCGTCGAGCGCGAGGTTCGCGTCGAGCGTGAGCCGGAACGGGTGGTGCGAGACGATCTCCATGCCCGGGAACAGCGCGTCGAGGTGCGCCGCGATCACCTGCTCGATCGGCACGAAGCGCACGCCATCGGGCAGCGCGTAGAAACGCGGCAGCAGGCCCGGCACCTTCACGCGCGCGAAGCGGCTCTCGCCGGCGCTGGCGTCGCGCACCACCACCGCGAGGTTCAGCGACAGGTTCGAGACGTACGGGAACGGATGCGCGCGATCGACCGCTTGCGGCGTCAGCACCGGCAGGATCTGCTCCTCGAACACCTGCTGCAGGCGCGCGCGCTCGATCTCGTCGAGCTCCGCCCAGGCGACCAGGCGGATGCCGCGCTCGGCCAGCGCCGGCAGGACCTCCTTGTGCAGCACGCCCTCTTGCACGCGCAGCTGCTCGAGCACCTGCATGCGGATCTCGGCGAGCTGCTCGCGCGGCGTGCGCCCGTCCGACGCCGGCGTCGTGATGCCCGCGTCGACGCGCGCGCGCAGACCGGCCACGCGCACCTGGAAGAACTCGTCGAGATTGGCGGAAACGATCGCCAGGTACTTCACGCGCTCGAGCAGGCGCTGCGCGGGATCCTCGGCCAGCGCGAGCACGCGACGATTCCAATCGAGCCACGACAGCTCTCGATTCAGGAACAAGCTGGGCGCGAATTCGGCCGGGGGCGGAGCCGCCCCCGGCCGAGAATCTTCGATGGCATCCATCTCGGCGTCCCAAACGTAACGGGTGGGGGCGAGAATCATATTACATTTCGGTGACATACGCGTGTGGTCGCGTGTCCCACCGAAGCTGCCGGCAAAGCTTGGGATCGTTCTACGGCAAGCCCGCGAGCCGATAGCCGACCCCGTGGACGCTTTCCAGGATCCAGGCGCACTCGCCGAGCTTTCGGCGAATTCCCTTCACATGGGTGTCGAGGACGCGAAGCGTGCGGCCGCCACCCCCCGACCAGAGGTCGGCCAGGATCTCCTCGCGCGTGAAGGCCCGCCCCGGCTTGCTCATGAGCAGGGCGAGCACCGCGAACTCCGTGCCCGTCAGCTCGACCGGAATTCCGCCGGCGGTGACCGAGCGGCGCAGCTCGTCGAGGCGCAGCGGGCCGTACTCGAGCGGCGCGGCCTCGCGCGCGCTGCCGGGCGCGGGGCCGCTGCGGCGCAGCACCGAGCGCACGCGCAGCGCGAGCTCGCGCGGGAAGAACGGACGCGCCAGCACGTCGTCGGCGCCGGCCTCGAGCGCGAGGATGCGATCCATGTCCGAGCTCGAGCGCGAGAGCATCAGCACCGGCACGTCCTTCGTCTCGGGCGATTCGCGGATCGTGCGGCAGACCGCGAAGCCGGACTGGTCGCTGAGCAGCGTGTCGACCACGACCGCAGCGGGCGGCTCGCCGCGCAGCACCTCGCTCGCCTGCGCGGCGGAGCTCGTCTCGAGCAGCTCGAAGCCGCTGCGCTCGAGCGCGCGACAGATCTCCTGCCGGCCCGTCGGATCGGAATCGACGACCAGAACTCGCACCACGGTGTCAGGCATAGCATCGCGGCGTTGCAGCTCTGTGAAGCAATGATGTGAATCTCGCGAGGGCGCGCGGGCACGGCGGTCCGCGGCGTCACGCGATCGTCACCGTGCGCTCGCTCTCCGGCTCGTCGTCGAATCGCCTCGGATCTCTCACGAGGTCGTCCTGGCACCCTCGCATCGCTGCGCTCTGATCCGCGCACGCCGTGATGACGACCCAGCTTCCCCTCCCACGCATCGGGCTTCTCTTGCTCGCGTGCGCGCTCGTGCTCGCGCCGCGGGCGTGGGCGCAAGAAGCCCCACCCGCTCCCGGCAGCATCCGCGGCCAGCTGATCGACAGCGAGTCCGCCGCGCCGATCGAGGGCGTGAAGGTGACGCTCTCGCCCTCGCCCGGCGCCGCGGGAGGAGCTGCGCGCGAGCTGGAGCAGGTCACCGATGCGACCGGCGCCTACGAGTTCCCGCGGGTTCCCGCGGGCAGCTACAGCGTGAAGTTCACCAAGTCGGGCTACCGCGTCTCGCTGATGACGAGCTTCGCCGTGACGGCGGGCGAGGTGAACCGCGCCGACTTCCCGCTGCCGCCGCTGCCGCCGCAGGCGACCGAAGAGATGCCGGGCTTCGAGGAGTTCGTGGTCGAGGCCTCGCCGATGGAGGAGATCCTGGCCGCGTCGCGCATGGAGTCGGACGAGCTCCTGAACACGCTGAACGCCGCCGAGTTCGCGAAGTTCGCCGCGTCCGACGTGGCCGACGCGCTGAAGTTCGTGCCGGGCGTGAACGTGGTCGAGGGCCAGTTCGCGATCATCCGCGGGCTGGAGGACCGCTACTCAAGCACGCTCTACAACTCCGCGGTCGTGCCCAGCCCCGACCCGGACAGCCAGTCGGTGCAGCTCGACCTGTTCCCCTCCGACATCGTCACGAACCTGGTCGTCGCCAAGACCTTCGGGCCGAACCTGCCGAGCAATTCCTCCGGCGGCTCGATCAACATCCTCACCAACGAGTACCCCGAGTCCTTCGAGATCAAGTTCAGCGCCGGCAGCGGCTGGAACTCGAACGCGGTCGACGACTTCTACGAGCTCAACGGCGGGTCGCCGACGGGCAGCCAGACCGACGGCTGGGACACGGCCGAGAGCGACTTCGGCATGTCGATCGGCGGCCGCGGCTCGCTCTTCGAGCGCGAGATCCGCTTCAAGGCGATCGGCGCCAGCGAAGTCGACTACCAGACCGGCGAGGGCACGGAGAGCGCCGCCGAGCCGCAGCGCGCGGCCACCGCTCCGGTCCCCATCCCCGGAGGGCTCTCGCTCGGCGAGCTCGCGCTCTCCGACGGCACCTTCGACCTGACCGAGAGCGAGGAGTCGAAGCAGAAGACCGGCTACGCGGGGCTCGGGTTCGATCTCGATCCCGACGGGGCGCACACGATCGACGCGAACTACTTCTACACCGAGAAGAAGGACAAGACCGTCCAGCTGTACCAGAACGGCTGGTTCGAGGGCTTCGACTACGGCCCGCTCGCGGAGCGGCAGGCCAACAACGATGACGTCTTCGTTTCGTCCTTCGACGGGACCGCGACGAGGTCCTCCTGGATCGCGCGGTCGATTCGCGCCAACACCGGCGAGCCGGTCACCCGCGGCCCGCTGTTCGGGGACAGCTTTGCGGAGAGCGATTCGTTCGACGTGACGCGCGATCTCGTCGTCTACCAGCTGAACGGCGATCACTCGATCGGCGCGCTCGACGGTCTTCACCTGAGCTGGGCCGCGAACACCGCGAGAACCAGCCAGACGGAAGAATCGCTCGGCGCGCGCTACTTCTACGAGCCGGACGACCTGTCGCAGGTTCCCACCACGTTCCCCTCCACCGTCGACTCACTCGGCCCCGGCCGCTTCTACGTGAACGATGGCATCTTCGCGAGCAGCAACGACGTCCACGAGAAGCAGAGCTTCGCGCGCGCCGACGTCGCCTACGAGTTCGATCTCTCGAGCGCGCTCCGCTTGAAGCTCGACGGCGGATACTGGTACGAGCACGCGAAGCGGGACGTGGAGTCGGACTTTCTGGAGAGCCCGACCGTCTCGGGCAGCTCGCAGTTCGCGCTCTCATGCGAGACCGCCGAGTGTCTCGGCAGCACCATTGGCACCGATCTCGACCTGGAGCCCAATGGCCAGTTCAGCGGGGCGCGCGACTCCGAGAACGACTCCTCGCGCGACATCCAGGCAGGCAACTTCGGGGCGAAGCTCACGATCTGGGATGACCTGGATCTGCTCGCCGGGGCTCGCTGGGAATCGATCCTGATCGAGTCGAACAACGACCCGTTCACCGGCGAGCCCGCGCTGGACGGTACGCCCGCGATCTTCCCGACCAAGTACCTCTTCTTCGACCGGCTCGACAATCCGGCTCGCGGCGAGGGAACTCCGAACGCGGACGCGACCTACAACGATCAGCTGCTGGGGATCGCGGTGCCGATCGATCCGTCGACCGGTCTCGTGGATCTGGCGGACGAGGACGAGATCCGCTCGTTCATCGACGGCGAGATCGACGAGCATCGCGTGCTGCCCGCGTTCGGCTTCACCTACCGTCCGCTCGAAGGGCTCAATCTTCGCGGCGCCTACTCCCAGACGGTTGCCCGGCCGTCGTTCCGCGAGCTGGGCTACTACGTTTCGGTCGAGCCTGGCTCGGACGATCTGATCGTCGGCAACCCTCAGCTCCAGCTCTCCGACGTGGTCAGCTACGACCTCCGCACCGAGTACAGCTGGGGCGAGACGGGCGACCTCGCGGCCTTCAGCGTGTTCTACAAGACGATCGACGATCCGATCGAGAGCATCATCATTCGCAATCCGCTGAACTCCGAAGGCTCGTCGAGCGCGCTGTTCCGCACCTTCTTCAACAACCCCTCCGAGGCGAGGCTGTACGGCGTCGAGGTCGAGGGCCGCAAGAACCTGGGCTTCCTCGGCCCCGACTTCGCGCAGTACTTCTCGATCGGCGGGAACTTCACCTACATCGACGCCAAGGTCGACCGGACCGACGCCGAGCTCGCGCGCGCGAACGCTTTCTTCGGCGCGCCCGACGGGGTTCCGGTGAGGTTCTCGAGCTACGAGAAGGACCGGCGCTTGTTCGGCCAGCCGGAGTGGATCGCGAACGTCGACCTCTCCTACGACAATCCCGATTGGGGTACGAAGATCACGCTGAGCTATTTCGCGATCAGCGAGATCCTCGACGCCGCGGGCAGCGCGGCGACCTCGCAGAACGGCGAGATCCTGTCTCTCACGCTGGACCGCTACCTCGACTCGTTCGACCAGCTCAATCTCGTCGTCAGCCAGACCTGGCAGGTCAACGCCCTCGGCGGCGACGTCACGCTGAAGGGCAACGTCAAGAACCTCACCGACTCCGAGCGGCGCGTGATCTACGACGAGGAACAGACCCGCGGGACGGTGGTGGAGCGCTCGCTAAAGCTCGGCTTGGACTACTCGATCTCGCTCACCTACTCGCTGTCGTTCTGAGCGAGCCGGTTCGAGCGAAGGAGATGTGTGCGGACGGTGTCGGGCGAACCCTCTGATTCGCCACGCACATGTAGCCGGTTCGAACCCTGTCTGTAATTCCGGCCTGCCATCTTGCTCGTCGATCGGTGCTGGCGTCTCGCTCCGCTGGTCACCCACGGCAAGCCAGAACAAACCAGAGGAAGGTTCAAACACATGCAGAAACTCCGTCTCGCCGCACTGACCATCGCGGTCGTCGGCCTCGCCGCAGCAGGCGCGAACGCGCAAACGGTCGTCTCCGCCAACGTCACGACCAATACGACCTGGGGTGGCGCAGCGAATCCGAGCCCGATCATTCTCCAGAACCCGATCTTCGTGAAGTCGGGCGCCACGCTCACGATCCTGCCCGGCACGATCGTGCGCGGGCAGCCCCGCTCCGGCCCCGTCGTGGAGGGCTCGACCGTCGGCACTCCGGGCGCGCTGATCGTCACGCAGACCGGCCGCATCGTCGCCAACGGCTCGGCCGCGGCGCCGATCGTCATGACCACGGCCGCGGTCGACAACGACGACGACGGCGTCGCCGACCTGGTCGGCGGCTTCGAGAAGGAATGGGTGCCCGGCGACCTCTTCCTGGATGACACGCCGACGACCGCGCCGCTCGCTCCGCTCAACAAGGACGGCTTCAGCAACGTCGCGCTCTGGGGCGGCCTGGTGGTGCTCGGCAACGCGCCGACCAACAACGCGGACAAGGCCGGCGTCGGCTACGGCAAGACGCTCGTCGAGGGTCTCACCGTACCCGGCTTCCTGGACGAGGACGCCAGCTACGGCGGCGTCGAGCCGCACGACAACTCCGGCAGCCTGCGCTTCATCTCGATCCGGCACGCGGGCGACGAGCTCGGCTTGGGCAACGAGCTGAACGGGCTCTCGCTCGGCGGCGTCGGCGACGGCACGACGGTCGAGAACATCGAGGTCTACTGCAACTTCGACGACGGCGTCGAGTGGTTCGGCGGAACCGTGAACGGCAAGAACCTGTTCGTCGCCTACGTCGGCGACGACGTGTTCGACCTCGACGAGGGCTACACCGGAACGAACCAGTTCCTGTTCGGCATCATGCCGTTCTTCAACGAGAACGGCGGCACGCCGTACGGCTCCGTGTCCGGAGACAAGGCGGGCGAGTTCGACGGCGACAACTACCGCCCGGACAACACCGACCTCAACAACAACGTCAACATCCGACGGGGCATCGACGCGCTTCCCGCCTCGGAGCCGACTCCCTGGCCGCTCTCCAACCCGGCGATGTTCAACATGACGCTGATCGGCTCCACGCCCGACGCGCCGCAGTTCTTCACGCCCGCGTCGGTGGCCTCGGTCAATCGCGGCATCCAGGCGCGCAACGGCTTCGCGGGCCTGGTCTCCAACAGCGTCGTGATCAACACGGGAACGGAGGAGGGTTTCGAGGTCGGTCCGTCCGCGGTCGAGACCCCGGGCTTCGACGTGGTGACCAACACCACCAACGGCCTGATCGCCTTCGCCTGCACGACCTTCGACAACACCGGCACGCTGGACGCGACGGAGCTGCTTGCTTCGACGAACGGCAATACGCTCCAGGCCAGCTGGGGTGGTGCGGCCAATTCCGCGAACACGATCAACGTGGCCGCGTATCCCGGTCTCACCAACGAGGACACGACGTTCGACCCGACCGGCAACGCCGACGGTAAGCTCGACCCGAGCATCAAGCCGGCGCCGATCAACCCGCGACCCCTGGGAGGCCTGACCGGAACCGCTGGCTGCGTCTTCCCCCCGAATCCAGCGCTCTCCAAGGTGAACTACCGCGGAGCCTTCGCCAGCACGGCGGTCACGCTTTGGACCACCCCCTGGACCGCGCTGAACATCGGCGGAGTCCTCGCTGACTGAGATCGGGCGCTGACTCGAACGACGATCTGGAAGCGTCTCGTCCGATCCGAGGCCTTCCGGAACCAGAACCACAAGACGAAAAAGGTTGAATGCTCATGAAGACTGCATTTCTCAAGACCGCTCTCGGTGTACTCGCGCTGTTCACGGCGCTCACCGGCTCCGCACAAGCCGTCATGATCGCCGGCTGGGACTTTTCTCAGTACGTCTCTGACGGTGAGCTCAGCGTCGATGGTGTGGGCTACACCAACGTGCTGAGTGCGAACTACTCCGCGCTCGACCCGACCTTCGGAGCCGGTGCGGAGTCCGCCGCGTACGGGACCCTGTTCTTCGACGGGAGCTACGGTTCGACGCTCGTCGTGCCGGACGCGCCCGACTCGCAGGTGGATCCGAGCGCGCCGTCCCTGGCCTCGAATTTCGACGCACCGGTCCTGGGCGGGGGGCTCGTGGAGTTCGACTCGCACACCGTTCTCGCGGACGAAGGCCAGAGTTTCCAGGGCTTCTACTCGCTTCAGATCCGGAACGCCGTCAGCTTCGTGTTCGCGGCCTACACGAACACGATCCCCGGCCTCGGCAGCGATTGGTCGGTCAGCTTCGGCGGACAGACCGACAGCGGCACGTCGTCGATCGGCATCGAGTTCTCGACCGACGGGATCGTCTACGTGCCGTTCGGCACGCAGTCGATCACCAACATCGACACGCAGTTCGTGATCAACCTCGGCGGTCTTCCGTCCGAGGCTGCGTACGTGCGCTTCAACGTCGATCCGACCGGAAGCAACACCCGCATCGACAACGTGGCGATCAACGGCACGGTGGTGCCGGTGCCGCTACCCGGCACCGCCATCCTGCTCGGCACGGCGCTCGCGGCCTTCGCGGCCGTTGGCCGCCGCAAGGCCTGATCCCCGACACCTTCCGGAACTGCGGAGCCGCCACCCTTCGGGGTGGCGGTTCCCATTTCTGCGCTGGAGTTCGAAGATGCGTAGCCTGTTGTTGCTCGCGCTCGCGACAGCTCCAGTCGTCACGGAGCTGCCCGAGCATCTCGTCGCCGACCCGCGAGCGCCGGTCGTCACGGAGGCGACGCTGCTCGAGAACGAGCGCTTCTGGCCTTACCAGACGGCGCTCACTGCGGATGGCTCGCTGGGCGTGCTGATCCGCGTCGAACAGGGTGGCCTCGCGCGGCTCGACTTCGGGCGCGACGGCAAGCGAACCATTCCGGTGTCGGACACGGATCTGGTCGTCCGCGCAAATCAGATTCGCACCGGCCTGCTCGAGAAGGCCGCTCCGAACTTCGTGCTCGCCCTCGGTCCACGGCTCGTCGACTCCGGCTCCGACGAGCTGCGACCGTACCCGTTCGCGACCGTCGCGGAGAAGCCCGGGTTCGTGTGCGTGTTCGCCGATCCGGGCCAGGCCGAGTTCGCCTCGATCGTCGCCGCGCTGTCACCGCTCCACGAGCGCCACGGCCTGGCCACCATCCTGTTTCCGCAGGGCGAGCACCCCGATCCGGCGCTGCGGGAGAAGCTCCGGGCCCTGAAGTGGACGGTGCCCTTCGTGTACGACCACCTCTCCGAGTCGTACACGCGTTCGCTTCTGAAAGACGGTGTGAAGGTTCCCGCGGTCGTCCTGCTGACCCGCGAGGGCCGCGTGCTGCTCGAGCGCGCGTGGAGCCCGGACGTCACGGCGGAGCTTTCGGCCGCGCTCGACGTCGCCTTTGCCGCCACCACGGCGTCCGCGCCGGGAGCCGCCGGGCACTGACCGCGAGATCGTCGTCGTTCCGTCACGGTTGCTCACGATTTCTCCACGGATCCGAGCCTCCGACGCCAAGCGATCCGCCTACGTTCCGACCGACCATTCGTAGATGGAGTACCAGGCGATGAAGTGGGGGATCGCGCTGCTCTGCGCGCTCTGGCTGGCACCGATGCACGCGGGCGCCCAGGCGGCGGACGCGCTCGACCGCGTCGTGAAGGAGCAGATCGCGACCGACGCGGCCGCGCGCGCGTCGCAGGAGCGCATCAACCAGCTCGACGACGAGACCCAGAAGCTGCTCTCCGAGTATCGGCGCGCGCTCGCGGACGCCGAGAGCTACACGATCTACGCCAGGCAGCTCGAGGCGCAGGTCGAATCGCAGAAAACCGAGATGAACGGGATGCAAGCGCAGCTGGTGGAGGTCGAGACGACCTCGCGCGAGGTCGCGCCGCTGATGACGCGCATGCTCGCGACGCTCGAGCAGTTCGTGGCGCTCGACGTGCCGTTCCTGCTCGAGGAGCGTCGCGATCGCGTCGCGAGGCTCGAGCAGATGATGAGCCGCGCGGACGTGACGATCTCCGAGAAGTTCCGCCGCATCGTCGAGGCGTATCAGGTGGAGATGGACTACGGGCGCACGATCGAGGCCTACGAGGCGAAGCTCGGCGACGCGGCCGATGCACGCACGGTGCAGTTCCTGCGCGTCGGCCGCGCGGCGCTTCTGTACCAGACGCTCGACGGCCGGGAGACCGGCTACTGGGACGCGCGCGCGCAGACCTGGGTCGTCGACGACGACTACGGCCACAGCTTCGAGGAAGGCCTCGCGGTGGCGCGCAAGACGCGCGCGCCCGAGCTGCTGATCCTGCCCGTGCCCGCGCCGAAGGAGGCGAAGTCGTGAAGCGCATGTCGGCCCTCGCGCTCGCGATCGCGCTGCTGCTCGCGCTCGGTGAGAGCCGCGCCTTCGCCGTCGAATCCCTCGACGAGCTGCTCGAGCAGACGCGCACCACGCGCGCGGCCAAGGCGAGCGAGAACGCCGCGCGCGAGAAGGCGTTCCTCGCCAATCGCGAGAAACAAGCTTCGCTGCTCGCCGAGGCCGTGCGCGAGCGCGACGCGGCCGAGGCGCGCAGCAAGGCGCTCTCCACGACCTTCGACGCGAACGAGGTCAAGCTCGCGGAGCTCGAGGAGCGCATGACCCAGCGCCTCGGCAGCCTCGGCGAGCTGTTCGGCGTGGTGCGCCAGGTGGCCGGCGACGGCTCGGCGATCCTGTACAACTCGCTCTTGAGCGCGCAGTTCCCCAAGCGCGACGAGTTCTTCGCGGGGCTCGGCAAGGCCAAGGAGCTGCCGTCGATCGCGGAGCTCGAGCGGCTCTGGTACGAGATCCAGCGCGAGATGACCGAGAGCGGTCAGGTCGTGCGCTTCCGCACCACGATCGTCGACGCCGACGGCAAGCCGCAGGACGCCGAGGTCGTGCGCATCGGCGGCTTCATCGCCATGTCGGAGGGCCGCTATCTCAGCTATCTGCCCAGCGTCGGCTCACTCAGCGTGCTCTCGCGACAGCCGGGCGCGGACCTGGTGAGCTTCGCGAGGAACCTGCAGGCCGCAAAGGCAGGCTACGTGGCAGCGGCCGTCGATCCGTCGCGCGGCGTGCTGCTCTCGATGATCGTGCAGCGGCCGAACCTGTGGGAGCGCATCGAGAAGGGCGAGGCGGTCGGCTACGTGATCATCGCCGTCGGCGTGCTCGGCTTCCTGCTCGCGTCGTACCAGGCGTTCTTCCTCACCCGCACGCGCCTCGCGGTCACGCGCCAGCTCGGCCGGCTCGACCAGCTCTCGAACGACAACCCGCTCGGCCGCGTGCTGGCGTCGGTGAAAGCGGACCCGGCGAACATCGAGGCCGACGCGGAGGTGGTCGAGCTGCGCATCTCCGAAGCGGTGCTGCGCGAGGTGCCGAGCCTGGAGCGCTTCCAGGCCTTCCTGCGCCTCGCGGTGGCGGCGGGGCCGCTGCTCGGACTGGTCGGCACGGTCGTCGGCATGATCATCACCTTCCAGAGCATCACCGAGTCGGGCTCGAGCGATCCGCGGCTGATGGCCGACGGCATCGGTCAGGCGATGATCGCGACGGTGCTCGGTCTCGGCATCGCCGTGCCGCTCCTGTTCATGAACGCGGGCCTCGCCTCGCTCTCGCGCCAGGTCGTGCAGATCCTCGACGAGCAGAGCACGGGGCTGCTGGCGGAGAGTCTCGAGCGACACCGCGAAGTGACGCAGCATGCTTGAGAACGCCGTCGAGGCGCTGCTCTGGCCGCTCGGCGCCGTCGCGAGCCTGATCGACGAGGGCGGTCCGTTCGTCGTCGGCATCTTCCTGTGCGGCTTCGTGATGTGGACGCTCGTGATCGAGCGCGCCTGGTACTTCGCGCTGGTGTTGCCGAAGCAGGCGCGCGACGCGCTGGCCGCCTGGCAGGCGCGCGGCGAGCACCGCTCGTGGTGCGCGCGCCAGATCCGCCGCGCGACGATCTCGCGCGTCAACACGGCGATGAACGCGAACCTGGTGCTGCTGCGCGTGCTGGTGCCGCTCTCGCCGCTGCTCGGCCTGGTCGGCACGGTGAGCGGCATGCTCGAGGTGTTCGACTCGATGGCGATCCGCGGCTCCGCAGACGCGCGCGCGATGGCCAGCGGCGTCTCGATGGCGATGATCTGCACGCTCACCGGGCTGATGGTCAGCATCACCGGCCTGTATCCCGTCTACTACTTCACGTCGCGCATCCGCCGGGAGACGGAGCTGCTCGGCGACCGGCTGGTGTACTGACATGCGGCTGCGCAGACACTTCGATCACGAGGATTCGACCGGCATCGACCTCGCGCCGATGCTCGACTTCGTCCTGAACCTGCTGATCTTCTTCATCATCACGGCCGTCTTCGTGAAGGAGGTCGGCATGAACGTCGGCCGCCACGGCGGCGGCGCGGGCGGGCCGGCCGTCGGCAAGGAGACCGGCAGCATCTCCGTCGTCGTCAAGCAGTCGGGCGAAGTGCTCGTCGACAGCCGCGAGGTCGACGTGCGCGCGGTGCGCGCCAACGTCGAGCGCCTGCACGCCCAAAGACCGGACTGGGGCGTGAGGGTCACGGCCGAGCAGAACGCCGAGACGGGGCTCTTGGTCGCGGTGATCGATCAGGTGCGCCAGGGTGGCGTCGAGAACGTGTCCTTCGGAACCTCATCGAGGTGAGTCATGCGCTCGCGCCGGCACGCCGACAGCTCCGCTGACGAACACGGCATCGACCTCGCGCCGATGCTCGACTTCGTCCTGAACCTCTTGATCTTCTTCATCGTCACCACCTCGTTCGTGCGCGAGGCGGGCGTCACGGTGAATCGCGCGGAAGCGCTCACCGCGACGCACGACGACTCCGGCAACATCCTGATCGCGATCCGTTCCAACGGCGAGGTCTGGATGGACTGGCGCCAGGTCGACCTGCGCGAGGTGCGGCCGCTGATCGAGCGGCTGCACATCGAGCGGCCCGAGGACACCGTGGTGGTGATCGCCGATAAGGCCGCCAAGAGCGGCCTGCTCGCGCAGGTGATGGACGAGGTCACGCTCGGCGGCATCAAGCAGGTCGCGATCGGCGCGGCCAGCGTGGGGGGCGAGTGAGGCGTGGCGATGCTCCGCTTCCCGATCGCGCTCGCGCTCGCGTTCCTCGTGACGGTGGGACTGTTCGGCTTCATGCGCGCGCTGACCAACGCGCGCGGCGCGCACGACCAGGCGTCGGCCGTGACCAAGGTCGAGTTCGTGCGCCTGCGCCGCGAGACCGAGATCGAGGAGAAGAAGCGCGAGAAGCCCGAGCGCGAGAAGCCGCAACAGGCGCCGGTCACGCCGACGCTGTCGGTCGCGAAGGAGGAGGGCTTCGACGCCGCGCTCGACGTGCAAGCGCTAGCCGCGGGGCTCGGCGCCGAGTTCGGCTCTGCTGGCGGCGGCGGTGGGGACGGCACCGGCATGGGCGGACTCGGCTTCAACGCCGGGCTCGCCGATCGCGCGCCGCTCCCGCTCGTGCGCGTCGAGCCGCAGTACCCGCCGCAGGCGCAGCGTCGCAAGCTCGAGGGCTGGGTGCAGGTGCGCTTCACGATCTCGACCGCGGGCTCGGTCAAGGACGCGGCCGTGATCCAGTCGAGCGACGCGGTGTTCGAGCGCAACGCGCTGCAGGCCGTGAACAAGTGGAAATACCAGCCGCAGATGCAGGCGGGCAAGCCCACCGAGGCTCCGGGCCAGCAGGTGGTCGTGCGCTTCAAGATGAAGGGGTAGGGACATGACGGGCTCCAGGATCCTCGGCGTGGCCGCGCTCGCGCTGGCTCTGCTCCTCGCGCCGACGGCGGCGCGCGCGGACGCCAAGGCCAAGGGCACCGGGATCAGCAAGCCGGTCGCGGAGAAGCTGCTCGCGGCCTACGAGCTGCTGCAGAACGACGAGTACGACGAGTCGCTCGCGCTCGTGAACGACCTCGCCGAGCGCCGCCGGCTCAAGGCCCCCGAGATCGCGCAGATCCACCGCTTCCGCGGCTACATCTACGTGAACAAGGGCATGAGCGAGCAGGCCGCCGCCGAGTTCGAGAAGTCACTCGCGCAGAAGGCGCTCGATCCGCAAGCCGAGCAGGTGATGATCTACTCGCTCGCGCAGATCTACACCCAGGTCGGCCGGTACGACTCCGCGCTGGCGCTGATGAACATCTGGTTCCAGGCGGCGCAGAGCCCGAAGCCCGACGCGTACTACCTGAAGGCGATGATCCTGGTGCAGCAGGAGCGCTTCGCCGAGGCCGTCGAGCCCGCGAGACGAGCGGTCGAGCTCAGCCCCGAGCCGCGCGAGAGCTGGGTGGCGCTGCTGGTCGTGATCTACAGCCAGCAGAAGGACTACCCGAACGTGGCGGCGACGCTCGAGCAGCTGATCGCGATCTCGCCCGGCAAGCCGCAGTACTGGGTCCAGCTCGCCGCGGTGCAGAAGCATCTCGAGCGCGAGGCCAGGGCGCTGGCGACGCTGCAGCTCGCCAACGAAGCGAAGCTCTTGCGCGAGGACAAGGAAGTGCGCCAGCTCGCGCGCCTGCTCTTCCTGCGCCAGCAGCCCTACGAGTGCGCGCAGGTGATCGAGATGGGCATGGCGTCTGAGGTGGTGAAGCCCGACGCCGAGTCGTACAAGCTGATGTCGAACTGCTACATCGCGGCGCGCGACAACGACAAGGCGCTCGAGCCACTCGCGAAGGCGGGCGAGCTCGCGACCGACGGCGACATGTACATGCTGCTCGGCCAGATGTACCTGCAGCGCGAGCGCTTCGCGCCCGCGATCGAGGCGCTCGAGAAGGCGCTCGCCAAGTCGAAGCCCGACCAGCGCGGCTCGGTTCAGCTCCTGATCGGCGTCGCGCAGCTCGGCTCCGATCGCTTCGACGAAGCGGAGCGCGCGTTCCGCGTGGCCTCGGGCGACGAGAAGGTCCGGCGCGCGGCCGAGAGCTATCTGACGTTCCTGAAGGCGCAGCGACTCCGGCACGAGCAACAGCAGCAGCAGGCGCAGACCCGGCCGTCGCGCGGCTGAGCTATCGTGCCGGCGGATGCGACTCCGCGCCGGCGCGAGACACTTCGAGGTCACCGAGCTTCCGACCTACGACCCGGCGGGATCGGGCGAGCACCTGTACGCGTGGATCGAGAAGGAGGGCGTCGACTCGGAGCAGGTGGTCGAGGCGCTGTGCCGCGCCACCGGCCGGCCGCCGCGCGACGTCGGCTACGCCGGGCGCAAGGATCGCGCGGCCATCGCGCGCCAGTGGTTCAGCGTGCGACTCGCCGACGAGGCCGCGCTGCGCCGCGTGACGGCGCCTTCCGGCGGGCGGGTCTCCGTGCTCGAGGTCTCGCGCGACCGCGGCAAGCTGCGCCTCGGGCAGCTCCGCGGCAATCGCTTCCGACTCGGGCTCGAGGGGCTCGCAGACCCGAGCGAGCCGGCGACGTTGCGCGATCGGCTCGAGCGCCTGACGCGCTTCGGTGTCGAGAACCGCTTCGGAGCGCAGCGCTTCGGCCATGCCGGTGCGAACGTGGCGATCGCGAACGCCTGGGCGCGCGGCGATTTCGCGCACGCGGCGTCGCTGTGTGTCGATGCGTCGGGGGCCTGGCGTCCCGGCCAGGCGCTGCCCT
Organism: Myxococcota bacterium; assembly: GCA_040902485.1. GTDB lineage: Bacteria > Myxococcota_A > UBA9160 > SZUA-336 > SZUA-336 > VGRW01. The sequence goes on along the minus strand of JBBDXF010000029.1, from coordinate 258,011 downwards.
CGGGCTTCCGACCGGGGCCGACCGGGCGCGTGCTCGGCGCGCTGCGCCGCGCGCCCGACGACGCAGCAGGGGCGCTGCGAGCCGCGGGCTCGCGCTTCGCGAAGCTGATCGCGTCGGCGGCGCAGAGTGCGGTCTTCAACTCCGTGCTCGACGCGCGCAGTCGCGCGGGCCTCTTGCACACGCTTCGCGCGGGCGACGTCGCGCGCCGGCGCATGGGCGGTGTGTTCCGCTGTCTGCCCGAGGAGGTCGAGGCGCTGAACGCGCGCGCGGCTCCCGGCGCGCTCGAGATCTTCGCGACCGGGCCGCTGCCCGGCGGCGAGATGTACGCGCCGAGCGCCGCGATCGCCGCGGAGGAACGGTCGTTTAGCGCCCCCACCGGCGTCGACTGGGACGCCCTCGCGGGGCGCGGCCCGCTCGCGAGCCGGGGCGATCGCCGCGCGCTGCTGGTTCCGTTCCTCGAAGCGCCGCAGCTCGAGATCGACGCGCAGACGCTCTGGCTCCGCTTCGCGCTCCCCGCCGGCAGCTACGCGACCGAGGTCCTGACGCAGCTCGGTGTCGAGCTGCCGGAGCGGCGCGCCTAGGTCCCCGCGGGACCCGCCAGCGTAGCGCCTCGGGACCCATGCCGAGCCCGCCGAATTTCGCGTCGAGCCGCATCGCGGTCACGCCGAGCGAGCGCAGCGCATGGACGTTCTCGGCGGAAACGCCCGGTCGCGATCGGCCGCAGCTGTTCATCATCGTCGCGCTTGTCAACCGACGCTGGCGGCCGGGCGCGACGCGCGCGCCCGCGCGCAAAAGCCGCGGCGGGGTGACACCGATACGCTTCGCGATCGAGTCGCGGAGGCCGCCCACCATGAAGACACGCATCCTCGCCACCGGCGTACTGGTCTCGGTTCTCGCGCTTCTGTGCGCCGGCTGCGCGACCGTTCGCGACCCGCGCCAGGCCGCGCTGGCCAAGGCACAGCGCTTCTACGACGCGGGCCGCTACGCGAAGGCGCTGCAGGCGACCGAGCTCGCGGAAGCCAGCGCGAATCTCGACCCGCAGGTCGCGGCCCGGGCGCTCGTGCTGCGCGGACGCTGCCTCGAGGCGCTCGGGCAGCGCGAGCCGGCCGAGGCGCACTACCGCTACGTCGTCGATCAGTACCCGACCAGCGAGCTGGTCGCGCAGGCGCGCGCGGCGGTGCAGCGGCTCGACGTCGACGCGGCCGCGAACGCGCCCGAGGCCGGTGGCGACGACCTGGCCGAGTGGGGCTTCCTCGAGGAGGTCGTGCTCGAGTATCCCGACATCCGCTATCCGGATCTCGCGCTCGGCCTGGGTGTGGGCGGAACCGTGGTGGTCGCGTTCCAGGTGAACGAGGACGGCCAGGCGACACAGATCCGTGTGCTCTCCGCGCCGCACCCGCTGCTCGGCGGCGCCGCGATCGATGCCATCTCGCGCGCGCGCATCGACCCGACCATGCTCGGCTTGACCGATCGCAGCGCACTCCCGGCGCTGCGCCAGACCAAGATCAACTTCGAGCTCGAGTGACGCCCGGCGCGGCCCGGCAAGCGATGGCCGACGCGCCCGTCAGCTCGATCGCCCTCGCGCGCAAGCTCGCGCTCGCGCACGAGGCGCTGCACGTCGAGGGCATGCGCGCGACGGCCGCCCTCGAGGGCAATCCGTTCGAGGTCGAGATCCAACGCTTCGGCCGCGCGACCGCCACGCTCTCGGCCAAGCTCGCGATGGTCGAGTGGTACAACCGCGTGGTCGGGCTCGAGCTGCAGGACGCGCGCGCGATTCCCGAGATCCTCGACTTCTTCCGCTCGCGCGGCATCCGCGCGCGCTTCGAGATCGGACCCGCGGAGCTCACCTCCGCGCTCGCGCTGCAGCTCGCGATCGAGCGCGTCGGCGTCGAGCGCATCGAGAGCGCCGTGCACGCGCCGATCGAAGCGTTGATCGCGCCGCGCGCTTCGGCGGTGCTGGTGCGGTCGTCGCCCTTCGAGGAGCTGGAGCTGTTCCTCGAGCTGTGGGCGCGCGGCTTCGCGCTGCCCGAATTCCTGATGAGCGACGTGAAGCGCATGCGCGCGGCCTGGTTCAGCGTGCCCGGCATGGAGCGCTACCTGGCGCTGCTCGACGGCGAGCCGATCGCGTGCGGCGGACTCTACCTGCACGGCGACGTCGGCTACCTGTGCGTGTCGGCGACGCTGCCCGAAGCGCGCGGGCGCGGCGCGCAAGCCGCGCTGATCTCGCGTCGATGGCGCGATGCAAGAGCGGCGGGCTGCCGTCACGTGATCAGCACCACGCCGTTCGGCGGCACTAGCCAGGCCAACATGGAGCGCGCCGGCATGCGCACCGCCCATTCCATGTGCATCTGGCTCGACTACGGCCTGAAATTCTGATGGGTCGCGGCGCGCGGACGGCCGCGCGTCCCACCGACGTGAGAAGACGCTTGTCGCGCTAACTGGAACGTGTTCCAATCGCCGCGACGAAGGCGTCGGTGCCGCACGGGAAGGGGCGGAGTCGAGGAGTGCGCCAGAGAGGATCCGGGAGGGAGCGTCTCATTGAGGGATCGAATCCGCTTGCGTCTCGCGCGGATCGCCCCGGGGATTGCAGCGCTCGTCCTCACTCTGGCGGCACCGGCGTCTTCGTCGTCGACCGCTCCGCAACCCGGCTCGGCGGGGGTGCCCGGCGGCGGCGGCTTCGACGCCGAGCCCACCTGCACGTCGTGTCACACGGGCTTCCCGATCAACTCCGACGGGCGCGGCGTGCTCGCGCTTTCGGGACTGCCCGAGCGCTACGTCCCCGGTGAGCGCTACACGCTGACGCTCGAAGTGCGGCACCCCGACGACGAGCGCAGACGCTGGGGCTTCCAGCTCACCGCCGTCGGCGCGAAGTCGCTCGCCGGCGCGGGCGCGTTCGTCGTCACCGACAACCCCAACACGCAGCTGATCCGCGGCACCGTCGGCAACCGCGAGTACGTGAGCCACTCGTACTTCGGCACCGGCGTCGGCGAAGCCGGCGGACACGCGTGGACCTTCGACTGGATCGCGCCCGCGCCCGCGGTCGGCCGCATCGCGTTCTACGGCGCGGGCAACGCCTCGAATCTCGACGGCTCGAAGGAGGGCGACCGGATCTACAGCCCCGCGCCGAGGCCGCTCGCGGTCGTCGATCCGGGCAAGCCCGGAGCGAAGGAGCAAGGACCATGAAGTTCTGGCAGGCCGTCTCGTTCACCGAGCCCGATCAGCTGGTCGAGATCGCCAGGATCGCGGAAGAGGTCGGCTTCGACGGCATCCTGGTCTCGGACCACCTGTTCTTCCCCGAGCAGCTGCGCTCGAAGTATCCCTACACACCGGACGGTGTTCCCGGCTTCAGCGCCGAGACCGCCTGGCCCGAGCCGTTCTCGCTGGTCGGCGCGATGAGCTCGGTCACGAAGCGCCTGCGCTTCGCGACCATGGTCTACATCCTGCCGCTGCGGCAGCCGCTCGAGGTCGCCAAGGCGACCGCCACGCTCGACGTGCTCTCCGGCGGTCGATTCATCCTGGGCGTGGGCGCGGGCTGGATGAAGGAGGAGTTCGACCAGCTCGGCGTCGACTTCCAAACCCGCGGTGCGCGCTTCGACGAGTCGATCGCGGTGCTGCGCAAGCTGTGGGCCGGCGGCATGGTCGAGCACCAGGGGCGTTTCTTCGCTTTCCCGCGCCTGCAGATGAGCCCCGCGCCCGCGCGTCCCGTGCCGATCTACGTCGGTGGCGCGAGCAACATCGCGCTGCGCCGCGCCGCGCGCTCCGGCGACGGCTGGCTCGGCAACGGCTCGGACCCCGCCGAGGCGTCGCGCATCCTCGGCGAGATCGCGCGGCTGCGGCGCGAGGCCGGCCGCGAGCGGCTGCCCTTCGAAGCCGTGGTTCCACTCACCACGCCGCCCGATCCCGACGTGCTGCGCCGGCTCGAAGACCAGGGCGCGCACGGCACCGTCAGCTACCCATTCCTGTACACGCTCGGTCCGACGTCGTCGCTCGCGGACAAGCGCCGCTACCTCGAGGGCTACGCCGAGCGCGTGATCCGCAAGACGCGCGGCTGATGGCGGACTTCGACGCGATCGAGGCGCGGCTCACGGGCCCGGGCGGCCCGTTCGAGACGGTCGTCGAGGACGTGCTCGGCGCGCGCACGCGGGTATTCAAGAACCGGCTGCGCTCGCTGCGCGCGCTGCTCGAAGCGTCGGCCGCGCAGGGCGCGAAGGAGTACCTCGTCTACGAGGACCGGCGCATCCGCTACGCCGAGCACCTGCGCCTGGTCGCGAGCGTCGCGAGTGCGCTGCGCGCGCGCTTCGGAGTCGGGACCGGCGACCGCGTCGCGATCCTGGCCGCGAACTGCCCCGAGTGGATCGTCTCGTTCTGGGCCGCGCAGGCGCTCGGCGCGGTCGCGGTCGGACTGAACGGCTGGTGGGCCGGCGACGAGATCGCCTACGGCGTGCGCGACTGCGATCCGAAGGTTCTGATCGCGGATCGGCGCCGGCTCGAGCGTGTGTCGCGCGCCGAGCTCGGCGTGCCCGTCGTCGAGATCGAGAGCGAGTTCGACAAGCTCGCCTCGCACGACCGCGAGGCGACACTGCCCGAGGTCGCGATCTCCGAAGACGACCCGGCTGCGATCCTGTACACGAGCGGCACGACCGGACGGCCGAAGGGCGCGGTCAACACGCAGCGCAACATCCTGGCGCTGCTCGGCATCCAGTTCTTCCACGGCGCGCGCATGATGCTCGCCGCGGCAGCCGACGGGCGCGTGCCCGCGGGCCCGCCGCGCCCGACCTGCGCGCTCGTCACCACGCCGCTCTTCCACGTCTCCGGGCTCTACACCGGCGCGGTCATGATGCTCGCGAGCGGCGCGAAGACGGTCTGGCGCGGCGGCCGCTTCGATCCCGTCGACGCGCTGCGTCTGATCGAACGCGAGCAGGTCACGTCGTGGGGACCGATGGGCACGATGGCCTACCGCGTCGTGCACCATCCGGACGTCGCCAGGTACGACCTGTCGAGCGTCACCAACATCGGCTCGGGCGGAGCGCCGACCAGCCCCGAGCTGCAGGACAGGATCCGCGCGACGTTCCCGTCGGCGCGCTCGAGCTTCGGCCTGGGCTACGGGCTCACCGAGTGCACGGCGCTGGCCACGCTCGCGTTCGGCGAGGACCTGGCGCGCCACCCACACTCGGCCGGCCGGCCGCTGCCGACGGTGCAGCTCGAGATTCGCGACGCCGACGGCTGCGCCCTGCACGAGGGCGAGACCGGCGAGATCCACGTGCAGAGCCCCCTGGTGATGGCCGGTTACTGGCGCAATCCGCAGGCCAGCGCGGCCTCGCTCGTCGCCGATCGCTGGCTGCGCACCGGCGACGTCGGCCGGCTCGTCGACGGCCGCCTGTACATCGACTCGCGCGCGCGCGATCTGATCCTGCGCGGCGCCGAGAACATCTACCCGGTCGAGATCGAGCAGCGCCTCGAGGCGCTCGCCGACGTGCTCGAGGCCGCCGTCGTCGGCGTCGAGCACGAGGAGCTCGGCCAGGAAGTGAAGGCGATCGTGGTGCTGCGGCCCGGCGCGCGCGCGACGCCGGCCGAGCTCGGCGAGTGGGTGCGCGCGACGCTCGCCGCGTTCAAGATCCCGGCGCATTGGGAGCTGCGCGCCGACCCGCTGCCGCGCAACGCCACCGGCAAGGTGCTGAAGAACGTGCTGACCGGCACGGCCGAGAATCCGTTCGTCGCCGAGTAGTACACTTCGCGGTGGCGAACGACCCGATGCCGCGAGGAGGACGAGCCATGGCGAGAGTGGAGATCGAGGGCCGCTGCGACGCGCGCTTCAAGCGCGTGCGCGAGCTCTTCGAGGCCGGCTTCGAGAGCGGCGCAGAACTCGGCGCGGGCTTGAACGTGGTCGTCGACGGGCGCGAGGTGATCGACCTGTGGGGCGGCTTCGCGGACAAGGATCGCACGCGACCCTGGCGCCGCGACACGCTCGCGAACGTGTACTCGACCACCAAGGGCATCACCGCGATCGCCGCGCACCAGCTGGTCGAACGCGGCGAGCTCGATCTCGACGCGCCCGTCGCGCGCTACTGGCCCGAGTTCGCGCAGAACGGCAAGGCGGAGATCCTGGTGCGCATGCTGCTCAACCACCGCGCCGGGCTCGCCGCGGTCGCGAAGCCGCTCGCGCCCGACGATCTGTACGACTGGGCGAAGATGACGCGCGCGCTCGAAGAGCAGGCGCCGTGGTGGAAGCCGGGCGAGGAGCACGGCTACCACGCGCTCACCTACGGCTGGCTGGTCGGCGAGCTGATCCGACGCGTCAGCGGCATGGGCGTCGGCCGCTACGTGCGCGAGCACATCGCCGCGCCGCTCGGCGCGGAGTTCTGGATCGGTCTGCCGGAAGAGCTCGACGCGCGCACGGCCGAGCTGATCCAGGGCCCCATCTCGACCGACGGGCCGAACCTGATGGAGCGCATGACCGCGGAGCCGGAGGGCGTGCTTGCAAAGGCGTTCGGCAATCCGCCGGTCCTGTTGATCAGCCCCAACACGCGCGCGTGGCGCGCCGCGGAGCTCGCGGCGGCGAACGGACACACGACGGCGCCCGCGCTCGCGCGCATCTACGCGGCGCTCGCGAACGGCGGGCAGCTCGACGGCGTGCGCCTCCTGCGGCCCGAGACGATCGAGCGCGCGCGCACCGAGGAGTCGTACGGGCCGGATCGCGTGCTCACGCTGACCACGCGCATCGGTCTCGGCTTCTTCCTGCCGCCCGAGAACGAGCCGCTCGGTCCGAACCCGCGCACGTTCGGGCACGGCGGCGCGGGCGGGTCGCTTGGCGTCGCGGACCCCGAAGCCAACGTGGGCTTCGGCTACGTGATGAACCTGATGCACACCGGCGCGTGGCTCGCGGATCCGCGGCCGCGCGCGCTGCTCGACGCGCTCTACGAGGGGCTCTGAGCCGAGCGCGGCATGCCCACCAGATAGGTCGCGTACACGGGCGGTCCCGGCAGCCGGATGCGCCCGATCTCCCAATCGTACGCAGCTCGGTGTCGGGGCTCGAGCGAGTCGACCAGCGCCTGCAGCTCGCGCGGCGAGTACACGCGCAGGCACGACACGATCCCGTCCCACAGCACGAACAACGGCAGGATCGGCACCAGGTAGGTGAACGGGATCCACAGCCAGCGGAACGGGCGCAGGAATGGCAGCGCGAGCGCGAAGCTGAGCGGCGCGAACACGATCCCGAGCATCGGGATCGGATCGCGCCCGACGATCTCGAAGATCGCGATCGGCCGCCCCGCCTCGGCCGCGTCGGCGACGATGCCGCGCGCCATCGCCGGTCGGAAGTGGTGGAAGGCGTTGAAGAGCGTGCGCAGGCCCGCCAGCCGCTTGGGCACGCGCGTGGCGTCGACGGGCTCGCGCTCCCAGTCGATGCGCCCCGCGGAGCGCGCGGAGACGCGGGCGAGCGAGCCCTCGTTCGGATAGAAGTCCGTGAGCAGCGCGTGCACCTCCGTGCCGCGGGCCGCCAGCACGTCGACGACCTCCGCGACCGGGCCCGCGCCGCCGGAGCACAGGTCGACGATGCGCTTCTCGCCGGCGCGCGCGAGCGCCTGCTCGAGCTTGGGCGCGAGCGCGGCGGAGTGCCCGGCGACGCGCGCGGCGAACTCGAGGTACGCGGTGCCCGCGTCGCGCAGGACGGGCGGAAACCACGGCTGATCCTCGAGCTCGAACAGGTGCACGCGGTTCATCGCGGGCACTCTTGTACCATGAGCAGCGCATGAGCCAGTGGATCCCGATCGGTCGCTTCGCCCAGCTCTCGGGCTTCACCGTGCGCGCGCTGCGGCACTACGAGAGCCTGGGGCTGCTGGTGCCGGGGCGCGTCGACCCGGGCAGCGGCTACCGCTTCTATCGGCCCGAGCAGCTTCCGGACGCGCTGCGCGTGCGCCTGCTGCGCGCGCTCGAGATGCCGCTGCCCGACGTGGTGAACGTGATGAGCGATCCCGAGAGCCCGGCGGCGCTCGCCGTGCTGCGCGAGCACCGCGCGCGCGTGGCGTCGCGCGTCGGCGAGCTCGAGCAGCAGCTCGCGCGGCTCGACGAGTGGCTGCACGGCGCGCTGCAGGAGCTCGATGCTTCACTGACGGCGCTCGACGAGCGCGCGAGCGGCTCCGCGGCCGAGGACGAGGAGCCGGTGCAGCCGCTCGAGCGCGCGTTCCTCGGACTGTTCGGCCCGCCCGGAAAGCCCTGAGCGCGCAACGCTACGGCGCAGCCGCCGGCAGCGGCAGCGCGGTCGTGTACTTCACTTGCTTGAGCGCGAAGCTCGAGCGCAGGTTCGCGACGCCGGGAACGCGCGTCAGGTGCTCGACCAGGAAGCGCTCGAAGGCCGGCACGTCCGGCACCACCACGCGCAGCAGGTAGTCGGAGTCGCCGGTCATCAGGTAGCACTCCATCACTTCGGGGCGAAGCAGCACGGCGGCCTCGAAGGTCTCCAGGCTGCGCTCGATCTGACGGTCGAGCCGGACCTGGATGAAGATCGAGACGCCGAGCCCGAGCGCCTGCGGGTCGAGCAACGTCACGTGCCGGCGCACCAGGCCCGAGCGCTCGAGCTCGCGAACCCGGCGCAGGCAGGGCGAGGGCGAGAGCCCGACGCGCCGCGCCAGGTCCAGGTTCGAGATGCGCGCGTCCTCCTGCAGGATGGAGAGGATGTTCCGGTCGATCGGGTCGATCTGTGTCACGGGAATTCCACGCTATTTAATTGCGCGAATATCCCATGATCGTGGAATGATCGCAAGGATCTGCCTTGAGCTATGGACTATCCTGTCGCCATGGATCTCGAGCGCCTCGACCTGCTCCGCGAGCTCGAGCGCAAGGTGTTGTGGCTGTCGAGCTGGACCATCCACCACGCGAACCATCTGCGGCCCAAGCGCGACGGGCTGAAGGTCGGTGGGCACCAGGCGTCCTGTTCCTCGGTCGTGACGCTGCTCTCGGCGCTGTACCTCGACGCGCTGCGCCCGTCGGACCGGGTCGCGGTGAAGCCGCACGCGAGCCCGGTCTTCCACGCGCTGCAGTACCTGCTCGGCAACCAGACGCGCGAGGCGCTCGAGCGCTTCCGCGCGCTCGGCGGCGCGCAGTCGTATCCGTCGCGCACCAAGGACGCGGACGGCGTCGACTTCTCGACCGGCTCGGTCGGGCTCGGCGTGGCGATGACGCTGTTCGCGTCGCTCGCGCAGGACTACCTGCGCGCGCACGCGCTCTTGCCCGAGTCCGAGCCGCCGGGCCGCATGATCGCGCTCGCCGGCGACGCGGAGCTCGACGAGGGCAACGTGTTCGAGGCGCTGCTCGAGGGCTGGAAGCACGACGCGCGCAATGTCTGGTGGATCGTCGACTACAACCGGCAGAGCCTCGACGCGGTCGTCGAGGACCGGCTCTGGCAGCGCATCGACACGCTGTTCTCGGCGATGGGCTGGCGCGTGGTCACGCTGAAGTACGGGCGCGAGCTCGAGGCGGTTTTCGCGCGCAAGGGCGGCGACGCGCTGCGCGATTGGATCGACGCCTGCCCGAACTCGCTCTACTCGTCGCTCGTGTACCGGGGCGGCGGCGCGTTCCGCTCGCAGCTCCTGCGCGAGCTCGGCGACACGTCCGGGATCAAGGAGCTGCTCGACGAGCACGACGACCCGCGGCTCGCGCGCCTGCTCACGAACCTGGCCGGCAACGACATGGCGTCGGTGCTCGAGGCCTTCCACTCCGTGGACGACGAGCTCCCGACCTGCTTCCTGGCTTACACCATCAAGGGTCACGGCCTGCCGTTCGCCGGTCACAAGGACAACCACGCGGGTCTGATGAGTCCCGAGCAGATGGCGCGCTTCCAGGCCGAGCTGGGCGTCGCGCCCGGCCGCGAGTGGGAGCCGTTCGAGGGCCTGCGCCGGCCTGAGTCGGAGCTGCGCGAGTTCCTCGCCACGCGTCCGCTCGCGCGCTCCGGCAGCCGCGACCGCGAAGCCGCACCGGTGCCGGTTCCGGATGCGATCGCCACGCCGCCGGGCGACCTGCTGTCCACGCAGGAGGCGTTCGGCCGGATCCTGCGCGACGTTGCGCGCCGCCACGAGGCGCTGGCCGCGCGCATCGTGACCGCGTCACCCGACGTCACCGTCTCGACCAACCTCGGTGGCTGGATCAACACGCGCGGCGTCTTCGACCGGCGGGAGCGCGGCGATCCAGCGGGCGAGGAGAGCTCCGCGTCCGCACAGAAGTGGCGGATCTCGCCGACCGGCCAGCACGTCGAGCTCGGGATCGCGGAGAACAACCTGTTTCTCCTGCTCGCGGCGCTCGGTCTCTCGGCCCCGCTGTTCGGCCAGCGTCTGCTGCCGATCGGCACGCTCTACGACCCGTTCATCAGCCGCGGGCTCGACGCGCTGAACTACGCCTGCTACCAGGACGCGCGCTTTCTCCTGGTGGCGACACCGTCCGGTGTCTCGCTCGCGCCCGAGGGCGGCGCGCACCAGTCGGTGCTGACGCCGCTGGTCGGGATCGGCCAGCCGGGGCTGGTCGCGTACGAGCCGGCCTTCGCCGACGAGCTGGCCGCGCTGATGCGCTTCGCCTTCCAGCACGTGCAGGCCGACGACGGCTCGTCGGTGTACCTGCGGCTCTCCACGCGCCCGGTCGCGCAGCCTGCGCGCGAGCGCACGCCCGAGCTCGAAGACGCGATCCTGCGCGGCGGCTATTGGCTGGTTCCGCCTGCGCCCGGCGCCGAGCTGGCGCTCGTCTACTGCGGCGTGGTCGTCGACCAGGCGCGCGCGGCGCTCGAAGCGCTGCGCGAGGACCTGCCGGGCGCCGGGCTGCTCGCACTGACCTCGCCCGGACGGCTGCACGCGGACTGGCTGGAAGCGAAGCCCGGTCGGGCGTGGATCGACACGCTGCTCGGCGCGTTGCCGCGCAGCGCCGGGCTCGTGACCGTTCACGACGGGCACCCGGCCGCGCTGTCCTGGCTCGGCGCCGTCGCCGGACACCGCATCGCTGCGCTCGGCGTGCGCGACTTCGGCCAGAGCGGCGACGTGCCCGACCTGTACCGCGTGTGCGGGATCGACGAGGACGCCATCCTCGACGCGGCCGCACGCGTGCTGCTGGAGCGACGCGCCTAGGGAAGGATGGAGATGCCTCGCGAGATCGTGATGCCGCAGCTCTCGGAGACGATGACCGAAGGGGACCTCGTCGCGTGGCTCGTGCCGGAGGGCGCGAAGCTTCGCGCTGGCGAGCCGATCGCGGAGATCGAGACGGACAAGTCCACCGTCGAGCTCGAGGCCCCCGCGGACGGCACGCTCGAGCGCATCGTCGTGCACGCGGGCGCGCAGGCGATCGCGATCGGACAGGTGCTCGCGATCCTGCGCGTCGCCGGCGAGCGGGACGAGACGACGGTGGTCGTCGCGCGAACCGAGCAGACCGCCGCGCATCGCGAGGCGCCTCGACGCGCCGCGGCCCCGCGCGGTGCGAGTCCGCTGGCGCGGCGGATGGCCGCTCAGTCAGGGATCGACATCGAGGCGATCACGGGCAGCGGCGCCGACGGCCGCATCCTGCGCTCGGACGTCGAGCGCGCGCTCGGCCGACTCCTGGTGCCCCGAGCCGTCCGCGAGGCCGAGCCGGCGGAGCCCGCCGCCGAGTCGTTCCGCGTCGAGCGTCTGTCGCGCGCGCGGCGGACGACGGCCGAGAGACTCAGTGCCGCGAAGCGCGACATTCCCCACTTCTATCTGAGTGTCGAGTGTGAGATGGGAGCGACCGTCTCGCTGCGCGAGCAGCTGAACGCGCGCAGTCGCGCGCGACGCTTCAGCTTGACGGACTTCGTCGTGCGCGCCGCGGCGCTCGCGCTGCGCGAGGTGCCGGAGCTGAACGCGAGCATCGTCGACGGCGAGCTGCGGGTGCACGCCGACGTGGACGTGGCGATCGCGGTCGCATCGTCCACGGGTCTGGTCACGCCGATCGTCCGTTCGGCCGCCCGCAAGAGCCTCGCGGAGACTTCCGACGAGGCGCGAGCGCTCGTCGCACGCGCTCGGGACGGCCGCCTCGCACCGCACGAGTACCAGGGCGGGACGTTCACGGTGTCGAATCTGGGAACGTTTGGTGTCGACAATCTGTACGCGATCGTGAATCCGCCACAGGTCGCGATCCTCGGCGTTGGACGCGTGCATCCGCGGCCGATTGCGCGAGACGGCGCCATCGTCGTCGAGCCTGTGACTCAGCTCACGCTTTCCGCGGATCACCGCGTCGTCGACGGTGCGCTCGGTGCGAAATTCCTCGGCGCGGTGCGCGCACGCCTCGAGGATCCCCTCTCCCTGCTCGTCTGACTTCCGTCGTCGACGGAAGGAGCGACCGAGGAAATTCTCGAACTGTGACCCGAGGCACGGCTCGTGCCGAGGGGCCGTGCGAACGTGCGCCACCAATCGGCGGTTCGGCGCTCCCTGAACCATGGTGCCGGTCAATCGTGTTCCGATGGTGGGGTGTCGTGTCGAACATGGGTTTGCGCTCGTTGTGTCTTCTGGTCGTTCTCGCTTTCATTCCCGGCGACGTCGTCGCGCGCGGGGTTCGGGTCAGCTGGTATCCGTCCGCCAGCGCCACCGTCGTGGGCTACAAGGTCTACGTGGGTCGCGCGGGCGCAGGACCGCTCGATGCGCGGCCGATCGACGTGGGCCGCCCGCCGCTCGACGCGCAGGGCGTCGCGCGCGTGGTCTTCACGGAGCTCGATCTGACGGCGCCGCGTCTCGCGATCGAGATGACCGCGTACGATGCGTCCGGACGCGAGTCCGCGCGATCGAACCGCGTGACGCTGCCCGGAGATGGCGAGACCACGGGTACTCCACTGTGGTCGAGTGACTTCGGCAATCAAAGCTTGGGATCGTCTCCGCCCGGCTTCTTCGACTACGGCGGAGATTTCAGCGTCGACGAGTTCTACGGCGGCGGGCCGGCCCTGGCCTCGCCCGAGGTGTCGACCGGCCGCCTCTCGGCTTCGAGTTTCCTCGGAAGCGCGAGCCGATCGTGGGGTCCGCACGAGATCGAGGGACGACTGCTCACGCTCGTCGGCGGCACCGTCGCCGGAATCGCGGCGCGCGTCGCCTACGGCGACCTGCGATCGGCGTTCCTGCTCGGCGCCGGATCCGACGGAGTCTTCGTCCTCGACCAGGTCGGGAAGCCGGGGCTGACCTGCGAAGACGGGGACTCGACCGACGTTCAGCTCGTGCGCTTCCAGTGGAACCGATTCCGCCTGCGCTACACGGACCCCGGGGGCCGGGTGCGTCTGCGCGCGAAGGTCTGGAACTCGAGAGACCTGGAGCCGAGCAGCTGGCAGGCCGATTGCTGGACGAGCCAGCCGGACCCGCACGACAGCAGCGTGTTCGCGCTCTTCCACACCGGTAGCGGCGTGACGTTCTGGGACGACCTGGTGGTGCGGCCGATCACGGGCGGAGTGACGGACACGCCGTTCCAATGACGATCGCGCGCGCGTAGAATCGCGCGCATGGCGCACGAGAATCCCGATTTCGGCGAGCGATCCTTCGTCACGCGCGACGGGCTGCGGCTCTTCTACCGCGACTACGCGGCGTCGACACCGGGGGGTGTGACGGCCCTCTGCCTGCACGGCCTCACGCGGAACTCGAAGGATTTCGAGGATCTCGCGCCGCGTCTCGCGCGCTCGCGCCGCGTTCTCGCGCTGGACGTGCGCGGCCGCGGTCGCTCCGAACGCGATCCGCGGGCCGCGCGCTACCTACCGAGCACCTATGCACAGGACGTGCTCGAGCTTTTGGAGGCGGCGCGCGTCGAGCGCGTCGCGGTGATCGGCACGTCGATGGGCGGGATCCTGGCGCTGCTGCTCGCGACGCTGCGGCCGACCGTGATCGCCGGGGTGGTGCTGAACGACATCGGTCCGGTCGTCGATCCCGCGGGCATCGCGCGCATCGCCGGCTACGTCGGCAAGAGCGCCGACGTCGAGAGCTGGGACGCGGCCGCCGAAGCGATGGGCGCGCTGAACGCGAGCTTCTTCCCGGAGTTCGGTCGCCCGGACTGGCTGCGCTTCGCGCGCCGGACCTATCGCCAGGATCCGGATGGGAAGCTGCGACCCGACTACGATCCCGCGATCGCCGAGGCGACGCGCTCGGGCGGCGCGGTGCCCCCGGACCTGTGGTCGCTGTGGACGGGGCTCGAGGCGATTCCGACGCTCGCGATCCGCGGCGCGCTCTCCGACATCCTGTCGGAGGACACGCTCGCCGAGATGGCGCGGCGCAAGCCCGATCTCGACGTGCTGCGCGTCGCGAATCGCGGCCACGCGCCGACGCTCGACGAGCCCGAGTGCGTGGCGGCGATCGAGCGCTTCCTCTCTAGAATCTAGGCGAGTTGGTCCGCGCCGCGACGCCGCCGTCGGCGATGATCGCCGCGCCGTGCACGTAGGACGCGTCGTCGGAGGCCAGGAACAGGGCGACCGCGGCCATCTCCTCGGGCCTGCCCAGGCGGCCGCAGGGAATCTGTCGCTCCCAGCCCTCGCGCCCGCCGGTGGCTTCGACCGCCGCGAGCAGCGGCGGAGTCTCGATCGGCCCGGGCAGGATCGTGTTCACGCGCACGCCGCGAGCCGCGTTCTCGACCGACGCGGTCTTGGTCAGGTTGACCACCGCCGCCTTCGCCGCGCCGTACGCGGCCAGGCCCGGCTCGCCCGCCACCGCGGCGCCGGATGCGATGTTGATGATCGAGCCGCCGCCCTGCGCGGCCATCACCGGCAGCGCGGCGCGGATCCCGAAGAAGACACCGTCGAGTGTCACCGCCTGGGTGCGGCGCCAATCGGCGTCGGTGATCGATTCGAGCGGGCCCGGAATCACGGCGGCCGCGTTGTTCACCAGCACGTCGAGCCGGCCGAAGCGCGAGGTCGCCTCGCGAATCAGCGCCTCGACCTGGCGCGCGTCCGCCACGTCCGCGGGAAACGCCGAGGCGATGCCCCCCGCGGCCTCGATCGCCTTCGCCACGCGCGTCGCCGCCTCCGCGTTCAGATCGTTGACCACGAGCTTCGCGCCCTCGGCGGCGAAGCGCAGCGCGGTCGCGCGCCCGATGCCCGAGCCGGCGCCGGTCACGACCGCGACCTTGCCCTTCAACCTGTCGCCCATGGGTCACTCCCGGTCTTGCTGCGCGGCGGCCCGCGATTGCTGCGCGGCGGCCCCCGGCGGCAGGGCCGCCCGAATTGGCTTGTCGCCCTTGGTGAAACGTGTTCTAATTTTCTCGCCGATCGTCGGCGAAGTCCACTCCGGCGAGCGACCTGATCAGGGAGGATCCGATGGCGCGCTTCCCCTTCGGCTTCGCGAACAGCTGGTACATGATGCTCTACTCCGACGAGCTTCCGGTCGGCGCGGTGAAGCCTCTGCACTACCTGGGCCGCGAGCTCGTGGCGTTCCGCGGCGAGGACGGCGAGGCGCGCGTGTTCGACGCCTACTGCCCGCACCTCGGCGCGCACCTCGGCCGCGGCGGCAAAGTGGTCGGCTCGCGACTGCAGTGCCCGTTCCACGCCTGGGAATACGCGGGTGACGGCAAGTGCGTGAGGGTCCCCTACGCGAACAAGATCCCCGCCAAGGCCGAGGTGAAGTCCTGGCCGGTGGTCGAGCGCAGCGGTCAGATCTTCGTCTGGTACCACGAAGAGGGAAAGCCGCCGGAGTTCTCGATTCCGCAGCTCCCGCAGTGGGGCGACGCGGGCTGGACGAGCAGCTGGCAGAAGTACGAGTGGTCGGTCCGGACCTGTCCGCAGGACATCATGGAGAACGCGATCGACTGGCCGCACTTCCACATGGTGCACGGCATGGAGATGCCGCCGCAGAAGACGCACAAGTTCGACGGCAAGATGTTCTTCTGGAACATCGGCACGACCAAGCAGGTCGCGACCATGGGCGGGGTCACCGATAACCTGTACATGGAGGCCCAGAACTGGGGCCTCGGGTACAACTTCCTGACCTACACGGGAATGTTCACGACCGTGATCTCGACCGGGCTCACGCCGATCGACGAAGAGACCACACATTTCCGCACCGCGATCATCGGCAAGAGGGACGGCCGCAGCGAGGACGAGACGATCGAGCTGCTCAAGGCCTACATGGACGACCAGTCCGGCGCGATCACGCAGGACTTCGAGATCTGGGAGAACAAGCGCTTCCGCGCCAAGCCCGTGCTGTGCGACGGCGACGGCCCGGTCGGCGAGTTCCGCCGCTGGTGCCGCCAGTTCTACTCGAAGGACTGGGCCGAGGCCGACTAGGCCGAGAGCCCGAGTGAAGATGCCCCCCGGACGAGCGAACGGCGTTTCGCGGCGCGACTTCCTCGGGCTCGCCGGCGCCGCGGGCGCGGCGCTCGCCTCGAGCGCGTGCGCGACCGGGGCGGCGACGTCCGCGAGCGGCGAGGCGCTCGCGTTCGAGCGCGAGGCCGACGTCGTCGTCGTCGGCAGCGGCGCCGCGGGCGCGGTCGCGGCGCTGTACGCGCACGAGCGCGGCGCGCAGGTGCTGGTGCTCGAGAAGGGCCCGGTGTTCGGCGGCACGACCGCGAAGTCGGGGGGCGTGTACTGGATCCCGAATCACCCGATCGAGCGCGAGCGCGGGCTGAAGGAGCCGCGCGAGGCGACGCTCGCCGCGATGTGCCGCGCGTCGTATCCGCTGCTCTTCAACGCGAGCACGCCGCGCTTCGGCCTGCCGCAGCACGAGTACGAGCTGATCGAGACCTTCTACGACCGCGGCGCCGACGCGGTGGTCGGGCTCGAGAAGATGGGCGCGCTGGTCTCCATGCCCGCCGACGTGCTGGTCGGCCCGATGCCCGACTACTTCGAGCCGCCGAACGCGACCAAGATCGTCGACCGGCGCTACTGGCCCCGCAAACCGGACGGCTCGTTCGGCCTGGGCGACGAGATGATGCGCCAGCTCAAGGCGGGCCTGGAGCGCCGCAACGTGCCGGTGCTGATGGGCCACCGCGCCGTGCGGCTGCGCGTGAACGCGAAGTCGGAGGTCGTGGGTCTCGACGCCCAAACGGTTGGCGGCGAAGCCACGCGCATCCGCGCGCGCCGCGGCGTGGTGTTCGCGAGCGGCGGCTACACGCACAACCCGGACCTGGTGCTGAACTTCCAGCCCGGCCCGGTCTTCGGCGGCTGCGCGGTGCCGACCAACGAGGGCGACTTCGTCGCCATGTCCGAGTCGCTCGGCGCCAAGCTCGGCCACATGCAGAGCGCCTGGCGCGCGCAGATCGTGCTCGAGCAGGCGCTGCAGTTCTCGTCCACGCCCGACGACGTGTTCATGCCGCCGGGTGACAGCATGATCCTGGTCAACCGGCTCGGTGTCCGGGTCGTCGACGAGAAGGCGAACTACAACGAGCGCACGCGTGTGCACTACGCCTGGGATCCGGTCCGCCACGAATGGATCAACCTGCTGCTGTTCATGGTCTACGACCGGCGCACGGCGGAGCTGTTCGGCGGGCGCTTCCCGCTGCCGCCCGCCGGCACGAGCGTGCCGTACGTGCTGCGCGGGGACACGCTCGCGGAGCTGTCGAGCGCGATCGACGCGCGGCTCGAGACGCTCGCGGATCGCACGGGCGGCGCGCGCTTGGCAAGCGAGTTCGCGAAGACGCTGCCGAAGACCGTCGCGCGCTGGAACCAGATGAGCGCGCGCGGCGTCGACGAGGACTTCGCGCGCGGCGCCGGCATCTACGACCGCGACTGGCACGCGAAGATCTGGTCGTTCGCGAACCCCGGCACCCAGCACGCGCTCACGCAGAAGAACGTGACCATGCACGCGCTCGCCGCGCGCGGCCCGTACTACGCGATCATGCTCGCGGCCGGCACGCTCGACACGAACGGCGGGCCGGTGATCAACCGCCGCGCGCAGGTGCTCGACGGCGCGGGAAAGCCGATCGCGGGCCTGTACGGCGCGGGCAACTGCATCGCCTCGCCGACCGGCCCGTACTACTTCGCGGGCGGCGGTACGCTCGGTCCCGCCGTCACGTTCGGGTGTATCGCGGGCGAGAGCGCGGCCGGAGAGTCGCCGAAGGAGCTTTTGTGACCGGCCGCAGCCAGCTGATCCGGCGGGAAGTGCGGGCTGCCGGTGTGGATCGCTGCGGCACGCTGCTCGCGCTGCACTCCGACGGCGCGGATTCGAGCGAGCTGCTGCCGCTCTGCGACACGCTGCGCGGGTTCGACGTGCTCGCGCCTCAGGCCTCGCGCTCGCGCAATCCGTTCCTCTCGAGCGCGCCCCCCGACGATCCGCGCTGGCGCGCCTATGCCGGCTTCTCCTGGTTCCGCCGCGACGAGGCGGGTCGCCCGGAGCCCGCCAGCTTCGGCGACAGCCTGTGGCAGGTGCAGCAGCTCGTGCTCGAGCTGCTCGAGCGCGGCGACGGGCCGGTCGTGCTGGTCGGTTACCGCGAGGGTGCGACGCTCGCGCTCGGCGCGGCGCGCGCGCTGCCCGAGCTGCTCGACGGCGTGGTCGCGATCGACGGCGATGCGCCCGAGATCCCCGGCTGGAGCGACCGCTTCCCCGCTTCGGCGGACCTGCCCGTGGCGGAGATCCGCGCAGACTACACTGATCCGCGTGGCGCCGCGGATGCGGTGGCGAAGTTCCTCGACGAGCGCCGCGGAGGTGCGAGCGATGGGCGCGGCTGAGAACAAGAAGCTGATTCGCAGCTACTTCAAGATGATCGCGACGGGCAGCCCCAAGCTCCCCGACCTGCTCGCCGACGACGTGGTCTGGTGGGTTCCGCCCGGCAGCGACATGGCCGGCAGCTACGAGGGCAAGGCGAAGGTACTCGAGTTCATGGGCAGCGGCGTCGGGCTCTACGACGCGAGCGTGCCCATCAAGATCACCGTCCTCGACATGGTCGCGGAGGGCTCGAGCGTGTGCGTGCAGTTCGTGCTCGAAGCCAAGACCGCGAAGGGCCGCGACTATCGGAACCACTACCACTTCGTGTTCAAGCTCCGGCGCGGGAAGATCGCTCTCGTGAAGGAGTACGTGGACACCAGGTACGCGCATGATTTGCTCTTCACATAGTCAGCAAGGCCTCGGGCCGGGCCGCCCCGGCCCGAGGCCGCAAGCGGCGCGACGCGCCGCGCGCAGCGAGGCGAAGCCGAGCGTAGTCAACATGATGAGGACGAAGCCGTGAAGAACTCCTGGATCCACCTCGCCAAAGGACAGACGCCGCGGCAGGCGCACGTCGCCGTGCCGAAAGGCCTGAAGGAAGAGGAGATCGGACGCGGCGGCTTCCAGGGCCGGGTCGCGAACGTGTACCGGCGCAACGACCCGACCGGCTGGGTGCGCGTCGAGGGCGACTACGCGCCCGGCGACGTCGACGGCGAGCGCGTCGATACGACCGACCGCGCGAACCCGCGCGGCGCGCCGACGCGGCTGTGGTGGAACGATGACCTCACGGTCTCGGCCAGCCGGCGCAGCGATCCGATGCCGTACTTCGCGCGCAACGCCGACGCGGACGAGCTCTGGTTCGTGCACCGCGGCGAGGGCACGTTCGAGACCGAGTTCGGGCCGCTCGAGTACCGGCCCGGCGACTACATCGTGCTGCCCAAGGGTGTGACACACCGCTGTGTGCCTCAGACGCGCGACAACTACTTCCTGCACCTCGAGTCGCGCGGCGAGATCTCGTTCATCGAGCACCAAAGCCTCGGCCGGCACAACCCCTACGACCCGGACGTGATCGGCGTGCCCGAGCCCAAGGCGATGGACGGCGACGGCCGCCCCGAGTACGAGGTGCGCGTGAAGCGCGACGGCCGCGTCACCTCGTTCTTCTACCCGCACCACCCGTTCGACGTGGTGGGCTGGAAGGGCGACCTGTTCCCGTTCCGCTTCCACAACACCGACTTTCGGGCCGTCACCGCCGACCGCAACCACGTGCCGCCGTCGGCGTTCGGCCTGTTCCGCGCCGAGGGTTGGGTGCTGTGCAACTTCGTGCCCAACCCGATGCAGCGCGATCCCGAGGCCGCGCGCCTGCCTTACTACCACCGCAACATGGACTACGACGAGATCGGCTTCCTGCACGCGGGCAGCGTCGCGGGCCAGCCGATGGAGGGCACCACGATCATGTGGCACCCGCGCGGGGCGGTGCACGGTCCCGGCGAGGAAGCGCGCGCGATGGCCGCGCAGTTCTGGCAGGAGCACGACACGAACGACATCCAGGCCGTGAACATCGACAGCGTGCGGCCGCTCACGGTCGCGCCCGAGGCGATGGCCGCGAAGCGCGATCACGTGCAGCTGAACGTGCGCAAGGAAATGCGCGAGGACGCGCGGTGACCAGTCGAATGCCGCAGATCGCGCGCTATACCGCGGCCGGACCGAGTCTCTGGTCGTACGACCGCTTGCCGGACGGCGTGCGCGTGGAGCCGATCCCGCTCGTCGCCGAGGACGGCGGCGAGTCGCACGGCACGTTGTACACGCGCGGCTCCGAGACCTGCGTCGCGCTGATGATGCACCCGCGCGGCGACATGCAGCGCCACTACGCGATGCCGCGCCTGCTCGAGGCGGGCATCGCCACGTTCGGCCAGGCGGGGCGCTTCATCAACAACGACGTGAACCTGATCCACGAGCGGATCATCGTCGACGTGGCCGCCGCCGTCCGGCAGCTGAAGGACCGCGGCTTCCGCAAGATCGTGCTGCTCGGCAACAGCGGCGGCGGAGCGCTGTACAGCTTCTACCAGTCGCAGTCGCAGACCGCTGCGCCGGGCCGGCTCAGCGACACCGCCGCGGGCGATCCGTGCGACCTGAACAAGCTGCAGATGCCGCCGGCGGACGGGATCGTGCAGCTCGCCACGCACCTCGGTCAGGGCAAGCTGATGCTCGCGATCATCGATCCGTCGGTCACCGACGAGAACGACCCGCTGTCCATCGATCCGTCGCTCGACATGTACGACCCCGCGAACGGCTTCCGGCCGCTGCCCGAGCCGTCGAAGTACGGGGCCGAGTTCCTGGCGCGCTATCGCGCGGCGCAGAGCGCGCGCGTCGCGCGCATCGATGCGATCGCGCGCGCGCACGTCGACGAGTGGAACCACTGGCTGCGCAGGCTCGGCGCGCCCGACTTCGAGAGCCTGCCGCAGCGAGAGCAGGCGCGCGTGCTGCGCCACGGCTTCGTCGGCCGCTACATGGCGATCCACCGCACGGAGGCGCACCCGGCCTACACGGACCTCTCGATCCTGCCGAGCGCGCGCCAGATCGGTTCGTTCTTCTCGCCGCGGCCGGACGTGTTCAACTACCTCGAGGCCGGCTTCGGCAAGTACCAGACGCCGCGCGCCTGGCTCTCGACCTGGTCGGGACACGCCTCGCGCGCGTCGACGCTCGACTGCCTGCCGGCGATCACGGTGCCGACGCTGGTCGTCGCCTACCTGGGCGACAACGCGGTGTTCTCGAACCACACCGACTCGATCTACGAGCGCTCGCCCGCCGCGGACAAGCAGATCCAGCGCGTGGCGGGCGACCATCTCGGCTACGGCCCCGGCGGGATGCGCGATCGCAGCGGTCAGAACGCGGCGCTCGACGTGATCGTGCCGTGGATCAAGGAGCGCTTTTCATGAAGATCGACCTGTTCGCCATGCCGGCGGTGCCCGCGACGCTCGAGGAGCGCGAGCGGCTGCGGCCGATCGGCCGCTCGACCGAGCGCTACCAGATGATGCTGGAAGAGCTGCGGCACCTCGCGATCACCGCCGACGAGCTCGGCATCGACGCGTTCTCGACCACCGAGCACCACTTCCACACCGAGGGCAACGAGCTGTCGGTGAATCCGATCCTGCTCTTTGCCGACTTCGCCGCGCGCACCAAGCGCATCAAGTTCGCGCCCATGTCGATCGTGATGACGGTGGCGAACCCGATCCGTGTCGCGGAGGACCTCGCGATCCTCGACCAGCTCACCAAGGGTCGCGTCGCGGTCGCGTTCGCGCGCGGCTACCAGAAGCGCTGGATGCAGGTGCTCGGCCAGGGCGCGCCAATCGCCACCGGCATGGGCGACGACGTCGACCGCCAGAACCGCGAGCGCTACGACGAGAACATCGAGATCCTGCTCGAAGCCTGGACGAAGGACGCGATCTCCTACAAGGGCAAGTACTTCCAGGTGCCATACCCGCACGACACGGGCATCGCCGGCTGGGGCGCACCCGCCTACACGCGTCAGTTCGGCACACCCGGCGAGATCGACGACGACGACATCATCCGCAAGGTCGGCGTGTGCCCGCGTCCCTATCAGGAACCGCACCCGCCGATCTGGGTGCCGGTCACGGGCGGGCTGCCGTCGCTCTTGAACTGCGGCAAGCACGGCTGGCTGCCGTGGATCTGGGAGTCCGACCCCGCCAAGTTCCTGGAGATGTGCCAGGCGTACCAGCGCGCGGCCAGCGACCACGGCCACGACTTCGCGCTGGGCGAGAACTGCGGGGCGGTCCGCGCGATCACGATCGGCGACACCTACGACGAGGCCTTCGAGCTCGCGTCCGCGACCACCGGCCACGACTACCAGGAGTACTTCGGGCGCTTCGGGTTCCTGGAGCTGTTCCGGAACCCCGAGGACGACCCCAACTGCCGCCCGCTCCTGTTCAAGAACAACGAAGTCGCGACTCAGCGTATGATCGAGAAGGGCTACCAGATCTGCGGCACCGTGGATCAGGTCAAACGCCATTTCGAAAAGCTCGTGAAGTGCCACGGAAACGGAAGCCTGGAGTGGCTGTCCTGGAACTTCTTCTACCAGGGCACCACGCCGCGCCACGTTCAGGATCGGCAGCTCGAGCTCTTCGCCACCAAGATCATGCCGGAGTTCCGCTGATGCCTTTCGCAAACGTCAATCGCCACGATCTGTACTTCGAGGACTCGGGGGGCAATCGCCCGGCCGTGCTGTTCAGCCACGGCTTCCTGCTCGACCACTCGATGTGGGCCGCGCAGGTCGAGGCGCTCTCCGGGCAGTACCGCTGCATCACCTGGGACGAGCGCGGTCACGGCATGAGCGACTGCCTGGGGCCGTTCGACTACTACGACTCGGCCTCGGACGCGATCGGCATCCTCGACCAGCTCGGCATCCCGAAGGCGACGCTGGTCGGCATGTCGCAGGGCGGATTCCTGTCCATGCGCGCGGCGGTGAAGTTTCCCGAGCGCGTCAAGGCGCTGGTGCTGATCGACAGCGCCGCGGCGACCTTCCCGCCCGAAGTGCTGGCCGGCTATCGCGAGACCGCGGACGCCTGGCTGTCGCAGGGCCCGGTCGGTGAGATCGCGACCAACATGGCGAGCCTCCTGTTCGGTCCCAAGTACAAGGCGGACCTCTGGATCGCGAAGTGGCAGGCGAAGCCGCCGTGCGAATCCGCGCATCCCTGGGAAGCGGTGCTCACGCGCGACGACTTCATGGGCAGGCTGAAGGAGATCCACTGCCCGTCGCTGGTGATCCACGGCTCGGCGGACCAGGCGTTCGACCTCGAGACCGCCAAGGGCCTGCGCGACAACCTGCCCGACTGCAAGGGACTCGTGGTCGTGGGG
>JBBDXF010000029.1:0-234548 GCA_040902485.1 Myxococcota bacterium | reverse complement strand
GGGGGCGCGCCCGCCCACGCGCCCAACGTCACCCATGCGAAGTCCGTGAACGCAAGCCTCGCGGACTTCCTGAAGAAGTACGCATGACCAGCCTCGGCTTCGGCATCTTCGACGGGGACAACCACTATTACGAGTCCCGGGACGCCTTCACGCGCTACATCGAGCCGCGCCACCGGGCCAGCGCCGTGCGCGCCGTGCCGACGCCCGACGGCGAGCAGATCTTCATCGGCGAGCGCGAGTTCCACTTCCTCGACGACACGTTCTCGAGCTTCGACCGCACGCTGCGACCCGGCTCGCTGCGCGAGTTCCTGAAGTCGCTGGGCAGCGAGCGCCTGGTCGAGCCCGAGTCCGTCGAGATTCCCATGGATCCCGCGTTCACCCAGCGCGACGCGCGGCTCGCGCGCATGGACGAGCAGGGCGTCGAGTCGGCGCTCCTGTTCCCGACGCTCGGCGTGTGCGTCGAGCACTTCCTGAAGGACGACGTCCTTGCGAGCTACGCGAACCTGCGCGCGTTCAACCGCTGGCTCGAGGAGACCTGGGGCTTCGCGTACCGCGGGCGCATCTTCGCCTCGCCCGTGCTCTCGCTGCTCGATCCCGACGAGGCGCTGCGCGACCTGGAATGGGCGCTCGCGCACGACGCGCGCATCATCAACGTGCGCACGGGGCCGGCGGGCGGGCGCTCGCCGGCGGACCCGATCTTCGAGCGCGTCTGGTCGCTCGCCAACGAAGCCAAGCTCGCGATCGCGTATCACGTCGGCGAAGCCGGCTACAACGAGATGATGTCGGTGCACTGGGGCGAGCAGGCGAACCCCGCGTCGCACCACCAGTCGGCGTTCCAGTGGGTGTGCATGTACGGCGACCGGCCGATCATGGACTCGATCTGCAACCTGATCATGGCGAACTTCTTCGGCCGCTATCCCGACGTGAAGGTGCTCTCGGTCGAGAACGGCTCGCTGTGGGTCCCCTACCTGATGAAGGTGATGGACAAGATGAAGGGCATGGGGCGCAACGGCCCCTGGCCCGGCGGTCGCGTCGCGGGCCGCGCCAGCGAGATCTTCAAGCAGCACGTCTGGGTGAACCCGTACCACGAGGAAGACCACCAGGCGCTCGCCGATCTGATCGGCGTCGAGCACGTGGTGTTCGGCTCGGACTACCCGCACGCGGAGTGCGTGCCGCACCCCGACGAATTCATCGCGCACATGAAAGAGCAGTTCGCGCCCGCGGACCTGCGCAAGATCATGCGCGAGAACGGCCGCGGCCTGGTCGGCGAGAAGGCCTGACGCGTGGCGGGAGAGTTCGAGGGCAGCGTCGCGCTCGTCACCGGCGGCGGCGGCTCGTGCATCGGCGGGCCGACGGCGTTGCGTTTCGCGCAAGAGGGCGCGAGCGTGGTGATCTGCGATCTGCACGCGCGCCGCAACACCGACATGGCCGAGCGGATCCGCAAGGAGACCGGCGCGAAGGTGCTCGCCTTCCAGCTCGACATCGCCGACCGCCCGAAGGTCGACGCGATGATCGCGGAAACGGAGCGCGAGCTCGGTCGCGTCGACGTGCTGGTCTGTAACGCGGCCGAGAACAAGCTCGGCAAGATCGTCGACTACGACATGGCGGACTGGGACCGCACGATCGACGTGTCGCTGTCCGCGAACTTCTACCTGGCGCGCAAGGTCCTGCCCGGCATGGTCGCGCGAAGGCGCGGGAACATCGTGAACATCTCGTCGGTCGCGGGCTGGATCGGCAATCCCAACGAGAAGGACGGCGAGCCGGCCTACGCCGCGGCCAAGGCCGCGATGTTCGCGCTGACCCGCAACATCGCGCACGAGGTCGGCCCGCACGGCGTGCGCTGCAACGCGATCGCGCCCGGGCTGATCTGGTCGCGCTTCGTCGAGAAGTTCGACGCCGACTTCCAGCCGCTGATCGCGGCCACGCCGCTGCGCCGCTACGGGCGCTCCGAGGAGATCGTCGAGGCCGTGATGTTCCTCGCCTCGGACAAGCGCTCCGGGTTCATCACCGGCGAGGCGCTGAACGTCTCGGGCGGCTGGTACATGAGGCCGTGAGCCGGTGGCCGGCCTCGCCCGACCCCTGATCCCCGGCGACGGACCGCAGACCATCGCCGACGTGCTCGACCGCGCGCTCGCGCGCGCGCCCGATCGCGAGGCGCTGGTCGGGCGCTCCGGACGCTTCAGCTACGGCGAGCTCGACCGCGCGGCGAACGCCGCCGCTGCGGACCTGGCACGAATCGGTGTAGGGCAGGGCGACCGCGTCGCGGCCTGCCTGCCCAACGACGTGGATCTGGTCGTCGCGTTCCTCGGCGCGCTGCGGCTCGGCGCGCTCTGGGTCGGCGTCAACCAGCCGCTCGCCGCGCCCGAGAAGGCCTACCTGCTGCGCGACTCGGGCGCGCGCGCGTACCTGGTCGCGCCGGACCTGGCGGACCAGGTCGAGACCTCCGCGCGCGTCGTGCCAGTGCGGCCCGGCAGCATCGGCATCGGCGGCTTCGACGCCAAGCGGCCGCGCGTCGCGATCGACCCGCACGATCCGGCGGCGATCGCGTACACCAGCGGCACGACCGGCTTCCCCAAGGGCGCCGTGCACAGCCACCACAACCTGCTCCTGCCCGGCGCGGTGGCGGCGGCGAACGGCGCCTACGGGCCGAACGTGCGCCAGGGCGTGGTGCTGCCGCTCACGATCCTGAACCTGGTCGTGCTCGCGCCGCTGGTCGCGTTCCAGGACTCGAGCGCGTGCGTGTGCATCGACCGCATCGACGCGGAGGGCCTGGCGGAGTGGGTGCGGCGCGAGCGCGTCGGCCACTTCGCCGCGGTGCCGACGGTCTTCTACGACCTGCTCACACATCCGGGTGTCACCCGCGAGGACCTGGCGTCGCTGCTGCGCCCGGAGGTCGGCGGCGCCGAGTGCCCGGAGGAGTTCCGCCGCCTGTACCGCGAGCGCTTCGGCGCCGACGTGGTGATCGGCTACGGCATGACCGAGGCGCCGACCGCCGTGACGCGCACCGACGGCCAGGCCGCGCCTGCCCCGGGCCTGTGCGGCAAAGCGGTGCCGCAGGTCGAGATCCTCGTTCTCGACCAGAAGGACGAGCCCGTCGCCACGGGCGAGATCGGCGAGATCTGCGTCGCGCCGCGCGCGAGCGGCCCCTGGGCCGGCGTCTACACCCCCATGCTCGGCTACTGGCAGAAGCCGGACGAGACAGCGCAGGCGCTGCGCAACGGCGTGTACCACTCGGGCGATCTCGGCTTCCTCGACGCGAACGGCGATCTCTACATCCGCGGCCGGCGCAACGAGCTGATCCTGCGCGGCGGCGCGAACATCTACCCGGCCGAGGTCGAGCGCGTGCTGCAGGAGCATCCGGCCGTGGCGGCTGCGGCCGTGCTCGGCCGGCCCGACACACGTCTGGGTCAGCGCGTGGTCGCGGCCGTGCAGCTCCACGCCGAAGAGAACGCCTCGGTCGAGGAGCTCGCGGCCTTCGCGCGCGAGCGGCTCGCCCGCTACAAGGTGCCCGAGCAGATCGCGCTCGTGCCGGCGCTGCCGCGCAACGCCATGGGCAAGATCGTCAAAGCCAGACTCGCGCCGCTCTTCGAGGAGTCACACTGACATGTCCGTGCTGCGCGTCGGCCACATCGGCGTGTGCGTCTCCGAGATGGAGGCGGCGCTGCGCTTCTACTGCGACCTGCTCGGCTTCCGGCCGCTCACGGAGGTGGCGGTGAACGACGCGCTGTCTGCGAAGCTCCTGCGCCTGCCCGGCGTCGACCAGCGCAGCGTGTTCGTCGAGCGCGACGGCGTGCGGCTCGCGCTGTTCGCGCTGCGCGCGCCGCCGATCCGGAACGCCGGCCGCGTGCGCGAGATGAACGAGGCCGGCATGGTCGCGCTGATGCTGCGCGTGGACGACCTCGACGAAACGCTCGAGACGCTGCGCGCCGCCGGCGTGCGCGTGCTCGACGAGACGCGCGTCGACCACCCCGCCTACGGCTCGAAGCTCGTCTTCGTCACCGATCCCGACGGCCTGCTGGTCGAGCTGATCGAGATCCCCGGCGATCCGTACACGCCGTTCGGCAAGCCCGTCGTTCGCTAGGGGACGGTGAGCCGGTCCGCGCGCGCCCTTGCCAGGGCCGCCAGCGCGTGGTCCACGCGCTCGTCGGGAACGGAGATTCCGATCAGGAGTCGGCCGCGTTCCAGGTCTTCCACCGGGATGTCCGCGCCCTCCGACCTGCTCGCGGTGATCTCCATCCGCTGAGTGTCAGCGCCGGCCGTGCCCGGGATCGGTCTCGCAACCGAGCTCGGGGTCGCTGGTTGGACCTGGCACAGGGCCGGCGTTCCGGCCCGTGTCGCCGACAGGAGGCTCCATGAGGCTCGACAGGATCCAGATTGCGCTCGCGTCGCTCGCCGGTCTGTTGCTCATCGCCGCCCCCGCGCTCGCTGAGGACCCTCCGGCGCCGGGACCGGGCATGGGCGGACAGCGCGCCGAGTTCTGCAAGCAGAACCCCGAGAAGTGCCAGGAAGCGCGCGCCAAGCGCGAGGCGTTCTGCAAGGAGAACCCCGAGAAGTGCGAGGAGCAGCGCGCGCAGATGAAGCAGAAGCGCGCCGAACGCCAGGAGTTCTGCAAGGCCAATCCGGAGAAGTGCGAGGAGCAGCGCGCGCGCAGGAAGGAGCGCCGCGCCGAGTTCCAGGCCAAGTGCGCGGCCGATCCGGAGAAGTGCGAGCAGATGAAGCAGGAGCGGCGCGAGCGCTTCCAGAAGCGCCACGGCGACGCGAAGCCGCCGGCCGGCGGCGGCTCGCCGCCTAGCGGTTCAGCGATGCCACCTCCCGAATGAACCGATCCAGCGTCGCGAGCTTCTGATCGCGCGGCCCGAGCGTGAAGTCGGGCACGATCAGCTCGTCGACGCCGGCCTCGCGGTACGCGCGCACGATCTCGCGCACCTCGTCGGCGTTGCCGATGATCGCCGGCCGGGCGAGCGGGCGGCTGCGCATCTTTTCGACCAGCGCCCGGTCGTCGGTCAGGAACAAGAGCGCCACGGCCGAGCGCTGGATCGCGCGCGCTGGGCGCCCGAGCTCGGCGCAGTAGCCGTCCAGGATCGCCATCTTCTGGCGCAGGCGCTCGACGTCGCCCCACACGTTCCACTCGTCGGCGAACTTCGCGGCGATGCGCAGCGTCACCTTCTCGCCGCCGCCCCCGATCAAGAGCGGCAGCGGTTTCTGCACCGGCTTGGGCTCCAGCACCGCGTCCTCGAGCGTGTAGTGCTTGCCGCGAAAGCGGGTGGTCTCGTTCGTGAACAAGCTCTTGATCAGCTCGCACGCCTCGGCCAGGCGCTCGAGCCGCTCCTTCACGGTGTAGAAGGGAATTCCGTACTGGCGGTGCTCGTTCTCCTGCCAGGCCGCGCCGAGCCCGAGCACGAGCCGTCCGCCGCTGATGTGGTCGATGGTCGCCGCCATCTTCGCGAGCACCGCCGGATGGCGATAGGTGTTGCCCGTGACCAGCGGACCGATGCGGATGCGCGGCACCTGCGCCGCGAGCGCCGACAGCGTGGTCCACGCCTCCGGCTGCGGGACGCGCGTGTGGGCGCCGTCCGGCATGAAGTGGTCAGCGAGGAAGAGCCCGTCCCAGCCCGTCGACTCTGCGTGACGTGCGATCTCGAGCACGTCGGCGTAGCTCTGCATCGGCGCGGGCCAGACACTGAAGCGCATGCGGATCTCCTTCTCGTCTTCGGGTCGGGCGCCGCGTCAGGTGCCCGGAAACTTCGCGTGGTGCGCGCCGACGATGAACACCGCCAGGCGCGCGGGCTTGGTGCCGCGATTGTGCCACGCGTGGCGAGTTCCGTTCTGCACCACGGTGTCGCCCGCGCGCAGGTGCGCGACCGCGCCGTCGTCGAGCTCGAGCCAGACCTCGCCCTCGAGCACGACCTCGAAATCGATCGTCGCGGTGGTGTGCATGCCCGGCGCGTCGGCCTCCATGTGGCTCGCGAGCCCGGGCAGCGCGACTTCGAGCTCCGTCACGGCCGCCGGCAGGTCGGCGACCGCGGGCCGCGAATGCGAATCGGGCGGCAGCGTGAACATGCCGAAGCGGAAGCCGCCCACGGGCGGGAAGTACGGGTTCTGCTCGGGCAGCGAGCCGTCGTCCGGGAACGACGGCTCGCGATTGCCGCCCCACAGCCGGTGGAACTCCGAACCCGGAAGCAGGGCGGGGGTCAGCGCGTCGACTTGCGTGTCGGACGCGAACACGGCCTTGCCCGAGCGATCGTGACCGGTGACGACGCGACGGACCTTCATGTTCGTCCTCCTGTACGGGTATCATCGCAGAGTCCGGCCAGAAGGAGCGGCGTGGTGATCGTCTTCGAGAAGTTCCTGATCGACGGGGAGTGGGTCGCAGCGCAGGGCCGCGGCACCTTCGACGTGCACAACGCCTCGACCGGCGAGGTCATGGGGCGGATCCCGGACGGAAGCCCGGCCGACGTCGACCGCGCGGTCGCGGCGGCGCGGCGCGCGTTCGAGGGCTGGTCGCAGAGCGAGCCCGCCGTGCGCGCGCGCGTCTTGCGCGAGATCGCCGAGGGCATCCGCAAGCAGAAGCAGGAGCTCGCGCACGTGATCATCGGCGAGCTCGGCGCGCCGCGGCCGATGACCGAACAGTTCATGGTCGACTTCCCGGCCAACACCATTCAGTTCTACGCGGACCTGCTGGCCGACCACGCGTTCGAGGAGCGGATCGGCAACTCGCTGGTGGTGAAGGAGCCCGTCGGCGTGGTCGCGGCGATCACGCCCTGGAACTACCCGCTGCACCAGATCGTGGCCAAGCTGGGACCGGCGCTCGCGGCCGGCTGCACGGTGGTGCTGAAGCCCTCCGAGATCGTACCGCTGTCCTGCTTCATGTTCGCCGAGATCGTGAACGCGACCTCGATGCCGAAGGGCGTGTTCAACTTCCTCTCGGGCGCGGGCGCCGTGGTGGGCGAGGCGATGGTCGTGCACCCGGACGTCGACATGGTCTCGTTCACCGGCTCTACCGCCGCGGGCCGGCGCGTAGCGGAGCTGGCCGCGAAGTCGGTGAAGAAGGTCTCGCTCGAGCTCGGCGGCAAGTCGGCGAGCGTGATCCTCGACGACGCGGACTTCGAGCCCGCCGTGCGCGCGAGCCTGAACCACGCGTTCATCAACTGCGGCCAGACCTGCGCGTCGTGGACCCGCATGCTGGTGCCGCGCGCGCGCCACGACGAAGCGGTGCGCATCGCCGTGGACGAGCTCGAGAAATCGAACGGCGTCGGCGATCCGTACGAAGGCAAGCTGCGCCTCGGCCCGCTCGTCTCCGAACGCCAGCGCGAGCGCGTGCGCGACTACATCCGCTCGGGCGTGGAGCAGGGCGCGACGCTGGTCGCCGGCGGCGTCGAGCCGCCGCCCGGACTCGAGCGCGGCTACTACGTGCGCCCGACGCTGTTCGCGAACGTGAAGAGCAGCATGACGATCGCGCAGGAGGAGATCTTCGGGCCGGTCTGCACGATCATCCCCTACGGCTCGGAGGACGAGGCCGTGCAGATCGCGAACGACACGATCTACGGGCTCGGCGGCGCGGTCTGGTCGCGCGACCTCGCGCGCGCGAAGCGCGTGGCGCGGCGCATCCGCACCGCGCAGCTCGACATCAACGGCGCGCCGTTCAACCCCTACGCGCCCTTCGGCGGCGTGAAGCAGTCGGGCAACGGCCGCGAGCTCGGCAAGTACGGCCTCGAGGAGTATCTCGAGCCGAAGGCGATGCAGCTCCCGGTGTCGTGAGTGGCGATCGCCGCGCGATCCACGACGCGTACCGCGCCACGACCTACCGCGCGGCGCTCGACGGCGTGCGCGTGGTGATCCGGATCGGCGAGCGGACGCCGGGCCTGGATGCGCCGCTGCGTTCGCGCGGCGTCTCGCGCTGGGCGTTCGTGACGGCGGCGAACCCGCACGCCTTGCGGCTCCCCGATGACGAGAACGCGCGAAGCCACGCCGAGCTGGTGGGCGCGGTCACGGAGCAGCGCTTCGACTTCGTCGCGGGCGAATCGCTGGCCGATGACGGCATCTGGCCCGCGGAGCAGAGTCTGCTGATCCTGGGCATTCCCGAAAGCGTGGCGCTCGCGCTCGCGCGCCGCTTCGCGCAGGAGGCGATCGTGGTCGGCGAGCCGGGCCAGATCGCGCGCCTCGTGTTCTGTGGGGGAGGCGAGGCGTGACCCGCATCCTCGTCAACATCGACGTCGACGATCTCGCGCGCGGCCTCGACTTCTACACGCGCGCGCTCGAGCTGCGCCTCGGCCGCCGGCTCGGCCCCGAGATCGTCGAGCTGCTCGGCGCGGAAGCGCCGATCTATCTGCTCGCGAAGCCGGCGGGCTCGCGCCCGTCGCCGGGGAGTCCACAGGTCCGCGACTACCGGCGGCACTGGACGCCGGTCCACCTCGACGTCGCGGTCCCCGACATCGGGGCCGCGGTCTCGCGCGCGGTCGCGGCGGGCGCCGTGCTCGAGGGATCGATCGAAACCCACGCCTTCGGTCGCATGGCCACGCTCGCCGATCCGTTCGGCCACGGCCTCTGCCTGATCGAGTTCCAGGGCCGCGGCTACGACGCGCTGGTCGACGTCGACTTGTCGCGATGACCGACGCCTCGAGCCTCCGACACTTCGCGGCCGGACTAGACTGAGCTCGATGCGGGCGTTCGTTGCAGTGGCGGTCACTGGCGAGAGAACACTTCCGGTGCTCGAGGCGGCGCACATTCGGCCCTACGCGCAGGGAGGCGACCACCGGATCGACAACGGGCTCCTACTTCGATCGGATCTCCACACTCTCTTCGACCGAGGCTACCTGACGATGACCTCGTCTGGCGAAGTCGAAGTGAGTCGGCGAATCCGCGAGGAGTTCGAGAACGGGCGCGACTACTACGCGCTTCACGGAAGACCGCTTCACCTTCCAGACGAGATCTCGCGTCGCCCAGCCGCGGACATGCTCGCGTGGCACCAAGAGAACGTGTACCGAGGCTGAGCGCCGAGAAAAGCCTGCCGAGCTACACAGTCGGCGGCAGCGCGATAGGATCCGGCGCCTGCGACGCGGGCCAGGGCTTGTTGTACTTCGCCATGATCTCGCCTGTCGCGCGCTCCCAGCGCTCCTTGCCGAACGCCTTGTAGGTCTGGAACGGATTGCAGTACTCGCGCATGCGGAAGGCCCGGCCGTCGCGCGAGGTGACGAGCGAGAAGTAGCGCTGCGTGTAGCGCCCGCCGTCGACGGTCGGCCCGCCGCCGTGCGACTCGATGATGATCGTGCTCGGATCCGAGGTCGGGTAGAAGCCGGCGACCGCGGTCGAGAAGCGCGGCACGACCGAGAGCAAGAGCTCGAAGAAGCGGCTGGTCGCCTCGCGGCCGATCACGACGATCGGGCGCTCGAACATCGGGCCCTCCCAGATCGCGTCCTCGTGCAGCGCGTCGGCCCAGATCCGGCGCTGCTCCTCGAGCGTGGTGAGCTGGCCGCCGAACGCGTCGTTGATCGTCTTCTTCTCGGTCATCGCGTCCATGCTAGGCGAGTTCGCGCCTGGTTGTCATTGCGCACTCCGCAGCAGCTCCATGCGCGCTCCGAGGCGGTCGGTGATCGCGCGCAGGTCGCGGATCGCGAAAGCCCCGACGCGGGCGAGCCCGACACAGCGGAGTGTCGTGAGACGGCCGACGAAGCTGGGATCGACTCCCGCCAGTCCGCCGCGGTAGCGGCCTCGCTGACTGACGTGGAACGCCACGCGCGCTCCCGCCGAGAACAGGTCGTCGATCTCGACCGTCTCCACCTCGATCGGCGACTCCGCTGGCCGGCCGTACCACGATCCATCGATCACGACGCTCTCGGCGTCGCGAAGATCACCCTTGCCGAGCCAGGCTCGCACGAGCGCCTCGGCCTCGGGGTTGGATGGCTCGGCTCGCGTCGAAGTCCACGGGTCGAGATGCGGGCTCTCCAGCGGAGCGCACTCGCCGGTCGCGAGCTGCTCCTCCTGGGCGAGAAAGTCCTGCTCGACGAAGTTCTCGAGCAGCTTGCGCCCGTTCCAGCGGTAGAGGCCGATGCCGCCCCAGGCGGCCAGGCGCCCGTCGGCGTCGGAGGCCGCGCCGTGCTCGCTGAAGCGCATGGCCAGCCGTTCGCCGTTCGTCACGAGCTCGTGGACTTGGAGCTGGAGCCCGGGAAAGCGCGCGAAGACGCGCGTGACCGCGGGCTTGTAGGCCGCGTCCCGCGGCAGGTCCCAGCCGGAGATGTGCACGACGTACTGGGGCTCCATGATCTCGTCGCACACGCTCTGGTCGTGGCTGTTCGTGTAGTCGATGCAGTAGCGGCGCATCAGCGCGACGAACGGCTCCATCGTCACTCCTTCTCGACGAAGGCGTCGAGCAGCGCGGGAACGCGCAAGCGCTCGGGCACGCGCTCCGCCCCGATTCTGCGATCGATCTCTTCGTGGACGTAGCGGATCCGGCGCTCCTGGTACTGGAGCCGCAGGCGCTCGAGCGCGCCGCACTGCATCGCCTTCTGCGCAGCGGTCTGGTTGGCGAGGTCCTCGAGCAACACGCTCCAGTTGCCCGCGACGAATGCGTCGATGCTCGCCGCCGTCTCCTCCGTGCGCGGAACCGGAGAAACGAAGTGCGTGTAGTAGGTGCAGCGGCCGACCCCGTCCGGGAACGTGGTGATCAGCAAGCCGAAGTTGGGTCCGCCCAACACGATGGAGAGGTTCGGGAAGACGTGGAACGAGTAGATCCCGAGCTCGGCGAGCGACGTGTCGCCGCGGAAGCGCGGCAGCGGAAGCTCGGCGGGCAGATCCCTGCGAAAGCGGATCAGCATGCGCGAGTGTCCACGCGGCAGCAGCCACTGCCCGGTGCGCTTCTCGTCGAGCAGCGCAGCGGCGCTGTTCCGGTGGACGAACGGAACGTGATAGGTCTCGACGTTCCCGTCGCCGGGCGCCTTCCAGTTGCAGGCGACGTCGAGCTGTTTCTGCGCGGCGAAGTGGACGCCGACGGCGTTCTCGCCGAAAAGCGAGTCCAGCTCGCTCGCGATCGGCTCCAGGTGCTCGCGCAGCGTCGGACCGCGCTCGGAGAGCCTTACGAACACGAACGGACCCCAGGTATCGCAGCAGACCTGCTTCAGCGCGGGACAGTCGTCCTTCGCGTCGTGCGGGAAGTTCTTCGCCTCCGGGAAGCCGACGAGTCGACCCTCGAAGTCATAGGTCCACGCGTGATACTTGCAAACGAGTCTCTTGTCCGCGGAGCCGCTCGGCGCGTCCACGAGCGGGCCGCCGCGGTGGCGGCACGCGTTGTAGAACGCGCGGATCTCGCCGTCCGAGCCGCGCACCAGGAAGAGCGGGTGCCCCATGCGCTCGAGCGCGTCGAGCACCAGGTAGTCGCCCGCGTCGGGGAGCTGATCGACGTGCGCGACGAACAGCCAGCACTTCGCGAAGACGTGCGTCTTCTCGAGCTCGAGGAACAGCGGGTCGACGTAGCGCGAAGCCGGAACGTCGATGCGGCTCGGGAACTCGCTCGGAAACGCGTCGCGAGCGCTCTCTTCCTCGGGACGCCGAACGATCGCGTCGAAACGGGCGCGCTCCATGGCCGACCTCCTGCTCGCTTGCACGATAGTAATCGATCGTTTACTTACGTGTCCAGATGAAGAATCGCGCGAGAGCTCCAAGCCGTCCGCTGGGCCGGCCGCGCCGCGAGGATCGCCCGCCCGGATCGACCCGAGCGAAGCTGCTCGAGTCGGCCGCGGAGGTGTTCTCCGAGCAGGGCTATGCGGGCGCGTCCATCCACTCGATCGCCGACCGCGCCGGCGTCACGAGCGGCGCGCTCTACCGCCACTTCGCGAGCAAGGCGGACCTCCTGCTCCACGTCGTCGAACAGGCGGTTCACGGCATCCCTCTGTCGGAGAAGCTGGCCTCCGGCGGGCGGACCACCCCGCGCTTCTTCTCGCAGCTGGTCTCGGCGTACGCGTCTCCGGCGGTCCGTCAGCTCCGCCGGCTGGCCATCGAGATCCACGCGGCCGCGAGCCGTGACGAGGACGCGGCCGAGCTCCTCACCGAATTCAATCGGCGCACCCACGAAGCGCTGCGCCTGCGCCTCGAGCAGTGCGTCGAGAGCGGCGTGCTTCCCCGCTCGCTCGACGCGCCGCGAAGCGCGAGCCTCCTGCTCGTGCTCGTGATGGGTCTCGCCCACCTCGACACGCTCGAGCCCGGGCTGCTCGGCGATCGCGACTGGGCGCGCTTCCTCGAAGTCTCGGTCGAGCGGCTGCTGCGCGCCGCGAACGCTCAGCGCTGAGCGGAGCCGAGCGTCCGAACCAGCGCGACCGCCGAGCTCGCCAGATTGTCGATCTGCGTGCGAAACGCGCCCGTGTCGGCCTTGCCGCCCATCACGCCCTTCAGGTAGCGGGCCATCACGCCCTCGACGATCGCGGCCAGGCGCCAGTACTGGAAGGCGCGGTAGTAGTCGACGTTCGAGGCGTCGCGGCCGGTCAGGCTCGAGTACATGGCCAGGACTTCGGCGCGCGTCTGGAATCCGCCCGCGGCGGAAGGGGAGGCGGCCGCCGCAGCGCTGCCGCCGACCTCGCCGGGCTCGGCCCAGTTGTTCATCAGGTAGCCGACGTCGGCGAGCGGATCGCCGAGCGTGCAGAGCTCCCAATCGAGCACGGCGGCGATGCGCGCGTCGTCTCCGGTAATGCAGTTCCCGAGCCGGTAGTCGCCGTGCACGATCGTGGCGCCCTGCTGCTCGGGCATCATCGCCACCAGCGCATCGTGCACCTCTTCCATCGCGGGCAGCTCGCGCGTCTTCGACTTCTCCCACTGCGTGCGCCAGCGGTTGAGCTGCCGCGGCAGGTAAGCCTCCTTGCGGCCGAGATCGCCGAGGCCGATCGCGTCGGGATCCACGTTGTGCAGCCGCGCCAGCACGCCGACGAGCGACTCGCCGATCTCGCGCCGCTTTTCCGGCGTGAACAGCTTCGCGACCGTCGTGGCGTCGGTGATCACGTACCCCGACACGAACCGCATCACGTAGAAGGGCGCCTCGTTCACCGAGACGTCGTCGCACAGCCCGAGCGCGGGGGGGACCGGCACGTCCGTCTTCGCGCCGATCGCGGCGATGATCTTGTGCTCTCGTCCCATGTCGTGCGCGGTCGCGAGCACCGCACCCAGCGGCGGCCGGCGCAGCACGAACAGCTCGCCGTCGGCGCCCGTGACCTGGTAGGTCAGGTTCGAGTGGCCGCCCGCGATCAGCTCGAAGCGGAACGGCGCGCGCGCACCCGCCACGTGCTTCGCGAGCCACTCGGAGACGCGCGCGGCGTGGATGCCCCGGACGTCGCCGTCGCTCGTGCTGGTCTCGCTCATGCGCGCATTCTAGCTCAGGCCGTGAACTCGACGCGCACGCGTCCGAGCGGTCCGAAGTCGGCCTCGGCCACGTCTCCCGGCGCGAGCTCGAGCACGTCCATGCAGCAGCCGGTGGTGACGCGGTCGCCCTGCGCGAGACCGCGACCCATGCGCGCGAGCTCGTTCGCGAGCCAGGCCAGCGCCTCGAGCGGTGAGCCGCCCACGTTCGCGCCGCGCCCGCGCGACGCCTCGTGGCCGTTCACCGCCGTGACGATCTCGAGCGCGGCCAGATCGAGCCCGCGGAAGTCCGCGCACTCGGCCCCGCCCACCCAGCGCGAGCCGAGCGCGTTGTCGGCGACGGCGTCGAGAGGAGCGACCACACGCCAGTCGGTGTAGCGCGTGTCGGCGAGCTCGAAGGAGGGGATGGCCGCGCCGACGGCTTCGACCACTTCGCCCTGCGCATACGGGCGTCCGCGCGCAGGCAGCGCGCGCGACACGCGGAACGAGAACTCGGTCTCGACCAGGATGAAGTTGAAGCGCGTTGCCGCGATCCTTGCCGGGCTCGCGAACACGCGGCCCTCGAAGAGCCGCCCGAACATCGGCGACGGGATGCCGAGCTGCCTCTGCACCGCCGGGTTGATGTAGGCGATCTTGTAGCCGACCGGCCTGCCGAGGCTCGCCGCGAACAGGTCCTGCACGGCATAGGCCTCGGCCACGTCGCGCGGCCGCGAATCGGCCGGCAAGCCCGCGATCGGCGCGCGCTTCGCCTCGGCTTCGCAGAGCAGGGCGGCGGCGCGCTCGATCCGGCCTCGCGACTCGTCCATCGGGCGATCATGACACGGCGGTGGACACGGGCGCCTCGCGCGTAGATAATCGCCGAAATTGGAACGTGTTCTAAAGGGGGCGCCATGAAGCGCATTCCGCTTCCCCACTCTCCGAACGGCTGGTTCAAGGTCAGCTTCAGCGACGAGCTCGAGGTGGCTGACGTGAAGGCCATCCACCAGTTCGGCAAGGACCTGGTCGTGTACCGCGGCGAGGACGGCGCCGCGCACGTGCTCGATGCGTACTGTTCGCACCTCGGCGCGCACCTCGGCGTGGGCGGGAAGGTGGTCGGCAACGAAATCCAGTGCCCCTTCCACGGCTGGCGCTACGACGGCACCGGCCGATGCACCGACGTTCCCTACGCGAAGAAGATCCCGGCGCTCGCGCGCCAGCGCTCCTGGGAGATCCGCGAGCAGAACGGCTACGTCATGGCCTGGCACCACGCCGAGGACAAGCCGCCGACGTTCGAGATCCCCCTGATCCCCGAGTTCAGCGACCCCGGCTACTACAAGTACAAGCGCGTGCGCTGGCTGCTCGACACGCACATCCAGGAGATGTACGAGAACGCCGTCGACATCCAGCACTTCGCGCACGTGCACGCGATGCAGATCGAGAAGGTGAATTGGGACGGCGACGGCCCGATCGCGACGCTGGTGCTCGACCTGAAGCGCGACGCGGCCGTGCAGTCGAACGCCGAGGGCGAGACCTCGTTCCGCTCGTTCATGTACGGGCCGGGCCTGTCGCTGACGCGCGTGACCGGCAAGATGCACGGCGTGTCGATCCAGACACTGACACCGATCGACGACGAGAAGTGCGAGGTCGTGCACACCTATTACGCGAAGAAGTCCGAGCCGGCGGGCCGCGCCGAACTCGAGGCGTTCTTCGACTACTACGCGAGCGACTGGGAGCTCGACTTCGGGCTCTGGAACACGAAGGTCTATCGGCCCCAGCCGCTGCTCGCGGAGAACGACGGCGACGTCGGTCGCTTCCGCCGCTGGTACAAGCAGTTCTACTCGACCGACGTCGGCATCGACAAGTTCTAGGTCGACGAGCGTGCCCAAGGTGAACACGGTGCTCGGCGCGATCGCGCCGGGGCAGATGGGCGGCACGCTCTCGCACGTGCACCTGACGCTCGACATCCTGTGCTGGTACGCCGCGCCGCAGGATCCCGAGCTCGCCAAGCTCGCCGCCAAGCCGCTCTGCCTCGAGAACCTCGGGCTCGCGCGCCGCAACGGCCTGATGGTGCGCGACAACCTGATCCAGTCAGACGTCGAGCTCACGATCCGCGAGGTGCGCGAGTTCGCGCGCGCCGGCGGCAAGACCTTCGTCGACATGGAGCTGCCCGGGATCGGCCGCGACGTCGCGAAGCTCGAGCACATCTCGCGCGAGACGGGCGTGCAGGTGATCGCCTCGACCGGCTGGTACACGCAGGCGAGTCACCCGCCCGAGGTCGCCAAGCTCGACGTCGGCGCGCTCGCGGACGCGATGGTGCGCGAGATCGAAGTCGGCATCGGCGCGACCGGCGTGCGCGCGGGCAACATCGGCGAGATCGGCTGCAGCGGCATGCCCGACACACCGTGCCTGCCCGACGAGGAGAAGGTTCTGCGCGCCGCGGGGCGCGCGCAAAGCCGCACCGGGGCGTCGCTCACCGTGCACCCGAACGGCGGCACGCACGGCTCGCGCGAGACGCCGCGCCACCACCTCGACTTCTACCTCGACGTGCTCGAGGCCGAGGGCGCCGACCTCGCCAAGGTCTACCTGTCGCACATGGGCTTCTACTCGACCGAAGTCGCGAAGCACGTGCTGCGCCGCGGGCTCGGCTACGTCTCGTTCGACCACTTCGGCCACGAGGAGTACTACGAGATCGTCGGCCCCGGCCGCGCCTTCCCGCGCGACAAGGAAGAGATCGAGCTGGTCATGAGCCTGATCGAGGCGGGTCACACGAACCGCATCCTGATCGGCAACGAGATCGGCTGGAAGACCTGCTACAAGGCCTACGGCGGCTGGGGCTACTCGCACGTCTACGAGCACGTGGTGCCGTGGCTGCGCGACTGCGGCGCGACGGCCGCGCAGATCGACACGATCCTGATCGAGAACCCGGCCAAGCTACACGCGCTCGCGTAGCGCGCTCGCGCAGCGCTCGCGTAGGAGAAGACGATGGACGCGCTCGAGGCGATGGAGACCTGCCGCGCGATGCGCTGGCTGAAGCCCGATCCGGTTCCCGAGGAGCTGATCCGCAAGGTGCTGCGCGCGGCGACCAGCGCGTCGAGCCCGGGCAACAGCCAGGGCTGGGACTTCGTGGTCGTGCGCGACGCGGGCTTGCGCAAGCTGATCGGCGAGATCTTCAAGAACGAGGTCAAGCCGCGCATCCTGCCCGTGCCCGAGTCGGCCGACGGCTCGCGCAAGCGGATGTCGGCGGGCGCGCACCACCTGCTCGACATGTTCGATCGCGTGCCGGTGCTGATCTTCGTGTGCGGCGCCGTGATCTACCCGCCCGCCAATCCGATGGAGATGTTCGTGCCCGCGGCGCTGTACCCGGCGGCGCAGAACCTGATCGTGGCCGCCCGCGCGCTCGGACTGGGCACCGTCTTCACCACGTTCCACATGCTGTGCGAAGCACCGATCCGGAAGCTCATCGGTCTGCCCGACACGCACCGCATCCAGGTCACGATCCCGATGGGCTGGCCGGAGAAGAAGTTCGGCCCCGTCAAGCGCCGTCCGCTCGACGAGGTCGTGCACTGGGACCGGTTCTAGCGTCCGGCAGTGAAGCGCACCGGCAGCGCCTTCGGTCCCGAAATGAACGTCGACGGCAGCCAGACCGCCGGGCCTGTCGGCTCGAGGTCG
Source organism: Myxococcota bacterium (assembly GCA_040902485.1). Lineage (GTDB taxonomy): Bacteria > Myxococcota_A > UBA9160 > SZUA-336 > SZUA-336 > VGRW01. The sequence goes on along the minus strand of JBBDXF010000029.1, from coordinate 217,565 downwards.
GGCAGCCGCGTCAGGAGCTCGCGCAGCATGGCCTCGATTTCGACGCGCGCGATGTGCGCGCCGAGACAGAAGTGCTGGCCGCCGCCGAACGCGAGGTGCTGGTTCGGCTCGCGCGCGACGTCGAAGCGGTCGGGATCCGCGAACACCGACGCGTCGCGGTTCGCGGAGCCGTAGTACATCACGACCTTCTGGCCGGCGCGGATCTTCGTGCCGCCGAGCTCCGTGTCGCACAGCGCGGTGCGCCGCATGTAGATCACCGGCGAGACGTAGCGCAGCATCTCCTCGACCGCGCTCGGCAGGAGCGCGTCGAGGTTCGCCGCCAGTTTGCGCCGCTGGTCGGGGTTCTCGAACAGCGCGAGCATGCCGCCGGCCACCAGGTTGCGCGTGGTGTCGCCGCCGGCGTCGACGAGCAGCATGAAGAACAGATTGAAGTCGATGTCGTCGAAGCGCCGGCCGTCGACCTCGGCGTTGAGGATCTTGGTCGAGAGATCGTCGCCCGGCCGCGCGCGCTTCTCGGCCATCACGCCCGCGCCGTACTGGAACATCTCGAGCACCGCCGCGGCGCCCGCGCCGGGCGGCAGCGACTCGGGCGCGGAGTGGATCGTCTCGGTCAGCCGGTACAGTTTGCGACCGTCCTCGAGCGGAATGCCGAGCAGGTCCGCGATCACGTACGACGGCAGCTCACCCGCGATGTCCTCGACCAGGTCGCACTCGCCTCGCTCGATCACGCGGTCGATGATCTGCGCCGCCAGCTCGCGCACGCGCGGCGCCAGCTCGCGCGCGCCGCGCGGCGTGAACTCGCTCGAGATCAGGCGCCGGTACTGCGTGTGCTTGGGCGGATCCATCATCAGCATCATCTGGTGGCCGTCGATCTCGAAGTTCATGCCGGCCTCGGGATCGGGAATCATGATCGTGGGCACCGACGAGAAGCGCTCCGGAGCGCGCCCGACCTCGCGCACGTCCTCGTAGCGCGTGACCGCGAAGAAACCGGGGCCGCCCGGCTCCGCGTGGAAGTGGACCGGATCGTGTTCGCGCAGCCAGCGGAAGGCCTCGTGCGGCTGGCCGTTGGCGAAGGACTTCGGGTCGAGCAGGTCGATGTGAGGGCGCTCAGACGATCGCACGCCAGTACTCCTTCTTCTCGAACTCGATCCACTGCGCGGCCGCGCCCGCGAACTCGCGGAACGCGGTGTCGCCGCGCAGGCCGGCGGTCGCCTGCTCGTACGCCGCGATGCTCGGCGCCGACCACAGGTGCACGACCTCGCTCTCGTGGAAGTTCTCGAACACGCCCTCGCTCTTCACGCCGTGCTTGGCGAAGAACTCGACGAGCCGGGGTGCGTTCTGCAGCACCGCGCCGCGGTTGCGCGGCGAGACGATCAGTCGAGTGACGATCCGGATCATGCGATCATGCTAGCAGAGGAGCATGCGCGCATGGCGGGACGGCTCACGGGAAGGATCGCGATCGTCACCGGCGCGGGCTCCGGCATCGGCGCGGCGACGGCGCGGCTGTTCGCGCGCGAGGGCGCGCGCGTGGTGCTGTGCGGCCGGCGGCTGGCGCCGCTCGAGCGCGTCGCCGCCGAGATCGCGAAGGCGGGCGGGGCCGCGGACGCGTGTTCCGCCGACCTCGGCGACGAGCGCGCGTTCGAGAGCCTGGTCGCCGACACCGTTGCGCGTCACGGCCGGCTCGACGTGCTGGTGAACAACGCCTACGGCATGGTCGCGGGCCCGCTCGCCACAGCTTCGACCGAGGACTGGCACGCGACCTTCCGCGCCACGCTCGACACCGCGTTCTTCGGCCTGCGCGCCGCGCTTCCGCAGATGGCGAAGCAGGGCGGCGGCGCGATCGTGAACGTCTCGTCGACCGCGGGTCACGCGGGTCAGGCCGGAATCGGCGCCTACGCGAGCGCGAAGGCCGCGCTCGAGAACCTGACGCGCACCGCGGCGATCGAGGCCGCCCCGCAGCGCGTGCGCGTGAACACGCTCGCGCCGGGCGTGATCGCGACCGAGAACACAGTCGCGGCCTTCGCCGATCCGCGCGCGCGCAAGGCGATGGAGGCGTGCATCCCCCTCGGCCGCTTCGGCGCGCCGGACGAGGTCGCGAACGGAATACTGTTCCTGGCTTCCGACGAAGCGTCGTTCGTGACCGGCGCCTGCCTGATCGTCGACGGCGGCCAGCGCGCGTCGCTCGGCGCGGTGCAGATCGATTCCGACTGGCGGGCGGACTAGCGGGACCCGGCTACGCGCGCTCGACGTACTCCGCGACGCGCCAGACGGCGGTCGCGTCGGTGAGGCGCTGGACGCGCCCGCGCAGCGAGGCCGCGCAGTCGAACGAGTCGAATGGACCCGGCGGGGCGTGGCTCGCGTCGGCGAAGCGTGTCTCGAGGAACGCATCCCATGCCTCGCCCGCGTCGTAGAGCCGTCGCTCCACACGGTCGATCACCAGGCTCGCGACGAGCGGCTGACCCGCGAGGATGTCCGGCACGACCTCCGTCTCGAGGCGTGAGGCGAAGTCCTCGGCCGAGAGCCGCGCGCTGCGGCGCAGCGCGCAGATCCACTTCACGCTCGGCGAGCGCGCTCCCGCCGCCGCCGCGGGCGGATCGGCGCGCACGACACGTTCTCGTGTCAGGTAGCCGGCGGCTCCGCCGAGGAAGCGCGCATGGTCCTCGGTCACGATCCGCTCGCCCTCGGCCGAGTCGTAGTTGCAGTTCTCGAAGTCCGCGAGCGCGTCGTAGGAGAGCGCGTTCAGGCTGTCGATCGCGTCGTCCCCGTCGACGACGTTCAGCACGTAGCGGCGCAGGCTCGCGTGGTGGCGCAGCGCGAGCGGCGCGTGTCGCTCCAGCAGGTGCGCCGCGTACTCGGCGTGGCTCAGTCCGGCCCGCCGCGCGCACAGGAAAATGAGTTTCACCACGGTGCGATGGTACGCTACCGCCATGGCCATCGTGACTCCGATCCCGACCCCGGAGGGTGCGCGCCGGCGCCTCGAGATCTCGAACCCGGCGACGCTCGAGCGCGTGGGCGAGATCGAAGTGATGAACGCCGAAGACGTGCGCGAGGCGCTCGGCCGCGCGCGCAAGGCTCGAGCCCCCTGGGCCGCGCTCGAGGTCTCCGAACGCGCGAAGTACGTGCAGCGCGCGCTGGCGGTGCTGCTCGAGCGCCAGGACCGCGTGGTCGAGATCGTGATGCGCGAGTCGGGCAAGCCCGCGAGCGAAGCGCTGATGATCGACGTGTTCGCGGCCTGCGACGCGATGACCTACTGGTCGAAGCACGCGCCGAGAATCCTGCGGCCCGAGCGCAAGCGCCTGCACGGAGTGCTGCGCTTCATGAAGAAGCTCGAGATCGTCTACCGCCCGCTCGGCGTGGTGGGCGTGATCAGTCCCTGGAACGGGCCGGTGATCCTGTCGCTGAACCCGACCGTACAGGCGCTGCTGGCGGGCAACACCGTGCTGTTGAAGCCGTCCGAAGTCACGCCGTTCTCCGGCCAGATCGTCGGCGACATCTTCAAGGCCGCGGGGCTGCCCGAGGACGTGCTCACGGTGCTGACCGGCGACGGCGAGACGGGCGCGGCGCTGGTCGCCGCGGGCGTCGACAAGATCTCCTTCACCGGAAGCGTCGCGACCGGCCGGCGCGTGGCGGTCGCGTGCGCGGAGCGGCTGATCCCGTGCACGCTCGAGCTCGGCGGCAAGGACCCGATGATCGTGTGCGCCGACGCAGACCTCGACGCGGCCGCGGCCGGCGCGGTCGCCGGCGGCTTCCTCAACACCGGCCAGTATTGCTGCGGCACCGAGCGTGTGTACGTGGTGGAGCAGGTCGCGGACCTGTTCACCGAGAAGGTCGTCGCGCGCGCACGCGCGCTCCGCCAGGCGGACGGCGGCGAGTTCGACGTCGGCGCGATGTTCTGGCCGCGCCAGCTCGAGATCGTCGAGCGCCACGTCGAGGAAGCCCGGGCCCGTGGCGCGGAGGTGCTGGTCGGCGGCCGCCGCAATCCCGCCCTCAAGGGCCTGTTCTACGAGCCGACCGTGATGACGGGCGTCGGCGACGATGCGGCGCTGATGCGCGAGGAGACGTTCGGACCCGTGCTGCCGATCGCGCGCGTGCGCGACGTCGACGAGGCGATCGCGCGGGCGAACGACACGAGCTTCGGGCTCGGCGCCAACGTCTGGACCCGCGATGCGAAGCGCGGCCGCGAGATCGCCATGCGCATCGACTCCGGCAGCGTCTGCATCAACGACATGACCATGACCTACGGCGCGGCGGAAGCGCCGTTCGGCGGACGCAAGGACAGCGGCGTGGGCCAGGTGAACGGCTCGCTCGGCCCGCGCGGCTACGCCTACGCGCAGCCGATCCTCTACGACCGCTTCGGCGGCCGGCAGGCGACCAGGCACTACCCGTATTCGCGCCAGAAGGACGAGGGAATGAAGAAGTTCATCCGCTTCCTGTTCGGCACCCCGCTCGCGCGCTGGCTCTCGTAGCTCAGACCATCGACATCCCGCCGCTCACCGAGATCGTCTGGCCGGTGATGAACGCGGCGTCGTCGGAGATCAGGAACGCGACCACGCCGGCGATGTCGTCCGGCTCGCCGATGCGCCGGAACGGCACGGCCTTCGCGAGCGCCGCCACCAGGTTCGGATTGTCGGCGCCGACCTCGGCGAGCAGCTGGGTGTTCGTCGGTCCCGGGCAGACCACGTTCACGTGCAGACCGTGGCGCGCGACCTCGCGCGCGAGCGCCTTCGAAAAGCCGATCACGCCCGCCTTCGCGGCCGAGTAGACCACCTCGCCGCTCGAGCCCATGCGCCCGGCGTCGGAGCTGATGCTGACGATCCAGCCCGCGCGCCGTTCGATCATGCCGTCGAGCACCGCGCGCGTGACCGCGATCGGCCCGCGCAGGTTGATCGCGAGCACCTTGTCCCAGGTCTCCGGACGGGCCTGGACGAACGGCTCGACCTTGTCCCAGCCCGCGTTGTTGACGAGCGCGTCGACGCGGCCGAAGTGCGCGATCGCGGCACCGACGGCCGAGCGCACCGATACGTCGTCGGTCACGTCGAGCGCGACGGCGAGCGCGTCCTTGCCGATCTCGGCGGCGGTCTTGCGCGCGCCGCCCTCGTCGATATCGGCGATCGCCACGCGCGCGCCCTCGCTCGAAAGCCTCTCCGCGATCGCCCGGCCGATGCCGCGCGCGCCCCCGGTCACGAACACGATCCTGTGCCTGAGTCCGCGCATGCCGTCGCCTCCTTCGCCGCTACGGGATTCCGTCCCACAGGCGCCGGGTCACGGCGCCCGGATCGAGCTCCATGCTACACGGCGTGCCGAGCACGAGCGTCTCGCGTCGTTCCGTGGTGTAGGGACGCCAGTCGGGCAGATCGCGCGCGCGCGGCACGCCGTCGCGCGCGAAGCTCGTCCAGGCGTCCATCACGCTCGCGCAGAGCCGGTCGACCTCGGGGCCGCTTCCGCACCAGGCGATTCCCGAGGGCGCGGCGACGTTCCCGAACACGTACGCCACCTCCGCCGCGTGGCAGGCACCGAGCGCGCCGCCGAGCAGCTCCGCCGGCCGCGTGAACTGGTACGCGTACACGTTCCCTCGCCCCAGGCGGTGCGCGTCCGCCAGGCGCAGGGCGGGGATCCGGTACACCCGATCCGTCTCGAGCGCGCAGAACAGCTCGAGCGGCGTGGTGCCGACGCGCGGCTCACCCGAGCCGCGGTAGCCCGCGAGCAGCGCTTTCGCGCGCGCGGGGTCGCCGTCGGGAACCCGCGCGCGCACGCGCTCGACCAGGCCCGCCTCGTCGAGCGCGCGCAGCCGCGGATCCATGGCCGCGAACAGCTTCCACTCGTCGCGGTTGCTGCCGACGATGAGTTCGACCAAGCGCGAGAGGCCCGCGCGGATCGCCGCCAGCGGCGGCTCGGGCAACACCACGCCGTCGACGACGGGTTGGAACGGCAGCCAGCCGGGCGTGCCGATCCGGCGCGTCACGACCCGCGACTGCGCCTCGAGCAGCGCCGCGACCGGCAGCTCGCGCAGGCGCTCGAGCCCGCTCTCCGGAAGCTCGAGCTCGCGCAGGAACTCCTCGGTGATCGCGCACGCGCTCGCCTCGTCGAGCCCGTGGCTCGCGCCGCCGCTCTGCGCGATCGCGCGCTGGAACAGACCGCGCGCGGCGGGCGTGCCGAGCAGCGTCGCGACGCTGCGCGCGCCCGACGATTCGCCGAAGATCGTCACGTTCTCGGGATCGCCGCCGAGCGCGGCCGCGTGGTCGCGCACCCAGGCGAGCGCCTCGATCTGATCGAGCAGCCCCACGTTCGAGGTCGCGCCGAGCAGCAAAGCGCCGCGCGCGCCGAGGTGCAGGAAGCCGAGCGCCCCGAGCCGGTAGTTGAGCGTCACCACCACCACGTCGCTGCGGCGCACGAGCGCGGTCGGGTCGTAGAAGCCCTGCGAGCCGGAGCCGCTGGTGAAGCCGCCGCCGTGCAGCCAGACGAGCACCGGACGCTTCGCAGGGACGGGGCCCGCTCCAACGTCGGCCGCCGGCGTCCACACGTTCAGATACAGGCAGTCCTCGCTCTGCGGACCGACGCTGGTGCCGGGCAGGGCGCGGCCCGCGAACTCGACCTGCGGCGCCGAGCCGCCGAACGCGAGCGCCTCGCGCAGTTCCTGCCACGGCTCGGGCGGCTGCGGCGGGCGGAAGCGCAGCGGACCGACGGGCGCGCGCGCGTACGGCGCGCCGAGAAAACGCGTGACGCCCGACTCGGTGATTCCCGAGAGCTTTCCGCTCGCGGTCTCGAGCACCGGCCGCACCGCCGCGCTCACGCGCTCGGGTCGAGCATGACCTTCATCACGCCGTCGCTTCGCGCGTCGAACAGGGCGTACGCCTCCGCGCCCTTCGAGAGCGGCATGCGGTGCGTGAACACGCGCTCGGGACTCAGCCGCCCGGATTGCAGCAGCGGCACGAGGTCGCCCCACAGCTCGGGCACGGGGCAGATGCCGATGCGGAACGTGAGCGCCTTCATCAGCGCCTGCAGCATCGGGAACGGGAACGCCATGTTGGTGTTCACGCCGATCACCGACAGCACGCCCGCGACGCGCACGAGCTGGATGCCGAGCGCGATGGTCTCGTCGGCGCCGACCGCCTCGATCACGGCGTCGGGACCTTGGCCGTTCGTGGCGTCGCGGATCGCGCCGAGCGGATCCTTCGAACCGTCGATCGGAATTCCGCCGCACGCACGCGCGGCCTCGAGCCGCGACGGCACGCGGTCGATCGCGAACACCCGCGACGGGCCGAACAGCTGCGCGCACTGCAGCGCGCACTGGCCGACCGGACCGAGCCCGATCACCGCCACGCTCTGTCCGGGCTCGATGTCGGCGTTCCTCGCGCCGTAGTAGCCGGTGGGCAGGATGTCGGTCAGCAGCACGGCCTGATCGATGCTGATCCCGTCCGGCACACGCAGCAGCGCCGTGTCGGCGACGGGCACGGCGGCGGCCTCCGCCTGGCCGCCCGGCAGCTCGCGCGAGTTCCCGAACACGCGCGTCTGGTGGCGCACGCAGCGGATCGGCTGGCCGCCCGCGCAGGCGCGGCACTCGCCGCAGCCGATCACGCCCGACACGATCACGCGATCACCGGTGCGGAACTTCCGCACCTCGCTGCCGGCCTCGACGATCTCGCCCACGAACTCGTGGCCGAGCGTGAAGCCGGGCGGGACCGGCAGATTGCCGTGATACAGGTGCAGGTCGGAGCCGCAGATCGCGGTCCGCTCCACGCGCACGACCACGCCGCGAGGATCCGGCGGCGTCGGGTCCGGTAGTGACTCGACGCGCACGTCGGCCTTGCCGTGGTAGACGAGCGCGCGGTTCATCAGGCCGAGCCGGGCGGAAGATCTCCGTTCACGCCGCCGCAGGCGACGAGCGCAGTGCGCAGCGCGCCCGCGCGCGCGCGCCGGCGCTCGCGACGCGCATCGGTGTCGCACAGCCGATCGAGCACCTCGTGGCCCCAGCTCACGTGCCGGCGCGTTCTGAGCACGATCTCGTCCAAGAGCTCGATGGTCGGCGCGTCCGCGATCTGGTCGGTCTCGCGCATGGTGCGCTCGTAGACCTCGATCAGGTGCGGCTTCAGCACGTCGAACACGCCCGAGAGCTTCTCGATCGTGAGGTCCGGCCGTTCCGGCTCGGTGACCGCCTGCACGAACGCCGCAAAGCCCTGGTTCGGCGACTCCGAGGCCGACACCGCTTTGCGTCCGCAGCGCAGCTCGGGCAGGCGCTTGCCGAGCTCGTCGGCCGCCTTCGCGCCCTCCCAGATGATCTTGCCCAGGCCCGTCTTCACCGGCACCTCGGGCACGGTCGCGAGCCAGCCGCCCATCGCCATCATCAGCCATTCTTCGGCGTAGCGGAAATTGCGCACGCGGCGCGCCACCGACTCGACGTCGTAGCGGCCGTGCAGCTCGCGCAGGTCGGCGGGAATCTCGAACGCACCGTAAGGCGCGAAGGTGGTGCGCTCGTCGCGGCCGGTGCCGGGGTACATCCGCTGTTCGCTCATGCCCGTTCTCCGCGCGCGGCGGCGCGCTTGGCCAGGTGGCGCTGGCGCAGGATCTCGCTCGCCGCCTGCAGCGTCTCGCGCGACGGCCCGTCGCCCGCGATCTGCGCGAGCTCGGCGAGCTCCGCCTCGGTGAAGCCGGCCTCGATCCGGTCGGCGCGCGCGATCGGGATCGCCGCATCCTCGCGGTCGGAGCGCGAGCCGCCGAAGCTGAACTGCTTGTCGACCTGGCGCCGGAACGCCTGCGCCTTCTCGAAGCGCTCGGGATCGTTCTTGGTGAACTCGCGCACCCAGTCGCTGCCGAAGCGCACGTGCGTGAGCTCGTCCGCGAGCACGAAGTCGATCGCCTGCTCCATGGTCTCGTCGCCGGTCTTCTCGGCGTACTTGATCATGTCGCGGAACACGTCGCAGGCGAGCCCCTCGAGGCCACGGTTCACGCCCGCGACGCGCAGCGCCGGATCGTCGGAGCAAGCGCACTCGAACAGGAAGCTCGACTCCGGGAACATGCCGACGTAGCCGCCGCAGTGGACCAACAGCTTCTCGTAGATCTGCACGTGGCGCGCCTCGTCCCAGCACTGGCGCGCCATGTTCATCTTGAATTCCCAGGGCGCGTCGGGGAAATCCCAGAGCGAGCGACCCGCGCCCTCGAGCGCCTGCAGCTCACCGACGAAGATGCCGTGCATGCGCATCAGGAGCCGCGTCTTGCCCGCCGGGTCGTTCGGGCGCAGCGGCTGGTTCAGCGTGATCAGCCCGAACGCCGGGCCGTATTCCTCGTAGAGCGGCTCCGCCTCCGTGCCCTTCACCGAGATCTCGATCATGGGCGCGAACTTCTCGAACACGTTGACCACCGTGTCGACGTCGTCGGGAAGCTGCGAGAGGATCGTGATCGAGGCGTTGTCCTGGCGTACGAACCGTTGGTCGCGCGCCAGCTCGTGGTGCTCGATGAAGCGCTTCATGGACTGCCCTCCGGTTGTCGCCAGCGATTCTGGCCAATCGCCGCGGGTGGCGTCAACGAAGCGAGCGAGGAAACACAAAAAGAGAAGGGCGGCGTGCGCCTGTGCGCTCGCCGCCCCGTCCTGACCTGACCGCGAAACGGTTCTAGATCAGTACTTCCACTTCTGGCCGTCGAATCGGAAGATCTCCATGACCTCGACCTTCTCGACCACTTCGGGCGGGCTCGACTTGGCGCCCTCCACGGTGGGGCCAGCCTTCTGGTAGCGGACCTCGTGGTAGACGAGCGTTCCCACGCCCGGCTTGCCCGGCTTGGCGCGCGACTGGCACCGCACCGGCACCTTCTCGTAGCCCGTGTACGAGCCGACGACCCGACCGGCCTTCGGCGTGTACTCGATCTTCTTCATGTTCTGCTGCTCGCGCGCCGCGAGCTTGCCCATCCACTCCGTGCAGAAGCTGTCGAAGCTCTCTGCCCTACTCAGCGTCGGCGCCGCCAGCCAGATCAGGCTCGCGGCCGTGAGCGCGCAGAGAGCGCGCAATCCCTTGCAGTTCGATCGACTCATACGCCTTCCTATGCCTCCCGAGTTCGAGGCCGCCCTCCGAGGCCAATGATCTCGATCGGAAGCAGACGTCCAGTAGTGTAGCCACGGACACAAAGATCGAGGACTGGGGACACGCCCGCCTGTCCTTGCATTTCTCGCAAATCGGCCCATCATGCGCCCCAGTTGCACGAAGCTGCGCGACAATTGCGCACGGATGCACATATACTGTGCACGTTGACGGGGCCCGGGAGTCGCCCTGTCGGGTGTCAGTCCATCGGGGAGAGCGATCCATCATGAAGCGAGTCATCTCGATTGCGTTCGCCTGCGTTCTCGCGCTCGGAACATCCGGCTGTGCGACCATGAAGGACACGTTCGGGCCGGTCGGCGGGCCGATCGTCTGCGGGCTCATCGGTGGCGTGGCGGGCGCGGGGATCGGCGCGATCGCGTCGGACTGGCGCAACAAAGAGGACCACCGCAACGACCAGAAGGCCGGCTACGCGATCGGCGGTGGCGCCGGCGCGGTGTTGGGCGCGACGATGTGCGCGCTCGCGGAAAGCGATGCCGCGCGCAACCCGCCGTCCGTGCGCGCGAGCTGCACGCCGAGCTCGGGCGCCCCGCCGCTCACGGTCGACTGCCGCTGCGTCGCGTCGACGGAGGTGGGCGAGCTGAAGAGCTATTCCTGGGATTTCGGCGACGGCTCGAAGGCCAGCACCCAGAACGCGAAGCACACCTACACGGCCGCGGGCAACTACAGCGCCAAGTGCACCGTGCTCGACAGCTATGACGTGGCGGGCTCGGGCGTGGCGGCGGTCTCGGTGGCGGCGCCGGCGGCGACCAAGAAGACGATCGTGCTGCGCGGCATCAACTTCGACTTCGACAGCGCGACGATCAAGCCCGAGTTCGAGGGCGTGCTCGACGCCGGTATCGAGGCGCTGAAGGAGAACCCGGGCGTGAGTGTCCAGGTCACCGGGTACACCGACGGCGTGGGCGGCGACGAGTACAACCTGCGGCTCTCCGAGCGCCGCGCGAACGCGGTGCGCGACTACCTGGCGAGCCACGGCGTCGACGGCACGCGTCTCACGGCAGTGGGCCGAGGCAAGGCCGATCCGGTCGCCGACAACGCGACCGCCGACGGCCGCGCCCAGAACCGGCGCGTCGAGCTCGACATCCAGTAAGTCGGAGATACGCGCCCAGACACGGGCGAAGAGGCTCGGGCATATGCCTTGCACAGCCGGGCAAGGTCGAACTCGCAGGTTCGATCTTGCCCGGCTCTTCATTCGCGGCGCCTGCGCTCGCGAGCCGTGTGGTATTAGAGCGAAGTCGCGAACCGTCTTTGGAGGTGCTCTCGTCATGAATCGAGTTTTCGCGTTGCTGGCGGCTTGTGTGATCGCGCTCGGAACGTCGGGCTGCGCGACCATGAACGACACGTTCGGGGACGCTGCCCCGCTGGTGTGCGCGATCGTGGGCGGTGGGCTCGGCGCCGTTGCCGGTGGCGTCGCGTCGAACTGGCGCCACGGCGACGACGATCGCGACGACCTGCGGCGCGGCGCGGGCATCGGCGGAGCGGCCGGCGCGCTGGGCGGCGCGCTGCTCTGCGCACTGACCGCGGAGGAGGCGGCCAAGAACCCGCCGACGGTCCGCGCGACCTGCACCCCGAGCTCGGGCGCTCCGCCGCTCTCCGTGGACTGCCGCTGCGTGGCCACCACCGAGATCGGCACGGTCAAGGGCTACGCCTGGGACTTCGGCGACGGCGGCAGGTCGACCGAGCAGAATCCGAAGCACACCTACACCACGGCGGGGAACTACAGCGCGAAGTGCACCGCGACCGACAGCTACGACGTCGCGGGCTCTGGAGTGGCGGCGGTCTCGGTGGCGTCGGCGGCGGCGACCAAGAAGACGATCGTGCTGCGCGGCATCAACTTCGACTTCGACAGCGCGACGATCAAGCCCGAGTTCGAGGGCGTGCTCGACGCCGGCGTCGAGGTTCTGAAGGAGAACCCGGGCGTGGGCGTTCAGGTGACCGGCTACACCGACAGCGTGGGCACCGACGAATACAACATGCTGCTGTCGGAGCGCCGTGCGAACGCGGTGCGCGGCTACCTGGCGAGCCACGGCATCGACGGCGCGCGCTTGACCGCGGTGGGCCGGGGCGAGAACGACCCCGTTGCCGACAACGCGACGGCAGACGGCCGCTCCCAGAACCGGCGCGTCGAGCTCGACATCCAGTAGGCGGTCGATTCACGCCCCTTTCGGGTGGTTCAGTTCGGCTGGCCTTCCTGCGCCTGCTCGGCGGCGTCGTCGGCCGACTCGCCCACGGCTTCGCCACTCTCCGGCGCGACGGCGGACGAGGGCGCGGGCTCGCTGCCGAGCGCGGCGTTCGCCGCGTCGAGCGCCGCCTTCACCTTCTCGTCGCTCGGATTCGCGCTCAGCGCCATCGCACACAGGCGCGACGCCTCGCTCCAGTTCTGTGCTGCCGCCATCTCGAGGCAGGTCTCCGCATACGGGCTCGAGCCGGCCGCAGCGGCACTGACGTCGGCCGTGCCTTCGTCACTTCTTCCGCACGCCGTGAGTCCCAGAATCGCGAACGCAACCAGAACGCTCCGCCGCATGAAGCCTCCAACCGCCCAGTGAATGGGGCGGCGAGATCCTACCCCTCGGCTGCGGTCGTCGTTAGGGGCGTGGATCACAAGCCGGACGCGAAAGTGGTCTAATCCGCGCATGGAATTCGGGCTGTTCTACGAAATTCCGGTCGCGCGGCCCTGGCACCCTCGCAGCGAGCTCGACGCCTACCGGAACACCATCGCGCAGGCCGTGCTCGGCGACCGCGTCGGCTTCCACAGCTTCTGGACGGTCGAGCACCACTTCCTCGAGGAGTTCTCGCACTGCTCCGCGCCGGGCGTCCTGTACGGCGCGATCGCGGCGCTCACCGAGCGGATCCGGATCGGCCACGGCGTGCGGCTCCTGCCGTTTCCGTACAACCACCCGGTGCGCGCGGCCGAGGCCGCGGCGGTGCTCGACCTGATCAGCGACGGCCGGCTCGAGTTCGGCACCGGGCGCTCCGCGACGCGCGCGGAGCTCGAGGGCTTCGGCATCGAGCCCGACGACACGCGCGAGCTGTGGCGCGAGGCGCTCGAGGTGATCGTCGGCGCCTGGACCGAGGACGTGTTCTCCTGGCAGGGCAAGCGCTTCCAGATCCCTCCGCGCCGGGTGATTCCCAAGCCCCTGCAGTCGCCACACCCGCCGCTCTGGTGCGCGGCCACCAGCCCCGAGACCCACGGCGCGGTGGGCGAGAACGGGCTCGGCCTGCTCTCGTTCACGATCGGCGTGCCGCCCGAGGACCTGGCCGGGCGCATCAAGCTCTATCGCGACGGGACCTCGCGCGCCAAGCCGATCGGCAAGTTCGTGAACCCGCGCGCCGCCACCTTCACGATGGTGCACTGCGCGCGCACGAACGCGGAGGCGCGCGCGGACGCGCAAGCCTCGTTCGAGTGGTACGCGCGGCGCGGCGTCGAGCAGATCCGCACCGTCGGCGAGTGGCAGGCGGAGCGCAAGCAGGAGTACCAGAGCTACGGCTACACGCGGCCGCTGGTCGGGGTCGACTTCGGCGGCCTGACCTACGACTTCCTGAACTCGACCGGGGCCTGCATCGTGGGCGATCCCGATACCTGCATCGAGACCGCCAGGCGCTACCGGGCCGCCGGCTGCGACCTGCTGCTGTGTCTGGTTCAGCCCTGGAACATCCCGCACGAGAAGGTCATGCAGTCGATCGAGCTGCTCGGGAAGCACGTGATTCCCGAGCTCGCCTGACCGATACGAGGATCGTGGACCGGACTCGCCCGCTGGCACGTCTCGGGCTCGCGCTCGCGGGGCTCGCGCTCTCGGCGTGCGCGGCGCTGCCCTGGCCGAGCGGCTCGACGCGCGCGACCGGCGTGCTCGGCGGCGAGGCGCTGATCGATCTGCGCGGCGCGGTGCACGTGCACACGCGCGTCTCGCACGACAGCCACGGCGCGATCGGCGAGATCATCGACGCAGCGCACGGTGCGGGCGTCGACTTCGTCGCGTTCACCGAGCACACGCGCGGCGCGACGCTCGCGCCGGCCCGCGGCGAGATCGAAGGCGTGATCCTGATCCCGGGCTGGGAGCTGAGCGTGTCCGGCGGGTCGATGCTCGCGCTCGGCGTCGCCGACCACGCCGAGCTGCCGCGCGAGCCGCGCGCGCTGGTCGAGGCGGTTCACGCCCGCGGCGGCGCGGCCTTCGTCGGCCACTTCGAGCGATCGGAGCTCTCGGAGCCGAGCCGCTACGCCGAGGCTTCGCCCGACGGGATCGAGATCGCGAACCTGCACGCGGCCGCGGGCGAGGTGCGAATCCGGCTGGCGCTCGGCCAGCTGTTCCTGCCCGCGCCGCTCGCGCTGCGCGTACTGCTGCGCACGCCGAGCGCGAACCTCGAGCGCTGGGCGGCGCTGCCCGAGGCGCGCGCGATCGTCGGCGGCGTCGACGCGCACGCGAAGTTCCGGGCGCTCGGTCCGCTCGGCGGCACGTTCGACCGCTACCGCGACCTGTTCCGTCTGCTCACCACCCACGTGCTCGTGCGCGAGCGCAGCGCGCCCGCGATCCTCGAGGCGCTGCGCGCGGGCCGCAGCTACGTCGCGTTCGAGGGGCTCGCGCCGGTCGAGCGCTTCGAGGTCTCGCGCGAGGCCGACGGCGTGCGCGTGCGCGCGCCGCGCGAAGCCCGACTCGTGCTGGTCTGCGCGGGGGCGGTCGTGAGCGAGGCCGAGGCGAGCGAAGCGGTGCTGAAGGCGGACGGCGACACCGCTCGCTGTCACGTCGAGGCCTGGCTCGACGACGACCTCTGGATCGTGACCAGCCGGCTCGACTGATGCCGGCGCGACTCAGTTGATGGTGGGCGGAGTACCGTACCACGGCCGTGACTCAGACGGGAACGCGTTTCCGCATCGCGATGCTGGTCGGGCGCTCGAACCCGGGGTGAGCGGACTCGCCGACCTTGCCGAAGCCGAGCGCGGCGAACGCCTCGTGGTTCTCGATCAGCTCGATGCGGGTGTCGAGCTCGAGAAACGCGCGCGCGTTCGCGCGGGCCAGGGTCTCCGCCGCGGCCATCAGCTCTCGCGCCACACCCCGGCGCCGGACCGACGCGTCGACGGCGAGCTTGCCCACGTACACGCAGTCCTCGCGCAGCGCGGCGAAGGCGCAGCCGACCAGGCGTCGATCCGCGAGCGCGACGATCAACACCTCGTCACGAGCCTTGGCTTCGAGCTGCTTCGCGTCCATGCGCAGCAGCGAAGACGGAGGATCGATGCGGCCCTCCATGTACGCGTACGCCGAGTGCAGCAGCGCGAGCAGACCCGCCCATTCCGAGAAGCCCGGCGGCGAGACGACGATCCGAACGCCGCTCGAGGACCGGGTCATCCGGAGCGGTCGCCGCGCGCCGCCCCCTGGCTCCAGGCGGGCGCCTCGAATCCGGCCTCGAGCTCGACCTTGAGCGAGTTGAGCGCGCTCGCGATCAGGCCGTACTGGCCGATCGTGAACACCAGGTCGAGCAGCTGTTTCGCGTCGTAGCGAGCGCCGAGCGTCTGCCAGGTGCGCTCCGAGATCCGGCCGTCGCTCCGCGTCTCGAGACACGCGCGAATCAGCGCCGCTTCCACGGGCGACCAGGCGGGGTGATCCGGCCCGTCGGCGATCCTCGAGACCTCGTCCGCGGACAGCGCGCGAAGCGTCTCGCTGATCTTCGCGTGGTGGGCCCACGGGTAGACCGCCCGCCAGGCGAAGGACGTGCCCAGAATCAGGATCTGCCGCTCGCGCGCGGGCAGCGACGAGCCCGGCATCACGTGCACCGCGAACGGCAGCCACGCCGCGTAGAGCTCCGGGTGCGAGCCGAACGTCAGATGCATGTTCGGGACGTAGCCCCCGAGCGACTCGATCCGCGCGAACTGCGCCTCGGAGCGCGGATCTGCCTGGCTGCGGTCGATCGGCGGGATGCGCGGCTTCATTCGTTGTCTCCGTCGGGCCTACGGATTCTCTCTGGGAATGTGGACGACCTCGAGCTTCACACCGTCGGGGTCCTCGAAGAACACTGCGTAGTAGCCCTCGTCGTAGCCGGGTTGGCCGCCGTAGTCGGTCGGCGGGTCCAGCACGATAGCGCCGACGGCCAGCATCGCGCGGTGGACACGATCGACGACCGCTCGGCTCTCGGCATGGAAGGCGAGGTGATGCGGGCCGGGCTCGTAGCGGTCGTACCGCCGGTCCCGGCTCTCGAAGCGGGCGGGGCGCACTTCGACGCCGAAGCGCGCGCCGTTCGGATACTTGATCCCCCAGGTCGCGCGACTCGGCTCCGGGCCCTGCCACTCCGGCATGGCGACGTTCCAGCGGCGGTAGCCGAGCGCTTCGAAGAACGCGGCGTAGAAGGGGATCGACCGGTCGGGATGGCCGACAGAGATGTCGATGTGACTGAGAGGCCCCGTGATCGGCACTCGTCTGCTCTCGCTCCCGTCGGGCGTTCTCGATCGACCCTACACCGGATCATGCCAGATTCGTCGCTTCGCGCGCCGGCGTGGCAGCGCCCCGGTATCATTTCGCGTGATCGTGGCCTGCGGGGCGCGAGGCGAGGGCGTGTTCACGCGAGTCGAGCTCGACGGCGCTGCACAGGCCCTTCTCGACGAGCAGGCGCTCGAGCGCGGCTTGCCAGCGCGCGTAGTAGCGGTAGGGCTCGTCCAGTGCGTGGCGTCGTTCCCAGTCGGCGATCTCGGTGATCAGGCAGACGCGGAACTCGTCCCAGCTGAAGACGCCGCGCTCGCACAGGGCGGCGGCCACGCCGAAGACGCGGCCCTCCCAGGGCGCCTCGAACACGAGCTCGCCGTTGCGGCGCGGCGGCGCGATCGTCTCGTCGTCGGCGAAGAGGGGCTCGCTCATCGGCCTTCCGACCCGCGCGGATGGGGGGCGCGCGGCTGGCCGACGCCGATCATGGCGTCGCGCGTGACCCAGCCGGCGAGCGCCGCTTCGTCGAGCGCGGCCGCCTCGGCGGGTCGCTCCGGCAGCACCAGGTAGCGGACCTCGGCGCTCGAATCCCAGACGCGGATCTCGACGCTGTCGGGCAGCGCGAGGCCCATCTCGCGCAGCACCGCGCGCGGCTCGCGCACCACGCGCGAGCGGTACGCGGGGCTCTTGTACCAGGACGGGGGCAGGCCCAGCACCGGCCACGGATAGCAGGAGCAGAGCGTACACACGATCACGTTGTGCACGCGCGGCCCGTTCTCGACCGCGACCAGGCGCTCGCCCTGCGGACCGCCGAAGCCGAACTCCGCGACCGCGGCGGTCGCGTTCTCGAGCAGGCGCTGCTTGTAGGCGGGGTCGCTCCACGCCCGCGCCACGACGCGCGCGCCGTTCATCGGCCCGATGTCCTGCTCGTAGAGGCGAATGATCGCGTCGATCGCGGCGGAGTCGACGAGTCCCTTGTCGGTGAGCAGCGTCTCGAGCGCTTCGACACGCAGGGCGTTGCGCTGCGCGGGACCGTCGTGGGAGTGGTCGTGATCGTCGTCGTGATCGTGGTCGTGGTCAGACATCGCCTGGCTCCGGCTCGAGGTAGCTCTCGAACAGATCGACGTGCACGCACGCGTTCGGCTCCGCGCCCGTGCCGAAGAGCTCCGTCGCGTCGAAGCGCACCGCGTAGACCCACTGCGGGCGCTCGCCGCGCCCGGCGGCGTTCGTGTCGGGAAACACGAAGCCGGCGTGCACGCGCGCGATCGTGCCGCGCTTGCCGCGCGCGTAGCCGGGCAGGCGCGTGTGGCCGGTCGGCTGCAGGTTGCGCGTGCGCACGGCCTCGCCGGGCGCGAAGCGCGCGGTCTCCGTGACCATGCGCAGCGTGCCCGGGCCGCCCGCGTCGAGTGTCTCGCCGCGCCCGCGCCACTCGTGCACGATCAGCTCGAGCGCGCCGAGCCAGCGGCCGTAGTAGCCGGCGGAGAGGTACTCGACGGGCTCGAGCCGCTCGATCGCGTGGCGGAACGCGTCGACGTTCGCGATCCGCCGAGCGAGCGCGAGCGAGACCAGCGCGAGGACGCGGCCTTCCCAGGCACCGTGAAACACCGGCTCGTTCGGCTCGACGACAACGGGGCCGAAACCGTGCATGCCGCCCAGGTCGTGGATCCCGTTCACGCGCCGATCATACCGCGGCGGCAAGCTCCGGCGAGTTTTGCTTCAATCGCCGCATGAACGAGTCCCGGCCCGCCCTGCGCTTCGAAAACCTCGAGCAGTTCCTGCTGCTGAAGAACGGGAACTACCTGTACAAGGTTCCCTACCAGGGCGGGTATGCGGTGCTCAAGGTCTACTACGGCAGCCTGCCCATGTGGCGCTACCGCTGGAAGAGCGCGGGAAACCTGCTGGTCGCGAACCAGACCGCGGTCATGCCCTGGTCGCGCCGCGCCACCGAGCTCGACTGCATCGCGTTGTGGCGCGAGGCGGGCTTCCGCGTCTTCGACGTCTACGACGAGAGGGTCGAGGGCCTGCCCGAGAACGGCTACGCGCTGTACGAATACGTCGACGCGCCGCGCTTCGTGCACTATTTCGCCGACCGCAGCATTCCGCTGCCGACGCGGCTCGCGATGTGGCGGCGCTTCCTGCCGGTCTGGCACCGCCGGCACCAGCTCGCGGTCGATCGCCGCGAGCCGCGCTTCGTGCACGAGAACGGCGATCTGAAGCACGTGATGATCGTCGGCGACGACTTCCTGTTCTTCGACTTCGAGACCTGCTTCCGCTCGCGCGACCGGATCAAGGAGATCGTCGCGCGCGAGATCCTCTGCTACCTGAAGTCGATGGCACGCAACGTGCCCCAGGACTTCGACGCGTTCCTGGCCGAGACCGTCGCGCACTATCCCGGACGCGACCTGCTCGCCTACACGCACGAGTTCGCGTTCGCCGATCCGAATCCGCTGGTGCGCTTCGGCCGCAAGCTCGACTTCCTGCTGCGCGAGCGCGCGCGCAAGCCGTCGTCGAAGTACCGGATCGCGGCCCAGCTCGACGGAATACTCGGACGCGGCGGGATGCTGCCGCGCGGATGAGCGCGAGCCCGGGCGCGCCGGTCCGCGTGGCCGGTCTCGACGCGCGCCTGCTCGCGGTCTCGCGGCGCGGCGACGGCCGACACCAGGTAGTTTCGGCGCGGCTCGGCGGCCGCGACGTGGTCGTGAAGCTGTACGGCCGCAAGCGGCCCTGGCTGCCGACGCTGGCGCGCGCGTTCGGGCACCGCTTCCTGGTCGGCAAGACGGGCCTCGGCGCGCGCACGCGCTGCGACACCGAGGCCCGTCTGCTGCGCCTGTGGCGCGAGCACGGTTTCGCGGTGCCCGAGCTGCTCGCGCTCGAGCTGCCCGAGTCCGACCCGCGGCCGTACCTGGTGCTCGAGCAGGTGCAGGGGCGCACCGTGCAGTCCGAGCTGCGCGACCCGGCCGTGCGCCTGGAGCGGCTCGAGACCGGCATGGCTCTCTTCGCCGCGGACTGGTGCCGGCGGCACGCGCTGGCCGAGCGGCTGCGCGAGCCGGGCCTGGTGCACGCGCACCCGTCTTTCTCGCATCTGCTGGATCGCGCGGGCGAGTGGGTGACCTTCGATCTCGAGTACGCCTACACCGACGCGCGACGGGTCGAGACGCTGGTCGCGGTCGAGATCGCGGGCTTCGTGGCATCGCTTCTGCGCGCGGCCGGACCGCGCGCCAAACCGCTGCTGCGCGCGCTGGTCGCCGCGTACCCGGACCGCGCACGGCTCGCCCGCGTGGGAGGTTCGGCCGGCGTCGGACGCTTCCCCGCGCTCGACTGGCTCACCGCGCACTTGCCGCGCGTGCGCGCGAGCGGGCGGAGCAAGAACCGCGACAGCGTCGGAGCGCTCAGCCAGGAGCTCGAGGCGAGCGGGCGACGCGGAGGATCGGCGGGCGCCTAGCGATCGAGCCAGCCGTGCGCGGCGCTGCGCGCGAGCCGGAAGCCGGTCGGCCCGGCGAAGGCGCTGCCGTGGCGCCGATCGCAGCGCGCGAGGTCCCCGTCGAGCGACCAGACACCGCCACGCGTCATGCGGTAGCTGCCGTAGTCGGGATCGTCGAACTTCGAGCCGGGATAGCGCCGGTACAGGTCCGCGACCAGCTCCTCGACGTTTCCCGCCAGATCGAGCGCGCCGCACGGCGAGGCGCCGTCCGGGTAGACGCCGATCGGTGTCGTGCCGCCTACCCCGCCCTCGCGCGTGTTGCAGCGCGCGGCCGAGAAGTCGTCTCCCCAGGGATGCGCCCGCCCGTCGGTTCCACGCGCGGCGCGCTCCCACTCCGCCTCGGTCGGCACACGAAACGCGGTGCCGGTGCGCTCGGAGAGCCACTCCGTGTAGAGCAGCACGCCCTGCCACGAGACACCGTGCACGGGGTGGTTCGCACGGCCGCGCGGTGGCGCGGGATCCGTCCAGTGCGAGGGACGTTCGTCGAGGTCCGTCTCGGCGACGAAGCGCGCCCACTCCGCTTCGGTGACCGGGTGCACGGCGATCTCGAACGCGTCGAGCTCGACCACGTGCCGCGGCGTCGACTTCGCGAACCAGGCTTCGGGAATGCCCCAGCGCCGCGCGAGGGACGGGACTTCGGCTTCGTCCGTGCCCATCGAGAAGCGTCCCGCGGGGATCCGGCACATGCGCGGCGCGAGTGTGTCGACGCGCGGGTCACCGAGCAGGCCGAGCGCATTTCCGGCCGAGATCCGCTCGAGCAGAGGACGCGCGGGGGCGGATGCGAGCGCCAGCAGCGGCCCGAGCAGTCGCTCGCGCACGGCGGGCGCGAGCGAGTCGAGTACGGCCTCGATCTCGGACAGTCGGTTCGAGAGCAGCCGCGGGTCGAGCTCGTCCACCGCGCGCAAAGTCCGACATCGAGCCGCGCGAATCAAGCGGACTGCTTGACGCGCGTGCGCCGCGATGGCAGACGAGAGCGCGGGGGGAACGTGCGCCGAGCCAAGTCCGGGTCTGCTGCAATTCGCCACATCGCGCTCGCGCTCATCGCCTCGGCTCTGTGCGCGTACGGCTACGGCCAGGAGCAGGACCCGTTCATTGCCGCCTGGAAGCGGGTCGCGTCGCAAGCGAATCAGGGCCGTTGGACCGAGGCAGATGACGCCGCGCCGGCGCTCGACCCCGGGCTCGACGAGCTCGACGCCGCCTTCGCTTGGAAGCTCCGCGCGCCGATCGCGGCCGCGCTCGATGCGCGCAACTCGCGCGCGCTCGCGCGCGAGCTGACGGTCGCCGCGTGCGGAGCGATCCTGTGGAAGCTCGAGGCCTCGGGGCGCGCCAACCTCGCCGACTACTACGCCGCGAAGTACCGCGTCGAGGCCGCGCGCACGCTGTACGCGGAGCTGCTCGCTCCGGCCGTGCGACACCAGGATGCGACGCGGGGCGGGCGCTCCGACGAGCGCATCATCGCCGGCCTCGCGCGGGCGCAAGCGGCCATCGGCCGGCCGGGCTTTCTCGGCCGCGGAGGCCTGCCGCCGGACGCGCCGGCCTACGCCGAAGCCGCGCTCGAGATCGAGGCCGCGCTTCGCGCGGTCTTTCCGTTCCTACCGGAGGTGAAGCGATGAGGAAGTGGGCCGTCACGGGAATGCTCCCGCTCGCGTTCGTGCTGGCGAGCGGCTCTGCAAGGGCGCAGAGCGAGGTCGAGACGCTGCGCTCGCGGGTGCGCGAGCTCGAGCAGCAGCAGCAGCGCACCGACGCCGAGCTCGACGAGCTGCGCGCGCTGCTGGTCGGCGAGGGCGGTGCGGCCCGCGCGCAGCCGGCTCCGCCATCTGCACCGGCGCCCGACGCGGACATCGATCTCGGCGTGCTCGCCGGCGAGAGCGAGGGCTCGATCCTCTCGCGCATCGACTTCCACGGTCACCTCGCGGTCGACTACGTCGGCATCGCCAATCCGAGCGCGGGCAGCGTCGACACCGACCGGGACCCCGACGCGGAGCTGCTGCCGCGCAGCTCCTTCACCGCCTCGGACCTGACCTTCTTCGTCGGCCTGCCGATCTACGAGGACATCTACGCCGCCACCGAGGTCGAGTACGAGAGCGGCGGCGACGAGATCACGGTCGACCAGGCCTTCGTGCAGTGGGACCTCGCCGAAGAGGAGAAGCTCTCGCTGCGCGGCGGAAAGTTCTACTTCCCGTTCGGCATCGATCGCTACTACCAGAACGCGCCGACCAACCCGCTCGTCGATCGACCCGCGCCGTTCCTGTTCGTGATTCCCGAGACCTACTCCGAGACCGGCATCGAGCTGCTCGGCGAGCTGCCGCTCGCGCACTCGCCCGAGATCGTCGGCGAGTACGAGTTCGCGCTCGTGAACGGCCTGGGCGAACCGGCCTTCGCGTCGGTGCGCGACGCGCGCCAGAACCGCGACAACAACTCCGGCAAGGCCTACGGCGGCCGGCTCGGCATCGTCTGGGATCGCTGGCTGCGCGTCGGCGTCTCGGGGCTCTCGGGGAACTACGACAGCTCGAACGACGACGGCCTGTGGGCCGCAGGTGTCGATCTGCGCGCGGACTGGGGAACCGTCGCGCTGCGCAGCGAGTGGGCGATCTCGCGCGTGCAGAATCCCGACGCGGTCGCCGCGGACGGCACCGCCTGCCCGAGCCTGCCCTGTCCCGAGCTCGGGCCGCTGACACCGCTCGGTGGCAGCTTCAGCCGGCAGGGCTGGTACGTGGAGGGAATCTGGCGCCCGCGCCCGGTCTTCGCGCAGCTCCTCGGACCGCTCGAGTACGTGCTGCGCTACGACGTGCTCGACGACGACCAGGACCTGCAGGACGTGCTCGACGGGCAGCGCTTCGCCGCGGGCATCGTGTTCCATCCGCGCGAGCACTTCCGCCTGAAGGCCGAGTACGAGATCGTCGACGACGAGTCGAGCGAGGTCGAGAACAACGGCTTCCTGTTCCAGGGCGCGGTGGACTGGTGAGCGCGCCCGACGTCGCGGTGCTCGGCGCGGGGCCGGCGGGCCTCGCTTGCGCGTGGGAGCTCGCGAGCCGCGGTGCGCGCGTGGTCGTGCTCGAGGCCTCGGCGCACGTCGGCGGTCTGGCCGCGACGACCGAGCGCGACGGCTTCCGCTTCGACCAGGGTGGGCATCGCTTCCTCACGCGCTGGCCGGAGCTGCTCGAGCGCGTGACGAAGCTCATGGGCGACGAGCTTCTGCGGGTCGATCGACACAGCGTGGTGGTGAGCGAGGGACGCCGCTTCGGCTACCCGCTCGAGCTCGCCGACCTGCTGCGCAACGTTCCGCTGCGACGCGGTCTGCACTACCTCGCGAGCTGGGCCGGGGAGCGCCTGCGCCGGCCGGCGCGCGACGAGTCGACGTTCGAGGGCTGGATGGTCCGGCGCTTCGGGCCCGCGCTGTACGCCGAGTTCTTCGCGCCGTACTCGCGCAAGCTGTGGGGCATCGAGCCGTCGCGGCTCTCCTCGGATTGGGCGCCGCAGCGCATCGGCAGCTTCGATCTCGGCTTCGCGCTGCGCGACCTGTTCGGCCTCGCGCGCACGCGCCCGCGCACCGTCGCGCGGCGCTTCCTGTATCCGCGGCTGGGCATGGGCCAGCTCTTCGACGCGATCGCGCACGAGGTCGAGCGCCTGGGCGGATCGATCCGGACCGAGGCACGCATCGTCGGGCTTGCGCTCGAAGGCGGGCGCGTGCGCGCGGCACGCACGGCTGCCGGCGAGCTCGAGGCGCGCGCGTTCGTCTCGACGCTGCCGCTGCCTGAGCTCGCGCGCTTGCTCGGCGCCCACGCACACCTGCGCTTCCGCGGCCTGCGCTTCCTGAACCTGATGCTCGACGCGCCCGCCCAGCTCGGCAGCACCTGGGCGTACCTTTCCGACGGAGCGGGGCTGGTCTCGCGCGTGCAGGAGCCGGCGCGGCGTAGCCCGTTCATGGTTCCACCCGGGCGCGGCTCGCTGCAGCTCGAGCTGCCCGGCTCGCCGGGAGAGCCGGGCTTCGAGCTCGACGACGACGCGCTCTTCGCACGCGCCTGGCCCGAGGTCGCCCGCGCGGGTCTCGTGATCCCCGCCGGTGTCAGCGGCTTCTTCTCCTCGCGTGCCCCGTACGCCTACCCGCTCTTCGACCGGGCGACCGCGGCCGAGCTGACGCGCGCGCGCGCTTCGGCGTCGCGTTTCACGAACCTCGCGCTCGCGGGGCGACAGGGCCGCTTCTCGTACGTGTTCGCCGACCGCGCGATGGAGGAGGGCATCGCCGCGGCGCGCCGCATCCTGGGCGTGTCCGAGGGTCTGCCCGATCCGAGCTGTGAGACGCCGTGTCTGACCGAAGCGCAATCGCTGGTCGGCTGAGCTCGCCGGCCGGCATCGCGCGGGTGGGCGCGCTGCTGCTGCCGGCGCTGCTCGCGCTGCGCCTGCCCGCGGCGCTCGACGGTCAGGACAGCGTGAACTTCGCGCTCGGCCTGCGCGACTTCGATCCACTGCTCGAGCAGCCGCACTTCCCGGGCTATCCGGTCTACATCGCGCTGTGTCGGTTGCTCGCGCAGGCGGGCGCTCCCGAGGCGCTCGCGCTCGCGCTGCCGGGCGTGCTCGCGAGCGCGGCGCTCGTGCCCGCGCTCGTCGCTCTCGGCCGGCGCTTCGCCGTGCCCGCGCCGACGCTCGCGCTCGCCTCGCTCCTGCTCGCCGCGCAGCCGCTCGTCTTCGTCGAGGGTCCGCGGCCCGCGCCCGACCTGCTAGCGACGGTCTGCGCCTGGCTCGCGCTGGCGCTCGCCGCGCACCGGCGCCCGCTCGCCGGTGGAGTGGTGCTCGGTCTGGCCTTCGGAATTCGCGTCGACCTCGCGCCGCTCGCGTTCGTCGCCGCGGCGCTTTCCGGGCGTGAGCGCGCGTCCTTCGCGTCCGGGCTCGCGCTCGGCGTCGCGCTCTGGCTCCCGGCGCTCGCGCACGCGCTGCCGCCCGACGCGCTCGCGGGCGGCACGGACTTCGCGATCGGACACTTCTCGGTGTGGGGCAGCACGGCGCTCGCGGGTGCGGGCGCGAGTGCGGCCGCGCGCGGGCTCGCGTTCGGGCTCGCGGCGCCCGTCCTGCCGTTGCTCGCGGCGTTGGGGGCGGCGCGCGCGGAGCCGACGCTGCGGCGCTTCCTCGTGTGTGCCCTGGGTCCCTACGCCCTCTGGGTGTTGCTGGGGCAGAACCTCGCCAGCCCGCGCCACCTGCTGCCGCTCGCGCCCGCATTCGCGCTCTTCGCGGCGTGCGCCCTGGCGAGCCTCGAGCGCCGACCGCTCCGCGCGCTGGCCGGGCTCGCGGCTGCGCTCTCGCTGCTCGCGGTCGACCTCGTCGCCCGACCCTCTCACCCGAACGGGCGCGAGCTCAGCGCGCGCGTCGCGAGCGCGTGCGCCGGCTGCAGCGCGGTGTTCGCGGGGCCGAGCGAGCGCGTGCTCGAGCACTATGCCCCGGCCGGCGCTCCTCTCTACCGTCGCGAAACGCTCGACGAGGTGCGGCGCGACCTGGCCGCGTGGCCGGAGCTGGTGGGCGCGATCGGAGTCACCAGCGAGCTGGCCGGCAGCGACCGACTCGGCGCGAGCCCCGAGCTCCTCGCCGCGGGCCTGCGCCTGTACCGGATCGACGCGGCCGCGCTACGGTAGGCACCTTGAGGTCGTTCAACCTCCTCCGCTATTTCACGCTCGCGAGCCTGGCCGTGATCGCCGCGCTCGCACTCGCCACCGCCTGGGTGTTCTCGCGCAATCTCGAGAACAGCCTGACCGAGGAAGCCGGTCTGTACGCGGTGGACATGTCCAACTCGCTGAACCGCGCGATCTTTCGCGAGTTCCTCGAGCCGCTCGCGCGCGAGGGCACGGTCGTCGACCTCGAGAACCCGAGTCAGCGCGCGCGCCTGGCGGGGATCGTCGAGCTGCACACGCGCGGCATGCGCATCCTGACCGTGAACATCTTCGACAAGAGCGGGACGATCATCTACAGCACCAATCCCGACTACATCGGCTACCGCTCGATCGACAACCCGGGCCTCGCGAGCGCGCTCGGCGGTCACCCCGCCTCGTTCCTGAAGCGCGCAGAGCTCGAAGCGGATCCGATCCGTCCCGGGCACGACCTGCTCGAATCGTATGCGCCGTTCCACGAGCTCGATCCCAGCTCCGAGGCTCTCGGTCCGATCATCGGCGTGCTCGAGCTGTACCAGGACGCGCGCCCGATCACGGCGAAGATCGCGCAGGGCGAGCGCGAGATCGCGCTGCTCACGGCCGGGTTGATGACTTTGCTGTTCGTGGCGCTGTTCGAGATCGTGCGCCGCGGTCACGTGCGCATCGAGCGGCTCTCCGAAGCGCTCGCGCTTTCCAACCGCGAGCTCGAGGGGCGCGTGGCCGCGCGCACGCGCGAGATCGAGCACGCGCGCGAGCGGCTCGAGTCGCTGTTCGACGGGATCACCGACGGCATCTCCGTGATCGAGGGCGACTTCCGCATCTCGGAGTGGAACTCCGGAATCGAGCGGCTGTTCGGCGTGCCCGAGGGCGGCGCCGGCGCGCGCTGCCACCTGCGCTACGCGGGGCGCGCGACGCCGTGCGCCGGCTGCCCCGCACGCAAGACCATGGCGACGGGAGCGCAGGCGCAGCGCCGTTACCGCTGGCCGACGCCAGACGGCGGCACGCGCGAGGTCGAGGTCGTCACGTTTCCGTACACCTCGCGCGCGAACGAGCGGGCCGTGATCGAGGTGGTGCGCGACGTGTCGGAGCGCGGCGAGCTCGAGCGCCAGCTCGTGCAGAGCGCGAGCCTCGCGTCGCTCGGCGAGCTGGCCGCGGGCGTCGCGCACGAGATCCGCAACCCGATCGGCATGATCAAGAGCTCCGCGCAGCTGCTCGAGGGCGCGAGCGGACTGTCGGAGCGCGATCGCACGCTGCTCGGCGTGATCGAGACGGAGGCCACGCGCGTAGCCGAGACGATCACCGAGTTCGTCGGCTTTGCCGTGCCGACCAAGCCGAGCGTGGTCGCCTGCGACGTCGCGCCGCTCCTGGAACGCGCGCGCACCATGCTCGGCGCCGAGGCGGAGCGCCGCGGCATGCGCATCCAGGTCGACGTGCCCGCGGGGCTTCCGCAGGTGCTCGTCGATCCCGAGCTTCTGCACCGCGTGCTCGCGAACCTGATCCTGAACGCGCTGCAGGTGCAGACGCGCGGCGGCTGGGTCGGGCTCTCCGCGCGCAGCGCCGGTCCCTGCGAGGTGGCGCTGCACGTCGCGGATCGCGGACCGGGAATCCCCGCGGGCGATCTCGAGCGCATCTTCCAGCCGTTCTTCAGCCGGCGCGCCGGCGGCACCGGACTCGGACTCTCGATCGTGCAGCGCATCGTCAGCGCGACCGGCGGGCGCATCTCGGTGACCAGCGGCAAGCAGGGCAGCGACTTCTCGCTCGTGTTCCCGGAGGCCGAAGCGTGAACCCGCGCATCCTGATCGTCGACGACGAGAGCAACTACCTGGTGATCCTGCGCGAGCTGCTCTCGCGGGACGGCTTCGCCGTCGACGCGCTCAGCGAGCCGCTCGAGGCGCTCAAGCTCGCGGCCAAGCGCCCGTTCGACGTCGCGCTCGTGGACCTGCGTATGGGCGACCTGGACGGCGTCGAGGTGATGGAGCGCCTGCACCGGCTCGACGCGGATCTCGGTGTCGTGATCATGACCGCGTTCGCCACCGTCGAGACGGCGGTCGATTCGCTCAAGCGCGGCGCGGCGGACTACGTGCTGAAGCCGTTCGACAATCAAGACCTGCTGCGCATCCTGCGCCGCGCGGCCAACCTCACGCGGCTCTCGCGCGAGAACGCGCGACTGCGCGAGGCCGCGAGCGCGGGCGACGACGTGCCGGATCTGATCGGCGCGTCGAAGCAGATGGAGGCGGTCCGGCGGCTGGTGGCGCAGGTCGCGCGCACCGAGACGACCGTGCTGATCACCGGTGAGACCGGCACGGGCAAGGAGGTCGTGGCGCGCGCGATCCACCGCGCGAGCGCGCGCGCCGACCAGCCGTTCATCGCGGTGCACTGCGCGGCGCTCGCGGAGTCGCTGCTCGAGAGCGAGCTGTTCGGCCACGAGCGCGGCGCCTTCACCGGCGCGGTCTCGACCAAGCGCGGGCGTTTCGAGCTGGCGCAGGGCGGCACGCTCTTCCTCGACGAGGTCGGCGAGATTCCCGAGCACGTGCAGGTGAAGCTGCTGCGCGCGATCGAGAGCCGCTCGTTCGAGCGCGTGGGCGGTGAGGCGTCGCTCGAGACCGATGCGCGCTTCATCGCGGCCACCAATCGCGACCTCGAGTCGGCGATCAAGAGCGGCCGCTTCCGCGAGGATCTGTACTACCGGCTGAACGTGCTGCGCATCGAGATCCCGCCGCTGCGCGACCGCCCCGAGGATGTCGCGCGCCTGGCCCAGCACTTCCTGCGCCGCTGCGCCGCGCGCATGCAGCGGCCCGGCGTGCGGCTCGACGAGCGCGCGTCGGAGCTGCTCGGCGCGTACCGCTGGCCGGGCAACGTGCGCGAGCTCGAGAACATCGTGGAGCGCGCGCTGGTGATCACACCCGGCGACCTGATCGGGGCCGACGCGCTGCCGCCCGAGCTGAAGGCGAAGCGCGAGACCCCGCCCGCGCTCGAGGCGTTCGCCGGCAAGCCGCTGCAGAGCGCGCTCGAAGAGGTCGAGCGCGCGCTGCTGCTGCAGGCGCTCGAGGACTGCGGCTACGTGCAGGCTCGCGCGGCGGAACGGCTCGGCCTGTCGAAGAGCGCGCTGCACTACAAGCTCACCAAGTACGGCATCCACGGGCGTTCGAAAGCTTGAACGCGCCGCTTTCCGTCCCGACTCCGCCGGGATAGGCGCCCCAGCGAGACTTCGCGCGCGCGGCCGATTCGAGGATTCGAACCCGCGCCTGCGCGCCGGGCGCGGCACGGCACTCGCGCGCGCGGCATGCGCCTTGCTCTTCCCGCTCGTGCGAATCCCGCACCACGGAGGCGCTGCATGCGCAAAGCCCTGTCGCTCCTGCTCGCGATCGCGCCGCTCGCCGGCTGCTTCTCGGTCACGCACGCCTACAGCGGCGACAAGCTGCTCACGACCGATCCGACGCCGCCCGGCCGCGGCGTGCGGCTGGTGCGCCATTTCGAGGCGCACGATCGCCAGTTCTACTGGCTGCACGGCGGCTTTCCCGTCGGCGAGCCGCTGAACGCGGCGGCGCTCGCGGCCCGGGAAGCGGGCGACCACGACGCGGTCGTGAACCTCGAGATCCACGACGGTCAGAACTTCACGGACCTGTTGATCTCGCACGTGCCCTGCGTGCTGACGCTGATCTGCGGCAGCTGGTCGGCCTGGGCCGAGGGCGACGTCGTCGACTACGTGCCGGCGGAGGTTTCGAAATGAGCCCGATCCTGTCTCGCATCGCCGTGCTCGGGCTCTGCGCGCTCGCCGCCGGCGGCTGCTTCAGCGTGAGTCACAAGCTGCCCCCGCACGCCTACTTCGGGAAGCTGCCCAAGGCGCCCACGGAGACGTCGACCGACTTCGAGCGCAGCGCCATGAAGAACTGGCTCGCCGCGGGGCTGATTCCGTGGTCGCGCTTCAGCAGTGACGACCTGCTCGCGGAGAGCGGCTCGGGCGTGCTCCGCTACGAGAACCTGCAGGTCAGGACCGAGTTCAACTGGATCGACACCGTCGCCTGGATCGTCCCGGGCCAGTTCTACGGCTACTACGTCTGGGCGCCGCGACACATCACGGTGACGGGCGAAGAGATCCGGAGCGGGACCGCGTTGCCTTGAGCTCGCGCGCGCTCGCCACGCTGATCCTCGTTCTGCTCGCGCCCGGGGCGCGGGCGGCGGGCGAGGTCCCGGTCGAGCGCGTGCGGCTCGTGGCGACCTCGATCGAGGGCTGCGCGGGCCTGGTCTTCCCGCGCACGACGCGGGATCTCTACGTCGACGGGAACGAGGCGGTCGACGCGAGCGCCCGCTTCTGGGAGCTCGATCGCCCCGCGGCATACGCGCACGGCCGCGCCGCGCGGCGCTACCGGATCGGCGAGGGCGTGCTCGAGGTGGATGCGGTGCTCTCCCCGGAGCTCGATCGCGAGGTCGTGCGGCTCTCGGTGGCCGAGCCGATCGCGCCGGAGTATCTGGCGACCTATCTGCCCGGCACGAGCCTGCCGTGCGAGCGCACGACGACCTACACCGCCATGCGTCGGCCGTCGACGCACGCGGACCTGGCCGACCTGGCGCGCTTCGACGCCGCGCTCCACGAGGCGACGGAGCTGCTCTACGACTCGGACTTCGGCGAGAGCGAGGCGCGCCTGCGCGAGGCGATGAGCCTGCGCCCGGCCGATCCCGAGCCGTACTGGATGATGGCGAGGCTTCGCTACCTGGCGCTCGAAGGCCGAGCCTCGGCGCTCTCGCGCGCCGAGCGCATCGCGGGCTACGAAGAGGCGGAGCGCTGGGCCGATGGCGCCGTCGCGCGCGCGCCCGGACGCGCGGAGGGCTACCTGTGGCAGGCGATCGCGCACGGCCGCATCGCGACCAGCGCGGGTCCGGTGAGCCTGGCGGTGCGTGGCTGGATCGGAGGGCGAGGGCCGAGCTGGCTCGAGCAGACCATGCGCAAGGCCGTGTCACTGCCCGAGGACTTCCGCTTCTTCGGCTTTTCGACGCGCGGCGACGCGCTGCACGCGCTCGCGCAGTTCTACCGCCTCGCGCCGAGCGGCTGGTACATGCGCTTCGTCGGTACGAGCGGAAATCTCGATCGCGCGATCGAGCTCTCGCGCGAGGCCGTCGCGCTCCAGCCCGTGCGCATCGAGTACCGCAAGGAGCTCGCCGTAGCGCTGCTGTGCCGCGGCGCGGACGGCGACGTGGCGGAGGCGCGCGCACAGCTCGGCATGCTCTCGGCGCTGCCGGCCATCACCGCGATCGACCGGATCGACCGGACACACGCACTCGCGCTCCTGCACGAATCGAAGGAGAACGTGTGCCACTACTCGCGCGATGCGTTCCGGGAGCTCGGCACTTGACGCGAATCGCGCTCGGGCTGTCGGTCTTCGCGCTCGCCGCGCGCGTCGCCTTCGCGCAAGCGCCCGCGCAAGCGACGCGCGTCTGGGAGATCAACGGCATCCGCCTCGAGCCGGCGCAGGTCGAGCGCCTGGCCGACGACATGGCGGCCCGAACGGTCAGCGGCGTGCGGAAGAAGATCCCTGAGATCGCGCTCCGCGACGGTCAAGCCGAGCAGATGCGCGCGGTGTACCGGAACGTCGCGCTCGACGTGTTCGCCGAGGTCGTGACCGAGGTCGCGCGCGCCGATCAGACCGACGCGCAGAAGGAGACGCGCGTGCGCGAGCTCGTGCTCGCGGGTCAGAGCCGCAGTCACGCAGAGCTCGCCTCGGTTCTCGATGCGAATCAGCTCGCCCTGTACTCGGCCTGGGAGGATCGCCAGGTCGAAGCGTTCAAGAATCGGCGCTGGAACGACCGGCGCCGGCGGAGGTGAGCGATGCGCTTCGACGGCGCCTTCCAACGGATCCTCCTGCTCGCCCTTCTGCTCGCGCTGTCGGGCGCGAGTGACGTGGCGCGCGCCGACGATGCGCCGGTGCGCGGTCTCGACTGGCAGGTCGACGAAGCGCCGGCCGGTCCGATCGTGACCTGGCTGCGCGGCGTTCGCGACGGCGTGCTCGGGCTGCTCGACGACGTCACCGACGCGCAGCTCGGGCTGTTCTCGGAAGCGGCGATCGACGCCGGCGCGCTGCTCGAGCTCGGCTCCGACGGCGTGGGGCTCGTCGACGACAACCCCGTCTCGGAGCACGTGCTCAAGGGCACCGCCAGCAAGTCGCTCGCGAAGACCGCCTGGCTCTTCCACCTGGCGGGCTCGGAGGCGCTGCTCGGCAGCCACGGACTCGAGACCGAGAGCTGGGTCGCCGAGAGCCTCGACGAGCTGAATCCGCTGCTCGATCCGGACGAGCAGCCGGCGCGGCTTCCGCTCGAGCCGCTCGCCTTCGTCGGCGAGGGCCTGTTCCACTCCGAGGTGTACGGGGTGCACGTGCCGGGCTCGATCCTGCTGGCGACCGCCGCGGCGGACCTGGTGATCCGGCCGGTCGGAAACCTCGTGCGCATCGTCGGCTTCCACGGCACCGCGGACCGCATCGAGGCGGCGGGCAACGGCCTGGTGCGGCGGACGTTGCACTGATGGGTGTCGGCGCACTGCTCGAGCGGATCGTGTTGCGCCACGGCGCGCTGCTGCTCGCCGCCGTCGCGCTCGCCAGCGCCGTGCTCGCGCTCGGCTACGCGCGCCTGCGCTGGACCGGCGACCCCGAGGTGATCACGCTCGAGGGCAGCGACGAGCTCGACTTCTACCGTGCGTTCGTCGCGCGCTGGGGCAGCGACAAGTGGATCGTGCTGGCGTACGAGGTCGACGACGCGTTCTCGAACGCCAACCTCGCGCGGCTGCGCGAGCTCACCGGCGCGCTGCAGGACGTTCCCGGCGTCGCGTCGGTCGCGTCGCTCGACACCGCGGCCGAGGTCGACACGGGACCGTTCGGTCCGTACGTGCGGCCGCTCGTGCCCGACGAGCTCGGCTCGGATCCCGGCCTGCGCGAGACCGCGCTCGCGAACGGCTTCGTGCGCGATCAGCTCGTGTCACACGACGGGCGGCTCGTGCTGGTCGCCGTGCAGCTCGAAGCGAGCGAGCTCGACTCCACCACGCAGGAGCGCGAGGTGCTCGCCGCGGTCGACGCGACGCTCACCGCACCCGAATTCGCGAGCCTGCGCGTGCACCGCGCCGGCTCACCGGTCTTCAATCGCGAGCTCGAGCGTCTGAACCGGCGCGACAACGCGCTGTTCACGCCGCTTGCGCTCGCCATGATCGCGGGCGTGCTCGCGCTGCTGTTCCGGAGCGCGCTCGCGACCGGGCTCGCGCTCGGCACGATCGGGCTCACGGTCCTGTGGACGCAGGGGCTGATGGGGTGGCTCGGCGTGCCCATGAACATCACCACCTCGCTCCTGCCGCCGCTGCTGATGGTGATCGCCGTCGCCTACGCGATCCATGTGATCTCGGGCTACGTCGAGCGCCTCGGCGAGGGCCGGAGCCGCGAGCAGGCGCTGCGCTGGACGCTCGAGGAGATGCTGCCGTCCTGCTTCTGGACCGCCGCTACCACGGCGATCGGCTTCGCGTCGCTGCTCACGGTGCGGATCGAGAGCGTGCGCGTGTTCGGCGCGTTCTCGATGCTCGGCGTCGCGATCGCATTCCTGCTCTGCGCGGGCGTGCTGCCCGCGCTGCTGGTGCGGCTGCCGCTCGAGGGCGTGGCCGAGCGGCGCGCGGAGCTCGCCTGGCTGCGCTTCGTGACCGCGGGCGCGCGAAGGCGCTGGCCGGCTCTGTGCTTCCTCGCGCTGGTGCTCGGGCTCGGCGTCTGGGGCGCACCGCGTGTCGAGGTCGCCACCCACGACGGCGAGTTCTTCACGTCCGAGAATCCGATCAACCAGGCCTACCGGCTGATCGAGTCGCGCATCGGCGGAGTGACGCCGTTCGAGGTCGAGCTGCAGGCCGACGCGCCCGGCGCGTTCCGGACCGCCGCGGGTGTGCGCCTGCTCGACGCGCTACAGCGGCGCCTCGCCGAGGTTCCGGAGCTCTCGGCCGGCACGTCGCTCGTCGATCTGTTGCGCGCCTCGAACCCCGGACTCGCGCTCGACGACGCGGACGCCGTGAAGTCCGAGCTGTTCCTGCTCGAGGCGCTCGAGCCGACCGAGGTCGGCCGCTTCGTGCGCGACGACGGACGGCTCGCGCGCATCTCGGCGCGCGCGGACGCGATGACCTCCGCGCGCAGCGAGGCGATCCTGCGCGAGCTGCGCGCAGACGCTTCGCGCCTCGCGCCCGCCGGCCATCGCGTGCGCTTCACGGGACTCGTACCGGTGTTCGCGCAGATGGAGCAGTACCTGGTGACCGGTCAGCTCGCGAGCTACGGCTCCGCGATCGCGCTCGTGGCGGCGGTGTTCCTGCTGCTGCACCGCTCGCTCCGGGTGACCGCGGTGGCGCTGCTCGTGAACGTCGCGCCGATCGGCCCGACCGCAGCGGCGATGGCTTGGTTCGCCGTGCGCCTCGACGTCGCCACGATCATGGTCGCGTCGATCGCGCTCGGCATCGTGGTCGACGACACGATCCACGTGCTGCACGCCTGGCGCAGGGGACTGGAGCTGCGCGGCGACGCGGAGGGCGCGCTCGAATACGCGCTCGGCGTGGCGGGTCGCCCCACCATTCTGACCGCGGCGATCCTGGTCGGAGGCTTCGGCATGCTCGCGCTCTCGGACTTCCAGCCGACCGCGCACTTCGGCGCGCTGGTCGCGTTCACGGTCGCGGTCGCGCTCGCGGTCGAGCTGGTGGTGCTGCCGCCCGCGCTCGACTGGCTCGCGCCGCGCTTCCTCGCGGTCGAGCGTGCGAATCCTGGAACCGGTGTGATTCCCTCGCGCGCTCCTTGAGTTGCGCCGTTCCGGCGCGCTCGCGCCCGCACCCGGATTCGAGTTTTCGAACGCGCGCCGCGACGCCGGACGCGCGGCGGCGCTCCGGTCCGTGGCATGCGCCTTGCTCCCCTGCGGTGGCGATTGGGAGGACGCAGGGATGCAGATCGCCTCGACGGTGAGGAAGCTCACAGGCCTCGCGGTGACACAGCGCCGGCTCGGCCTCTCGGCGCGCGAGCTCGAAGCCGTGCAGCTCGCCGAGCTCCGGCGCGTGCTGCGCGACGCCTACGAGCGCGTGCTGCTCTACCGCGAGAAGCTCGACAAGGCGAACGTGACGCCCGCCGATCTCGTGACGCTCGCGGACCTCGCGCGCTTTCCGATCACCGAGAAGGACGACATCCGCGACAGCTTTCCGCGCGGCTGCGTCGCGACCGGCACCGATCTCTCCCGCTGCCGCATCCAGCAGACCTCCGGCTCGTCGGGTCAGTGCATGGAGATCGCGCTCGACGTCCGCAGCGACGACATGCGCACGTTGTTCACGCAGCGCGTGTACGGCCTGCAGGGCTTCACGTTCTGGCGCCGCATGGCGTACCTGTTCCCGTACGAGCTGCCGCTGCGCAGGGGCAACGCGGGCCTGTACCGGAACCGTTGGTTCTCGACCAAGCTCGCGCCGGCGTCGATCCTGGCAGGCCTGCGCGCCTGGCGCCCGCACCTGCTCGCCGCGACGCCGAGCGATCTGCTCGAGCTGTGCGACGGCCTGGACGACGACCTGCGCGAGCTGGGGCTCCAGGCGATCTGCGTGCATTCCGAGCCGATGTCGCAGGACGAGCGCGCGCACGTCGCGGCGCGCTTCGGCTGCCGCATCGCCACGAACTACTACTGCAACGAGGTGTGGGCGATCGCGGCGGAGTGCCGCTCCGGCCGCCTGCACCAGTTCCCGGACAACGTCGTGCTCGAGGTCGTCGACGAGCGCGGGCGGCCCGTGCCGCGCGGCGAACGCGGGCACGTACTGGTGACGTCGCTGCACAACTACGTGCAGCCGTTCATCCGCTACCGACTCGGCGACATCGCCGCCTGGGAGCCCGACACCGGACCGTGCAGCTGCGGGCTCGACCTGCCGCGCCTGCGCGCGCTCGAGGGTCGCGACGACGACTACCTCGAGTATCCGGACGGCCGCCGCATGCACCCCTCGCGCATCACCGTCGCCGTGAAGAGCCCGTGCTTCGAGCATCCCGGCGCGCAGATCTTCCGCGACTACCGCATCACGCAGGACGGACCGGCGCACGTCACGGTGCAGGTCGTGCCCGGACGGGACCCCTCGCTGCTGCGCGCCTGCGCCGAGGCGGGGCGTCAGAACCTGTCGCGACTGCTGGGCGCGCCGTTCCGCATCGACCTGCAGGTCCTGACCGCGCTGCCGCGCGGCAGCGGCGGCAAACGCAAGATCGTGGAGCGGACCTTCTCGAGCGGAGGCGCGGGCGCATGAGCGGAGTTCCTGGACACAGATCACCGGTTTCGTGCGCGGCTGCGCGCGGCGACGGCCGGGTATACGCGAGCGGTGGGTACGATCGCCGCGTGCTGCTCTGGGACGCGTCGAGCGGCGACGTGCTGCGCGAGCTGCGCGGTCACACGAGCCTGGTCAACGCGGTCGACTGGTCGGCCGACGGACGCTTGCTCGCATCGGCCTCGAGCGACCACACCGCGCGGCTGTGGGACCCGGACACGGGCGAGGCGCTCGCGACGCTGATCGGTCACGGCGACGACGTGAACTCGGTCGCCATCTCGCCGGACCGACACCGGATCGCGACGGGCTCGTTCGACGGCACGGTGCGCGTCTGGACACGCGCGGGCGAGTGTCTGCTGGTGGCGGCGCATCACGGCTCGGATGTGAACGCGGTGACCTGGTTCCCCGACGGCCGGCGCCTGGCCGCCGCCTCGGACGATCGCACGATCTCGATCTTCGACGCCGCCGACGGACGACTCCGGCGCGTGCTCGCGGGTCACACGGACTGGGTCGACCACGTCGCCGTGCATCCCGATGGCCGGCTCGTCGCGTCGGCCTCGCTCGACGGCAGCGTCGGCGTCTGGAACGCGTGCAGCGGCGCGCGCGTCGCGACGATCGAAGACGCGACCTGCGTGGTGAAGGCGGTCGCGTTCTCGCCGGACGGGTCGCGGCTCGCCGCGACCTCGTACGACGGCACCGTGCGCGTCTACGCGCTCGACGACTTCCGCCGGGTCGAGACGTTCTTCGCGCAGAACCTGTGGAACCGCTCGCTCGCCTTCACGGAGTCGGGCCTCCTCACGGGCAGCTTCGGCGGCGGTCCGGTCCTGCTCGGCGCGCACGGCGTGCGCCGCTTCGGCCCGGAGAAGACCTCCGGCTTGAACGGCTTCGCGGTCTCGCCGAGCGGCGCGCAGGCGGTCGTGTGCTGCGACGACGGCAAGCTCTACGAGCTCGACCTGGTGCGGCGCGAGGTCATCCGCGTGCTGGGCGCGCATCAGGGCGCGGTGCTGTGCGCGGCGTATTCGCCGGACGGGCGCTTCGTCGCGAGCGGCTCCTGGGACCACACGGTTCGCATCTGGGATCGCTCCGACGGCCGCCTCGCCGGGTACTGGAACGGGCTCGGCGAGCCGATCAACGCGCTGGCCTGGAGCGCCGACGGCGGCGAGCTCTGGCTCGGCACCTTCACCGGCGAGGTCGCGATCTTCACGCCCGCGACCGGCGAGTTCTCGCTGGTCGACGCGCACGATGGCTCGGTGAAGAGCCTCGCGCGCTCGGGCGAGCGCGTGGCCTCGGTCGGCCGCGACGGCTGCGTGAGGTTGTTCGGGCCGAACCTGGACTCGAGCTTCCGGGCCGGTGACTCGATCCTGAACGGTGTCGCCCTGACCGAGAAGGGCGACCGGCTCGCGACCGTCTCGCGGCGCAACGGCGTCGAGCTTTGGAGCGACGCGGGCGAGCGGCTGGCGAGCTACCGCGCGCATCCGTGCTCGGCGAAGACGGTCGCGTTCTCGACCGACGAGACGCTCGTCGCCGCCGGCTACTACGACGGCATGCTCGCGCTGTGGAGTCCCGACTCGGGCCTGGCGCACGTCGAGCGCATCGCCGACGCGAGCATCTCGCAGGTCGCGTTCAGCGGGCGGGAGCTCCTGGTCTCGACCTGGGATGCGCACGGAACGCTCGCCTTCGTCGACCCGCGGCGCGGGGTGGTCTCGCGCATCTCGGTGGCTTCGTGACGGCGGCCGAGCTGCGCGCGCTGGCGTTCCGCTTTCGCGAGTCGCGCGCGGTGTTTGCGGGCGTCGAGCTCGGCGTGTTCGAGGCGCTCGGAGACGGCGCGCGTAGCGCGAACGAGCTCGCGGCGGAGCTCGGGCTCGACGCGCGCGCGCTCGGGATCCTGCTCGAAGCACTCGCCGCGCTCGAGGTGCTGGTGGACGACGGCGGGCGCTACGCGATCGCGAGCGAGCTGCGCGCGACGCTCGTGCCGCACGGCGCCTCGTACGCGGGCAATCTCTTCCTGCACGATCTCTGGCACTGGACGAGCTGGGCGCGACTCGACCAGAGCATTCGCGCCGGCTCGGCCCGGCAGCGAGGCGACGGCGACGCGCACCTGGGCGATCCCGAGATCCTGGGTCGCTTCCTGCCCAACTACGTGCTCGCGATGGAGCAGAGCGAGGGCGGCGCGAGCGAGGCGCTGGCGCGACGGATCGCGGCGCTCGCGCCGAAGCGCGTGCTCGATCTGGGCGGCGGAAGCGGGGGCCTCCTGCTCCGTGTGCTCGAGCGGGAGCCGTCGGCGTGCGGCACGCTCGTCGACCACGTCTTCTCGCTGTCGCGCGCGCGCGAGCGGGCGTCGCGTTCGCCGGCGCGGGAGCGGATGGAGCTGCTCGGCCTGGACTTCGAGAAGCGCCAGATCCCGCGCGAGCACGACGTGATCGTGCTCTCGCGCGTGCTGATGGGCATGACGCCAGAGCGGGCGCGCGCGCTCGTCGAGCGGGCCGCGGAGGCGCTGCCCGAGGGCGGCGTCCTGATCGTGCACGAGTTCGACGCGCAGACCCGCGTCGGCGCGCTGCTCTCGCTCGACATGCTGCTCCACACCGGCGGAGCCGCGCACCCTCGCGCGCAGCTCGAGGGCTGGCTCGCGGAGAGCGGGCTCGAGCTCGAGTCCGCGAGGCGCGTGCTGCCGTACACGCGCGCGTGGATCGCGCGCCGGAACGGCTGAGAACGGCGGAAGGACCGGAGGCCCTGCGATGAGGCTCGTGGATCGACACGCTCTGGTGACGGGTGCGGGCCGGGGCCTGGGTCGTGCGATCGTCGAGGCGTTCGTCGCGGAGGGCGCGCGCGTGCTCGCGCTCTCGCGCACCGGCTCCGAGCTGACCGAGCTCGAGAAGGCCTTTCCGGGCCGCGTCGTCGGCGCGCTGCTCGATGTTACCGATCGCGCAGCCGTCGACACGCTCCCGGGTCTGGTGGCCGGAGCGCTCGGCCGACTCGACGTGCTGGTCAACAACGCCGGAGTCTGGCTGGAGCGCGATTTCCTGCGCTACTCGCGCGCGGACTGGGATCTCACCCTGGCCACGAATCTGACGGCGGTCTTCGACGTCACGCAGGCGCTGCTGCCCACGCTGCTGCGCTCGGGATCCGCGCGCATCGTCAACATCGCCTCGATCGACGGGGAGGTCGGCTTCCAGAAGCTGGTCGCGCAGTGCGCGGCGAAGTTCGGGCTGGTCGGCTTCACCAAGGCGCTCGCGAAGGAGCTGTGGAGCGAGGCGATCACCGTGAACGCGATCTGCCCCGGAGAGATCGACAAGGCCGTCGGCTACGCGGCGACGCCGACGCGCGTGCCCGCGCCCGAACGCGCGCTGCCCTGGGACGTGGCGCGCGCAGCCGTCTACCTGGCGAGCGACGAGGGCGTGCGCGTGAACGGTGCGTGCATGGACGTGCACGGCGTCGGGTTCCTGGCCTCGTGAGCCGACTGCGATACGCGCTTCCGTGGGGGGTCGCCGCTTCGATCCTCGGCTTCCTGCTCGCGCGCGTCGACCGCGGCGCGATGCTCGCGGCGCTGCGCGACGCGGACCTGCGCAGCTACGTTCCGATCGCGCTGCTGTTCACGGGCGTGTGGCTCGCGCTCGACGCGTTCGTCCTGCGCGGGCTGTTCGCGCGGGTCGGCGCCAGGCTCTCGTTCGCGGAGATGGCGCTCGCGCGCGCCGCCACCTATCCGTGGATGGCGCTCTCGTTCGATCTCGCCAACGTCTCGCTGGTCGCCGGCCTGCGCCGCGCGACCGGCGTGCCGATCGCGAGCTTGACGGCGGCGATGCTCACGCACTACGCCTGCGATCTGGTCGCGCTCGCGACGATCGCGGCCACGGCGTCGCTCGCGATCGACGGCGCGCTCGCCGCCGCGCTGCGCCCGGTCCTGTTCGGGCTCGCGCTCGTCGCGGTCACCGCGCTGCTCGGCGCGCGGCTCGGCGTCTCGCGCCTGGGCGCGACGAGGCTCGCGTCGGCGCTGCGCGTGTTCCGCGCGGGCGACCTCGCGCGGATCGTCGCGCTGCGCGGCGTCTTCTACGCGAGCTTCGCCGTGTTCGTCTGGCTCACGCTGCCGTGCTTCGACCTGCGGGTTCCGTTTCTGGACGTGCTCGCGCGCATGCCGCTGGTGCAGAGCGTCGCGGCGCTGCCGATCGCGCCGAGCGGACTCGGCACGGCGCAGGCTGCGATGCTCGCGCTGTTCGCGGGGCTCGGACCGACCTCGAGCTGGCTCGCGTACTCGCTGGTGTACGGTCTGACGCTCGTGGTGCTGCGGCTGCCGGTCGGTTTCGCGGCCTGGGGGAGGCGCCTTGAGCTCGCCTCATGAAGGACACACCGCCCCGACCTGGATGGTGAACTGGAGTCCGGACGGCAGGCGCCTCGCGTCGGCCTCCGAGGACGGCAGCGCAATCGTCTGGTCGGTCGCGGATGGCGAAGCGGAGCTGCGGCTCGAGGGTCATCGCGAGGGCATCTGGTCGGTGACCTGGAGCCCGGACGGCGCGCTGCTCGCGACCGGCGGGAACGACGGGCGGGTCGGGCGTTGGCGCGCGGCCGACGGCGCATGGCTCGGCTGGCTGCGCGGCCACGAGGGAGCGGTCTGGGCGACCGGCTTCTCGCCGAACGGACGCCTGCTCGCCAGCGGATCGGCCGACACGACGGTGCGAATCTGGGACGCGCACACGGGTAGACCGGTGCACGTACTACACGCACACCCCGCGCTGGTGAAGGATCTGCGCTTCTCGCCGGACGGGAGCCTGCTCGCCACGAGCTGCGACGACAAGGCGATCCGCGTGTTCGAGACCGACCGCTGGACGGAGCGGGCCTGCCTGCGCGGCCACACGCACAACGCCAACACCGTCGACTGGACGCCCGACGGCCGTCGGCTCGTATCGTGCTCGCACGACCGCACGGTGCGGGTGTGGAACGCGCGCACCGGCGAACAGCGGGTGTGCATCCAGGCGCACGGCGACGACATCGACGCCGCCTCGGTCTCGCCCGACGGCGAGGTGATCGCGAGCTGCTCGCACGACCGCACGGTGCGCCTGTGGGCCGCGGCCAACGGCCGCACGCTCGGCGAGATCGACGCGCACGGCGACGAGGTCGAGTGGGTGAGCTGGAGCCCCGACGGTCATCGGCTTGCCACCGCCTCGCTCGACGCCGGCGTGCGCATCTTCGACGCCCTGCGCCTGCGCCTGCTCGCGCGGCTGCCCGGGCGAAACCGATCGGTGTCGAAGATCGCGGCGCGCGCGAGCGACGGCCTGATCGCGCTCGTGCAGGGCGACCGCCGCCTCTCGCTGCTCGCCCCTTCACTCGAGTCGCACGGCGCGCTCGAAGCCGTCCACGAGCGCGCCTGCCGCGCGCTCGCATGGGCGCCGGGCGGCGAAGCGCTCGTCTCGGCCAGCCTGGACGGCACCGCGCACGTCTTCGCGGCGGCGCCCGAGCTCTGCCGCGTGGCCTCGCTCGAGCTCGGCGGCCCCGCGCACGCGCTGGCGCTCGATCCGCGCGGCGGCCGAGCCGCGTTCGGCCTCGACGACGGCAGCGTAGAGCTGCGCGCGCTGCCCTCGGGCGAAGCGCTGGGACGGGCGGCCGAGCACGACGAGCCGGTCTACGCGCTCGCCTTCGCGCCGGACGGCGCGACGCTGGCCTCGGGCGGGCGCGACGCGCGCGTGATCCTGCACGAGCTCGAATCCGGCGCGGTCGTCTCGTGCTCGGGACACACCGACCCCGTCCTGTGTCTCGCCTTCTCGCCCGACGGCCGGCGGCTCGCCTCCGGCGGACGCGACCGGGTCGCGCGCGTCTGGGACCGCTCCGGGAAGCTGTGCCTGGAGCTCCACGGTCACACCCTCACGATCCACGGCATCGGCTTCTCGCCGGACGGGCGTTCCGTGGCGACCTCGTCGTTCGACGCCAGCGTGCGCGTCTTCGACGCCGACACCGGAGAGTGCAAGGCGATCCTGAACGGCCACACGCGCGAGGTGAGCGCGCTGTGCTGGGCGGCCGACGGCCGGCTCGTCACCGGCAGCCGCGACGGCACGCTGCGCGTCTGGGACCTCGAAAGCCGGCGCGCGAGCGTGGTCCGGCCCCATGCACCGGGTGCGGCCCGTGAGGTCTGAGCGGGGCGCTCGTCTCGCCACGTCGTTCCTGGTCGGGTTCCTGTTGGCGTGCAGCGTGCCCGTGCCGTTCGCCGACGATCTGCTCTTCAGCACCGGCGCGAAGCAGCTTCCGGTCGCCGAGGACTGCCGGCGCTGCCACGGCGACGTGGTCTCCGAGTGGAAGGAGTCGCCGCACGCGGACGCCTGGACCTCGAAGCACTTCAAGGCGGTGACGGCCGACTACGAGGCCGTCTCGTGTCTCGGCTGTCACGCGCCCGCGCCGCTCGGAAGCGAGGGCGAGATCGCGCTGCGCGCGGACCATCGCGAGGAGGGCGTCACCTGCGTGAGCTGTCACCTGCTGCCGGACGCGAGCGCGGCGCCGCTCACCATGCGTGGTCCGCATGCGCGCACCTCGCCGATCGAGGTGCACCCGATCGTGGTCGATACGCTGTTCAGCAAGCCGGATCTGTGTGGCACCTGTCATGCGGACGTGCTGGAGCAGTGGCGCGAAGCACCGGCGCCCGCGGACGGATCCGACAAGAAGATCTGCCAGGAGTGCCACATGCCCGCCGTGCGCCGCACGATCGAGAGCGTCGATCCGGACCGCGCGTACTCGCGCGTGCTGGTGGCGCTCGGCAGCCCGGTCGACGGGCGCCGTCACCGCTTCGACGTGCCGGCGGACTCGTGGAAGCACGTCGAGCTCGCGACGCGCCGCGAGGGTGCGCGCTGGATCGTCGACTTGAAGAACGCGATGCCGCACGCGCTCCCGACCGGCGCCTTCGGCCAGCGCGAGGCGCGACTGCGCGCGGGCGGGGCCTCGATCCGGCTGCGCGCCGATCTCGACCAGGCCGTGCCCGCGGGCGCGGTGCGGCGCTTCGAGCTCGAGGCCGGGCCCGAGACGGAGGTCGTGCTCGAGCGGCGCGACCCGCGCACCGGCGCCTGGGAGCGACTCGCGCCCGCGCCACCGGACGCGCCGAAGTGACACCGGCGCGCGTACACCGCTTCGGCCGCACCACGCGCTGGTTCCACTGGACCTTCGCGCTCTCGTTCCTGAGCCTCGCGGGCAGCGGGTCGCTCCTGCTGTGCCGCGCAGGGCTCTCGATCGACGCCGCGGACGTGGCGCTGCTGGTCGAGATCCACAAGCTCACCGCGATCGTGTTCCTGACCGCGCCGTGGCTGATCGGGCTGTCCGGCGACCGGCGCGCGTGGCTTCGCGACCTCTCGGAGGCGGCGCGCTTCACGCGCGACGACCTGGTCTGGCTCGCGCGCCAGCCCCTCGCCATGCTCGGCAAGGCGGAGCTTCCCCCGCAGGACAAGCTCAACGCCGGCCAGAAGCTGAACGCGCTCGCGGTCGCCGCGATCTCCGGCGCGATGGTCGTCACGGGCATCCACCTGTGGCACGCGCCGGGCTCGTTCTTCGCGCTGATCGTGCACGTGAGCGGCTTCCTGGCCTGGCTTCCCGCCTTCTGCGTGCACCTGTTCATGGCGCTGATCAACCCGAGCACGCGTCCCGCGCTGCGCGCGATGGTCCGCGGCGACGTCGACCGCGCGTGGGCGGCGCACCACCACGCGCGCTGGCTGGCGTCGGTCGAGCGCGAGGACCGGTCGAAAACATGAGGCTTCGCCTGCTGCTGCTCGTCGCGGTCGTGCTCGTGCCCGCGCTGCTCGCGATCGCGCTCTTGCGCTCGGGCGCGCGCCTCGACCAGGCGCCGGTCGAGAAGCCGCACGAGCAGCCGGCCCCCAGGGACGGCGTGGCGGGCGCGGTCGATCGCTTCCTGGGCCGCGCGCTCGATCCCGGGCCGCTCTCGAGCGCGCACGCATCGCTCGCCGGCGTCGGCGACTGTCTCGATTGCCACGGCACAGCGAGTCAGGTGATCGACGCGCGCTGCGTCGCGTGCCACGAGGAGATCGGCGCGCGCGCCGAGCAGAAGCTCGGCTGGCACGGCACCTTCGACGAGCCGTGCCACACCTGTCATACGGAGCACGCGGGCGCCGACGCGGAGCT
The DNA here is from genome assembly GCA_040902485.1 of Myxococcota bacterium. GTDB lineage: Bacteria > Myxococcota_A > UBA9160 > SZUA-336 > SZUA-336 > VGRW01. The sequence goes on along the minus strand of JBBDXF010000029.1, from coordinate 173,580 downwards.
GATCGTGCTCGATCGCGACGCCTTCCAGCACGACCTCTCGCGCTTTCCGCTGCGCGGAGCGCACACCGGGGCCGACTGCGAGGACTGCCATCGCATGACCTCGCGCGACGCGCCCGAGACCGAGGCCTTCCACTTCCAGGGTGTGCCGTCGGCCTCGTGCAGCGGCTGTCACGTCGATCCGCACGCGGGCGGTCCCCGCGCGCCCGAGAGTCTGGGCGAGATCCGCCAGCTCGCGCTCGACGAGCCCGCGGCCGAGCCCGCGACGCGTGCCCCCGACCATCCGATCAGCGCGCGCGACTGCGCGACCTGTCACCGCGAGTCGGGCTTCCGCGCGGCGCAGCTTCGCCGCGGCCGCTTCGACCACGAGGCCGACACGCTCTTCGAGCTGCGCGGAGCGCACCGATCGGTCGCGTGCGAGAGCTGTCACACCGAGAAGCGACGCAAGGAAGAGCGCGCGGCGGGCGTCGCCCCCGGGCGCGGCGCGGATCCGGACTGCGCGACCTGCCACGAGGATCCGCACCGCGGCGAGATGAAGGCCGCGAACGGCTGTCGCAGCTGCCATTCCGAAGCCGGCTGGCAGAAGGGCTTCGACCACGATCGGGACACGCGCTTCCCGCTCGATGATCTGCACGCGCGCGTGGACTGCACGTCGTGTCACTCCGATCAGCGCTTCCGCGCCAAGGGCCGCGACTGCCAGGCGTGTCACGAGGACGCGGCGCAGCTCCTCGCGGGGCGCCTCGGCGACGTGCACGGTGACCCGGATCCCCACGCCGAGGGCGTGGCCTGCGCGGACTGCCACCGGCCGACCGTAGCGGCGAACCGGCCGGCCGCGCTCGGCAAGCGCTGCGCCGAGTGCCACACGTCCGAGTACGCGGGCCTGCTCTCGACCTGGACGTCGAAGCTCGACGCGCTCGCCGTGCGCACGCCGCTCGCGCCCGCGCTGGCCGAGCGGCTGCGGGAGAGCGGCGTGCACAACTTCGTGCTCGCGCAGGAGCTGCTCGAACCTCCGAGGCGCTGAGCGCCCGCTCGCTCGTCCCGATTTCTCCGCCCGCTGGTCGGCACGGTGACGAAGCGGGATACTGCCGAGCATGAACGGGGTGCAGAGAGGGTCGGGACTGATCGTCGCGCGCGTGCTCGTGGGCCTCGCGCTGCTGGCCGCGACGCTCTGGGTGCTGAAGCCGTTCCTGGTGCCGGCGGCCTGGGCTGCGATCACGGCGTACGTCACCTGGCCGATCTACGCGCGCCTGCGCGCGTGGACGAAGCGCCCCGCGCTCACGGCGGGGCTTCTCACGGGCGTGCTCGCGCTGATCGTCGCGATTCCCGTCGCGTGGCTGCTGGTCGTGCTCGCGACCGAGGCGACGAGCGTCGCCTCGCGACTCCAGGAGTGGGCGGCGCAGGGCGCGCCGTTCCCCGACTGGGTCACCGAGCGGCCGTGGCTCGAAGAGCGCCTGCAGGAGGCGCGCGAGAGTCCGCTGCTCGGTAACGCCGCGATCAGCGAGTGGATCTCGCGCTACGGCAGCGATCTGTCGCGCAGCGCCGTGTCGCTCACGGGCGGCATCGCGCGAAACCTGTTCGAGTTCATGATCACGATCGTGGTGCTGTTCGCGCTCTACATCGACGGCGAGCGGATCGGCAAGCAGGCGCGCCGCCTCGCCACGCTGCTCCTTCCCGGCGACGACCCGGAGCTGGTCGACCGCGTGGGCGGGATCGTGCGCGGCGTCGTGTTCGGACTGCTCGGCACCGCCATGGTGCAGGCCATCCTCGCGGGCATCGGCTTCTGGGTGCTCGACATCCCGTCCGCCGTGTTCCTCGGCTTCGCGACGCTGCTCACCGCGCTCTTGCCCGGCGGCCCCGCGTTCATCTGGGGCGGGACCTGCGTGTGGCTGTATCTCGAGGGACGCGTGGGCGCGACCATCGCGCTCGCGCTGTACGGAGCGCTGGTCGTCAGCACGGTCGACAACTTCCTGCGCCCGATCCTGATCAGCGGCTCGACCCGCATCCCGTTCATGCTGGTCTTCCTGGGCGTGCTCGGCGGGCTCGCGAGCCTGGGCCTGCTCGGCATGTTCGTCGGCCCGGTGCTGCTCGCGGTCGGCTTCGGCCTGCTCGCGGAGTTCCCGGACCGCTACGCGGCGAGCGCGCGCAGCGACTAGAAGAGCTGCGCCTCGTCGGGCCCGAGGTACTGGCCGTCGACCCAGGTGCGCTCGAGCTTGCGCGACGCGATCCGCCAGCCAAGGCGCGTGCGCACGAGCTCGTCGCTGTAGCGGCTGCCCTCGGTGGTGAGCACCCGCGCTCCACCCTCGCGCCGCACCTGCACGTGCGTGCCGGTGAGATACGACGTGCAGCGCGCGCGCTCGCCGTCGATCTCGACGAGCGGATTGGTGATCACGTGCTGGGTGGCCTTGAAGATCCTCATCGCCTGCGCGAGCCACGGTCCGAGCTCGGCGAAGCGCAGCTCGGCGCCGCGCTCGACCGCGTAGTGGATGCGAGCTTCGGGCGTGAAGATCTGCTCCAGCGCCTTCCAATCCTTGGCGTCGATCGCGCGCGCGTAGCGGTACAGGAGCTGGCTGATCTCGGCGATGTCGTCCGCCGCGCTCGGCATCAGATTGCGCGCTCGCGGTTGGCCCAGTACGGATCACGCAGCTTGCGCTTGTACAGCTTGCCGTTGGGATCGCGCGGCAGCTCGGCCATGAAGTCCACCGTCTTGGGCGTCTTGAACTTGGCCAGCTTGTCCTTGCAGAACTCGAGGATCTCCGCGGCGAGCGCAGGTCCGCCGGCGACGCCCGCGGCCGGCTCGATCACCGCCTTCACCTCTTCGCCCCAGTCCGCGTTGGGAATGCCGAAGACCGCGACGTCCGCGACCTTGGGGTGCGTGAGCAGCACGTTCTCGATCTCGGCGGGGTAGATGTTCGCGCCGCCCGAGATGATCATGTCGATCTTGCGATCACACAGGAACAGGTAGCTCTCGTCGTTCAGGTAGCCGACGTCGCCGACCGTGAAGTAGTTCCCGATCCGGTTCTTGCGCGTCTTCTCCTTGTCCTTGTGATACTCGAAGTCGGCCTGGCCGAGCCGCATGTAGACGGTGCCCTGCTGGCCGACGGGGACTTCCTTCTCGGCGTCGTCGTAGATCTTGATCTCGGCGCCGGGCCAGGCGCGGCCGACGGTACCGGGGAACTTGCGCCACTCCTGCGGCGTGACCAGCGTCCCGCCGCCCTCGGTCGCGGCGTAGTACTCGAAGATCGAGTCGCCCCACCAGTCGAGCATGCGCCGCTTGACGTCGGGCGGGCAGGGCGCCGCCGCGTGCACCATCGTGCGCGTCGAGCTGCAGTCGTATTTGCCGCGCACGTCGGGCGGCAGCGCGAGCATGCGGTGGAACTGCGTCGGCACCATGTGGCTGGTGGTGACGCGGTACTTCTCGATCAGCCGCAGGCACTCCTCGGGCGTCCACTTCTCCATCAACACCACCGGGTGTCCGAGGTGCATCGACGAGGACGCGAACACGAGCACGGCGGTGTGGTAGAGCGGCGAGCCCACGATGTGGACGTTGCCGTCCTGCGGCTTGATGCCGAACATCGACAGGAACCCGGTGAACAGCGTCGCGATCGTGTCGGGATCGAGCGGCGGCAGCGGGCGGCGCACGCCCTTGGGTTTGCCGGTGGTGCCCGAGGTGTAGTTCATGACCGCGCCCGCCGCGCGCTCGGGCGGCAGCGTCGACGGCTGGCCGCGCACGAGCTCGTCGAACGGGCGGAAGCCGGGGATGCTGCCGATCGCGAAGCGGCCCGCGGCCGGGAAGCCGATCTCGTCGGCCGCCGCGCGGCAGGTCTCGGCGATGCGGTCCGAGGCGATGAACGCCTTGGCCTCGCTGTCCTGCACGATGTACGCGATCTCGGCCGGCGCGAGATGCCAGTTGATCGGCACCAGGTACCAGCCGGACTGCGCGCAGGCGAGGTTCAGCGCGAAGAACTCGGCGCAGTTCGGCAGCGCGACCGCGACCGCGTCGCCCTGGCGCAGGCCCAGCGCCCGCAGTCCGTTCGCGACCCGGTTCTGCAGCGCGAACAGCTCGCCCCGCGTGAACGTGCGCTCGTCCGGTGTGACCAGCGCGAGCAGCGACGGCTCGCGCTCCGCATAGCTCCAGAATCCGTGGTCTGCCATCGGTGTTCCTCCCCCCGCGTCATGGCTTGTGGTCGGCGACGATGTAGGTCGAGAAGTACTGCGAGCCGCCGCCGTAGGCGTGGCCGAGCGCCTTGTGCACGCCGTCGACCTGGTGCCCGCCCGCCTGGCCGCGCACCTGCATGGCCGCTTCGGCGAAGCGGATCAGGCCCGACGCGCCGATCGGGTTCGACGAGAGCACGCCTCCCGACATGTTCACGGGCAGGTCTCCGTCGAGCGCGGTCGCGCCCTCGTAGGTCATCTTCCAGCCTGAGCCCTCCTCGGCGAAGCCCATCGACTCCAGCCACATCGGCTCGAACCAGCTGAACGGCACGTAGATCTCCGCGCAGTCGATCTCCGCTCTGGGGTTGGTGATGCGCGCCTTCGCATACAGGTCCTTCGCGTTCATGCGCGCGGCCAGCGGATTCACCTGGTCGCGACCCGCGAACATGGTCGGCTCGGAGCGCATCGCGGTCGCGTGCACCCAGGCCGGCTTGCCGGGCGCCTTCGCGGCCGCGCGCTCGCTGGCGAAGATCATCGCGCAGGCGCCGTCCGACGAGGGGCAGGTCTCGAGGTAGCGGATCGGATCCCAGAGCATGGGCGAGTTCATCACCTGGTCGAACGTGATGTCGGGGATCTTCACGTGCGCGTAGGGGTTCTTGAGCGCGTTCTGGCGGTCCTTCAGGGCCACCCGGATGCCCGTGTCCTCGGGCGCGCCCGAGCGGCGGATGTAGGCGCGGATCAGCGGCGCGAAGTAGCCGCCCGCGCCCGCCACCACCGCGACGCTGAACGGTGTCGAGACCGTGAGCGCCCACATCGCGTTCGATTCCGACTGCTTCTCGAACGCGACGCACAGCACGCGCTCGAACACGCCCGACTCGACCAGCGACGAGGCGACGATGCCGGTCGAGCCGCCGACGCTGCCCGCGGTGTGCACGCGGATCATCGGCTTGCCGGCGCCGCCGAGCGCTTCGGCCAGGAACAGCTCCGGCATCATCACGCCCTCGAACATGTCGGGCGCCTTGCCGATCACGACCGCGTCGATGTCCGCGAAGCCGAGGTCGGCGTCCTCGAGCGCGCGGAGCGCGGCCTCGCGCAGGAGGCCGGGCATCGACACGTCGATGCGCTTGGCGTCGTACTTGGTCTGTCCGATGCCGATGACGGCGCTCCGTTCAGCCATCAGTCTCCCTCCAGAACGCAGACCAGGTTCTGCTGCAGGCACGGACCCTGCGTCGCGTGCGCCACCGCGCGGTCGCCGCGCCGGGCCATGATGCGCGTGGCCGCCTCGCCGATCCGGATCAGTCCGGCCACCATCAGCGGGTGCGAGGCAAGCGCGCCTCCCGACGGATTGATCGTCACGTTCTCGCCGAGCCCGAGCGCCGCGCGCAGGATCAGCTCCTGGTGCGCGTACGGCGCGTGCAGCTCGGCGAAGTCGACTTTGCCCTTGTGCACCCCCGCTTTCTGGCCGGCGATCTCCGTCGACGCCGAGCGCGCCAGATCGCGCAAGCCCAGCCCGAGCGGCTCGATGCGGTGATCGAAGCCGCGGATCCAGACCGGGCGCTCGCACAGCTTTCGCGCTCGCTCGCCCGCGACCACCACCATCGCCGACGCTCCGTCCGTGATCGGCGGCAGGTCGTGCGCACGGAGCGGCGAGCGGTAGTGCGGCTCGGCGAGCAGCTTCTCCACGTCGACCGCGCCGCTCACCACCGCGTGCGGGTTGCCGACGGCGTCGCGCCGGCTGCGCGCGACCACCTGCGCGAGATCGCGCTCGCTCTTGCCGGTGGCCTCGAGGAACGCGCGCGCCTGCAGCGCGGCCAGGCTGTCGGCGTCGGGCCAGAGCGGTGTCATGGTGTACGGGTCGAGCTGCAGCGCGAGGATCTCGGGCAGATCGCCCGGCGAGGACTTGCCGAACGAGTAGACCAGCGCGGAGTCGACGTCGCCGGTCTGGATCTTGATCCAGGCCTCGTACAGCGCCCACGCGCCGTCCATCTCGACGTGCGACTCCTTGATCGGCGGCCAGGCGCCGACCGCGTCGAGCGCGCCGACGAAGGCGAAGCTCTGGCCCTGCAGGTAGTCGCTCGAGCCCGAGCAGGTGAAGCCGATCTCCTGGCGCGGCAGCTTCGAGTTGCGCACGGCCTCCTGCACGACCGGCATCAGGATCTCGATCTCGTTGCGGATCTCGCGCGCCTTCGCGGACTGCGCGAACGAGACGATCGCCACGTCGCGCATCACAGATGCTCCTTGAACGTGTCGAAGGCGGCGTCGGGCTCGGCGATCGGCTTGAAGTAGCGGATGCTCGACATGGTCGGACCGAGCAATTCCCGCTCGACCCAGACCGCCTGCACGCGCATGCCCATGCGCACGTCCTCGAGCGCGCATTCCTGCAGCACGTGGTTGAAGGGAATGTCGGCGCCGTCGAGCAGCACCGCGGCGCACACGTAGGGCGGGTTGAACGACAGGTTCTCCGACGGCACGCGCACGATGCAGAAGGTGGTGACCGTGCCCTTGTCCGCGACCTGGATCTCCTCCTCGGTGCGCACGCCGCAGCGCCCGCAGGCGCCGCGCGAGGGCACGTACACGCGCCGGCACTCGACGCAGCGCTGGCCGAGGATGCGGCCCTCGGCGATGCCGCGCAGGAAGCGGCTCTGCGCGCGGCCCGTCACGTAGTCGTAGTCGAGCACGACGGGGGTCGTGATGCTCTTCACCAGCTCCATCGCTAGACCTCCGGCTCGAAGCAGGCGATGTCGGCGATCTCGCCCTTGGTCTCGGCGCGCCAGCGCGGCCGCACGCGCATGCCCGTGCGCATGCGCGCTTCGGAGAGCGCGTCGACCGCGTGCAGCATCGCCGTGTCCGCGCCGTCGAGCTTGATCAGCGCGTACGCGAAAGGCTGGCGCAGCGGCTGCTTCGCACGCGGCTTGCCGACCCAGGTCCAGCTCGTGACCGTGCCGCCCGGGCCCACGTCGACGAACTCCTCGGTGGTGGCGTCGCCGGTGTCCGGGTCGTACTCCGACGGCGGCACCAGCACGCGACCCGCGCGCGTGCGGATTCCGCAGATCTGCCGCTCGCGCAGGCCCGCGAAGAAGCGCCCGAGCACCGGCCCGACCGAGCGTTTGTAGGCGTACTCCAAATGGTGTGGCGCGGTGAGCGGCGCCTCGTGCTCTGCATCGGTCTGTGTCATCGCTTGGTCCCTCATCCGTCCGCGGCGTCGCGGTCCCCGCCGAGCATCAGCCGCGCGGCCACGTTCATCTTGCGCGTGATCGTGTCGAGGTCGGGCTCGTTGCCGATCACCCAGCCGATCAGCGTCGCGAACCAGACGCCGATCAGCGCGTCGGCGATCTCGCTCTCCGATTCGGTCGGGGCGAACGCCTCGACCGGCGTATCCGGATCCACGGGCTCGTCGCGCAGCGCCCCCACCAGCATGCGCGCGATGCGCCGATTGCTGCCGGCGATCTGCACCGCCGTCTCGCGGTCGCCGCCCGACATGGCGCGGATCAGCGCGCCGCCGAGCTGCGGGTTCTGCAACAGCCCGCGCGTCGCGCGGCGGAAGAACTCGGTCGCGCGTGCGAGCGGCGTCGCGCCGGCCACGCGGCGCTCGAACAGTCCCTGCTCGAGCCGGCGCAGGCCCTCGTTGAACGCGAACAGGAGGATGTCCTCCTTGCCGCGGAAGTACTTGTAGAGCGTGCCGAGCGCGACGTCGGAGCGCTCGGCCACGTCGCGCAGCCGCACCGCGTCGAAGCCGCCCTGCTCGGCGAGCTCGACCGCGGCGTCGACGATCCGGCGCATGCGGCGGAGCTGACTCGCGACGAGCTTCGCGACCGGCGGCTCGCCTGCGGCGAGACTCGGGTCCAGGGGCAGGCTTCGACTCATCGACGAATTAGAACACGTTCCAAAGAACCGTGTCCACGCACAGCCGCCGCCGGGTTCTCGGTAAGATGGGCGAATCCCGGCACACCAAGAGGGGCGCTCACGATGAAGCTCGGACTCCAGCTCGGCTACTGGCAGGCGCAGCCGCCGACCAACCACGTCGCGCTCGCGCAGGAAGCCGAGCGGCTCGGCTACGACTCGGTGTGGACCGCGGAGGCCTGGGGCTCGGACGCCTTCACGCCGCTGGCCTGGATCGGCGCGCAGACCGCGAAGATCAAGCTCGCCACCGGCATCGTGCAGATCTCCGCGCGCACGCCCGCGTCGACCGCGATGCACGCGCTCACGCTCGACCACCTGTCGAAGGGGCGCGTGATCCTGGGGCTCGGCGTGTCGGGCCCGCAGGTGGTCGAGGGCTGGTACGGCCAGCCGTTCGACAAGCCGCTCGCGCGCACGCGCGAGTACGTCGGCATCGTGCGCAAGATCCTGGCCCGCCAGGAGCCGGTCGCGAACCCGGGCAAGCACTACCCGCTGCCGTACACCGGCGCCGGCGCGTGGGGGCTCGGCAAGCCGCTGCGCTCGATCGTGCACCCGCTGCGCGCGGACCTGCCGATCTACCTCGGCGCGGAGGGACCGAAGAACGTCGCGCTCGCCGCGGAGATCTGCGACGGCTGGATCCCGCTCTACTACTCGCCGTTCCGGCCGGAGGTCTACGCCGACTCACTCGCAGGCGCGAAGCCGGGCTTCGAGATCGTGCAGGGTCTGGCGGTCAACGTGACCCGCGACATCGCCGCGGGCCTCGGCCCGGTGAAGGCGATGCTCGGCTTCTACATCGGCGGCATGGGCGCGAAGGACCGCAACTTCCACAAGGAGCTGATGAGCCGGATGGGCTACGAGGCGGAGGCCGCGAAGATCCAAGCGCTGTTCTTCGAGGGCAAGCGCGCGGAGGCGATCGCGGCGGTGCCGGATCAGTTCGCCGACGAGATCTCGCTGGTCGGCCCGATCGAGCGCATCCGCGATCGGCTGCAGGCCTGGAAGTCGACGCCGGTCACGACGCTCCTGGTGAGCGCGCACGATCCGGCGGTGATGCGCACGATGGCCGAGCTCGTGCTGTAGGCGTGCGGTGGAGAAGCTCGTCTACCTGCTCTGGAAGCGCGACGCCGACGCGATCGACGCTTTCCGTGCGCGCCTGCTCGAGGACGCCGCGCCGAAGCTGGTGGCCGACGGGGCGCTCTCGCTGCTGGCGAATGTCGCCGATCTGCACGGCAAGCTCGGCGCGAACAGCCCGCTGGTCGCGGGCGAGGGCCGCAGTCTCTCGGCCTGCGTCTCGGTCTGGGTGCAAAGTCAGGACGTGCGCCAAGCGCTCGAGGCGACGCTCGATGGTGTCGCCGCGCGTGTGTGGGGTTATCTGGTCACCGAATCGGTGCCGCTGCGCTGCCGCGAACGTGACTGGGCGGACGGTCAGCGCAGTCCCGGCGTGACGCTCTGGACCGCCTTCCCCAAGCCCGAGCGGATCAGCGACGAGGCGTTCTTCGCGCACTGGTACGGCTCGCACACGCCGCTCTCGTTCGAGGTGCACCCGCTCTGGCAGTACGTGCGCAACGCGGTTGCGCGGCCGCTCACGCCCGGAGCGAATCCGTACCGCGCGATCGTCGAGGAGCGCTTCCGCAGCCTGGACGAGATCCTCGACCTGAAGCGCTTCTTCGGCGGCGATCTCGCGAACATCAAGCGCGTGATGGACGACCTGGCGGCCTTCACCGACATGGCCACCATGAACACCACGCCGATGAGCGAGTACATCGTGAAGAGCGAGCCGTGGCGCTAGCGGGACGACCGCGCTTCGACGGCAAGGTCGTCCTGGTCACCGGCGCGGGCTCCGGCATCGGCCGCGCGACCGTGCTCGCGTTGGCGGGCGAGGGCGCGTCGCTCTTCTGTGTCGACGTCGACGCGCCCGCGGCGGAGGCTGCCGCGAAGGAGGCGACCGCGCTCGGCGCAGCGGCGCTCGCGCGCGCCTGCGACGTCTCGTCGCAAGCCCAAGTCGAGGCGGCCGTCGGCGCTTGCGTCGCGGCGTTCGGCCGGCTCGACGGGCTGTGCCACGCGGCCGGCATCCTGCACATGGCGAATACCCACGAGCACACGCTGGAGGCGTGGGAGCGCGTGCTGGCCGTGAACCTGACCGGCACGTTCCTGATCTGCCGCGCGGCGCTGCCTCACCTGCTCGCCTCGCGCGGCGCGATCGTGAACGTCGCCTCTACGGCCGGCCTGCGCGGCATGCCCTGGGGCGCCGCGTACGGCGCGTCGAAGGGCGGGGTGCTGGCGTTCACGCGCACGCTCGCGGTCGAGTACGGCAAGCGCGGCCTGCGCGCGAACTGCGTCTGCCCGGGCTCGATCGACACGCCGATGAGCGCGGGCGCGCAGATTCCGGTAGACGCGGACCGGGACCTCCTGCAGCGAATCGTGCCGCTCGACCACTCGCGAGGGCCGGAGACGGTCGCGAGCGTGATCGTGCTGCTGCTCTCCGAGGGCGGCGCGCACATCAACGGCGAGGCCGTGCGCGTAGACGGAGGCATGCAGGCGTGAGGGCGGGCGCGCGTCGCGCGCTGCCCGCGATCCGGCGGGAGCTCGAGGGGCGGCGTTTTCTGCTGATTGCCGACGCGCACCTGCCGTCGATCGCCGCGATCGTCGCGCGCGAGCCGATCTCCGGCTCGTGGTGGAGCCATCCGCTCGCGCACGAGATCTACGACGTCTGCCAGTGGCTCGAAGACCAACCCGAGGCCGCGCGCGTGAAGCTCATCTCGGGCAAGGTCACGTTCGTGCACCGCTCCCTGTTCGCGAGCGTCGCGGCCGTCGGCTCCGCGTGCAAGCTGTGGCAGATGCGCGCACTCGCGCCCGCGGCAAAGCGCTTGCTCGCCCGCTGCGACGCTCGCGGCGTGATTCGGCTCGACGAGCTCACGCCGCGCACGCGCGACGCGGCGCAGGCGCGCGCGAAGGCCGCGCTCGAGCTCGAGCGCCGGCTGCTCGTGCGGCGGTCGGTCGCGAGCTGCTCGAGTCCGCCGTGGCCGAGTTCGGCGCCGCGGCCGGTCGCCGCGCGCTGCTGCCCTGGCTCTGAGCTTCCCCCTTGCGGGGCGACTCGATCCGGTTTCTACTGAGTCGCCCATGACAGCCTCCCTCGACGGAAAGTCCCTCGCGGAACGTTGGGAGGCGCTCCGGGCCCGGGTTCCGAGCGAGGTTCGCGCTCGCTCACTCGCCGCCGCACACCTGATTCGCCTGCCCGCCAACGTACCGCCCTGGACCGACACCGGAATGCGTTTCGCGAAGGGCGACGAGGTCACGATCCTGGCCGAGGGACGCGCGATCGTCTCGTCCGAGATGGGTCTCTCGTCGCGCCCGCGCTACGCGCTGTGGTCGCGGCTCGGGCGGCGCGGCCCGGTCTGGACCGGCACGCGCGACACGCAGAGCTTCCGCTGCGACCGCGACGGCGCGCTCGAGCTCGCGATCTACAACGGTGAGTGGAAGTCGCCCGACGGCGTGCTCGCGACGCCGGTCGAGGCCTACGAGGGGCTGACCGGCGAGGTCCAGGCGCTCGTGCTGCACTGGCGTGGCGAGGCGCGCGACGGGCTCACGGGGCTGCAGCGCGTCGCGCCCGGCGAGCCGCTGGTCGAAGCCGAGCTCGCGCGCATGGCCAACCCGGCGGTGCGGCCCGCGGGCTGGAACTACCTGTGGTTCCTCGGCCAGAGCGAGACCTTCCGCACCCTGCGGCCGCGCGACGGCCGGCCCAGCATCGGCTGCCAGACCGAGGACGACGTCGCGATCCTGCGCCGGTCGGTCTCGCTTCCGCTCGGACCCGACACGGAGGTGAGCTGGCGCTGGCGCGTCACCGCGCTGCCCTCGAGCCGGCCCGAGGACGCGCTCTTGTGTCACGACTACTTGTCGGTCGCGGTCGAGTTCGACAACGGCCGCGACCTGTCCTGGTTCTGGAGCGCGGGGCTTCCGGTCGAGACCCACTTCGCGTGTCCGATCCCGCAGTGGAACCCGCGCGAGACGCACCTGGTCGTGCGCTCGGGCGGCGAGGGGCTCGGGGTCTGGCAGAGCGAACGGCGCAACGTGTACGCCGACTACGCGCGCGCGATCGGCGCGCCGCCCGGGCGGATCGTCGCGGTCTGGCTGATCGCGGTGAGCTTGTTCCAGCACGGGCGCGGGGAGGCGGAGTTCGCGGAGATCGCGCTCACGTCCGCCGGCGAACGCGCGGAGCTGGTAGGGAAGTGACGCGCGCGCTCGTCCGCGAGCTCGCGGCGGCGGATCTCGAGCCGGCGTCGCGGTTGCTGGCGGCTCGCTTCGCGCGCGCGCGCGACGCGTCGGACGATCCGGCCGCGCGCGCTCCCGACACCGATGCGTGTCGAGCCGCGCTCGAGAAGCAGCTCGCAGGCCCGCACGCGCGGGGGGTGTTCGCGACGCGCGGCTCCGAGCCGGCCGGCTTCCTGCTCGCCCAGCCCAGCACCAGCGCTCCGGACACGGTGCAGGCTTACTTCAGCCCCGCCTTCTCGGTCGCGATCCCTCTCGCCGGCCACGCCGTCGCCGAACACAAGGACCCGCTCGACCTGTACCGCGCGCTCTACGCGCAGCTGGCCGGCGAGCTGGTCGTGGACGGCTTTCTCGAGCACGGCGTCGGCGTGCTGGCGAGCGAGCGCGAAGCGCACGACGCCTGGGTGACGCTCGGCTTCGGGCGCAGCTTCACGCTGGCGCTGCGCGGCGTCGAGCCGCTCGCGACGTCGACGCGCACGGACCTCGAGATCCGCACAGCCGCCGAGCCGGACCTCCGGGAGGTGTTCGCGCTGCTCGCGGAGCAGCGCGCTTTCCATGCGCGCGCCCCCATGTTCCTGCCGGATTTGCGCATCCTGCGCGATGCGCAGGAGGGCCAGGCGCGTTGGCTGCAGAGCCAGCCGCGTTGCCCGACCTTCCTCGCCTGTCGCGACGGACGCGCGCTCGGCATGCAGCTTTTCGCGCCCGCGGGCATCTACGTGTCCTGGCCGACGCGCGACGAGTCGACCGCCTACCTGTTCCAGGGCGTGGTCCGGGACACGGAGCGCGGCGGCGGGGTGGGCGCGGCCCTGCTCCAGCACGCGCTGGCGTGGATGCGCCGGGAAAACCTGCGCCGCTGCGGGTTACACTACCTGTCCGCGAACCCCTCGGGCGCGGTCTTCTGGACGCGTCACGGTTTCCGCCCGGTCGAGCACTTCCTGCATCGGACGGTCGACGCGCGCATCGCCTGGAGTGCTCGATGAACGAACGCGCGACAAACCGCTTCGGGAAATTCGTGGTGCGCCGGCGCCACCCGATCGCGGTCCTGCTCGTGCTCTCGACGCTGTTCTTCCTGTATCCGACCGCGAACGGGATCTCGACCGCGCTCGGACATCCCTGGCCCGGCCCGACCGTGCGCATCGGCAGCGACGCGCGCGCGCAGCTTCCCGATCACCCGTTCATCCACGCGCAGACCAAGTTCGCGGGCGAGTTCGGCAACTCGACGCTGGTCGCGATCGCGCTGGTGGTGAAGGACGGAACGATCTGGACGCCCGAGACGCTGCAGAAGATCGACGCGATCACGAAGTCGCTCGACGGCTGGGACTACGACGCGCGCATCGACGAGCGCAAGCACGCGCGCGAGCAGCTCGAGGCGGAGAGGCGCCTGTCGAGCGCCGAGATCAAGGCCGAGCTCGACCGCCGCTTCCCGCCCTATCCGGTGAACCACGACGCGGTCCGCTCGATCACCCACCTGACCGCGCGCGTGGTGCAGATGGAGAAGGATGGGACGATCTCGGCCGAGCTCCTGATGGAGGACCCGCCGGAGACGCAAGCTCAGGCGAAGGCGGTGCGCACGCGCGCGCTGGAGCTGATGCCGGACCAGATGCGGCAGCTCCTGGTCTCGAAGGACGAGACCACGGCGCTGATCACGGCCGGCTTCGTCACCGATCGGCTGTCCAGCCTCGAGGTGTACCGCGCCGTCTTCGACCACCTGCAGAAGCTGCGCGAGCGCGAGCAGGACGACCAGCACCAGGTCCACGTCACCGGAGCGCCGCTCGCGATCGGCTACCTGATCGCGCACGCCTGGGAGATGGGGCTCTCGGTGGTGGGCGCGGTGCTCGCGATCTTCGCGCTCTTGTGGGCGTACTTCCGCCGCTGGCACGGCGTGCTGATCCCGATGCTCGCCGCGGGGGTGACGGTGATCTGGGGCACCGGCTTCACGGGCTGGGCGGGCATCGCCTTCGATCCGCTGGTGATCGTGATCCCGATGCTGATCACGGCGCGCGCCGTCTCGCACACCGTGCAGATGGCGGAGCGCTTCTTCGAGGACTACGAGCGACTCTATCCGGTGTACGGAGACCCGCAGCGCGCCAAACTCGAGGCCGCCGCCGTCGCGATGGGCGAGCTGATCGTGCCGGGCACGCTCGGCATCCTGACCGACGTCGCCGGGTTGCTCGTGATCCTGGTGACCACGATCCCGCAGATGCGCGACCTGGGCATCTTCGGCGCGTTCTGGGTCGCGGCGATCGTCATCACCGTCGAGATCCTGCACCCGGTGCTGATCTGCTACCTGCCGCCGCCCAAGGACTTCCGCCACTACACGCCGGCGCTGATGACGCGCTTCGTCGGCGCGATCGCCGACTACGTCACCGATCCGCGCGGCCGCTGGGTGGTCGCGTACGGGTTCCTGGCGATCTTCCTGCTCTCCGGCGCCGCGACGCTGGCCTGGTCCACGATCGGCGAGGCGCGTCCCGGCATCCCGCTGTTCTGGCCCAATCACCCGTTCAACGTCGCGACCGGCATGATCGGCGAGAAGTTCGGCGGCGCCGACGCGCTGGTGATCTACGCCGAGGGCGACCGCAACGAGTCCGCGGGCGAGGCCGAGGTGCTGCACAAGATGCAGGACCTGGAGCGCGAGCTGCGCCACCAGACCGGCGCCGTCGCGGTGGTCTCGCCCGTCGCGCTGGTGCGCGCGGCGAACCGCGCGTTCCGCTACGGCGAGCCCAAGCAGGAGATCATTCCCGAGTCCGCGCGCGCGCTCCTGATCTTCCTGCGCTTCAACAGCCCGCCCGGCGCGCTCACCTCGATCGTGACCAATGACGGCCGCGCGTCGACGCTGACCGCGATCTATCCCGACCACAAGGGCGAGACGATCCGGAGCGCGGTGGAGGTGGCCGAGGAGTTCATCGCCAGGAACCCGATGGGCGCGATCTCGATCCGGCTCGACGGCAACCGCGCCGCGCCCGATGCCGCCTGGTGGAACCTCGAGCGGGTGAAGGACTTCGTCTACTACATGATCGGCCCGCTGCTCCCGGCGCGCGCGCACACGCTGCACGTGCTGCGCAAGGAGGGCGGCGAGTACGTGCCGTTCGAGGTGAGGACCACAGCCGAGGACGGCCCGCCGCCGTGGCTCGACGAGTTCCGAAAGGCCGCCGTCGACAAGTACGCGGCGGAGTCCGAGTCCAAGCGCCCCGGACACGTGTTCAGCTGGCCGAAGGAGCTCGCGGACTGGCAGAGCGACGACGTCGACCAGTGGTTCGAGAACGAGGACCTGCGCATCCGCGCGGTCGCGGTCAACACCAAGGATCTGCTGGTCGAGGACCAGAAGGCGCTGGGCTCGGCGCCGGTCTACCAGCCAACGCAGTCGTGGACGCGTGGCGTGCAGTTCGTGATGGCGGGCGGGCCGCTCGGCATGCTGGCGGCGATCAACGACGAGGTCGAGCGCGGCCACCTCGCGAACATCTCGCTGATCCTGCTCGTGATCTTCGTGCTGCACTCGGTGACGTACCGCTCCGCGCTCTCGGGCGGGATCATCTTCCTGCAGCTCGCCACGGCGACGCTGCTCTCGCTCGCGTTCATGGCCGTGCGCGGCGTGGGCCTGAACATCAACACCCTGCCGGTGCAGGCGGTCGGCGTCGGCATCGGCGTCGACTACGCGATCTACATCGTCGACCGCATCCGCCAGGAGGTCGCGCGCTCGGGCAACCTCGACGAGGCGATCCGCACGGCGGTGCGCACCACCGGCATGGCGGTCACGTTCACCGGCACGACCGTGGTCGGCGGCATCGGCTTCTGGGTGTTCTCGAACCTGCGCTTCCAGGCCGAGATGGCGCAGCTGCTGATCGTGCTGATGGCGATCAACATGTTCGCGGCGGTGACGCTCGTGCCCGCGCTCTACTCGATCCTGCGCCCGGGCGTCGCGAAGCTCATGAAGGAGCGCGAGCGCGAGGCCGTGCCCGCCGAGACGCGCGCGGCGGAGGAGGCAGCGGCATGAGACTGAACGGAAGGATCGCGATCGTGACCGGCGGCGCGCGCGGCATCGGCGCCGGGATCGCGCGCTGTCTCGCCGCCGACGGCGCGCGTGTGGGCATCGTCGACATCGACGGGCCCGAGGCGGAGAAGACCGCGGCCGAGCTCGGCGGAGGCTCGATCGGGATCGCGGCCGACGTGTCGGACGAGAACGCGATCGCAGCCGCGACCGCGCGCGTGGTCTCGGTGCTCGGCGGACTCGACGTGTTCGTGAACAACGCGGGCGCGGGCACGGGCGTGATCCGGCCCGAGGAGATCCCCAGCGGGCCGGGACTCGAGAACCTGCCGCAGGCGTCGTGGGACGCGCAGCTGGCCAACAACCTGCGCACGACCTTCGCCGGCTGCAAGGCCGCGATCCCGCGCCTGCGCGCGCGCGGCGGCGGCACGATCGTGAACATCGCCTCGATCGCCGCGCTGGTGCCGTCGCCGCAGCTCGCCGCCTACGGCGCGGCGAAGGCGGGGGTGGTGCACCTGACGAAATCGCTCGCGCTCGAGCTCGGGCCGGCGAACATCCGCGTGAACGCGATCTGCCCGGGCTTCCTGTGGACGCGCGCGTGGGAGGGGCTGGCGACGATGCTGAAGCTCACGCGCCCGGAGCTCCGCGAGCTCTCGCCGCGCGAGATCTTCCTGCAGGCGGTGAAGCAGGCCGCGCCGCTCGGCCGCGAGCAGACGCCCGAGGACATCGGCAAGCTCACCTGCTTCCTGGCCAGCGACGACGCGCAGAACATCACCGGGCAGGAGATCAAGGTCGACGGCGGCATCACGCTGCGCACAGGCAGCGGGGTCTGATCAGAACAGCGCGAGCTGCGACGTGCCGGGTCTGCGGAACGCGGCCGCGCTGAGCTTCGGGCCGGACGCGTCCAGCCCGTTTCGCTTGCGCGCGAGCGCGACCAGCTCGCCGATCTGCTCGGCCCAGATCCCCGTGCCGCGCTGGCGGATGCCGAAGCGCGTGTCGTTCAACCTGCCCTCGCGCACGTCGGCGATCCGGTGCAGGATCTTCTCGCGCCGATCGGGGTAGTGCGCCTCGAGCCACTCCGCGAACAGGTCCTTCACCGCCCAGGGCAGGCGCAGCATGATCCAGCCCGCCCAGTTCGCTCCGGCGTCCGCGGCGGCGGCGGCCAGCGCCGGGATCTCGTGCTCCGTCAGCCCGGGCACGATCGGCGCCAGGTTCACGCCCACGGGCACGCCCGCGCGCGCGAGCTTCGCGACCGTCGCCAGCCGGGCGTTGGGCTGCGCGGCGCGCGGCTCCAGCTTGCGCGCGAGCTCGGGGTCGAGCGTGGTGAGCGAGATCGTGACCGACACCGCGTCGTGTCGAGCGAGCTCCTGCAGCAGGTCGGCGTCGCGCGCCACGAGCTGGCTCTTGCTGATGATCGAGCAGGGATTGCGGAAGTCGGCCAGCACCTCGAGCGCGCGTCGCGTGATGCGCAGCTTCTTCTCGATCGGCTGGTAGGCGTCGGTCACGCCCGAGATCCCGATCGTCTGCGGCTTCCAGCTCTTCGCCGAGAGCGCCGCGCGCAGCAGCTCCGGCAGGTCGTGCTTCACCAGGATCCGCGTCTCGAAGTCGAGCCCCGCGGAATAGCCCAGATACTCGTGGGTGGGGCGCGCGAAACAGTAGGGGCAGCCGTGTGTGCAGCCGCGGTACGGGTTCAGGCCGACGTCGAAGCCCACGTCCGGGCTCTGGTTCTTCGACAACGCGCTGCGCGAGGCATCGGCGATGTACTGGGTGCTCGGATCGGGCGCTTCGAGGTCGTCGAAGCCGGTCTCTTCGTCGGGCTCGAGGCGCGCGGACTCGAAGCGGTTCGGGGGCGCCGCGTTCGTGCCGCGCCCGCGGATCGGATCCCGGTAGCGCACCATGTCCGCAGCATAAGCGAATACAAGGCGAAACTCCAGCGGCTCGGCAGGCGCCCGCGGGCCGCTGCTAAGATAGGGGACCGACCCCCACCGACCGCTGAGGAGATTCCGCGTGAGCGAGCTTCTGTACGAGAAGGACGGCCCGATCGCGACCCTCACGCTGAACCGGCCCGAGCGCATGAACACGATCTCGGGACCGATGCTCGCCGAGCTGTCCGAGAAGCTGCTCACGGCCAGCGCGGACCGCGACGTGCGCGCGATCATCCTCACCGGCTCGGGTCGCGCGTTCTGCGCGGGGCTCGACCTGCAGGACGCGACCCGCGGCACGGGCATCGGCGGCGGCGGCTCGCTGGGCGTGACGCTCGATCTGCGCGACGCGCCCCCGACGGTTCTCCACAAGCTCGACAAGCCGGTGATCTGCGCGCTGAACGGCGGCGCGGCAGGCTACGGCATGGACCTCGCGCTCGGCTGCGACATCCGTATCGCCAGCTCGCGCGCGAAGCTCGCGGCCGCTTTCACCAGGCGCGGCGTGCTGCCGGAGTCGGGTGGAACCTGGATCCTGCCGCGGCTGGTCGGCTGGGCGAAGGCGGCCGAGATCATCTTCACGGGCCGCACGCTCGACGCCGATCAGTGTCTGGCGCTCGGGCTCGTGAATCAGGTCGTGCCTGAAGCCTCGCTCATGCAGGCCGCGCGCGACATGGCGAACGAGATCGCGGCCAACGCCCCGCTCGCGGTGCAGTCGGCCAAGCGCATGATGCGCATCGGTCTGTCCGAGCAGTTCGAAGACCACGTGCACCACGTGTTCCTGCAGCTCCTGCCGCTCTTCCAAAGTCACGACTTTCGCGAAGGCATGTCGAGCTTCCTCGAGAAGCGCGACCCGAAGTTCCACGGCAAGTAGACCCTCGCCCATCGGGAGCTCCTGACATGCCGCTCGACCCGCAGGCGAAGCTCGTGCTCGACGCGCTCTCGGCCGTGACCATGCCCGACCCGTGGACTATCGACCCCGGGCTGTTCCGCGCGCAGGTGCGCGAGATGCGCGTCGCTGCGCCCGAGGAGCCGATCGGCAGCGTCGAGAACCGCAGCATCCCCGGGCCGGCGGGTAGCCTGCCGGTTCGCGTCTACACGCCGCGCAAACGCGAGCCCGGCGCGCTGCCGGTGCTGGCGTTCTTCCACGGCGGCGGCTTCGTGATCGGCGATCTCGACTCGCACGACGGCACCTGCCGCGCGCTCGCGAACGCCGCGCGCTGCGCGGTGGTCGCGGTCGACTACCGGCTCGCGCCCGAGGCCAAGTTCCCCGCCGCGGCCGAGGACTGCTACGCCGCGACCTGCTGGATCGCCGAGCACGCCGGCGCGCTCGGCATCGACGCTTCGCGCATCGCGGTGGGCGGCGACAGCGCGGGCGGAAACCTCGCCGCGGTCACGGCGCTGCTGGCGCGCGACCGGCGCGGCCCGCGCCTCACGCACCAGCTGCTCGTCTACCCCGTGATCGACTGCGCGTTCGAAACGGCGTCCTATCGCGAGAACGCCGAGGGCTACTTCCTGACTCGCGAGATGATGCGCTGGTTCTGGCACCACTATCTCGACAAGCCCGAGCAGGCCGCCGATCCGTACGCCTCGCCGATCCGCGCCGCGACGCTATCCGGTGTCGCACCCGCGACGGTGATCACCGCTGAGTACGACCCGCTGCGCGACGAGGGCGAGGCGTACGCCTCGCGGCTGCTCGAGGAAGGCGTGCCGACCACGGTCACGCGCTACGACGGCGTGATCCACGGCTTCTTCGGCATGGGCAATGTGATCGAGAAGGCGAAGCTCGCGGTCGCGCAGGCCGCCCGCGAGCTTCGCGTCGCGTTCTCGAGTTAGCCGTCGCGCGGCACCAGCGGCTGCACGACTTCGCAGAACTCCTCGTCGGGTTTGACCTGCAGCTCGCCCGGCCCGCGGCTGCGGTGCCGAACCGTGAAGATCGGCTCCCGCTCGGCCGAGCCCTCGAAGGTCGCAGGGATGTGGTCCGAGAACGGGATCCCGGGCGTGAACAGGATCACCGTCACCTGCGCGGGCGAGACCAGCGACGTGAGGTGCACGTGGTCGAAGCCCTTCATCCAGTAGCAGTCGACCTTGCGGCCGCCCGCGCCCTCCGCGCCGGCCAGGCTCACCAGCTCGATCGCCTGGATCATCCCCAGACGCACGACGATGTCGACGGGCTGCTGCCTCGGCCACCAGCTCTTGTACGCGTCGAACCAGTGCAGCCCGATGTGACTCCGCTCCTGCGCGCCGAGCGGAAGCATCTCCGTGGTAATGTCGAGAACCGACTCCTTCCAGGTACCGTCGGCGTTCTTCGCCTTGAAGCGGTCCAGGAATTTCTCGCGCGTCGCGCGCGCGTTCAGCACCAAGTCGAGCTTCCGCATGAAGCTCCCCTTCGAGACGCAACCCACCCCCGGTCCCGGCATCCTCTGTCCCCCCTTTACAGATTGAGCGCGGCTACGACCTGCTCGGCCACCTTGGCGAGCGGTAGCAGCGCGAGCTCTTTCGCGATCGCGAGCGCCTCGGCGGAATCCGCAAGCGCTCGCGGTGCGTCGTCGATGCCAGCCCGTTCGGCGCGCAGTCGCGCGCGGCCGACGAGCGCACTCGCCAGCTCGATCTTGGCGCGTGCCGTGCGCGCGGACGCGATCGCGCGCTGATACCAGAGCTCGGCTTCGTCGACGCGCCCGGCCGCGCTCGCGCAGCCCGCGAGCAGCCGGGGGATCGACTGGGCCCAGCCGGCGGTCAGCACGACGCCGTGCTCGTGCGCGCGGCGCAGGAACGGCTCGCACGCGCTGCCGAGCTCGTTCGCACCGGCGCGAAGCGCGGCCTCGGTGAGCGCGCAGTGCGTGCCGAGCAGGCGGATGTCGAAGCCGGCTCCGTGCACGAGCTTCAGCAGCACGGCCACCCGCGTCACGTCGACCGAGCTTGGCGCGCGCCAGGCCTCGATCAGCTCGCGGTAGGCCGCGACGAGCAGCTGGATCATCTGCGGAGGCTCGTCGAAGATCGGACCCTTGGCGGCGAGCAGCGAGAGACTCGCTTCGGCTTCGAGCCACAGTCCGCGAAGCGCGGTGGCGCAGGCTCGCGCGCCGACGACCAACGGTCCGCCCCACGGATAGCGCGAGCGCTGGATCGCGAGCAGCGCCG
This sequence comes from Myxococcota bacterium, assembly GCA_040902485.1. Taxonomy (GTDB): domain Bacteria; phylum Myxococcota_A; class UBA9160; order SZUA-336; family SZUA-336; genus VGRW01. The sequence goes on along the minus strand of JBBDXF010000029.1, from coordinate 152,232 downwards.
CGCGCGACGAGCTCTCCACCGAGCCCAGCTCTCCGCGCGCGACGTCGAGACACGCCTGCTCCGCGAGCACGAGCGACAGATCCATGGGATTCTGCGCGCGGCGCGCGAGCTGCTCGGCTTCCTTCGCCGCCTCGACGCCCTCGTCGAGCCGGCCCAGGTGCAGCAGTCCCAGCGGGATGCGCGCGCAGGCGGTGCTGGCCAGCCACGGATCGCGGGAGCGCCGCGAGCGGTCGAGCTCCTCGCGCCAGCTCTCCACCGCGTCGCGGACTTCGAGCAGCGAGAAGCGCGCGAGCGCGAGCCCCATGCGCGCGTGGCGGCAGACCGAGTCGTCGTCGAGCTTGTTCCCGATCAGGAGCGCGCTCTCCGCGTACTCCTGCGCGCGCGCGGCGTCGCCCGACGTCCAGTGGGCCTCGGAGAGCGTCTCGAGAATCAGCGCGCACAGCGCGGGGCGGGCCTCGGAGAGCTTCAGCGCCAGCGTCGTCAGCGCGTCGACGTCGACCGGCGCGCTGCGCGAAGCGGCCGAGCTCGTGAACTGCACGCGCAGCAGGAACATCAGCACGCGCGCCTGTCCGGCTTCGTCGCCGACCTCCCCGAACAGCCCGGCCGCCTGGGTGTAGTGCAGGCGACACGACTCCACGTCGGTATCGCGGCTGGCCGCGAGTCCCGCGCGGAAGTGCAGCACCGCGCACTCTTCCGGCGCCAGACCTTGCGTCGCCTGGGTCGCGGCCTGGTAGAAGCGCGCGGCGTCGTGCCAGGCGCAGACGGCGAAGGCCTGGTCGGCGGCGCGGCGTGCGTAGTCGAGCAGGCGTTCGCGCGCGATGCCGTCGCCGGCCTGCACCAGGTGGTGCCCGATTTCGAGCGCGTGCTCGCCGCTGGCGCTCGTGTACAGGTCCTCGAGCACGTCCGCGAGGTCGCGGTGGATCTCGGTGCGCCGCGCATCGGGTGTGGCGTTCAGCAGGATCTCGCGCATCAGCGGATGGGCGAAGCGGAAGCTGCGCCGCTCGCCGGAGAGCAAGCCCCCTTGCACGGCCTCCGAGATCGCGGCGGCGATCGCCTCGGAGCTCATGCGACAGGCCGCGCCGAGCGCGAGCAGACCGAAGCGGTCGCCGATGAACGCGGCGACAGTGAGGACGGCGCGCGTGCGCTCCCGCAAACCCGCGATCCGGGCGCCGAGCGCGGCGCCGAGTCGGGTCGGCCGCGGAAGGGACGGGGCGACCGAGCCCTCACCGTGCAAACGCCTGGACGCGGACCTGCGAGGCGCACGCGCGCCGCCCTCACGGACCAGCTCGCGAATGAACAGGGGATTGCCGCGCGTCTCGAGCGCGATTTCCCGCAATCCATCCGCGGGGATCGATGCGACACCGAGGCTCTGCACGAGCTCGCGAACCGCCACCGGGCCCAGACCCCCGAGCTCCAGGCGATCGCAGATTGGCTCCCGCTCCAAGCGCTCGACCGCAAGACCGAGCGGGTCCTCGGCGCCCGACGGGCGCAGGGTCGCGATCAGGAGCAGCGGCAGGGGGCCGATGTTCCAGGCGTCGGCCATCGCGCCGACCAGGTGGTCGAGCAGGTCGAGCGACGCGGAGTCGGCGCAGTGCAGATTCTCGATCACGAGCACGGTCTGACGCCGGTGCGCGAGCTTCTCGAACACGCGGTAGATCGCGGAGAACAGCTCCGCGCGCTTGCGCTCGCCGATCGAGAGCTCCGTGCTGCGCACCGGCCCGGCCGCCGTGGTGTCCGGGTGCAGGAGCTGGCGAACCGCCGCCGCGTCGTCGCCGAGCATGCGCTCGGAGGTCTCGTCGTTCTGCAGCAGCCACCCGCTCAGCGCCTCGACGAACGGCAGATAAGGGAGGGGCGCCTCGACCTGACATCGACCGGTGACGACCTCGAAGTCCGCGCAGGCGGGCTCGAGCTCCATCTGCTCGAGCAGGCGTGACTTGCCGACGCCCGGCTCGCCGACCAGCAGGGCGACTCGCGGCCGACCGCGGGCCACGTCGGCGAGCCGCTCGGCCAGCCAGGCCAGCTCGACGGTGCGGCCGACGAAGGCAGGCGGCTGCGGCCCGTCGGACTCCGCGAAGGTCTCGACGGCGCTGGGGCGCTTCGGCGCGAGCCGGCCCTCGCGGACCTGGGCGGCGAAGCGGTAGCCGCGCCGGCGCAACGTCTGGATCACCTGCTGGCGTGCGCCGTCGTCTCCGAGTGCGCGGCGCAGGTCCTTGAGAGCGCTCGCGAGCGCCGTCTCACTCACGAAGACGTCGGGCCAGAGTTGCTCGAGAAGCTCGTGCTTGGGCACCGCGCGCGTCCGGTGCTGGGCGAGATAGACGAGCAGCGACAAAGGCTTCGGCGCCAGGACGACGAACTTGTCGGCGCGCCACAGCTGTCCGCGCTCGCAGTCGAGCTGGAACTCTCCGAAGGAAATGCTGCGACTCGACCGGTCCAAACCCCTTGCCCCAGCGCCGACGGTGCCACCCGGGGAGTCGACGCGGATCTCCGTGTTGCGAATCTTGGCATGCGCCACGCATTTCCGGCGATCGACGAGTGGCGCGGTCGCGAGGACTGCGGGCAAGGATGGAAGCTATCGAAGCGACTCGCTTCTAACTTGGGCGCAACTAGGGATCACGCACCGAACGCGCAGGTTTCTTCCGGTTCCGTCGCGATCGGTGGCTAGACTCGCCACAATGGCACGCGCGAGACGGAGACGCCCGCGTCGCCTTCGATCCGGACGCGGCGCCGGAAGACAACGCGAGACCGACGCGATCGTCGAGCCGATCTGCTTCGCGCAGTTCGAGCTGGGGACCGAGCTTCGCAAAGCAGAAGCCCTCGTCCCGATCGCCCGCAAACCCTTCGCGATGCTCTGCTACTTGGCGAGCCATCGCGATCGGGTCGTGACGAAGGCCGAGCTGCTCGATCGGATCTGGCCGGACGTCTCGGTCAGCGATGCCGCGTTCTCGAGCGCGTTGAAGGATCTGCGCCGAGCGCTCGGCGACGACGGCGCGCAGCAATCGATCATCCGGACGGTGCGAGGTCGCGGCCTACACTTCGCTGCGTCGGTGCACGGCGATGCAGCTGCGCCGGGCGCACGCGCCAGGACGATCGAGCACGGGCCCGGCAAGCGGGCGCCCCGGATGCCGTTCGTGGGTCGCGGACGCGAGCTTCGCCACCTGGTTCGCTGTGCCGAAGAAGTCGCCCGCGGACGGCCGCGGGTCGCCGTCGTGATCGGCGACCCCGGAACGGGAAAGTCACGTCTCGTGGAGGAGCTGATTCGCCACCCGAGCTCCGCGGAGTACGCGGTCGCGGTGGGCTACTGCGAAGACGGCTCACCGACACCGTACCTGCCGTTCGTGCAGGCGCTCAGCGCGTTGCAACTCGAGCGCGACGACGACGCACCTCGGTGGCACCGCGACCACGGTGGCGCGATCCTGCAGCAGCTGTTGCGGCCGGTGGTGCTTCAACCGCGGCCTCTTGCGTCCTCGCAGCGCGACACTGGCCTCCGCGATCGAGCGGACCTGTTCCGCTCCATCTGGCGCATGATCGTGGAGGCTTCGCGGCGCAAGCCGACGTTGATCGCGATCGAAGATCTACATCACGCCGACGCCGCGACCCTCGATCTGTACGCCAGTCTCGCCGCCGACGTCTCCGATGCGCGTGGCTCCGAGGGCGCGGCCGTTCTGCTCGTCGCGACCGCGCAGCCGCCGCCTCCCGGCAGCCGGCTCGCCGTCTCGCTCCAACGGATCCTGAGCCAGAGCGGCTGCAGCTCGGTCTCGCTGTCGGGACTCGGCGTGCGTGCGACCGCCGAGCTGCTGGCTGCGCTCGGGATCGCACGAACGACGCGCTTCATCTCGCGCGCCTTCCAGAAGGCCACGGGTGGGAATCCGCTCTTCATCCTCGACTCGCTGTTGGAGACCGAGCGGTCCGAGTCGTTGGAGGACTACGCGCCCGGAGATGTCCGCCGCGCAGTCGCCTCCCGAATCGCGCGCATGGATGAGGACGGAGTCGAGGTGCTGCGCGTCGCCGCCTTCATTGGCGAGCGCTTCGGGCTCTCCGTATTGAGTTCCGCGGTCGCCAGAAGCGCGAAGGATCTCATGCCGACACTGCGCGCGGCGATCGACGCTGGAATTCTGGTCGGTGAGGAACGCAGCTTCCGCTTCGCGCACGCACTCGTTCGCGAAGTGCTTCGCGACGCCACGCCGCTGGAGCGTCGTCGCGAGATCCACGGTGATCTCGCCACGGTGCTCGAGGACCACTACGCGAGCGATCAGAGCGAGCACGCCATGGAAATCGCGCGCCACCTGATCGAAGCGGGGGATCGCGTCGAGCCGGATCGCCTCATCTCGTACGCGAAGCGGGCAGGCGACCACGCTTCCGCCATCTATGCGTGGCTCGACGCGCTGTCGTTCTACGAGGCGGCGCTCGACGCCCCGGCGCGCTTCTCCTTCGCCGAGCGTGCCGAGCTGCATCTGCGCGCGGGGCTCTCCGCGTCCAGTGCCGCGAATGCCGAGAAGGCTCTGGACCACTACGAACGGGCTGTCGGCGACTTTCGTGCCGCCGGCGACGAGGTCGGTACCGCCTGGGCGATGATGTACTCGTCGCGTACGCGCTTCAACCTCTCGCCCGGCGGATTCGGGCTCGAATACGATCTGCCGCTGCTCGCGGAGCTGCTGGGCAAGCTGGGCGAGTCGGAGCCTGCGCTGCGTGCCCTGTTGCTCGACACGATTGCCGTCGGAACCTGGGGCGAAGGCCGAGTGGAGCAAGCGGAGGAGATCGCGCTTCAGGGGTTCGCGCTCGCCCAGCGTCTCGATGACGACGCGGTTTGCCATCACGTGTGCATGACTCTGGCGCTCACGCGCTTCTCGAGGCTGCGCTTGAACGAGGCCTTGGCAAGCTGGATCGACGCTGACGTCTACGCGCGACGCGCCCGGGATCCATGGCTCGAGACGATGCCTGGCTCGCGAATCGCAAACGCTCTCCTGTGTCTGGGCCGCTTCGACGAGGCCCGCGAGCGCATCCAAAACGCCAAGCCCCAGGCTCGGCGGGCGCACAATCTCGCGCTGCTCGCGCACTCGTTCGCACAAGAGGCGTCGCTCGAGCTCGCGATGGGAGGCTTCTCCGCCGCCGAGACGGCGGCGCGCGCCGCGCTCGCGCCCGTCGAACGGGCCTACTTTCCATGGGCAGGCGCTTGGGCACTAGTCGTGCGGGCCGGTGCGGCCGCACAGCGCGGTGCGTGGGAACAGGCGGAGTCTGCAGCCGAAGCGCTGCTCGAGCCCGGTCAGGCCTTCGCAGAGGAGAGCTCGGCCGCGCGGTTCTTCGCGGCGGTGTTCCGCACGTTGGTCAGGTCCTATCGGTCGCCTGGGGACATCGACACCGGCGCCTTCGCGCAGCTCGTCGGCCAAGCGCCGCTCGGCGAGCGATCGGGATTCGTGCTGCCGTCGATCTGTGCTCTCACCGAGGTCGCCTGCGAGATCGGTGCGCGGGAGCGGATTTCCGAGCTGGAGGGCACCCTGGAGGTCGCACTGGCACACGGCTTTCTCTTCTCGGGAGGGTGGTCGTTCTCGTTGTCGCGACTGCTCGGGCGCTGCGCAGTCCAGAGCGGTCGATTCGAGGCCGCCGAAGCTGCATTCGACCGCGCGATCGAGGTCGCCCTCGCGTCGGGGGCTCGGGTAGAGCTCGCGCGCTCGTATCTCGACCGCGCACGCGCGAGAGCCCAGTGCCGCGACGACGCGCGCGACGATCGGGGCGCTCTGACGGACGCATCCACCGCGGCTCAGCTCGCGGCCGAGCTCGGCATGGGTCCGCTCGAGCAGCAGGCGCAACGCTTCGCACGTGCGTACGGCGCGCAGCGCTCGTGAAATCCCACGTATTTCCCAACATCCACGAGACACAGAGCCGCTACCCTGTGCAGAATGGTGGGGGGTTCATGAAGCAGTACTGCCTTCGGCTGCCGAGCTCGGTCTACGCAGACGCATTCGATGTGGCCGCAGTCTTCGGTTTGAGCTTGAACAAGCTCTTGCTGACGGCGGTGTGCGAATACGTCGAATCCCAGCTCAAGCAAGAAGCGACGAGAGCTGCCGTTGCCAAAGCGCGCGAAGCGCGGCAGGCGGGCTTGGCGCACGGCTACGTCGCGGAGACGGATCGAATCGCGGGGTAGCCGGCGCTGCACGGCGCCGGTAGCTCCGTCCATCGCGTTCGCCGTAGTGGCGGCGAGAGGGGAAGATCCGGCGTCGCATCGCAGCCGGCGAGGCAGGCGAGGCCTCCGCTCGTCGCCAACGGTGGAGAACCCGCGCTGGGCACCACGAATCAATTCTAGCGTTGCTATACTGATATCAGAAAGTCAGTGACTCCAATCAATCATTGACTCTGTGATCGCAGGCTCGCTCGGCGCTCCTCCTCTAATGCTCGGCATGCAGACGCCGATGAAGTGGTTGTGATGGATGAGAGCTGGGCAGACTTCACGGGCCGACTTCCGAAGGACCTCTACCGCGACGCCCTCGATCTATCCCGCGTGTTCAACCTGAGCTTGAGCGCGTGGCTGGCCACCGCGGTGAACGAGTACGTCGACACGCAGCTGACGCGGCGGGTGGTCTCGTCGGCCGTCAAACAGATTCGCGAGGCGCGTGGAGAAGGCGCGATCGGTCGCGCGCGCGCGCAACGTTCGAGGGAGGAATCGAGATGAAGACGGAGCGAGTCCAGTACTGCCTGCGCATGACCCGAGCCGCCTACGAGGATGCGACCGACGTCGCGCTGGTATTCGACATGAGCCTCAACCAGTTCTTTCTCGGCGCGATTCGCAGCTTCGTGGACTACCAGCTGTGCCAGGAGTCGACGCGAAGCGCGGTCGCGAAGATCCGCGAAGCACGCGGCGCCGGGCTCGTGGAGGGTGGAGCGGCGACGCCCGCTCACTCGGAGTCGAAGAGCTCGACCGCCGGCTGAAGAGGGCTCAGAAGCGCGTGCCGGAAGCCGCGGCGCGCGGCTGCGCGGTGGATTCGCTCTGAAGCAGCCCGAGCTTCACGAAGACGCGCAGGAACGGGTCGGGGTCGGAGAAGCGCAGCGCGCAGCCGTTCTCCGTCCGGCGTACGTACTTCGCGAGCATCGACGCGGGTGGGTCCGTGGGGAACCAGGGCAGCTCGAGCCGCACGAGCGTCCCTGGCGCCACCACGATGTGCGGGATCTCGAGCCGCACTCCGCTGTTCGAAAGATCGACGATCGAGCCTTCGAGCGCGCGGTCACCGAATCGAGCGACCACCTGGATGCGAGCCACGTAGCGCGTCGCGATCCCAGGGTCCGCGAATCCGCCGAGCGTGAAGTCGTCGTTCTCCATGCTCACACCTTCGGTGTTCCAGACGAGTTCTTGAAGCGCTCGCGGCTTCGCAGGCGGGATCAAGTCAATCATTGATATCAGTGAGTCAAATGACTTCGGCGCGTCGGATCTCCGGCGGTCAAGCAGGCGCGTACGGACGCCGAAGCTCGACTGTGCAGAGGAGACGGTCGATGACGTCGCTGGAAGCGGCCGAGAGAATCGCGAAGGCACTGCTCGAACGCACGGGGATCGCGTACAGCGTGACCGCCGGCCGCGGCACGGTTCAGTCCTGGATCGTCGTCGACATCGCGGTCGAACGGCGCGCGCTGCCGACGGCGCAGGCCGAGCGAGAGGAGCTCGCGCGGCAGATGGGCTTCGCACACTGGGAGGGAACCATCCTCATCGCCGGAACCGAGAAGGCTCGGCGGGATCACCTCGCCCGGGCGCTCGGAACCGAGCTCGCGGAGCCGGACGAGACGCGGGTTTCGCTGTCGAAGCCGGGGTAGGGGTCTCCTACTCGTCGGGCCCGGCGGGGAAGCGGCGTACCAGCTCGACGATCTCGGCCGCGAGCTCGGAGCCCACGTCCTCCTGACTGAAGTGGCTGGCGGCGTAGCGCTTGTGCTCGAGCCCGGGGAGCTGCGCTCCCGGCACCCGATTCTGGAACGAGCGACCGAGATCGGCGTGCGTGAACGGGCAGAGCTCGCCCCAGAGCGTGAGCAGCGGCCTCTGCCAGCGCTCGAACACGGCCCAGGCCGCTTCGCACTTGTCGCGCTCCGGGTCGTCCGCGGTGATCGGCACGAGCAGCGGGAAGCGCCGCGCGCCGGCTACGTACGCCTGTGTAGGGAAGGGAGCGTCGTAGGCCGCGCGCGCGTCGGCCGAGAGCCCGCGCAGGCACCAGCCCGGCACGATCTTCGACGGGATCAGCTCGCGCACCTCCTGGCTGTAGATCCGCCAGGAAAGGAAGTAGAGCGGCGCGCCGGCGCGAACCAGCGCGTGCACCTTGTCGGCGTCGATCCGGTCGTCCTCGCCCAGCACGTCGCGCCAGTCGATTCCGAACGCCGATTTCAGCAGCTCGGGTGCGAAGCGCCCCTGTCGCTGCACGCCGGGGATGCCAGGCATGCGCTTGCCCGGCAGCGCCGTGTTCGAGAGCACGACGCGGGCGAAACGGTGCTCGTTCTCCGCCACCACCCGCGTGCCGATCAAGCCGCCCCAGTCCTGACCGAAGAGCGTGGCGCAGCGCAGGTCGAGGTGTTCGACGAGCCGAGTCACCCAAGCGACGTGCTGCGAGTACGTGTAGGCCGCGGGATCGACGGGCTTGTCGGAGCGGCCGAAGCCGATCAGGTCCGGAACCACCACGCGAAAGCCCGCCGCCTCGAGCGGTCCGATCATCTGGCGATACAGGTAGCCCCAGGTCGGCTCGCCGTGCAGCAGCAGCAGGGTCTCGCGGGCGGCGCGCGGTCCGGTGTCGACGTAGGCCATGCGCAGCCCCGGCTCGACGTCGAAGTACGTGGGCTTCCAAGGGAAGCCCACGAGCTTCTCGAAGCGCGACTCCGGCGTTCGCAGCACCCCGGCGCGCGGTCGTTCTTCGGTCACGGGCTCTCCTTCGGCGCGCGCAGCGCGAGCAGCAGCGCGCCGACCATCAGCGGGAGCGCGATCAGCGTCGCGTAGGCCTCGGGTGGATGGCGGCCGCTCTCGGGCGCCTTGAGCAGCCACAGGTTCAGCGCGATCAGGGTCCGCTCGACGACGACGAGCGCGAGCAGCGGCGGCACCAGGCTCTGGTAGCGGAGCGCCGCGACGAGCAGCGCGAAGCCCCAGACGATCTGCGTGGCGCCCGCCCAAGCGAAGACGCCGATCACGCTCGCGCCGTTGCCCGAGAGGTCCATGCCGGCGATCACGCCCGCGCCGCCGTCCGGCAGGAAGGTGTGGACCAGGCCCGGCGCGATCGTGAGCGCGCCGAGTAGCGCGAGGAAGCGCGCGGCGAGCTTCGATCCCGCGTACTGGAAGTTCGTGGAGGGAGGCAGGAACGACACGTTGGCTCCTCGCGGCGGGTGACGGATTCAGCGCACGGCGAGCTGGAGCAGCGCGGCGATCAAAGCGAGCACGAGCGCCACCCAGACGCGCGGGCCGAGCGAGAGCGCGAAGCCCGGCCGGGTCGGGAACGACGCCGTCACGGGGATCGCCGCGAGCTTGAACGGGTGCGCGACCGTGAAACGCGGATCGGTCGCGAGCTCGGCCATGTCGCGGCGGCTGCGGTAGCGCGTCAGCCCGACGAGGGTCCAGCCGGGATCGGGCGGAACGTTCCAGGCGTCGATGTAGCCACCGACCTTCGCAGCGTGCAGCGCCGGGTGCCCGCCGCGCCGGATCAGCACCGGCAGGAAGCCGCGCGCGTACTCGCGCATCAGCGCGCCCGCGCGCGTGGGCGTGCCGGTCTTCGGATGCGGGACCTCCCCCGGCGCGATCTTGACCAGGTTCAGCATGTAGAACTCGCGGCCGTCGTCCGCCTCGAAGAAGCGCCGAATCGTGTCGAGGTCGTTCACCTCCGCGCCCGGGGTGCCGCGCAGCGCGTCGACGAAGCGCTCGATCTCGTCGGCGCGGAGCTTGCCGCGCAGGTTGTCGTACCAGAGGCGGAAGCCCCCATACACGAGCCCTGCGGTCAGCCAGATCGAAAGCGCGCCCATCCGGGAGCTGTTATGGCATTCGACGTGTCACAATGCAACCGGCCACGGAGGCCGGGAGGCTCGCTGCGCTCAGCCGCCGTAGGCCTTGCGGTAGTCCACCGTGAGCCAGCGCTCCGGACGCATGGTCACCACGATGCTGGTGTCGGACTCGTCGCCCGCGCCGGTCGCCGCGACGTAGGCGTCGCCGCCCTCCTTGCCGAGGTAGCGGTGCGCCAACACGCGCGTGTGCCGCTCCAGCTCGGCGCGCTCGAGCGTCACGATCGGGCCCTCGACGGAGACGTACTGATAGGGCGGCGTCTCGGTCTGCGCGCACAGGCTGAAGCGGTCGGCCTTGAGCAGGAGCTTGCCCTTCCGGGACTCGCGATCGGTCACGATCCAGAGCTCGCCGCCCGGCTCGTAGCCGTACCAGATCGGCACGGTCAGCGGGCCGCGACCGTCGTCGGCGATGCTGATCACGCCGACCCGCACCGCCGCGAGGAAGGCCTCGCGCTCGGCGCGCGACATCGCCAGCGACGGCATCTCAGGCGTCGAACACGACGACGCTGCGCGCCGCCGCGCCCTTGCGCATCTCGTCGAAGGCGTGGTTCACCTGGTCGAGCTTCAGCCGCGCCGAGATCATCTCGTCGAGCTTGAGCTGGCCGGACAGGTAGAACTCGACGTAGCGCGGCATGTCGGTGCGGAAGCGGTTGTCGCCCATCATCGAGCCGAGCAGCTTCTTGCCCGAGAGCACGAGGTCGAGCCCCGGGATCTCGATCATCTGGCCGATCGGCACCACGCCGACCATCACCGCCGTGCCGCCCTTCTTCACCATCGCGAAGGTCTGCGACGCGGTCTGCTTCGAGCCCAGACACTCGAACGCGTAGTCGACGCCGCCGGGGATCAGGCCCTGCACCTGCATCACCGCGTCGCTCTCCTTGGCGTTCACGCCGTCGGTGGCGCCGAGCGACTTGGCGAGATCGAGCTTCCAGGCCTGCGTGTCGACGGCGATGATCCGGCTCGCGCCGGCGATCCGGCAGCCCTGGATCGCGGCCAGGCCCACGCCCCCGCAGCCGATCACGGCGCAGCTGCTGCCCGCGCGGACCTGCGCGGTGTTGAGCGCGGCTCCGAGCCCGGTCGTCACGCCGCAGCCGATCAGCGCGGCGCGGTCGAGCGGCATGTCCTTGCGGATCTTCACCAGCGCGTTCTCGTGCACGAGCATCTTCTCGGCGAACGACGACAGGTGCGCGAACTGGTTGATCGTCTCCGCGCCCTTGGCGAGCCGCGGCGGCTCGCCCGGCTTGCGCAGGGTGGCCGCGCCGCCGCACAGGTTCGGTTTGCCCGACAGGCAGAACTCGCAGTTGCCGCAGAAGGCGGACAAGCAGCCGATCACGTGGTCGCCGGGCACGACGTGGGTGACCTCGGCGCCGACTGCCTCGACGATGCCCGCGGGCTCGTGACCGAGCACGAGCGGCGGCGGCACCGGCAGCCCCGCCTCGATCACGTGCAGGTCGCTGTGGCAGATGCCGGTCGCGACCGTGCGCACCAGCACCTCGCGCGGCCCGGGCCGGCTGATCTCGATGTCCTCGAGCTGGAGCGGCGCATTGAACGCGCGCATGACGGCGGCCTTCATCGGGGGACTCCCTGTAGCGTCGGTGGACGAGCTTCGATTCTCTCACGTCGTGCTACAACGGCGCCATGCGGGATCTCGCGGGCAGGGTGGCGGTGGTGACGGGCGGCGGCTCCGGGATCGGCGCGGCGCTGGCGCGCGCGTTCGCGGCCGAGGGCATGGACGTGGTGGTCGCGGACATCGAGCTCGGGGCGGCCGAGCAGGTCGCGGCCGAGCTGCGTGACCTGAGGTCGGCGCGCGGGCCGATGTCCCATGGCCAGGGCCGGACGCTGGCCGTGCGCACCGACGTCTCGAGGCTCGAATCCGTCGAGGCGCTGGCCGAGCGCACCTACGCCGAGCTCGGCGCCTGCCACGTGCTGTGCAACAACGCGGGCGTGCTGATGATGGGCGCGCTCGAATCGCGCACTCCGCGCGACTGGGAGTGGGTGCTCGGCGTGAACCTGTGGGGCGCGATCCACGGCGTGCTCGCGTTCGTGCCGCGCATGCTCGCGCAGCCGGGCAAGAAGCAGATCGTGAACACGGGCTCGACGTCGGGGCTGCTCGCGGCGCCCGGCGTCGGCATCTACGGCACCGCGAAGTTCGGCGTGGTCGGTCTCTCCGAACACCTGCGCCGCGACCTCGCGCGGCACGGCATCGGCGTCTCGGTGCTGTGTCCGGGCGGCGTCAAGACGAAGATCCTGCACAGCGAGCGGAACCGCCCCGCGGAGCTCGGCAGGTCGAAGATCTCGCGCGAGGACGTGGAGCTGGTGCTCGGCGGCAGCATGGTCCACCCCGACGAGATGCAGCCGCCGGAGGCGATCGCAGAAGCGGTGCTCGAGGGCGTGCGCGCGAACGATGCGTTCATCGTCACCCACGCGCACTACCGGGGCGCGATCGAGGCGCGACATGCGGAGCTGATGCGCGCGTTCGACAAGGCCGACGCGCGCAAGCGCTAGCGCCGTGGCCGCCACGCCGCACGCCGAGGTGAATGCGCTGCTCGGCGATGCGCTGCAGGGTCTGCACGGCGCACTCGGCGATGCGCTCGCGGGCGTGTACTTGTACGGCTCGGCGGTGCTCGGCGACTTCGACCCGACGCGGAGTGATGTCGATCTGCTGGTCGCCTGCACCCGCGAGGTCGCGCCGCGTCTCGGCGCGATCGATGCCTGGCACAGCGCGCTGGTGCGCGCTCATCCCGCCTGGGACGACCGCATCGACGCGCTGTTCGCGCCGCTCGCCGCGCTGCGCGAGCCCCGAGCGAACGGGCACACGCTCGCCTTCGTGAGCCCGGGCGAGCCGCTGCACCTGCGCGAGTCCGGCGAGCTGTGGCTCTTGAACTGGCACCTGGTGCGCGAGCGGGGCGTCGCGCTGTTCGGTCCTCCGGTGAGCGCGTGGATCGCCCCGACGACGCCGGAGGACTTCGTGTCGGCGGTGCGCGCGCACCTGCGCGGTTGGCCCGTCTGGATCGGTGAGTCCGATCGGCCCGGCTTCCACGCCTACGCGGTGCTGACGATCTGCCGCGCGCTGCACGCGTGTCGCACGGGCACGCAGGCCTCGAAGCCGGAAGCCGCGCGCTGGACGATGCGCGAGCACCCGCAGTGGGCGCCGCTCGTCACGGCTGCGCTCGCCCTGCGCGAGGCGCCGACAGGCCGAGACCTGGGCTCGGACGCGGCCTCGTTCGTCGAGTTCGCGCGGCGCGAGACTAACGCGTAGCCGGCGTCGGGTCGGCCAGGCGCGTCGCGAGCCAGCGGCGCTGCGCCATGGCGTCGCCGAAGGCGGGGCGCGTGGTCTGGGCGCGCTTCAGGTACAGGTGCGCGTCGCAATCGAGCGTGAAGCCGAAGCCGCCGTGGAGCTGCACCGCGCGCGCGGCCGCGAACACGTAGACGTCCGAGGCCTGCGCCTTGGCCATGCGCGCGAGCGTCTCGGCGTCGGCGCTCTCTACGTCGAGCGCGCTGGCCGCGGCGTAGACCAGCGAGCGCAGCGACTCGACGCCGATCAGCACGTTCACGAGCGGATGCTTCACGGCCTGGAACGAGCCGATCGGCTTGCCGAACTGCTCGCGGGTGGCGGCGTAGGCGGCGGTCATGGCGAGCAGCGCGTCGGCGCCGCCGGCCATCTCCGCGGCCAGCGCGACGCACGCCCAGGCCGTGAGCCGCGCCGAGGCCTCCCCCGACGCGAGCGCGACGCCGTTTCGTGTCACCCGCGCGCTGCGTCGCGTGCGGTCGAGCACGAGCTCGGGCGTGATCGAGAGCGCGGCCGCGCCGCGCTCGACCAGCTCGACGCCGTCGCGGGTGGAGACGACGAACGCGTCGGCGCACTCCGCGCCCCAGATCGACGCGGACTTCGCGTACACCGCACGCGTCTCGCCGCTCGCGATCGCGGGCAGCCAGCGCGAGGCCTGCGCCTCGCTGCCGTCGAGCACGAGCGCGAGCGCGGCCAGCGTCGAGGGCAGGAGCGGCGAGGGCAGGAGCCGCCGGCCGGTCTCCTCCATCAGCACCGCGAGATGCGTCGCGCCGAGCCCCGCGCCGCCGTGTTTCTCGGGGATCACCAGACCCAGCCAGCCCAGGCTCGCGAGCTCCTTCCAGTCTGCGGGGTCCTCGCCCTCGGCCGAGTCGGCCAGGCTGCGCACGCGCGCGATCGCGAAGCGCTCGTCGAGCCAGCGCCTCGCCTCGGCGCGCATCAGCGCGTGCTCTTCTTCGTAGTGGATGTGCGCGTTCATCGCGTCTTCGGGAGCCCGAGCACCCGTTCGCCGAGGATGTTGCGCAGGATCTCGCTGGTTCCGCCCGCGATCGTGCCAGCGAACGAGTTCATGTACGAGCGCTGCCACTCCGCGTTCTCGAGCGCTTCCGGGTCGCCGATCCACAGGCTCGCGGCGTCGCCCTCGAGCTCGCACGCGAAGTCCGCGAGCGCCTGCGCCTGCTCGGTGCTCGTGAGCTTCTGCATCAGCGGCAGCGCTTCCGGTCGATCGGAAACGAGTCCCGGGTTCCGCGAGCGCTGCGCGTTCGCGCGGATGGCCGTCTCCTGGATCCAGAAGCCGGCGAGCCGGTCGCGCACGACCGGGTCCGCGTCGCGTCCCAGTGTACGGGCGAGCGCGGCCACGCGCGCGACCTGCTCCGAGGCTCCGCCCGAGCCGCCGGCCGAGCCCTCCGCCGCACCGCGCTCGAACTGCAGCGTGGCGGTGGCGAGCTCCCAGCCCTGGCCCTCGCGCCCGAGCAGCGCGTCCGCCGGCATGCGCGCGGAATTCCAGATCACCTGGTTGAAGCCGCCCTCACCCGTCATCTTCACCAGCGGCAGCACCTCGACGCCGGGGGTCTTCATCGGCGCCAGGAAGTACGAGATGCCCGCGTGCTTCACGGCCGCGGGATCCGTGCGCGCGAGCAGGATACACCAATCGGCGTAGCGCCCGAGGGTGGTCCAGACCTTGTGGCCGTCGATCCGCCAGGAGTCGCCTTCTCGCAGCGCCGTCGTGCGCAGCGATGCCAGGTCGCTGCCCGAGCCCGGCTCGCTGAACCCCTGGCACCAGATCTCGTCGCAGCGCAGCAGCTTCGCGATGAACTTCCGCTTGTGCGCCTCGGTGCCGTAGCGGAGGATCATCGGACCGGCCCAGGAGAGCGCAACGATGTTGAGCAGGAACGGCGCCCGTGCGCGGCCGAGCTCGTGGTCGATCACGCGCTGCGCGCCGCGCTCGCGCCCGAAGCCTCCGTACTCGCGCGGCCACTCCGCGCCGACGTAGCCGGCGTCGTAGAGCTTGCGCTGCCAGTCGCGAAGCCACTCGAACTGCCGGTCGTCCGCCACTTCGAGCGGGCTCTGCGGAAGCTTGAAACCCGGATCGCCGGGGTGGTTCTTCTCGATCCAGGCCCGGACCTCGGCGCGCAACGCTTCCATTTCGCAACACTACAACAACGCGGCGTGCATAATCTCGCCATGCGACTCCACGACTACTTCGACTGGCACGCCCGAGAGCAGCCGAACGTCCCGTTCGCTTTCTTCGCCGGCCGCGAGATCCGCTACGGCGAAGCGCAGGCGCGCGCGAACCAGATCGCGAACGCGCTCGTCGCCGAGGGGATTGCGCCCGGCACGCGCGTCGCGTTCCTGGCCAAGAACTGCGCCGAGTACGCGATCTTCTACTTCGGCGCGGCCAAGGCCGGGGCGGTGCCCGTGCCGCTGAACTTCCGGCTCGCGCCGCCGGAGTGGAGCTACATCGTGAACGACGCCGGCGCGGAGCTCTTGTTCGCGCGCGGGGCACTCGTCGACGCGATCGATCCGATCCGCGGCGAGCTGAAGTCCGTGAAGCGCTGTTTCGCGCTCGACGCGCCCGCGCGCGCGGGCTGGGACGACTACGAGGCCTGGGTCGCGCGCCAGCCGCTGGCTCCGCCCGCGCGCGAGGTCGACGAGAACGACGACGCCTACCAGATGTACACGAGCGGCACGACCGGCCGGCCCAAGGGCGCGGTCCTCCAACACAGGGCGGTGACGGCGAACATCGTGCAGCTTGCGGCGGTGGCGCCGATCAGCCCCGGCGAGCGCTACCTGATCGTCGCGCCCCTGTACCACGCGGCCGCCGCGGTCGCGAGCTTCTGGATCGTGCGGCAGGGCGGGGCGCTCGACATCCACGAGGACTTCGTGCCCGCCGAGGTCGTGCGCGCGCTGGCCGAGGACGCGCTGGTCGGGGCGACGCTGGTGCCGGCGATGATCCAGGCCTGTCTGGTCGCGGTACCCGACGTGGCGAAGCGCGCCTATCCGACGCTGCGCTTCATCATCTACGGCGCGTCGCCGATCGCGGTCGAGACCTTGCGCCGTGCGATCGACGTGTTCGGCTGCGAGTTCGCGCAGGGCTTCGGCATGACCGAGACCACCGCTGCCGCGACGTTCCTGCTGCCCGCCGACCACCTGCGCGCGCTGGCGGGCAAGCCGGAGCTCTTGCTCTCGTGCGGGCGCTCGCTGCCGGGCACGCAGATCCGCATCGTCGACGAGCAGGAGCGCGAAGTCGCGCGCGGCACGATCGGCGAGATCCTGGTGCGCGGCCCGCAGCTCATGCGCGGCTACTGGAACCTGCCGGAAGCCTCGGCCGAGGCGCTGCGCGGCGGCTGGATGCACACCGGCGACGCCGCGATCATGGACGAGGAGGGCTTCGTCTACATCCAGGATCGCGTGAAGGACATGATCGTCTCGGGCGGCGAGAACGTGTACCCGCGCGAGATCGAGGACGTGCTGTTTCAGCACCCCGCGGTGGCCGACGCCGCGGTGATCGGCGTGCCCGACGCGCAGTGGGGCGAAGCGGTGAAGGCGGTGGTCGTGCTGCGCGCCGGCGCGAGCGCGACCGAGTCCGAGCTCGTCGATCACTGCCGCGCGAAGCTCGCCGGCTACAAGCGTCCGCGCAGCGTCGACTTCATCGCCGAGCTGCCGCGCAACCCGAGCGGCAAGGTGCTGAAGCGCGAGCTGCGCGAGCCGTACTGGAAGGGACACTCGCGCCGGGTCAGCTGAACTACGGGAGCTGAACGCACCGGCCGGCCGCGAAGCCGCCTTCGCGGCCGGCCCGCAAGCGCGCGTAGCGCGCGCGCAGCGAAGCGAAGCTGAGCGAAGTGCGGGTGGGCCGCGTCCGCGCGGCCCGGGTCCCGCTCAGATTGGGTTCTCACCGGGCGTCGCGAAGCCGCCGAAGGTCGCGTTCAGTCCGCCGTCGACGCTGAGCGGGACGCCGGTGATGAACGAGGCCTCGTCGGAGAGCAGGAACGCCACCGCGCGGGCGACCTCCTCGGGCTGGCCGACGCGTCCGATCGGATGCACGCGGGCGAGGATGCCCTCGATGAACTCCTTGTTGTGGTGGAGCGGCCCGAGGATCGGCGTGTCGATCACGCCCGGGCAGACCGCGTTCACGCGGATCTTGTGCGGCGACAGATCGGCCATCGCGCACTTCATCAGGCCGAGCACCCCGTGCTTGGTGGCGCAGTAGGTGCCCATGTTGGCGCCGCCGCGCAGGCCCGCGCCCGACGAGGTGATCACGATCGAGCCGCCGCCGGCGTCGCGCATCGCGCGCGCCGCGGACTGCAGCCCGTAGAACACGCCCGACAGGTTCACCGCCAGCACCTGGTTCCACTCCTCGAGCGTCGTCTCGAGCACGTTCGAGGTGGCCGCGATGCCCGCGTTCAGGTGCGCGAGCTGGAGCTTCCCGTAACGCTTCACGATCGCCTCGACGGCGCGCGTGTTGTCGGCCGGGTCGGAGGCGTCGAGGCGCAGGCCGAAGGCCTCGCCGCCGGCGCGCGCGATCTCCTTCGCGACCGCCTCCGCGCCCTCGGCATTCAGGTCGGCGCAGGCCACGCGCGCGCCCTCGCTCGCGATCACCAGCGCGCTCGCCCGTCCGATCCCCGACGCCGCGCCGGTCACCAGCGCCACCTTGCCCGAGAGCTTCCCCACCATCGCGTTTCCTCCGTTTTTCGACGGCCGCAGCATACCGCGCGTGCCGGGTGGCGTGTAAACTCGGCCGGCCCTCTGCCAGGAGACCCATGGCCACTTCCGCCGCCGAGACCAAGAACATACAAGGTGTTCGACGTGCAGCTCGTGCTGCGGCGCATGATCGAGAAGGGCAACGGACGTTCGAGCGAGCCTGATCTCGCTGGCGTCGCCGGCCTAGGAAGGCGGGCGGTCGGCGCCGTGCTCGGCGCGCTGCCGGTCGCGCGCGCGCTCGAGCCAGTCGTCGATTTCGCGCAGGCCGGGATCGACGCTGCGCGCCTGTTCCCAGTACGCGATCGCTCGCGGCCAGTCCACGCCGCCGTACTCCCAGAACACGCTGCCCAGGAAGAACAAGAGCCGCGCCTCGTGTTGCGGCAGATGCAGCTCCGATCGAAGTCGAGTCAGTGCAAGATCGAGCTCTGCGTACGCTTCATCGGGCAATCCTTGCGCCAGATAAGTCACGCCCAGCCGCCCGCGCGCGATGAAGTTCTCACTCAGCGCGAGCGAGCGGCGGAAGTGATCGGCCGCGCCCGGAAACTCTCCCCGCTCGAACAGCACCTGCCCGAGCGCGCTGTAGCCCACGGCGGTGGGATTCTTCGCCAGGCTATCGCGCCAGAAGACTTCGTCGTTCTCGAACACCCGGCTGCGCGTCCAGGTGATCGGTGTGAGCACGAGCGCGGCGAACGCTGCGGCGGCGGCGAGCGCGGCAGGCCCGCGCGTGCCGAGGCGAGCGGCGCCGATTCCAAGCCCCCAGCTCATGATCGCGATCGGCCCGAGCGACGCGAGATAGAAGAACCGGTCGGCCACGAAGCTGTAACCCATATAGCCGAACGACACGAAGCCGAGCGTCGGTGACAGCGTCAGTCCGAAGAACAGCATTCCCGCGAGCGGCACCGGCCCGATGCGCCGGCGCAGCGCGAAGAGCGCGCCGAACAGCGCGACCACGGCGGCCGGGAAGAGCCACGCTTCGAGCGCGCCGACGTTCACCTCCCATCTCGGATAGATCGCCATCAGAGGAAGGGGCACGGCGAGCTTCTGCGCGTACCAGCAGAAGGCGCGGCTCGCGACGAGCAGTGACTCGAGTGGGCCGAGCGCCGCGGCGGAAGGCTCGCGGTAGTAGGCGTGCTCGACGCTGATCGTGAGGGCAGCGCCCGCGGCGGCCACCAGCGCGAACGGGACCACGCGCAGTGCGTCGCGGCGCACCGTCGGGCCGGCGCGCCACCACACCCACGCAAGCATCGCCACGGGCAGCGTGCAGACGGCCGTCTTGCTCGCCATTGCGAGCGCGAAGCTCGCGAGCGCGGCGACGTAGGGCGCGGCGCGGCGCGTGTCCAGGTGGCGCAGCCAGGCGAGTAGCGTCGCCAGATAGAACAAACCGGACAGCAGGTTGCGCCGCTCGGAGACCCACGCCACCGACTCGACCTGCAGTGGGTGCAGCGCGAATACCAGCGCGCCGAAGAGCGCAGCCCGCATACCGAGTCGCGCGAAGAGCAGATAGACGAGAACGGCGTTCGCGGCGTTCAGAACCAGGTTCACCGCGTGGTAGCCGAGCGGCGCCGCGCCCCAGAGCCGGTACTCGAGCCAGTAGCTCGAGTTCGCGAGCGGGTAGTACTGGAGCTGCGCGCTCGGATCGGTCCAGATCGAAGCCAGGCCCGACACCGTGCGCAGCAGCACGTTGTCGGTGATCTGGTAGTGGTCGTCCCAGACGAAGCCGGACCAGAGCGCAGGCAGGTACGCGAGCACCGCGAGCGCGAAGACGGCGATCACTGCGAGCGTACTGCGCGAGTCGCTATCGATCGGGGGCGTCACGTCGCGAGCGAGGCTAGCGAAGGCCGAGTTGGCGTCCATCGGGCCCGCACCCGCCGGCTCGGGCAGAATGCCGCCCATGCCGACTCCCGCCTGGCGCGACGGGCTCTCGCTGCTCCCCGAGCGCGGACCGGCGACGTGGGGCTGGATTCTTGGCGGGCCACCCTCACCGACTCTTGGTAGCCGCGCGCTTTCGGTAGGCACTCAGGGCAATACCGGTAAGACAGAAAGCCCGCGCCGAGGACCGCGAGCTCGAGCGCGCGGCGCAGGCGCTCGAGGTCGACGCTCCGGAGCTCGAGCTGGAGCGTGAGGTCCGTCACCGATCGGTGTTGCGCTCGTAGATCCGAAGCTCCGTCTGCTCGGGGCACGGGCAGACCGTGTATTCCTCCACCGACACTTGGAAGCTCGTGCGCGGGGCGAAGCGCAGGGCAATCGGCGCGGCGAGCGGCGTGGGCCCGAAGATGCCGGGGAAGATCGCGAGCCAGTCGGCGGAGAGCAGGGCAGCCTCGCGCGAGATGCGGCCGAAGGCGACGTCGGCGTCGTTCAGGCGGACGAGGTCGAGGGTGCGCCGCGCTCCGAAGTAGCGGATGGCGCCGGCGTCGTTCACGGCGACGACGGCGTGCTCTGGCGTGTGCGCGGCGATCCAGCGCCCAGCGGCGACATTGAGCGCGTCGATCGCGCGCGAGTCGGAGCCGAGGTGGAAGCGGCGCACGCGCCACGCCTCGACGGAGTGCGGAACCGACGCGAGCGCGCCGAGCGCGGCCAGGCCCGCGAGCGGCAGCGCGAGCCGGAGCGTCGCGCCGCCCGCCTGCTCGCCGGCCGGCGCGCGCGCCCCGCTGCGCGCGCCCCGCGCGCGTTCGACGAGCGCGACCACGCCCGACGCCACGACGATGCAGGCGGGCAGCATCGCGAGTACGCCGGCGGGGTCGAGCCAGCGGGTCCAGTAGTAGCCGCTGAAGGCGACGTGGCGGCTCCCCGCGACGGCGAGGAGATAGGCGACGGGTCCGAGCAGCAGCGAGGCCGTCCACGCGCGCGGCGGCCGTGCGCGCCAGGGCCAGGCGGCGAAGGCCACGGCTGCGGCGAGCCCGAGCCACGCGGGCGCGAGGCCGTGATGCCCGACGGCGCGCCACGCGACGGCGAGCTCGCTCGCGCCGAGCCGGAACGGCTGCGCCTTCAGGTAGAAGGTGTTGGGGAGCGCGTGCCCCGTCGCGTGCAGGCAGAAGAGCGACCACGCGATCGCGGGGAGCAGCGCGACGGCGAGCCAGGCGAGCCGCGCCGGGCGGAAGCCCGCGCGGCGCACCCAGTCGAGCCAGACGAGCAGCGCGATCGGCAGCAGGACGAGCGCCTCGGGGCGCGTCACGGGGAGCAGCGCCCAGAGGCCGAGCGCGAGCGCGTGGCGGCGCGCGAGCCAGGCGGCGAGCGCGCCGGTCCAGAGCGCCACGAGCAGCGCGTTCTCCATGCCCGAGAGCGCGGAGAAGACGACGCGCGGCTCGAGCGCGAAGAGCGAGGCCGCGAGCGCCGCGACGCGCGCCGAGCCGCTCACGCTCTGCGCGATCGCGAAGGCGGCGAGCACCGCGGCCAGCGCGAGCAGCGCGCCGATCGCCTTCACCCCGAGCACGACGGCGCCGCTGCCGAGCGGCGCGAGGCGCTCCGCCGGCGCGGACGCCACGACCCAGAGCGGGCTCGTGGCGCCCGCCTCCTGGCGCGCGCCGTCGTAGGCGAAGCCCTCGCCGTGGGCGAGCGCCCGGGCGTAGACGCGGAAGATCCAGGCGTCGTCGAGCGGGAAGCCCGCGAGGGCGCCGGGCTCGCGCGCGAAGGCGGCGAGCGCCGCGAGGAGGACGAGGACGGGAAGGGCCCGCAGAATGCGCACGCGGCGGAGCATACCGGCTCCGTCCGCCGCAATTCCGCTGGGTCCGCTCAGCGGTTCTGCGCGACGCGCGCCGGGTCGGTGTTCGGCGCCCCGGGCGCGTCGAAGACGATCACCGGCAGGCGCGCCTGCCGCGCGATGTTCTGCGCGACGAGCGGGACCTGGCTCGGGTCGCCGACCTCGATCCTCGCGAGCGGGTCGAACCCGAAGCGCCGCGTGAAGGTGCGCCGCATCGGCATCCAGGTCAGCAGCACCGGGTTCTCGACGAAGACCTGCGGCTTCTCGTCCGCGAGGATCTGGTAGGCGCGCAGGCGTGTGTAGTGGTCGCTCCACCAGAGCACGAGCGCCGGCGTTCTGCAACGTCCTTCCCGGCGAACGATCGGGCCTCTGAACGGCCTCTGAAAGCTGCGGCGTTCGGGCACTTCAGCATCGCGGCGGAGATCGTCGGGGCGGTGCGCGGGCTTCTGGTCTAGCCGGCGCGCGGGGTCCGGCGCCGCGCGCGCGGCAGCTCGCCTTCGTCGTCGAGCGCGTCGATGATCGCGCTGACGCGCGACAGGAAGTGGACGCCGCGCTCGGCTTCGGCGCGCGTCAGCCGATCGACCATGGTCTGGATGAAGGCGCGGCCCTTCTCGACCATGCGCTCGATGCGTTGCTCGCCGCGGCGTGTGAGCACGGCCTCCTTCTCGCGGCCCGAGGCGGCGTTCTCGACCAGCTCGATCAACCCGAGCGGCGGCTTCGCCAGCGAGCGCAGCGCCTTCGAGAGCGCGGAGCTCTGCAGCTCGAAGAATCGCGTGAGCGAGCGCTCGATGCGCTTGCGGCTGAGGCGTTTGCCGTGCTCGCCCTCGGAACGAATCAGCCACAGGATCGCGGCCTGGTGGCGGGAGAGCTCGCCGTCGCGAAGGGCGTCCTCGATCTCGATCCCGATCTTGTAATGCACCGGATAGAAGAGCTCGAGGAAGCTGCGCGCGGCCGGCGTGATCGCGCCGGACTTCGTCTTACGGGTTGACATTTCCCTGGCTCCCTGCAAAAACCGTCCAATGGACACTATTTCTGATCGACCCGATCCGCAAGCGATCCGGCCCGAGCAGCTCGCGACGCCGGCCGTGATCGCGAATCCCTATCCCTACTACGCGGCGCTGCGCGAGCGCTCGCCGATCTTCGGCTACAGCGACTGGCCACCCGGGACCGTGCCCGGTCAGGATGCCCCGGTGCGCGCGTGGGCGCTGCTCAAGTACGAGGACGTCGCGGCCGCGGCGCGCGACCACGCGGGCTTTTCGTCGGCGAGCTTCCAACAGGCCACGAGCGCTCCCACGCTGGTGCTGGTGAACCAGGACGAGCCCGAGCACGCGCGCGTGCGCAAGCTCGTGAGCCGCGCGTTCACGCCGCGCCGCGTGCGTGAGCTGCGCCCGGCGATGATGGCGATGCTCGATGCGCTGCTCTCCGCGCTTCCCGAAGGCGAGTTCGATGCGGTCGAGACGATCGCCTCCGAGCTGCCGACGCGCGTGATGCTGCACCTGCTCGGTCTGCCCGCGGCACACTGCGCGGAATTCAAGCGTTGGTCGAATGCCTTCATGCTCTCGGCGGATCTCACGCCGGAAGAGCGCAACCGCTCGAACATCGAGATGGTCGCGTACTTCCAGTCGGTCGTGGCGGACCGCGCCACCTCGCTCGAGCGCGGAGCTGCGCCGCGCGACGACCTGCTCGATGCGTTGCTCACCGCCGAGCTCGACGGCCAGCGCCTGTCGCAGCAGGAAGTCTGGCGCTTCTGCTTCACGCTGGTCGTCGCGGGCAGCGAGACGACGACCTACTTCGCGGCGAACGTACTCGACGCGCTTCTCGGCCGGCCGGATCTCCAGGCCCGACTGCGCGCCGATCGCGCGCTGATCCCGAAGCTCCTCGACGAGACGTTGCGCCTCTCGGGGCCCGCGCAGCGGCTCTTCCGCGTCGCGACGCGCGACGTGCGGATCGGCGAGGCGGAGATCCGAAAAGGCGAGTGGGTTGCGCTCTTCTACGCCGCGGCGAACCACGATCCGAGCGAGTTTCCCGCGCCGACCGAGCTCCGGCTCGACCGGCCGAACGCCGCGCGCCACCTGACGTGGGGCCTGGGCGTGCACTACTGCCTCGGCGCCCCGCTCGCGACGCTCGAGGTCGAGTGTCTGGTCGAGGCACTGCTCGACCGCTTCGACGCGCTCGAGCGCGGCAAGGCGCCGCGCGTCCCGCAGACCGCGACCCTCCTGCAACACAGCTGCGTGGAACTGCCGATGGTCGCTCGCCGCAAGGAGTCCTCGATGGAGCAACGGAATCTCGAAACCGTGCAGGCCGTCTTCGCGCGGTTCGGCACGGGCGACGTGCCCGGCATTCTCGCGCTGCTCGAGCCCGACGTCGTGATCGAGTTCTACGGCCCGAAGGCGATCCCCTACGCGGGTCACTATCGCGGCGTCGACGAAGCGCGACGCTTCTTCGAGACGGTGCTTCGCTCTGTCGACGTCCACGTCTTCGAGCCGCAGGAGATGATCGCGCGCGGTGACAAGGTGGTGGTGACGGGCCATCTGCGGCTGACCGCGAAGTCGACCGGCGGCGTGATCGAGTCGGACTTCGTGCACGTGATCACGCTGCGGAACGGCCGTTGGTCGCGCTTCCGCGACTTCATGGACACGGCGGTTGCGGCGGCCGCCTTCGCGCCGGCCTGACTACGGAGAGCGCGCCGGTCCGATGCGGAACTCCTGAGTGCCCAGGCCGTCGATGCTGGCGCGGACGCGGTCGCCCGGACGCAGCCAACCCCCCCTCCGCACCGGACGCGACACGCGCGGGCACCGAGCGCAACGCCAACCAGCGCTGCTCGCAATGGCCCGCGTGTTCGCGTAGAGCCTGACTTGGTACTCTGCGCGGGTTGCGCGATGCAGCGATCGATTCGGGTCTGGGTGGACCAGCGGAGATCTGATGGACGTGCACCTCACGCAAGCACAGCTCGCCGAGCTGCGCAGCCTGCTCGAGAAGGCCGAGGCGGAAGCCGCGCAGGGCCTCTCGGACTCCACGACGAACGCCAAGCCGGTGGATCTGGACCTCTCGATCGGACGGCTCAGTCGCGTCGATGCGCTTCAGCAGCAACACATGGCCATCGCACGCCGCGACCGCGCCACGTTGCAGCTCCAGCAGATCCGCTCCGCGCTCGGCCGCATCGAAGCTGGCAATTACGGAGCCTGCATTCGTTGCGATGAACCGATCGCGCTCGCGCGCTTGCGGGCGCGCCCCGAAGCGCTCGTGTGCCGCGACTGCCAATCCGCAGGCGGTGGCTGACAGCTAGCGCGCGCATCGCGCTCGTCGTTGGTGATCCAGTTGCGGATCTTTGGCGACGAGCGCGCATTGCGCAGGGATAGGAAGAACAAGCGCCGTTTCGCCGATTGGGTTCCGGCAGGGGGTGTTCTGCAACGTCTTTCCCGGCGAACGATCGGGTCTCTCCGGGCCTGTGATCGGGCCTCTGAACGGTCTCCGAAGGCTGAAGCGCGGCCCGCCGACGGTCTGCGTAGCGCGACCGGAAGCACGGCTCATCCGACTGCGAGAACGCGCCACAGCCCGCACGCATGATCGGCGGGCGTCGTCGCGCGCGCGGCCGCGGCGGGGTCGCGGAATAGGGTGCCCAGAACAGCGCGACCCCGATCGTCCAGGTGATCCGGCTCCAATGAAACGGGTTCCAGCTCATCGAAGGCCGACCCAACGGCGTCGCAACGGGGGTCTTCGGTCGGTGACCCGGATTACCCGGCAGGCGCGCGCGCGTGTAAACTCGGCCGGCCCTCTGTCAGGAGACCCATGGCCAATTCCGCCGCCGAGACCAAGAACATCGCCGTCTACATCGATCTCGAGAACGTGGCGATCGGCTGCCGCGACGCGCGCTACAAGGTGTTCGACGTGCAGCTGGTGCTGCGGCGCATGATCGAGAAGGGCAACGTGGTCACGCGTCGCGCCTACGCGGACTGGACGCGCTACCCGGACTACCGCCGCCCGCTGCACGAGGCGGGCGTCGAGCTGATCGAGATGCCGGGCTCGAAGCTCACGGGCAAGAACAGCGCCGACATCAAGATGGTCGTCGACGCGCTCGAGCTCTCCTACACCAAGCCGCACATCGACACGTTCACGGTCGTGTCGGGTGACTCGGACTTCTCGCCGCTGGTCGCGAAGCTGCGCGAGAACAACCGCCACACGATCGGCTGCGGCGTGAAGAACTCCACGTCGCCGATGTTCATCGAGCACTGCGACGAGTTCATCTACTACGACGACCTGGTGCGCAAGACCGTCGAGCGAGAGAAGAAGGTCTCGGTGCCCAAGGCGAAGAGCACGGTGCCGCAGAAGCAGCGCGAGGCGTTCGATCTCCTGCTCGAATCGGCGGAAGCGCTCTTGCGCGACAATCGCGAGGCGCACTCGTCGCTGGTGAAGGAGACGATGAAGCGCAAGAACCCCGGCTTCAACGAGGAGTACCACGGCTACCGCTCGTTCAACCGGCTGCTCGAGGACGCCCAGAAGCAGAAGCTGATCGTGATCCACAAGGACGCGCGCAGCGGCACCTACGTGATCGATGAGGTGCTCGAAGAGGCCGGCTGACGCGGCGAATTCTAGGCGCGTCTTCGTCCCCAGTTCGCGGCCCAGGCGTGCAGCGGCGCGAGCGCCTCGAGCAGGGCCCGTCCGTCGGGGCCGAGCGCGTAGCCCGAGCCATCCTCGTGCGCGACGATCCCCGCCTCGCGCAGCTCCGCGAGGCGCTGGTTCAGGACCGTCGGCGAAACCTCGTCGCAGCGCGCGCGCAGCTCGCGGAAGGTCTGCGCGCCGTCGCGCAGCTCCCACAGCACGCGCAGCGCCCAGCGCCGGCCGAGCAGATCGAGCGCGGCCATGATCGGCCGGCCGCTGCGCGAGCCGCGCACCGGACGTCCCGGGCGAGCGACTGCCACAGGCTTCTCCTTGTGCTACTGATTCAGTAGCGGTAAGCTACCGCCATCGTAGCACCGCGGAGGTCCCATGCGCGAAGCCCGTCTCGCCCCGCTCGACGCTCCCTATCAGGACGATGTCGCCGAGCAGCTCGATCGCTTCATGCCGCCCGGCGTTCCGCCGCTCCTGCTCTTCCGCACGCTCGCGCACAATCCGCGCGTGCTGCGCAAGTTCTTCGCCGGCTCGCTGCTCGACCGCGGGAGCCTGTGCCTGCGCGAGCGCGAGCTCGCGATCCTGCGCACCTGCTTCCGCTGCGGCTCCGAGTACGAGTGGGGCCTGCACGTGACGGTGTTCGCCAAGCGCGCCGGGCTCTCCGACGAGGAGGTGCGCGCGACCTGCGCGCCGCTCCTCCCCGACGGCCTGTTCGCGAAGCGCGACGCCGCGATCCTGCGACTGTGCGACGCGCTGCACGATTCGGCCGACGTCGACGACGCGCTCTTCGCCGAGCTCTCCGCGGAGCTCGAGAGCGCGCAGCTCGTCGAGCTGCTGCTGCTCGCCGGCTTCTACCACGCCGTCGCCTTCGTCACGAACGCGCTGCGCGTCGAGCTCGAGCCCTCCGCCGCCCGTTTCCCGTCGTGATACGCTGCGCGGGGTGAGCGACGAGACACGGCGCGTCGAGAGCTTGCTCGCGCAGCTGACCCTGGAGGAGAAGGCGTCGCTCACGGCCGGCGCCGATCTCTGGCACACGCGGCCGATTCCGCGGCTCGGCCTTCCGGCGCTCGTGCTCTCCGACGGGCCGTCCGGAGCGCGCGGCTCGAGCCTCGCCGAGGGGCCGAGCTCGGCGTCGTTCCCGTGCGGCACGGCGCTCGCCGCGACCTGGAACACCGAGCTCGTCGAGCGCGTGGGCGCGGCGATCGCCGAGGACGCGCGCACCAAGTCGGTGAACGTGCTGCTCGGCCCGACCATGAACCTGCACCGAACGCCGCTCGGCGGCCGCAACTTCGAGTGCTACTCCGAGGACCCGCATCTATCCGCGCGCACGGCCGTGGCGTTCATCCGCGGTCTGCAGCGTCGCGGCGTCGCCGCGTGCGCCAAGCATTTCGCGGCGAACGACTCAGAGTTCGAGCGCATGTCGATCTCGTCCGAGGTCGGCGAGCGCGCGCTGCGCGAGCTGTATCTCGTCCCGTTCGAGGCCTCCGTGCGTGAGGCCGGCGCGTGGTCGGTGATGTCGGCCTACAACAAGCTCAACGGCGTGTATGCCGGCGAGCACCCGTGGCTCTTGCGCGAGCTGCTGAAGACGGAGTGGGGCTTCGACGGGCTGGTGGTCTCGGACTGGTTCGGCACGCACAGCACCGCGGAAGCGGCGAACGCGGGGCTCGATCTCGAAATGCCGGGCCCGGGCATCCACCTGGGCGCGAAGCTCGTCGACGCCGTGCGCAAGTCCGAGGTCGGGCCGCATGTGCTCGACGACGCGGTCCGGCGCCTCTTGCGCCTGGCGCACCGCACCGGCGCACTCGACGGCTCGCACGCGGGTCCCGAGCGCGCGGTCGACCGGCCCGAGCACCGCGCGATCGCGCGGCGCGCAGCGGCCGAGGCGATCGTGCTGCTTGCGAACAGCGACGACGCGCTTCCGCTCGAGCCCGCGGAGCTGCGCCGAATCGCGGTGATCGGCCCGAACGCCGAGCACAGCGTCGTGCAGGGCGGCGGCAGCGCGCGCGTGCGGCCACACTACGTCGTGTCGGCGCTCGACGGAATCCGGGCGCGCGCCGGCGCGGGCGTGCAGATCGATTTCGCCCCCGGCTGCACGAGTCACAAGACCACGCCTTCGCTCGGCGCGCGCCTGCTCGACGGTCCGCTGCGCGTCGAGTACTGGAACGGTCCCGTCGCAGAGGGCGCCCCCGCGCTGGTGCGCGAGTCTCGCGACGCATACTTCACCTGGCTCGGCGCGTTCGCACCTGAGGTCGACCCGAAGGCGTTCCGCGTGCGACTCGGCGGCCGGATCACTCCGCGCGAATCGGGCGAGTTCACTTTCTCGCTGGTCTCGGCGGGCAAGAGCCGGCTCTTCGTCGACGGCGTGCTAGCGGTCGACAACTGGACCGATCCGCGCCCGGGCGAGGCGTTCTTCGGGCTGGGCAGCGCGGAGGTTCGCGCGGACGTCGCGCTCGAAGCCGGCCGCGCGATCGAGCTCACCGTCGAGTACTCGAACGAGGGCCGGCCGATGCTCGGCGGGCTCAAGGTCGGCTGCCTGCCCGCGACCCCGCCCGATCTGCTCGAGCGCGCGGTGGCCTGCGCGACCGGCGCCGACGCCGCGATCGTCGTCGTCGGACTGAACGACGAGTGGGAGAGCGAGGGCCACGACCGCGCCGATCTCGAGCTGCCCGGCCGCCAGGTGGAGCTGATCGAGCGCGTCAGCGCGGCGAACCCGCGCACGATCGTGGTCGTGAACGCGGGCGCGCCGATCCGCATGGACTGGCTCGCGCGCGTGCCGGCGGTCGTTCAGCTCTGGTACCCCGGGCAGGAGTGCGGGAACGCCCTCGCCGACGTGCTGTTCGGCGACCTGAACCCCTCCGGGCGGCTGCCGCAGAGCTGGCCGCGCCGCATCGAGGACACGCCCGCGTTCCTGCACTATCCGGGCGAGAGCGGCCGCGTCGTCTACGGCGAGGGCCTGTTCATGGGCTACCGCTACTACGACACGAAGCAGGTCGAGCCGCTGTTCCCGTTCGGGCACGGGCTCTCCTACACGCGCTTCGACTACACCGATCTGCGTCTGGCGCGCAACCGCGTGGCACCCGGCGAGCGGGTCGAGGTCGAGCTCGACGTGAAAAACACCGGCACGCGCGCCGGACAAGAGGTCGTGCAGCTCTACGTGCGCGATCGGGTCTCACGCCTCGCGCGGCCGGAGCAGGAGCTCTGCGCCTTCGCGAAGATCGCGCTGGAGCCGGGCGAGACAACGACCGTGGAGTTCACGCTCGAGCCTCGCGCGCTCTCGTACTGGGACCCGACGCTCTCGGCGTTCGTCGCCGAGCCCGGCGAGTTCGAGCTGCGCGCGGGCGCGTCGTCTCGCGACGTCCGCGCCCGCGTGCGCTTCAGCCTCGAAGCCGAGACGCCCTAGAGCACGCAGCCCTGCGTGAGCGCCGGCCCGAGCAGCGCCACCCCGCGTCGCAGCGCCGCGACGTCGGCGACGTCGCAGTTCGCAGGCGCGTTGCCGTTCGCGCCGTTCACGTTGCACTTCTCGAGCGCCGCCGGCGTACTCGCGCCCGCGAGCCAGCCGCGCATGGCCGCGACGTCGAGCCCGGTGGCGACGCCGTCCTCGGTGACGTCGCCGCACTGCGAGGCGTCGCGGATGTTGTCGGGCTGCGAGCCCTCGCCGACGCCGCCGCGGTCGATGCCGAGGCGCGTACCCGAGCCCGGCGGAACGCAGGTGTAGGTGAGCTCCTGCCCGGCGGTGTTGACCAGCGCGCGCAAGCTCGCGTCCGAGACGGCGGGCGCGCCGTCGACGTCGGGCGTGAACATCGCAGGCGCGCTCGAGCTCATCCACCAGCCGCGCGGCTCGCCGCCGATGCGCCCCTTCACGACCAGATCGCAGTCCTTGTTCACCGGCCGATCGGGATCGGGGTAGTCCGTGCTCGCGCGCGTGATCAGCTCGGCGAGGCGCGCCGTCACGTCCGGCTGCGCGTCGTTGTCCGCCGTCAGCGTGACCTGCTGGCCGACCGCGGGCGCGATGTCGGTGTCGAAGGCCATGATCAGCCGCGTCACCTGCATGCGCTGCGGATCGCCGTCCGGGAACTGGAATACGCTCGTCGCGCTTCCCGACCCGAGGAAGTTCATCACGGTGGCGATCGAGCCGTCGTGCAGGTAGCCGAAGCCGCGCACCTGCGGATCGGTCGGATTTCCGGTTCCGACCAAGGTCGCCTGTCCGAACATGCCGACCTTCGAATAGGAGTTGCGCAGGTGCGCGACCTTGAAGTGCTGCGTCTCGCCCTCGAAGGTCGATTTCCCGTCGCTGCCGAAGAAGCCCTGAGCCGCGTTCAGCGTGTGGCAGCCGTTGCAGTTCTTGAGCGTGTCCGAGATCGGGCCGTTGTAGAAGGTGAGCCCCGCCTGCTGCTCGGTCGTGAGTGAGCGATCGAGCGCGCGGATCGGGTTGGGCGGCAGCTGCACCTGCAGGATGAAGTTGGTGAACGCGAGCATGTCGCCCGCGGAGATCTGCGCCTGCCGGCCGAGCAGGCCGACGAACGCGGGATTGAAGGCCTGGAACGCGAGCGTCTCGTCGAGCGCGCCGGGCGTGCCGTCGTAGCCGGGCGAATTCTGCGCCGTGCCGCCGGAGCGGTCACCGCGCCAGTGCATCGGCCCGCCGTGGTCCATGCCGCGCAGCGTCTGCGTCGTCATAGGGCCCTTGAGCGGGTGGAAGTCGACGTTGCCCGGCACGACGCTGCCGGGCACCAGCGAGTTCAGCACCGGACCGACGATCGCGAAGTTCTGGGCGGGCGGATTCAGCCGCACGAACGGGTTGTTGTTCGGTGACCACGACCCGGCCGGGTCGCCGAGATCCCAGGCCAGGCTGTCGAAGTCGCCGAACACGTGACAGCTCGCGCACGACGCCTCGCCGTTCGACGACGAGAAGTTCGAGTCGTAGAGGAACCGCCGGCCGTTCGTGATGCTGGACGACTCGGGGCTGTGCACGGGCAGGTGCGCGGTCTCGGTCTGCGTGTTGGTGTCGACGATCGAGATCGCGTTGTCGAAGCGTGTCAGCACGTAGAGCCGGTCGTTCGCCTCGTCGAGCACCACCCCGCCGGGGCCGCCCGCGGACAGCTCCACGTGGGCGCTCGTGCTCGGATCGTTCGGGTCGTACGCGCCTGGCGAGCCGGGCGCGAGCGCGAGCGACGGCGTGTCGATGATGCCGATCTTGCGCGATCCGAACGCCGCGACGTACAGCGTCGAGCCGTCGCCCGAGATCGCCATGTCGGTCGGAATCGCGAGGCTCGAGGCATTCACCCACGCCGGCGGGTTCAGGTCGGTGTAGACGATGTGCGGATTCAGCCGCCGCTGCTGCGCGACGCCGCCGTTGATCAGCGAGATCTGCGCGCGGTGCAGCTCGCCGCGCAGCGTGGTCGGGCCGTCGCCCTCGAAGCGGTCCATGTTGTTCGCCTCGGTGTTCGACACGTAGACCGTGCCGTTCGACGGGTGCACCACCATGTTGAAGAGCACCGTGCCGACGCCGGCGATCTCGGCGTTGACCGCGCCGCCGTTGGCGAGGGAGGCCGCCGGCGCGTCCGCGTCGATCGCGAACACGTCGTAGTCGGGCAGCGAGAAGCGCACCAGATTGCTGTGATCGACGCCGTTCACGTCGCGCCAGGTCGTCGCACCGACCTGCTGCAGCATCACCCCGACCTGAGGAGCGGGCAGCGTCCCCTGGGTTGCCGGCAGGGGCGGCTGTGGGACGGGCGCCGGCGCGTCCGTCAGCGGCCCGGGCGTCGGCAGCACGCCCTCCGTCACCGCGCTGGTCTTGTTCCCGGAGTGGAAGACCGCCGCGTAGACGGTCAAGCCGTCTGGGCTCTTGGCGAGCGCGCGCGGGGTGTCGCCGAACAGCGTGACGATCGCGAGCTCGTCGCCGGAGAGGCTCGTGCCGAGCGCCGTCGACTCGAACACCCACACGTCCGCGCGACCGATTCCGGGCGCGAGCAGATCGTCGGTGGCCTCGTCGGGGTCGTTGGGATCGACCTGCGGTCGGGCCTGGCCGCGGCGCGCGGTGGTGATGAACGCGCGCGTGTTGCCCACGCCCGCGAACACGATGTCGCGCGGCTCGTCGCCGACCAGCAGCGTCCGCACCACGCGCAGGGTCGGCACGTCCACGATCGAGACGCTGTCGGACATGTGGTTCACGACCCAGACCTGGCCGTTCGGGGCCACCGCGACGGCGACCGGATCGACTCCGACCTGAACCGAGCCCGAGTGGGCGAGACCCGCGGCCGTGACGTCGAAGATCTCGAGCCGCCCGTCGGGGATGTTGCAGACGAACAGCTTCGCTCCGTCCGCGGAGAGCGCGAGCGGCCTGACCGGTCCGCTCTCGAACAGCGTGTAGTTGCCCTGCGCAAAGGCAGGTCCGGCGAGCACAGCCAGAGTCAGCGCCAGGACGAGCCGAGCGCGCAGAAAACCCTTCGAAATCATGCTGCTTCCCCTTCCCGCCCCGATCATACTCCGACTCGGCGGCGTTGGGGGAAAAGACCTCCGAGCCCGGCTCGGGCCGGCCGCAGAATCAGCCTGCGGCCTTCCGCTCCACCGGGCCGCCCGCCTCGACCCAGCCCTTGAAGCCGGTCGCGATGTGCGAGACGCCTTCCAAGCCCATCTCCTGGACCGCCTTGGTCGCCAGCGCCGAGCGCCAGCCGCTCGCGCAGTGCAGGACGAAGCGCTTGCCGCTCCCGAACACGTCTTTGTAGTAGGGGCTCTCGGGGTCGACCCAGAACTCGAGCATGCCGCGCGGGGCGTGAAAGGAGCCCGGGATGAAGCCGTCGCGTTCGCGTTCGCGCGGATCGCGCAGGTCCACGATCAGCACGTCGTCCCGCTTCGCCAGCTCGATCGCCTCGCTGGCCGAGACCGAGCGGATCTCCGCGTTCGCTTCGTCCACGAGCTGGCGCACGCCCTTCCGCAGCTTGCCCATCAACCGACTATGCCAGAATGAGCGCTCGCGAAGGAGACCGGGATGAAGAACAACATCGGACTGTTCCTGGCCAAGCGGGCCCACCTGAACCCGCGCCTCGACGCGTTCATCGACACGCACTCGGGCCGGCGCTTCAGCTTCGCCGAGCTCGACGTGCGCGCGAACCGCACCGCGAACTTCCTGGCGAGCGAGCTCGGCGTGCGCAAGGGCGACCGCGTGGCGCTGCTCTTGATGAACAGCCCCGAGTTCATGGAGAGCTTCTTCGCGATCGCCAAGCTCGGCGCGGTCTGCGTGCCGCTGAATTGGCGGCTGGTCGCGGACGAGCTGCAGTTCATCCTGAAGGACGCCGGCGCGACGGTGCTGATCTACGGCGGCGAGTTCGGTCAGACCGTCGGCGAGCTCGAGCTGCGCGCGCGCGGCACGGACGTGGTGCACTGGGTGCACGTCGGCGCCGAGGAGTCGCGCGCGAGCTTCGCGAAGCCCTACGACGACCTGCAGCGCGCGGCCTCGTCCGAATCGCCCGACGTCACCGCCTGCGACGGCGACCTGCTCTACATCATGTACACGTCCGGCACGACCGGCCTGCCCAAGGGCGCCATGCACACCCACGAGACGGCGATGTGGGGCGTGATGACGATCGCCGCCACCGCCGAGATGCGCTTCAAGGACCGCTACCTGGTCTCGCTGCCGCTCTTCCACGTGGGCGCGCTGACGCCGATCACGGGCAACGTGTACCGCGGCGTGACCAGCGTCGTGATGCGCGCCTTCGATCCGACCAAGGTCTGGGAGCTGATCCAGTCCGAGAAGATCACCGTCGCGCTGAAGGTCCCCGCGATGCTGAATTTCATGCTGCAGACCTACGACCCGAAGAAGTACGACATCTCCACCCTGCGCTGGATCATGAGCGGCGCGGCACCGGTGCCGGTCACGCTGATCGAGGCCTACGCGAAGCTCAGCATCGAGATCCACCAGGTCTACGGCCTGACCGAGAGCTGCGGTCCCGCGTGCCTGATCGGACCGGACGAGGCGATCGCGAAGGCCGGCTCGACGGGCAAGGCGTTCTTCCACACGGACGTGCGCGTGGTCGACGGCCACGGCAAGGACATCGAGGCCGGCCAGCAGGGAGAGGTCATCATCCGCGGCGCGCACGTGATGCCGGGCTACTGGAACCGGCCCGAGGCGACGGCCGAAACGATCAAGAACGGCTGGCTGCACACCGGCGACGTCGCCAGCATTGACAAGGAAGGCTTCATCTACATCCAGGACCGGATGAAGGACATGGTGATCTCGGGCGGCGAGAACGTGTACCCGGCCGAGATCGAGAACGTGATCCTCGCGCACCCGAAGGTCGCCGAGGTCGCGGTGATCGGGCAGCCCAGCACCAAGTGGGGCGAGTCCGCGTTCGCGGTCGTGGTGAAGAACGATCCGACGCTCACCGAGCGCGAGGTGCTCGACTGGTGCAACGGCAAGCTCGCGCGCTTCAAGCAGCCGCGCGCCGCCGGCTTCGTCGACGTGATCCCGCGCAACCCGAGCGGAAAAGTGCTGAAGCGCCTGCTTCGCGAGCAGTTCCCGGGCCCGGCTCCGGAATAGGAACCCCATGCAGATCCGACTCCTGATCGGAGTGCTCGCACTCCTCGCCACGGATGTGCGCGCTGCGCAGATGATCCTGAACGAGTTCAACGCCGTCTCGGCGTCGAGCTACTTGAACGGCGGCACCGTGGACGCCGACGAGGACGGCGAGCTCGCCGCCGATCCCGCCTTCGGCCGCGTGCTCGGCAACGGCGGCGACTGGTTCGAGCTGGTGGTCGTCGCGGATCACCTCGATGCGCGCGGCTGGACACTGGAGATCTGCGACGACGGCGTGTGCAACGAGGAGCTGGTGCTGAGCCAGAGCCCGCTCTGGTCGGACCTGCGCGCTGGCACCCTCATCAGCGTGGCCGAGGACGTCGCGAGCGACACCAGCTACGACCCGACCAACGGCGACTGGACGATAAGCGTGCAGGCGATCGACGGCGGCTCGGCCGAGTTCATCATGCCGAACAGCTTCCCGGTCTCGAACGACAACTGGCAGCTCACGATCCGCGACGCGTCGGATGCGCTGGTGTTCGGCCCGGCGGGCGAGGGCATCGCGCCGGATCCGGGGACCGGCTGCAACCCGCCAGCGGTCGGTGTCAACGGCCGCGAGGTGTTCAAGCTCGAGGCGGCGCCGAGCGCGCTGGTCGACCGCTGCTCGCAGTCGTACAACGACGGCAAGAGCAGCTCGTTCAGCGCGCCCAACGTCTGGGGCGGCGGGCTGATCGTGCAGGACCTGTCCGCGCTGCGGCTGGGGCTGCCGATCCCCGACCGCGACACGGACGGGATCGCCGACGACGGCGACCGCTCGGGCATCGCCGGCGACGCGCCCTGCACGGGCGGGGCGAGCACGCTGTGCGACGACAACTGTCCGGGCGAGGCGAACGCGAGCCAGGCGGACGCGGGCGGGGTCGCGGGCGGCGGCGCGAACGGGATCGGCGACGCCTGCGAGTGCGGCGACGTCGACGACGACGGCGACGTGGATGCGGCGGATCGCCAGCACCTCCGGGAGAAGCTGGCCGCGCAGCTCGCCGACGTCGACGCGCCCGAGAAGTGCGGCGTCGTGAATGACGGCGCGTGCACCGTAGCGGACGCGTCGCTGACCAAGCGCGCCGTCGACGGCCTGGCGCCGGGCATCGAGCCGGTCTGTCCCGCGGCCGCGCTGCCGAGCGATCCCGAAGCGCTCTGGTACGACCCGGACCGTCTGCTCGAGATCGAGATCACGATGCAGAAGGCGGACTGGGACGTGATGCGCAATCAGGTGCGCGACCTGTTCGCCATGTTCATCCCGACCACCTGCGGCGACGCCGTCTGGCCCAATCCCTACACGTTCTTCCCGGCGGACGTCGTGATCGAGGGCCAGCCGCTCGTCGACGTGGGCATCCGCAAGAAGGGCTTCGTCGGCTCGGCGTCCACCACCAAGCCGTCGCTGAAGCTCGACTTCGGCGAGTTCGTCTCGGGCCAGCGTCTCGAGGGTCTCGATCGCATGACGCTGAACAACTCGGTGCAGGACGCCTCGTACGTGAAGACCTGCCTTTCCTACAAGTTCATGGCCGAGGCGGGTGTGCCCGCGCCGCGCTGCAACTTCGCGCGCGTCACCGTTCACACGCTGGACGGCGCGGTGGTGGAGACGCCGGTCAACGGGCTCCTGTACGTGAACGTCGAGTCGATCAAGGAGCCGTTCCTGGGCCGCGTGTTCGGCGATCAGACGGGCAAGCTGTACGAGGGCACGCTCTCCGATTTCTGGCTGAAGACTCCGTCCGCGCCCGACCATTCCGTGAACGAGCCGTGGCGCAACACGATCGAGGCGAAGGACGACATGGCGGCGGAGGACTGGACCGAGGTCGACGCGCTCACCGCCGCGCTCGTGGACACCGCCTTCACCGACGCGCAGCGCCGGGCAGCCATCGAAGCCGTGCTCGATCTCGACGCGTATCTCACGTTCTGGGCCGCCGAGGGCATGGTCGGTCACTGGGACGGCTACGCCGACGACCAGAACAACTTCTACTTCTACGTGAATCCCGCGGACGGCAAGATCCACTTCATTCCCTGGGGGACGGACGACACGTTCGGGCGCGGAAATACGCTCTCCAACCGCACGGGCGATCCGGTGCACTGTCAGGCGATCGTGCCGCGCTCGGCGCTCGCGCGCAGACTCTACGCGATGCCCGACGTGAGGGCGCTCTTCCTCGCGAAGCTGCAGCTGCAGCTCGACACGCTCTGGAACCCGACAGCGCAGCTCGCCGAGGTCGATCGCATGCAGGCGCTGATCGAGCCGGTGACCGGAAGCCTGACGACGCCGCTCGCGCCGATCCGCACCTGGATCGACGATCACCACACGCGCGTGCAGGCCGAGATCAACGCGCCGCCCGCCGGCTTCACCGTGCAGCCCGAGCACTTCTGTTTGTTCGACTGATCGGAGCTATGCTCGCGAGATGAGCACGCGGATCGCCGACCCGGAGCTGTTCGCCGTCACGGCGAAGGGCGTCACGCTCTCGTTCGTGGTCGCCGACGCCGCCGGGCCGACCGACGCCGCAGCGCGCGTGCTCTTGAACGGCGTGCCGCGCGCCCAGTCGCAGGGCCCCGCGGGCACGCGGCTGGTGCGCGTCGAAGGCCTCGCGCCCGACACCGAGTACGCGCTCGAGATCGAGGCCGAGGGTGGAGCGCGCTCGGAGCCGAGCCGCTACCTGCCGGCGCGCGTGCGCACGCTGCCCGCGCCGCGCGGCCAGCGCGTGGCGAGCTTCGCGACGCTGAACGATCTGCACTTCGGCGAGGCGCGCTTCGGCGGTGTGATGACCGAGGACAAGGAGTACGGCGATCCCGCGCCCGGCTTCCCGCAGGTGCGCGAGACCGACGGCGACGTGCCGTACTGGCAGCTCATGAACGAAGACGCGGTCGCCGACATCAACGCGGCCGGCGTCGACGCGGTGGTGATCAAGGGCGACATCGCGGATCGCGGGCTGCGCTCGCAGTTCGAGATCGCTACGCGCACGTTCGGGCGCTTCCAGATCCCCTGGCACGCGTTCCTGGGAAACCACGACCACTACGGCCGGAACCACGGCGAAGAGGTCGACGGCTACGCACTTCTGGGACAGGCGCCCGCGCCGCGCGCCTTCGACCTCGGCGGCTGGCGGATGGTGCTGCTCGACACCGTCGAGCCCGGCGACCACCACGGTATCTTTCCCGAGGAGCGCCTGCGCTGGCTCCAGGACGAGCTCGACGGCTCGCGCGAGCGCGCGCAGCCCACGCTGCTGCTCACGCACCACCAGCCGGTGCCGCCCGAGCACGCGAACAGCTACCCGAACTCGATCGGCATCATTCCGGAGCACTCGACGCGGATGTTCGCGCTGCTCGGCCGCAACCCGCAGGTGCAGGGCGTGCTGATCGGACACACGCACCGCAACCGCGTGCGCCGCTACCCGGCGTCGGGCGCGATCCCGTTCGTGGAAGTGAACTGCGTGAAGGACTACCCGGGCGGGTTCGCCGTCTACGAGCTGTACGACGACGGCACGTTCCGCCAGGAGGTGCGGCGCACCTCGACGCCGCGCGCGCTCGCGCACTCGACGCGCTGCCGCGACTTCTTCAAGGGCGGCTACCGCGACTTCGCGCTCGGCACACTGGCCGAGCGCTGCTGGGTCGCCGGAGGCCCATGAGCGCGAACCCGGCGAAGCGAGCGCGCCGCATCCTGTTCGGCCTCGGCTACGGCGCGCTGGCGGGTTGGATCGCGCGCGAGGCGCTCGGCGGCAGCCCACTGCTCGAGCACGCGATCGCCTGGGTCGCGTACCCGGTCGGTCAGGTGTTCCTGCGCATGCTGTTCATCGCGGTGCTGCCGCTGGTGGTGTCGTCGCTGGCGCTGGGCGTGTTCGGGCTCGGCGACGTGCGGCGGCTCGGGCGCGTCGGCGCGCTGACGCTCGCCTACACACTCACGGTGTCGGCGATCTCGGTGGCGATCGGCGTCGCACTCGTGAACGCCTTCCGGCCCGGCGACGGCTTCGATCCGGCCGAGCGCGCGCGCCTGCTCGAGACGCTCGCGCCGCAGGCGCAAAAGGTCGTCACGCAGGCCGCGCAGGCCGCGAGCCCCGTCGACGCGCTGATCTCGATCGTGCCGCGCAATCCGTTCGAGGCGCTGGTGCGCGCCTTCGACGGCGAGATGCTGGGCGTGATGTTCTTCGCGGTGCTGCTCGGCGTCGCGCTGGTCACGACGCCGCGCGAGCGCACCACCGGCTTCGTGTCCGCGCTCGAGGGGCTGTACGCCGTCTCGCTGCGCATCATCGACCTGGCCATGGCGCTGGCTCCGTACGGCGTGTTCGCGCTGGTCTTCTCGCTCACCGCGCGGCTCGGCGGCGACCTGCTGGTGACGCTCGGCCGCTACGTGGGCGTGGTGATGCTGGGCCTCTTGCTGCAGCAGTTCGGCGTCTACTCGCTGCTGGTGCGCTTCGTGATCGGGATCTCGCCGGCCACGTTCTTCGCGCGCATCTCGGAAGTCATGACGACCGCCTTCTCGACCAGCTCCAGCGCCGCCACGCTGCCCACCGCGCTGCGCGTGTCCGAGCAGCGGCTCGGCGTGCCGCGCGAGATCAACTCGTTCGTGCTCACGGTCGGCGCCACCGCGAACCAGAACGGCACCGCCCTGTTCGAGGGCGTCACGGTGCTCTTCCTCGCGCAGCTCTTCGGCGTCGAGCTCAGCGTCGGCCAGCAGGCGACCGTGGTCCTGCTCTCGATCCTCGCCGGTGTCGGCACCGCCGGCGTGCCGGGCGGCTCGCTGCCGCTGATCGTGGTCGTGCTCCAATCCGTCGGCGTGCCGGGCGAGGGCATCGCCGTGATCCTGGGCGTCGATCGGCTGCTCGACATGTCGCGAACCGTCCTGAACGTGACGGGCGACGTGACGGCCGCGCTGTTCGTGACCCGCGTCGAGGGCCGGCTGGCGCTCCCCGCCGAGTGATCTTGAAACTCATTCTCAATTAGTGCAGGCTGCGGGAATGAGTGAGACCGAGCGTTTCGACGCGGTCGCGATCGGTGCCGGCTTCTGCGGGCTGGCCGCCGGAGCGGCGCTGCGCGCCAACGGGGTGCAGAGCTTCGCGATCCTCGAACAAGGGCAGGGCGTCGGGTACTTCTGGAGCAAGACCTACGACCGCATCCACCTGCACTCGCCCTGGCACGGGCTGCCGAACGACCGGGGCAGGGTCGCCAGCTATCCGATGTTCAAGTCGCGCGACGAGCTGATCTCGTACTTCGGCGCGTACGCGGATCTCCACGGGCTGGCGCCGCACTTCCGCTTCGGCGAGCGCGTGCTCCGGGTGCGCCGGCAGGAGCCGGGCGCGCACGACGGCTTCGAGTGGCGGCTCGAGACGGAGTCGCGCGTGTTCGAGGCGCGCTTCCTGATCGTCGCGACCGCGCTGAATCGCGTGCCGACGCTGCCGGCGATTCCCGGGCGCGAGGCGTACGGCGGGCGCGTGCTGCACAGCTCGGAGTACCGTGCGCCGGCGCCGTTCGCGGGACAGGCGGTGCTGGTCGTCGGCAGTGGGAACTCCGCGGCCGAGATCGCGCTCGACCTGTCCGAGCACGGCGCGCGCTCGGTCTCGATGTGGGTGCGCGGGCCGCGCCACTTCGTGCCGCGCTCGCGCATGGCCTGGCTGTTCAAGTTCTTCCGCGCGATCGGCATGTTCTCGGACGAGCGCATGATGGCGGCCCACCGCATGCGCTACGGCACGCCCGAGTTCGAGAAGACGGTGCGCATGCGCGACTCGCTGCCGTCGCGCTTCAGTGTCGACCTGTCGCGCTTCGGCATCCGCAAGCCCGCGGTCGGGCCGAACACCGAGACGTTCCTGAACGGCCGCATCCCGGTCTTCGACATCGGCGCGATCGGCGCGATCCGGCGCGGCGCGATCCGGATCATCGACGGCAACGAACGCCCGATCGAGAGCTTCACCGAGAAGGGCGTGTGCTTCCGCGGCGGCGAGGAGGCGTTCGACGCGGTGATCCTGGCGACCGGCTTCGAGCCGCGCCTCGACGAGTTCATCGCTGCGCGCGAACTCCTCGGCACCGGCCGCTGGGGACGCCTGATGCCGGTGACCGACGGCCGCTCGCGATCGACCGTACACCCGAGCGTGTGGTTCCCCGGCTTCGACATCACACCGAACGGCGGCTGGTCGCTCGGCCCGTGGGGCTGGGAGGCCGGCGAGGCGATCGCGGAACAGCTCGGGCGCCGCGCCTAGCGCGCGTCGCCGACCACGCGCAGGCTCGGCAGGCCGCGCTCCCAGCGCAGCTCGGCCTCGACGCCGAACGCGCTGCGCAGGTTCTCGGCCGTGAGCGCCTCGCTCGGCGTGCCCGACGCGAGCTTCATGCCGTCCTTCAGCACGGCGACGCGGTCCGCGAAGCGCGCGGCGTCTTCGAGCTCGTGGATCGCGCACACCACCGAGCTGCCGCGCTCGCGGGTGAGCGCGCGCAAGAGCTCGAGCAGCTGCAAGCGGTGGCGGAGATCGAGGCCCGCGCATGGCTCGTCGAGCAGCAGCACGTCCGCGTCCTGCGCCAGCACCATCGCGATCCAGACGCGGCGCCGCTCGCCGCCGGAGAGCGAGTCGACGCGGCGCGCACGCAAGCTCGTCGTGCCCGTGCGCTCGAGCGCCTGCTCGACCGGCAGCAGATCCGCCGCCGACGGGGCGCGCAGCGGCGACGCGTGCGGGAAGCGGCCGCAGCGAACCAGCGCCTCGACGCGCAGCCCCGCGATGCAGACCGGCTCCTGCGGCAGGCGCGCGACGCGCCGCGCGAACTCGCGGCGCGGCAGCGAGAAGATCTCGCGCTCGTCGAGCGTCACGCGGCCCTCGCGCGGGCGCAGCTCGCGTCCGAGCGCGGCGAGCGTCGTCGACTTCCCGCTCGCGTTCGGCCCGACCAGCGCGAGCAGCTCGCCCGGTCGGACCTCGAGATCGAGCGCGCGCACCACCGGCGCGCTCCCGCGCGTGTGCGCGAGCGTGAGTCCCTCCGCCTCGAGCAGCGCCTTCATGCGTGACCGCGCAGCACGAGCCACAGGAAGTACGGACCTCCCACGCACGCGAGCAGCGCGCCCACCGGCAGCTCGAGCGGCGCCGCCGCGCTGCGCGCGATCGTGTCCGCCACCACCGCGAGCAGCGCGCCGCCCAGCGCGCACAGCGGCAAGAGCCGCGCGTGCTCGGGACCGACGCGCATGCGCACGACGTTGGGCACCACCAGGCCGACGAAGCCGACCAGTCCCGCGACGCTGACGGCCGCGCCGGTCAGCGCGGCGGCGAGCGCGCAAGCGCCGAGCCGGAGCGCACGCACCGGCACGCCCAGGCTACGCGCGCTGGTGTCGTCCAGCAGCAGCGCGTCGAGCGGGTGGCGGAGCAGGGCGACGCCCACGCCCGCGAACACCAGGATCGGCGCGACGATGCTCACGTCCGGCCAGCCGCGCGCGTTCAAGCTGCCGACGGTGAACGCTACGTAGGCGGGCGCGCGATCGGCGAAGAAGAACGTGATCAGAGCGATCGCCGAGCCGAACAGCGCGTTCGCCGCGACACCGACCAGGATCAGCCGCGCCGCGCCACCCGGTCCGCTCGCGCCGGCGGACAGCGCGAGCACCGGCACGATCGCGGCCAGGCCGCCGAGCATCGCCGCCGCCGACAGGCCGAGCGCGTGGGTGGGCGCGAAGACCAGCCAGACCAGCGCGCCCAGACCCGCGCCCGAGGTCACGCCGAGCAGGCCGGGGTCGGCGAGCGAGTTGCGCACCGACGTCTGCACCAGCGCCCCCGCGAGCGCGAGCGATGCACCGACCAGCGCGGCGAGCGCGATGCGCGGCGTGCGCACCTCGAACAGCAGCAGATGGTCGGGATGTGCGCGGTCGAGCAGCGCGCCGAGCACCTCCCTCGCCGGGATCTGCGCCGCGCCGAGCGCGAGCGAGACCGACGCGGCCAGCACGAGCAGGAGCGCGAGCCCGAGGATGGCGCCCGCGCCGCTCGCGGCGGGCCGCGACGCGATCACGGCGTGGCGGCGGGCGGCTGCGCGAGGTCGCGCAATGCGCGCGCGGCGCGCGGCAGCTCGAGCCCGGGATTCGCCGAGAACAGCGCGGGGTCGAGCGCGTGGACGCCGCGCGAGGCGGACTTGCGCAGCGACTGCATGGCCGGACGAGTCTCGAGATCGCGCTCGAAGGCCGCGCGCACGCCCTCGGGATTGCCGTGCGCGACCAGCAGCACGAGCTCGGGCGAGAGCCCGATCAACACCTCGTCGGTGAGCGGCGCGAAGCCGGGAAAGCGCCCGCCGGTTGCACCCGCGGGCGCCACGTTCTGGAAGCCCTCCGCGCGCAGCAGGTCGCCGATCCAGGTCTTGTCGGTGACGACGAAGAAGCTGCCCGGCGCGCCGAACAGGACCAGCGTCGGCACCGGCTCGGTGACGCGCAGCTCGGCGAGCTGTGCGCGCGTGCGGGTCACGTCCGCCTGGATCTCGGGGCCGACGCCGACCTCGGCTCCGAGCGCCTCGAGCCCCGCGAACGTGGCGGCGAGGCTGGTCGAGTCGAGCGGGAACACGCGCGCGCCGGTGCGCCCGAGCGCCTCTGCCAGGTTCCCGTGCATGTGCTCGTCGGTGACCACGACTTCCGGCCGCGCCTCGGCGAGCTTCTCCAGGTTCGGCGAGTGGGGACTGCCCAGGTCGATCACGCCGTCCGGTACGGGCGTGCGCGGATCGGAGCGCACGCTCGCGACCACGAGCACCTTTCCGGGGTGCGCCGCGAGCGCCGCGCCGGCGTAGGGAACGAGCGTCGCGACACGGTGCTCCGCGGCCGAGACCGTGTCGGCCCCGAGCGCGGCGGCGAAGAGCGACGATACGAGCCGCGCCAGAGCGACTCGAGTCGTCATTTGGTGAGGATCATGCGGCCGTGGCGCGTCACGCGCAGCGTGTAGACCGCGTCGCGGTGCTCGATGCGCAGCGTGTCGGCGCGTCCGAGCAGGTCGTGCGACGTGACGGAGCGCGCCTCGGCCGCTTCGCTCGGCGCGGAATCCTCGACGGCGCCGCTCGCGAGCACCGCCCGCGCCCGGCGCGTGAGCTCGACGAAGACCGTGCGCGCGTCGGCCGCGTGGATCTCCTGGGCGAAGTCGAGGTAGCGCAATCCGTGCGGAGCGCGCGTCTCGACCAGGCAGCCCGCCCGATCGAGCGCGACGATCTTCGCGCCCTCGGGTCGTTCGAAGCCCGGACTCGCGGCCGCGCACATGTCGAGCAGCGCGACCTCGTGATCGTCGTTCATGTGCTCGATGATCCGGTCCGACGCGTCGGCGATCCCACCGCCCTGCGGATCGCGCAGGATGCCGTCGCCCTCGATCCAGTGGATCGCGCCGAAGCCGCCGATCGCGCGCACGCGCAGCGGCTCGATCATCCAGTAGCCGAAGCGGTGCGCCTCGAAGTAGCGCGGCGCGTCGGGCACGCGCGCGCTGTAGCGCGCGTGCAGCGCGCGGAACGCGTCGTCCTCGAGCACCAGCGCCTCGTCGGTGCCGACCACCGCGCGGGTGTCGGCGCGCGAGCGCACGCGGCGCGCGCGCCCCATCACCGTGAGCCGCCAGCTCGCCTGCGGGTCGCCCTCGGCCTGCGGATCCGAGACGAACAGGGACACGCGCGGGTCCTTCACCAGGTTGCGCGTGTGCTCGGCGA
The DNA here is from genome assembly GCA_040902485.1 of Myxococcota bacterium. GTDB lineage: Bacteria > Myxococcota_A > UBA9160 > SZUA-336 > SZUA-336 > VGRW01. Next base: position 107,775 of record JBBDXF010000029.1, on the reverse strand, counting down.
TCTCCGAGATCAGCACGATCGGCGCGCCGGTCTCGGAGAGGGCGAACGGAGCGAGCGACCCGAAAGGCCAATCCGGCATCTCCTCGTCGGAGCACCGCGTACACAGGGTTGCGTTGGTCGTCGCCAGCAACCACTGACGCGCTCGTGCCGCGATTTCGCTGTCTCGAGTCGCTCGCTCGCTCATTCTCAGTCTCCCTTTCGTGGACGCAGCGCGCGCAATGCGGCGCAGACCGCGAGTGCCAGAGCGGAAAGACCGCCCGCCTCGGGAACGGTCGAGACGCTGTTCAGTTCGAAGTCGTAGTTCGCATCGACCCCCGCGAGGCTCTCGGGCACGGCGACACCGAGCTGCACGATCCCGACGCTCGAGAACACCGTCGCGAAGTCCGAGCCCTCGAAGCTTACGAACTGCGGATTCTCCGGGTAGATCCCGAAGACCAGCTCGGTCCATTCGTCGGAGCTCGCGACCGGCGCGAACGCCACCGCGATCGCTCCGGGGAACCCGAACGGGCTCGCGAAGCGCGCGAAGAACGTGACCGGGCTCGGCGCGTCGTGCCGCACGAGCGCGCGGATCTCGCTCACGCCGTCGAGGATCCAGTCGCCCGCGAAGTTGCCGCCGCTGGCCGAGACCGGCCCGCGGAACAGCACGGGCCCCTGTCCGCCCGCGACGCTGCTCGCGAAGTTGAAGACCTCGGTCACATGGCCCTCGGACGACCAATCGAGCGTGCCGGGGCTGTTGGTGTTGCCTCGCCAGCCCGAATCGCCGGTCGAGAAGCTCTCGGTGAATGGTACGGTCGCCGCCGTTGCGGTTGCGACCGGGAGTGCGAGCGCCAAGAGCGCCGCCATCCCTGCTCCAGCCAGAAAACGCATGGATCCCTCCTGTGGACCAACGCGAAACGCCGTGGCTGGCACCAGAAGGCTGGCTCGAGGCTGCTGCTGCGTCGGGTCTGTGAATGCCCCTGCTTGGTGCGAGGGCAGGCCAATCATAAATGAAGTTGAGAATCAGATTCAAGTAGGGTAGAAAAGGATCCGAGCGCAACCGGGTCGCAGCAAGCCCTCGCCAGCCAAGACCGTGCGTAGGGAGAGGTCTTGTCGAAGCACCCGACATGGATCGGTGTCGCTGCGTGGCTGATCGCCTGCGGCCTGGCGGTCGGCGTGCGCGCGCAGGACGCGGCGCAGCCGGCCGGCATCTCTACCACGCAAGACGGCGTGGAGACGATCGAAGTCCACGGCGAGCAGCCCGACGCTCCCGAGTTCCTCGACACGCCGCTCGAGGTCGAGATGATCCCCGAGCAGCGCCTGCGGGAGCTGCCTGCGCGCGACCTGGCCGACGTGGCGGCGAACCTGCCCGGCATCCGCGTGCAGCGGCGCGTGCAGGGGCAGGGCTCGGCGGCCTCCGTCGAAGGCCTGCCGCCCGAGTACACCAGGGCGCTCGTGAACGGCCAGCACTACGCCGGCGAGCTCGGCGGCGTGACGGACCTCGAGGACCTGCCGCTCGCGAACGCGTCGCGCGTGCTCGTGCTGCGCGGCCCGCAGGCGATGCGCTACGGCTCCGAGGCCGGCGGCGCGGTGATCGAGATCGAGACGTTCCGGCCGCCCGCCGAAGACGGCTTGCGCTTCGCGCTCGATTCCGGTCTGGGCAGCTACGACGCGGGCTACGCGTCGCAGGTCACCGGCGGACGCGTCGGCCGCTTCGGCGCGACACTGACCACGACCTACAACACGATCGACGGCTGGAACGACAACGGCAGCGATGCGCTGGTCGGTGGTCCCGGCCGGGACTACCGCGAGCAGTGGCAGGACGCGTACAGCACGTTCGAGTTCCAGGCCACGCCCGACTTCCTGCTCAGCTCCAACGTGGGTTGGCGCAAGGACAAGGAAGAGAGCGAGGGGCTGCTCTTGCGCGAGGACGGCTCGATCTCGGGGCCGCGCACCACCACGCGCTGGATCACGAGCCTCGGCTTCGCGGCGCAGCTCGGCGAGAACACCGAGCTCGAGTCCGAGGTGTATCGCTTCGCCTCCAACATGAAGTCGGCGATCGGTCGCGACTTCCAGCTGCAGGATGAGGAGTGGCGCTACGACGGCGCGCTCACCCAGCGTTTCCAGGTCTTCGGGCAGGAGCCGTCGCTCCGCGTCGGACTCGACTGGCGCCTGCCGTCGCTCGATCTGAAGGAGCAGCAGGTCGCGACGGAGGGCTTGCCGCCGCCACCGACCCGTCCGGACGATCCCTCGGGTCCGGAGTACACGACGGAGAGGCTCGACGAGCGCTTCACCGTCGCGGGCATCTACGCGATCCTCGAAGCGCCGGTCCACGAGACGGTCACGTTCCAGCTCGGCGCGCGCGAGCAGTTCCACTCGCGTTTCGACTCGGAGTTCGTGCCGCAGCTGGCGCTCCTGGTCGAGCCGCTGTCGTGGCTGAAGCTGCGCGCGTCGTGGGGCAAGAGCTACCGCACGCCGTCGCTGCGCGATCTGTACGAGCCGCCCGTACCGAACCTCGGTGGCGCGTACTTTCTGGCGGGCAACCCGAACCTGAAGCCCGAGCACGCGGAGGGCCTGCGCGGCGGAGTCGAGCTCGCGCCCACCGACGAGCTGTGGCTGTCGGCCACGCTCTTCACCAACCAGATCAAGGACTACATCCGCAGCGCGAAGGCGCCCGAGCAGTACTTCGTGGGCTGGGGCTGGTCGACGCCGGACGACAGCTACTGCCAGGAGTTCCCCGACGACCCGGCCTGCGCGCCCGCGGCGATCCCACAGTTCGCGAACCTGTTCCAGCGCACGAACCTCGACGAGGTGAAGACCAGCGGCGCCGAGGCGAACCTCCGCTATCAGCCACACCCGATGGTGTCGCTGCACGTGGGCTACACCTGGCTCAACACCTGGGTGAAGAGCGCACCGCTGCCCGACCTGCACGAGCTGCCCAACGAGCCGGAGCACACCGTCGACCTCGATGCGACCTTCACACTACCGCGCTGGGACACGGGCCTCCTGGTGCGCGCGCGCTGGCGCAACGGCGCGCTGATGGAGGCCAGCGGCACCGGCAGCGCGAGCTTCGCGTCGCTGGATCGCTCGCACCCGTCCTGGGTGGTCGGCCTGCGCTTGCGCCAGCCGATCCGCGCGGGTCTCAGCCTGTATCTCGACCTCGACAACGTCACGAACACGAAGGCGGTGGACTCGTACGAGATCCGCGGCTTCAACGCGTTCGTGGGCGTCCGCTACCAATTCGACTCGCACTGACGGAGCTGCCGATGATCCGCCCCCTGTTTCTCGCGCTCGCCTTGCTGCTGCTCTCCGACGTCGCCGCGGCCCAGACCTGCATCGTCCAGACCAATGGCGACTGCATGCTCGAGCCGAACGCCGCCCAGGGCCAGGACGTGTCTCCGTACTGCTTTCTGCCCACGCTGGCGCGCGGCCAGTACGAGACCAACTACGCGTTCACCGCGAACGACGACGGCGTGTGTCACAACTTCGAGACGTACCTGCGCTTCGAGCTGCCCTCGGACCTGCTCGATCCCGGCGAGACGGTGATCACCGCGCGCCTGCTGCTCTACTACGCATTCACGTTCGCGTTCGAGGGTCCCGCGCCGACGCTGCCGCACGCGCCGATCACCGTGAACGTGCACGAGGTGTTGAACGCGTGGACCGAGGACGCGGTGACCTGGGCGAACCGTCCGCCGCACGCCGCCGCGGTCGCCGCCAGCTCGAGCAACATCACGAACCTGGGCGTGAAGGAGTTCATCGTCACGGACCTGGTGGCCGCCTGGGCGCACGGCAGCAAGCAGAACCGCGGCTTCGTGGTGATCTCGCCCGACGACATCCCCTTCGGCATGCACTCCTGGGAGGCCGACCCGTCGGTGCCTTCGTTCCAGAAGGCACGGCTGCGCATCACGGTCGGCCCGGGCACCCCTCCCGAACCGGTGCCAATCTACCCGTACTGAGCGGGCGCGCTACTCGCCGGTGAGGTCCGCCGCGAGCGAGGCGCGCGACGCATGTCGCTGAGATCAGGGAAGGTCGAAGCGATCGAGATTCATCACCTTGTCCCACGCAGCCACGAAGTCACGCACGAACGCCTGCTTCGCGTCGTCACACGCGTAGACTTCCGCGAGCGCTCGGAGCTCGGAGTTCGAACCGAATACGAGGTCGACGGCGGTGCCGGTCCACTTGAGCTCGCCCGTCCGGCGATCGCGTCCCTCGAACACCTGCTTGGATGTGGAGGACGCCTGCCACTTGGTACTCATGTCGAGCAGGTTCACGAAGAAGTCATTGGTCAACATCCCAGGCCGTTTGGTGAAGACGCCCAGTTCGGACTGCCCGACGTTCGCATTCAGGACACGCAGGCCGCCAACGAGCACCGTCATCTCCGGAGCGGTCAACGTCAGCATGCACGCCCGATCCACGAGCAATTCCGCTGCCGAGCCTTGGGCTCCAGCTCGGAGGTAGTTGCGGAACCCGTCTGCGGTGGGTTCGAGCACGGCAAACGACTCCACGTCGGTATGCTCCTGCGACGCGTCCGTGCGCCCCGGCGTGAAGGGCACCTGCACGTTGTGCCCGGCGTTCTTCGCAGCTCGTTCGACGCCCGCGCAACCGCCCAGCACGATCAGATCAGCGAGAGAGACCCTCTTTCCCTTGGTCTGCGAGCGGTTGAACTCCGTCTGGATCTGCTCCAGCGTCTGCAGCCCCTTTTTCAGCTCGGCGGGGTTGTTGACTTCCCAATCTTTCTGCGGCGCGAGGCGGATGCGCGCCCCGTTCGCCCCACCGCGCTTGTCGGTGCCACGGAACGATGCGGCCGACGACCAGGCGGTCGAGACCAGTTGGGGAACGGACAATCCCGATGCGAGGATCTTGGCCTTGAGGTCGGCGATATCCTGTGCCCCGATCAACTCATGATTGACGGCGGGGACGGGGTCCTGCCACAACAGCGCCTCTGCTGGAACCAACGAGCCGAGATACCGAGCGCGAGGCCCCATGTCGCGGTGAGTCAGCTTGTACCACGCCTTGGCGAATGCGTTTGCAAACTCCTTCGGGTTATCCAGGAAGCGCTTCGAAATCGGCGCATATACCGGGTCCATCCTCAGAGAGAGGTCCGTCGTCAGCATCATGGGAGCGACCTTCTTCGTCGGGTCGTGCGCATCCGGCACAGTGGCCACCGTAGCTGCACTCTTGGGGCGGTACTGCCACTTACCCGCAGGACTCTTGGTCAGCTCCCACTCGTAGCCGAACAAGTTCTCGAAGAAGCCGTTGTCCCACTTCACCGGGTTGTTGGTCCAGGCGCCCTCCAGGCCGCTGGTGTTCGAATCGCCGGGATTGCCGCTGCCAAAGCTGTTCCGCCAGCCAAGGCCTTGCTCCTCCAGGCTCGCGCCCTCTGGGTCGGGACCGATGTGGTCAGGAGTGACCGCACCATGGGCTTTGCCGAACGTGTGTCCGCCGGCAATGAGCGCGACCGTCTCCTCGTCGTTCATCGCCATGCGGCGGAACGTTTCGCGAATGTACTTTGCCGCGGCGAGCGGGTCCGGGTTGCCGTTCGGGCCCTCCGGATTCACGTAGATCAGGCCCATGTGGTCGGCGCCGAAGGGTCCCTGGATTTGCCCGTCGCCGCCGTGGCGCTCGTCCGCAAGCCACGTGCGCTCCGCCCCCCAGTCAGTCTCGTCGGCCTCCCAGACGTCTTCGCGTCCGCCACCGAAGCCATACGTCTTGAATCCCATCGACTCTAGGGCGCAGTTGCCCGCGAGGATCATGAGGTCGGCCCACGAGATCTTCCGGCCGTACTTCTGCTTGATCGGCCAGAGCAAGCGGCGCGCCCTGTCGAGGTTCTGGTTGTCAGGCCAGCTGTTGAGCGGCGCAAAGCGTTGGTGGCCAGAGCCGCCGCCACCTCGGCCGTCGCTGATGCGGTACGTGCCCGCGGCGTGCCACGTCATCCGGATGAAGAGGGGCCCATAGTGGCCGTAGTCGGCCGGCCACCAGTCTTGAGACGTCGTCATCACTGCCTCGATGTCCTTCTTCAGGGCATCGAGGTCGAGCGTCTTGAACTCCTCAGCGTAGTTGAAATCCCTGCCCATGGGATCTGACGAGGGAGAGTTCTGGCGGAGAACCTTCAGATTCAGCTGATTCGGCCACCAATCTCGGTTCGAAGGCATTTCGTTTCTCCTCGGCTACTTACTGACTGCGGTGCAACGCAGTCGGGGGTGTTTCGCACGACTCGCAGAGACCGTAGAAGTCGATGCGGATGCGGCGCGCGCTGCGGCCGCGCGCACGCCGCAGCTTGCGCGCCAGCTCGGGCGGCGCCTGCAGGTGCAGATCGTCGATCGCGCCGCAGCTCTCGCAGATGAAGTGGTGGTGCGGCTTGGGATTGCCGTCGTAGCGCACGCCCCCGCCGGCGGACGGGACCTCGTCGATCAGGCCTTCCGAGACGAGCACCTCGAGGTTCCGGTACACGGTGCCGAGCGACAGGTTCGGAAGCTCCTGCACCAGCGCCTCGTGCGTCTGCAAAGCCGTCGGATGCGAGTCCGTGGCGCACAGCCATTCGAGGATGCGCGCGCGCTGGCGCGTCTGGTGCCGGCGCTTGCCCGGCTCGGGGGGAGCGGAAGTCACGGCCGCCACGTTACTCGCGCCCCGCCGGGCCCGCAAGCCCTTTCAGGAATTCTTCCTGATTCTAGATTCGGACCAGGCGGATCGCCCGTTCCGGGCAGGCCTCGACACAGAGGCCGCAGCCATGACACGCGCTGGCGCGCGTCGCGAACGCCTGCTTGCCGCCGTGCGCCCAGGCCCTGAGCCGGCCGACCAGCGAGAGCCCGCGTTTGTCCTCGGCCGACAGCGCCGCGATCTCGAACACGTCGTACGGGCAGACCCGCAGGCAGTCCGCCTTGGCTTCGCAGCGGTTGCGGTCGATCAGCGGCGCGAGGACGCCGGCCTCTTGCTTGCAGTCCGGGTCGGCGGTCTCAGTCACGCTCCGTCTCCTTCCGCGCGAGTGTATGCTGCGCCGGTGTCGGCCGTTCGCAAGCTCGCGGTGCGTGGGATGGAGATGGAGCTCGAAGACGCGGGCTCGGGCGCGCGGCCGTTCGTGCTCGTGCACGGGTTCACCGGCTCGCGCGACGATTTCCGCGAGCACGTGCCCGGGCTCGCGCGGCTCGGTCGCACGATCGCGCTCGACCAGCGCGGCCACGGCGGCAGCAGCAATTCGGGCCGCGACTCGGACTACACGCTCGACGGCCTGGTGGCGGACCTGCACGCCGCGTTCGAGGCGCTCGATCTCGAGCGCGTCGATCTGCTCGGGCACTCGCTCGGCGGCATGGTGACGCTGCGCTACGCGCTCGCGCATCCCGAGCGCGTGGCGTCGCTGGTGCTGATGGACACGTCGGCGAGCCCGATCCGGATGCGCTTCTCGGAGAAGGCGCGCGCGGGCATCGCAACGCTCGCGCGCGAGCAGGGCATGAGCGCGCTGGCCGTCGCCATGCGCGAGATGGCGTCGCGAAATCCGGATGCGCCGGCGTCTGCGAAACGCGCCGAGCAGCGCATGGGTCCCGACGTGTTCTGGGAGCGCATTCGCCGCAAGCTCGAGGCCATGGACCCGGTCGCGTGGGACGCGCTCTCGCGCTCGCTCGGCGAGCAGACGGGCGTCGCCGATCGGCTCGGCGAGATCGCCTGCCCGACGCTCGTGCTGGTCGGCGCCGAGGACGTGGCGTTCCTGAAGCCGTCGGACGAGCTCGAGCGCGGTATCCAGGGTGCGACGCGTGTCACGATTCCCGACGCGGCGCACAGCCCGCAGCTCGAGAATCCGGAAGCCTGGTCGGCGGCGATTCACGCCCACCTCGCACGCGCCCGCTAGCAACTCGCGTTCTGCCGAGGGTGCATGCAGCGCCTGCTGCCGGTTGCATCAGTTTCAGACATGCGAGCGCCCGCGGCGGCCGCGGCTCGCTTCTCGCGGTCGGCACGCCGAATGCAGTACCGGAGAGCGCTGCAGCGAAGACCGGTCCCGGGCGTTCATCTGGACTCCCTCCCGTGCGACGGCCGGGTCGGTCATAGCCTTCCCCGAAATGGCGCCCCTCGGATCGGAAGATCCGAGGGGCATGCCCTTTCCGCGGATTTCTGCGCGGAGCCGACGCTCAGAACTCGCCGGTGCGCTCGCTGCCGCCCGGCCCGCTGTACGACGCCGTATAGCCGGGCTCGCGCAAGTAGGTGGGCGCTTGCAGTCCGCCGATCGCCTTGCGCCAGGCGCCGACCAGCAAGTCTTCGGCCGCGTAGTCGAAGGGATCCTGCAGCACGCGCTCCTCGACGCCGCCGGCCGCGAGCGGATGCGCTTCGAGCCACCGCGCCGTGCGTGCCAGCGCCTCGCGCGCGGGCACGCGATCGCGGTAACCGAGCTGCGTGCGAAGCTTGGCGAGATCGAACACGCGGTGCGTGGCGACGCTCTGCATGACCAGAGGCCGCGCGCAGACCGCGAGCGCATAGGGCATCGACACGATCTCCAGCGCACGCCCGAGCGCCTGCGCGACGATCTCGACGACCTGTCGCAGCGTCAGCACTTCCTCGTCGCCGCAATTGTAGATCTGGCCGGCCGAAGCCGCGGGCTGATCGACCGCGAGCAGCACGGCGTGCGCCAGGTTCTCGGCGTAGCCGTAGTGACAGAGCGTGAGCCCGTCCTCGGGCAACACGATGAACGGCCTGCGGTCGAGGATGCGCCGCACCACGCACCACTCGCGCGGCACGAGCTGGTACGGACCGTACACGTACGGGTAGCGGAAGTGGGTCGCTCCCGGGTGCTGCTCGAACACGATCGCCTCGCTGCGCGCGATGCGCACGCCTTTGGAGTCCTCGGCCTCGCTCTCGACCAGCGGCGCGGTCTCCGGCGTCGGCACCGGCAGCCCGGCCGGCTGCCACCCCCCCGCGTTCATGTAGCCGCGGTACGCGGGCCCGCCGCCGACCGAGAGGAAGCGCCCGCAGCGCCCGGCCAGCACGCGCGAGGTGACGCGCAGCCGGCCGTAGGTCGCGACGCACACGTCGAAGCTGCGCTCGCCGAGCGCTGAGCGCAGCGCGTCCTCGCGGAACGGGTCGGTGTGGAGGTGCTCGACGTCGTCTGGAATCTCGGCCAGCTCGTGGCGCCCGGAGTGCAGCATGGCGACCGCGTAGCCGCGCGCGCGCAAGCCGTTGACGATGAAGTGGCCCGTCGGCCCCGTGCCTCCGATCACCAGCGCTCGCATCGCGACTCCCTGCATTCCGTAATAGACTCGGCCCGTAGCAGACGGAGGATCGCATGGCGAAGAAGCCGTTTCTCAGCGACGTGAAGACCCTGCGCAAGCGCGCGCGCCAGCACATCGAGCTCGGTGCGGTCACGCCCGGCTACCGCGCCAAGCGCGAGGTGGTGGTCAAGATCCTGAACGAGGCGCTGGCCACCGAGATCGTGTGCGTGCTGCGCTACCGGCGCCACCATTTCATGGCCTCGGGCATCCACGCCCAAAGTGTTGCCGGCGAGTTCCTGGTCCACGCCAACGAGGAGCAGGCGCACGCGGACCTGATCGCACAGCGCATCGTGCAGCTCGGCGGCGAGCCGAACTTCTCGCCCGAGGGCTTGCTCTCCCGCTCGCACGCCGAGTACGTCGAGGGCACGACGCTGGTCGACATGATCCGCGAGGACCTGGTCGCCGAGCGCATCGCAATCGACAGCTACCGCGAGATGGTCGCGTATCTCGGCACCGACGATCCAACCACGCGCCGCATGCTGGAAGGCATCCTGGCCATGGAGGAAGAGCACGCGGACGATCTGGTGACGCTGCTGCAGGAGCTGGCCTGATGGCGCGCGAGACACCGCGGGTCGGGGGCTGTCTGTAGCCCGGGATCGAGCGCGGCTTCTGCACGCGCTGCGGATCGACACTCGGCACGCTCGACAGCGATCCGGGCGTGCGCCCGAGCCTGCACATCTTCGTCGACTCGAAGGCGCCCTGGTACGAGCGGGTCGACGACCTGCCGAAACACCGAACCTCCCCCCGAGCCGAGGCCGCCGAGCCCGCTTGACCGGGCATTTTCTCCGGTGTTCCACTAGGCCACGATGGGCCTCCGGGACAAGGCGGCAATCGTCGGAGTCGCCGAGACCGACTACGTGCGCGGCTCGGATCGCCTGCCCGAGGAGCTCATGCTCGAGGCCGCGCGGGCGGCGATCGCCGACGCGGGCCTCGAGATCGGCGAGATCGACGGGCTGATTCCCCCGTCCGGTTTCACGACCACGGAATCCCTCGCGGCGAACCTCGGCATCGAGGACCTGCGCTACGCCGTCACCGTGCACATGGGCGGCGCGAGCCCGGTCGCCGCGCTGCAGAGCGCGGCGCTGGCGGTCGCGAACGGCATCGCGCGCAACGTGCTCGTGGTGGTGGGCTGGAACGGCTTCTCGGCGTTCCGGCACAAGCCCGGTGCACGAAGGCCCAAGCTCGGCTTCGCGGCCACCGCCGCCGCCGATCAGATCGTCGATTTCTACGCGCCCTACGGCGCGCTGCTGCCGGTGCAGCTCTACGCCTGGATCTGCATGCGCCACAAGCACACGTATGGGGTGAAGGACCAGGCCACGGGCCGCATCGCGCTGGCATGCCGCAAGCATGCACAGCTCAATCCGAAGGCGCTGATGCGCGGAAAGCCGCTCACGATGGACGAGTATCTACAATCGCGCTTCATCTCGGAGCCGTTCCGACTCTACGACTGCGCGCTCGAGACCGACTGCGCGGCCGCGGTCGTGATCTCGAGCGCCGAGCGCGCGCGTGATCTCGCGCACCGTCCGGTGCTGATCATGGGCGCGGCCGAGGGTCATCCGTACCCGGCCGACGACATCCCGAGCCGGCCCGATCTGTTCCGCGTCGGGCTCTCGTTCGCCGCGCCGAAGGCCTTCGAGATGGCGGGCGTCGTGCCGCAGGACGTCGACGTGCTCGGCATCTACGATTGCTTCAGCTACGTCGCGCTGCTCCAGCTCGAGGCGCTCGGCCTGTGCAAGCCGGGCGAGGGCGCGGACTTCGTGGCTGACGGCCGGATCGAGCTCGGCGGCCGCTACCCGATGAACACCCACGGCGGCCTGCTCTCGCAGGGGCACATGTGGGGCATGAATCACGTCGTGGAGCTGACGCGCCAGCTGCGCGGCGAGGCCGGCGCGGCGCAGGTCGCGGGCGCGCGGCTCGGGCTGGTGACCGGCTGGGGCGACTTCGGCGACGGCAGCATCGCGATCCTGCGGAGCGGACCGTGAGTGAGCGCGGCATTCCCGCCAAGCCCCTGCCTTCGCTCTCGGGTGTGAACGGCGAGTTCCACCGCCGGCTTGCCGCGACCGGCGAGCTCGCCTTCCAGCGCTGCGACGGCTGCGCGACGCTGCGCCATCCGCCGCGCATCGCGTGCGCGCGCTGCGGCTCCACCGACTCGAGCTTCGTCGCGTCGAGCGGACGCGGTCGGATCCACACCTGGACAGTCACGCACCAGGCGATGCATCCCGCCTTCGCGGCGGACACGCCGTACGCGGTGGTGGTGACCGAGCTCGAAGAGGGTGTGCGGATCGTCACCGGCATCCGCGAGATGTCACCCGATGACCTGTGTCTCGACCTGCCGGTCGAGGTGGTGCTGGAGCGCGCGTCGGCAGAGGTGATCCTGCCCTACGTCCGGCCGCGCAGAGGAGGGCTGTGACCATGCCGATGGATCTGTCCCAGATCGGCCGCGAGATCGGTCCCAACGAGATCCGCTGGACGCCCGACGACTCGATGCTCTATGCGCTCGGCGTGGGCGCGGGCACGCACGAGCTCGCGTTCACCACCGAGAACACCGACGGCGTCGCGCAGCGCGTACTGCCCACGTTCGTGACCACGGTCGGGCGCGGCGGCGGCGCGGGCCAGGTCGACGTGCTCTCGTTCGGCAGCTACGGCGCGCATCAAGTCGTGCACGCGAGTCACAAGGTCGAGCTGTACCGCGCGCTCGAGCCGCAGGGCCGCGCGCTCGCGACCATGCGCGTCGCCGGCATCTGGGACAAGCGCGCCGGCGCGCTCGTCGAGCTCGAGACCACCGCGCGCGACGCGGAGACGGGCGAGGTCATGTTCCGCAACATCGCCTCGCTGCTGGTGCTCGGCGAGGGCGGCTTCGGCGGCCCGCACGGTCCGGTGCTCGGCGGCCCGCGCCATCCCGCGCGCGAGCCCGACCACACGGTCTCCGAGGTCACGCGTCCGGAGCAGGCCCTGATCTACCGGCTCGCCGGCGACCACAGCCGCATCCACAGCGATCCCCAGGTCGCGCGACTCGCGGGCTTCGAGCGCCCGATCCTGCACGGCCTGTGCAGCTTCGGCTACGCGGGGCGCGCGCTGCTGAAAGCGGTCTGCGACGGCGACCCCGCGCGCTTCCGCAGCATGTCGGCGCGCTTCGCGAAGCCCGGCTTCCCCGGCGACCTGCTGACGACGCGAATCTGGGTCGACGGCGACACGGCGCAGTTCGAGACGCGCAGCCAGCGCGGCGAGACGCTGGTCGAGCGCGGCGTGTTCACGTTCATCAAGTCGCAGCGCTAGACTCTCGCCGATGCGCTTCTCCTACGCCGAGTCGATGTGCGATCCGAGTCAGTACGCGCCGCTCGCGATCGCTGCCGAGGAGGCCGGCTGGGACTCGTTCGTGATCCCCGACAGCCTCTGCTACCCGGAGGTCTCGGACAGCACGTATCCGTACACACCGGACGGCCGCCGCGAGTTCCTCGAGGACAAGCCCTTCATCGAGCCGTTCTCGCTGATCCCGGCGCTCGGCGCGCTGACGGAGCGCCTGCGCTTCACCACCTTCGTCGTGAAGCTGCCGATCCGGAATCCCGTGCTGGTCGCGAAGTCGGCCTGCTCGGTCGCGGTGCTGACGCAGAACCGCTTCGGCTTCGGCATGGGCCTGAGCCCGTGGCCCGAGGACTTCGCGGCGACGGGCACGGACTGGGCGACGCGCGGCGCGCGCATGGACGAGATGATCGAGATCCTGCGCGGGCTCTCGCGCGGCGGCTACTTCGCTTACGCCGGGCGGCACTACCAGGTTCCGAGCGTGAAGCTCGCGCCCGTGCCGACGCGCCCGATCCCGTTCCTGATCGGCGGCCACGCCGAGCCCGCGCTGCGCCGCGCCGCGCGTCTCGGTGACGGCTGGATGCACGCGGGCAGCGACGCCGAGACGCTCACGCGCCTGCTCGCGCGGCTGCGCGATCTGCGCCGCGAGTACGGCCGCGAGCGCGAGCCGTTCGAGGTGCACGCGATCTCGCTCGACGCCTACACCCCGAGCGGAATCCGCCGGCTCGAGGACCAGGGCGTCAGCGACGTGATCGTCGGCTTCCGCAACGTGTACGAGAAGGACACCCAGACGCTGCAGGAGAAGCTCGACGCCCTGCGCGGCTACGCGGAGCGCGTGATCGCGCGCTGAACCCGTTCAGCACCACCGTGGTGTTTCTGGCGCTGACAGCGCGCCCTTCCGAAGCCTCCGGCGAGCGATCCTCGCGTGTCTGTCTGCGCTCGTAGCTCTCTGGCTGTTCCTGCTCGGCGGCGACGAGACCGGGCGCGTGCGCGCAGGCACCGAGCCGGTCGAGTCCGGGGTCGGCGCGGCGTTCCTACGCCTCGAGGGGCTGCGCCGAGAGGCGCCTCGCGGTCGGCTAGCGTCCCACGATCTCTTCCATGAGCTGGCCGTTCGGGATGCTCCACGAACGCTCGCCATCCCGGAGGAGCGTGTCGATCGGGCCGACGCGCTCGACCGTGCCCTGCTTGCCGCACACGTCGATCCTGCCTTCGCGCGGCAGACTCTGACGCAGGAAGTGACCGGCCAGGATGTGAGTCACGATCGGGCGTGCGCCGAGCGCGAGCGAGATTCCGAGCATCACGCCGACACCCGCCAGCAGGCCCATCACCGCGGTGAGCACCAAGGCCGTGTCGATCCCGAGCTGTTCGAGAGCGACGGCGCCCACGATCAACACGACAGCCGCGTGCGCGGCCGCGCCGAAGCGCGCGCCCGGAAGGCCCGCCGTCGCCGCAGCGGAGTGGGTGGCGCCTCTCACGAAGCGCGCGAGCAACAGCCCGAGCACGACGATCAAGGCTGCCGCGATCACGTTCGGAAGATAGGAGACCAGACGATCTAGCGTTGCGGTGACGGCACTGAGTCCGAGTGTCTCGGCGGCAGAGAGCACGAAGGTGAGCATCACTGTCCAGAACAGCAATCGGCCCACGATGCGCGAGAGCGGCATTTCGAGCTGCGCTTCGCCGAGGGCGTCCGCGATGCCGAGCCGCGCGCTCGCGCGATCGAGTCCGATCCGCCGCAGCGTGCGGCTCGCGATCAGCTCCACCAGCTTCGCGGCGAGCAAACCGACACCGAGAATCACGATCGTCGCGACGAGCGTGGGAAGGAAGCCCGTGACGGCGGTCCCCAGGGAGGCGATCGATTGGACGACCACCTCGCGCCAAGCCTGCACGTCGAAGATTTGCCCCATGGTCGCACCTCCTGCCTTCGAGTTCCGCGCCCGGCATAATGTGCCACGTGGCCGGCCGGCGAGCCGAGGTCGCCGCGCGGGAGGAGACGATGAACCCGTTGCCCGAGCTGCGTGAACGTCTGGCGTTCGGTGCGCTCGAGGACCACCCGGACGACGCAGCGGGCGTGCTCGAGCGGCTGCCGACCGCTGCGGCTGCCGAGCTCTTCGCCAGCGCCGAAAGCGAACATCTCGCGCGGGTGCTCGGTCGGATCGATCCGGCGGCGGGGAGCGCGATCGTCGCCGCGCTGAGCGAAGATCGGGCGGGGAGCCTGCTCGAGGCGCTGTCGCTCGAGAGCGCCGCGCCGCTGATTCGGCGACTGGATCCAGTGCGCGCCGAGGCGCTGCTCGCGCGCCAGCCGCCGCGTCGAGGGCGCGCGCTGCGCGCGCTCGTGCGCTTTCGCGACGGGACCGCCGGTGCGCTGATGGATCCCGAGGTGCTCGCGCTGCCCGTCGACGTCGCCGCGGACGAGGCGCTCCAACGCTTGCGCGAGTCGCCGGAGCGCGCGCGCTACAACGTCTACGTGGTCGATCGCGGGCAGAAGCTGCTCGGCGTGCTCAACCTGCACGAGCTGCTCCAAGCAGCGCCGCGCGCGACGCTCGCCTCGCTGATGAATCGAGATCCGCATCGAGTCCTGGCCGACGCGGATCGGCGCGCAATCGTGCAGCATCCGGGCTGGCGCGAAGTCACGGCGCTCCCGGTCGTCGACGCCGCCGGCAACTACCTCGGCGCGATCCGCTACCGGACGCTGCGCCGGATCGAGTCGGAGCTCGCGCCCGGCGGTCCCGACGGCGGGTCCGCCGCGAACGCGCTCGGCGATCTGTTCGCGACGGCGACTGCGGGAATGCTCGAGGCGGCGCTGGGGGCGCCTTCGCGCGACGCGGGCGGAGGCTCGAATGTCGGATGACCGCGCGATCCGAGCGCTCGCGCGACTCTCACTCGAACGGTATCCGGCCGACGCCGCCCGCCGACTCGAGTCGGCGCCGGGCGAGGACATCAGCGCGCTGCTCGCTGGCGAAACTCCCGAGACGACGCTGGAGGTGGTGCGCCACCTGACTCCGGACCGCGCCGCCGGGGTCGTGGCGGAGCTCGAGCCCGAGCGAGCGCGTCGGCTGCTCGGCGCGCTCGACCCGCAGCGCGCGGCCGCGTTGCTCGCGCGACTCCCGGCCGAGGAGCGCGCCGCGCGCCTCTCGCTGCTCGATCGCGGACTGGCGCAGGAGCTGCGCGAGCTCGCGACCTACCCGCCGGATACCGCGGGCGGACTGATGGACCCGCGCGTCACGTCGTTCCGGCCGGATGCCACCGTCCAGGACGCGCTGGCTCGCCTGCGCACGTGCCGCGACAAGCGGCTGCAGGACGTCTTCCTGGTCGACGCGGAGGGGCACCTGCTCGGGGCCGTGGCGCTCCAAGACCTCGTGCTCTGTCCCGTCGAGACGCGCCTCGAAGAGATCGCGCGCATGCCGTGCGCGAGCGTCGCCGCGGTCGCCTCGCGCGAGCTCGTGAGCGAGGAGATCGGACGAGCGAGCGGATCGAGCCTCGCGGTGATCGACGCTGAAGCGCGGCTCGTCGGTGTGCTGCGTCAGGATGAGCTGGTCGCCGCGGCGCAGCAGGAAGCCACCGCCGACGCGATGACGATGGTCGGCGCCGGGCGCGACGAGCGGGCGCTGTCTCCGGCCTGGTTCGCGGTCCGGAAGCGGCTGCCATGGCTGCAGATCAACCTGGTCACCGCGTTCCTCGCCGCGGGTGTGGTCGGGCTCTTCGAAGAGACGATCGCGCGCGTCACGGCGCTGGCCGTGCTGCTGCCGGTGGTCGCGGGTCAGTCGGGGAACACGGGCTCCCAAGCGCTCGCGGTCACGCTCCGAGGTCTGGCGTTGCGCGAGGTTCGCACCCGTCAGTGGCTGCGCGTGGCGGTCAAGGAGTTGACCGTGGGTGCGGCGAACGGCGTCGCCGTGGCGCTCACCACGGGCGTCGCCGTCTACCTGTGGAGCCGCTCGGACGGGCTCGCCGCAGTGATCATGATCTCGATGGTGCTCTCGATGATGGCGGCGGCATTGGCGGGAGCGGTGATCCCGATGCTGCTGACCTCGCTCCGGCAGGATCCGGCGCAGTCCTCGTCGATCATCCTGACCACGGTCACCGACGTGGTCGGTTTCTTCAGCTTTCTCGGCGTTGCCACGCTGCTCGTGTCGGCGCTCTGAGCGCCGCGGTTGGTCGTGTCACTCACGATCGCCGAGCCGGATGGCCGTCGGTCGGACTCTGCCTGCGAGGCGGTCCTCGGGCTCCGGTCGACCCTCGCGGGTCCGCCGCCAGGGAGCCGCGAGGAGCCGCGGTGTAGGTACTGGCCTGGGCTGCACCCACGAGTACAGCGCACCGGGCACCCTCCGGCGCCGCGGACCCATGATCGAATCGGCCTGCAACTCGCGGGTGAAGCCATGGCGCGAAGCGCCGGGACGCCGACCTGGGCCTGCGCGACCGCTTTGCGATCTCGGCTCCCTGGCGGAGCGACGCGGGTGCGCGGCTCGCGGGGGTGGGGATCATCGTCGTGACGGACACGGGGTATTGCCGCGCGAACGTCCACACTCGCCTGCGTGTTGGTTCCTGACACGGATCGACCGCGCCGGCTGACTCGATCTACTCGCCTGGCCCGATTGCGCGGTATCGCCGCCGCGTTGCGGGGAAGACTGGTCCGGGACTCTTCGACTAGGGCGCTTCGAGCAGCTTCGCGAGCGTGCGGTGGAAGTGCTGCCCGCCGCCCTCGTTGCGGCCGAACAGCACGTGCGAGCGCGCGCCCGCGAGCAGCGCGCGCTGCTGGCGCAAGCCCGTCGCGTAGTCCTCCTCGCGCACCACGTAGCCGAGCAGCTCGAACAGCTTCTCGGCCGCCGCGCGCTCCGCCTCGCTCGGCTCGTTCGCCATCAGGTACGACTGCACGGTGGTCGACTCGAGCGGCGTGGCGCCCGGGAACAGCTGCGAGACCAGCACCGCGCGGCCGCCCGCGTCGAAGGTCGCGATCGAGACGTGCGGGAAGATCGTCCACACGCCGCCGAGCAGCTCCTCGCTGCGCAGCTCCGCTTCCGGCTTCTCGTCCAGCACTGCGTACGCGGGGTTCGGGAAGCTGACGCGCTGGTGCGGGCCGTACGCGTCGTACAGCGCGCGGTTCGGCAGCGACGCGCCGATCGTGTTCTTGTGCAGGATCGGCAGATGGTAGAAGTCGAGGTAGCCGTCGTAGGCGATCTTCCAGTTCGGCCCGGCCACCGATCGGCGCGCGACCAGGTGCCAGCGCTCGAAGCCGAACTCGGCGAGCAGCTCGCCGTAGCCACACAGGAATGCGTCGAGGTCGAGCCCGGCTTTCGGATCGAGCACGACGAAGACCAGCCCCGCGCGCTCCGCGCACGGCAGGCGCACCAGCCCGTGGCAGGAGCGATCGACCGGGCCGAACTCCTTCTCGGACAGGATCCCGACCAGCGCGCCGTTCTCGTCGTAGGTCCAGGCGTGGTAGGGACACACGAAGCGGCGAGCGCGACCGGAGTCGTCGAGCACGACCTGCGCGCCGCGATGCGCGCACGAGTTCACGAACGCGCGCACTTCGCCGCCCGAGCCGCGCGTGATCAGCACCGGCACGCCGGCGGCTTCCAGCGCCTTGTACGCGCCCGCGCCGTCGAGCTCGCAGGACAGCGCGAGCACGAGCGGCGTGCGCTTCCAGACGCGCTCGAGCTCGAGCGCGAAGCGCGCCGGATCGGTGTAGTGCGAGGCCGGCACGCGCAGCACGTCTTCCGCTTGGTCGATCGTGTCTGCCTTCACGTGGGCCAGATTTCTCCGCGCCATCCTCAAGAGTTCAGCTCTGCTCAACTCGGCTTCTCCCGATCTCGTAGTCCACAGCCGAGAACCATTGTTCTAGAGTCTCTCCCGATGGACAAGCCCACCGAGCGGCGCCTCGCCGCCGTCCTTCACGCCGACGTGGTCGGCTACAGCCGGCTCATGGCCGCGGACGAGGACGCCACCGTGCGCGGTGTCCGGGAGTTGCGCGGCATCGCCGAAGGCGTGGTACGCCAGCACCGCGGGCGGCTCGTCGACTTCACCGGTGATTCGTTTCTGGCGGAGTTCCCGAGCGCGGTCGATGCAGTCTCGGCGGCGCTCGCGATCCAGCGGCAGAGCGAGGCCCAGAACGCTCTGCTCGCGGAGAACGCACGGCTGCGGCCGCGTATCGGTGTCCACGTCGGAGAGCTGCGCGCCGAGGGCGAGCAGATCTTCGGCGACCCGATCCACGTCGCCGCGCGACTGCAGACGCTCGCGGAGCCCGGCGGCGTGTGCATCTCGGGCACGCTGCGCGACCAGCTCGCGGGACGAATGGACCTCGAGCTCCGCGATCTCGGCTCGCAGTCTCTGAAGCACCTGCCGCATCCCGTCCAGAGCTACGCCGTGTCGTCGCGTTCGGTCGCGTCGGCGGACGCGGCGCCGCCGGTGCCGGGCTTTTCGGGTCGCCCCGCGATCGCGGTGCTCGCGTTTGCGCCGTTCGGCGGGGACGCGGAGCAGGAGTATCTCGGCGACGGAATCGCCGAGGACGTGATCACGCGTCTCGCGACCCTCCGCGAATTCCCGGTGATCGCGCGAAACTCGTCGTTCGCCTACAAGAGGCGCTCTGTCGACGTGAAGCAGATCGGCCGCGAGCTCGGCGTCCTGTACCTGATCGAGGGCAGCGTCCGTCGCTCCGGCACCCGCGTGCGCGTCACCGCCCAGCTCGTCGACACGCGCAGCGGTCATCACGTCTGGGCGGAGCGCTACGACCGCGAGTTCGCGGACGTGTTCGCCATCCAGGACGAGATCGTCGAGGCGGTCGTGAGCCGCGTCTACCCCGAGCTGATGCGCGCCGAGCGCGAGCGCGTGCAGCGCCATGATCCCGCCAGCCTCGACGCCTGGGAGTGCGCCGTGCTGGCGCGCTTCCACGTCAGCCGCTACACGCGCGAGGACAACCTGCGCGCGATATCGCTCGCAAGGCGCGCGCTCGAGCTCGACCCCGGCTGCGCCGAGGCGGTGAACGTCTTGCAATCGTCGCACATCCGCGCGCGCGTGAATCAGTGGAGCGATCAGATCGTGCTCGACAACCCCGCGCTACTGACGATTTCGCGGCGCGCGATCGAGTTCTCCGGAGAGAGCCCGCCTGCCCTGATCGCCCTCGGGAGCCTGCTCACGTTTCGCGGCGCCCACGAGGAGGGGGTCGACGCCCTGCAGCGCGCGGTCCGACTGAATCCGAGCTCGACGAATGCGTTGGTCGCGCTCGCCAACGCGCTGACTCGTGGCGATCGCGCGGCCGAGGCCCTCCCGCTGCTCGAGACCGCCACGCGCCTGGATCCGAATCCGTTCGATCCGTACTACCGTGCCTTCACCTACGCCTTTACCTACTGGGCGCTCGGACGCTATGAGGAGGGTGTGCGCTTCGGAAGGATCGCGGTGGGCCAGGTCGAGCGCCACGCTGGTGCACTACGTGTCTTGATCTCGAGTCTGGTCGAGCTCGGTCGACTCGACGAGGCGCGCCGAACCGCGCAGACGCTGGTGGATATCTCGCCGGACTTCCGCATCTCGCTCTTGGAGCAGATCATCCCGTGGCAGCCGGCGCTCATCCCGCGCTTTGCGGCCGCGCTGCGCCGCGCCGGCCTTCCCGAGTGAGCGCCCGGCTCACGTGTTGATCCACTTCTCGAGCAGCGCGTGGAAGTGGCGGATCTTCGCCTCCTGGTAGTTCGCGAGCGTCACGCCGGGCTTCTGCGTCGCCCGCAGGCCGCGCTGCACCTTGGGCAGGTTGAACACGTCCTGGTTGAAGATCCGAGCGAGCGCGCCGAGCTCGGGCGCCAGCGTCCAATCGTCGTCGACGCCGAGCCAGTGGATCTTCGCGGGCGGCGGCTTCTCGCCCTCCTTGTACGGCGCCAGGTACATGCACTCCATGATCGACCGCTCGTGGTCATCGCCGTACGGACGGAAACGGTAGACGATGCGGTTGAACGCGCCCCAGGGATGGAAGTTCGGGAACACCGTGTAGTAGAAGCTGTCGGCGAGCTCCGCGTCGCACAGCCCGTCGACGTAGTCCTTGCCGCACACGTCGCGCAGCAGCATGCGCGCGCCCTCGGCTGCGACCTGGCGCGCGGTCATGCCCGGCGGGATCGCGATCATCGGGTCCTCATCGAGCCGGCGGTCGACCATGGCGTCGAACATCTCCTGCTCGCTCGGCTGCCAGGCGAGGTGCGGGCTCGGCGTCCCGTTCGGCGTGATCGCGCGCGAGAAGTTCTCGTACACGTCGTACTGCGAGTTCGCGTCGCCGATCCCCGCCAGGATCTGCGGGTGCGTCGCGATCACGTGATAGGCCTCGCTGAACGCCTCCTGCACCACCTTCCAGTTGGTCGCGATGATCTTCGCGACGTGCGCCTGCTTGTAGCGCTTCTCGAGCGGCCAGCGCGCGAACTGCGCGTCGAGTCCGACCAGATAGCGCGACAGCGGCTCGCACTCACGATCCATGTTGATGAACACGAAGCCGCCCCAGCTGCCGACCTTGCACTCGGGCAGGCCGAATTTCGCCTTGTCGACGTGCGGGAAGTCCCAGTCCGCCGGGATCGCGGTGAGCTTGCCGTCCAGGCTCCAGGTGAAGCCGTGGAACGGGCAGCGGATCTGCGCGCAGTTGCCGTCGCGCTCCTTCAGGATCCGGCCGCGGTGCAGACACACGTTGTGGTAGGCCTGGATCACGCCCGGCGCGCTGCGGATCACCAGGATCGAGAGGTTCGCGATCTCGTACACGACGTGATCGCCGACCTCGGGAATGTCCTCCTCGCGGCACGCCATCTGCCAGACGCGCTTCCAGACCTTCTCGACCTCGAGCTCGTGGAACGCGCGCGAGGTGTAGCGCTCGACCGGGATGTCGTGCGAGCCGAGGTTGCGCGGCGAGCACTCGCGCAGCAGCGCGGGCACCGGCTTGGTGTCGGTGTCGAGCAGCTGCTGGTAGGAGAGCCCGCGCGACTTGGGCAGCGTGGGATCCGCGACGCCGGGAAACTTCGAGCTGGGGGAGGTCATCGTCCCTCCCCGCCGCCCGTGTGCCGGCTCGGCAG
The DNA here is from genome assembly GCA_040902485.1 of Myxococcota bacterium. Classification (GTDB taxonomy): domain Bacteria; phylum Myxococcota_A; class UBA9160; order SZUA-336; family SZUA-336; genus VGRW01. The sequence goes on along the minus strand of JBBDXF010000029.1, from coordinate 86,222 downwards.
CTTGCCGCCCGCGATCCAGCCGATGATCTGCGGATCGGCTTCCTTCACCTCGCCGTGGTGCCAGCTCGCGTCGGCGTTGAACCAGCCGGTCCTGCCGTCGGTCGTCTCGATCCGCACGAGCCCTTCCGGCTCGAGGTCGTAGATCGCCCCCGAGACGGCGTGTCGTAGCTTGGGCATGCCTCGAAACCCCTCGTCGCTCGAGCCGCAGCGACCGGGATCGTATCAGACGCGGGCCGAGCTAGTCGCCGAGCGAGAGCACGTAGCCGCGATCGGGCCGGGCCCGACCCTCGAGCGTGTCGCGGTAGACGCGCTCGACCGCGGCGCGGCCGTGCTCGATGCTCGTCTCGAGCCAGCTCTCGGACTCCGACACGAAGTCGCGCCAGGCCTCGCCCAGCTTCTGCTGCAGGACGCGCCCGCCCCAGTCGCGCGTGCGCTTCTCGATGCGCGAGGGCGCGAAGAAGAACGCGGGCTTCGCGCCGGGCAGGTCGGTCGCGCGCGGCGCGCTCTCCCAGTGCGTGACGCCGACGACGCACGAGTGCACGAGCTGCTCGCGGAAGTGGTGGTGCACCGCGTTCACGACCGCGCCGTCGTTCGCCATGTCGACGAACACGATCGGTGCGTCGCAGGCGAGCGCGGTGATCTGCTCGTAGGGCAGCACGCGGTCGTAGCAGCCGAGCTTCTCGACGAAGGACGTGTTGCGCGCGGAGGTCAGCCCGATCACCTCGCACGCGCCCAGGCGCGAGAGCACGAACGCGAGGCTGACGGCGGTCTTGCTCGAGGCGCTGGCGAGCAGCACGCGGCGCGCGCCGAAGTACTTCTCGTCCTCGAGGAAGTCGGCGAGCAGGTAGCCCGTCATGAACAACGGCTGCAGCAGCGCCTGGCGATCTTCGCTCTCGAGCTCGTAGCCGAGATCGGCGAGCACGCGGCGGTACTGGTTGTAGACCGCGGGCAGCTTTGCCCTGTGCTTCGCCGCGTCGACGAAGCCGCCGCTCGTGAGCGCGGACGGCTGCACGACCAGGTGCGTCGACATCGGGAAGTAGCCGTACAGGCGCTCGCCCTCGGGCAGATCCGCGAGCGTGGAGCGGACCACGTCGCCGAAGCCCCAGACCGGCACACGTCCCCAGCCGGCCTCGGCCGGGAAGAACTGCCAGTAGGAGAGGGCGTCGCCGCTCACCGCGTAGGTGATGTTGTTGGCGGTCAGCGCGAAGCGGTCGACGCGCACCAGCGCCTCGCCGGGCGCCGGCTCGGCCAGCGGTGTCGCGGAGAAGCGCGTCTTGCGCAGGTCGTCGCGCCGGACTTCGAAGTGCAGGCTGTCGGCCATCGGGGCGGCTCCTTTCCCTTACTCTCGCGTTCCCCAGTATGCGCGAACCGGCTAGAGTGCGGGGATGGGGGACGCGAGCCGATGAAGCGGGCGCTCGTGACGGCGCTCGCCGCGCTCTTTCTCGCGGCGGGCTCCGCGCGCGCGGAGTTCGTGCCCGAGGTGGTCGGCCAGGTCGCGACGCTGCCGGCGCCCGGGCCGCACTGGGTCTGGGTCGGGGACCTGCTGCTGCGGCGCGCGGCGCTCGTCGACACCGACACCGGCACGTTCCTCGGCATGCTCTCGTCGAGCGTGGGACCGATCGTGCCGCTGGTCTCGCCGGTGGGCGGTCCGATCTACCTGCCCGAGACCTACTACAGCCGCGGCAGCCGCGGCGCGCGCACGGACGTCGTGACCGTGTACGACCCGGCGACGCTCGCGCCGCGCGGCGAGGTCGTGATCCCGCCCAAGCGCGCTGATGTCGTGCACGGCGCCGGGCTCTCCACGCTGCTCGACGACGGGCGCTTCGCGGCGGTCTTCAACCTGACGCCCGCGACCTCGGTCTCCGTGGTCGACACCGCGGAGCTGCGCTTCGCCGGCGAAATCGAGACGCCGGGCTGCAGCCTGGTATACGCGGCCGGCAAGCGGCGCGTGGCGATGCTGTGCGCGGACGGCTCGCTCTTGCTGCTGACGCTCGACGAGCGCGGCGCCGAGGCCAACCGCTTCCGCAGCGCGGTGTTCTTCGATCCCGAGCAGGACCCGCTGATCGAGAAGCCCGCGCGCGGCGGCTCGAGCTGGTACTTCGTCTCGTTCGAGGGCTTCGTGCACGAGGTCGATCTCTCGGGCGAGGTGCCGCGCTTCGGCCAGCCGTGGTCGCTGTTCACGGCGGAGGAGCGGGCGGAGAACTGGCGCTTCGGCGGCGCGCAGCCGCTCGCGCTGCACGAGGCGAGCGGCCGGCTGTACGCGCTCGTGCATCAGGGCGGAAAGGACGGACACAAGGAGCCCGGCAGCGCGGTGGCGGTGTTCGACACCGCCAAACGCGAGCGCGTGCAGACGATCGCGATCGGGAATCTCGTCGCGGCCTTCCTGGCCTCGCGCATGCAGCTCGGCGAGGGCAGCTGGGGCGCGTGGATCCTGGACGCGATCGTGCCGAACGCCGGCGCCGATCGGATCGCCGTCACGCAGGACGCGGCGCCGCGACTCATTCTGGTGTCGGAAGAGGGCGGCACGGTCGGCGTCCACGACGCGCTCTCGGGCGCGCACCTGCGCAACATCAGCGACGTCGGCTTCTTTCCCGGCGTGGTCTCGGCGCCATGGCGCTGACGGTCGACCCGGCGCTCGCGCTCGTCCTGCGCGCCGGGCTCGCGCTGCTTTTCGCGAGCGCGGCCGCGCACAAGCTGCGCGACTTCGGCGCGTTCCGCGACGCGCTCGAGGGCTATCGGCTGGTGCCCGCGCCGGCGCTCGGCGTATTCGCGGGCGGTTTGATCGCGGCGGAGCTCGGAACCGCGGCCGCGCTCGTGCTCGGTGAGCACGGCGGAGTCGCGGCGGCCGCGCTGCTCGGGCTGTACAGCGCCGCGATCGCGCTGAACCTCGCGCGCGGACTTCGCGAGATCGACTGCGGCTGCTTCGGTCCGGCGCTGCGCCAGCCGCTCTCGCTCGCGCTCGTGCTCCGGAACCTCTTGCTGATCGCGCTCGCAGGGGTTTGTCTGTTGCCGGTCGGGATGCGCGCGCTGGCGCCGCTCGACGCGCTCACGATCGCGGCGGGGGTCGCGCTCGGGGCGCTGCTGCACGGTGCGGTGAACGGCCTGATCGCGAACGCGCCGCGCCTGCGCGCGCTGCGGAACGCGTGATGGAGCAAGCGCTCTACGTCTCGAACGTGCTGCTCTGGATCGCCGTGCTCGCGCTCGGAGCGGTGGTGTTCGCGCTCGTGCGCCAGATCGGCGTGCTCTACGAGCGCGTCGCGCCGGCCGGCGCGCTGATGCTGGCGGGCGGGCCGAAGGTGGGCGAGGCCGCGCCGCGCTTCGCGCTCGCCGACGTGCTCGGCCGCGCGACCTCGCTCGGCGGCGAGGATCCGGAGCAGCGCGACACACTCCTGCTCTTCGTCTCGCCGACCTGCCCGGTGTGCAAGACGCTTTTGCCGGTGGCGAAGTCGCTGGCCGCGCGCGAGTCGCGCGTTTCCCGCCAAGCGGGGCTGCGATTGGTGTTCGCGAGTGATGGCCAGCAGGAGGATCACGCCGGGTTCGTGCGCAAGCACGCGCTCGACGCGTACCCGTACGTCGTCTCGACCGAGCTCGGCCTCGCGCACCAGGTCGGCAAGCTGCCGCACGCGGTGCTCTGGGACGCGCACGGGATCGTGCGCGCGAAGGGGCTCGTGAACTCGCGCGAGCACCTCGAGAGCCTGTTCGAGGCCATGGATCGGGGCGTGGCCTCGATCCAGGAATACGTTTCGAGAGCCGGAGGATCGCGATGAGCTGGATCGACTCGACGCTCGAGCGCTCCGCGCGGCGGGCGGCGCGGCACATCTCGCGGCGCAGCTTCCTCGCGCGGCTCGGCGCTCTGCTCGTCGGCGGAGCCGCGCTGCCGCTGCTGCCGGTGTCGCGCGCGCGCGCGGAGGAGCCGGCCGGTGCGGGCGCGCGCGCGCCCGCGCCGAACGAGTCGGCGTTGACCGGCGGCGTCGCGGATCCCGCGAGCTGCGAGTACTGGCGCCACTGCGCGATCGACGGCTTTCTGTGTAGCTGCTGCGGCGGCAGCCAGACCACCTGTCCGCCCGGCACGCAGATGGCGCCGGTCACCTGGATCGGCACCTGTCGCAATCCGGCGGACGGCAAGGACTACGTGATCAGCTACAACGACTGCTGCGGGAAGGACTTCTGCGGCCGCTGCATCTGCAATCGCAACGAGGGCGACAAGCCCGCGTACATCACGCCGCGCTCGAACGACATCAATTGGTGTCTCTCCGCCGAGAGCACGGTCTACAACTGCTCGACTGCGATCGTGGTCGGCCTCGCCACGCCGAGCGAGTGACTCGCGCGCTTCGCCCTCCGTGACCGCCGTCACGCAGCGCTGGCGCGAGCGTGCGTTTGCGCACGGTGCCATCGATCACGGAGTGCCGGCGCGGATCCGTCGAAACTCTCCTTGGACGAGGCGTTCCGCGACGAAGATCGCGGGCGCCACAGGAGGTGCGATGAATACGACACGACTCACGGTCCTCGCCATCATCCTCTCGGCCTTCCTGGTCGAGCGCACGTTCGCCGGGGACTTCGATGCTGCCGACGCGCTCGCTTCGGCGAGCGCCGTCGCGCACTGCGACGTCCCGGTCGAAGCGATGGGGAGGCCGTAGCCATGCGATCCCTGCGACAAGACGGACATCCGCGACCTCGCATGATCCGCGCGCTTCCGCCGCGCGACGAGGGCTCCTCGGCGCGAGCCGCTTCACGCGCGAGAATCCGACGCCTGCTCGGGCGGGACCCGCATCGACGCGAGCGGCTGCGCCTGATCACGCGCTTCGGCCCACGCGAGCGTGCCTTCGGCGACGGCTCGTGACGCCTGCGGGTCAGGCGCCGATCGGCGAGAGCCGGCCGTTCGCGAGCTCACCCATCGCGGGCGCGAACAGCGTCTGCGCGCGCGCCGCGCGACGCGTGAGATAGGCGAGCAGCTCCGGCTCGCGGCTCGCGCCCGCGGCGCGCACCAGCGCGTCGAGCGACTCGAGCCCGCTCGCGATCGACACGGGCCGCCGGCCCAGCAGCGCAGCGAGCTCGTCGAGCTCCTGCGCGTCGAAGGCCGGCCCGAGGCGCTCGGCGAGCCGCAGGTGCTCGAGCAGGCCGAGCGTGCCCGCGCGGCGATGCGCGAGGTACGGGTCGTCGGGACGCGCGAGCGGCAGATTGCGAACCTGCTCGACGCTGAGCGCGAACAGCCCCGAGCGCGGCGTCTCGGGCGGCAGCGCCGGCAGCTCGTCGACGCGCGTCTCGCTGCCGAGCGCCTCCGCCAGCGAGTCGCAGGTCATGCGCGCGTAGAGCGCCTCCCAGGCGAGCAGGGTGGCGGCGTCGGCGTTCGCGTCGAGCGCCTGGTTCGCGACCGCGAGCGCCGCGATCGTGCGCACCATCGCGGCCACCCGGTAGTAGCGCACGCGACCGAGATCGAGCGGCACGCTCGAGAGCTTCTCGTACAGCCGGAACGCCTCGGCCACGTCACCGAACGGCGTCGCGACGTCGCGCACGCAGATCCAGCCGAGATCCTCGAGCGGGTCGCCGAAGTGCGCGAACTCCCAGTCGAGCACGGCCGAGACGCGCCCGCCGTCGTACAGGAAGTTCCCCGGTCCGGTGTCGCCCTGCAGGAGCGCCGTCCGATCCACCCGCGCGGGCAGGTTCCGCCGCAGCCAGCCCAGCGCGAACGTGAGCAGCGGCTCGCTGCGTCCGCGCAGCGTCGCGAGCAGTTTCTCGCTCGCGTCGAGCTCGAGCGACGCGTGCTCCTGCGGCGTGCGCGGAACGCGCAGCTCCGCGAGCTCGAGCTTCTCGGGCGAGAGCGCGTGCAGCGCCGCCAGGCACTGCATGAAGTGCGCGGCGACGCGCTCGCGCTGCGCCGCGTCTTCGATCTTGTGGAAGTCGTTCCGCCCCGGCACGCGCTCCATCAGGATCGCAGCGTGCGTGCGCGAGAAGCCGAGGATGCGCGGCACCGGCACGGCCGTATTCTGCAGCGCGCCGAGCACGCGCGCCTCGCGCTCGAGCGAGTACTGCGCATTGATGCCGAAGCCCTCGCCGCGGTCGCAGCGCAGGAACAGCGCCTCGGTCGTGCCGTCGGGACGCGCGACGTCGATCGCCCAGGCCTCGCGCACGGTCGGCTGGCGCGCGCTGTGCGCGATGCGCCCGCCCGCCAGCTCCTCGATCCAGCGCCGCAGCGCGTCGGCGCCGGGCCCGACGAGACTCACAGGTTGTAGCCCTCCTCGCCGTGGATCGAGATGTCGAGCCCGCGGGTTTCGTCGGCCTCGTCGACGCGCAGGCCGTCGAGTGCCATCAGCGCGCGCAGGATCCCCCAGGTGACCGCGGCGGTGTAGGCGACCGCGAACAGCGCCGCGAACAGCTGGACGCCGAGCTGCCGGCTGATCGCGATGCCGATTTGGTTGCCGCCGAACACGTCTGAGGCGAACACCGCCACCAGCGCTGTGCCGAGGAAACCGCCCACGCCGTGCACGCCGAACACGTCCAGCGAGTCGTCGTAGCCGAGCCGCCGTTTCAGCGACGTCGACGCGTACCAGCAGACGGTCGCGGCCAGCGTGCCGATCACGAGCGCGCCGACCGGACCGACGAAGCCGGAGGCGGGCGTCACCGCCGCGAGGCCCGCGACCGCGCCGGTCGCCACACCGAGCGCGGACGGGCGCCCGAAGCCCCGCCACTCGATCGCCATCCAGGTCAGCGCCGCGGCCGAGGCCGACACGTGCGTCGCGACCAGCGCCGTCGCTGCGTTCCCGTTCGCCGCGAGCGCGCTGCCCGCGTTGAAGCCGAACCAGCCGACCCACAGCATGCCCGTGCCCGTCACCGTCATGGTCATGTTGTGCGGCGGCATGGCGGTGCGCGGGTACCCGTGCCGCGGTCCGACCACGATGCACGCGACCAACGCCGCGACACCGGCGGTGATGTGCACGACGATCCCGCCCGCGAAGTCGAGCACGCCCAGATCCGCGAAATACGCGCCCTGTCCGCCCCAGACCATGTGGCAGATCGGGAGATACACGAGCACGAGCCAGAGTCCGCTGAAGGCGAGCAGCGCGCCGAACTTCATGCGCTCGGCGAACGCACCCACGATCAGCGCCGGCGTGATGATCGCGAAGGTGAGCTGGTAGGCGAAGAAGAGCGGCTCGGGGATGCTGCCCCAGAGCGTGTCGCCGCCGATGCCGCGGAGAAACGCCTTCGAGAGCCCGCCCACGAACGAGTGCAGACCGACCTCGAGCTTCTCGTAGCCGGACGGCTCGAACGCCACGCTGTAGCCGAACGCGAGCCAGAGCAGTGTCACGAGCGCGGTGATCGCGAAGCACTGCATGAGCACCGAGAGCACGTTCTTGGCGCGCACCAGACCGCCGTAGAAGAGCGCGAGTCCAGGCAGCGTCATGAACAGGACCAGCGCGGTCGAGGTCAGGATCCAGGCCGTGTTGCCGGTGTCGAGCGCAGACGGGTTCCCCATTCTATCGACTCCCTCCGCTCGCCCTTATACCCCGGCTCGCCCCTCCTTGGCCCCGGCAATTTCGCGCCAGCGCGAGACGATCGGCGCCAGCACGTCCGTGCTCACGAAGTTCCCGAACGCGCGATTCACGCTGCGCGTGCGCGCGGCGTGCCAGTCCGCGTCGCTCCAGGCGAGCGTGGCGCGGACTTGCGCCGCGGCCCTGGCGACGGACGAGTAGGTGACGCCCGCGTCGCCGATGTAGCTCGGCGAGATCCCGAGCTTGCGGCCGATCACGTAGCAGCCGCTCGCCATCGCCTCCGCGATCGAGATCGGCATGCCGTACGGCTCGCCCGGCCGCGACGTGTGCAGGTAGGTCCCGGCCTCGCGCAACAGCTCCGCGACTTCTTCGTGCTGCAGACTGTGGCGGATCTCGGCGGGGGTTCCGAGCGCCGCGTTCATCGCCACGATCTCGTCGATGTAGTGCTCGACGGTGTAGGCCGGACAGACCGCCAGCACGAAGCGGTGGTCCGGACAGCGCCGGGCGATCTCGAAGAAGCTGCCGTAGTCCTTGCTCGGAATGCCGACGCCGACGCGCGCCACCAGCCGGCGGTCCTTGTGGATCCCGGGTGAGTACAGCGAGGCGTCAAAGCCGACCGGAACGCCGAAGATCTTCTTGCGCCGCCAGGGCAGGCGCGGGACGAACTGCGGGAACGGAAACGCGGCCGCCACCATCGGGTCGCTCGCCGCCTTCATGGCCTTCTGGCGCGAGCTGTCGAAGCCGTGGCCGCGCACGGTGACCGGCAGCTCCGTCGCGCGCAGCTCCTTCATGTGGCGCGGCTGGCGCAGCCAGTGCGTGTGGATCAGGTGCGGGCGGAACTCGGCGACGACTTTCCCGAGGTCGCCGTAGAAGTGCGGCACGTCGCTCTCGTACGGCGCGGTGCCCGGATCCTGCGCCCACACCTGAACGTCGACACCCAACGCGCGCACCGCGCGGATCTCGGACCGAACGTAGCTCTCACTGAGGTGCGGGTAGTGCCAGAGTGCGTACAGCACGCGGAGCGGCAAGCTCAAGGGACCTCCTGGTCGATGTCGCCGGAATCCGGATTCGCGAAAGCGCGGCAGTCTACCTCATCGCCGGGTTGCGCTGCGTCGCGGCTTCGGGGCATGCTGAATCGATGACCCGCTCGCGTGTCAGCGGGTACGCCCGGTTGGCCTCGCTCGGCGAGAGTCGGATCGCGTTCGTGCTGGCGTCGCTCCCGCTGCTGGCGCCGTGCTTCTGGCAATCGCGCGTGCAGGCCGGTGACCTGGCGAGCCACCTGTACAACGCCTGGCTGGTGCAGCTGATCGAGGCCGGGCGCGCACCCGGTCTCGCGCTGGCCGGACAGTCCACCAACGTGCTCTTCGACTGGCTGCTCGCCGCGCTGCTCCGCGCGCTCGGACCCGGACCCGCGGAGCGGATCGCCGCCGCGCTCGCGGTGCTCGTGTTCGCGTGGGGTGCGTTCGCGTTCGTGTCGGCGTTGGCCGGGCGTCGCGTCTGGGACCTGCTGCCCTGCATCGCCATGCTCGCCTACGGCTGGGTCTTCCACATCGGCTTCTTCAACTTCTATCTCGGCCTGGGCCTGTGCCTGTGGGCGCTCGCGCTCGCCTGGCAGCGACCGATCGCGCTCGCGGTCGCGCCGCTGCTCGCGCTGGCCTGGCTCGCGCACGCGCTGCCGGTCGCGTGGGCGGTCGGGCTGCTCGCGTTCGCGTGGACGTGGCGTCGGCTCGCGCCCCGCGCGCGACCGGCGCTCCTGCTCGGCGCGATCGCGGCGCTGGTTTCGGCGAGCGTCGTCGTGGCGCGCTCGTTTCCGACCCGTTGGGGCGCCGCACAGTGGCTGCTTTCGAGCGGCGCCGATCAGCTTCGCGTCTACGACGGCAAGTACGACGCGCTCGCCTGGGCGCTGGCTGCGGCCTGGCTCCTCTTGCTCGGGCAGCGGATCGCGCGCGAGGGCGCGCTGCGCGTGGCTTCGCGGCTCGAGCTCGCGCTGTTCGCGCTGTGCGCGGCCGCGGTCGTGAGCGTGCCGGGCACCATCCTGCTGCCCGGCTACGGACACGCGCTGGTGTACATCGCACAGCGCATGTCGCTCGCCGCCGCCGTGCTGGCCTGCGCGCTGGTGGCGCCCGCGCGGCCGGGCGCCTCGAGCGCGGCGTTCGCGGCGATCGCGCTGGTCTTCTTCGCCTTCCTGTACCGCGACCAGCGCCTGCTGAACGAGTTCGAAGACCGGCTCGACGCGGTGGTCGCGCAGCTGCCCGAGCAGCAGCGCGTGATCCTGGGCGTGCGCGATCCCACGCTGCGGGTGAACGCGCTCGCGCACATGATCGACCGCGCGTGCGTCGGCCGCTGCTACAGCTACGCGAACTACGAGGCGTCGACGCGTCAGTTCCGCGTCCGCATCGAGAGCCCGAACGGGATCGTGGCGTCGACCTACGCGGAGTCGTCGGCGCTGCAGAACGGCGGCCATCGGGTGCGCGGCTTCGAGCTGCCGCTCTACCAGATCGTGCTCGCGCCGCACGGCGGGCTCGTGCTCGAGAGTCTCTCGGCCGGCGAGCCGACGGGCATGACGCTGGTCGAGGTCCTGCCTCCGCTGCTCTGACGCGCCTCGCCCCGAGCTACTCCCAGCCGATCACGTCGTAGCCGCGGTCGGTCAGGCAGCGCTCGACGAAAGCGCGGTACACCGGACTCGGCTCGCGCGAGGTGAAGATCCCGCGCGCCAGACCGCCCGCCGCGCCGGCCGCCGCGCCGGCGCCCGCACCGCGGCCGACACTGCCGAGCACGGCGCCGGCCGCCGCGCCGGTGGCTCCGCCGACCACGGCGCCCTCGGCCGCATCTCCGGTCGCGCGCCGCGCGCGCGACGGGTTCTCGGTGTACTCCTTGGCGTTGGCCTCGCAGAACGCGATGTCGCGGTCGACCTCGTCCTGGTAGACCTGCTCGAGCTTCGCGTTGGGGTAGAGCACGGGCTGGTACGAACGGCATCCGCTCGCGGCGCCCGCCAGCACCAGCAGCACCAACGCGCGCGCGGCGCTCATCCATCGACTCCCGCGGGAAATCGCGGCAGTCCCGGGTCGAGCTGCACACCGAAGCTGTTCAGCGCCATCGACACCAGGTTGTACTGACCCACGGTGAAGACGACGTCCATGAGCTGCTCGGAATTCAGGAAGCGGGCGAGCTCCCGCCAGGTCGCGTCGCTGACCATGGCGTCGTCCCACAGCTCGTCGGTCGCGCGCAGCAGGGCGCGGTCGAGCTCGGACCAGCCGGGCGCGTCGGCGCCGACGCCGATTCTGCGGATCTCGTCGTCCGTCAGTCCCTCGCGCTTGCCGATCACCACATGCTGCGCCCACTCGTACTCCGCGCGGCACAGCCAGCCAATGCGCAGGATCAGGATCTCGCGCTCGCGCGGCTTGAGCGTGTTCTTGCCCAGGATGTGGTTCGCGAACACCATCCAGCGCTTCGCGAGCTTGGGGTGGTTCGCGAGCGTGCGGAAGATGTTCAGCGCGGGCATCGCGCCGGCGCTGCCGATCGGCGCGAGCGCGTCCTTCACCTCGTCGTTCCACTCCTCTGGTGGGAGCGCGCGGATTCTGGGATTCTGCAGGCGCATCGGAGGTCTCCTCTGATCGAGAGCCGACGATACACCGCGGCTGCGGGAGAGTGCGAGTTCCCGAGCCTCGACGGCTCGGAGTACCGCGGGTTCCGTGCGCAGCTCGGGAGCGATCTCGCGCGGCTTCACTTCGAGATCGCCGAGCTCGGCGCGCTCTCGCGCGAGCGCCTCTCCGCCTGGGCGGATCTGCTCGTCCAGCTCGAGCAGGCGACCGCGCGCAGCGCGCACCTGGCGAGCTATCTCGGCTGTCTCTCCGCGGCCGACTCGCGCGACGAGGCCGTGTCGCGCGAGCTCGCCTCGGCCGGCGCCGCGCGCGCGGAGCAGGAGAAGGTGTACGTGCTCGCGCGCGAGGCCCTGCGCGGCGCCGACGACGAACTGTTCGCGGAGCTGTGCGCCGACGCGCGCCTGCGCGACGCGGCCTGGTTCCTGACGCGCGTGCGCGAGCGCGCGCGATGGAGCATGAGCGCTCCCGAGGAGAGCCTGGCGGCGGACCTGGACGCGAACGCCGACCCGACGCGGCCGATCGACTTCGCTCGGCTACGCCTCGCTGCGCGCGCCTGCGGCGCTTGCGTCCCTGCGCGACGGCGGCTTCGCGCAGGGACTTCGGTCGAAGTGTCGGCTGACGGCTAGTAAGTCGCGTCGAAGTCGATCTCGACCTGCTCGTCGCCTTCGAGGCGCGACTGGCAGGCGAGCACCCAGCGGTTGGCGAGGTCCTTGGCGGTGAGCGCGTCGTGGGTGCGCATCTGCACCTTGCCGCGCTTGAGCTGGGCCATGCAGCAGCCGCAGTAGCCCTCTTCGCACGAGAACGAGGGCTCGAGGCCGGAGCGGCGCGCGGCGGCGAGCAGCGTCTCGCCGGGCTTCACCGGGACTTCGTGGCGCTCGCCCTCGAGCGTACACACGAATGTGCCGGGCGCGGTCGGGGCGGCGGCGGCGGGCGGCGCGGCGGGGGCTTGCACGCGGTCGGGGTCGGTCGGCGACACGAAGCGCTCGATGAACACGTGGCCGCGGCCGACCTGGCGCTCTTCGAGCGCGCTCTCCACCACGTCCATGAACGGTCCCGGACCGCAGATGTAGAAGTCCGCGTGCTCGAGCCCCGCGAAGTGGTCCTTGGCGTTCGCGGCGTGCATGAAGCCGCGCTCCGCGTCGAGGTGGTGCGCGACCTCGAGCCGCTCGGGGAAGCGCGCGCGCCAGGCCTCGAGCTCGTCGCGGAAGATGATCGAGTCGCGGTCGCGGTTCGCGTACACGAGCTTCACGCGGCGGCTCGTGTGCGTGAGCGCGGTCTTGATGATCGAGAGGATCGGGGTGATGCCGCTGCCGCCGCCGAACATCACGATCGGCCGCGCGTGCTCGGTTGGGCGCAGCACGAACAGGCCCTCGGGCGGCTTCACCGCGATGCGATCGGATTTCGCGAGCCGCTCGTTGAACCAGTTCGAGACGCGGCCGCGGTCGACGCGCTTCACGGTCACCTGCGGCCGCGGGTCGATGCCCGGCGCGCTCGACAGCGAGTAGCAGCGGTGCACGCGGAAGCCGTCCCAGGGAATCTCGAAGGTCAGGAACTGGCCGGGGACGTACTCGAAGAGCGCCCCGAGCTCGCGCGGCACCTCGAAGACGAACGAGCGCGCGTCGGCGGTCTCCTGGACGACGTCGGCGACGACGAGCTCGTGGAAGCGGTGTTTCGGGTCGTTGGACTCGAGCATGGAACGCGGAGCCTACCGCACACGTTGCGCTCATTCGAGCAGGGCCGCGAGCTCTGCGAGCGATTGCACGGAGACGTCGGCGTGCTCGGCGAACGGGAACGAGCCGCTGCTGTCGACGTACACGGTCGCGGTGCCGGCGGCGCGGCCCGCGAGCAGGTCGTAGCGGTAGTCGCCGACCATCACGGCCTGCCTCGGCGCCGCGCGCCAGGAGTCGAGCAGATGATGGATACCGCCCGGATCGGGCTTGGGCGCCGCGGCTTCGCGGCCGACGATGCACGCACCTTCGAAGAAGCGCTCGAGCCCGCACGCGCGCAGCGTCTCGAGGGCGTTGGCGTGGCTGTTGCGCGTGAGAATGCCGAGCCGCGCCGACCGGGAGACGAGTGTCTCGAGCAGCGCGACCGCGCCCGCGGCGGCGCGCGCGCGGCGCGCGAGCTCGAGCTCGAGCCGGTCGAGCCGCTCGAAGAGCGCGCGCGCGTCGGACTCGGGCCGGGTCGCGAGCTCCTCGAGGATCGGCTTGCCCGCCGGCAGGCCGAGCTCCGAGCGGATCGCGTCGAAGTCGTGCATGGCGACGGTCAGCGTGCCGTCCATGTCGAAGATCCAGTGCGCGCGCCCGGTCAGGTCCATCGCCGCGCGGTCAGAGCAACGCCAGCGCGGCCAGCTCTTCGAACGCGCGCTCCAGGTCCGCGCGCAGATCCGCCAGATCCGGCATGCGTTCGGCATCCGCGTTCAGGCCCCAGAAGAGCCTGCCCGCGTAGCTGAACAGCGCCACGATCACGGCCTGGTTCTGGAACAGCGGACCGATCGGGTAGGTCTCGAGTATCGGCGCGCCGACCAGGTACAGCGGGACCTGCGGCCCCGGCACGTTGGTCACGATCAGATTGTGCGGCCGGCCGATGTTCTGGAAGCTCGTGCCGAGCGAGAGCAGCGTCATGCCGGTCCACTCGGTGACCGCGGAGAGCAGGTCCGCGCCGAGCGCCTGGTTCGATTCCTTGAGCCGGCGCGTGGTCGCGCGGATGTGCTCGAGCCGGCGCAGCGGATCGACCTCGCCGACGGGGATCGGAACGATCCACGCCGACACGCGGTTGCCGACCACGCCCTGCTCCGCGCTCGAGCGCACGCTGACCGGCGCCGAGACGCGGAAGTCGAGCCCGCCCACGTCGACGAGCCGGCGGGTGAGGAAGCGGCGCATGCCGCCCGCGACGGTCGCGAGCACGATGTCGTTCAGCGTGCCGCCGAGCTTGTCCTTCAGCGCGCGCACGCGCGCGAGGTCGAGCGCGAAGTAGTCGAAGCGGCGGTGCGGGCCGATCTCGCGGTTGAGCGGCGTCTCCGACGCGGGCAGGAGACCGCGCGCGATCAGATCACCGGCTCCGCGCAGCGCCTGCGCGAGTTCGCCGCGGCGCTCGGCGCCGAGCAGTTCCGCGACGCGCATGCCCGCCTGCATGGGTCCCGCGGCCAGGCCGAGCAGGTCGTCCGCGACGAGCTCGCGCGCGCTCGGCGCGGGCCGCGGCACGAACGGCGGCGGCGACCCACCGACTTCGTCGGGCGAGAGGCTCATCAGCACGGTCATCAGCTCGGCGCCCGAGATCCCGTCGACCATGCAGTGGTGCACCTTCGAGACCACCGCGAAGCGCCCGCCGCCCTCGAGGCCCTCGATCACCCACAGCTCCCAGAGCGGCCGGCGGCGGTCGAGCGGCTGGGAGCTCAAGCGACCGATCAGGCCCTTGAGCTGAGCCTCGCTGCCCGGGTGGGGCAGGGCGGTGTGCCGGACGTGGTACTCGACGCTGAAGTGATTGTCGTCGACCCAGATCGGGCGGCTACGCAACGGTGTGTAGGCCAACCGCTGCCGGTAGCGCGGGATGCGGTGCAGGCGCGCGCCGATGAACGCGCGGATGCGCTCGATGTCGATGCCGCCGTGCTCGGTGCGCAGCGGACCGGACTCCGCGATGAACGCCGCAGCGATGTGCATCGGCGTGCACGGGCCTTCGGCCGTGAGGAACGACGCATCCTGAGGCGAGAGCGCTTCGTACTTGTAGCTCGCCATGACATCAGGATACACAGAGCGCGACCGGTGTTTGTCCGTCCGGCAAGCGCTGCGCGCGGTGAGCCCGGTCGGGACCCTCGGTCGGGTCGCGTGGCCATGCCGCGCCGGGTCCCATGGTCATGCGGCTCCCGGGCGCACGGACCAGCTCTCGAACAGCCGGCGCTGCGCCTCGAGCGGCGCGTCGATCACGCGCGCGTCGCGGCTGAGCAGCATGGTCGAACGCAGGATCGGCTCGTAGCCCGGCCATGAGGGCAGACCCTCGTGCGACGGATTGCCCGAGCGCGCGAAGCTGCCCCAGGCGTGCTGCATGGTCAGCGAGAGCTTGCGCGCCGACGTCGACAGACCGGTCACCGAGCGCACCAGCGGGATCTGCGTCCAGCCGAACACGAACGGCAGCTCGAGCGCGTGACACGCGCCGATGATCCCGCCGACCGCGGGCGGCCGCCACGCGAACAGGTACGAGAACGCGCGGCCGCCCGCCCGCACCTGCGCTTCCGCGAGCCGCGCGGCCGGGTGGTGGAACACGCGCGCGGACTGGAAGGCGTTCCAGACGTCGGCCGCGTCGGTCGAGCCGCCGTCCGCGGCCACCGCGTCGCGATAGGTGCGGGTCGCCGCTTCCGCGTCGGGCAGCGCGAGCTCGCGCGGATCGGAGAGCGCGGCTATGCGCGACACCAGCGAGGCCTCGCGCATGCCGACCAGTCCGCCGTCGACCAGCGAGAACAGCTTCCACTCCTCGCGCGTGGTGCCGATCATCAGCTCCTTGTCCGCGAGCACGCCGCGCGCGATCGCGGCCAGCGGCGTCTCCGGCACCAGCGCGCCGTCGACGACCGGCATGAACGACATCAGGCGCAGCGGGTTGTAGGTGCGCCGCCAGGCGCTGGCTTGCGCCTTCAGCAGGCGCGCGCAGCTCACGTCGCGGAGCTCGTGCGCGCTCTCGGGCTTGAGCCCGAGCTCGGCCAGGAACAGGCGTGCGACGTTGGTGGCCTCCTCGCGGCCGATCACGCTGTTGCCGGCTGCGCTCTGCACGATCGCGCGGCGGAACAGCGAGCGGGCCGAGGGCGACGTGCACAGCGCGGCGGCGCTCATCGCGCCCGCCGACTGCCCGCACAGCGTGACGTTCTCGGGATCGCCGCCGAACGCGGCGATGTTCTCGCGCACCCAGGCGAGCGCGGCGATCTGGTCCTGCAGGCCCAGGTTCACGGCGTCCGGCAGGCTGGAGCCGGGCAGCAGGCCGAGGTGCGCCCAGCCCAGCGCCCCGAGCCGGTAGTTGCAGGTGACCACCACGATCTCGGAGCGCCGCGCGAGCCGCCGGCTGTCGTAGAGCGCGGTCGAGCCCGCGCCCATCAGAAACGCGCCCCCGTGCAGGAACACCAGAACGGGTCGGCGCGCGCCGCTCGGCGCGGGAGAGTAGACGTTCAGGTACAGACAGTCCTCGTCGACGCGTCCGCCGACGTCGAGGCGCATGCGCGTCATCCACGCCGCGCCGACCTGCAGCGGCGCCGCGCCGGAGCGCAACGCCTCGCGCACGCCGCGCCAACGGGGCGGCGGCTGCGGCGGGGCGAAGCGCAAGCCGCCGATCGGTGGCCGCGCGAAGGGCACCCCGCGAAATACGTGCACGCCCGCGACTTCCTCGCCGGCCAGCTTTCCGTAGGCGGTCTCGACGTGTTTGCTCATTCAGAAGGAACAGCGGCAGCGGGGGACGGGAACTCTAGCTCTTCGCGTTCAGATTTGCGGCCACGCGCATGGCGAAGTCGGTCAGGGCTCGCGGCACCAGCGAGTCGGCCGCGATCGTCGCGAACGCGTCGAGCCCGACGACGTAGCGGCGCAGTGGCGAGCGGCTCTCGACCGCCGAGACGATGACGCGCGCGACCAGGCTCGCCGGCGGCGCGAAGCGCTCGACCCACTCGATCAGCGCGTCCATGCGCTCGTAGGCCGAGGCGTAGGGCGAGCCCGCGTGCGACGCTCGCTCGCTCGCGATGTCGCGCGCGCGGCCGGTGATGCCGGTCTTGAAGAAGCCCGGCTCGACGATCGAGACCGCCACGCCGAACGACGCGACCTCGACGCGCAGCACGTCGGAGAGCGCCTCGAGCCCGAACTTCGACGCGTGGTACCAGCCGTTCAGCGGCATCACCGCGGCGCGGCCCGCGACCGACGACACCATCACGATCCGGCCCGTGCCGAGCCGGCGCATGCCGGGCAGCGCGCAGCCGGCGATCACCGCCGGTGAGATCAGGTTCACGTCGAGCTGCGCGCGCGCCTGCGCGGCGGACACCTCCTCGACCGCGCCCGACTGCGAGAAGCCGGCGTTGTTCACCACCGCGTAGAAGTCGGGTAGATCCTGCCAGGCCTCGACGACGCGCTCGTGGTCGGAGACGTCGAGCACGAGCGGCCGCACGCTCTCGGCGCAGCCGGCCTCGCTCGCGGCCGCGAGCAGCTCGTCGGCCTTGGCCTGTGAGCGCACGGTTCCCCAGGTCTCCCAGCCGCGCGAGGCGAAGCGCAGCACGCTCGCGAGGCCGATGCCCGAGTTCGCACCCGTGACGATCACCGGCCCGAGTCGCGCGGCGGCCATGCCTGCCCTCCGCGCCGGATTCTACCGGGATCGCGCGCGCGACTTCAGGAGCGGATCAGAACGGCAGAGCGGCGACGGCCTTGCCGACGCCGTCCTCGCGCGCGAGCGCCGCGGAGATCTCCCCTGCGCGCGCGCGGTACGACGGATTCTCGACCAGCGCTCGCAGTGCCGCTGCGAGGGGTTCGGGCTGGAGCTGCCGGCGCGGCAGCGGACCGAGACCCGCGCCGAGCGCTTCCAGCCGCTGACCCCAGAAGCGCTGGTCGGCGATGAACGGGATCACCAGCGCAGGCACGCCCGCGCGCAGCGCGGCCGCCGTGGTGCCGGCACCGCCGTGGTGCACGACCGCCGCGACGCGGGGAAACAGCCAGTCGTGCGGCGCGGCGTCGAGCGCGAGCACGGTCTCGGGCAGGCGCGCTCGCGCGAGCCCGCCCCAGCCGGTGAGCAGGATCCCGCGCCGGCCCGCCAGCGCCAGCGCGCGCGTGAACAGCTCGGTGGTCTGCTCCGGGTCCACGGAGGGCATGCTGCCGAATCCGACACAGATCGGTTTCGGGCCGGCCGCGAGGAACTGCTCGAGCTCGCGCGGCGGCGTCCAGTCGCGCGTGCGGTCCAGGAACCAGTAGCCGGTGAGCGCGAGCTCGGAGCCCCAGTCCGCGGGCCGCGGCACGACGCTGCTCGAGAAGCCGTACAGCGTCGGCCAGCGCTCGCGAAGCATGGACCTGAACGGATTCGGGCCCGGCGGGAGCCCGAGCACGCGGCGGCGCGCGGCGTCGTTCGCCTCGCGGATCAGCTTGTACAACACGTACCAGGTGACGCGATAGCTCGAGTGGCGCAGCCGGCCCGAGAACGGCAGCCAGCTCGGCAGGTCGGGAAACAGCCAGCTGCCGAACTCGCGCGTCGGGTGGTTCGGCTGCAGGAACGCCGCAGCAAACGGCACGTCCCGCTGCTCGTGCAGCGCGTGCGCGATCGGCAGCGCGCCCGGCGCGGCCAGCAGCGCGTCCGCGCCCTCGGTCACCTGACACGCATCGATGTAGCCCTTCTCGAGCACCGGCTCGAGCAGCCGGCACAGGCCCCGGAACAGCGCGAACGGGTTGCGGGTCGAGCGGAAGATCTGCTCGGCGTCGGGCGAGCGCAGCAGCGCCTGTGGATCGCCGGTGTCGAAGCTCGCGAACTCGACGCCGTGCGACTCGATGAACGGCCGGAACGCGGGCGAGGCGCACAGCGCCGTCCGGTGACCGGCCGCTTCGAGGCCGCGCGCCAGCGCCACGTACGGCTGGACGTCACCGCGCGAGCCGAGCGTGAGGATACAAACGCGCATGTGACGTAGTGCATCGAGCGCGGACAGCCGCGCCTTTAGCGCAGGCGCGAGACGAGCCAGACGCGAGCCAGCGCAGGCGCGCGGCCGGCGGCAGCTTCGCGATCCTGGCCTCCGCCGCTGTACCATGCCGGGTGTGAAGGCCTTCCTCGTCTCGCACACGCACTGGGACCGCGAGTGGTACCGAACCTTCCAGGCGTTCCGCGCGCGGCTGGTCGACACCATCGACCGCGTGCTCGAGCTGGTCGCGCAGGATCCCGGCTACCGCTTCCTGCTCGACGGCCAGACGATCGTGCTCGAGGACTATCTGGCTTTGCGGCCGGATCGCCGCAAGGACCTCGAGTCCGCCGTGCGGGACGGCCGGATCGCGATCGGACCCTGGTACGTGCAGCCGGACTCGCTCCTGCCGTCGGGCGAGGCACACGTGCGCAACCTGCTCGAGGGCCGGCGCGTGGGCGCCCCGTTCGGTCCGGTCTCGAGCGTCGCCTATACACCGGACTCATTCGGGCACCCGGCGCAGTTCCCGCAGCTCTTCGCCGGCTTCGGCCTGCGCGCGTTCGTGTACTGGCGCGGCAACCCGAGCGCCCTGGCGGAGCTTCCGCCCGAGTACCGCTGGGAGAGCCCGGACGGCAGCGCGCTGGTCGCTTGCCACCTGGGCGCCGGCTACTTCAACGCCGGCAACGTCGCGCGCGATCCCGAGGCCGCGGCGTCGAAGATCGCGCACCAGGCCGAGAAGCTGGTCGAGCGCACCCGGCAGGGGCGTATCCTGCTGATGAACGGCTTCGACCACGCCGCGCCGTGCCCCGACACCGCCGCGATCGCACACGCGCTCGCCGAGCGCACGGGCTGGCAGGTCGAGCGCGCGGTCGTCGACGACTTCGCGGAGGGCATCGGCACGGAGCTGCCGGCGTTTCGCGGCGAGCTCGTGGGCGGCTGCGCCGGGCCGCTGCTTCCCGGCGTCTGGTCCGCGCGGCTTCACCTCAAGCTGCGCAACCGCGCCTGCGAGACCTCGCTCGAGCGGCTGGCCGAGCCGTTCGCGGCGCTGGCGCTCCTGCACGGACTGCCCGACGAGCGGCCGAGCCTGCGCGGGGCCTGGCGCGAGCTCTTGCGCAACCAGGCGCACGACTCGATCGGCGGCTGCTCGATCGATCGCGTGCACGCGCAGATGGAGCCGCGCTACGACGCCTGCGAGGAGCTCGCGCACGAGACAACGCTGCGCGCGCTCGAGCGCCTGTCCGGCCACGGCGTCGCGCGCGCGACACCGTCCGGTGAAGCGATCGAGCTCGCAGTCTGGAACCCGTCGCCGTTCCCGCGCGCCGGCGTGGTGCGCTTCGCGCTCGATCCCTGGCCTTCACTGCAGACCGAGGAGTCGGGCCCGTTCTTCCATCGTTGGCTGCTGCCGCCGCGCGCGGCCTCGGGCTTTCGCGCCGACGGCGTGCCCGCGCGCGTGGTGCCCGGGAACCCGGACGGCCGCTTCCTGATCGCCTCGGAAAGCTCGGCACGCGATCTCGAGTTCGTGGTCGGCGAGGTCCCGGCGTTCGGCTGGCGCCGCGTTCGGCTCGAGGGCGGCGTCGAAGCGGCGCCCGACGCGATCGACGCCGGACGCGAGATCGCGTGCGGCGACGTCGCGGTGAGCGCGGCCGACGACGGCACGATCTCGGTCCGGCTCGGCGCGCGCACGTTCGCGGGCCTGTGCGCGCTCGAGGACGAGGGCGATCGCGGCGACAGCTACGACGCGGACCTGGTGCCCGGCGTCGAGGCGACACTCGAGAGCGTCGCCATCGAGCGCCGCCGCCACGCCAGTGGGATCGAGGACCTCCACGTCGAGCGCGTGCTGCGCGCGCCCGCGCGTCTCGACGCGTCGCGCGAGGGCCGTTCGGCCGAGCGCGCGACCGTGCGCGTCGCGCTGCGCGCGCGTGTCGCGCCCGGCGAGCCCGGCGTGTCGCTGCGCGTGCGCGTCGAGAACGCCGCCGAGGATCACCGCCTGCGGCTCTCGTTCCCGACCGGTGTCCCATGCGCGGAGTTCCTCGCCGCGACCACCTTCGACGCGGCGACCCGTTCGACCGCGGTGCCCGACGCGACGGGCTGGATCCATCCCCCGCCCGCGACCTTCCCGCAGCAGGGCTTCGTGGCGGCGAACGGCCTCGGTGTGGTCGCGCCGGGTCTGCCGGAGGCCGAGGTTCGACCCGACGGCACGATCTCGCTCACGCTGCTGCGTGCGGTCGGCTGGCTCTCGCGCCACGATCTGCGCACGCGGCCGGGTCCGGCCGGGCCGCAGCTCGCGGCCCCCGGCGCGCAGTGCCCGGGCGCGCTCGAGGCGGAGCTCCGCCTGCTCGACGCGCGTGACGCCGAGCGCATCGCCTCGGACGCGCGCGAGGCGGAGCTTCCGCTGCAGGCCGCGACGATCTCCGGAACGCCGCGCGCGCGCGAGGGCGTGGCGCTCGTCTCGCTCGAGCCGCGCACGCTCGTGCTCTCGGCGCTCAAGCCCGCCGAGCAGGGCGACGGCCTGGTCCTGCGCGTGCTGAACCCGAACGGCTCGAGCGTGCGCGCGACCGTCCGCACCGGCTTCGTGCTCGAAGCTGCGCACGCGCTGCGCATCGACGAGAGCGCGGCCGATTTCGCGCTCGACGCGAGGTCCGATTCGGTCTCGTTCGACGTGCCGCCGCATGCGTTGCGCAGCCTGCGTCTGGTCGCTTCAGAGATGCGCTAGGCGAGCCGAAACCGAGAGCGCGTGAAGACGAACCGCCGCGACTTTCTGCGCACCGCCGGTTGGGCGAGCCTCGCGTTGCTCGGCCTGCCGCGACGCGCGCGTTCGAACGAGCGGCTCGTTCCGGATCCCGACCGGCGGCTCGCGCTCGCGCCGGGCTTCTCGTACCGCGTGATCGCGCGCACGGGCGAGGAGATGAGCGACGGGCTGATCATGCCCGGCGGACCCGACGGCACCGGCGTGTTCCGCGGACCGAACGGACGCCTGATCCTGGTGCGGAATCACGAGCAGGGCGCCATGCCGCGCGGCACGAGCGCGTACGGCCCGAACTTCGAGCGCATCGACCGCGTCGCGCTCGATCGCCTGTACGACGTCGGCGCGGGTCGCGCGCCCATGCTGGGCGGCACCACCACGCTTTTGTACGACCCTGCGCTGGGCGTGGTCGAGGCGAGCTGGCTCTCGCTCGGCGGCACGCTGCGCAACTGCGCGGGCGGCGTCACGCCCTGGGGCTCGTGGCTCAGCTGCGAGGAGTATCCGGGCAACGCGGGCGGACCGCTCGCGAAGAACCACGGCTTCGTGTTCGAGGTGCCGGCGACGGCCGAGCCCGCGCTCGCCCCCGCGCGGCCGCTCGAGGCGATGGGCCGCATGAACCACGAGGCGGCGGTGGTCGACCCCGCGAGCGGCGCGGTGTACCTGACCGAGGATCGGGCTGACTCGCTCTTCTACCGCTTCATCCCCGAGGTTCCCGGAGACCTCAGGCGCGGTGGCAAGCTGCAGGCGCTGCGTCTGCGCGAGGGCCCGGTCGACACGCGCAACTGGAAGGACAGCCCGCGCTTCGACACCTCGAAGTCGTACGCGGTCGACTGGGTGACGCTCGACGGTGTAGACGCGCCGGCCGACGACCTGCGCGTGCGCGGCCACGAGCAGAAGCGCGCCACGCTGTTCGGACGCGGCGAGGGCATCTGGGCCTCGAACGCCGGTGTCTTCTTCACCGCCACCATGGGCGGCGAGGCCATGCGCGGCCAGATCTTCCGCTACGTGCCGAGCGAGCGCGAGGGCCAGAACGGCGAGTCCGCGCGGCCCGGCACGATCGAGGTGCTGCTCGAGGCGGGGCTGAACACCGCGCTCCAGTACCCAGACAACCTCACCGTCGCGCCCTGGGGCGAGCTGTTCGTGTGCGAGGACGGCGACGGCAACGACGACTTGATGCGCGTGTCGCCGAGCGGCGAGCTCACCACCATCGCGAGCAACCTTTACAACGACTCGGAGCTCACCGGCGTGTGCTTCGCGCCCGACGGCAAGACGCTGTTCGTGAACGTCCAGAATCCCGGCATCACGTTCGCGATCACGGGGCCGTTCCGCACCCACGCCTAGCGCGGTTGTGACAGAATCGGGCTCGTGCACGAGCTCACCCCGCGCATCGCAAGCTACGCGAAGTCCCGGCTGCCCGACGCGGCCGAGCTCGAGGTCAGCGACGTCGAGCGCATCCACGGCGGCGCGTCGCGCGAGACCTACCGGCTGAAGCTCCGCTACCGCGAACGCTCGGAAGCGATCGAGCGCCGCCTGATCCTGCGCCGCGATCCGCCGGGCAGCCTGATCGAGACCGACCGCGCGATCGAGTTCGCGGCGTATCAGGCGTTCTTCCCCACCACCGTGCCGGTACCCGAGGCGCTCTGGCTCGAGAACGACCCGAGTCACCTCGACTATCCGTTCTTCGTGATGGAGGAGCTCTCCGGCTTCGACGCGTCGCCGCAGAACATCCTGCTGCCGCCCTACGCCGCGCATCACGAGAGGCTCGCGCAGCAGAAGTGGTCGATCCTGGGCGCGATCGCCGCGGCCGATCCGGACAAGCTCGGCCTGGTCGGCGCGATGAAGCCGGTCGCGCCCGCCGAGGCCTGGCGCCGCGAGCTCGATCACTGGACGCGCGTGATCGACGAGGACGAGCTCGCGCCGCAGCCGATCATCCGCGCCGCGATCCGTTTCCTGCGCCGCAAGCCGCCGCCCGCGCCCGCGCGCCTGCACGTGGTGCACGGCGACTACCGCACCGGGAACTTCCTGTACGACAAGGAAGGCAACGTGCGCGGCATCCTCGACTGGGAGATGGCCCACCTCGGCGACCCGCTCGAGGACCTGGCCTGGAGCCTGAACCGCGTGTGGTGCTGGGCGCGCGACGGCCGCGTCGGCGGGCTCACCAGCAAGGAGAACGCGATCCGCATCTGGGAATCCGCGAGCGGACTGCGCGCGGACCCCGAGGCGCTGCGCTGGTGGGAGCTGTTCTCGAGCGTGAAGGGGCAGGCGATCTGGATCTCGAGCGGTCGCGAGTACCAGGCCGGCAAGAACCAGGACCCGGTGCTCGCGCTGTCGGGCTGGTGGCTGATGAACGCGCAGGACCGCGCCGCGCTCGAGACGCTGGGGAAGCTCGGATGAAGCCCGAGATCCCGAAGGTGCTCGAGGTCGTCGCCGCCAAGCTGATCTTCGAGGTCGCGCCGAGCGTGACGCCGTCCTACCGGCAGTCGTCGATCGGCGTCACCGCCATGCTGCTCGGCATCGTGCGCGAGGAGTGGGACCGCGCGGCCGCGCGCCGGGTCGAGGAGAACGCGAGCCTGCGGGCGCTGTTCGGCGAGGCGGCGAGCGTCGTCACCGACACGGATCTGCGTCACCGGATCGAAGCAGCCGCCGCGTCGAGCGACGCGAGCCTGTTGGTCTCCGAGCTCGAGAAGTCGAACGACGCGCTGCGCGCGCTCCTGATCGATCTGCACGCGCAGGTCGAGGAGCAGTCCGGAGCGGCTTCGCGCGCGCTCGAGGACGCGATCTGGCGCGAGCTCTCGGCGTCGACCGAGCGGCGCAAGCTCTCGATGGCGCCGTTCTGAGCCGGCGCTCGGCGCACGCCTAGCGGCGCAGATCGCGGAACGCGACCACGCGCCAGGCGCCCCGGTCCTCGATCAGGTGTGCCTCGACGTCGTGCAATTCCGGCACGCCGAACGCCGACACGAACCCCTTCGGGTCGACGTTGACCGTGGCCTCGCCCTGCAGGCGGACCACTTCGTCGCCGGCGTCGTTGGCGTCGAGCTCGTGGCTGACCTCGAGCGCGAAGCCGCGCGCGACCCCGGAGGCGGGCTCGCCCGCGGCGCCGACCGTGCGCGCGGCCAGCAGCGCCAGCTCCGCCTCGCTGCCGGGCACGACCAGAATGCCCGCCGCGTCGAGATCGTGTCGCTGCAGCTTCCAGTAGAAGATCTCGAAGGCCGCGACCGCCGGGTGCTTCTCGGGGTCTGCGTCGAGCCAGCCGCGGCCGTATGCGCCACCCGCGACCAGGAGCGCCGTTCCAAGCACGAGCAAGAGCGTCTTCATCGCCGATCCTCCGCGTGCGAAGGCGGCGGCCGACACCGCCGCATGTCTTCCCATCGGTCGGACGCGGCGGAGCTTGCCCGGTTTCTTCCCGCCTCAGACGGCCAGGCGGAAGTACAGGAGCAGCACGCTCTCGACCAGGATCACGAGCCAGGTGAGGACCGTGCCCACGAAGCGGCCGGGTGTAGTGCCGGTGTTGGTCGAGAGGCCGAACGCGTGGAGCAGCCGCGCCACGACCAGCGAGCCGCCGAGCAGGTTGATCATCAGGCTCGATTCGCTGTTGAGCTCGAGCAGGAGCAGCAGAACCAGCGCGATCGGCACGTACTCGGTGAAGTTCGCGTGCACGCGGATGCGCTGCTGCATGACGACGCTCGAGCCGTCGCCGAAGATCACGTTCTCGCTGACGCGGCCCTGCACGACGCGTGCGGCCAGAGCGAGTGACAGAAGACCCAGGATCGCGGCCCAGAGCGCGGTGATCGGTGTGAGCATGCCTACCTCCCGCCTCAAGCTAGTTGGCCGCGTGCGATAGAGTCAATCCGCCCGCGCGGGAGGGGAGACAGGATGGAACGCAGCCGGAGCCCCGCCGCGCGCGCGCTCGCGGGGGCTCACTGGCTCGCGCTCGCCGCGATCTACGCGCGGCTCGCCGCCAGGGCGTTCCTGCACTTCCCGCTCGACTGGGACTTCCTCGCCTACCACCTGCCGGGCGCGCTCGCGAGCTACGGACTCACGAGCTACACGCCCGAGCCGCGACTGGTCGCAGTGATCGCGGGCTTCCCCCCACTTCCGCGCCTGCTCGCGGGAGCGCTGGTGCTCGCGACCGAGCGCTTCTCGGCCGCCGGAGCGATCAACGTCGTCGCCTTCTGTGCGCTGCTCGCGGGCCTCGGCTTCCTGTACGGCCGGTGGTTCGGCCTGCGCTGGTTCCTGACCGCGCTGCTCGGTGTGCCGCTGTTCGTGTTCCACCTGGCCTCTGGCTACGTCGATCTGTTCGCGGCCTGCTGGCTCACGCTCGCGCTCGCCGCGCTCTCGGGGCTCGCGCGCGAGGCGCCGCGTCCGCTCGCGAGCGCCGTGCTGTTCGTCGTGGCGCTCGGGCTCGCCATGCTCTCGAAGTTCCAGGCCTGGCCGGTCGCGGCGCTGATCGGCGCGGCCGGACTGTGGCGCTTCGCAGCGCTCGCGCGCGCGGGCCGGCTCGCGCGCGCGCGGGCGCTCGCGCTCGGCGCGTCGCTCGTGGTCGCGCTCGGCTTCTGGCCGGTGCGAAACACGATCGTGTACGCCAACCCGGTCTACCCGGTGCAGTTCCCGCTCGCGCCCGGGCTGTTTCCGAACGCGCTGGTCGAAGCGGACTCCGGCGTCTTCAACCTGCCGCCCTGGCTCGAGCCGCACGCGCGCCCGCTGCGCTTCGCAGCCTCGGCCGCCGAGTGGAATCGCTTCCACTCCGGCGAGCGCTTCGTGTGGAGCCTCGATCAGGGCGCGCGCGCGAACCCCGCCGGCAGCCCGCACCACCGGCTCGGCGGCTGGTTCCCGTGGACGATCGCCTGGCTCGTGCTCGGCGCGGGGCTCGCGCTTCGCGCCGGGCGGATCCCCGGCTCCGCCCTGACCGCCTTCGCCTTCGCGCTCGCGCTGGTCGCCTGCCTGCCCCAGAGCCACGAGCTCCGCTACTGGCTGTTCGTGCCGCTCACGCTCGCGCTCTGGAGCGCGCGCGGCCTCGCGGGCGCGCGCTCGCGCACGTCCCGCGTGCTGAAGGCCGCGCTCCTCGCGGCCGCCGCGTTCGTGCTGTTGGTCGCGCGGCCGTTCGCGATCGACGCGCGTCCGCCGCAGGCCTTCGCGCCCAAGCAGGCGCGCGCGTTCTGGGCCCTGCAGGCGGCGCAGCCGAGCACCGGGCCCGTGCGCGTCTGCGACGTCAATCCCGAGGGGATCTTCTACGCGGGTCCGAGCTTCCGCGAGTACCGCGTGATCGGCTGCTTCGGAGATCCGGAGTCGCGCGACACGAAAGAGTGACAGCTAGCGGCAGAGCGACGCGATCTCGGCGTGCGGCGGCCAGTGCGAGGCGGGCGTCGCCTCGCCGCGCGCCAGTCGTGTTCGACCGCGGACGCGTGCGCGAGCTTCCCGAGCCAGGCCTCGTTGCGGTCGATGTCCGCGAGGAACGAAGCGACGTCGACGTGTGGTTGCCGAGCCGGTTTCCCGCATCGAGCCAGCGCGCAACGGCGTCCTCGTCCTCCGGATGACGCTCGACGCTCGCGCAGTTCAGAAAGCCCGTCACCGGCGGCAGGCGATGGCGCGCGAACGCCTCGACCAGACGCTCGATCAGCACCGCCGGCGCCTCCGACGCGGGCTCGAACGGCGGGCGCGTGGGCCGCTCCCGCGCGACGGGCGTGGCGTTCACCGCGAGCAGGCCGCCGGCCGCGACGACCACCGCGATCGAAGCGAGCATCTCCGGCGCCTTGCGCATGACGGCCCCCGCCATCTCCGAGCCATCGGCCGGCCTTCGCCACGAGCTGAGACCGCGCGCGGTCCCGCGCGCCCGACCGCGCGCGTCGGCCGGGAATTTGCGTCAGAATGCGCTTCCCCGGAGGTCCGCCCGACGATGGCAGTGCCCGGCCCCGCGCCAAACGCCGCGCGCCGCGGCGTGCTCGTAATCCCGGCCTACAACGAGGCAGCGCGCCTGCCCGCGCTGCTGGCGGGGATCGCGGCGCAGGCGCTGCCGCTCGAGATCGCGGTCGTGGACGACGGCTCGAGCGACGGCACGCGCGAGGTCGCCGCGCGCGCGGGCGCGACCGTGCTGCGCCATCCGTTCAACCTCGGCTACGGCGCGGGCCTGCAGACCGGCTACAAGTACGCGCTCGCGAGCGGGGCGCCCTGGGTCGTGCAGATGGACGCGGACGGCCAGCACGACCCGCGCGACATCGCACGCCTGCTCGAGCCGATCCGCGCGGGTGCCTGCGATCTGGTGATCGGCTCGCGCTTCCTCGAGCCGACCGGCTACCGCATGGACCCGCTGCGCCAGCTCGGCCGGCGCTTCTTCGTCGCGCTCGCGCGCGGCTTCGGCTTCCGCGTCACGGATCCCACCTCGGGCTTCCAGGCGCTCGGCCGGCGCGTGCTCGAGCTGTACGTGGGCGACGCGTTCCCGAGCGACTATCCCGACGTGGACGTGCTGCTCACCGCGCACCGGCACGGGCTGGTGGTGCGCGAGATCTCGGTCGAGATGCACGCGGGGGTGCGCGCCTCCACGCTGCACGGTGGCATGAAGTCGGTCTGGTACCTGTACAAGATGATGCTCTCGCTGT
Organism: Myxococcota bacterium; assembly: GCA_040902485.1. Taxonomy (GTDB): domain Bacteria; phylum Myxococcota_A; class UBA9160; order SZUA-336; family SZUA-336; genus VGRW01. The sequence goes on along the minus strand of JBBDXF010000029.1, from coordinate 58,185 downwards.
GGGCGTCGTCGTCGCGCGTGACCCGGAGTTGAGCGGAGGAGTGCGGACGTGAATCCAAACCTGACGCCCGCGCAGCTGCGCGAGCTCTTTCTGGACAACCCGGACCTGGAGGCGACGCGCTGGCTGGCGCTGTCGATCTCCGTCCTGCTGATCGCGGTCGTGCTCCTGCTCGTGCGCAAGCGCGCGCTGCGCGAGGAGTACACACCGATCTGGGTCGCGGTGTCGGCGACGCTGGTGTTCGTGTCGCTGCGACTCGATCTGCTGCGCGAGCTGACGCGCGCGATCGGCGCCTGGACGCCGAGCTCGACCGTGTTCTTCCTGGGCGAGCTGTTCCTGGTCGCGATCTGCCTGAACTACGCGGTGCGGCTCTCGCGGGCCGGCACGCAGCTCAAGAACCTGGCCCAGGAGCTCGCGATCCTGAACGCGCGCGTCGACGCGCTGGCGCCGCGCAACTCCCCGGCGCCGTCGGCCGAGGCCGGCGCGTGAGCGCGGAGGCGTTGCCCGCGCTCGTGCCGCTGCCCGCGCAGCCGGGCGACGTCGCGTGGCCCACGCACGACTGGCCGCGCGGCGAGCTGCCGCACGGGTTCGAGGAGCCGGAGTTTCCCGACGCGGGCGCGACGCACGCGCTCGCCGTCGTCTGGCGCGGCCGGCTGGTGCTCGAGCGCTACGGCCCCGAGCACGGACCCGAGAGCACCCTGATCTCGTGGTCGGTCGCCAAGAGCATCCTGCAGACCTTCGTCGGGCTGCTGGTGCGCGACGGCAAGCTCGCCGTCTCCGGGCGCGCGGATCTGCCCGCCTGGCGCGAGCCCGGCGATCCGCGCGCAGCGCTCACGCTCGACGTGCTGCTGCGCATGTCGAGCGGGCTCGAGTGGCTCGAGGACTACGTCGATGCGGGCAGGTCCGACGTGATCGAGATGCTGTTCGGGCGCGGCAAGGACGACGTCGCCGCCTACGCCGCACGAGCGCAGCTCGCGCATCCGCCCGACACCGTCTGGTGCTACTCGAGCGGCACCAGCAACCTGGTTTCGGCGATCGCGGGCCGCGCGCTCGGCGGCGGCGAGGCCGTCGTCGCCAGCTACCTGCGCCGCGAGCTGTTCGAGCGCATCGGCATGAAGAGCGCCACGGCGCGCTTCGACGCCTCGGGCACCTGGATCGGCTCGTCGTTCGTGAACGCCTGCGCGCGCGACTTCGCGCGCTTCGGCCTGCTCGCGCTGCGCGACGGCGTGTGGGAGGACGAACGCGTGCTGCCTCGAGGCTGGATCGACTACGCGCGCACGCCGACGCCGGGCTCGAACGGCGAGTACGGCGCGCACTGGTGGCTCCCGCTCGAGGGCGACGGGATGTTCTCGGCGAACGGCTACCAGGGCCAGTACGTGTACGTCGCGCCGGCGCACGACGTGGTGGCCGTGCGGCTCGGCGCGTCCACCGCCGAGCAGCAGCCGCTCGTGAAGGCCTGGCTCGCGCAGCTCGTGCAGCGCTTCCCGCGCGTCCGCTGACGCGCGGGAAGCGCGCTCAGCTCGCGGGCGCCGTCGACGCCATGGCCCCGGTCGCGAGCTCCGAGTCGATCCACTTCTGGAACGCCTCGATCGGCTGCGCGCCGGAGATCAGGATGCCGTTGATGAAGAACGCGGGCGTGCCGGTGATGCCGGCCATGCGCGCGGTCTCCGCGTCCTTCTGCACGCGCTCCGCGGCGGCCGGGCTGGTCTGGCACGTCTTGAACGCGTTCATGTCGAGACCGACGGCGGTCGCGTACTTGATCAGGTCCTCGTCCGTGAGCGCCTGCTGATTCTGGAACAGCTGGTTGTGGTACTCCCAGAACTTGCCTTGCTGCTCGGCGCACACCGACGCGATCGCCGCGGTGCGCGCGTTCGGGTGCAGCGCATCGAGCGGCAGGTGGCGGAAGACCAGGCGAACCTGCGTCGGGTACTTCGCGAGCACGGCGTCGATGGTCGGCTCGGCGCGCTTGCAGAACGGGCACTGGTAGTCGCTGAAGGCGACGATCACGATCGGCGCATCGGCGGGCCCGCGCGACGGCCCGGTGGCCTCGATGTTGGTGCGCGGTGGTTGGATCAGCACGGTGACCTTGGCGGCCGCGCGCAGATTGTCGGACACGAGCCGGGCGCGCTGGGACTCCAGGTGCGCCTTGATGCGCGGCGCCAGATCACCGTCGAGCGTCGAGCCGGGCGGAAGCCGCGACACGTTCTCGTCGAAGAACTGCTTCACCTCGACGTCGGTGACGGGTCCGAGCGCCAGCACCTGCGCCTCGACGAACGCCTCCGGCGTCTGACCGGCCTGCTTGGCGGCCTGCGCCACGAGCATCTCGTCCACCATCGCGTCGAGCGCCTCGGCCTTCGCGTCGAAGACCTCGGCCTCGGGCTTGATCTCGACCTCGCGCTTGTAGAGGTCATCCTTCATGAACTCGCGCAGCTCGCCGGCGGTCAGGTTCTTGCCGTTGAGCGTCGCCACGACCGTCGTATCCGCGGCGCTGCTACGGGTGTCCTGGGGCTGCTGACACGCTAGCACCGCCAGCGCGAGGGCGAGCGGCGCGATCGAGAGTCGTCGCATTTTCGGGGTCCTCCCTGAAGCGGTCGGCGAGTCTAGCCTTGTATCCCGGGGCCTGCCCGGAGAGAATCCCGACCGTGCAGCCCGCGATCGTCGAGCCCTTCGAGGCAGATGCAAAGGCTCCGTCCGGGCTCGCACCGGAACGGTTGCCGCTGGGGATCAAGCTCGCCTTCGGCGCGCCCGCCTTCGCGGGTGCAGCCATGGCGATTCCGCTCGCGATCCATCTGACGATCTTCTACTCGGACGTGATCCTGGTCCCCCTGGGTGTGATCGCGCTGGCCAAGTCGCTGGGCCGCGCGTTCGACGCGCTGACCGATCCGCTGATGGGTTGGGTGACGGACCGCACGCGCTCGCGCTGGGGCCGGCGCCGGCCGTGGATCGCGCTCGGCGCGCCCGGCGCGGGCCTCGCGTTCCTGGCCATGTTCTCGCCGCCCGAGGTGTTCGGTCCCGCCGCCGCCGGCGCCTGGCTGGGCGTGATGTACATCGTCTACTCGATCTTCCAGACCGTCTATCAGATCCCCCACTACGGTCTGGGCGCGGAGCTCACGCTCGACTACCGCGAGCGCAACAGCCTGTTCAGCTGGGAGCAGGCGTTCTCGGTCGCGGGCACGCTGTTCGCGTCCGCGGTGCCGGGTCTGCTCGCGGCGCAGCTCGGCGCGCGGCGCGGCTACTTCTGGTTCGCGGCCGTGTTCGGGGGTCTCCTGGTCGGGCTGATGTGGAACCTGGTGTTCCGCGTGCACGAGCGCGCGAGCTTCGTCATGCGCCCGCCGAACCCGCTCGTGCCCGGCGTGCGGCGCGTGCTGCGCAACCGCGCGTTTCGCCTGCTGCTCACGGTGTACGTGATCGGCGCGCTGACCGGCGCGATCCCCGGCACGCTGATGCCGTACTTCGTCACCTACGTGCTGCGGCCCGAGGGCCAGCCGCTGAACTGGATCTCCCTCTACCTGGGCCTCTACTTCGGCACGGGTCTCTTGTGCCTGCCGCTCTGGGTCCGGTTGGCGAACCGGATCGGCAAGAAGGCGACCTGGTTGTTCTCGTTCATCGGGGGCGGCACGGGGTCGCTCGCGCTGTTCTTCGTGCCCGAGGGCGCCACCGTGCTGTTCGGCGCGATCCTGGTCTGGGCGGGCTCGTCGTTCGCGGCGCGGCTCTTCCTCGGACCCTCGATCCAGGCCGACGTGATCGACTACGACGAGCTGCTCACCGGCAAGCGCCGCGAGGCGCAGTACGGCGGGCTGTGGTCGATCATGACCAAGTTCGCGGTGATCCCGTCGCTCACGATTCCGCTCGCGGTGCTGGCGGCCTACGGCTACGAGCCCAACGTCGATCAGACCGACGACGTGAAGCTGGCGATCCGCTCGATCTTCGCGCTCGCGCCGGCCTGTACGGCGCTGATCGCGTTCAGCGTGGCGTGCTTCTTCCCGATCACGGAAAACGTGCACAAGGAGATCCGGACGGGCATCGAGGCGCATCGGCGCGGCGACAGCGTGATCGATCCGGTGAGCGGTGCGCGGCTCGCGCCGCCGAAGGACCGCGGCGTGGGCGAGGATGCGGGCTGGTTCCTCGATCACTTCAGCAGGGGCGAGCTGCGCCGCACACTCGGCTCCGGCCCCGCGACGCTGGTGCGCGACGCCGCGTTCTGGCTGGCGGTGTCGCTCGGGCTGTGCGTCGGCGGCGCGGTCTACGTGTTCGAGACCGTGCGCACGCTGTCGACCGAGCCGGGGCTCCTGCCGGTGCTCGCGCTGATCGTCGCGGGCCTCTCCTTCAACGCGGTGGTCTTCCACATCGTGCGCCTGCGCGCCGCGCTCGTGCACCTGCGGCGGCCGTTCGACACGGCGACGCTGCGCGCGCACGTCAATTCTTAGCGGGGCCGCGCCACCCGCACTTCGCTCGCTCGTTTCGCGCACGGCCTACGGCCGGCCTCGCTGCGCGCGAGCGCGTCGCGCTCGCTTGCCGGACTCTCCGCCGCCGCGCGGGGTCGGCGGTGTCGCGCTGACGAGGGGAGCGCTGAGCGCGCGAAGGCCCTGCGCGAAGCCGCCTTCGCGCAGGGACGCAAGCGCCGCCAGGCGCGCGCAGCGAGGCGAAGCCGAGCGAAGTCAATCAGACGAGGACGGGTCGAGCGGTCCTCCCGAGGGGACCCCCGAGGAGGCGCAAACCCGCCGCCCCGCGCTCCGGGTCTTCGTCCGACCGAGCGCGCCGTTAGCGCTTCAGTCCGCCCAAGAACTCGAGCAGCGCCTTGTTGGTGACCTCGGGCGCTTCCTGTTGGTTCCAGTGTCCGGCGCCCTCGATCAGCACCTTGCCGCGCAGATCGCTGCAGAAGGTCGGCAGCATCTGCACCATCGGGCCCTCGCCCTCGCCGCCGGGGCCGGTGACGACGCCGTCGCGCAAGCCCCCGATGAAGAACGACGGCACCGTGACCTTCGCGTCGGCCCAGGGCGCGAGCAGCTCCCAGTTTCGGTCGAAGTTGCGGTACCAGTTCAAGCCGCCGCGGAAGCCGCGCCGCGCGAACTCGCCGGCGTAGAAGTCGAGGTCGGCTTGCGTGAGCCAGCTCGGCAGCTGCGCGGGATCGAGCATGCCGGTCAGGAACCCGGCCGTCTTGGGCAGGTCGAGGTTCCACTTCTCGTTGCGCGGAACGGAGCCCGAGCCGCTGTACAGCAGCATGCGCATGGTCTTCTTCGGATCCGCGCCGAGCTCACGCTCGGCTTTGCCCGGCTCCTGGAAGTACAGGATGTACATGAAGCGATCGCCGGCCAGCGCCTTGAACATCTGCGTCGGCGGCATCGGGCCGCGCGGGAAGAACGGCACGCTCATGCCGCACACCGCGCTGAAGCGATCGGGCCGCAGCAGCGCCGCGTTCCACGCCACGATCGAGCCCCAGTCGTGGCCGACGACCGTGCAGGTGCGCGCGCCGAGCGTGTCGAGCACGCCGACCAGATCGCCGATCAGGTGGAACACGGTGTAGCGGTGGATCTCGTTCGGCGCGTCGCTCTGTCCGTAGCCGCGCATGTCGGGCGCGACCGCGTGATAACCGGCCGCGGCGAGCGCGGGAAGCTGGTGCCGCCACGAGTACCACGACTCTGGAAAGCCGTGGCACAAGAGCACGAGCGGTCCTTCGCCCGCCTCTGCGAAGTGCAGGTTGATGCCGTTCGTCTGGATCGTGCGGTGCTTGATTTCGCTCATGGGTTTGCACGGTACCACGTCGCAGGATCAGACTTCCCGACACCGACTCCGGTGTGTTTCGACTCGCATGGAGGTTCGAGATGGGCACGGCCGCGTTTCTGTACGGCGTCGTCAGCTACGTCGTGTTCCTCGCGAGCTTCCTCTACGCGATCGGCTTCGTCGCGAACGTGGGGGTTCCGAAGTCGATCGATACCGGCCCTGCGGGACCGGTGACGCAGGCGCTGCTCGTCGACGCGCTCCTGCTCGGCTTGTTCGCGCTGCCACACAGCGTGATGGCCCGGCGCGGCTTCAAGCGCGCGTGGACGCGGTTCGTGCCCGCCTCCGTGGAGCGCAGCACTTACGTGCTGATCTCGAGCCTGCTGCTGTTCCTGCTCTACTGGGGCTGGCAGCCGATCCTCGGTGTCGTGTGGCAGGTCGAGAATCCCGTCGCCGCGGTGGCCCTGCAGGCGCTCTCCTACCTGGGCTGGGCGCTGGTCCTCTACTCGAGCTTCGCGATCGACCACTTCGATCTGTTCGGTCTGCGCCAGGTGTGGTTCCGGCTGCGCGGTCTCGAGTACGTGCCCGTTCCGTTCGAACAGCCGCTGCTCTACACGTTCGTGCGACACCCGCTACTGCTCGGCTTCCTGATCGCGTTCTGGTCCACGCCGACGATGACGCAGGGGCATCTCTTCTTCAGCGTCGCGACGACCGGCTACATGCTCGTCGGGATCTTCCTCGAGGAGAGGGACCTGGTCGCCACCCACGGCGAGTCGTACGCCCGCTATCGGCGAGAAGTTCGAATGCTGCTGCCGGTGCGACGCCGAAAGAGTGACTGACGAGCAGGCGGGGTTTCGAGATCGATCACGAGATTGCGTTTCGGTGCGGCGCCTGCGAGGAGATGCGCGACGATCCGTCGTGACGCGGTGTCCACCATTGCGACTTCGTCCGCTTCAGCGAGCGCCACGAGCGCGAAACGATCGTCGGGCGAGAACGTGAGCCAGTAGGCCTTGCCAGGCAGCTCGATCCGGGCGACCTCCGGGTATCGAGCTCCGTCGATCGCGTGGACCGTGACGGACGCTCCGCACGCCGACCACACCTCGCGCTGATCGGGTCTGACTGCGAGCCCGTGGCAGCGCTGCAGTCCGTCGGGCCCGAACCAGCCGAGCTTCGGGTGCACGAGCAGCCAGCCGAGCGGAGTGCGATGCTCGACGGTCGCAACGAGCTCGCGCCGCTCGACGTCGGCCACCCGGAAGCCATTCAGCCCGTCGACGTGGTGGAACAGTCGACCATCTTCGCTGAGCGCCGAGGGACGCACGGAGCTTCCGAAGGGAATCTCGCCGACGACCGAATGACCCGCCGAGACGTCCACGATCGTCACTCGTTTCGGCGCTCCCATCGGCGACAGGTACACGAAGCGACCGTCTCGCGAGACCCGCGTGTTGTGCGGGCGTCCACCGGTTCGAATTCGCGCGACGACGACGCGCTTCTCGGCGTCGACCACCCAGTAGTGCTCGTCGCGGCAGGGAATGTAGATCCAGCGACCGTCCGGTGTCGTGGCGAGTGCGTGGGGCTCGCGGCACAGCGTCATGCGGTAGCGGATCTCGTAGGAGCGCGGATCGATCCAGAGTAGCTCGCCGTGCGGCCGACCATTCGCCTCGAGACTCACGTAGACGTACCGGCCGTCGGCCGAGGCCGCGATTCCGTGCGGCTCGGGACCGACCTCGAGGCGGCGCACGAGCTTGCGGCTCTCGAGATCGAAGATGTGGAGGTCGTCGCCGTTGGAGTTCGTTTGCCAGAGGAGCGGGCGCGCGCGCGCGATCTCGCTGCCCGCGACGCTGAGTGCAAGTGCGAGGGCCGAGAGGCGCACGAGCGGCCATGCGGCCGTCACGCAGACATCTCCGGCGACGCCGGGGACACGGCCTCCGTGCAAACGAACCGCTTGTTCGGGAGCGCGAATTCGGTGGAGTGGACGGCGCCGAAACCCGCCTCGGCGAGCAGACGCTGCGTCTCGTCGACGCTGCGCAGCGTATAGACCGTGGCGGGGAGGGCTGCGAGCGTCGTCGCATCGCGCGGCCGATAGCCGAGCAGCACGCGCCCGCCCGGCCGCAGCACGCGTCGGATCTCTCGCAGCTCCGCGACCGCGTCGGTCCAGAAGGCGAGTACGTGCACGGCGAGGGCCGCGTCGAAGCGAGCGTCCGGGTAGGGAAGGGAGCTGCCCGTCCCGAGCGTGACCTCGGCCTGGCCGACCGCGATCCAGCGACGCAGGCGTCTCCTCGCCAGTCGGACCATCACCTCCGATGGATCGACACCCGCGACGAACCCGCTGGCTGTCTGCGCGATGCCCGCGAGCGTGCGCCCGTGACCGCAACCCACTTCGAGAACCGATTCGTCCGCTCGGACCGCCAGGCGCTCCACGGCGACGCGGTTCTCGCGCGCGGTTTCGAAGGCCATGCCCCGCGCCACGATCTCGCCCAACCATCCGCTGGGTTGGCGTGATTGACGGGAGATGAGTTCGGATTTCGCCATGTCGCTCCTAGCCGTCGTTCTTTACCAGCGCGCCGATCAGAAACGCGAGCACCGTGCGCCTCGCGGAATTCTCTTCGACGGACTGCGGTGACGGATCCCAGTGTCGGTGTACGGCCCAGAACACGAGCGTCTCGAGCACGATCCGAGCCGCCACCGCGCCGTCCTCGAAGCGCCGCACTCGTCCGCGGCGCGCACGGTCGTCGAGGTAGCGGCCGAGCAGCGAGAGCGCGCCCTCCCGGCCGGCGCGGTGCCAGAGCTTCGCGAGTTCGGGATAGTCGTGCGCGCACCGCTCGAGGAGCTTGATCGCGGTGCGGTGCCGAGCCAGCGAATCGTAGAGCTCGCCGAGGACCGACTCGAGCTCGGCACTGACGTCGACGACGCGCGCGCGGGCGAGCGCTGCGTTCAGGGCAGGCAGCGAGCCCTCCTCCGCGAGACGCTCCTCCACGAGTTGGAGCGTCGCCTCCGCTGGCGGGGTGGGGACCGGGAGCGTCCCGGGCAGTTCGATCGGGCCCGCGTGCTCCGCGTAGCGCAGCACGCAGTCGAACAGCGCTTCCTTGCTCTCCACGTAGGTGTAGATCGAGCCCTTGGCGAGACCCATGCGCGCGGCCACGTCGGCGATCTGCGTGCGCCGGTAGCCCTGCTCGAGGAACACGGCGGTGGCGGCTTCGACCAGATCGTGAAAGCGGTCCTTGGGAATGGAACGCGACATCGGCGACGATCATACTTGACCAAATGGGTCAGTCAAGTAGGATGAGCCCCCACTGGAGGCCTGACATGAGAGCGATACGAGGCGTCGGTATCGAGGACAGCCCGATCCCGACCGATCTGCTCGAGCCGTTCGCGGCCCCGCTCTACTGGACGCCGCTGCTGCGCCGCGTGCCGAGGGTCGCGGTCGCGGCGCTCTCCGCCGCGATCATCGCTGCGGCTTCGCCCGGAGCATTCGCCGCGGAGACCGCCGACTGGCCGTGGACGGAAGGCGCGCCCGGCGGCGGGCGCTTCTCGCCGCTCACCGACATCACGCGCGAGAACGTGACGCAGATTCGTGTCGCGTGGAGCTATCGCCACGGCGACTTCTGGGAGGGCAGCTTCCCTCTGCACCGAAACCGCGGCACGGCCTTCGAGTCGACACCGATCGTCATCGACGGCCGGATGTTCTTCACGACTCCGCGCAACCGCGTGGTCGCGCTCGATCCCGAGACCGGTCGCGAGCTCTGGACGTTCGATCCGAAGCTCGAGATGGGCCGAGCCTACGCGAACATGTGGATCAACCGCGGCGTCGCCTACTGGCGCGCCGCAGCCGGCGGGAGCGAGCCGTGTTCGCGCCGCGTCCTGCTCGGCACGCTCGACGCGCGCCTGCTCGCGCTCGACGCCGCGACCGGGACACCCTGCGCGGAGTTTGGCGCGGGCGGCGAGGTCGATCTGCGCGTCGGCATCGCGCCGCTCTACGACGATTGGGAGTACAACGTCACGTCGCCGCCGACCATCGTCGGCGACGTCGTCATCGTCGGGTCCTCGATCGCCGACACGCTGCGCCCCGACTCGCCGCCGGGCGACGTGCGCGCCTTCGACGTGCGCACCGGTCGGCTCCTCTGGACCTTTCACACCATCCCACATCCCGGTGAGCCCGGACACGAGACCTGGGAAAGCGGCGCGCGCCTGAGCGGCGCGGCCAACGTGTGGTCGACGATCAGCGCGGACCTCGAGCGCGGGCTCGTCTTCCTCCCGGTGAGCACGCCGAGTCCGGACTACTACGGCGGCGACCGGCTCGGCGACAATCTCTACTCCGATTCCGTGGTCGCGCTCGAGGCAGCGACGGGCGCACGCCGCTGGCACTTCCAGACCGTGCACCACGACCTCTGGGACTACGACCTCGCCGCGCCGCCCGTGCTCGTGACGCTCCAGCGCGACGGCAAGCCCGTCGACGCCGTCGCACAGGCGACCAAGCACGGCTTCGTGTTCGTGCTGGAGCGCGAGACGGGCGAGTCACTCTTTCCGATCGAGGAGCAGCCGGCGCCGCAGAGCGACGTCGCAGGAGAGCGCAGCGCGCCGACGCAGCCGATACCACTCGCGCCGCCGCCGCTGGTGCCGCAGCGATTGGACGAGGCCGAGCTCTACGCGCCGACGCCGGAGCACCTCGCGGCCTGCCGCGCGCAGCTCGCCGAGCTGCGCAACGAAGGTCTGTTCACGCCTCCCAACCTGACCGGCTCGATCGCGTATCCGTATCCCGGCGGTGGCGCGAACTGGTCCGGCGCTACGTGGGATCCCGCGCGAGGGCTGCTCGTCGTGCCGGTGGCGAACCTCGCAGGCGTGATCCGAGTCAAGGAGGTCGCGGAGCAAGCCACCGGCGGCGGCCGAGACGTGAAGCCGCTGCACGGGTTCTCGCTGCGCGCCGCCTGGTGGCTGCTCACCGGTCGCGGCACCGGCGAGCGGTATTGGCTGCACCCGCTGTTCGGACGCACGTTGTTCCAGCACGGCGGTGTGCCGTGCAACCGGCCGCCGTGGGGGCGTTTGGTCGCCGTCGATCTCGCACGCGGAGCGATCGCGTGGAGCGCGTCGACCAGCGCCGGCGAGGACGACCCGGGCGGGAGCCCGTACGGGCCCGCGCTCGCGACCGCGAGCGGGCTCGTCTTTCACGGGGGAACCGAGCTCCCGGCACTGCGCGTGCACGACGCCGGGACGGGCGCGCGCATCACGACCTTCTCGCTACCCGCCGGGCTGCACGCCGGACCGATCAGCTACAAGCTGCGGCCCGACGGCAAGCAGTTCCTGGTGATCGCACCCGGGGGACACGTGGGCCTCGGCTCGCCGCTCGGCGACTACGTGATCGCCTACACGCTTCCCGACACGGCGCCGCCGCTATGATCGGGTCATGCTGCCGATCGGTGAAGTCGTTCGTCTCTCCGGGTTCGCCGCCTCGGCGCTTCGCTACTACGAGCGGGCGGGCCTCATCCCACACGCCGATCGCCGCGGCGGAAAGCGCGTCCGAGCTGCGGTCGAGGCCGAGCGCGATCGGCGTCCCTGCGGTATTCAGGGAACCGAATGCCGATCGTCCACACCGAGAAGCTGCGCGTGAACTGGGTCGACACCGACGCGAGCGGCCGCATCCACTACACCGCTGCGCTGCGCTATTTCGAGATCGCCGAGCACGGGCTGATGCGCGCGCTCTCGGGGCGAAGCGCGACGCACGAAGAGCGCACGTTCTCGATGCCGCGCGTGCACGTCGAGGCCGACTACAAGCTCGCGCTGCGCTACCCGGACGAGTTCACCTGCAGCGCGCGCGTGGAGAAGCTCGGCAACAGCTCCGCGACCTACGCGTACGAGATCCGCACCCTGGCCGGCGAGCTCGCGATCAGCGGCCGGATCGTGGCCGTGACGACCGACCTGACCGGGACCAAGACGCCGATCCCCGCGGAGCTGCGCGCGCTGCTCGAGAGCGCACTGTAGCCGGGCACCCGGCTCAGAGATCGAGCGGGATCAATAGCATCGCGATCACCGACACCACGAAACACGCGGCCGTGACCAGGAACGTGTAGCCGACCACGTCGCCGAAGCGCATGCGCGCGATCGCCAGGATCGGGATCGCGAAGAACGGCTGGATCAGGTTGGTGGTCGAGTCACCGTAACCGTAGGCGAGCACGGTCGTGACCGGCGAGACGCCGAGCGCGGCGGCGGCCGGCAGCAGGAACGGCGCCTCGATCAGCCATTTCGAGCCGCCCGACGGCACGAACAGGTTCATCAGCGCGGAGTACACGTAGACCGCGAGCGGGAACGTGCCCGGCGTGGCCCAGGTCGCGAACAGCTCGGCGAGCCAGCGGCCGAGGTGCGCGTCCTGCATCAGGCCGAAGATCCCCGCGTAGAACGGGAACTGCACGATGATGCCCCAGGCCGCGTCGACGCCGTCACGGCACGCGCGCAGGAACGGCAGCGGCCGCCCGTGCAGCAGCAGCGCGGCGAGCAGGAACACGCCGTTGTAGGCGTTGATCGTCCAGGTCGAGCCGAAGCCGCGCGTCACCAGCGAGTGTAGGAGCGGATAGCCGAGCAGCACTGCCGCCAGCCAGATCCAGGCGCGAAGGGCGTCGATGCGGCCGGCGGGCGAATCGACCGGCGGCTCGAGCTCGCGCGGCTTGGGCAGGATCGCCTCCGCCTGCTCCCGCGAGAGCGTCACCGCGCCGGTTCGCGGGTGCAGCGCCATGATGCACGCCAGGGCGACCGCGCCGATCACCGCGATGTACGCCAGGTTGAACGCGCTGAACAGCGTCTCCGTGACCGGGTAGAGCCGCGTCACGAGCGGCACGCCGCTGGCCGGCTCGAGCATGGGATTCCCGGGCGTGGCCAGGATCAGCGGCGCCGAGCCCGAGAGCCCGCCGTGCCAGACCGTCCCGACGCCCAGATACGACGCGCCGACCAGCACGCGCACGTCGGCGAGCGGGTTCCGGCGCACGATGAAGGGCAGGAACAGCGCGCAGGCGACCAGGCAGATGGCCCAGTTCAAGTACGCGGTCGCGATCGAGAAAAGCCCCGCGAGCAGGACCGCCTGGAGCGGCTTGCCGGGGTCGGGCAGGGCGGCCAGGCGGTCGAGCGCGTGGTACACCGGGCGCGAGACCACACAGGCGTGCGCGGCGACCAGCGCCAGCGTGAACTGCATGGCGAGTGTGAGCAGGCTCCAGACGCCGTTGCCCCAGGCGAGCAGGGCCTCCTCGACCCCCGCGCCGGCGCCCAGAACCGCCAGGCCGAAGGCCCCGACGGTGAGCGCCATACAGATGACCCACGGGTCCGGAACCCACCGTTCGGAGACCCTAGAAAGGCCGGCGCCGAGCTCTCGGAATCCATCGAGCCCGCGCCCGCGATCTGGCATGCTCCCCCCCGGCCCGAGGCCATTATAGGCAGGCGGTCGGCAGCGAACCGGCAGCTCGGGAAGAGGACTTCACCTTAGGGTGAGGTGGGAATTACACTCTCGCCTCCCGGATCGGTGAGCGGCGCACGGGACGGGGCCCGCGTGCCGGTACGGGGTTTGCGAGCAGGCCGGTCCGGACGGGATCAGGGAAGGAGTTGCACGGTGACGAAGAACCAGCGGCTTTCGGCGTGGGTCGAAGACATGGCCACGCTCTGCAAGCCGGATCGCATCCACTGGTGCGACGGATCCCAGACCGAGTTCGAAGAGATGTTCCGCGTGATGCTCGCGAGCGGAACCGCCGAGCGGCTCGAGCCCAAGAAACGACCCAACAGCTACCTCGTCCGCTCCGATCCCGCGGACGTCGCGCGCGTCGAGGACCGCACCTTCATCTGCTCCGCCAAGCGCGACGACGCGGGTCCGAACAACAACTGGCGTGCGCCCGACGAGATGCGCGCCACCCTGAATGAGCTGTTCTCCGGCTGCATGCGCGGCCGCACCATGTACGTGGTGCCCTTCTCGATGGGCCCGCTCGGCTCGCACATCTCCTACATCGGCGTCGAGATCACCGACTCTCCGTACGTGGTCGCTGCGATGCGCACGATGACGCGCATGGGCAAGGCCGCGCTCGAGGTGCTCGGCGACGGTCCGTTCGTGCCCTGCATGCACTCGGTCGGCGCGCCGCTCGCGCCCGGCCAGCGCGACGTGCCGTGGCCGTGCAACGCCGACAACAAGTACATCGTGCACTTCCCCGAGACGCGCGAGATCTGGTCGTACGGCTCGGGCTACGGCGGCAACGCGCTGCTCGGCAAGAAGTGCTTCGCGCTGCGCATCGCATCGGTGATGGCGCGCGACGAGGGCTGGCTCGCCGAGCACATGCTGATCCTGAAGCTGACCGCGCCCGACGGCCGCGTGCACTACGTGTGCGCCGCCTTCCCGAGCGCCTGCGGCAAGACCAACCTGGCCATGCTGCGGCCCAGCATTCCCGGCTGGAAGGTCGAGTGCATCGGCGACGACATCTCCTGGATGAAGTTCGGCCCCGACGGCCGCCTGTACGCGATCAACCCCGAGGCGGGCTTCTTCGGCGTGGCGCCGTTCACGAACATGAAGTCGAATCCGAACGCCATGCTCACCCTGACACACGACTGTGTCTTCACCAACTGCGCGAAGACCGGCGACGGCGACGTGTGGTGGGAGGACATGACCGAGGAGCCGCCCGCGGACATCACCGACTGGCGCGGCCAGCCTTGGACGCCGGCCAGCAAGACGCCGGCGGCTCACCCGAACGCGCGCTTCACCGTGCCGGCCTCGCAGTGCCCGGTGATCGCGCCCGAGTGGCAGGACCCGGCGGGCGTGCCGATCAGCGCGATCCTGTTCGGCGGCCGCCGCGCGACGGTGGTGCCGCTGGTGAACGAGGCGCGCGACTGGCAGCAGGGCACGTTCTTCGGCTCGATCATCGGCAGCGAGAAGACAGCGGCCGCGGCCGGCACGATCGGCGAGCTGCGCCGCGATCCGATGGCCATGCTCCCGTTCTGCGGCTACAACATGGCCGATTACTGGGCGCACTGGCTCGCGATCGGCAAGCGCAGCGGCGCGCAGCTGCCGCGGATCTTCTGGGTGAACTGGTTCCGGAAGGGCCCGAACGGCGAGTTCCTGTGGCCGGGCTACGGCGAGAACAGCCGCGTGCTGAAGTGGATCTTCGAGCGGCTCGAGGGCGAGGCCAAGGGCATCGAGACGCCGATCGGCATCTTGCCGACCGAGGCCGAGCTCGACACCGAGGGCCTCGACATCGATTCCGAGGATCTCGCGGTGCTGCTCGGCGCGGACATCCCGAACTGGCTCGCCGAGGTGCCGCTGATCCGCGAGTACTACGCGCAGTACGGCGGCAAGCTGCCCGCCGAGCTCGCGCAGCAGCTCGACGCGCTCGAACAGAGACTGCTCGTCGCGAAGCGCTGAGCCGATGCCGGCTCCGATCGCGGTCCAGCTCTACAGCCTGCGCGTCGAGGCTGCGCGCGACTTCCCCGCCGTGATCGAGCGCCTGGGCCGCGCCGGCTTCGCGGGCGTCGAGCTCGCCGGCCTGCACGGCATGACGCCCGTCGAGCTCAGCCGTCGGCTCGCGGACGCAGGCCTCGAGATCGCGAGCGTGCACGTGCAGGCGCCGATCGGCGACGCGCGCGAACGCGTGCTCGACGAGCAGGAGGCGCTGGGCGCGAAGACGCTGGTGGTGCCGTTCATGCCGCCCGACCGCTTCAAGACGCTCGACGCGATCCGCGCAGTGGCGGCCGAGATCGCCGAGTCGCACGTGAACGCGCGCGCGCGCGGCATGGCGCTCGGCTACCACAACCACTTCTGGGAGTTCGAGATCGTGCACGACGGCAAGTCCGCGCACGAGCTCCTGCTGGGCCAGCTCGATCCGGAGATCTTCGTCGAGCTCGACACCTACTGGACGCGCGTCGGCGGACGCGACCCGGCGAAGGTCGTGGCGGAGCTCGGCGCGCGCGTGCGGCTCCTGCACCTGAAGGACGGCCCCGCCGATCGCCCCGAGTCGCCCATGACCGCGGTGGGCGACGGCGTGCTCGACTTCCCCGCGATCGTCGCCGCGAGCGACGCCGTGCGCTGGCACATCGTCGAGCTCGACGCCTGCGCCACCGACATGTTCGAGGCGATCGAGAAGAGCTACCGCTACCTGGTCGGCCGCGGCCTCTCGCGAGGTCGCGTGTGAGCCCGCGCGCGAGCCACGCGCGCGATGCAGGTACGGGCGTCGGGATCGTCGGCTGCGGCGTGATCAGCGACGTGTACGCGGCGAAGCTCTCGTCGCTCCCCGACCTGCGCGTGGTGGCCTGCGCGGATCTGGCTCCGGAACGCGCGCGCGAGCTCGCCGCCAAGCACCGCATCCCGCTCGTGCTCGAGCCCGAGAAGCTGCTGCGCCATCCCGACGTCGAGATCGTGCTGAACCTGACCATCCCCGCGGTGCACGCGCAGATCGCGGGCGAGGCGCTCGCGGCCGGCAAGTCCGTGTACGGCGAGAAGCCGCTCGCGCTCGAGCTTCGGCACGGCGTGCGCCTGCTCGAGAAGTCGCGCCGCGCGGGCCTGCGCATCGGCTGCGCGCCCGACACGTTCCTGGGCGCCGGCATCCAGACCTGCCGCAAGCTCCTCGACGACGGCGCGATCGGCACGCCCGTCGCGGCGAACGCCTTCTTCCAGTCGCCCGGCCCCGAGCGCTGGCACCCGCGGCCGCACGTCTTCTACCAGCGCGGCGCAGGGCCGGTCTTCGACATGGCGCCGTACTATCTGACGGCGCTGGTCGCGCTGCTCGGACCCGCGCGCCGGATCACCGGCTCCGCGCGCATCACGCACGCGTGCCGCGAGATCACCAGCCAGCCGCTGGCCGGCACGAGGATGGATGTCGAGGTGCCCACGCACGTAGCTGCAGTGATCGACTTCCACGCCGGTCCGGTGGCGACGCTGGTGACGAGCTTCGACGTGCAGGCCTCGCGCGCGCGCAACATCGAGATCTTCGGCACGGAGGGCACGCTCTCGGTGCCCGACCCGAACACCTTCGGCGGACCGGTGCAGATCCGTCTGCGCGGCGACAAGGAGTGGCGCGACGTGCCGCTCACGCACGCGAACGCCGCTCAAAGTCGCGGCATCGGCCTGGTCGAGATGGCGCGCGCGAATCGCGCGGGCCGGCCGCAGCGCGCGTCGGGCGAGCTCGCCTGCCACGTGCTCGAGCTGATGGAGCTCGCGATCGTCGCCTCCGACACCGGCCGACACCGAAACACGACGACGCGCTGCGAGCGGCCCGCGCCGCTCGCGCCCGGACTTCCCGACGATGTCTTCGAGTAGCCCCGCGCCGCTGCGCTACGGGATCATCGGCGGCGGCTTCCTGCCGGCCTTCATGCTGCGCGCGCTCGCGCAGGTGCGTGGCGTCGAGGTCGCCGGCTTGCACTCGCGGCGTCCGCCCGAAGGCCTTTCGCGCTTCGCGCGCGAGCACGGGCTCGGCCCCGCGCGCGTGTACGGCTCGATCGCGGAGCTGGTGCCGAACGTCGACGTGGTGGCGTTCTTCGGCCCGAACTTCACGCGCGTCGAGGACTTCGAGCAGGTCGCGGCGGCGGTCAGCAAGGGCGCGCGCCTGAAGGGTCTGATCTGCGAGAAGCCGCTCGCGCGCAACCTGCGCGAGGCGCGGCGCGTGCTCGAGCTCGCGCGCGCGATCGGCGCGCCCACCGCGTACTTCGAGAACCAGATCCACATGAAGAGCGTCGCGTCGGCGCTCGCGCAGCTCCGGCCCGTGATGCGCGCGCAGGGGCCGCTGCTGCTCGCGCGCGCGGCCGAGGAGCACGGCGGCCCGCACGGCGCCTGGTTCTGGGATCCGCGCCAGCAGGGCGGGGGCGTGCTCTCCGACATGGGCTGTCACTCGATCGCGCTGGCCTGGTACGCGCTGACGCCGCCCGGCAAGCCGCCGCGTTTCCTCGAGCCGGTCTCGGTGCTCGCCGACGTCGCGCTGCTCAAGTGGGGTCAGGAGCGCCACCGCGCCGACCTGCTCGCGCGGCACGGCGTCGACTACGCGAAGACGCCGGCGGAGGACTTCGCGACGGGCCTGGTCACGTTCCGCAATCCCGAGACGCGCCAGCACGTGTTGGGGCAGTTCAGCGTCTCGTGGATGTACGACAAGCAGGGCCTGCGGCTGCTGCTCGACGGTGTGGGGCCGGGCTACGCGCTGGAGTCGAACAGCTTGCGCTCGCCGCTCGAGATTTTCATCTCCGATGGCGCGGCCGCCGCGCGTGACGCCGCAATCGGCGACGCCGAGCTCGCGCTCGAGAAGGCGCAGGCCACGCGCGGCCTGCTCGCGGTGCAGCCGAACGAGTCCGACCTGTACGGCTACACCGACGAGAACGTCGACGCCGTCGCCGCGTTCAGCGCGGGGCGCGCGGGGCTGCTCGACTTCGAGTACGGCGTCGAGATCGTGCGGCTGGTGATGGCCGCGTATCTCTCGGCCGAGCGCCGCGCGGTCGTCGATCTCACCGATCAGAAGACCCGCGACGAGCTCGAGCGCTACGTGCCGCTGATCCAGCAGGGCCGCGGCGTGGAGACCCTCAACCGCGCAGGTTCGTGAGCAGCAGCCGGCGCGCGAAGCCCATCGTGCCGCCCGAGAGCGCGGGCACGCGCGCGGCCGCGCGCATGTCGGGATAGCGCTCGAGCAGCGTGCGCAGGGCGATGCGCGCCTCGAGCCGCGCCAGGTTCGCGCCCAGGCAATAGTGCGGTCCCCAGCCGAAGCCGAGCTGCGGATTCGGCGCGCGCGCCAGGTCGAGCTCGGCGGGTGACGCGAACACGCGTTCGTCGTGGTTCGCCGACGCGATCGACAGGAACACCGTGTCGCCCGCCTCGAGCGCCTGACCGCCGCGCTCGTGCGCGACCACGACCTTGCGCGCCATCGTGCGCGCCGGGCCGACCACGCGCATGAACTCGTCGACCGCGGTGTCCCACAGCTCGGGTCGCGCGCGCAGCTCCTCGGCGAGCTCCGGCCGTTCGAGCAGCGTGCCGAGCGCGTTGTCGATCAGGTTGGTGGTGGTCTCGTGCCCGCCGAACAAGAGCAGCGTGCACGCACCGACCAGCTCCATCGTGTCGAGCTCTCCCACGTCGCTGTGCACCAGCGCCGAGAGCAGGTTCCCCGACGGGTGCGCGCGCTCGCGCTCGATCAAGCGCGTGAAGAACGCGACGAAGCCCTGCGTGGCGCGCACCAGCGGCTCCTCGTCGACCTGGCCGGGCGCGAGCGAGAACACGATCGCGCCGAGGTCGTCGGACCAGTGCTGGAACTTCTCGCGGTCCTCCGGGTCGGCGCCGAGCAGCGACGCGATCACCAGCGCCGGGATCGGCCGCGCGAACGCCGCGTACAGCTCGACGCTGTCGCCGGAGAAATCCGCGATCGTCTGCTCGACGATCTCGCGCACGTCCTTCGCCAGCGCCCCGACCGCGCGCGGCGTGAAGGCCGCGCGTACCGGCTCGCGCAGCCGCAAGTGCGCGGGGTCGTCGCGGAAGTTCATCCAGCCCGAGAGCAGCTCGGCCACGATGCCGAAGGCCGGCGAGTGCTTGGCGGCGGCGCGCCCGAATACGCCCGTGCGATCGGCGGAGAGCCGCGTCGAGTCGCGAAACGCCGCCTCGACCTCGGCGTGCGAGAGCACCGCCCAGGCGCGCTGCGCGTCGCTCCACTGCACCTCGCCGCCGCGTGCGCGCGCCTCGCGGAAGTAGCGCGCGGGATCGCGGATCGACTCGGCGCAGCCGACGTCCACGGAGGCCACGCTACGCCTCCGGGGTGAAGCGCACGGGCATCGACTTGATGCCGTTGATGAAATTCGAGCGCAGCCGCGCGATCGGACCGGCCGGCTCGAGATCCGGGATGCGCCGGAACAGCTCCTCGAACATGATCCGCATCTCGAGCTTGGCCAGGCTCGCGCCCAGGCAGTAGTGCACGCCGATGCCGAAGCCGAGGTGCGGGTTCGGGTCGCGTGTGACGTCGAAGCGCTCCGGCTCGGCGAACGCGCGCGGGTCGCGGTTGGCCGCGCCGTAGTACACGACCAGCTTGTCGTTCTCGCGAATCTTCTGGCCGCCGAGCTCCAGGTCGCGCGTCGCGGTGCGCCGGAACTGGATCACGGGCGAGACCCAGCGCACGATCTCGTCGACCGCGGTGTCGAGCAGGTCCGGCCGCGCGTGGAGCTTCGCGCGCTCCGCCGGGTGCTCGAACAGCGCCTGCATGCCGCCCGAAATCGCGTTGCGCGTGGTCTCGTTGCCGGCGATCACGAGCAGGAAGAAGAACATGTTGAACTCGATCCCGCCCAGCGCCTCGCCGTCGACGTCGGCGTGCACGAGCGTCGACACGATGTCGTCCCGCGGCTCGGCGCGGCGCTGGTCGGCGAGCCAGGCTCCGTACTGGAACAGCTCCATCACCGCGATCTGCGCGTCGACGGGCGAGCCGTAGTCGGGGTCCTCGGCGCCGATCAGCCGGTTGCTCCAGCTGAACAGCTTCCAGCGGTCCTCGCGCGGCACGCCGAGCAGCTCGGCGATCACGAGCAGCGGCAGCTCCGCCGCGATCTCGGTCACGAAGTCGCACTCGGACTTGCCTTCGAGCTTGTCGACGATCTCGCGCGCGAGCTCGCGCACGTGCGGCTCCATGCGCCCGATCATGCGCGGCGTGAAGCCGCGGTTCACGAGGCTGCGCAGCTTCGAGTGGCGCGGCGGATCCATGTGGATGAGCTGCTGGCGGATCATCCCGAGCTCGATCTCCGGCATGTCCGCGATCAGCGCGCTGCCGCGCTCCGACGAGAACAGCCCGTGGCTGCGCGACACCTCGACCACGTCGGCGTGGCGCGTCACCGCCCAGAAGCCGCGCTGGTCGGGCTCGACGCGGCCGGGGAAGAGCTCGCGGCCCGGCCGGCCCTCGTGCCAATGGACCGGCGCGTTCTCGCGCAGCCAGGCGAAGAAGCGCTGCGGAACGCCGGACTCGAACGTCGCAGGGTCGAGCAGATCGACGCTGGGAGCGGACATGCGGCTTACCTCTCGGGCGCGATTGTAACCCCGGGCGCCTCGCCTCGCGTCAAGCGCAGCGGATCGTGACGGCGATCGCCTCGTGGTCGGAGAGCGGCGCACCGCTCGCCGGATCGAGCGCGTCGATCACCGTCGGCTCCGAGACGCGCAGGCCGCGCGCGAAGAACCAGTCGAGCGCGAGCGTGCCGCGCCCGCGCGTGCGGCGCTCGGTCGAGGATCCGATCGCGTTGCACGCGCGCCAGTCGTAGCCGCGGCGGGCGGCGCACGCGAACAACGGCTCGTGCGGGATCGGCTCCGCGAGCCGGCGCGGATCGGCGTCGAGCGCGCGCGCGAGCGCCGCGCGGTCCGCGAGCTCGGCGCGCGAGAGCGAATGCGTGTTCACGTCGCCGCCGATCAGCGCCGGCGCGCCGGGCTCGAGCGCGTCGATCGCGTCGAAGACGGCTTCGAGCTGCGCCGCGCGCTCCTCGGGATCGGAGTGACTCTCCAGGTGCACGGAGGCGAAGGTGACCGGGCGCGGGCCGATCGGCAGGCGACACAGTACGGCGACGCGGCCGCCGACGCGCCGCTCGCCGAGCGCACCGTCGAACCAGCGGCCGCTGCGCTCCAAGCGCACCAGCGCAGGACTCACGAGCGCGCGAGGGCACAGGATCGCGCCGCCGTGGAAGCCGGACGCGTTCTGCTCCCCCGCGTGCGCCTCGCGCTCGCTCGCGTCGCCCAGGCCCAGCTCCAGGAACTCGACGCCGAATGCGTAGCCGCACTCGAGCCGCGTCGCGAGCTCGCGCGCGGTGTGACGCTGCCGCGAGCGCGCCATGCCGTGGTCGAGCTCGGAGAGCAGGAAGAGCCCGGCGCCGGTCGCGCGCAGCAGGGCGGCCGCGGCCAGCGGGTCACGGCAGCGCTGGGCGTTCCAGGCCACCACTCGCAGACTCTCGGACGCGGCTCCGGACGCGGCCGGCGGTGACACGAGCTCGAGCGCGCGGTCGAAGCCGAGCGTGTCGAGCAGCTGCGCGTGCACGTCTGGCTCCGGCCGCAGGTCGAGGATCTGGTTGCGTCTCGCGAGCGGCACTTCCGGTATGCTTCCCGTCATGGAGACCATCAAGCGCGACATCCCGAACGGCAAGGTCGAGGGCAGCTGCGACGCGGCATTCATGAGCGTGGCGGACGAGTTCGTCAAGAACTTCCGCGAGCGCGACGAGCTGGGCGCGTCGGTCTGTGTCACTCAGGCGGGCCGGACGGTCGTGGATCTGTGGGGCGGGATCGCTCGCCCCGCGGACGGCGCGCCGTGGGAGCGAGACACCGTCTCGATCGTGTTCTCGTGCACGAAGGGCGCGGTGGCGCTGTGCGCGCACGTGCTCGCGTCGCGCGGCAAGCTCGACATCGACGCGCCCGTCTCCACGTACTGGCCCGAGTTCGCGCGCAAGGGCAAGGAGAACGCGACGGTGCGCATGATGCTCGACCACTCGGTCGGGCTGCCCGCGTTCAAGACGCCGCTCCGCCACGGCGGCTGCGTAGACTGGGACTACATGGTCGAGATGCTCGCCGACGAGGAGCCGTTCTGGAGCCCCGGCACGCGCAACGGCTACCACATGATCAACTTCGGCTGGACGGTGGGGGAGCTCGTGCGCCGCACCTCGGGCAAGTCGCTCGGCGCGTTCTTCCATGACGAGATCGCCAAACCGCTCGGCGTGGAGTTCTGGATCGGCGCGCCCGAGGACGTCGAGCCGCGCGTCGCGCCGATGATGCTGCACACGCCCAAGCCGGGCGAGCCGATCGGCGAGTTCATGATGAAGATGATGACCGACCCGAAGTCGACGCAGGCGCTCTCGCTCCTGAACAGCGGCGGCTTCGATCCCAACAACCGCGCCTGTCACGCGGCCGAGATCGGCGGCGGCGGCGGGATCTCCAATGCGCGCGGCCTGGCCGGCATCTACGCGCCGATCGCGAACGGCGGCGAGCTCGGCGGCGTGCGCCTGGTCGACCGCACGCAGCTCGCGCGCATGGGCGAGGTCTCGGTCGCCACCAACGAGGACGCGACGCTCTTGATCCCCACGCGCTTCGCGCTCGGCTTCATGAAGTCGATGGACAACCGGCGCCGGCCGCGCGGCGATCGCGACTCGGCGATCCTGTCCTCGGCCGCGTTCGGCCACGTCGGCGCGGGCGGCAGCATCGGCTTCGCGGATCCCGAGGCCGGCCTCTCGTTCGGCTACTCGATGAACCGCATGGGCCCCGGGCTGATGCTGAACGAGCGCGGTCAGTCGCTCGTCGACGCCGCCTACCGCGTGCTCGGCTTCGCCTCGAACGAGAGCGGAGTGTGGACGCGTCGCTGAGCGCGAGCCCGAGCCGCGCCCGATCGACGTGAGCCCGATCCGGACGCGTAAAGGCGGGGACGGAAGCGCTCGAAAAGTCGAGTGCGAGGCACCCGTGACGAGCTCGGACGACCCCAAGACAGAGCCGATCGCGCGCAAGGCGCAGCTTCCGCAGGAGGCGGAGCCGGAGCCCCGGCTCGAACGCCGGCGGCCGCGCCTGGTCTCGATCCACGGCGCGCTGCTCGGCAAGCGCTGGGAGCTCGCGCCCTGCGGCCTGGTGATCGGCCGCGACGCCGCGCAGGCCGGGCTGGTGCTCCCCGACCCGGCCATCTCCGCGAGGCACTGCGCGCTCGAGCTCGAGCCGGTGACCGGCGAGTTCGTAGTCAGCGATCTGGGCTCGCGCAACGGCACGTTCGTGAACGGCGAGAAAGTCAGCGAGCGTCGGCTGTGTGACGGCGACAAGCTGTTCGTCGGCGAGACCGTGCTCGAGTTCAAGCTCGACGAGGCGCTCGGCGCGGGCTTCCACAGCGGCATCGACGGACGCCTCGACATCGACGCGCTGACCGGCTTGCTCGTGAAGCGCGCGTTCGACCTGGAGCTGGCGCGCGCGTTCGCTCAGGCCGGAGAGGCCGGCGGACCGCTCTCGGTGCTGATGATGGATCTCGACGAGCTGCGCTCGCCGAGCGACGGCCGCGTGCTGAAGCACAGCGCGCTGTGCATCGCCGAGGTGGGTCGGATCATCCGCGAAGAGGTCGCGAGCGCGGGCTGCGCTTGTCGCTTCGGGGGCGACGACTTCCTCGCGCTCCTGCACCCGCTCGAGACCACGCGCGGCCTGCTGCTCGCCGAGCGCATCCGCGCGCGCGTTTCCGACTACGCCTTCGAGCGCGACGGCTCGCAGGCCAATCCCACGATCAGCATCGGAATCGCGGAGCTGCACCCGGGCTTGCCGACGCTCGATCACCTGCTGCAGGCGGCAGACGAGGCGCTGTTCCGCGCCAGGTCCGCGGGCTGCAACCAGGTGTCGCGTTGACGCGGACGCGTTCCGGGTACACCCTTCGTCCCATGTCGATGCGAAGGCCCTCCGCGAGAGCCGCCGTGGCGCTGCTGCTGCTGGCGCTGGTGGCGGCTCCGTTCGCGAGCGAGGCCATCGCCGCCGCGGACTCGCACGCCTGCTGCCCCGAGCGCGCGCCCGTGGCCGAGGCGCCGGCGCCGTGCCAGTACCTGGCGGCGCTGGAGTGCTGCTCGCAGCTCGGCGTGCCAGCGACACGGGCGAGTGACGGGCCGCGTCTCGCGCCGATCGCGTTCGCGCTCGTCGCCTTCACGGCGCCGCTTCCGCCGGCGCCCGTTGCGTCGCTCGCGTTCACGCGACACGCGCACGGGCCACCCCAAGACGCGCAGCTTCGCGCCACCGTGCTGAGACTCTGAGCCGACTCCTCTCGCGGTAGTCCGGGTTCTCGTCCCGTCTTCCGTGCGCGCGCGGTCACCCGACCGCGCGCACTGACCGAGGAGTCCGAGATGTCGCATTGGACCGCGCGCGTGTGCGCGACGGTGTTGTCGTTCGTGGCGAGCGCTGGCTGCGCGAGCACGAAGCAGGTCGAGCGCTATCGAGCGCTTCGACTCGAGGCGTCGCGCGCGTCGAGCCCGGCCGCGGCGCCGGCCGCGCAGGCCGACCCGTTCGCGGGCGCGCAGGCGCTCTCGCGCGGCGAGCTCGTCGCGCTCGTGATCGCGCGCAATCCCGGGCTCGACGCCAGACGCGAGACCTGGCAGGCGGCGCTGGCGCGCTACCCACAGGAGACGTCGCTGCCCGATCCGACCTTCGGCTACGGCGTGCGTCCGCGTTCGTTCTCGTCGAGCGAGGTCGATCCCGCGCACGACTTCGAGCTCTCGCAGCCGCTGCCCTTTCCCGGGAAGCTCGGCCTGCGCGGGGAGATCTCACTGTCGCTGGCGGACGCGGCCGGCGAAGGCGTCGCCGCGGAACGCGTGCGGCTCGCCGCACTGACCTCGTCGCTGTTCGACGCGTACTGGCTCGCCGATCGCGGGATCGCCACCAACGCGCTGCACCAGGCATCACTCGAGACGTGGCACGACGCGGCGCTCGCGCGCTACGCGGCGGGGACGGGCGCGCAGCTCGACGTGTTCGCCGCCGAGTCGGAGCTCGCGATGCTGCTGCACACCGGCATCGAGCTCGGCGCGGATCGGCGCATCGCGGTGGAGCGGCTCAACAGCCTTCTGCACCGCTCGCCAGAGCTCGCGCTCCCACCGCCGCCGAGCGCGCTCGCACCGCTCGACGCGCTCGGGCTCGACGCGGACGCGCTGGTGGAGCAGGCGCTCGCGAATCGCCCGGAGCTGCGCGCGCGCATGGCGGAGACGCGCGCGAGCGAGGCCGCGGTCGAGCTCGCGCAGCGCGAGTTCCTGCCCGACTTCACGCTGCGCGGTGCGTACGAGGGCTCGTGGCAGGAGACGCCGCTCAAGCCCTTCATCGGGCTCGAGCTGAACCTGCCGATCCAGCTCGGCCGCCGCTACGCCGCGCTCGACGAGGCGAAGGCGCTGCTCGCGCGCGAGCGCAGCCGCAGCCGCGCGCTCGAGGATCGCGTGCGCTTCGAGGTGATCGCCGCGCTCGAGCGGCTGCGCGAGTCGCAGCACCTGCTCGAGCTCTCCCGCGAGCGGATCGTGCCCGCGGCGCGGGGCAGGTTCGAGTCCGCGCGCGCGGGCTTCGAGACCGGACAGCTCGCCTTCGTCGAGCTCGTCGACGCGCTGCGCGCGGTGCGCGACGCGGAGCTCGGCGAGCTCGAAGTGGAAGCTCGACTGTCGACGCGGCGCGCCGAGCTCGCGCGGGCGCTCGGAGAGACGGCCGGCATGAAGGAGGACGAGAGATGAGCGAATCCAGGCAGCAGCCGGTGACGGTGATCGTCGCGCTGATCGCGCTGGCGCTGGCCGGCTGTCGCGAGGGCCCAGCCCCGGCGGAGACCGCGCCCGCCAGCTTCGCCGGAAGCGGTCTACACGTCGAGGTGTCGCTTCCGGAGGGCCCCGCGCGGGAGGGCGAGAACGAGCTGCGGATTCGCGTTCGCGATGCGGCCGGCGCGCCCGTCGACGACGCGCGGATCGGCGTCGCGTTCAGCATGCCGATGGCAGGCATGGCCACGATGGGCGGGAAGGTCGCGGCCGAGCCGGTCGGGCAGGGCGAGTACCGCGCCCGCGTGAGCCTCGAGATGGGGGGCACGTGGCTGCTCGACCTCGATGCGGCTCGCCCCACGGGCGATTCCGCGCGTGTGCGCGGCTCGCTGCGCACGGGCTCGGCGGAGGTGCGCCTGGAGGCGCCGTCCGCCGAGGCGGCGTCGCCGGAGCCCGAGTCCAGCATGGCGGAGGTGCGCGTCGATCCCGCGCGCTTGCAGCAGATCGGCGTGCGCTTCGCCAGCGTCGCGCGCGCCCCGTTCGTGCGCACGATCCGCGCGACCGGCAGCGTCGGCTGGGACGAGACGCAGCTCATCGACGTCTCGCTGAAGATCGGGGGCTTCGTGCGCGAGCTTTACGCGGATACGCTCGGCAACCCCGTGAAAGCCGGCGAGCCGCTCTTCACGGTGTACAGCCCGGCGCTCTACGCCGCGCAGGTCGAGTATCTGGACGCGAAGCGCGCGCAGTCCGCCTCGGGCGGCAGCGCCGCGGCCGATCGCGCCGATGCGTTGGTGCGGGCGTCGCGCGCGCGCCTGCGGCTCTGGGACTTCGCGGACGCGGACATCCGTGCGCTCGAAGCGCGCGGCACCGCGCTCGAGGCGGTGCCGATCCGCGCGGGCGCGAGCGGCTACCTGATCGAGAAGAACCTGGTCGAGGGCGGCGCGTTCGAGCCGGGCGCGCGGCTGTTCCGGATCGCCAAGCTCGACCGCGTCTGGGTCGACGCGCAGGTCTTCGAGTCCGATGCGCCCTGGCTCCGCGTCGGGGCGACGGCGATCGTGCGCGCCCCCGGCCTGCCCGGCCGCGAGCTCGAGGCGCGCGTCGCCTACGTGCAGCCCACGCTCGACGCGAGCACGCGCACGCTGCGCGCGCGGCTCGAGCTCGAGAACGAGGGCCTCGCGCTGCGGCCCGACATGTGGGTCGAGGTGGAGCTGCCGGTCGAGCTCGGCCCGCGGCTGCAGATCCCGGCCTCGGCGGTGATCCACGCCGGCGCGCGGCGCGTCGTGTTCGTGGACCGCGGCGAGGGCCGGCTCGAGCCGCGCGAGATCGAGACCGGCGCGAGCACGGCGGACGCCGTCGAGGTGGTGTCGGGACTCGCGGAGGGCGAGCGCGTGGTGGCGGCCGGGAACTTCCTGATCGCCGCCGAGAGCCGGCTGCGCTCCGCACTGGAGCAGTGGTGATCGCCCGCCTGATCGCGGCCTGCGCGCGCAACCGCGGGCTTACGCTGCTCGGTGTCGCGGCGCTGTGCGCGTGGGGGATCTTCGCCCTGCGCGCCACGCCACTCGACGCGATTCCCGATCTTTCCGACGTGCAGGTGATCGTGTGGGCGGAGTGGCCTGGCCGCGGGCCCGACCTGGTCGAGGACCAGATCACCTATCCGGTCTCGACCACGCTGCTCTCCGCGCCGCGCGTGCGCTACGTGCGCGGCCAGTCGTTCTTCGGACTCTCGCTCGTCTACGCGATCTTCGAGGACGGCACCGATCCGTACTGGGCGCGCAGCCGCGTGCTCGAGTACATGAACGCGGCGCAGGCGCGGCTGCCCGAGGGCGTGGTGCCCACGCTCGGTCCCGACGCGACGGGCGTCGGCTGGGTGTTCGAGTATGCGCTGGTCGACCGCAGCGGCCGGCACGACCTCGCCGAGCTGCGCTCGCTCCAGGACTGGAACCTGCGCTATGCGCTGGCGAGCGTGCCGGGCGTCGCCGAGGTCGCGTCGATCGGCGGCTTCGTGCGCCAGTACCAGGTGCAGGTCGATCCCGACCGCCTGCGCGCGTTCGGCATCCCGCTGCGCGACGTGGTCGCGGCCGTGCGCGCCGCCAACTCCGAGACCGGCGGCGGCGTGATCGAGGTGGCCGAGCACGAGCAGGTCGTGCGCGGGCGCGGCTACGTGCGCTCGCTCGCGGATCTCGAGCAGGCGCCGCTGCGCACCAACGCGCAAGGCACGCCGGTGCTGGTGCGCGATGTCGCGCGCGTCGCGTTCGGGCCCGATCTGCGCCGCGGCGTGGTGGAGCTCGACGGCCTGGGCGAGGCCGTGGGCGGCATCGTGGTGATGCGCTTCGGCGAGAACGCGCTGGCGGTGATCGACGCCGTGAAGGAGCGGCTCGAGTCCGCGCGCGCGGGCTTGCCCGAGGGCGTGGAGCTGGTCACGACCTACGACCGCTCCGAGCTGATCCGCGCCGCGATCGCGACGCTCTCGACGACGCTGGCCGAGGAGATGCTCGTGGTCTCCGTCGTGATCCTGGTGTTCCTGATGCACGTGCGCAGCGCGCTGATCCCGATCGTGCTGATCCCGATCGGCCTCTCGCTCGCGTTCATCCCCATGCTCTACCAGGGACTGACCGCGAACATCATGTCGCTCGGCGGTCTCGCGGTTGCGATCGGCGCGATGGTCGACGCCGCGATCATCGTGGTCGAGAACGCGCACAAGCGGCTCGAGGCCTGGCAGGCCGAGGGCAGTCCGGGCGAGCGCGGCGACGTGATCGTCGCGGCCATGCAGGAGGTCGGGCCCAGCATCTTCTTCGCGCTGCTCGTGATCACCGTCTCGTTCGCGCCGATCTTCGCGCTCGAGGGCACGGAGGGGCGGCTGTTCAAGCCGCTCGCGTACACCAAGACCTACGCGATGGCGGCGGCCGCGCTGCTCTCGGTGACGCTGGTGCCGGCGCTCGCGGCGTTCCTGATTCGCGGCAGGATCCGCGCCGAGCACGAGAACCCGCTGAACCGTTGGCTGGTGCAGGCCTACACGCCGGTGGTTCGATTCGTGGTGCGGCGGCGGCGGCTGGTGATCGCCGGCGCGCTGGTCCTGCTCGCGAGCACGGCGCCGGTGTTCCTGTCGCTCGGCTCGGAGTTCATGCCGCCCTTGAACGAGGGCACGCTCCTGTACATGCCGACCGCCCCCCCGGGCATCGCGGTGGGCGAGGCCTCGCGGATCCTCCAAAGCATGGACCGCGAGCTGCGCGAGGTGCCGGAGGTCGAGCGCGTGTTCGGGAAGGTCGGGCGCGCCGAGACGCCGACCGATCCCGCGCCGCTCGCGATGGTCGAGACCGTGATCCAGCTCGCGCCCCGCGAACGCTGGCGGCCGGGCCTCACTTGGGACGCGCTGGTGCAGGAGCTCGACGAGAAGCTGCGCTACCCGGGCATGCCGAACCTGTGGTGGATGCCGATCCAGACGCGCACGGAGATGCTCGCGACCGGCGTGCGCAGCCCGCTCGGCATCAAGGTCTTCGGCGACGACCTGGCGACGGTCGAGCAGGCCGCGATCGCGATCGCGAGCGCGCTGCGCGACGTGCCCGGCACGCGCAACGCGTTCGCGGAGCGCAGCACCGGCGCGTTCTATCTGGACGCGCGCGTCGATCGCGCGCGTGCGTCGCGCCACGGCGTGTCGGCCGAGGACCTGAACCAGGCGCTCGAGTTCTCGATCGGCGGCACGAACGCCTCGCAGACCGTCGAGGGCCGCGAGCGCTACGCGATCAACGTGCGCTACGCGCGCGAGTTCCGCGACGACGCGGAGGCCGTCGGCCGGACGCTCGTGCCGACTGCGAGCGGGGCGCTGGTTCCGCTGCGCGAGCTGGCGACGCTCGAGTTCACGACCGGGCCCGACATGATCCGCAGCGAGGCCGGCAAGCTGGTCGGGCTGGTCGCCGTCGACGTCGCCGGCCGTCCGATCGTGGACTACGTCGAGGAGGCGCAGGCGCGGGTCGCCGAGCGCGTGACGCTGCCGCAGGGCGTGCGCATCGCCTGGGTCGGTCAGTACGAGCACTTCGAGCGCGCGAAGCAGCGCCTCGCGTTCGTGCTGCCGATCACGCTCGTGCTGATCGCGCTGCTGCTCTACGTGAACACGCGTTCCGGCGTCGAGACAGCGTTCGTGCTGCTGGCAGTGCCGTTCTCGCTGATCGGCGCGGTCTGGCTGTTGTTCGCGCTCGACTACAACCTGTCGGTCGCGGTCTGGGTCGGGATCATCGCGCTCGCGGGGCTCGACGCGCAGACCGGGGTGGTGATGCTCCTGTACCTGTCGGTGGCGCACCGCGAGCGCGAGGCCTCGGGCCGGCTGCGCTCCGAGGCCGACCTCGAGGACGCGATCGTCGAGGGCGCGGCGCGCCGCATCCGCCCCAAGCTGATGACGGTGCTCACGATGATGCTGGGCCTGCTGCCGCTGCTCTGGAGCGACGGCACCGGCGCCGACGTGATGAAGCGGATCGCGGCGCCGATGGTCGGCGGGCTCGCGAGCTCGTTCGCGCTGGAGCTCCTGGTCTACCCGGCGCTGTTCGCGATCTGGAAGGGCGGCCGCGTGCAGCCGCGACCGTTCGAGGCGACACCGTGAGGCGTCACTCCACGCGAATGCGGAAGCGGATCGAGAAGCTCGGGCCGGTGACGCCCGTGCGCGGGGCGAACGCGCCGGTGGGCCGCACGCGCAGGTGGGTCACGGCGGGATCGGTGCCGTTGCCGCCGGCGGTCGGCACGTAGGTCCAGGTGCCGCCGCCGTCGTTCGAGAACTCGAGCGCGTCGGCGAGGCTCGCGAGCGACGTGAACGTGTAGACCAGCGTGCTGGTCGGCGTGCCCTGCGTGAACGCGACCGGGCCGCTGCCCGGTCCCGAGAGATCGGTGACGACCAGCTCCGCGTTGGCGGGGATCGGGTCGGCCAGCCGGATCGAATCCACGTCCGAGGAGCCCGCGCCCTGGTTGGTGACGACGATCGTGTACTCGACCACGCCGCCGGGAATGCGCCGCGGGTTCACGCCCGCGTTGATCGGATCCGAGATCGCCAGCGACGACTTGAGCAGCACCAGGTTCACCTTCGCGAGCGTGAACACCTGCTCGTCGATGTTCCAGAAGCCGGCCTGGTCTTGCGGCGTGTTCGGAAGCCCCGAGCGGTGCACGTGCCCGTTGGTGGCGCCGATCGCGCTCGTCGAGCCGTCGCGCGCGTAGACGCGCACCAGCCAGCTCGCGCCCTCGGCGTCGCCGGCGCCGAACGTGTAGGTCGGGTTCGCGACCACCGAGCCGTCGTTGGTGAAGATGCGATCGCCCGCTGCGGCGTCGCCGTGCGTACCGTCGTCGTAGAGGATGATGCCCGTCGCGACCGCCGTGCCGCTCGGGTTGATCACGTCCGCGCGCACCGCGCTGGTGGTCGCCTGCACGACCGCGCGGATCGTGAGCGTCTGCGAGACCTGGTAGATCGAGGCGGTGGTGACGCCCGTGTCGTTCGGCGCCGTCACGTTCGCGCCGAACGCCTGCACCAGCGTGCTCGTGATCGTCGCGGTCTGTCGCGACCACTCCACGTCGTCGAGCTTCACCCACGACTTGTACAGGTCGTCGCTGCCGTAGAAGCGCATCGTGAAGCGCAGCGTGACGGTCGTGCCCGCATACGGCGTCAGGTTCAGCGTCGCGGTGCGCCAGCCGGCGTCGAGCAGCACCGGCCCGTAGGTCGGGTTGCGGCCCACGCCGAAGGTCTGGATGGAGAGGTCGGCGAGCGGATTCGCGATGCCGAGCGTGGTGTGGTTCACGGCCGTGCCGCCCACGTCGAGAATCATGTAGTCGTACTGCGTCGCGCTCAGCATCGAGTCGAAGGCCTGGTAGCGGAAGCGGTAGGTGAAGCTGCCCGCCGCCGCACCGGCCGGGACCGCGACCTGGCGCGAGACGCGGATGAACTCGGTGGCGTTGCCGGGGCTGTCCTCGCAGCGCGAGCGGTAGCCGAGCAGGAACCAGGAGAGCCCCGTGTCGGACGCGTTGTCGACGCCCGGGGTGGCGTTGTCGTTGCAGCCCGCGGGCAGGTTCACCGTCGCCGGCGCGCCCGGACTCGTGAGGACGCTGGCGTCGTGACCGCCGCCGGAGCCGGTGGTCGCGATCGCCCAGTTGGTCGGCGTCGCGCCGGCCGAGTGCTCGAAGTTCCCGTTGATGCGCGTCGCCAGCGCGGTGGCGGCCTTGGCGCCGTTCTGCGTGATGTCGAAGTAGAGCCAGTAGGTCTGCGCGCCGGCGTCCTGCGCGATGAAGCGGAGCTCGCCCTGCGCGTTGCCCGTGGCGTCGGTGACGCCGCCGAACTTCGCGTCCGTGAACTCCTGCAGCGCCACCAGCGTCGTGCCGTCGGCGCGCGTGACGCGCGGCGAGTTCACGTCGAACGTGCCGGTGATGCCGAGCTCGGTCAGCAACGTCGCGAAGCTCACGTCGACGACGACAGTGCTGTTCACCGCCGACGCGGCTGGCACCGACACAGGCACGCGGTAGTGCCAGGTCGGGTCGTACCAGGCGGGCCCCGAGCGCAGGTCGGCCCGAGCGATCCCGCTCACAGCGAGGAGCAAGAGCGCGAGCCACGCGCGTCGCATGTCAGATACCCAAACGGGCATTCACAGCAAGGACTTGAGCGATCGCCCTGCTAGCATCGGCGGGCGCGCGGGAATGCGCGCGCGAGGACCGGCAATGAGCGACCAAACGGAGACGATCGCGGAGCTCTTGGCGCGCGCGCTGCGCTTCCGCGACGAGCGCAGCTGGGGCGGCTTTCACAACGCGAAGGACCTGGTGCTCGCGCTCGCGGCCGAGGTCGGTGAGCTGTGCGAGCTGGTGCTGTGGAAGGACCCCGCGCAGCTCGAGACGGAGCTGCGCGAGGAGCCCGCGCGCGGCCGCTTCGCCGACGAGATCGCCGACGTGCAGAACCTGCTGCTCCTGCTCGTGGACGCGGTCGGACTCGATCTGTCCGACGCGTTCGCGAAGAAGCTCGAGGCGAACGCGGAGAAGTACCCGGTCGCGAAGGCGCGCGGCTCGGCGCGCAAGTACACCGAGCTCGGTTGAGCGCCGCTAGCCGCTCTTCCGGAACGCGAACGCGTGCTCGCGCCGGTTCGTGAGCCCCGCGTGCTCGGGCCGCTCGACCGACGCGCCGGCGACGAGCTCGAGCCCGGCGCGCCGGGCCGCGTCGAGCGTGGGTTGGGCCGCGTCGACGATCCCGCTCGGCAGCAGGCCGTCGCCGATCACGACCACCAACTGACCACCGGCGACCAGCGTGTGCGCGACGTTCGCCGTCCAGCGATCGGTGTCGCCGCGCCAGATCTCGCGCGCGCGGCGCAAGCCCCCCCGCCACAGCCTGCGCGCGCCGATCTCGAGCGACGCGTCCGGGCGCTCGCCGAGCCAGACGTGGCGCAAGTGCTGCATCGGCAGGTAGTCGTACGTGGACGGGTAGGGCGGCGAGGTGAGCACGAGCGCGACCGGCGTCGTCGGGCGGGCCTCGCGCGCGTCGGCGAGCACGAGCTCGGCCTCGGGTGTGCCGGGCGGCAGCGCCTCGCGCAGCTCGGTCAGCTGGCGCGCCAGCTCGCGCGTCTTCTTGTGGAACAGCACGGCCGTCGTGCCCGCCGGGCGGTCGTGCTTCTCGCGCACGGCCTTGGTGTCCGACGCGCGGTACGAGACCTTCACGATGATCGCGGAGAACACGGCCTCGAGCAGGCCGCGCACGCTCTCGTCCGAGGCCGCGATGCCCTTGCTGAGCGACTCGAGCTCGCGCAGCACGTGCGGAGCGAACCAGCGCTCGACCACACGCAGCACTTCGTCGCGCGGCATCGCCCCGCTCGCGCTCGCGTGGCGCGCGAGCTCGGTGAGCTTGCGCGCACGCGAGCGAAAGGCCGTGAGCACTCCCTCGTCCGGTGTCGCGCAGCGCGCGCGCGCGACCCGCAGGGCGACCGGCGAGACGTCGCAGCCGTAGGCGCGCCGCCCGCTCGCGCGCGCCTCGACGAGCACGGTGCCGCCGCCGCAGAACGGATCGAACACCGAGTCACCCGGAAACAGCGCGACCAGGTCGCGCGCGGCGTCGGCATGCATCCCCGCCGGGTAGGTGTGAAACGAATGTGTGTAGCGCTCGACCGCGCCGCCGCGTGCGAGCGCCGCGCGCAGACGCTCGGCGAGGGTCTCGTCGCCGCGCAGCGCGCTCGAGAGCGCGGGGCGGTCGTGGGCGATGCGGCGGCGGGCGGACATGGGATCGACACCGTACAGGTACGCGCATCACACGCCACGTCCGGACGGGGCCGGCGTCAAGGGCCCTGTAGCTGCAGCATGCCCCGGGAAGTGGTCGTCTCGAATAGACAGCGTCCCGGCGGCGTATATAATCGCGCCCCGTGCGGAGCTTCTTGTTGGCGTTGGTGTATCGGCTGCGCGGTGCAGCCGGGACGTCCACGGTAGACGCCGATTCCCTCCGCAAGCCAGTTCACGGACTGGTCAAGAGACCGCCAAGAAACGCTCGCCTCCCCTAGTTCGAGTCCCTCCCAGATCTCGAGCACGCCCGACGCGGGTTGAGACGCGAGTCTCCCGAAGGCGGACGCAGCGCGTGAAGTGTGAGCGGGGACACGCGCAAGGTCAGCGAACGCCGCCCCCCCAAATCTATGCGTCGATCAAGTCTCGCGATCCTGCTCCTGGTTGCGCTCGCAAACTTCGCCGTTTTCGCCGTCCTGAACCGACCCGTGGAGCCGCCTCCCTGGGACGGCACGATCGCCGGCGTCTCGTTCGCGCCCTACCGCGAAGGTCAGGGGCCGATCGACGAGATCTTTCCGACCCGGGAGCAGATCCGTGAGGACCTGCGCCAGGTTGCTCCGCACACCCGCGCAGTGCGCAGCTACTCCACGTTGGACGGCATGGAGGCGATCCCCGAGCTGGCGGCCGAGTTCGGGCTGAACGTCACGGCCGGAGCCTGGATCGACGGGAACAAGAGCAAGAACGAACGCGAGATCAAGAGCCTGCTCGCGATGACGCGCGCCAACCCCAACGTCACGCGGGTGATCGTCGGCAACGAGGTGCTGCTGCGCGGCGACCTGAAGACCCGCCAGCTCGCCGGCTACCTGCGGCGCGTGCGCGCGCAGCTGAATGTCCCGGTCGGCACCGCCGAGCCCTGGCACACCTGGATCAAGCACCCGGAGCTGGCACGCGACGTCGACTTCATCGCCGTGCACCTGCTGCCCTACTGGGAGGGCATCGCCGCGGACGACGCGATCGGCTTCGTGACCGAACGCCTCGCCGAGGTGAAGGAGCGTTTCCCCGGCAAGCCCGTGATCATCGGCGAGGTCGGCTGGCCCTCGAACGGCCGCATCCGCCGCGGCTCGGTGCCGTCGCTCGCCACCGAAGCCACTTTCCTGCGCGAGTTCCTCAACCTCGCGAAGCACCAGAACATCGACTACTTCGTGATGGAAGCGTTCGACCAGCCCTGGAAGATCCCGGTCGAGGGGGGCGTCGGCGCCTACTGGGGCATCTGGGACGAGGCGCGCAACGCCAAGTTCGAATGGCAAGGGCCGATCGTCGGCGTGCCGAGCTGGCCACTGCTGTTCGCGATCGCGACCCTCGTGCCGCTGCTCCCGCTGTTCTGGTTCCTGAACCGCTTCGAGCGCTTCCGCACGCGCGGCAAGATCTTCTTCGCGGGGCTCGTGCAGGGCGCGGCGTCGCTGTTCGTCTGGATCAGCTACCTGACCGTGAGCCAGTACCACAGCGCGTACTCGGCCACGGCCTGGGTCGTGCTGCTGGGCGCTCTCGGCGGGCTGCTGGTGATCGGCATCACCGAGGCGTTCGAGCTGGTCGAGCTGTTGTGGCACCGCAAGCTCGCGCGCCGCTTCCGCGCGGTGGCGCCGAAGAAGCTCTCGCAGCTCCCGATGGTCTCGCTGCACCTGCCGATCTGCAACGAGCCGCCCGAGATGGTGCGCGAGACGCTCTCCGCGCTGGCCGCGCTCGACTACCCGAATCTCGAAGTGCTGGTGATCGACAACAATACGCACGACCCGGGTCTCTGGAAGCCCGTCTCCGATCTGTGTCAGATCCTCGGCGACCGCTTCCGCTTCCATCATCTCGACCAGGTCGAGGGCTTCAAGGCCGGCGCGCTGAACTACGTGCTCGGACTCACGCACCCGTCGGCCGAGATCGTGGCCGTGATCGACAGCGACTACGTGGTCCACCCCGACTGGCTCTCGAACCTGATCCCGTACTTCGCGGATCCCAAGATCGGCATCGTGCAGGCGCCGCAGGACTACCGCGACGGCCACGAGAGCGCGTTCAAGGCCATGTGCCGCTGGGAGTACGCGGGCTTCTTCCAGATCGGCATGGTCCACCGCAACGAGCGCAATGCGATCATCCAGCACGGCACCATGACGCTGGTGCGCCGCGACGCGCTCGAGGCGCTGGGCGGCTGGGCCGAGTGGTGCATCTGCGAGGATGCGGAGCTCGGCTTGCGCATGATGGAGTCCGGCTATCAGACCGCCTACGTGAACCACTCCTACGGCCAGGGCCTGATGCCCGACACGTACACCGCCTATCAGAAGCAGCGCTTCCGCTGGGCCTACGGCGCGGTGCAGATCCTGAAGCGCCACTGGCGCGAGCTGGCGGGCCTGAAGCCGTCGCGGCTCTCGGCGGCGCAGCGCTACCACTTCGTGGCGGGCTGGGCGCCCTGGTTCGCGGACGCGCTGAACACGCTGGTCACGGTGCTGGCGCTGATCTGGACCGCGGGTCTGGTCGCGCTGCCCAAGGTGTTCGAGTTCCCGCTGCGCTTCTTCCTGTGCGCGTCGCTCGGCTTCTTCGCGCTGAAGGTCGGCAAGACGCTGTGGCTGTACGCGGCGCGCGTGAAGGCGTCGGCGGGCCAGAACCTCTCCGCCGCGCTCGCGGGGCTCTCGCTCACGCACACGATCGGCAAGGCGATCTTCTCGGGCCTGTTCACGAACGGCCGCCCGTTCATGCGTACACCGAAGTGTGAAGACCAGCCGGCGTTCGTGCGGGGGCTCCTCGCCTCGCGCGAGGAGAGCACGATCCTGGCGCTGCTCGGCCTGGGCGCGCTCGCGATCTTCTTCCGCTACGGCAGCGACGACGTCGAGGCGCTGCTCTGGATCGCGCTGCTCGGCGTCCAGTCGCTGCCCTACCTCTCGTCGTTCGCCACCTCGATGGTGAACGCGCTGCCCGCGCGCCAGGTGGCGCAGGTCGTGCCGCAGCCGCTCGGGCCGCTGGTCCCCGCGGAGTACGACTCGGTCATGTCACGCGTGGTGGGCGGTCACGACCTGAACCGGATGTAGCGGGCTACAATCCGCCGGGGTTTTCCCGGAGGCGATTTGCCGCTCGAGATGCTGCTCGTGATCCTCGCCGCATGCGCATCGCTCGCGGCGGTCGCGTTCGCCTGGCGGCTCGCGCAGTCGTCGCGCGTGTCGCTCGACCGGGCCGAGCAAGCGGTGCGGCAGGAGCTCCGCACCGGCCGCGACGACGCGGCGAAGGCCGCGAGCGAGCTGCGCTTGGAGCTGACCACGCAGCTGACGTCGCAGCTCAAGGGTCTCACCGACTCGAACGAGCAGCGGCTCGACCGCCTGCGCATCGCCCTGGACACGCAGCTGAAACAGCTGCAGGAGGGCAACGAGCAGAAGCTCGACGAGATGCGCAAGACCGTCGACGAGAAGCTGCAGGGGACGCTCGAGAAGCGGCTCGGCGAGTCGTTCAAGCTGGTCAGCGAGCGACTGGAAGCCGTGCAGCGTGGCCTGGGCGAGATGCAGAGCCTGGCGACGGGGGTCGGCGACCTGAAGCGCATGCTCAGCAACGTGAAGACGCGCGGCACGTTCGGCGAGGTCCAGCTCGGCGCGATCCTGGAGCAGATCCTGACGCCCGACCAGTACGGCCGGAACGTCCAGCCCAAGCCCGACTCGCGCGAGGTCGTCGAGTTCGCGGTGCGCCTGCCCGGCCCGGACTCCTCGCGCGAGCGCCCGGTCTGGCTGCCGCTCGACGCCAAGTTCCCGCAGGAGGACTACGCGCGGCTGCAGGCGGCCGTCGAGGCGGGCGACGCCGACGCGCTCGTCGCTGCGACCGCTGCGCTCATGCGCACGGTCCGCATGGCGGCGCAGAGCATCCAGGCCAAGTACGTCGCGCCGCCGCACACGACGGACTTCGCGATCCTGTTCCTGCCCACCGAGGGCCTGTACGCCGAGGTTCTGCGCGAGCCGGGCTTCGTCGAGACGCTGCACCGCGAGTTCCGCGTGGTCGTCGCCGGCCCGACCACGCTCGCGGCGCTGCTGAACAGCCTGCGCATGGGCTTCCGCACGCTCGCGATCGAGCAGCGCGCGAGCGAGGTCTGGAAGGTGCTCGCCGCCGTGAAGACCGAGTTCGGGCGGTTCGGCGAGGTGCTCGACCGGGTGAAGCGCAATCTCGACACGGCCAGCAACACCATCGAGAGCACGCAGGTGCGCACCCGCGCGATGGAGCGGCGCCTGCGCGACGTGGAGCAGCTCCCGGCGGGCGAATCGGAAGAGATCCTGGCGCTGGCGGCCGAGCCGCTCCCGGTGGACGAAGACGACTGAGCGGACGTGAGAGAATCGGGTCATGTCCACGCGCAGTCTCCGGGGCAAGGTCGCGATCGCCGGGATCGGCGAGTCGACCTACTACAAGCGGGGTGAGGCCAAGGAGCCCGAGTTCGTGCTCGGGCTGCGGGCGATCCTGGCGGCGTGCGCGGACGCGGGCGTCGATCCGCGCGACGTCGACGGCTTCGCGTCGTACTCGAACGACCGCAACGATCCGTCGCGGCTGGCGGCGGCGCTCGACTGCCGGGAGCTCACGTTCTCGAACATGCAGTGGGGCGGCGGCGGGGGCGGCGGCTCGGCCGCGGTCGGCAACGCGGCGGCGGCGATCGCCTCGGGCATCGCCGACTGCGTGGTCGTGTACCGCGCGCTCGCGCAGGGCCAGTTCGGCCGCTTCGGCTCGGGCGCCCGACGCGAAACGGTGTCGGGAGACCCGGCGCTGTGGCTGCCCTACGGGCTGATGTCGCCGGCGCAGATGTTCGCGATGCGCGCGACGCGGCTCATGCACGAGCACGGCATCCGCCAGGAGGCGTTCCGCGCCGTGGCGCTCGCCTGCTACCAACACGCGCAGACCAACCCGCGCGCGATCATGTACGGGCGGCCGCTCACGCCCGAGGCCTACGACGCGTCGCGCTGGATCGTCGAGCCGTTCCACCTGTACGACTGTTGCCTCGAGAACGACGGCGCGGCGGCGCTCTTGCTGGTCTCGGCCGAGCGCGCGCGCGACCTGCGCCAGCCACCCGCCTATCTGCTCGGCGCGGCGCAGGGTTCGGAGAACCGCGCGGGCGCGGGCTCGCACAACAACCCCGACTACGCGACCTCGAGCTTCAAGACCGTCGCCAGGCGCCTGTACCGGATGGCGGGCGTCGGACCGCAGGACATCGACGTGGTGCAAAGCTACGAGAACTTCACGGCCGGGGTGGTGATGAGCCTGATCGAGCACGGCTTCTTCGGCTACGAGGAGGCGAACGAGTTCTGCACGCTCGAGAACCTCTCCGCGCCCGGCGGCAAGCTGCCGCTCAACACCAGCGGCGGGAACCTGGCCGAGTGCTACATGCACGGGCTCGAGCTGCAGGTCGAGGCGGTGCGCCAGATCCGCGGCCAGTCCGCCGCGCAGGTGCCCGGGGCCAAGCTCGCGCTGGTCGGCTCCGGGCCGATGGTGACACCGGTCAGTGACATGATCCTGGGCTCGGAGGCCGCGCTGTGAGCGCGGCGCCCGCCTGCTAGCTCGCGCCGAGCAGCCAGCCACCGAACGCGCGGATCAGGACCGCGCTCACGCCGCCGACGGCGAGCGCCGTCACCAGGCCGGCGGCGAGCGGGCGCAGCCCGAGAGAGCGCATCCGTTCGAGGGAGGTGCCGAGTCCCACCGCGGCCATGGCGACGGTCAGACAGGCGGTCGAGACCGTCGACATCCGCTCGGTCACGCCGTGCCACTCGTCGGTGGCGAGCCAGCCGCCGAAGGGCGCGTCGCCGGCGTCGCCGAGCGTGCGCACGAGCGCCAGCGCGGCGAAGCCGATCACGAAGCCCGGCACGAGCTGGCGCAGCTTCGGCCGCGGACCGCGCGTCGCCGCGTCGCGGCGATACAAGAGCGCCGCCAGCGGGATCACGCCGAGCATGAACAGGTTCCGCACGAGCTTCGTCACGGTCGCGACGTCGAGCACCTCGGACGAGCCGAGCTGCTGCGAGTAGAGCAGCGCCGCTCCCACCACCTGAGCGGTGTCGTGAATCGCGGTTCCCAGGAACAGCCCCACGCTGGCCGGGTCGCCCGCGAAGATGCCGTGCGCCAGGAACGGGTAGCCGATCAGCGCGAGCAGCCCGAAGACGGTGATACACCCGACGGCGTAGCTCACCTCGTCTTCGCTCGCGCCGATCACCGGTCCGGTGGCGACGATCGCAGTGTTGCCGCAGATGGCGGTGCCGACCGCGACCAGGATGCCGAGCCGCGGCGGCAGCCCGAGTGCGCGGCTCACGAAGCCGACCAGCAAGAGCGCCGTCGCGATCGTCGCCAGCACGATCGGGAACGCCGCCAGCCCGATCGTGCCCAGGTCCGCGAGCCCGAGGCGGATGCCGAGCAGCGCCACGCCGAGCCGCAGCACGCGCTTCAGACACAGCTGCGTGCCGAGCTCGTAGATCTCGGGCAGGCCGATCAGATTGCGGATCGCGAGGCCGAGCGCGATCGCGCACAGGATCGGACTCACGGGCGTCTTCTCCAGGCCGAACACCGCCGCCCCCAGCCACTCGGCGAACAGCGTGCCGAGCGCCGCCAGTCCGCCGGCCAGCGAGAGGCCCGGAAGGAGTGCACCGCCGAGCTGGAAGTAGTAGTGCGCACGCGCCTGCCAGTGCGCGCGCGCCGAGAGCTCGGCCGGGGTCTCGGCGGCGTCCACCCAGTCCGGGACGCCTTCCATGCTGCCGACGAAGCGGAACAGCTCCGGGTTCTTGTACGGATCGCCGCCGCCGACGCTGGCCATCAGATGCCCGCGCCGTGCCAGTTCTCCGCGTCCTGGCGGCCGAGCCCCTCCATCACCTCCGCGACCGAGCCCGGCCCGTGCGGGCTCGGCACGGCGTCGGGGCCGAGCCCCGCATACAGGTTCGCCGGCACCGCCGCGTCCATGTTCTTGGGGTAGGCGAGGCGGAGCTCGCTCATCAGCTCGATGAAGGCCGCCTCGGTCTTGCTCGTGCCGAGCCGCGGGTTGAAACGCAGCTCCTCCGCCACGGTCGTCTGGGTGCGGCCGCGGTAGTCGTGCGCCGGGTACAGCGCGGTGCCCTCGGGCAGGCTCAGGATGCGCGTGCGCACCGAGCGGTAGAGCGTGGCCGCGTCGCCCTCCTGGAAGTCCGTGCGCCCGCAGCCGCGGATCAAGAGCGCGTCGCCGGTGAAGGCCATGCCGTCGGCCACGAACGTCATACACCCGCCGGTGTGGCCCGGCGTGGCGCGCGCCTCCAGGCGATGCGCGCCGAACGCGAGCCACTCGCCGTCGCGCAGCAGCAGGTCGGCGTTGCGCACGCCGCTGCGGTCGCTCACCGCGACGCGCGCGCCGAGCGCCTGGCGCAGCTGGCCCGCGGCGGTCACGTGGTCTGCGTGCACGTGCGTCTCCAGCGCGTAGACCAGCCGCAGCTCGAGCTCGCGCAGCAGCGCCACGTCGCGCTCGAGCTGGCCGGCCACGGAGTCGATCAGCAGCGCCTCGCGCGTCCGCTCGTCCCCGAGCAGGTAGCTGTAGCTGGACGTCTCCGGGTCGAAGAGCTGACGGAAGATCATCGCGGTCACTCCAGCCACTTGGGCGTTGGCAGGTTCTTCGCGCGCAGGAACTCGGGGTTCCAGAGCTTGGACTGATAGCGCGCGCCCGAATCGCACAGCACCGTCACGATGGTCTTGCCCGGCCCCAGATCGCGCGCGAGTCGGATGGCGCCCGCGACGTTGATGCCGGACGATCCGCCGAGGCACAGCCCTTCCTCGGCGAGAAGATCGAAGAGCACGGGCAGCGCCTCGGCGTCGGAGATCCGATACGCCTCGTCCACGGACAGACCCTCGAGATTGCCGGTGATGCGTCCCTGGCCGATGCCCTCGGTGATCGAGCTGCCCGCGCTCTCGAGCTTGCCGTGTTTGAACCAGCTGTACATCGCGGCGCCGTCCGGATCCGCCGCGGCGATCGCGACGTCCGCGCGCTGCTCGCGCAGGAACGCCGCCGTGCCCGCGAGCGTGCCGCCGGTGCCGATCGCGCACACGAACCCATCCACGCGGCCGTCGGTCTGGCGCCAGATCTCCGGCCCCGTTCCACGGTAGTGCGCCTCGCGGTTCGCCAGATTGTCCCACTGGTTCGCGTAGACGACACCGCCGGGCTCGCTCGCTTCGAGCTCCAGCGCGAGGCGCTCGGCGACCCTCACGTAGTTGCCCGGGTCGCGGAACGGGACGGCCGGCACCTCGCGCAGCGACGCGCCGCAGAGCCGCAACGCGTCCTTCTTCTCCTGGCTCTGCGTCTCCGGAATCACGATCAGGGTGCGGTAGCCGCAGGCGTTGCCGACGAGCGTCAGCCCGATCCCCGTGTTGCCCGCGGTGCCCTCGACGATCAGGCCGCCGGGCCGCAGCCGTCCACGGCGCTCGGCGTCGCGCACGATGTAGAGCGCGGCTCGGTCCTTGACGGAGCCGCCCGGGTTCAGGAACTCGGCCTTGCCCAGGATCGAGCAGCCGGTGAGCTCCGACGCCTTGCGCAGGCGGAGCAACGGCGTGTTGCCGATCGCCTCCGCGAGACCCTGACGCACGTCCAACGTCACGCCGTCGCTCACGCGAGCCCGCGCATCATCCCGTACCAGTACACCGCGGGCAGTCCGAAGCGCTTCAGCCAGTAGTAAGCGCGCTGCTCCTTGGTTCCGTCAAGCAGCGGGAACGTCGGAGCGGGGCGCAGGTCGTAGTCGAACTCACACAGCAGGAGCTTTCCGTACTCGGTCGGGATCGGGCAGGCGGAGTAGCCGTCGTAGCGCGCCTGGAGCGGACGCGATTGCATTGCTGCGAGCAGGTTGGCGACGAGCACCGGCGCCTGCGCGCGGATCGCGGCGCCGGTGCGCGAGGTCGGAAGGCTGCTCGCGTCGCCGAGCGAGAACACGTTCGGAAAGCGCGCGTGCCGCAGCGAGTGCTTGTCGACCTCGACCCAGCCCGCCGCGTCGGCGAGCGGGCTCTGCGCCGTGACGGCGGGCGGTCCCTGGGGCGGCGTCACGTGGATCATGTCGTAGCGGATCCGCTTCTCCTCGTTCGTCTCGGTGTGCACGAAGCGCGCCTCGCGCTGCTCGGGCAGGAGCTCGACGAGGT
Source organism: Myxococcota bacterium (assembly GCA_040902485.1). Taxonomy (GTDB): domain Bacteria; phylum Myxococcota_A; class UBA9160; order SZUA-336; family SZUA-336; genus VGRW01. The sequence goes on along the minus strand of JBBDXF010000029.1, from coordinate 14,973 downwards.
TGTACTTGAAGTGGCGCTCGATCCCTTTGCGCGCGCAGACCCGGTCGAGCGTCGCGGCGTACTCCTTCACCGCGAAGATCGAAGGCGTGGCGCTCATGTACAGGATCTGGGTCTTGTCGCGCACGCCCGTGCGCCGGAACCAGCTGTCGGCGAGGTACATGATCTTCTGGGGCGCGCCCGCGCACTTGATCGGCGGTGGCGGCATCGTGAAGACCGCCGTCCCGCCCTTGAAGTCGCGCAGGGTCTGCCAGGTCTTTTCGCACTCTTCGTAGGCGTAGTTGCTGCACACGCCATCGCGGCCGAGCGCCCGGTCGAGACCCTGCACTGCGTTCCAGTTGAGCTGAATGCCCGGACACACCACGAGCCAGTCGTACGAGAGCGTTTCGCCGCTGCTCGTGACGACGCGGTTCTGCTCCGGCTCGAAGCGACGGGCTTCCTCATGAATCCAGGTCACGCCAGGCGGCATCAGGCCGGCTTCGGGTCGCCGCGACACCTCCTTCGCGACGATGCCCGCCCCCACCAGGGTCCAGAGCGGCTGGTAGTAATGCTGCGCCGCCGGCTCGAGCACGGCGATGTCGAGCTCCTTCCGTGCTCGCCGCAGCCGCGCGGCGACGGTGATGCCGGCGGTGCCGCCGCCCACGACCAGGACCTGACGATGTGCCGTGCTCATCGCGCATTCCCCCGTTCGCGGCTCGAGATCCGCACATCCTATACTGCCTATACCGCCGTGGCGATGAGCGAATCCCCGAACACCGTTCTACCTGCGGGCCTGCCCGCGCCCGCGCCGCTGCCCGACGGGCTCGACCGCCCCTACTGGGAGGCACTCGCGCGACACGAGCTCGTGGCACAGCGCTGCCACGCCTGCGCGCGCTTCCAGTGGGGGCCGGAGTGGATCTGCCACCACTGCCACGCGTTCGAGCTCGGCTTCGCGCCCGTGCCCGGACCCGCGCGGATCTACTCGTGGGAGCGGGTCTGGCATCCCGTGCACCCCGCGCTCGTGCAGGGCGTGCCCTACGTCGTGCTGCTCGTCGAGTTCCCGAACGCCGACGGCATTCGCATGATCGGGAACCTGGCCGGCGATCCGCGCGCCGACGTGCAGATCGGCGCGTTCGTCGAGCCCGTCTTCGAGGACCACGGCGCGTTCACCTTGATACAGTGGAGGGGTCATGACCACCCGAGCACAGACCGCTGATCCGAACGCCTGGCGCACGCAGACGCCGGGCCACACCGGCTGGCCGCGCACGGCGCGTCCCGGCGATCCCGACAAGTACTTCGTGGTGTCGGCCGACACGCACGCGAACGAGCCCGCCGGACTCTGGTCCGAGCGCATCGACGCGAAGTACAAGAGCCGCATCCCGCGCATCGAGACAGACGCGAACGGCGTGCGCTGGAGCGTGATGGAGGGCTTCCGGCCGACCAAGCTGCGCGAATCGCGCTTCGAGGGCGAGGACCTGATCCGCTCCAAGGCGGGCGCCGATCCCGAGCAACGCCTGCGCGACCTGGCGCGCGACGGCGTCGACGCGGAGGTGATCTTCCCGAACAAGGGCCTGTCGATGTGGGCCACGCCCGACCCGGTGTTCGCGAACGCGATGTGCCGCGTCTACAACGAGTGGGCGTGGGAGACGTTCGCGAAGTACAACCACGCGCTCTCGCCGCTGGCGTGCGTCGCGACCGGCGACCTCGACGGCGCGATCGCCGAGCTCGAGCGCTGCGCGGGGCTCGGCTTCCGCGGCTTCACGCTGCCGTGCAAGCCCGACTGGGGGCCGCACCAGGAAGACTGCCACAACTACAACTTCCCCGAATTCGACCGGCTCTGGGCCTGCGTGCAGGCGACCGGCAAGCCGATCACCTTCCACGTCTCGACCGGCCGTGATCCGCGCGCCGCGCGCGGCGAGGGCGGGGCGGTGATCAACTACGTCGCGCACTCGCTCGCGCCGACCATCGAACCGGTCGTGAACCTGTGTGCGTCGGGCGTGCTCGAACGCTTCCCCGGTGTCCGCTTCGCGACCATCGAGGCCGGCATCGGCTGGGTGGCCTGGGCGCTCACCGCCATGGACGAGGGCTACCGCAAGCACCACATGTGGGCGTTCCCGAAGCTGCGCGAGCTGCCGAGCGAGTACTTCCGCCGACACGGATTTGCGTCGTTCCAGGAGGACGCGCCCGGCCTCGACCTGGTCGAGAAGTGGGGCCTCGAGGACTGCTTCATGTGGGCCAACGACTACCCGCACCACGAAGGCACCTGGCCGCACTCGGCCGAGGCGATCGAGCGCACCATGGGGGGGCTCTGCGACCGCCAGCGCGCCAAGATCCTGGGCCTGAACGCCGCGAAGCTATTCGGCTTCGAGCTGCCCGAGCAGCGTCAGTAGATCGAACTCGAGCTCCGCGACGCGGCGGCCCGAGGCGGCCATCACGATCGAGGGCACCGAGCCGTCCATGTGGCCGATCGCCTGGCGCGCGAGACCCGCGCCCCAGCGCAGCGTGCCGAGCACCTTCCACCAGTGGAACGAGCGCTGGTCGAAGCGCCCGCCGGCCGCCTCGTAGGCGTCGACCAGCAGCGCCCGATTCGCGAACCCGCCCACCTCGAGCGCGTCCGCGCCGAAGCGCCAGGTGCGCAGACAGATCCAGGCCAGGTCCTCGATCGGGTCGCCGAGGTGTGCACCCTCCCAGTCGAGCACCGCGCGCAGCCCGGTGGCGTCGACGATGATGTTCCCGTTGCGCAGGTCGCCGTGCACGACCGCGAGCCGGTGCGGCACGTCGCCCGCGTGGCGCTCGAGCCAGCGCAGGCCGAGCGCGAGCGCGGGCGCCGGCTGCCAGAGCGTGTCGATCTGCGTGCGCATCGCGTCGAGCGCGCGCTCGACCGCGCTCGCGCCGTCGGGCCGCGTGAGCCCCGCGGGCGCGCGCTCGACGGGCACCGCGTGCAGGCGCGCGAACGCGTCGCCGAGCTGGCCCGCGAGCCGTGCGCCGATCCCCTCGCGCTCGATCAACCGCAGCACGCGCCGCGGCACCGTCTCGCCCGCGACGCGCGTCGAGACGAAGAACGGGCCGCCGACGTAGCGCTCGTCGGTGCACACCCAGTGCACGTGCGGCACCGGGACCTTGGCCTCCTCGGCGAGCCGCAGCGCGCCGGCCTCGGTCTCCGTCGGCATGAGCAGGATCGCGGCCGACGGCGTGATCGAGGCCACCAGCTCGAGCCGCTCCGCGCCCGACACCGCGTCGAACAGCACGTTGCGCCGCCGCGCGCCCGCGGACGCCTCGCCCACGTTCTCGATCGAGACCGCACGGCCGAGTCGCTCGCCGAGATACGCTGCGAGGCCTTCCGCGACCGGCCGCGTCACGCGTCGACGCTCGCGTCGTAGCGCTCGTAGCCGGGCCGCGCGATCGCGAGCTTCGCGCGCGCGATCTCGCCCAGCGCGGCCAGCGCGCTGCGCTCGAAGTCGAGATCCACGTTCCCCGAGCGCAGGCGCTCGACGAGACGCGCGTTCAGCGCGAGCACGCTCTCGCCGGGACCGACCAACGCCTCGAGCAGCTCCCGCTCGCGTTCGAGCAGGTCGGGGCCGAGCCGCGCCTCGCGCTCGAGGATTCGCGCCAGGTTCACGGCGACGCGCACGCGGTACTCGAGCCCGCCCGAGAGCGCGGGCATCACCTCGCGCTCGAGCAGATCCGCGATCGCCGCGAGCAGCTCCACAGCACTCGGCCGGTCGTGCATGCCGCAAGCTTCGCATGGACGGCGTGACAAGCGCGAATCCATCTGCTCGAATCGCCGCGTGCCGATCGAGTATCCGCCCAAGCACCACCTGACGCGCGACCTGCGCATGTCGATCGAACGCGGTGCCGGCGGCTGCGCGATCCTGCCGATCGTGCCCGAGATCCTGGGCGAGAACGGCGCGGTGCGCGCGGGCGCGCTCGCGGTGCTCGTCGACCTGTACTGCGGGGGACTCGCGCTCGAGACCGCGCAGCCGAACTGGCTCGCGACGCTCGATCTCTCCCTGCACCTGCTCGGGCCGCTCGCGCGCGGGAGCGTCGTCGCGCGCGGCTCGGTGCTGCGCGCGGGCCGCCAGACCGTGGTCGTCGAGGTCGCGCTCGCCGACGACTCGCGCGTCGAGGCGGGTCTGGCCACGATGACCTTCGCGATCCTCGTGCGTCGCGAGGACACGCCCCAGTACACGCGCGGCGCCGCGACCGGCCGCACCGACTTCGCGCTGCCGGGCTCGGGCCTGTCGGCGCCGTTCGCGGAGTGTCTCGGCATTCGCGTGCTCGACGCCGAGTCGGGCCGCGCCGAGATCGATCTCTCCGACTACGTCCTGAACTCGCTCTCCGCGCTGCAGGGCGGCGCGGCGGCGACGCTCGTCGACGTCGCGAGCGCGGCGCTCGGCCGCGCGCTGTTCGGTGCGCCGGTCAGCACGACCGATCTCGAGATCCGCTACCTGGCACTGGGCAAGCTCTCGCCTTTCCGCGCGCAAGCGTGCGTCCTGCGCCGCGACGCGCACGGCGCGACGCTGCGCGTGGAAGTGCGAGAGTCGGGTCCCGACGCGCGCCTGTGCTACGTGGCGACCACGCGCGTCGGCTGAGCCGAAGCGCGGAGCTACCTCGCTTGCTCGAGCTCTTCGAGCACCTGCGCCGGGTGCGCCTCGGCCGAAGCGATGCGCGGCCAGTGCTTCTTCACCACGCCGTCCTTGCCGATCCACACCGTCGAGCGGATCACGCCCGTCACCTTCTTGCCGTACATCGTCTTCTCGCCCCAGGCGCCGTACTTCGTCATCACCGCGCGATCGGGATCCGAGAGCAGCGAAAACGGCAGCTTGTACTTGGCGCGGAACTTCTGGTGCTTCTCCGCTGCGTCTGGCGAGACGCCGATCACCACCGCACCGCGATTCTGGATCTGCTTCCACAGATCGCGGAAGCCGCAGGCCTCCTTGGTGCATCCGGGGGTGTCGTCGCGCGGATAGAAATATACAATCACGTCCGTGCCGGAGAAGTCGGCGAGGTCGACCTTTCGGCCGGATTCGTCCGTGAGAGCAAACGCCGGAGCCTTCTTGCCTTCCTGGATCGCCATGCCGCGATCCTACCCGACCGTTCGCGCGCTCGTTCTGTTGCTGCTCGTCGCGCCCGCGAGCGCGCGCGCCGACGGCTTCCGCGTGAGCCTGACGGAAGGCCTGCGCTACACGTCGGCGAACGGCGAGCTCGAGCTGCACGCCGGCGGGGTGTACGCGGGCGACCTGGTCCTGCACGAGTCGCAGAACGCCACCAGCTCGGGCCTGCGTACGGACCTGGCGAAGCCGATCGTCGAGGGCAGCTTCCGCGGCGCGTGGTTCGCGCGCATCTCGGGCGATCTCGAGGGCACCAAGACGCCGTCGAACCTGTACGAGGCATTCGTCGCCTGGCAAGGCGTGCCGTGGCTGCGCGTGTCCGCGGGGCTGCTCCAGCTTCCGCTCGGCTTCGAGGCCGGCACGCGTCCCGAGGATCTGGCGCTCGTCGGGCACTCGTTCTCGTACTACATGGACTACCGCACGGACTGGGCGCTGCGCGTGGAGGGCGAGCTCGCCGAGGGCGTGTTCGACTGGGACGTCGCGTACCTGATCGGCGACGGCTTCGACGCGAACGGCAAGCCGCAGCGCGGCGCGCAAGCGCAGGCGCGCGTCTGGCTGAATCCGCTCCGCTCGCTGCGCGGTCCCGACGCGGGCTTCCTCGCGTCGGTCGCCGGGGGCTTCTTCCTGTGCGGCGGCTACGCCTACACGAACGACTGGCATGGACGCCTGCGCATCCGCAATCCCGCCGGCACGCGTCTCTTCGACACCTCGTCGTTCGACGCCGACTGGCGCCAGTTCTACACGCTCTCCTTCGGCTTCGAGGTCGGCCCCGTGCGGCTCTACTACGAGGGCACGCAGGGCGGCTACTTCGACGCCGAGACGCCGGTCGGCACGCGCGATCTCGACAACCAGACCGACTCCTGGCAGGCGACGCTCTCGTGGCGGATCACCGGCGAGCCCTACGACGGGCGGATCTTCCACGAGCGCGCGCTCACGCCGCTCGGTCCGAACGCGTGGGAGATCGCGCTGCGCTACGCGAACGGCGACATCGACCGCGACTTCTTCGACTTCGGGCTGGCCGACAGCTCGAGCTCGTCGCAGGAGTTCCGCACCACCACGCTGGCGCTCCACTGGTACGCGACGCCGAACGTTCGGCTCAGCGCCGAGTACGTGCGCACGCAGGCCGACGACGACATCGCGACGCTCGGCTTCGACGGCGACGACAGCGCCGGGATCGTGCGCGTAGAGCTGCGCTTCTGAGTCGCCTGCGTCAGCGCGTCTTGGCGGGTGACTCGACGTCTGCGGTGAGCCACTGGTCCGCGCGGTCGACGCGGCACACCGAGCCGCCGCAGAAGATCGCGTTCAGGATCTGCGCGCCGATCTGCGAGGCGGTCGAGTGCCAGCGTTTCTGCTGCACGATCAGCACCGCGATCGCGACCTTCGGCCGGTCGGCGGGAGCGAGCGCGATCAGCCACTCGTAGCGGCCCGGCGGCGTCTTGCCGGACAGGCTTCCGGTCTTGGCGGCGACCGTCATCACCTTCAGGATCGGCCGGCCGTACGAGGCGTGGAACGCGCGGCGTGCGGTGCCGCTGACCGTGGTCGCGACCATCATCTCGCGCAGGTCCGCGGCCAGCGCGGGCGTGAGCACCTGCACCGGCGCGCCGGCCTGCGGCAGCGCGTAGGCCTCGCCTTTCGAGTCGGTCACGCGCTCGATCCAGCGCGGCGCGCGGCGCTTGCCGTCGGCGAGCGTGGCCGCGATCTCGGCCGCGTGCAGAGCGGTGATCTGCAGACCCGCGAGCCCGCAGCCGAGCTTGCCGAGCGCGAAGCGGTCGCCGTGCGGGTCCGCCGCCTGGCCCGCTTCGTGTCCCGGACCCGGTCGCTGCAGCAGGCCGAAGCGCCGGAACAGATCGAGCATGCGGTTCGCGCCCAGGTCGTTCACCGCGAGCTGCGCGAAGCACTGGTTGTTCGACATCGCGAGCGCGCGCTCCATCGTGATCTCGGTGCCGCGCTTGGGCGGGACCACGCGCGCGGGCGTCAGGCGATAGGGATTCCCGACGTAGCGACAGCTGCGGCGCGCGGCGGTCGGCGCGCTCTCGAGCGCGGCGGCGGCGGTCACCACCTTCACCAGCGACGCCGCCGGGTAGACCTCGCCCGGCGGCAGGCGCTTGGCGTCGGTGCCCGCGTAGGCGAGCACGTTTCCGGTCGCGGGATCGAGCACCACCGCCAGGCCGAGCTTCACGCGCCCGCGCTCGAAGATGTCGTAGACCGCCTGCGTGAGCGCGAGATCGAGCGTGTACTCGACGCGCAGCGGCAGCGCGTTCGGCCCGCGCGAGAGCAGCTCCGTCACGTGCTCGCTGCGCGTGGCCCGCTTCACGGCGGACTCGCCGGCCGCGACCAGGCGCGGAAGCCCGGCCGCGCCGTGCGACGGCAACGGCACCGGGATGCGCGCGATCACCTGCGCGGGCGCGGCGCGCAGCCTTTTGGCGGGCGCGGGCCTGGCGGGTTCGGCCGCCTCGGGCTCCGGCGCCGTCGCGCCCGGCGGCGGCAGCGGCTCGGGCAGCACCGGCGCGACCGGATCGACGTCGGGCGTCTTCTCGACGCCTTCCTCGATCTCGAACGCGCCCACCTCGGGCAGGGCGGCCAGCGCGTGCGGCTCGGCCGAGGCGTCCGAGCCCACGCCCGCGAGCGCGCTCCACAACAGCAGCACGAGCGCGCCGAGCCCGATCGCGATGGTGATCCGGCCGCGCAGCAGCATCCGCCGCCGCGCGCGGCGCTGACTCGCCGCCAGCCGCGCAGCGCCACGCATGTCGCGCGGATCTCGCCTCAACAATCGTCCCCCGGATGCGTTTTAGCCTCGGCCGCGCGCGGGCGCCAACCGGTCGGCTAAGATGGGCCGAGAATGCCAAGACGTTGCCGCCTCCTGCTCTCCGCGCTCCTGGTTCTGCCCCTCGGCGCGGCCGCGCAGGAGCCCGCTCCCGTCCAAGAGGTACGGGATTGTCTGAAGCGGAACATTCCGAAGAAGTCGAGCGAGCAGACCATGCTGTTCACCGCCATCGACCGGATCGGCGGCCAGCGCGAGTTCCGCGCCAAGATGCTCGGCATCCGGCTCGAGGACGGAACGCGCCGGGCGAAGCTGTGCATCAAGCAGCCGCCGGAGATGCGCGGCTCCGAGATGCTCTCGATGGAGACCCCGGACGGCGCGCCCGACAGCTTCCTGTTCACGCCCGAGCTGCGCAAGGTCAAACGGATCACGGGCGAGGGCGTGGGCGGCAGCGTGTTCGGTACCGACTTCACCTTCGAGGACCTGCAGCGCTGGCAGCAGCTGAATCGCCCGGACAGCCACGCGCGCCTGCCCGACGCCGAGGTCGAGGGCCGGCCCGTGTTCGTGCTCGAGACCACGCCGACCGAGAAGTCGCAGTCGTCGTACACCAAGGTCCTGAGCTACGTCGACCAGACGACCTGCGTGGTGATCAAGTCGGAGTCGTTCGAGAACGGCGACCGCCTGCGCAAGCTGTTCACCGCGAAGCCCGACGACATGCTCGAGGAGAGCGGCATCTTCGCGCCTACCGAGCTGGTGATGAAGGACGTGCGCGACGAGACGCGCACGGTCGTGGTCGTCGAGGATCTCGAGGTCGACGGCGATCTCGCGGAGCGCAGCTTCCAGGTGAGCGCGCTCGGCAAGCACTGCAAGTAGTGAGTCGAGCGAGGACGATCGACATGCGAGCGCGCGCGTGAGTCGGATCTTCCGGTTCGTCGCGCAGTGGCCGTGGCTGAGCCTGCTCGGCGTGCTCGCCGCGACGCTGGTTGCTGCCTGGCCGCTGGTCGATTTCGAGAACCTGCGTCTCCATCCGCTCGCGGTCGACATGTCGCAGGAGAGCCTGCTGCCCGAGGGCGACGAGGGGCGGGCCTTCTACGACTACGTGCGCAAGGCGTTCGGCAGCGACGAGTCGATGGTGGTCGCGGTCTCGACCGACGACGTGTTCACGCACGAAACGCTCTCGCGCATCCAGAGCATCGTACAGCGAGTCGAGCAGCTCGACGGCGTGCACCACGTGGTGGCGATCACGAACGCGGCGAACGTGCGCGGCAGCGAGGAAGGCATCGACATCCGCGCGTTCGTGAAGGAGGTCCCCACCGACCCTCGAGCGCTCGCCGAGCTGCGCAGCCAGGCGCTCGAGAATCCCCTCTACGCCGGCAACCTGATCTCGACCGACGGCAAGACCGCCGCGCTGGTCGTGCAGTTCCTGAACATCAGCGACCGCGAGTTCATCGCGAAGGGTCTCGACGACGCGATCCGCACCATCGCCCACGAGGAGGCCGGCACCGCGCAGGTCTGGATCACCGGCGGCCCGCACCTGCGCGCCGCTCAGGCTCACTACCTGCGGGGCAACCTGCTGCGGATCGCGCCGCTGATCCTGGTGGCGCTCGCGCTCGTGCTCGGCTTCTCGTTCCGCACCCTGCGCGGGGTGGTGCTGCCGCTGCTCAGCGTCTCGGTGGCCGTGATCTGGACGCTCGGGATCATGGCCTGGCTCGAGCTGCCGCTGAACCTGGTCACGTTCTTCGTGCCGATCATGCTGCTGATCTTGGGCGTCGCCTACTCGGTCCACATCGTCTCCGAGTTCTACGACGCGCTGCGCGACGACCCGGAAATCAACGCGCGCGACGCGGTCGAGCACACCATGAAGATGGTCTGGCTGCCGGAGCTGCTGGCCGGGCTCACGACCATGGCCGGCTTCCTCTCCTACACAGTCATGGGGCTCGAGGCGCTGTTCGAGTTCGGCTTGCTGATGGTGACGGGGGTGTTCGTGACCATGATCGTCACGGTCACGATGACGCCCGCGCTGCTCTCGGTGCTGGGGCGGCCGCGCAAGCTCGCGGCCTCGGAGCAGGTGGCCGAGGGCAGCCGCTTCGCGCGCGTGATCGGCTGGCTCGCGGTCTTCGACCTGCGCAACCGGCGCGCGATCTTCGCGGTGTGGGGCGCGGTCACGCTCACCGCGGCCGGCGTGGCCACGCAGCTGGTGGTCGGCAGCGACGGCATCAAGTCGACGCTGCCGCTCGACTCCGAGGCACGGCTCGACTTCGACGCCGTGAACAGCCACCTCGACGGCGCGAACGGCTTCCAGATCGTGGTCGAGGCTAAGGACAAGGCCACCTTCAAGCAGCCCGCGAACCTGCGCGAGCTCGAGTCACTGCAGAACTGGCTCGAGGCGCAGCCCGAGATCGGCGGAACGCGCGGCCTGGTCGACTTCGTGCGGCTGTTGAACCGCGCGTTCCACGAGAACGATCCCACCTATCTCGCGGTGCCGACGAACGAGCGTCTCTCCGGTCAGCTCCTGTTCCTGGGCGCGAGCGATGAGCTCGAGGGCTACATCGACGCGCGCTACCAGCTCACCAACATCCAGGTGCGCACGACGATCATCGGCAGCGCCCTGGTCACCGAGCTGGTGGAGCGGATCGAGACGCGCATGGCCGAGCTCCCGCCGCACCTGCACGGCCGCGTGACCGGCAACCAGATCCTGATGGCGGGGGTAGTCGACAACCTGCTCCGCGGCGAGCTGCAGAGCATCCTCACTTCGCTGTTCCTGATCTACGTGCTGCTCTCCGTGCTTTTCCTCTCGTTCACGCGCGGGATCTACACGCTGGTGCCGAATCTGATCCCGGTGGTCGTGTACTTCGGCATGCTCTCGGCGCTCGGCATTCCGTTGAGCCTGACCACGGCCATCATTGCGCCGATGGCGCTCGGCGTCTCGATCGACGACACGATCCACTACTTCCTGCGCTTCAGCGTCGAGGCCCGACGCCTGGCCAACGAGGAGCGCGCCACGGTCGCGGTGCTCAAAATCGTCGGAAAGCCGGCGATCTACTCGGCGTCCACGCTGATCGGCGGCTTCCTGATGCTGTCCTTCAGCGATCTGCTCTCGTACCAGCAGGTCGGGTTGCTGACGGCGTTCACGCTCGGCGTCGGCATGCTGGTCGAGGTGACGCTCACGCCCGCGCTGTGCGGCGGGCTGCGCATCGTCACGCTCTGGGACACGCTGGGGCTCGACCTGGGCGAGGACCCGCAGAAGGCGATCCCCCTGTTCACGGGACTCTCGAAGCCGCAGTGCCGCATCGTCGCGCAGATGGCGAGCCTGCGCGTGCTGCCCGCGGGCACCGCGCTCGGCCACATCGGCGACAACGAGCGCGAGATGTACGTGATCATCGACGGCATCGTGCGCGTCTGGAAGCCCGGCGACGACGGCCCGATCGAGCTGAACCGCTGCGCGCGCGGCGAGGTCGTGGGCGAGGTCGGGCTGTTCTTCGGCGAGCGCAGCGCGAACATGGACGTGGCCACCGACGCGCGGCTGCTGCGCTTCACGCCCAACACACTTCAGCGTCTCGCGCGGCAGCGGCCGCGGATCGCGGCCACGATCCTGCGCAACCTGAACGAGATCCTGGCGCAGCGGCTGTCGCGCTCGACGGTGCGTCTCACGAGCTAGCGCGGGAGCCCGGGACCCGGAGCGCGGGCCGGCGGTTCTGCGCTTCCTCGGGGGGTACCCTCGGGAGGACCCTCGACCTCCCCTCGTCAGCGCAAACCGCCGGCCCGCGCGGAGGGGGCGGGGCGGGCGGACTGCTCGAACTGTCACCGTTGTTCGGAGGGAGGCGATGCGTAGGGCCAGGGGCGCGAGCGATGCGCCGTTGGAGTGGGAGTGATCCCCGTCGTCCCGCCGCGATATTGCTTACCGGAGCGTCGCCGCTCGTCGAAGTCGAGCTACGTCGGGGTCTTGTGTTGACTCAGCGAGCGCTGCGCCAAATGATACCGAGGCGCCCGGCGAGGGGTCGGGTGCAGGACATTACTAGTTATGCGGCATCCGCGGTCGCCTCGCAGATCCCGACCGCACAAGGAAGAGGAACGCGCCCAAGATGTTCTCCAGAGTCTTTCGGGTCCGCGTCCAATACTCGCTGGCTTCCCGGCTGAACGAACTCGCTCCCGCACACGTTACGCAGACACTTCCCAACTATTGGTCTGGCGACCTTGCGGATCAGTATCAGGTCTTCCTCAAGGCTTGTCGCAAGGCCGGCGTCAACGCGCGCGACACCGCCGCCGTGATCGCGGCATGGATATTCGAGATCGCGAGCCTGAATGACGAGGATGAGATGGCCGCGGCTTGTCTCTCAATCGCTCGTGCGACAGCAAAGGAGATCCTCGAGACGAGGGACGCGCGACGGGGGCCCGCAGCGAAACTGATCACCCAGATCGTCGCCAAATCCATGGAGGGCGAGGCGCGATGATACTCGGTTCGCTCGCACTCATTGTCACGCTGTCTCTCCTGGTCTTGTCCTTCTTCGTTGCGGAAGTCGCGTCGTGGATTTACGTCACAGTCGTCGTCGGCCTCGACCTCCTCGTGTTCGCCGCGGACCGGACAGCAAGGACGCCGCCCGAACGGCTCGCCTTGTCGGCGTTTGAGACCGAGGTGTTCGAGCGACACTCGGTCTACATTCGACTCCCGGGCGGCGCCTCCGAGGTCTGCGCAGCTCTTCAAGCTACCCGGTGGCTGTCTCTCCTTTGGCTACCATGGCTTCTCTGGTCTCAGCTATGGTGGCCAGCCGGGATTCTGGCGGCACACTTCGCGATAACCGCTGCAATCTCCGTGAGAATGAATCCGGTCGGTCCGTACCTCATGGCGGCGCAGGAAGGCAACAGCGAACTGGGTCGGCAGGCAGCGGTGATCCAGGACTTGCTCGCGCGGATGCACGGATTCGAGCCCGACGACGACGCAGATCATGCCGCATAACAAGGCGTTGCAGCGGACAAAGAACAGCGTGGTCGCAACGACCGTGGTGCCGTTCTGGCGGCGAGCAGTCGTGCAGTCGCGCTGACGGTCAGCGCTGTTCTTTGCAGCTGAACGCCGATCCGTTAGCCCGCGGGCCGGACCTGTTCGGTCTTGTGTTCGCGGCGTGGGGCGAGCAACCAACCTTGCACCGGTCGATCGATGCGGCGGGTGCGGGCGTCGTGCAGCATCCAACGTTCTTCCGCGGTTGTCGTCGGCGTGCTTGCTCGAGCTGCTCGGCTTTGCTCAACGTCGTGCGACACCAAAGCCGGGGCGGCGCGCACGCCCAGCCCGTGCGTCGCACCGACGGAGTGCCAGATGGGTCGCGCGCGCCACGGGCTAACAAGGGCTTGCAGCTGTCGAGAGCCCGCTGGGCTCTGTCCACCACCGGGTGCGTCTGGCATGATGCGGTGTAGGTTCAATCGACAGCACGGGCCGGGCTCTCGCAGCTGAAGCCCGATCCGTTAGCCCGCTGGCCGAAGCAGTTCGGTGTAGACCGCGGGCGGCGGGGGAGCAATCTGCGTTGCTCCGGTCGGTCGGCGCCGTATTCGCCGACGTCGAGCAGCACCGAACGTTCTTCCGCGATTGCCATCCGCGTGCTCGTTCCAGCTGCGCGGCCGCGCTCACCGCTTCGCGACACGGGGCTCAAGGCGGCGCGCACGTCCAGGTTCTGCGTCGCATCGATGGGAGTTCGGAATCGGCGCGAGTGCCACGGGCTAACAAGGGCTTGCAGCTGCCGAGCGCCCGCTGGGCTCTGTCCACCACCGGGGGCGTCTGGCATGATGCGGTGTAGGTTCAATCAACTAAGCGGGCCGGGCACTCGCAGCTGAAGCCCGGAACGTTGGGCGGCGAGGAGAGGGGTGCTACGCCGCTTCCCACTTCATCGACAGCCGCTTCTTCCCTCGCGCGCAGTCGCGGAGGAAGAGGTTGATCAGCGTCTGGTAGGGAACCTCGGCCTCTTCGGCGAGGCGCTTGAAGTACTCGAGGGTTTCCTCGTCCAGCCGGATCGTGATCTGCTTCTTGAGACGCCGTGCGTAGGGGTTCTTGCGTCCCTTCGAGAAGTCGTAGCTCTTCCTCATTTCTTCCACCTCGTCTCGTAGTCGCGGCGCTCGGTCGCGCTGGCTCTTCGTGCCGAGATCAGCCGGATCACCTGGTCCTTTGCGCGGTAGCAGTGGCAGACGACCAGCAGGCGCAGGGTTGCGCTCAACCCGAGCAGAAGGAACCGCTCTTCGTTGGCGTCGTTCTCATCCTCGTCTTCGATCAGGCTTGCGCGGTCGTCGTAGAAGACGGTCTGTGCCTCCTCGAACGAGACCCGGTGCTTCCGCCTGTTCTCCTTGTTCTTGGCCTCGTCCCACTCGAAGCGGAGCACAGTGGTGCAGTGTACCTACGCTGTATGGCTCCGCCACTCGCCGCCCAACAAGGCGCTGCAGCAGACGCGGCGCGGTCCTGGGCGGTGGTGAGGCGTGGTACCTTGGGGCAATACCATTCCGGCGTGGGCTGTCGTCGGCGGCGGGCGCCGCGCAGCTGAGCGCCAATCCGTTGGGCGGCAACGAGAAGGAGGAAGTCTGCTATGTCGATGCAGCGTATCCTGACGAAGAGCGCGGCCTTGGGCGCGACAGCGACACTCTTGGCTGCTCTCGGCGTAGGCGCTCCTGCGCTCTCGGAAGAGACGCCGCGCGAGCGCGCGTTGGCTCGCAGTGCAGGAGACACCGAACTGCAGTGGGGCCCGTGTCCAGAGTTCTTCCCAGCGGGTTGTCAGATCGCGGCGCTCCACGGCGATCCGGGACAACCCAACGCCGACGTCTTCTTCCGAGTACCAGGCCGATACGACCTGCCTGCCCACTGGCACACGTCGCCCGAACGCATGGTTCTGATCTCTGGCGAACTGCATGTCACCTACGACAAGCAGGAGCCCGCCATCCTCAAGCCCGGCATGTACGCGTACGGCCCTGCGAAGGCGGTGCACCGAGGGCGCTGTGTAAGTGCTGATTCGTGTGTGCTCTTCATTGCGTTCGAGGGGCCGGTTGATGCAACCGCAGTTTCAGGTGCCGCTCGGTAGCAAGGATGCCGCCCAACAAGGCGTATCTGGACTCCTCGTTCAAGTAGATTCTGAGCCGAGCGGAGAGTTCTGATTG